>UCGV01000060.1 GCA_900471925.1 Hyphomicrobiales bacterium
GACAACTTCTGGGTCACGTATGATCTTGACCAAGCAGTGTTTTTCGATAACCAGAGCGGGAGCCGTGTCGATCTTTCCGCTGAAGATCGCCTGATATAGAGCCGCCAAACCGATGGCTCAGGGACGCGGCGCCACGAGATCTGATGCAATGGAAAGACAGACCGAAATTCCGCAGCTTCTCGGCGATCTCATCAGCCGCAATGCGACGAAGCTCACCGAGGCTGACACCCGTCTTCTCGATGTGATGATGCAGGATCCGATCCGCGCGGCGATGGAGAACGGCAGTGCCGTCTCCTTCCGGGCCGGCGTGCATCCGGCTTCCGCCGTGCGGCTGGCGCGCCGCCTCGGCTTCAAGGGCTATCCCGAATTCAGAACCTTCCTGCAGGCAAATCTGATGGAAGGCGGCGGCGATTTCGAAAGCCCGGCCGCACGCATGGCCGCACGCCTTATGCGGGCCGAAAAAGGCGGCTTGCTCTCCTCCGTGCTCGACAGCGAGATCGCGGCCCTCCAGCAGGTGCGCAACGCGGTTGCCGACGCGGATGTCAGGGGGTTTTCGCAGACCTTGCGCGACAGCCGGCGCGTCTTCGTCTTCGGGCGCGGCCATTCTGCCGCCCTCTCCTCGCTGATTGCATTAAGGCTCAGCCGTTCCGGTTATCCGTCCATCGACCTCGCAAGCCAGATGCATCTGATTGCCGAAGGGCTGGCGACATTGGAGCCTCGTGATGTCGTGTGGCTGCTGGCCTTCCGCAAGGCCTCACCGCTCATCCATCAGATCCGCAAGATCGCCGCCGAACGCGGTGCCAAGGTGCTGGCCCTGACCGACCTGCTCAGCGCCCGCATCGATCCGGCACCGGACTTCCAGATTTCGGTGTCTCGTGGAGAGCCTGGTGAATCGCAATCACTCGTCGTGCCCATGACGATCGCCAACGCCGTCATTCTCGACCTCGCCGCCATCGATGACGGCCGTTCGCTGCGCGCGCTCGGCAGCTTCAAGGCGTTTCGCGCAGACAGCGGCCTCTCGCCGGTCATCCTGTAGCG
>UCGV01000057.1 GCA_900471925.1 Hyphomicrobiales bacterium
GATGCGGGCAAGAGGGCAGGGCTGCTCCGCTTCCATGATGCGGACGAAGCCTATCATACGCTTTACGGCCTCATCGTTTCCGATCTGCATGTGCGCATGTTGCTCGGAGAGCCGGGGCTCAAGGATACCGCACGTCAGGCGGAGAAGGCGGTGACCGCCTTCCTGCGCCTGTATGGCACGGAGAAGGTTCTGGCGGAGATGCCGGTCCTCGGCTGATTTCGCCTTTTATTGACAGTCAACAAGACAAGCGAAGGGAAGGAACTTCAAATGCGCGTCTATTATGATCGTGATGCCGATCTCAACCTCATCAAGGCCAAGAAGGTCGCTATCATCGGCTACGGCTCCCAGGGCCGCGCCCATGCGCTGAACCTCAAGGATAGCGGCGCACAGAACGTTGCGATCGCGCTGAAGGCCGGTTCGCCGACCGTCAAGAAGGCCGAAGCTGACGGCTTCAAGGTCATGACGGTTGCCGAAGCCGCCGGCTGGGCCGACCTGATGATGATGGCGACCCCGGACGAACTGCAGGCCGACATCTACAAGGCCGACATTGCTCCGAATATCCGTGACGGTGCAGCCATCGCTTTCGCCCATGGTCTGAACATCCATTTCGGCCTCATCGAGCCGAAGGCTTCCGTCGACATCGTCATGATCGCGCCGAAGGGCCCGGGCCACACGGTTCGCGGCGAATACCAGAAGGGCGGCGGCGTTCCCTGCCTCGTTGCCGTTCATCAGAACGCATCCGGTAACGCCCAGGAACTTGCTCTCTCCTACGCCTGCGGCGTCGGCGGCGGTCGTTCGGGCATCATCGAAACCAACTTCCGTGAAGAGTGCGAAACCGACCTCTTCGGCGAACAGGTCGTTCTCTGCGGCGGTCTCGTCGAGCTCATCCGCGCCGGTTTCGAAACGCTGACCGAAGCCGGTTACGCACCGGAAATGGCCTATTTCGAGTGCCTGCACGAAGTGAAGCTGATCGTCGACCTGATCTATGAAGGCGGCATCGCCAACATGAACTACTCGATCTCCAACACGGCTGAGTGGGGCGAATACGTCACCGGCCCGCGCATCATCACCGAGGAAACCAAGGCCGAGATGAAGCGTGTCCTCAAGGACATCCAGACCGGCAAGTTCACTTCGGACTGGATGCAGGAATATCGCGCCGGCGCATCGCGCTTCAAGGGTATCCGCCGCATGAACGACAGCCACCAGATCGAAGAAGTCGGCGCCAAGCTGCGCGGCATGATGCCGTGGATCGGCAAGAACAAGCTGGTCGACAAGTCCGTCAACTAA
>UCGV01000053.1 GCA_900471925.1 Hyphomicrobiales bacterium
GTGGTGGGGGCGGCGGCGGGGGCTGGTAAGCTTTCCCGCTTGACCTTTGAGGCCTTCCCGCTTAACCGCCAGACCAACAGGCCAGACCAGCAGGCCTGACCAGCGGGAAAGGGATCAGGCATGAAGGTTCTGTTGATCGGATCGGGCGGACGCGAGCACGCACTCGCCTGGAAGCTGGCGCAATCGCCGCTGATGACTGAATTCTACGCCGCGCCCGGCAATCCCGGCATTGCCGAACACGCCACGCTCGTCACCCTCAATATCGATGACCACGATGCGGTGATCGCCTTCTGCAAGGAAAAGGCGATCGACTTCGTCGTCGTAGGACCGGAAGCGCCGTTGGTTGCCGGCATTGCCGATCCGCTACGTGCGGCAGGTTTTGCCGTCTTCGGTCCGTCCGCCGGCGCCGCCCAGCTCGAAGGTTCCAAGGGTTTCACCAAGGATATCTGCGCGCGCTACGATATCCCGACTGGCGCCTATCAGCGCTTCAACAATGCCCCGAAGGCGAAAGCCTATATCCGCGAACAGGGCGCCCCGATCGTCGTCAAGGCCGATGGCCTTGCTGCCGGCAAGGGTGTCACCGTCGCCATGACGCTGGACGAGGCGCTGGCTGCGGTCGACGATTGCTTCGAAGGTGCCTTCGGCGAAGCCGGTGCGGAAGTCGTCGTCGAAGCCTATCTCGATGGCGAGGAGGCGAGCTTCTTCTGCCTCTCTGATGGCAAGAGCGCCTTGCTGCTTGCAACCGCACAGGACCACAAGCGCGTCGGCGAGGGCGACACCGGCCCGAATACCGGCGGCATGGGTGCCTATTCGCCCGCACCCGTGATGACGGCCGAGATGATCGAGCGTACGATGAAGGAGATCATCGAGCCGACCATCAGAGGCATGGCCGAAAGCGGTCATCCCTTCTCCGGTGTCTTCTTTGCCGGTCTGATGATCACGGCCAAGGGACCGGAATTGATCGAATACAATGTCCGTTTCGGCGACCCGGAATGCCAGGTGTTGATGATGCGGCTGAAGAGCGATCTGCTGCCGCTACTGCTTGCCTGCGCCAACGGCACGCTGGATCAGGTCACGGCCGAATGGAGCGACGATGCGGCGCTATCGGTCGTCATGGCCTCCAAGGGCTATCCGGCGGCTTACGAGAAGAATACGCCGATCCTTGCCCTGCCGAAGGCCGGCGAAGGCGAGAAAGTGTTCCATGCCGGCACAGCGCTGAAGGACGGTTCGCTCGTTGCCACCGGTGGCCGCGTCCTGAACGTGACGGCGACCGGCGCCACGGTCGGCGAGGCGAAGGACCGCGCCTATGCCCTGCTGGAAGGCGTGAAATGGGATAACGGCTTCTGCCGCCGCGATATCGGCTGGCGCGCGGTGGAACGCGAGAAGGCGTGATCTACGGGCAGGGAACTGTCCGTTTCGCTAAATTTTTACCCTTTCTTCTGACGGGATGGAAATAAAGCTGCGCTAATCTGAAGCCTATTCTGAGTTGGAGTAGGCTTGATGCGTCGGATTTTCTTCAGTGTGTTCTTCCTGCTGGCGGCCGGTTCCGCCATGGCATCCTCGATCGACGTGATCGGAGCGAGCAAGCCGAAGGAAGCCGGCAGCATCATCACCGAAACTTGCGGCCATTGCCCGCCGCTCAAGGTGGAAGAAGCCAAGAAGGAGTATGCGGTTCCGCCGCTGCTTCCCGGTGCTTTCCAGCAAGCCGAAGTGCGCGACGTCGCCGGCGAGAAGAAGGTCTTCCGCACCGAAAACTGGATGGGCGGTTCTCCCGTGCTGTTCGTCAGCAAGGCAACGCCCGAGCAGATGATGGCTCTCGGCCCCACTGTTCCCGCGGAAGGCATCGACAACGAGGCAACGGCAGCCGTTATCGGCGGCGATGCGAAGCCGGTCGTGGCCGGTATGCAGCAGGCCGCTCCGCTCGACGCTTCTGCTTTCCAGCTCCGTTTCTGAAGCCGATTCCCGCTTCTAAAGCGTGTCGCGATCTTTCAGATTCGCTTGCCACGCTTTAGGTTCTTGTTTTCGCATGTCGTTACCGCAAAACCGCTGGACACTTTTGCGCGACATGCTTTATCCAGTCGCATCAAGAGTCCCGCCAAAGCGGCCTGAAAGCACTCCGAAGAAAAACGGAGTGCATTTTTCGTTTTCTAAATAAGTATATTCTAATTTAATAAGATTGCGGCTGCTGTGATTTGCAACTTTCGCAAGTATACGAAAAGACACCTGTCAATTCTACTAGGGCCGTAGAGTAGAAGCCGGCTATCTGTTAAAAGATAATTTAATTATTCACCTTAATTTTACTTACGGGGGACCGGAGAGCGCATGATTGCGTTAGCTGAGCGCGCGATTTTTCAAGCGCAAGTCGGGAGTTGACCGATCCGGGATATCACCGTCCACCTGTTCGGCGAGGTCGATTATGAAAAAACTTAAGATTGCTCACCAGCTTTTTGCGCTGGTCGGTGTTTTGATGGCTGCCTTTGCAGTTGCAACTTATTTTGAAATCCGTACTTCCGAGCAGGCGATCTATGACGAGCGTTTCGATATGCTTCGTACGCAGGTCGAATCCGCGGTCTCCGTCCTCAATACTTTCTACGAGCGCGAAAAAGCCGGCCAGATGACGCATGAGGCCGCTCAGGCCGAAGCTTTCGATGTTCTTAAGCGCGTTACTTTCCAGCCGTCAGGTTATGTCTTCGGCTTCGACTACAATGTCATCCAGCTCTTCCATCCGAGCCCGGTTAATCTTGGCAAGGACATGAGCGGCCAGGTCGATAAGGCCGGCAACCATTTCAGCAAGCAGCTCGTCGATCGCGGTATCGCCGGCGGCGGCCGTACCTTCTATTACTGGACCAAGCCGGGCCAGCCGGAAGATCAGACCTTCCTGAAGGGCGGCTATTCGCTGGCCTTTGCACCGTGGAAGATCGTCGTCGGCACCGGCGTCTATCTCGACGACCTGCAGGCAAAGGTTAACGAAACGATCTGGAAGGCTCTGACGGCCTGCGGCATCGTCTTCGTTGCCGGCATTGGGGCCGCCTTCTACTTCATCCGCGGCATATCCAATCCTCTCAAGGATGTTCACAACGCGCTGCATGCCGTTGCTGAAGAAAATGTGTCCTTGCAGATCCCGCATACGGGGATGAACAACGAAGT
>UCGV01000050.1 GCA_900471925.1 Hyphomicrobiales bacterium
GATTCATAGGCACCAGCATCGACAGTTCCGACGATGCGGGGGTGGCCGTCCAGATCCAGCGTGTCGAGGCCGTACTTGTTGGTTCCGTGGTCGATAGCCACCGAGCCGGTGGCGAGGTGGAAGTCGCCCTTGGCCGGGTTTACGAACTTCGGGTCGACGCCAAGCTGGTTGCCGTTCGCAGCACTTGGCATCGCATTGCCGCCATCGGTCTTGACCGAGGCCTGGCCTGCCGTGCCGTTATAGGTGACGTTGTTGGCCCAGACGACGTTCGTGTTCTTGTAGCTGCTGGTCGAGGTGTTATCGATCGCAGTGTTGTTCTTGTTGATCGACGGATCGGAGACGGCGATGTTGTTGATCCAGGTATTGTTGCTGGACGCCGAATTGCTGAGCTCGCCGCGCCAGGTGCCGGTGTTCAGCGGGTCCTGGTTGTTGTGGTATGCGGTGTTGTTCGCCACCGTGACGGAGTCACTCCAGGTTACCTGGATGCCCTTGCCGCCGTTATTGTAGACGAGGTTGCCCTCGACCAGGGTCTTGAACGTATAGTTCGGATGACCGCTGGCCTGCGTGCTCTGGAAATCATCGATGATGATACCGTTGCCATCGGTATGCGCACCCGACTTCGTGATGTTGTCGTGCGAGATGTTGTTGCGAACGATCGTGCGGTAACCGTCCGTCGAGGTATCGCCGGTGATGTTCCGGTTCTCGTAGATCGAGATGCCCGAGAACCAGCCCGACGAGGCGTTGTTGAAGGTCTCGTTGCCTTCAATCCTGATGAAGTCCGACTGGTTGAACTGAATGCCCGACTCCCCGGCGTCATGAACCGTGTTGTTCAGAACCGAGATGTGGTGGACGCCGTTCGCTTCGATACCGTCGCCGGGACCACCCTTGATGTCGAAACCGTTGATCGTCACGTAATTGCCGTTAACGCTGATCGCGTTGTACGAGCCTGATGGCGGCCGGATCAGTGCCTCACCTGGCACTTCCGAGCGGAGCGTGATGTCGCCTGCCGCTGAGCCGCTCTTGTTGATGTTGATGGCCTCGTTATAGGTACCCGGCTTCACCACGAC
>UCGV01000048.1 GCA_900471925.1 Hyphomicrobiales bacterium
GTCGAGGCTGTCGAGGCTGTTCGTGAAGAGAAACGAGATGGGACGCAAGTCCTGATCGAGGCGCAGCGATCCAACGAACGCACTGATCGCCATGACAGACCTGTGATCGCTGTCATCGAACCCGAAACAAAACCGCAGCCAATCGCACAACCGCAGCTGGCCGAGACCTCAGAAATCGAGGCCCGGGCACCGCAACAGCCCGACGAGCTCAAAGCCAATCCTAACATTCCTTTTGCCAAGACGATCGATGGCAATAGCGGCCCGGTGAAGGAAAACGAGCGCCGCCCACGTAGCGGCGGCGGTGGCAATGGCAAGGATCCGGATTTCGGCGGCGGCGGCGGTGGCGGCGGCGGTGAAAACAGCGGCTTTCACAAACGTAGCGAGCCGGTCAATTTCGCCCTCAGCCTTGCGCGTGGTATCGCCGTTATCCGGCGAAACCTCGTGATCGTGATGGTGTTTACGATTGCGATCAATGTGCTGCTTCTGGCAATCCCCCTCTACCTTTTCCAGATTTCAGACCGTGTCCTGACAAGCCGTTCCATCGATACGCTCGTCATGCTCTCGGTTGTGGTCGTGGGAGCCGTCCTCATACAGGCCTTCATGGATTCCATCCGTCGCTTCATCCTGATGCGAACTGCCGTGGAGCTTGAAGTCCAACTCGGTGCGCCGATCCTCAGCGCTGCAGCGCGCGCCTCGCTGCACGGATCCGGCAAGGATTATCAGATCCTGCAGGATCTTCAGCTGTTACGCAGCTTCCTGACCTCGGGCACCCTGATTGCTTTCCTCGATGCACCGCTGATGCCGCTCTTCGTGGTCGTCGTCTATCTGGTGCATCCGCATCTCGGCATCATCATCATGGTCTGCTGCGCCGTCTTGTTCCTGATCGCGTTCCTGAACCAGAAGTTTACGGCCAAGCAGTTCGCCGAATCCAACAGCTATCTCAGCCGTGCAAACTTCCATCTCGATTCGATGTCGCGCAACTCGCAGATCATCAATGCGCTGGCCATGATTCCCGAGGCCGTGAAGATGTGGGGCCGGGAAACAGCGGGATCGCTCAAATCCCATGTCCAGGCCCAGGATCGCAACATCATCTTCACCGGTATTTCCAAGGCCTGCCGGATGATTACCCAGGTCGGGCTTCTCGGCTGGGGCGCGCATCTGTCGCTCTCGGGCGAACTGACCGGCGGCATGGTGATCGCCGCATCAATCATTTCCGGGCGCGCCCTTGCACCGATCGAAGGCGCAATCGAGGGCTGGCATCAGTTCAACCGGTCAGCAGCCGCCTATGGGCGCATTAAGAACCTGTTGCTCACCTCGCCGCTCAACTTCCCCCGGCTACGCCTTCCCAACCCCGAAGGCAGGCTCGACGTGGAGCGTGTTCTCTTCGTTCCGCCGCCGCAAAAGAAGGTCATTTTGAACGGTATCTCCTTCTCGCTCCGTAAGGGTGAATCGCTCGCCATCATCGGCAATTCAGGCTCCGGCAAGACGACGCTCGGCAAGATGCTCGTGGGATCAATCTTGCCGACTTCGGGCAATGTTCGCCTCGACCTCATGGACCTGCGCAACTGGGACCAGCGGCAGTTCGGCGAAAGCATTGGCTACCTGCCGCAGGACGTCCAGCTTTTCCCGGGAACGATCAAGGCCAATATCTGCCGTATGCGTGACGACGTGGAGGACCGGCAGATCTATGACGCCGCCGTTCTCGCCGACGTCCATGAACTGATAGCCGGCTTCCCGCAGGGGTATGAGACGGTCGTCGCAGCCGATGGCGCTCCGCTCTCCGGCGGGCAGAAACAGCGTATCGCGCTCGCTCGCGCCTTCTTCGGCGATCCCAAATTCGTCGTACTCGACGAACCCAACTCCAACCTCGACACGCAGGGTGAAGCCGCTCTTGCGCGCGCTCTGATCCACGCCAAGAAGCAGGGCATAACCACGGTGACGATCACGCAACGACCGGCCCTTCTTCAGTGCGTGGACAAGATCATGGTGCTCAAGGACGGGACGGTCGCCATATTCGGCGAACGGGCTGAGGTCCTGCAGGCGCTTTCCAAAGGCAACAGTCAGCCGGCACCCCGGATCGAAGGAAACGGCCATGGCAAAGAATAAACAGCAAGCAGCCGGCCCGGTGCAGCTCGAATGGTATGGCGACGTGCCGCGCTCCATCCGTTTTCACAGCGTTATCGGCCTGACGGCGCTTTTTGCTTCCTTCGGTGGCTTCGGATACTGGGCCGCGACGGCACCCCTGGCGTCGGCGATCATCGCCCAGGGCAGTTTCGTTGCGACCGGCAACAACAAGGTTGTTCAGCATCTCGAGGGCGGGATCATCAAGGAGATGATGGTCGGCGAAGGCGCCAGCGTCAAGGAAGGCGACGTGCTGTTGACTCTCGATCAGACCGCCGCCCTGACAAATGAACGTATGCTGACATTGCGACAGCTTCGGCTGGAGGCGGTTGTCGCACGGCTGAGGGCTGAAGCACAGGGACTAAGCGAATTTAAAGTTCCCGATATCGTCATGAAAGAGGCGAGCGACCCCGACGTCAACGCCATCATCCAGAGCCAAAGCGTCGTTTTCAACAGCAAGCGGGTCAAGCTCGAAGAGCAGCTCAACCTCATCGACAAAAACATCAAGTCACTGGAATTTCGCTTCGAAGGCTACAGAGGTCAGAGAGAGTCTTTCGAAAAACAGCTGGCGCTGCTGTCTGACGAGCGAGATTCCAAGGAGCGGCTGGTCAAGGTCGGTTATATGCGCAAGACCGATCTTCTGGCCATTGAGCGTGCCATTGCCGATGCAATGGGCGATATTTCGCGCCTGAACGGCGAACTGAACGAAAGCGAGGCGGAAATCGCCAAGTTCCGTCAGGAAGCCGTCATTGCCGTGAATTCGAACAAACAGGCCGCGCTCGACGCGCTCGAAACGGCCGAATCCGACCTCGATAGCGTTCGCGAACAGGCTCGCGAGGCGACTGGCGTGCTGGAGCGCACGGTCATCCGCTCGCCAGTGACAGGCACCGTCGTGCGCTCTTACTATCATACCGCTGGCGGCGTCATCACCACCGGCAAACCGATCATGGAGATCCTGCCGGCCCATGTGCCGCTGATCCTGGAGGCGCAGGTATTGCGTACCTCCATCGATCAGCTTCATGAGGGACAAACGGCGGCTATCCGCCTGACGGCGCTCAACCGGCGTACTACGCCGGTTCTTCAGGGGAATGTCTTTTATGTTTCCGCTGACTCGGTCGAGGAAAATGCCGGTCTTTCCGTGAAAGACGTCTACATCGTGCGCGTGCAGATTCCAGACTCGGAAATTGCCCGCATTCACAACTTCCATCCGGTTCCTGGCATGCCGGCCGAAGTTCTGATCCAGACCTCGGAGCGGACATTCTTCGAATATCTGAGCAAGCCGGTCGCCGACAGCATGTCACGTGCCTTCAAGGAGCGTTAAGCGCAGAAATGGCCGAGGCAATCAACGAAATGATCTGATATCTTGCATGTATCGTCAGCGTTGAAGCCAAGGGAGACCAGCATGCCGGCCATGTCCGATGTACTGTTGAGGGTTGGCAGACTGAATTATGTATGGACGAATACAGAGAGCCTTCTGATCTATATTATCGCCCATCTTCTCAAGGTCGAGAAGGAGGCGGCAGTGGTGGTATTCCTGACGCTCAACACGACGCGCGCACGTATCGATCTCGTGGAGCGTCTGGCTAAACTGCATTCTACGCCTGCTGCGGATCGCAAAGCTGTTCTTTCGGCCATGGCGCGGCTGAAGAAGGAATCGAAGATGCGCAACAAATACAATCACTGCATCTATTCCTTCGACGAGAAAGGCGAAATTTCCAGTACACAGCTGATGCGTCTGGTGGAGGACGACAAGGAGATCCGCTACGGCAAGATCGAGCAGATGGATGACCGGGAAATGGACCTTCTGGAGAAGTCCATCGCCGAGATCGTCGAGATCAGCAAGGCGCTCTGGGCCTTCATCCATGCGAGTCCGCGGATCCTGTCGCTTTAGGAAAAGGGCGCGTCTGGGCTAATCCCAATTCGCGCAAGGGAATCACCCGGACGGTTTATTTGACGATGGATGTTTCGCTTTAGACTGCAGTTTCCCGAATTCGGTATGGGGTATTGGGAGGGGGCATGCGCATCGATGTCATCGATACGGTCGCCGGCTTCGAAGCCGTCCGCGACAACTGGGATCAGGTCTATCGCGACGATCCGGACTCACAGCACTTCCTCTCCTGGACATGGCTCAAGGATTTTCTCAGCCATCGCGGCCGCTGGTTCGTGCTGGCATTGCGCGAACGTGAGCCGGATTCCACCTATGTGGCCTTCTTCCCGCTGAGACTGGTGACGAAGCTCGACGCGCAGAGCGGGCTTTTCTACGACGAGATGGTCATGGGCGGGAATTATTCGGCCGACTATACCGGCTTCATCGTAATGCCGGGTTACGAGCAGAACGCCATCTCCGGCTTTGCCGCCTATCTCAAGGAACAGAACTGGACGCATCTCAGGCTCGAGCATTTCAGCGGGCCGCCGGAGCGGCGCGAGAAGATGATCCTGGCGCTGCAGGGACCACTCGTGATGTTTCGCGACAACACGCCGACGAGCCATGACAATATCGACAACAGGATCTGCCCGGTCGTCTCGCTACCCGATAGCTGGGAAGACTATCTGGAACAGAAGATGAGCAGCCACACGCGCCAGAAGCTGCGCCGTTTCCTGCGTAAGCTCGATGGCGACGAAGGCTACCGGATCACCAGGGCGACGCCCGAAACAATCGACCGAGATCTGACCATTCTCTTCGATTTCTGGCGCAAGCGCTGGACAGGGCGCAAGGGGGAGGAGCGCACGGAGCGCCTCATCACCTCCACCCGCGAGATGCTGATGGACTGTTTCAGAAGCGGCACGCTCGATCTGCCGGTCTTCTGGTGTGGGGAACAGCCGCTCGGTGTTGTCGCCAATATCATCGATCACGCCAAGAAGACGATCCTCTTCTATATTACCGGCCGCGACGAAGACTGGAAGACGCCCTCGCCCGGGCTGGTGCTGCACGGATATAGCATCCGCCGGGCAATCGAAGACGGCTTCCGCTTCTATGATTTCCTGCGCGGAAATGAGCCCTACAAATATGTCTTCGGCGCCGACGAACGGCTGATCAGCTACACGCTCTTCAGAACCCGGGACGGAGGCAATCTCGGCGGCGTGCTGCACCCACGCAGTATCAGCTACGTCTATCAGCAGGCGCTCGACATGTACCAGAAGGGCGAAAAGGGAAAAGCAGAGACAGTCTTCAAGCAGGTTCTGCAATCCTCGCCTGACCATGTCGGCGCCGAATTCGGCCTTGCCAATCTGCTCTTCGATCGGGGCAAGTTGACCGAAGCGCTCGCCGCATACCTCGCCTTGCTGGAACGCAGCAACGAACCGCTGCCGATCGCGCTTCGCCTTGGCGATACTCAACTTGCATTGAGACTCTACGATGATGCGGCGCGAACCTTTCACCGCATCGGCGAACAGGCCCCCCATGTGGTTCAGGCCCGCTACAAGGAAGGTGTCGCCCTTATCGCAGCACGCCGCCTTACCGAAGCGGAGGCCGTGCTTGCCGCGATCCAGGACATCCACACCGACGACACATCGGCCGTTCCCTATACCCAGCTCGCGGGTGTGGCGCTCGGTCGTCTGCGCCAGCACAATGCCGAACCGGCGGCCGAAGAGCAGATGCCCAAGGGCGGCATGATGGAATTGTCTTCAAAACGCGGCGGCGAGAAGCGCCGGCCGCGTCTGCACTAACGCATGTCGTGCAAAAGTGTGCGGCGAGAAACAAGAACTTAAAGCGTAACAAGCGAATCTGAAAGATCGCGACACGCTTTAAGCGCATCAGGCCCCCGTTCCAGTCTGATGCCTGATATCGTCCGCAAGCGGATGCAGCATATCGGCCGGCAGAGCGCCGACCAGGCTATAGCCCATGCCGCCAGACGCCCAGCTCCACCCTTCGATATCCCCTTGCGAATGTGGTGCCATGGGCTTGTTCTGATCCGTCATCATCGGCCGCGTCAACATGACGAGGCGTGTTCCGCGGTCATCATCATACATCAGCATCAATCCCGCACCGTGCGATGTCGAGATCATTCGGCCACCCATCAGACGATAACCCGATTTCGAAAGATCCGGCAGCACGGGCTTATGGCCCATGCGCTGCGTCGCCCAATCGACGAGTTCGGCCATATTGTCGGCGCGAAGTTCGACCGGCCTCATCCTGTCGGGAGCGTAGGTCGCAAAGCTGGCAGCCGCCTCATCAGCCAGCGCCACCATGCCCCCATTCGGTTGCCTCACAATGCCATGCAGCATCCAGCCGCCCGAACCACCAGCGACCAAGAGAAAGACAGCAGCCGCTGCCATTCGCCAGACCGGCGGCCGGCTTTGCTTGCGCAACTCAATCAGGTTGTTCAGATTCAGCCGGCTTGGAACCGGCTCATCCGCAACGGGATTGAGCGCGGCCCTGAGATCGAACCGCTGCCTGCCGTAGCTTTCGATCCGCGCTGCGATATCGGGATGTGTCTCCAGATAGGATGACACTTCGGCTTCGCGTATCTCGTCGAGCGCGCCGTCCACAAAACCATGAAGATCGTCTTCGGTTACCGGTTTCACGCTCATTTCACTCTCCGAAGATGGGAAGCCGGGCCTTGCGTCGTTTGTGCCGGACTTTCCAGTATCTGCCGCAACCGCTCACGCGCCCGCGACAGACGCGACATGACGGTGCCGATCGGGATACCAAGAACCTCTGCCGATTGCGTATAGGATAGATCCTCGACCGATACCAGCAACAGGACGCTGCGCTGTTCCTCGGGAAGTTGCTGCAGCGCGTGAACCAGATCCCTGCGCATCAGGCCATCTTCCTGTGTCGGCTGCCGGGCAAAGGCACCTTCATCCACCTTTTCAAACGGCAGATGCTCGCCGCGACGGGCGATCTGCTTCAAACGATTAACAGCCAGATTATGCAAAATGGTGAAAACCCAGGTGCGGGGATCATCGTTCCGGCGGCGATGCCAATGAGCGATGACCCGCTCCAGGCAATCCTGAACGAGGTCATCGGCTGCCGTTGCATCTCTCAGCAACCCACGCGCATAGCGGCGAAGCGCCGGGATCATCGGTTCGACAAGCTGCAGAATATCACTCATGAGAGGCTTACCTTCCGGGGGCCTTTGCCCGCCACCCTATCACAGGCGGCGGGCGCAACGCATTTACTTCGCCTGGATCTGCACGACTTCACCCGGTCCCTTCTCGCCTGCCGGGGCGATCACCAGATAGCGACGCTCGGCCTTCTCATTGCTCTGGACGATCTGGCGGATGGGGCCGACGGCATTGACGATCGCCGAGCCGGCCGGATTCGTCGTGAACGAAGCCAGCGGCTGTAGATCGCCCGTGCCATCGGCCCGCACGGCGAGCGCAAGAATGTAAGGCTTCTTGGGCTCGAGACTGGTGACCGATGCCTGCAGCACCTGCGACAGGCCCTGATCGAAGAGGGAAACGCTTGTGGGAGCAACTCCTTCCAGCTTTTGCTTCGGCGCATGCAGGGTCAGATGCGCGACCTGTCCAGCGACACCGAGCGGTTGGAGATTCTGCGTGCCGTCGCCTTCCTGCACGGCATCGGGAACGTAGTTGACCGCCTGCGGCGCCTGACCGATCGGGATCGTCGCGATCACCTTGTTGGTCAGCGTATCGATCGCAGCCAGCGCATCGGCATTTTCGAGACCGACATAGACCCGCGTCCCATCGCCCGATGGCCAGACGCCATGCGGAAGATTGCCGACCGGGATGGTTGCGACCTGCTCGAAATTGTCGGTGCGATAGACCTTCACCTGATTGAGACCGCCGACGCTGATATAGGCGAAATCGCCATTGGCATTGTGGACGATGTTGACGTGGTTGGTGATTGGCCCGGTATCGATCGTCCTGATGAGATCGAAAGGTGCGGCGGCGTTGAAGACCTGCGTCTTGCCGATATCCTTCAGCGTAAACCAGACCTGCTTGCCGTCGGGCGTCGCCGCGATATTCGGGCAAAAGGGGCTTTCCTGCTTGATATGACCCACGATCTGGTGATCGGCGGCAGAGACGACGACTGTCTCGGGATTGAAGGAGGAGCAGATATAGCCGTATCTGCCATCTGGGGAGAAGATCTGCATGCCAGGACCGGCGGGTACCTTGATCTGCAGCTTCTCCTCATAGGTTTGAGCATCGATGACCGAGATATAGTCCTCGCCGCGAACAGTGACCCACACTTCGCGACCATCGGGCGTGAAGAATGCTTCGTGCGGCGAACGGCCCAAATAGGTCGTATGCTTCACACTATTGGTCGCAGTGTCGATGAATGTCACCGAATTCGAGCCGATAGAGACGACAGCCAGCGTCTTGTGGTCGGGTGAAAAGCCCATGCCGTGAACCAGAACCTGCCCCCGATAGAGCGGGTTCAGATTGCCGGGCTGCGGATCGCCGAGGCGGATGACGCCGAGCAGCTTGTTTGTCGAGGGATCAGTAACCGAAACCGTGTTTGAAAACTGCTCGGCGGCATAGACGCGATCCTTGCTGCTGACGGGAATGTCCGGATCGGAAATCGCGCCGGGGGCCTGGCCGGCAAGGCTCGTTAACGGCACCAGCATCGTGCCGGCGAGCAGGCTCAGGGCGAGAAGGGTTGATTTCATGACGGTATCCTTTCAGTTGCCCATTTTCATGGTCTGGTCAGTGTCCGGCGTCATCGCTGCGCCATGACGGGAGGCGTCACTCCGGGGAGGAATTTGCGTCGGAGCCGGATCCGACGGCGGTAGCGGATCCCCGAGTGCCAGTCGCATCGCCGCGATCTCCTGCTGCTGGTCGACGATGATTTCCTGGGCGATGCGCTTGAGCTGCTCGTTGGCGCCATAGCGCAGATAGGTCTGCGCCATATCGATCGCGCCCTGATGATGAGGGATCATCATCTCGACGAAGTCCCTGTCGACGTTGCCTGTCGGACTGACAGCCATATCATTCATCATCTTCGACATGGCAGCGTCGTTTTCCGTCAAGAACGGCATCTCGTCGGCTGCAACGGATGTGTCGTGCTCATGCGATGCCGGATCATGCGCAAATGCGGAAGCAGACAGCATGAGGACGATCGACGCGGCTATCGGAAGGGATTTCTTTCGGAAAAGGGTGTTCATGGCGGCTCCTTGTTTTGCAGAGCGGTTTCATGAACGTAGACAACGAGGCGCCCGACTTATTCCGGCTCGTTCTATTTTTTTGGGCGTGCCGGCGTTGGCTCAACGGCTGGCCGGTCTAGAAGCATGTCGCGCAAAAAGTGTGCAGCGGTTTTGCGAAAACGACTTGCGCAAAAACAAAGACCTAAAGCATGGCAAGCGAATCTGAAAGATCGCGACACGCCTTAGAAACTTGCCGAGAGGTTTGCCTGGAGGGCACTGGACATCAGGTTGTTGCCGAACTCGCCGGCGTAATTGAATGTCAGTCGGGCAGACTTGGAGAGCTTTGCGGAAAGACCGACCTTTGCCATCAGAGCATTCTGAGGCAAGGCGATGCCCTCGATGATGAAGGGCGTGCCCCCCGCAAAAGCGAAGCGGGAGGATGGCGTCACGTCACCGGCAATATGGCGCCAGCCAAACATGCCTGACAGGGTGGGTAAGCCGTCCATCGGCTCATCCATCGACCAGCGAAGGCCGATCGTAGAGGCGGCGATCGCCTGACTATCGCCTTCAACCGACAAGGCCGCATCTCCGCCGCTTTCCCGGAAACTGTCGGTATGGAGATTGACGTAAGCGAGATTGGCAAATGGTTGCAGCTTGGTGCTGCCCATCTCGCCTGTCCAGGAGAGGTCCGCGAAAATCTGGGCCGTGTTACTGGCGTAATCGGCAGTCAAGCGATCGGCGAAGGTTTCAAAAGCCACGTCGCGGCGGGTCGATGCATCGTTGTGGGAGTAAATGGCGCCACTTACGAGGTTCATGGCACCGATATCGCCCGACGCATAGAGGCCGACATAGTAGGAATCCGCGTCTGCTTGCTGGAGCGAGCCCTGACTATACCCCAGTAGACCACCGAGGCGCCACTGATCTGATATCGGTCCGTCTCCCCCGAATATAACGCCGGCGGTTTGATTATCGATGCCGGCGGCGTTGCCATCGCTCGACCACACGTTCCACGAAAGGTAGCCCGATGTCCAGAACGTCGCCTCGTCCGTTTGGCGGTCGGCGTTCAGAACCAGATGATCGAGGGTCGCCTCGCGTGCGAAGCTGCTCTCCCACAGAAGTGCGCTTTCGAGCGAGGCATGTACCTCGCCATCCAGTTGCGAGAAAGCGCTGTTCGCAGTATCGGCGTCCAGCGGCAGAACCGCGAGATAAAGTGGGTTCGACGATCCCAATGCTTCCACAGCCGCCGCGCTTGCGCGACTGTTTGCCGTTTCGGCGACATCGGCGAAGGCGACATCATTGCGATCGAGCTGGAGGCCGATATCAGTGGCGCCATAAGTCAGCTTAGGCGACAGGAACGCAAAATCGGTGGTGACGTTGTCAAAGCTGCCGGTGATGCTGGCGGCGTTGAGGATCGTGTAGTTGGTCGTCAAATCGTATTTGCCATAGGCTCCGCTGACAGCCAGCGTGCCACCCTGGATGTCGACAGCACCGGACGCGTCCACCAGGTCGGCAAATCCGCTGGCGTCGATCCCCACCTCGTAGGTCGAACCTGCGCGGAAAGTCAGGTCGCCACTGACGGCGAGAGTTCCGATTCCGGGGCCGGGTGCGAGAATGCCGCCTGCGCTCACAAAGAGCCCGCCGACGATACCGCTGCCAGACAGAAGCCCGCCGCCGTAGATATCGACTGTTCCGGCGATGGTTCCGTCATTGATCAGCGAGCCGCCGGATACCGTCGCCGCCCCGTTGATCGCGCCTGTGTTGGAGAACATGCCGCCGCTGTTCACAAGGGCCGCGACTGTTCCGTCGTTGGAAGCGTTGCCGGCATTTGTGATCGTGCCCGCCGTTGCGCCGCTGTTATTGGTGAAACCGCCGGATTTGGTAACGTCGACATCAGCCAGATTCGCATTGTTGACGACATTGCCGCCGGCGACGGTGGTGGTGCCTGTGACCGTTCCACCCGTATTGTTCGTGAATGTGCCGGCATTGTTCTGCAGCGAGGTGACAGTTCCTGCATTCGTAACGGTGCCCGAATTGGTGATCGCGCCAGCGGTGGCGCCGCTATTGTTGACGAAAGCCGCTGCTGCCGAGACGTCCGCCTGCGTGACGATAAAGTTATTGGTGACGGTTCCACCGGTCACGGTCGTTCTGCCTGTGATCGTACCGCCAGCGTTGTTCGTGAAGCTGCCCGCCATATTGGTCAGAGAGGCAATCGTTCCGGCATTAGAGGCGTTGCCGGCGTTGGTAACGGCGCCGGCCGTGGCGCTGCCGGCATTGGTAAACGTACCGCCAGTACCAATACTGACGTCATTCAAACCTGCGTTGTTGACGACATTGCCGCCGCGGATCGCGGTCGATCCGGTGACGGTCCCGCCTGCGTTGTTCGTGAATGTGCCGGCATTGTTCTGCAGCGAGGTGACAGTTCCTGCATTCATAACGGTGCCCGAATTGATGATGGTGCCGGCGGTCGCGGTGCTATTGTTGACGAAGGTGCCTCCCGCCGAGATATCCGCGTCGGTCATGGCGAAGCTGTTGGTGACTGTTCCGCCGGTAACAACGGCCTTTCCGGTGACCGTGCCGCCAGCATTGTTGGTGAAACTACCTGCGGTGTTGGTCAGGCTCCTCACCGTGCCGGCGTTGGACGTGGTCCCGGCATTGGTGACGGTGTTGGTGGTGGCACCGCTGTTGTTGACAAAAGTGCCCGCCGCCGAGACGTCGGCGCCCGTCATGATGAAATTATTGACGACAGTGCCACCGGTAACGGCAGTTTTTCCGGTGACCGTGCCGCCGGCATTGTTGGTGAAATTGCCCGCCGTATTGGTCAGGTCGCCGACGGTACCGGCATTGGAAGCGATGCCGGCATTGGTGACCGCGCCGACTGTCGCACCGCTATTGTTGACGAATGTACCACCGGAGGAGACATCGACGTCGCTGACGCCCCCATTGTTGGAAAGCGCGGTCCCCGTCCCGACGACGCCGCTGCGGAGCGTGCCGTTCACCGTCACATTGCCGGTATTGAGCATCAGCTTGCCATTGAGGTCACCATCAACTGAGAGACTGCCGCCATTCAGATCGACGTCAGAGTCCAACGCCCCGCCTGCATTGATACTGACACTGCCCGAATTGATCGTGCTGACGCCCGTGACGGTCAATGCGCCTGTATTGGTGATGGTGACGTTTCCGCCGCCCACGTTCAGCTGGCCTATCGTGGCGTCATTTGTGACCTGCGGGGATCCCGAATTCACAGTTGCACTATCCGCCAACCCTGGCGCGGAAGGCGTCCAGTTCGATGTATTGCTGAATTCATTATCAGAGCTGCCGGTCCATGCCGACTGCGCCAATGAATGCACAGGAAGCGCGACGGAGGCCAATGCCGTGAAAAGACCCAAGCGACGGGATAATGCCTGAAGCAGTGGTTTCATCATGGATCGGCCGATACTGGCGGGCACCCGCCATTCATCGAGGGGATTATTAGTAATTCCTATCCAAGCATGGTTAATGAATTCCTAAAGCTTCGCTATAGAGCGTCTCCCGAAAGCGCAAATTTTGCACCGTTCTCTAGCGTCACTATTAGG
>UCGV01000058.1 GCA_900471925.1 Hyphomicrobiales bacterium
GTTGTCTAATCGCACCTCGGTCGTCAAGGGTGCATAGCCACGCGGCGACATTGCCAAGTTGTGAGCAGACAACGCAGCGCGAATTCGAGAGGTCGTTGGAGCCTTCAGCGGTCAGTCCTTCTGAGTCGTCCAATGCTGTGAGCAGGGTTGTCTCCGCGGTCGACAGAGGTCGCCGCATAGTGGTCTTCGCGGGTGGATCTTCCTATGTGTAAGTCGCAATCTCGAATGAGTTGCAGCCTGCGACTCGGAATGATCCGACCTACGTCCACAGCAGGGACGCTCGGTGCCTCAAATCATGTTTGAGGCACCGAGGGAGGCTGACACTTCCTATGCGGTGGCGCCAGCCGATGCGTTGAACACCTCTCCTGTCTTGAGCATGCTGTGCATGATGACCGCAAGCTTCCGGGCGACCGCCACCGCAGCGCGCTTGAAGCCCAACCGCTCGCGCAGCTTCAGCCCCCAGCTCCTGAGACTGCTTTCGTTCCCGGGTCTAGTTCTCGTGAGGATCACAGTCGCGGCTTCATAAAGCAGTCCCCGCAGATGGTTATCACCTCGTCGCGAGATGTGGCCGTCATAGTCGACCTCACCTGACTGGTAGCGCCGGGTTGTCAGCCCGACCCAGGCGCCGACCGAGCGTGACGTTCTGAAGTTATCTGGTTCTTCGATTGCTGCAACATAGGAGACGGCCGTGACGGCGCCGATACCCGGAATTGTCATCAGGAGCCTCGTAGCCGGGCTCTGCCGTGTGACTGCGAGCAACCGGCGATCAAGATCGGCGGTGCGCTTGCGGATGTCACGCCACGCCTCAAGCAGAGGCAATACGATCCGTGCAAGATCATCATTGCCAGTCAAAAGCTCTCTCACATTGCCATCAAACACCCGACCCGTTCCTATGGGAATGACAAGACCAAACGTCTTCATCAGACCGCGGATCTGGTTGCCAAGTTGGGTTGAGATCCTCAGGAGTTGATTGCGCGCGCCGACCAGCGTGCGCGTTAGCATGCTGTCAAATGACTTTACCCGGACCGCCCTGTAAAAGCCGGCTTCGGCCATCTGGGCCAGGCCATCCGCATCATTGGCATCCGTCTTGTTGAGCGTCTCGTGCAATATCTTTTGCGCGTGCCGCGCTTCGATGCAGATAGCGGGCATTCCCTGCGCCGTGAGTGCGTGAAAGAACCACGTCGACAACGGTCCCGTCTCAAATACAACGCGCTTGGCGTTCGGGGCATGCTTGCGGATTATCTGCGCCAGAGCCTTTGGATCCGAAGCACACTTCCCCCGCCATATCCGCTTCCCGTCCTCTCGGATTGAGATCGCCGTATCTTTCAATGAAACATCAAGCCCGATATACTGGTCCATGGTTGCCTCCATTGATGTTTGGGCCCGGTTCCAATCGTGAGCCCGTATTTCCATCTTATCGGGGGCAACCAACCCAGCCAGTACCATTGTGTAAAAATGCACTGAGGAGATCGCGCCGCGATTACCCCATGTGTA
>UCGV01000056.1 GCA_900471925.1 Hyphomicrobiales bacterium
TCGACGACAAGAATTGTCGGCACCCCGTCCATCACATGGCCAACGCGTGGCCACCACCGCTTCAGGTAGGACAGCCCGATGTCGGTTGTGAACAGCGTCAGGATCAGCAGCACGGCATTGGTGATCGAGAAGTCGTCGCCGAGCATAGCCTGTTGGGTCGTCTCGGAAATGACGAGCACGATCACCAGATCGAACGGCGTCATCTGCGCGAGCGTCCGTCGACCGGAAAGCCGGATGATGATCAGGAGTGCGAAGTAGATTGCGAGACCGCGAACGACAGCGTCCATGATGTCTCCTAGGGTAGGATGAAGGTCGAACGCTCGGCGACGTCGTCTTCGATGCCGAGGAGGAAGGAGCGAAGACCGGGTTGCTGTGTCTGCAGCCGGAACACGATTTTCGCTGGAGCCGACGGATCAGAACGGAACACGTAGCCTATGCGGCCATCTTTCCGGATCGTTCCTATTTGAGGGGGATCCACGCCATCGATCGAGAAGGCTTCCAGAAAACGCGGATCGACGAATACTGTCTGATCCCTGTCACTGGCAGGAAGGAGTACCCGCATTTCGTCAGGCGCATTCCAGCGTGAAACCGCCGGCATCTCAATCGTTCCGCCCGAGGATACGACCCTCGTGGTCGAGAACATCCCACCACGGCCGAGCAGGCCGAGCAGGCAGGCGAGCAGGATCAGCGAGAACACGACCCATGCCGCGCGTTGAACAGCCCAGAACGTCATCTGGAAGGCGCGATGATCTTCGACGCCTTCCGGGAGTGCGAGTTTCCGGGGCGGCTTTACCGCACGCTTCTCCCCCGGCATCGGCTCAGACGACCGTCGAGGACGGACCTGCGGCCTTCGCGCCCGCGGAGTTGAGGACATCGTCTTCTGGACTTGGGATCCTGCCCTCCGGCGTGAGGTCATCGACTGCTTTCGGCAGATCGCGGCTCAGACGATCGACGATCTCCTGTTGGGACAATCCCGTCTTCGCCGCCAGTTCGTTCAGAACGTCGGGGCCGAGGGCCTCTGACAGCTCGCCGCCGCCGATCTCGGTATTGGGTCCGGTCTTCACCCAGGACTCGGCCTTCTCCGCATGTCCGTTCTGCTGGAAGGGCTTTAAGAGGTCGACGAGGCCGCCGCTGAGGATGCCGCCGGTCGAGAGGCCGCCCAGCAAATCGCCG
>UCGV01000047.1 GCA_900471925.1 Hyphomicrobiales bacterium
GCCGCAAGGGACTGATAGCCGTTGGGGTTGCAAGTGCGCTTGTCAATGTTCTGTACCTGACGAGCTCGTTCTTCATGCTTCAGGTCTATGACCGGATCATTCCGAGCCGCAGCATCCCGTCGCTGATAGCGCTGTCGTTTCTTGCACTGCTGCTTTACGCCTTCCAGGGCGGCTTCGATCTGGTGCGCGGGCGCATCCTGGTGCGGATATCAGGCGTCTTCGACGAGGTGATGAGCCGACGGGTGTTCAAGGCGACGCTGAAGGCGCCGCTGAAGGGCAAGGTGGGTGGCGATGGCCTTTCGCTGTTGCGCGACTTCGATCAGGTGCGCAGCTTCCTGTCGTCGCCCGGCCCGGCCGCCTTCTTCGATCTTCCCTGGGTGCCGCTCTATGTCGGCATCTGCTTCCTGTTTCATCCGGTGATCGGCATCATCGCCATCTGTGGCGCGCTGATCCTGCTGGTGCTGACCTTTCTGACCAACCGCGCCTCGCAGGCTTCGGCCAAGAAGGTCTACGAGCTGGCAGCCGAGCGCAATGCGCTGGCAAGCGCCGCCCAGCGCAATGCCGAAGTCGTCCAGGTCATGGGCATGGCCGACGAACTGTCCGACAGCTGGTCGGCCCGCAACGATGCCTACCGCGATGTCCAGGGCAGGAATGCCGATACGGTCAACGGCTACGCGATCGTCTCGAAGATCTTCCGCATGGCGCTGCAATCGGCCGTGCTTGCCACGGGTGCGGTTCTCGTCATCGAGAACATGGCCTCCGGCGGCATCATCATCGCCGCCTCGATCCTGACCTCGCGGGCGCTGGCGCCTGTCGAGCAGGTGATCGCCAGCTGGAAGGGTTTTGTCGCCGCCCAGCAATCCTGGAACCGGCTGCGCCAGATGCTGACCGCACTGCCGGAGACTGCCTCGCCGCTCAGCCTGCCGGCCCCCTCGCGTGAGATCGCCGTCGAGGCTGTCTCGAGCGGGCCGCCGGGCAAGCCGGAACTGATCATCCAGGGTGTGAGCTTCACGCTGAGGGCCGGCAATGCGCTTGGCGTCATCGGCCCGAGCGCGTCCGGCAAATCCTCGCTGGTGCGTGCGCTTGTCGGCCTCTGGCCTGTGCATCGCGGCGCGGTGCGCATCGATGGCGCGGCCCTCGATCAATGGGACGACGTCTCGCTCGGGCGCCATGTCGGCTACCTGCCGCAGGATGTCGAGCTCTTTGCCGGCACGGTGGCGCAGAACATCGCCCGCTTCGACAAGAGCGCCGGTGCCGATGATATCATCGCGGCGGCGCGCAATGCCGGTGTCCACGATCTGATCCTGCGGCTGTCCAAAGGGTACGACACGGAGATCGGTCCGGGTGGCTCCATGCTGTCGGCCGGCCAGCGCCAGCGCGTGGCGCTTGCCCGCGCGCTCTATCGCGATCCNNGCACTTGCCGGCGCCATCCACAGCGTTCGCCAGCGCGGCGGCATCGTCGTCGTCGTCGCCCATCGGCCGAGCACGCTTTCCAGCGTCGATCTGGTTCTCGCCATGCGCGACGGCCAGGCGCTGGCCTTCGGGCCGAAGGACCTGGTGCTTGCCAAGGTACTCCGCAGCGAGAACCTGCCCGAACAGCCGCGCCACGGCGCCCTGAAAGTGGTCGGTGAAGGACAGGAGCACAGCCGATGAAGATGAAGTCACAACACTCGCTGAACCGTCACGTCCTGTCCGTCTGGGCGCTGTCGCTGGCTCTTGTCGGCGGCATGGGCGGCTGGGCCGCCTCGACGGCGCTGTCCAATGCCGTGGTCGGGCAGGGCACCGTCATCATCGACCAGAACGTGAAGAAGATCCAGCATCTGACCGGCGGCATCGTCTCGGAGCTGGTCGCGCGCGAAGGCATGCATGTGCAGGCGGGCGACGTTCTCCTGCGTCTCGACAGCACCTCTGTCAAAGCCAATCTCGCCATCATCGACGGCAATCTGGCGCAGCTTTACGTCCGCCGCGCCCGTCTGCAGGCCGAACGGGTGGGTGCGACGGAATTCTCCGCCGGCGACATTACCGCAAACGGCATCGATATCACCGCCAGCCAGAACCTGATCGACGGCGAGGTGCAGCTGTTCAATGCGCGGCGCGCCTCGCTGGTCGGCATGCGCAAGCAGCTCGAAGAGCGCAAGGCACAGCTTGCCGAGGAGATCCAGGGCGATACGCTGCAGCTTGCCTCGATCGACGAGGCAACCAAGCTCGTCGACCAGGAATATGAGGCCGCCGCCAAGCTCTACGACCAGCAGATCGTCACCATGCAGAAGGTCAACGGCCTGAAGCGCCAGCGTGTCGAACTCGACGGCAATCGCGGCGAGCGGCTGTCGTCACGGGCGCAGGCCGAAGGCAAGGTAGCGGAGATCAACCTGCAGATCCTGCAGCTCGACGAGGACCGCCGGACGGAGAATTCCAAGGACCTGACGGATGTCGAGGCGCAGATCTCCGAGGCGCGCGAGCGCCGCATCGCCGCCGTCGACCAGCTGAACCGGCTGGAGCTGCGCGCGCCGATGAACGGGCGCATCTACCAGCTGACCGTCCATACCGTCGGCGGTGTCGTCAATCCGGGTGAAGTGCTGATGCTGCTTGCCCCCGACCAGCGTGACCTGACGATCGAGGCGAAGATCGCCACGCGCGATATCGATCAGCTGACGCTCGGCCAGAAGGTCGATATCCGCTTCTCCGCCTTCGACCAGCGCACCACGCCGGAGGTGAAGGGCGACGTCGTCTCGATCTCGCCCGATGTCGTCACCGAGCAGCGCAGCGGCATCGA
>UCGV01000018.1 GCA_900471925.1 Hyphomicrobiales bacterium
CTGCGCGATCTTCCGGATGCTGAAATGCACATCCTCGATACCGGACACTTCGCGCTCGAAGACAAGCTCGATGAGATGGCGCCGCTCATTCATGACTTCCTCGACCGTAAGGTTGCGAAGGACTGATCGCAGGTCACGATCCTGTCTCCGGCTGGCCTGGGGCTTTCTCGAAACGAAAAAGGCGCGGAAGTACCGATGGAGATCGGATATTCCCGCGCCCGAAAATCATACTGTGACCCGTCTCGGAGGAGGCGATCGAACGCCCGGCCCCTCGTTTGCAACAAACTTAGGCGACGTTCGAGTGCCGCTTCGGCAGCTTCCAGCCCGGACGAACGAAATGGCAGGTATAGCCGTTCGGAATACGCTCCAGGTAATCCTGATGCTCCGGCTCGGCTTCCCAGAAATCGCTGACCGGAACGACTTCAGTCACCACCTTGCCCGGCCACAGGCCCGAAGCGTTCACATCGGCGATCGTGTCTTCGGCGGTGAGCCGCTGGTTCTCATCAGTAAAGAAGATTGCCGAGCGATAGCTCGTACCGATGTCGTTGCCCTGGCGGTTGACGGTCGAAGGATCGTGGATCTGGAAGAAGAATTCAAGGATGTCGCGATAGCTTGTCTTCTGCGGATCGAAAACAATTTCGATCGCTTCTGCGTGGCTGCCGTGGTTGCGATAGGTGGCGTTCCGAACTTCACCGCCGGTGTATCCTACGCGCGTCGAGACGACGCCAGGCAACCGTCGAATGAGGTCCTGCATTCCCCAGAAGCAGCCGCCAGCAAGTACCGCACGTTCTGTTGTCATAGAAATGTCCTTTCCAATGCGCGATGGACGGGAATCGTCGCCTGCGCTTCGCTGCGTCCTATATGGGCATTGGCCGCGCAAATCGCCAGTCTGTGACGGAATGACATTGACCGGCGAGGTGGATGAAAGCACTCTGGACCCGCCTGCCCGCTCGATCGTCGGAGCTGCGCATCCTGGAGCCATATTCAAGATCATCAAGATGCTCATCTGATTTCGACACGGCTCAGGGCTGCACGATATGACGCCACCAAGACGAACGACCCTGCAGCTGAATCGGGAAGCCGTTCAGTACCTGGTGCAAAATGTGGACCCCACCTTCGTTGTCAGCGATTTTTCCCGCCTGGAAGGCGGCAGCACGGAAGTCTACAGGATCGATCCTGCCGGTTCAGACCACCCTTCGCTGGTTCTGAAGATCTATCCGGACCAACCCGAGTGGGGACCTGCGAAGGAAGCGCTGGTCGCGGGCTGGCTCAGGAATCTGACGCCGCCTATCCCACGATGGCTATTTGTCGATGATACGCGCTCCCTGCTACCCTTGCGCTACGCTCTGCTGACATTGTTGCCCGGCCGGTCGCTACGCCACTGGATGGCCGAGCCGGATATCGGCCACGCCTACCGCCAGATGGGGCAACTGTTGCGGCGCATCCATGAAATACCGATGCCGGCCTTCGGCTACTTACTCGGCCATGGGATCGACAGGCCGGTATCGACCAACGCCGGCTATATGATAGCGGCCTTCGACGATGTGTTCCGACGGTTTCACGATCTGGGTGGCGATGCCGATCTGGGGCGCACCCTGCAAGGTGTTGCAGAGGCAAGTTTCGACCTTCTTAACGAAAGCGATGGCGCCGTGCTCTGCCATGACGACCTTCAACAAGGCAATGTACTGGCGCTGCGCGACGACGCCGGCCGGCTCCAGCTCAGTGGACTTATCGACTTCGACAATGCGCGAGCTGCGGACAGGCTCTTTGATCTCGCCAAGGCACTTTTCTGCTCTGGCCATGAAGATCCGCGGAGCTATCGGCCCATTCTCGAAGGTTATGGCCCGGTCGAGCATCCGGATGTCGAGCGGGCACTTTGGCTCTATACCCTTTTCCACCGCTGCAGCATGTGGTGCTGGCTGACCAGGCTTGGCCTCGACCCCATGGACGAGAACGGGCCGGGTGGGCTTATCCGGGATCTGCGCGAGATGGCTCGCCATGGCCGCGAGAGGGCCTGACAGGAAAAGCCCGAAATCCTGCTCAGCGGCCCGCTATCGACTTGGCAATCGCAGTCGCCTCGATGCCTATCTGCCGCAAGAGCCCTGTGGAGGCGGTATTGAACCCGCAGAAATACAGGCCGTCATTTCCGGGCTGAAGCTCTCCTCGCCCGGGACGATCGGCGCCGTGAAATCTTTCTGCGCAATCGAAAAGGATTGTTTCCAGCGACGGCCTGTATCCTGTCGCCAGGATAATCGTATCGAAATCCGACGATCGGCCATCGACGAAACGCACACGCTTGCCCTCTGACGTTTCGATACCGGGATATATGGCGATCTCTGCGGCCCTGATTTGCGCGATGGTGCCGATATCGATCAGCGGCGTGCGGCCTTTCTCGGCGATATCGGCAAGGGGACCGTTTGCGGATTTACTTAGGCCCATCCTGCCCATGTCATGGTATCGCAAGCGCAGAAAGGGCCCATTCAAGGCGTCGACAAGGCGATATGGAAGGTGCCGTTGAGCGATGGCGATTGTCGCGGTCGGCACTCCGAACATTTCCAAGGGAACGATGTTCACCGGCCCGCGCACGGACATGCCGACATCGAGGCCGGCCTCGGCGCAATCGAGGGCAATCTCGCCGGCTGAATTGCCAAAACCGATGACAAGCACCGGGCCCGCGCCGAGTGCCTTCGCATTTTTGTACTCGGAGGAATGCAGGAGCGCTCCGGTAAAAGTCGCCTGGCCGCCCCAGACAGGCCTGACGGGAACATTGGAGAGGCCGGTCGCGACGATAACGGTTTCCGCCGCGAATGTATCGCCGTCATCCGTCTCGGCGACCCAGTCACGTTCCCGCCTGATCAGGACCACGGATTTTCCGAACCGTATCCCGATATCATTGGCATGCGCATAGGCTTCGAGATAGTCGATCACCTGGAGCCGGGATGGATATCTCGGAAAATTCCGCGGCATGGGCATACCGGGAAGCGCCGAATGAGCCTTGGCGGTATGCAGACGCAATCGCTCATAGTGCCGTCGCCAGGACGAGCCGAGGCTGTCGGCGCGTTCGAGGATCAGAGATGGGCAACCATTAGCCTTGAGCGCCGCCGCGCAGGCCAGTCCCGCCGGACCTGCGCCGACAATGACGGTACCCTCAACGGTCATGAGCCCCTCCCTGCTCACCCAAGGTCGCAGAGAGAGTACATCATCCTTGTCGTATCAGACAGTCACCCGCACATGGATTGCAGCAGCAGTCCCTACTGTGCAAAGAGCGACTTGAACTGCGTCGGCTGGCAGCGGAGATACTGGTTGGCGGCCTTCACCTGCCCACCGAGTTCGGCGGCGGCATGCCAGGGCCAGCGGGGATCGTAGAGAATAGTGCGGGCAAGCGCGATGAGGTCGGCGTCACCGGTCGCGACGATTGCCTCGGCCTGAGTCGGCTCGGTAATCAGTCCCACTGCGATGACCGGCATCTTGACAGCGCTTTTGATCGCGCGGGCAAGCGGTACCTGATAGCTCGGTCCGAGCGGGATGGCCTGGGACGGATGCAGGCCGCCGCTCGATACATGGATGGCGTCACATCCCTTCGCCTCGAGCATCCTGGCAAATTCAACGCTCTCGGAAATGTCGAGGCCACCCGCAACCCAGTCCGTGGCAGAAACGCGCATCGTCACCGCTCGATCGGAGGGAAAAGCATCCCTGACGGCTTCGAGCACTTCCAGCGGAAAACGCGCACGGTTCTTCAGTGAGCCGCCATATTCGTCGGTGCGCTGGTTCGACAGCGGCGACAGGAATTCATGCAGCAGATAGCCGTGAGCGCCGTGTATCTGGACGGCGTCGATACCGATCTTCGCCGCCCGTCGCGCCGAGGCGGCGAAAGCATCGCGCACGCGCTTCAGGCCGTCGCGATCGAGCGCTGTCGGCGGCACATAGTTCGGGTTGAATGCGACTGCCGAAGGCGCTTCGGTCTGCCATCCGTTCGGATCGGTCGGCGCAATCTGGCTGCCGCCCTTCCAGGGAACTTCCGTCGAAGCCTTTCGGCCGGCATGCGCCAGCTGCACGGCAATCGGCATATCGGACCATTTCCTGATGCCGTCGAGCGTGCGGGCCATCGCGGCTTCGGAAGCATCGTCGTAGAGACCGACATCGGCATAGGTGATGCGCCCTTCAGGCACGACGGCCGTTGCCTCGATGGTCAGAAGCGCGGCTCCCGACAGCGCCAGTTGACCAAGGTGGATCAGATGCCAATCCGTCATGCAGCCATCGACGGCGGAATATTGGCACATGGGCGCGATCACGATGCGGTTGGCAAGTTCAACATTGCGCACGGCAAAGGGGGTAAACAGGACGGGTTGGGGCATGGTGTTCCTCGAAGCGGCATTTTGATGTTCGGCTTATAGCACTCTGTCCGCGTTTTGCGACGGTTAGCAGAGCGCTTTCGATTGTTTCTCCGTTGGGAAGAAAGCCTTTCGCAGAACCGCCATTCAAGCGCCGTGCCGCCGGGTATATGGCTCCAGAGAAAATCTATTTGCGAACGGCGTGCAGCCCGCGATCGTCTCACCGAGCAAAGCATCACACAACATCTGCACTGACAGGTACGCAACGACGACTGAAAAAGGACAGGCCATTCTCAGCCTGTGGAGAATGACGTGAGCCAGGATCTCATCACGCCCATCATGCGCATACAAATCGAACTCGCTCTTGCGACCGCGAAAAACGATGTCGATACTCTTCGATCACTGGAGGCCAGGGCAAAACACATGGCCCTCAGCGGCGCGGAGGTCGATGCGGCCAAGCGCGGAAGGAGCTTCGATCTTTTTGTCGATATCGCCGTGAAGTTTGCGCTTGCGATCCTGGCGGGTGACGAAGCGGCAAGCGCTGCGGCAAGACAGCAACTCATTCTCTATCAGGTTCCGGAAATCGCCTCGGAATTACCGGGTCTCGTCAGGGAATTGGCACTGCAGCAACTGAAGTAAGGCATGCCTGCTTGGCAGCCTGCATCTCCGGGGTCGAGCGATTGCGATCGGGAGAAAAGCGTTTAAACCTTTCTGAATGTGAGTTTTCCGGGGAATGTGATCTGCATGGATCGATGGCAGGCAATGAGGGTCTTCGTGAAGGTCGCGGAGGCCGAGAGCTTTGCGGACGCGGGCCGGCAACTTCACATGAGCCCGCCTGCGGTCACACGCATCGTATCCGCCCTGGAAGACGTCATCGGCACACGCCTTCTGACGCGCACGACCCGCTCGGTCAAATTGACGGAAGCCGGTTCTCGTTATTTTGCGGATTGTCAGAGGCTTCTCGCCGACCTTTCCGATGTTGAAGCCGCCGCTGCCGGCGCCTACGGCAAGCCCACAGGCACACTTACCGTCACCACGTCGGCCATGTTCGGGACAATGTTCGTCCTGCCGCTGATGACCGAATATCTCGATCTCTATCCTGACGTCATCGGCCGCGGCCTGTTCGTCGATCGGGTCACAAGCATGGTCGACGAAGGCATCGATGTTGCAATCCGCATCGGCCATCTGCCCGATTCCGGCCTTACCGCGACGCGCGTCGGCCAGGTCAGGCGTGTCATTTGCGGCTCGCCTGCCTATTTTGAAAAGAACGGCGTGCCGTTGAACCCCGGCGACTTGTCGAACCATCGCATTATCGCGTCGACCAGTGCATGGACGTCGCTGGAATGGCGTTTCGGCGTACAGAAAAAGACCACCATTCACGTCAATCCTCGCCTCTTCTGCGCCACCAACGAGGCCGCGATTTCGGCTACCGCCAGTGGCTGGGGACTGACGCGCGTTCTGTCGTATCAGATCGCGCCGCATCTGGAGGCAGGCGAATTGCGCACGATCCTGTCCGATTACGAGGAGGAAGCCCTGCCGATCCACGTAGTGCATCCGGAGGGTCGCTACGCCTCGGCCAAAGTGCGCAGCTTCATCGACTTTGCAGTCGGAAAACTGCGGGCTAACAGACACTTCAATTAGCCGCGCAGACAAGGGCCTGCGGACCGACGAACTGCAAGGGCCCGCGCCTTCGTCACCGAATGCGCGGGCCTTCATGCCACGATTGTTACTTCGCTACCTTGCGGTCGAGGAAGTCGTGAATGAGCGGCGCCATCTCGTCGAGCTTGTCTTCGAGCGCGAAGTGTCCGGTATCGAGGATGTGCATTTCCGCATCCGGAAGATCGCGCAG
>UCGV01000017.1 GCA_900471925.1 Hyphomicrobiales bacterium
AAGCGGGTCGTAATCGGCGCGGTGACGCTCCTCCTGCAGGATGACAAACGTATCGGCAAACGAGACGATACTGCCCGGGAAGCCGCGGCTTGCCGCCGCTTTGCAGGAATTTTTCGCGACACCGTGCTCGAGGGTCCGATAGACTTGCGCCCATGCTGGTTCACTGCGCGTTTCGCCTGTTCCAACGAGCAGATCGGCGCAATCGCGAGCAAGCGCATGAAACAGCGCATAGTAAGCCGTACTGACGCCGCGTTTCAGGTCGGATTGGCGTGGACGCTTCGGGCTGGCCTTCGCGAGCCGCCGAGCGGTGGCGATCAAATCATGCGACACGGCTTAGCTTGCGATCTTCTGCTGTTCGTCAAAATGATGCCGAATATGCGGAAACCGCGTCTCTCCAAGGGCGCTCAAAGCCTTTCGCACCTCAGTCGACAGACCGTAAGTGAGTTTCGAACTGATCGGCTTGTCCGAATATGCATAATTCACGTCAACGAGCAGGATGGGATCGCCATCACTGTCTCGATCGGCCCGAATGTCGGCGCCGGAAAACCCTGCCTGGCCGAGGCGGTCACGGAGGACCTTCTCAACGGCTGATTTGGTGGATTTCGATATGGTCTGTTCGTCGCTCATGTTTGCAATATAGAGGATTCTACCAAGGACCGCCACTCCCGCGGAGACGAGGCCGAGCATTTACATAGCTCATGCGCAGTCGTGTGACTGTTCTGTCCAAATAGAATGATGAAGCGCAGTTCGGCCTTGAGATCGGCCTCCACAATATGCATTTTTTCTGCAACATGGACAGCCTAAGCTGGACGATGTGGATCCCCGCCGCGCAGGGAAAGAAAAGACGGGTTGGAACGTATGACAAAACCTTGGACAGTCAGCCGCGGCCCGATCGTAGCTTCGCAGATCGACATCCAGAAAGCAGACGCAATAAACGCTTTGCTTGTACGCCCTGTTGGGATCCTGCCGGCAAGGCCCGGCGACACAATCCGACCCTTTGCTATCGGGCTCTTTGAGGAAATTCGCCCGCTTTTGAAACCTGGTGTTGGCATGACGACGTTGCGCCGCGCGGTTGCTGCCTATGTCCACGCCAAGCGATATTATTTCGCGAGCGCCCAGCCCGATTCCGTTCGCCATGACCTGGACGGTAGGCCGCTGGAAGCCCTGAGCGAGGACGATCGCATGACGGCGCAGAACCGTTTTCTAGGTTTGAAGCAAAAGGCAACCGGCGGTGAGCGAAACTCAGAGCCGTCTCCACTCTCCCCTTCCTCGACGTCAAGCGCGACAAAATCAGAGCAGATCCGTGCGAGCCTTCTCGGCCGCGGAAAAATGCAGCACACCTCGCCCATCTCGTCTTGAGCCGAAGTCCACCGCCACCCCAATCGCTTCTCAAACGATAGACCCTCGACAGCCAACGAGGATCTTCACCCCTAAAAATCCGGACTTAGATGCAACACGCAAAAATCACACGTACCCAGCACCCGGTCGGCCATGGCGGCTTTCACTCCGGGTTGATCTCGACGGTCGAGGGGTCGCCCGACGGCGTTCGCTCTGCCAACGAGCGCCCCGTCACAAGCTTTTCCTATGTCTATGACTGCGGCTCGGAACGAAGCGACGCTTTCAACAGTGAAATGTCGCTCTACCGAACAGCATCCGACGGAAAGACGGACGTGCTTTTTGTTTCACATCTTCACGCTGATCACATCAACGGCATCGATCGTCTGCAGGCAATGGCGCCTGCGAAGACGGTCATCGTTCCCTACCTGAATGTCTTAGAGCGCCTGCTTTTCGTGCTTTCCGATTTTGAGCGCGGTGCGGTCTCCCGATCGTCACTCGACTACTTTGAGAACCCCGTAGCCTGGTGGCTCGGAAGAGGCGCGGAGCGAGTCATATTTCTTCAGTCGGGCGGGCCTGACGATATCCTTCCTCCGCGTGGTGCCGAACCCGACGGCCCGATCGACGGCCCCTCCCCTGGACGCCGGATACGACTTGATGACGCTCCGTCCAAAGGCTCGTCGGCAAACAGACTGGCGACCTACTTGCGCGCGCCATACGGGCCGATCGCTGAAAAGCTCACTCCTGCGGATCCGACAGCGCGAGAGACGCAAAACGGCGCGTATGTCGCTGCATCCGGCTCGTATCTCCAACTGGAGTGGCAAGCCTTTACAGGTGACGCATGGCGCAGGGGCGATTGGATTCTCCTCCCATATGTCCATCCGGTCGACGATCCGGCCCGCAAGCGGTTTCTTAGGGATATCAAGAAGGCGCTTGGTTTCCGGGGAAATGAAGAGGCAAAGATCGCCAAATCGCTGCTTGAGCACCTGCGGTCCGTCGAAAGTGCCAAGCGGCTGGTCGAAATCTACACCCGGCATTTTGCCGGAGGACACAATGCGATTTCGATGTCACTTTACTCTGGGCCGTTATCTGAACGCGCCGTCGCAAGCTCTAGCCGCACAGAACCATCCCGGCAATGGCGCTCCTCGCTCGAGGAACCACCATACGGTCGCTTCTTCTGGTCACACGATGGCATCGGCTGGCTGGGCACGGGCGACGCCGCGCTTCGTCAAGATAAATGGCGCCAGCCATGGCGGACGTTTTTCGAAGGCTTTGATGACCGAATTGCAGTCATGACATTGCCACATCATGGTTCCGCCAATAATTTCCATCCGGAAATCCTTGGGTTCCGAGCATTGCGGTTCGCGCTTGCCACGACTGTCGAGGCTCGAAACCGCGTGTCTCGCCTGAGAGAGACGCTCGGCGCGGTGGAACAGGCGGGTATTCATACACGAGTTATCGACGATGGACGCTTGAGCCGTTTCACTGTCACTTGCGAACGTATCATGGCCTAGTCGGCCGTCGGGCGACACCTATGCGCGAAAGTGCCGTTTTGCATTTATTGCAAGATCCCGCTCCACCGAAATCATAACTCGTACGATGCCGAGGCGCGGTTCGCCTCCCGCGCATCCGTATGCGGGGGCAGACGGACGGCGGGCAGCCACGGCAAACACCGTCTGCCGTGGCTTTGAAGCTTGTATGTTCGGCACCCACCCAGCACTCGCCGCCCTTCTTGCTTTCCCTCGCTCGGACCAGCAGCTCTGATCATGTGTCTATCAAGCCAGTGAGGAACGAGCCTACTGGCGGCGCGTAGGCTTGGTCAGCACCCGGGGGCGCCACACTCCTCGAAAGCCCGCGCGCTCCTTGCCGGCGCCGCTGAGCCCGAAGAACCTGGCGGCGACGAAGACCGTTGGCCAACAACTGTGAAACCGGTATGATTTCACTCGCTTGCGGCGGTTAGTCCCGACTAACGGCCAACAAGCTGCCGTCAGCGACGCCTGTTGAGCAATTCCAGCGGATGAACGCAAGCACCTGTCGTCCGCACGATTGCCTGAGAACTGAAAGCCAGACCGGTTCGAGTGTTTCAGACCATGGTAATGGCATAGAAATTACCCGAGGCTCACACAAGCAACTCTACAGCCGCACGAAACTTTCCCTCCTCCGGGCATCCAATATCGCGATGCCTGTATTGGCAGCAGAACGAACTCAGCTGCCAAACCGCGAAATTCGCCGGGTTAGACGAGGGAAGCCCCAACCAGTCCAGAAATGCTTGTTAATTCAGTCATTTAGCGCAGTTAGTCGCAACTAACTGCGATCTAGACTGCTTGACGCAGCATGCCACCACTGTTGCGGAGCAGCGCCATGATTACCGGGCCGAGAGAAAACTCACCCCGATCGGCGCGCCGCGTCAGATCACGCAGATATCCACCTGGCGAATTGATCAGATTTGCGCGCTCAAGGATGCAACCGACCGCCACTGCGGCATTTTCCGGTCCCATGACCTCGCACGCATCTTGGTAAGCGGTTGGGCTGATCCCCAGCATCGATCTCACCACCACCGCGGCCGACATGAGGTCGCGCCAGCTTCCGACCGCCCCGCCCGGTCCATAGTCAACCATCTGCTGACAGGCCTTAAGCACCACACCAAGAGGGAAAGACTTCATCGGCTCCACCCTTGGCTTGTCGGGTTTGCTCGACTTCGCGCCCTGCTCTTTTTCAGAGCTAGGTTCAACTTCATATGTGGATTCGGGATTTGAATTCTGTATGTGCTGCCCAAATCGAGCATCATTGGTGCTATTGAATTGCGAATTCTGTTGATTGTCCAACTGATTAATGATTTCGTCCCGAAGAAGCTCCATTTCATCCAGAACCCCCGCTACGTCGTTCATGGCTGGAGAACGAGGGATGCGGGCAACGAGTTCGACATAGATCGCTTCAATGGCTGCCCAGTCGCCCTCGGCTCCCTCCTCCATTGCTGCCGAAATTAGCTTGCGAACGTCACGGCGGCAGATCGTCAGGTTCTCCTTGGCTTTCCGGAAAGCGGAACGCGCGGCAACGACCTTCTGAGCGATGAGCGCCAGTTCTTCGGATCGGGCGAGCATTGGCGAGAGATCAAAGCCGAAGGCATTCTCGATTTCACCGGCATTATTCTTACGCGCGAAGCGTTTGCCGTTCGCGCTGTCTTTCCGAACGATCAGCCCGGATTCCACCAGTAATGCAAGGTGACGGCGAAGTGTTGCTCCAGCCATGCCATGGGCACGCAGGATCAATTGTGCGTTCGACGGAAACACTACCAACTGTGCTTCCTGGCGCAATTCGTTCTCCGGGTAGAAACTCAGCAGCGCGTCGAGCACAGCAAGACTGCTCGACTGCAGGCCGAGCGCTTCCCTGGCCTCAGAAGCGTCCCGAAAGACCTTCCACTTGTCGACCGATTTGCCGGCCTTGATTTCGGCCGCAGCGACCTGTCGCCTCACGAGAGCAAGCGTCATCGGCCGCCGCCCAAAGGGCGTCGTCACACTTCCAGTCTGCATTGTCTTTCACCTTTCAAAAGGCAAAAGAAATCAGCTCACCAAATCGGTGCCAAAGACTCTTGACGAATATTCGTGGAAGTGCGATTCTCAGGTTGCTTAGATCTGAAAGAGGTTTCCACGACGGCGACGTTTTGGGGGCCTTTTTCTTTTTCCGCTTAATCTCCGTTATCAGTTTGCTCTAGAGCGCCGCCCTTGGAGCGATGCTCCTCGAAAAGCGCTGGCAATCGTTCGAGAACGAAAGCCGCGAAATCAGGCATCTCGCGTAGATCGATCGAGAGGTCCAACTTGGTTTTGCTCTTCGTCACCTGGGCTAGACGCACGCCCGTGGGCGTCGTCAAAAGCTCTGGAAGTCCACGCTTTACCGGCTCAGGCTTGAGGCGCGCGACAAGCACCTTAAACCGCTCGGGGGAGGGCAGGGCTTTCGCCTCCGCCGATCGCAAGAAGACAGATGCTTGTTCAAGGTCGCTGTCACGCCTCAGTAGATCGGCGAGACCTACCCAGCTCTTCAAGCCGACCCCGGGGGCCGAGCCGATCGCGTCGATAACTTCCGCGGGGATGCGCGTCACGACCGAGAGCATGTTCGACAGGTCGCTTTTGTAAATGGACAAAGCGGCCATCACCACATCTCTCGCAAACTGCTCGTTCAGCCGAGAGGCGAAGCGCGCCTTTTCGATAAACGTGAGGTCTTGGCGTTCATTGTTTTCCTGGCCCTGGGCAATGACGAGCTGCTCGTCAGTTAAGTCCCTGACGACCGCCTTGACGGGACGGTTCAGTTCCGTGACCGCACGAAGTCGACGGTGCCCGAATGCCACCTGGTACCGCCCCGGCGCTTCGGGGTGAGGGCGCACGAGGATTGGGATCTGCTGACCTTGCTCACGGATTGCTTCAACGAGACCCTCGATATCACCGGGCATACGGTCCTGAACGAACGAGGGATCGATCGTATCGGTGTTGAGCTCGATGATGGTTTGGCCTTCAGCCAGGCGCCTTTCAATTTCTTCGGCACGCTCAAAACGCGCCTTTCCTTCTGCGAAAGCGCCGCCAACCTGGCTCGTGAGACGCGACGATGCCGGCATTGGCCCTTCCGCTGGGGCTGTACCGAGGAGTGGGAGAATGCTCCGGCTCTTAACCGGTCTTTCAACCGGCGCACCGACGGCACCAGTTGGTGTCTGGGCGCGGAGGATATCTTTCCTGCTCATGGTTTTCTTCCCCATGCTTTCTTAATCAGCGACTCGATCTCATCGTTGACGTTGTTCATCGCCTCCAACGCGCGATCGTAGGTAGCGCGGGTGAACTGGCCTCTTTCAACTTCGAAAAGTGTCTGGTTCGTCAGGCCTGCATCCGAGACGGCTGTCGTCTTTAGCATAGGGAAGTTCAGGACATTTTCCCCGAAAATAGCCCGCAGATAGCCGACCATCTGGTTCTGCGGCCCGTCACTTGGCTCGAAACGAGTCACGAGATAGCGCATCCAGTTATAATCGAAGCGCGCGCCGTGGGAAGAGATCTCCCGAAGCAGGTCCGACGTCATCGACAGGAACTGGTTCATCGACATTACGTCGAGCATCTGCGGATGCACGGTGATCAAAACAGACGTTGCTGCGGTCAGCGCAGACAGGGTCAGGTAGCCGAGCTGTGGTGGGCAGTCGATCACCACGACGTCGTAATTGGGTGCCACCTGGTCAAGCACCTCGCTGATCCGATGGAAGAACATCGTATCGCCGATCTTCCGCTTCATCAGTGCCCGCGGGGTGTCGTGTTCGAACTCCATCAGTTCCAGATTGCCTGGGATCAGATGAAGGTCGGGAATGTAGGTCGCCCGAACGATTTCGCCCATTGGACGGGCGTCGTCGTAGCGTATCGCACCGTAAAGCGTCTCATTTGCACCAACATCCGTCTCGGGTTGGTTACCAAAGAGCGTCGACAGGCTAGCCTGGGGGTCAAGATCGATGGCGAGCACGCGGTAGCCCCGAAGGGCAAGATACTGGGCGAGGTGGGCAGCCGTGGTCGTCTTGCCGGACCCACCCTTGAAATTCATGACAGAGATGATCTGCAGGGCCTCGTCGTCACGGCGGTGGGGAAGATAGCGGCGATTTCCGCGTCCAACCTGGTCGAGATGCTTGCGGATCTTGTGCATGTCCTCGACGGAATACGACCGGCGTCCGGTGGGACTGGTGCTGACCTGAAGGTCCTCAACCTCATTTGCGAGCTGACGAAGGTACACTTCCTTGACGCCAACCAGCTTTGCTGCTTCCGCCGGCTGAAACGTCCGGATCCCCTTTTCCGCCGTGGGGGGAAAAGTTGCCAGTTGATGCTCTTGCAGTTGCGCCGACAACGAACGAGAATGGCGCTCAATCAAGCCCATCAGGTCTTCGTCTTTTGGCGGTAATTTTGCAGCGATTTTGGGCATCCCCGGACCTGATTTCTTAAAATAGCGCTTGCTAGCGGAAATTGCTAATCACTCCGCTGCTGACAATAAGCATCGATTCTAACAGGCTGGCAAGCTATTTAGGGTTAACAAAACCTTAACGCGGTAACCTGGGAATGATGTCGCACCTCGGGTATGTTCTTTACAAACAGAGCGTTAAAGCCGTTTCTCAAGCGATAGCAGCTCTAATCCATCAACTGGAATCTTCGCTCACCGAGCCGGTGCAAATGAAAGGTCAGCCGTGGGATCGCTAAAGGCGGCGCATTGGGGTGCCAGTGTTTGCGACTCAGTCAACAGCGACGCGCAATGGGAAGCACGCGGTATGGTGAGTGCATTTTCCCACCTATGGGCGCCTTCACCTATTCCGGCGTGTGACCATTCCGCGACATCGATTTTGGCGTGAGATGATGGCGGCGGCGATTACGCTCCGGTCGAAGTTGGGCGTCAGCCCGTCGGCTTACGAGGACGCTTGCGAGGTGATGGGCCAAACGGGAGCGGCATTTGCGATCGCCTGCATCTACGACGGGGCAGGGCATATCACTACGGCGGGAGGTTATCTTCGAGATCTTACGGCGAAGGCGCGGCGCGGGGAGTTTTTGCTTAGGCCGATGCTGTTTGCGTTAGCTGAGAGAAAATCCCGGTCTGGTCAGCGCGTCTGCGTAAGTGGGGATATTTTTAACCTCTAGGCGCTAACCGTCTGAAGGAACGTAATAATTCTGACTAGCTTCCGGCTGGCAACTCCCGCACCGTACCTCCAAACTTAAAAATCTCAAGGAGCGTTGAGTCTCAAATGTTCATCACCAAGCCCCTAACGCCTGTTGAGGTACTAGCGGAGCTCCTTCAGAAGCGACCTGTAGCAATTGGCGAGACAAAGGCGTTCAAGTCTCTGCGGCATAATAAGCATCTTTGCCGTGCTTTTCGCGATAAAGTACGTTCAGTGCTCGAAGTCTACCGGGCATATCGCGCGGATTGTCAAGATATACAAGGAATGAGCGATCAAGGGATCGACGTGCTGTTACGTTATCAAATTGATATTGACGGCCTTGAAAAACGACAACTTGTTGGCCTGCAGCTCAAGAGCTACGCGGAGTTCGCTAACTACAAGTCCGGTAAAGATCCAGATTTCATCGGAAGGCTAAAAAATCAATATGCAGCCGCGACTCAAAGCGTGCGCGTCGATCATTTTTACCTAGTTCTCTGTACCGATGCCAGCGTACACGAAAGCGAGATACGGACAATCACTTCGGAACTCAAGGGATGGGATGGGCTCTCTATCATCACGCCAGAACAGGCGCTTTCTTTTTATGAAATGTCGGAGGTAGACATTGAGACTAGTGTCATCCGTTCGATTTGCGGAAACGATCCCGTCCTCGTCGAAGCAAAGCGTTTTTTCAGGGATATGTCTGATTTCGAGTCCTACGCTCTGATCCAATTGCTCTGCAACGTCCACGCCGGCGAAAAGCTCATTACACCCGGCGAGTTCAGTGAGCTCCATGACAAATGGAATGAGATCGACGGTTTTGGATCTGACGATCTCGGCACTGTGATCGAGGACTTTGAGACAAGTGGCTATCTAGAATACACTGGCCAGAACTACGAGATCGTGGCAGAGAAGATGCCGACGGTGCTAAGTGCGATCTACTTTGATATCCGTACCCGGCGCGATATTACTAGCGATATGGCTGCTGACTATCTCTGGCAACTGTTGGGACTTGATGAATAACCGGCATCGCGGCGAACCTTAACCATCACACCCGCCTGATTGTATCGCGTCTTACAGGTCAGTTGCGATAGAGGGGAGGAACGCAAGATATCGGGGCGGTGAGAGGACCACTGTCGCTTTTGGATTCAACGATTTCTAAAGTCCTGAGCGCGCCATCGAGCCCAGAAGCGGGAGGAGTCTTATGGTTAATCAGTTCTTAAGATTGAAAAGACGCTCGTAATCGGTGCGAGCCAAAGGCAACCAGTTCATGTCGACGTCCTTTGAGATCTTCTTACCCGAACAGACAAAAACCGCCTCTGGCAGCGATCCATTCTCTGAGAATTGCCAGTAGTGACCGATACTGTACTCATCCCCATAAGCCGCACCGTAAGGTAGCGGTGGCATCGACCATTTGGGGCTGCCACCTTGTACTGTCCAATTCTTGTCGTAAACAGGACCGCTATTATTGTATCTCGAGTTCCAAATTGCTTGCTCCTGGGCCAATTTCTTTCCATCAACTCCGAGGACTTGGTCCCACCATGCCCTTGAATTCGTGTAGATCACAACAGGCTTGCCGGTCTCAGCAGATACCTTGGCGATCCAACGCTTGGCGAGGTCGATAATCTGGTCGGAAGACATGGTGTACCACATGTCACAGAAATATCGACCGGAGCTGTCCTTGGTGAGCCGCGTTTTCGGACAAGCCTTGAACTCTTTCGTCCCGGGAGCGACCCTTTTGTTAGACCACTCGATGTCCACAATGGGCGATAGCTGTTGGCTTGTCTTGCCCCCGAAATCATCTAGGGCCGCCAAGAATGTATCGGCCTGCTTTTCCGCGCTGATTCCGGGCCGTAAGAAGTGATAGGCGCCGCGGTAAAGTTTACCGGTCTCATGCAATGGCTTTAGTTCCGTCCAGATCTTTCCGAAAGAAAGGTCCCGGCCGGCACCGTCGGAAGCCTTTGTCATGACGTAAACCAGCGGAAACGTCGTCATTGTATTCCAATCGACCGAGCAGGAGCACTTTGGCGTGTCATATCCCGACTGTGTTCTGCAGGCGGGATCACGGTCCAGATCAACTGAATAGTGAGATAGATCAACTCCGAACGAGCCCCCAAATTTTTTCTGTTCACTTGGTGCAAATATGTAAGACGATCGGAGTTGAAAGGGCGTGCCAAGCCAAAATGGCCTGATCAGACGCGGATCGACCTCGTCTTGTGACTCCTGCGCTACCGCCCAGGTTCCGAGGCTTAGAATTGCTATGAGGCAGACCGAAAATAACGACACCCGCATTTTTCCCCCCAATGCGATATAAGGTAGAGATGGAAGCTGTTATTGAGCCACGCGTCTGAAATATTTGGTAGTGGAACAGTACCACTCAAATCTATGTCACGTTCTGAAGCAAGCCTCTCGGTTGAACTTTTGTTCTCTCAAACTCTTGACGTAACTGAAAAACCGCACAAAACTCCTCGTCACTATACAAATTGACCCCGTTGGCTTGGCGCGCGAGTTTTTTTCGGATTGGTATAGGAAAACCTACGTGAAAATTACTGCATCAGTTTTGATTTCTTTAATACTATTGGTTTCCGGAAAGGCATCCGGAGAAAATCTTAGCCCCAATTCAGTCACGGCCGCAGATGTATACGGGCAGCTGCAGAAAGCAGTAGATCTAACAAAGCTCCGACTGCGTGAATACCGGGTTCAGGGAACTACTCCTCTTCGGTCAAGCTCGCTGGCCACTCGAAAACTTATCTTCGAACCAGGTTCAACGCTGTTCATCCCCGATGATCTTCTAGACAGTCCAATCTATCTGCTCGCCGACGAGATCGAATTGCAAGGCGACGCGAATATCGCCTGGGGCAAACGCGACGAGACGATGCCCCCTCCTTCGCGCCTAAAGGCACCCGACGGTGTCTGGGGAAGGGGTGAAGGAGCCAATGGCACGGATGGCGCACCGGGGCAGGCTGGAAATGTGGGATTTCCGGGCCGCTCTGGGCCAAGCTTGATTATCTTTGCAAAGAAAATCGGTCCGACCCCTGGGCACCTTAAGATTGATCTTTCGGGCGAAGCCGGCGGACCTGGCGGGCGGGGTCAAGATGGCGGACGCGGCGGCGATGGCGCTAGAGGTGTATCCGCATCGCAAAGCTTGTTCGACTGCAAACGAGGCCCAGGCGCCGGCGGAAATGGTGGAAATGGCGGAGACGGTGGGCCGGCGGGGCCGGGAGGCAGCGGTGGAGCCGGCGGTGATCTTCTCTTGGTTGGCCTCGAACCTGACGATGTCACGAAACTCCAAGTGACGTCCGAGGGTGGCAAGGGCGGCCCGCGAGGAGAGGTCGGAGCGCCGGGCCAACCTGGCGCTGGTGGCAGCGAGGGAGAGTTAGCACTGCCGTATTGCGGGTCCGCGCACAGGCTCGGGCAGCCTGGACGCCCCGGCAGCCCTAGCAGGGAGCAGAGTGCCGACGGTGTCGCCGGTCCCGACGGGCGATTGCAAGTCGTAGCGCCCGACGATCCGGTAATAGATGCTATTTTTGGGCCGAATTAAATGGAAGCCCTCCGCTCAGCGAGATCTGCAATTGGCGTCGTTGCGATTTTCCTGAGTTTGACGATGTATTTGCCTGCAACGGCCACCTCGCCAACAAACGAGGACCTCTCAAAAGCCGAGGAATTTCCTGTCCGGAAGCTCGCCCTCGTGATCGGCAATAGGGACTATAAGTACCTTCCGCGACTTGAAACAGGTGTCAGCGACGCTGAATTGATCAGCAAACGTCTTGCATCATTGCAGTTTGACGTAGTGGTTCGAACAAACATAGAATACGACGACATAATTCGTGAATTCAAAGATCTTCGGAATCGAGCAATCCAGGCAGAAAGCCACGGTGTTCGTCCACTGGCGGTATTTTATTTCTCAGGCCACGGCTTCGTTACCTCCAGCAGGCAATTCATTACTGCCATTGACACACCTTCATCCGGGGCAGATGCGATACTGACGCGCAGCGCCGCAATTGCGACGCTCACCGATGATGTCGCGTCAAGGGCATTTCTGGTTTCGCTTATCGATGCCTGTCGATCGGATCTGGGACTGGGACGTTCTTCTGGCGCAGGCAGAGTATCCGATACCATCGATTACCCGACAGCGGCTTCCGCAAATGCCGGGCTCGGCTCCCAGCGGAACGACCAGCCGGACAATAACGATCAGAGGTATCTTCTCGGCTTTGCTAACAAACTTGGCGAGCCGGTTGTAGGATCAGTCTCTTGGAACGACAAGAATAGTCCCTATACCACGTTCCTCGACCAGCATATCGGGAGCGGCTTCGATGTGGAGCACGATCTCGACTCAACCGGAGATAGTCTACATGATCTCCTTCCAACCTATAGTCCTGAATTCGTCTCGTCTCTCCGAGGCAACGTCTTTCTGGATTTTCCACCGGCGACGCTGACTGCAATGCACTCGGAATGGACGAAAGCGATACAAAATCCGACCGAACGGACAATGGCAGAGTTCCGGCGGAGCTATTTGAACGGCCCGTTGGCCTATAAGGCGGACGAATGGATCAAGGCCCTCCAAAACTGATCGTTTTGATGTTGATGATACTGTTCTCGGCGGCGGGTGCGGCGTTTCCTCAATCGCCCAAACCCCTCGAGTTCGAGGCAGCGCAGAAACATTGGCTTGCGCGAGATCAAGACAATAGGAAGGTCGTCGGCGGTGTAGCTGCCTCTGAAGCCGATCACAAATGGCAAGTCGGATTGCTAAGATCGAGTATTCCCGACGACTACTATGCTCTTTATTGTTCTGGATCGCTTGTAGGCCCCAACATCGTGCTGAGCGCTGCTCACTGTCTGTTAAATCTTGAACCGAGTGAAATCAGCGTTCTAGTGGGGGCGAGCAAGTTGGATGGTAGTGGCGTTCGTGTCGGCGTTGAAAAAATTGAGTTGAACCCGGCGTATGACATAAACAAGCTGGATGCGGATATAGCACGGGTAACGTTGAAAGAGGACGTTACTGCTCCCGCAATTCGCGTCGCTAGCGAAGCCGACGAAACCCGTGAATTTAAGGCAAACAATAGCTTATCCGTTTCCGGCTGGGGCGTATTCGACACACAACTGGATCAAAAGAGCTCGCAATTACTCGAGACTAGCGTTCCTTTTCAGCCAAGAAAGCTCTGCAATAGTGCGGAATCCTACGACAACATGATCACGCCGAACATGTTTTGCGCAGGTTATTTGGCAGGGGGCTCGGATGCCTGCACATTCGACAGCGGCGGACCGATCACCGTGGGAACTGGGAAGAAGCGTAAACTTATCGGAATTGTGAGTTTCGGTGAAGACTGCGGAAAGCCGAAAAAATTCGGGGTTTATACGCGTGTTGTCCCTTTCAGAAATTGGGCTCTCGCGCAAACGGCAGCGAAATAGGTGCCGGTCGTTCGGCAGTAGGAGGAGAAATTGATCACACGTCGGGCTGCAATAATCGGTGCACTTTTGTTTCCGAGCACATTGGCGCTCGCTGATGGCGGCGACAACGAATACCGTGAATATGCTTTCGAGGATTATTTTTCTCGTTTTTTGCGAGGGAGGGATCCAAGCGTGGCGCAAGACATCAAACAGGCGGAATCCATAGCCGCTTCAATGCCCAAGGATAGTCCTTATCACATCATGCAGGAACTTTCGAAAATCTCCGAAAGGGGATCGACGGGTGAAGCATTCAACACGCGTTGGAAACGGATCGCCAACCCGCTGATCGTGTTGTTTTTCCACGATATCGGCTACAAGAAGACACCATATCCAGGTGATTGCACGCCGTGGTGCGCGGCCACCGTATCCTGGTGTTTGCAGCGCGCCGGAAAGAAAATTGCAAAAGATCCGGCGTCGTCCCAGAGTTATTTGAAGTACGGGCTCCCAGTTGCGAAACCCCAGATTGGCGATCTTTGCGTTTTCACGGATGTCGGAAATCCGAGCAATGGCCACGTGGGTTTCTTCGTCAGTGCTACAGAAGAAAACGTCACCATAATTGGCGGCAATCAGTCCGGACAATCGACCACGAACTGTGGCCCTGGTTACCGGCAGAGCATCGTCAACGTCACAGAGTTGCCAATCAATAAAAAGCGCGATCGATCGGTGGGTGTGCATTATTTGGCCACTATAAGGCGGCCGGCCTAGCGTATGCTTCTTTGAACGCAGTCTTAAAACGACCTACGGAAGCTTGGCAACTCGATCGCTACAGCATGCGCGCTGCGCGTCCGCTGCGCCGCGTCGCATCATTATAGTAACTCGAGGCCTGCTGTACAGACCGATGGCGCGACTGTTCCATCGCTTCGGGTAGCGGAATACCGCGGTTGGCGGCCTCTGTCAGATAGCCTGACCGTAAGCCGTGTGCCGAATACTCCCCAACATCCAACCCAGCCAGTTCCACCCGCTGCTTGATGATCGCGTTGACCGACTGCGGATCGATTGCCCGTTTCGAAACCGTCCCCCATCGCCCGATCGCCCGAAACACACTGCCATTGTCGATCTTAGCAGCCTGCAACCAGGCGATGAGCGCCTCTACCGGCCGACCGGTCAGATAGACGATATCGTCCTGCTCGCCGGTGGTGGTTTTGGTACGGCCGAGATGGATGGCGAGAGAGGGGAGGGGAGGGCCGTCCGGCACCTCGATCGGCGGCTCTACGGTCAGCTGTTCGCGGCGCAGCCCGGCAATCTCGCTGCGCCGGCGGCCACCGGAGGCAAAGGCGACCATCAGGATCGCCCGGTCACGCAGATCGCGCAGACTGTCGGTCGCGCATGTCGCCAGCAGTTTTGCCAGCACGTCACCGGTGACCGCCTTGGCGCTCTTGCGAAGACGTTGTCTTGGCGCGGCTCGGATCGCCAGCCGAATGGCTGATTTAAGGGCAGGCGAGGCGAAGGCGCCGTCGAAACCGCGCCATTTGCTCAGGGTCGACCAGTTCGCCAACCGCCGGCGTACCGTCGCCGGTGCGTGCGGGCCGACGGATCTGAGGATTCCTTGGCTACGCAAGTTTTCGTCGACGTCGACCGGCATGCCGTGATCGGGATCGGTCTCCCGCCGCCGCGGGTCCCAAAGGTGATGGGCGACGAATTTCAGCAGCAGCGCCTCGGGTGCCGGCCAAGGGAGAGAGTGCCGGGTTACGGCCAAGCTCCAGGCTTCGAGATAGGCGAGATCCGAGGTCAGCGCGCGCAGTGTATTGTCGCCCATGCCCTGGTTGACGAGATGGCGCAGCGTTTCGACATCTTGGTCTGTCAGAAGCTCGGCCAATTCGTCGCGGCGCTCCAACGGCAGCACGGCGGCAATGGTGTCGAGTTCTTCGGCGCGTCGCTCGACGGCGGTGAGTGGTGTCTTGGGTTTGGCCACTGACGCTCCAAAAACGCGGTTTTCAGCGGCCTCTGAGACCGTGATTTGCCCCGATTCTTTCTGATTTGCGACTCCGGATCAACTACCATCGATAAACGTTGGTTATCGATAGTAGATAGCCACACCAGCATTCATACGCACTGGCGAACCATAAAATTTAGATAGAGTTCGTTTAGCAAATCATTTACCATGATTTCAATGGCTTATGATCTCTCGAAAATCAGCATGACGGCCCTGATACGGCCCGCTTTCGACGCCGGTCTCGCGCTAACGCGACTGGACGAGCGGATAGCGCGTTCGCCGGTCGGCGCGGGTTGGATCGAACGGTCCCAATTCACCGACGCCTGTGCCTCGCTGTGGATCGACGGCGAGCTCGTCCATCTCGAAGACCTCGTCCTCCACGACCACACCCGCGATATTCGCACACCGACCCATGAGCTGACAATCGCCCGCGACGTGCTGCGCACCCGCCGGCGGATCGCGGCGCAGTCGCCGGATTGGGCGTTGTCGACAGAGGGTATCCGAACTTTGCGACAGGCGTCGGACAGCAATCCGGTCGACGCTGAGGTGATGGAGCCGGCGGGCGTCATTCGGCCGGCGGTCGCGATCGATCCGGAAGGGGAGGGGGACGACTTCGACGACATCGAAAATCTACGTGGCGTTGACTATGCCGCCATCGATGCGGTGCTCGCCCGATTAGAAGCCGCGATCGAGAGTGCAACACGGCTTGGCGGCGCCGGAGGCAACAGGGCTGCCGAAAAAGATCCGATAATCTACGATCTCGACTGGGACGAGGATGCCCGGCTCGACGAATGGCGTGCGGTGTTGCGCCAAGCCGAACATCTACCGGTGGCGCTGCAGGCGATCGTTGCTCTCGATGCATGGAACGAGTTGTCCGTCCTTCAGCACGCGCCCTGGCTCGGCCGGCTGTTTTGCGCCTCGATCCTGCGCCAGGCCGGTATCACCACCGGTGCCCATCTCGGCGCCATCAATTTGGGCCTGAAAACCATTCCGGTCGATCGCCGCCGTCATCGCGACCGGGACACCCGGCTGCTCGCCATCGCCCATGGACTTTTGGCGGCCGCCGAGATCGGAATGAAAGAGCATGACCGGCTGACGCTGGCTCGGCAGATGATGGATCGGAAGTTGTCGGGACGACGAACGTCTTCGAAATTGCCGGAGCTGGTCGAGTTGGTGATGGCAAAGCCGCTGGTGTCGGCCGGGATGGTGGCGAAGACGCTCGATGTCACGCCGCAGGCGGCGCGGCGGATCGTTGCTGAGCTCGGCCTGCGGGAGATGACGGGGAGGGGGAGGTTTCGGGCGTGGGGAATCTTTTGAATTGGCAACACGATCGAGTTGCAAATGACGACGTGTGCCGCTTTCTGAGGTGCCCGGACGATAGCCCTTGGCGACCGAATTCGGTCAGGGTAGCTTGGGCGAACGTCGTCGGACGAAGTGTTAATCCAGGAGCTCACGCGGGAGAGCACTTTTTGTCGAGGAAGCATGGCTGATGAAACCAAGCCAACACGGGAAAGCGTCCTCCGTGTTGCAGCGGAATACGACAGAATCGGCGCAAAGAAGTTCCTCGACAAGTATGAAAAGGGCGCGCCGCCCGAACGATGGCTTGTCCGGATAAACGGCAAGCTCTACCCGATGAAAGCCATATCGGTGGCAGCGCATACGCCTCCTGTTAATCCGAGCGGTATGGACTATCGCCAGGGCATTCGACGACTGCGTGAGGTCGGCTTCATCGATATCGTTGCGGTCGGAGAAGAGGATCGACCTCCGATCCGTCGGCCCACCAGAGCGACGATCCTGCGGGCAATGCGTGAATTTCGCGAGATTGGGACAGCGAGGTTTCTAACTCAATACACCGAGGGCAATCCGCCTAAAAGCAGATACGTTAACGAGGGCGGTGTCTACTATCCGCTGAAGGCCCTATATGCGGCCGCGCACACTCCCTACGCGCGTCATAGGCACTTTAGCTACAGGGCTGCAGAGAAAGAGATCACCTTTCTTGGGTTCACTGTGGTGGGATTACGCGTGGCGCCAGTCCCCGTGCCACCGGAAATATCGCCGGAGCTCACGGTTCAGGAAGGCAAGCGCGTTATTAAAGAAGTGAAAACGCTTCTTCGTCACCGCGGAATCGTCGAGCTGGCGAAAGCTGCAGCTAAACCTCTGATTTGCGAGGCGTGCGGCTTCGATTTCGAAAAGGTGTATGGCTCCCACGGGAGAGGGTTTATTGAGGCTCACCACATCAATCCGCTCAACGAGCGCGACGGCGACAATCAACCTACGGGCATTCAGGATTTCGCGATGCTCTGCGCAAACTGCCATCGAATGGCGCACTATGGTCCGAAATGCCTGACCGTCGCCGAGCTGAAGGCACTAATTGAAACTCGTTCATAGAGTCCACATTGCATTGGTCGGCCGGGGAGATTGAACAGAGGGGATCGCCATATCGTCGATGATATTGACTGCAGCCTTGTAGACTATTTAGCGCCATCCCAATGGACGCCAGACCGCATGGGCTCTTCGCCGGGAGTTATCAAAAAGAGGTTGTTTAGCGGCAGGGTGTCGGTGCTCGCCTTGTGGTAGGACGTGGTCTCGTCAATTGCCCACGCCTCTTCGATCGAAGCTTCCGGAGAGAAGTAGTGGCAGAAGACGTAACGAAGTGGCTTTCCGTCGGTATCGAAGTTGGCGACGCTCGTCCGAATTTTGTCGAACCTGCGCTGTTCCACGGCATCACCACCGAGGGCGTCCAGGCCGATGTGAACAATGCCGATGGTGTCTTTCGGCAGCTGCTTGTTCGCTTCAACCAATTTGCTCATGACATCGCGTGCCTTCTTTCCGATCGCCACATCAGACCCGCTCACCCAGCGAAGTGCCACAGCCTGATCGACCTCGTCAATGAAGTGCGGATTCTCGGCGAACCTGATCTTGTGCGCGAGCAGAAGGGACTCATAGCGCCGGTAAGAGCCAAGCAGAAAGTTGTTATACTTAGGCCCGGGATGCATCCAGCTCGATTCCGATAGGGCCGCCTTCAACGGAGACAGATCGAGGCGCCTTATCGTCCCGTAGGCCAAGTCGCTGTGGATGATCTGGTTGTCGATTTTCTTAGCAATAAAATCACTCGCCAGATCGAAGAGAAATCGTTTTGGGATGGCGTCGATTTCGACTTTGAAGGTCAAGTCGAAACAAAAAGACTCGCTCGTTCGAACTAGAAAATCAGAGGCGGGCTTCCACAGGCTCCGCATCCATTTTCGCTCGTTCTCGTGATACTGGCCGCTTTCCATTCGCTTGCACTCTATAGCAAAACGGCGTCCGCTACGGTTCACGTCCAGGTCATGTGTCCGGCCGACACCGGGTTCCTCTGGGTGAAACGAAACTTGGTAACCTTCGCGCACGTAAGCAGCGGCAACCAGAAACTCGAACAGTCCGCCATTGGGTTGACCCCGCTCTTTAAAGATGAGTCTGTTCAGTCGCTCCTGATATCCAACGACTTTCTGCAAGTTCTCAATGTTGCGGCCGAGTGCCGAGAAGACGGGCATCACTCGGCAACCAAAGACGACTTCGTAGTTTTGGGGATGATCGTTGAACGCTTCGCCCAGGAACAGGTACCACGCGAATAGGTCCTTGCCATCGTAAAACTTGCCAGCGCCCGTAGGATCCGGCTGCTCGCCAATCAGAGATTGGTAGAAGCGCTTAGCGGTTATATCCCGCCGCTTAATCCATTCGTCATGACCCATTGCTGCTTTGAAATGCTCAACGCATCGTTTGATGTCAGGGTCGTGTCCGAACAGAGCAACCTCGTCAGGAGCAAGTTCGTACATGTTGGGAGGAAAATCGAGGAGCCGGCTCACGTGATTGGACCAATGGCCTCTTCGAGTGCTAGTCGAATGTACGACCGTCCCGACCCCGATGCGTTCTTGAAGGACTCTGCGGCAAAATCAATGTGCGCTGCGCGTGACAGATGCTCTGCGAAAAACTCCTTCTTCAGGTTTCGCTTTTCCAGCACCGCTGGAGCAAAAACACGCCTTAGAACATCAAACAATGCCTGAACACCGACGGTCCGCATGATGAACGACTTATTGCTCGCCTTAGACCAGAACACGTCCTCACAGGCCGCAAGGTAGTTGAAAACGAGCGTGTAGATCAAGTTGTCGTTGGTCTCGATGTATGGAGCGCGCAGCGGTGATCTGTCCCGCGGGCCGTCCAGCAGCACCCGGCGCGTGTTCCGGCTCGGAGTAAGCATAAGCTGCGTGTCGCGTTTGGGATTGGACGAGAACAGCTTCATGATCCCTTCCACCACGACCGCGGTTGAAACCCGCCAGTCCGTGGCGGCACCCAGTTGTTCAAGTGCCTTATCTTTCTTTGGGGCGATCAGGATACGGCCACGAAGCGCGGAGGCGGGATCGGTTCCAAGCTTGCGCGACAGGAAAACGGAAAGTTTGTCTGGCGACCAGTATTCGGGTTGCTCTTCTTCGATATTGTAGCCGAAGAGCTCGTAAGTCAGGCTCTTGTCGACGGGCTTTTGCGTAGAGTTGATTGTCGCAAAGAGCTGCGCTTGGTAGGGTTTTGGCAGGTCGATAAAAACCGAGCACAAAAGGTTCATCTGCAAGCGTTCCGCCCGATCAGCCTCCGCAAAGGCAAACAGTCTGTGCTGACCGTCGATAATCGCGGCGAGCTTTGCCTCCGACGGAATCACGAGATCAAAGCCCCCGCACGTATCTTCGGTCAGCACCCACCGGCGCGATGGTAGTGGAGGAACAACCGGAACATCATCTGGATTCTGCTCTTCCGTGTCTGTAAGCGATGGTTCGTCGTCCTCGATCAGCCCGTCGGAACGGAAGTTTGCAGCGAGAATGATCGCATTTGGAAAAGCCGCGTCCTCACGGTCAATGTACTTGGCAATTTGCTCGAGGCGTTTCGACTGAATGATCCGCTGCGTTGCCTCGACCGTGTAACCGATCCCGTCGTCCTTGATCTTTGCTTGCATGGCGTCGCTGAAGGCGACAGTCAGGAGAACTTCGGCCGGAATGACGGCGGCATAAAAGGTGTAGAGCGGTTGCTCGACCAGGATAGCCTTGGTCTTATAAGGGAAGATGACCATTTTACACCTCAAACCCGTTGAGATCGCCCTTGGGAGTGACGCTTGTGTCAGGACCAAGCGTCGTGCGATCGTCGAGGGCGTCGTTGAAAGCCGGATCTTCACCGCTTGTCAGCCACCACATCAAAACCGCCAGAAGACATCCAAGAGTCGCGACCGCGTAAGCCAACCACTCGGCATTTGGTCTTGCAAAACCCAGCCAGACTGCAAGCGCAATGAGGATCGCGCTGTAGATCACAGAGAACGCTTTCAGCGGCTTTTCGCCGTCAGCGAAGAGGAGCTGAAGAACCGATGATCCCGCCAGGGCCGGGAAGAAGGTAAGCATGGCTGTAAAGACACCTGCACTCGAGCTTCCAGGGCGCGACAGCATAAGCGGTAAAGCTTCGTACCAGAAGCCGAACCCGGCAAAGCCGACGATACCAACGATGAGATAGACCCAAAACGTGAAATGTCCCATCGGGCCAAAAAACCTTCGTCCCAATTCACGTTGCAGATAGGCAACGCCCCCCGACCCCTTGATCATTCCCCTCGGCCCTTCCTTCCGTCAATCTTTAGCAGGCACCACAGCACTCTTTTGTAGTCGATCCTTAACAGGCTTCCCTCAGCAAATCGATCAGATCGTTTTTGTCTTCTCGATATATAAATAGCTGAAGGAACTGAGCGCCAAGCCTTTATGATTTGGGGATCCGATAGCTCGCTAATGGTCGACAGTAGTGACGGTCATGGTGATTACCATGCGCTGGACGGGAGCAAACACTGTAACCCTCGACGGCAGGTCCTTTGCGCCGGGTCCATAAAGCCACAATCGAAATATGAGGAAAAACGGTTGCAAACAAAACTGGAAGGCGACAAGAGGCTGCACTCCTGAGATAATTGTCAAAAGGAAGCAAGATAACTTACTTCCTTGTCACTTCCTATTGACTTCCATAGTGGATGCGTCGAAAGTCGGCTCAAGGAGAGTCGACTATGGATGGCAATTTTCTGAACTTTGCAGCGATACGGGGCGTTCAGGCCGGTTGTGCCTATTACGTTGTGATGGTGCCGCTTAAAACGCTTTCGGTGCTTTTCAAATTCGATGATGACGCCGTGCCGGCCGACTTGCGAGCGCAGAGGTTGCTGAACAAGGCGCGCGTGCCTCAAATCGCCGATTACATCATTTCTAACCCCGAGGAATATATCCTCTCGTCTCTTTGCGGATCCGTAGACGGAGACATTTCCTTCGAGCCTGCTGTATCCGAGGGGCCGCTCAGAAACGTTGGGCAGCTGCGTGTTTCGCTCGATGCAACACTGCTCATCAACGACGGCCAGCATCGTCGCGCGGCACTCGTCCAGGCGCTTCGGGAGCGTCCGGCATTGGCATCCGAAACGATTTCGGTCGTCCTGTTTGTCGACAAGGGTTTGCGCCGTGCGCAACAAATGTTCGCCGATCTCAACATTCACGCAGTCCGACCGAACAGCTCCATCAAACTTCTTTACGATCACCGCGACGATCTTGCCGGGCTTACCCGCGAGGTCGTGAAGCAAATTCCCCTGTTTCGGGATTTCACCTGCTTCGACAGCGCCAGCATCTCGAACCGCTCCATCAAGTTTTTCACTTTCAGCTCGCTTCACCAGGCGACGGCTGCTTTTCTGGGTAAGGGGCGTAGTGACACGGTCAGTGACGGTGACCTGCCGTTGGTGCGGCGCTTCTGGGAGCGGGTTATCGAGGAAATGCCAGATTGGCAGCGCGTCGGAACTCGCCATGTATCGGCCGCGGAGCTGCGCCAGGACTATATCCATTCCCATGGCGTTGGCGTTCAGGCGATCGCGATCGCCGGTGCACAGCTTGTCGCCTCTCATCCCACAGACTGGGAGCCCAAACTTGCCGGACTTCGAAACGTGGACTGGTCTCGTGCCAACCGAGCGCTTTGGGACGGCAGGGCGATCGTGACCGGGAAGGTCAACAGATCCAAAAATAGCATCATCCTGGTCAGCAACGTGGTTATCCGCGGACTGGGGCTGCGTCTGGGAGAGCAGGCGCAGAAGATTGAAGACTTATATGCACCGCAGAACGTGCACAGAATAAAGGCTGCAGGCTGATGGACGAAAGTATTTTTGTCGGCGGGGGTTTGTCGTCCCGTATCGAAGAAATTCAGCGCGTCTACCTTTCCGACAACAGACCGTGGGTTGTTGGCTATTCGGGAGGCAAGGATTCCACGTGCACGCTCCAGCTCGTCTGGCAGGCACTCTCCGGGCTGCCGAAAGAACAGAGGCGCAAACCTGTTTTCGTGATCAGTTCTGATACGCTGGTCGAGACCCCTGTCATCGTGCGCTATATCGACGTAACGCTGGAACGGATCGATGCGGCGGCGCGCACACAGGGGCTGCCGATTCAGACGCAGAAAGTTATGCCCAGGGTCGATCGAAGCTTTTGGGTCAATCTGATCGGCCGTGGATATCCAGCGCCTTCGCGGAGATTCCGCTGGTGCACGGAGCGCCTGAAGATTGAACCTGCCGACGAGTTCATTCGCGGGCGGGTCGCCGAATATGGCGAGGTGGTGATGGTACTCGGCGTGCGCACTTCGGAAAGCGCGACGCGCGCGCAGTCAATGTCGTTTCACAAGATCAAAGGCTCGCTGCTTTCACGCCATTCCTCACTTCTAAACGCCTTCGTCTACGCTCCGATCGAGGCTTTCTCGACCGATGACGTTTGGACCTACCTGCTTCAGAACGACTCCCCGTGGGGCAACGACAATCGTGACCTTGTCGCGATGTACAGAAACGCGGCGTCGGGCGAGTGCCCGCTTGTGGTAGATACGACGACGCCAAGCTGCGGCAACTCGCGTTTCGGATGCTGGGTATGCACCGTCGTGACCAAGGATAAGTCGATGGAGGCGATGATCGATTCCGGCGAAGACTGGCTCGAACCGTTGCTGGATTACCGCGATATGCTCGCGGAGACGCAGGACCCCGCAAAGAAACGTCTCTACAGGGATTTTCGGCGTAGAAGCGGGCAGGTCTCCTTCATCGGTGACAGCGCTACCCCGGTTCCAGGGCCATACACCCTCGATTTCTGCCGAGAGCTTCTCACCAAGCTGCTGCAGACGCAGGTCGAGGTCCATCGCAATGCCCCTCCGGGCGAGAACGCGCCCCTCATCCATGAGGCGGAACTCCACGAGATCAGAAAGATCTGGCGAGCCGAGCGCGGCGACTGGGCTGACAGCGTCCCCTCTATAGTCCGCGACGTCCTCGGCCGCGATCTGGACTGGGTCATAGAGGATAATATCAGCTTCACCCGCGAGGACGCTGGTCTGCTGGACGAACTCTGCGCCTCAAACGGCGTGCCCACTGAGCTCATCGCCCGATTGCTTGACGTGGAGCGTGCGGCGCACGGTCTGAAACGCAGGCATGCGGTTCACACCAGGATTGAAGACATTTTTAAGCAGGAGTGGCGAGGCGTGGACGAGATCGTCGCTGAACGTCGTCGGCAGCTTGTGGCAGAAGGCCTGATAACGGATGCCGATAATTCGGATGAGGACGAGCACCCGGAACTTGCATTCGACGTCGAGACAAACACATGATCCTGCATTCTTTAAAACTCGAAAACTTCGGCCTCTACCAAGGGCTCACGCAGTTCGACCTCGCGCCGCGCAAGCGGTCTGGCGGAGATACCCCGATCGTCCTCGTCGGCGGGAAGAACGGCGCTGGAAAGACGACGTTCCTCGAAGCGTTGCGTCTCGCGCTCTATGGAAAACGGGCGCTTGGAACGCGGGTAGGGCAGTCGGAATACGAGCAGTACCTGCGTTCGCGTCTCAATCGAGGCGGCGGAAGCATGACTACGGCCGTCTCTCTTGAGTTCGACTACGCCGAAGCGGGCGAAGTCCACCGTTACGCGGTCCGACGCGAGTGGTCGGCAAGAAGCGGGTCGGTGGTCGAGGCCATTGAACTCGAAAAAGACGGCAAGACGATCACTTCTGTTCCGAAGGAAGAGTGGCACAGCTTTCTGCAGGAGCTCATCCCTCCGGGTCTATCGCAACTCTTCTTTTTCGATGGGGAAAAAATACAAGAGATCGCCGACGGCAGTGGCGAGGAAGAGCACCTCGCTGACGCCGTACGCGGGCTTCTCGGTATCGAGCTGATCAGCAGGCTGCGTACCGACCTTGCCCTTTATCTTGCACGCCACAGATCCCAGGAAGGCTCAGACAGCCTGACCGCGCGATTGGAGGCCAACATCCGTGACATCCAGGCGGCTCAGCGACATGCGGATGAATTGTTCGAAGATGCCGCCGAATTGACCTCGGTGCGGGAAGCCAACTCCAGGGTCGCGGAGCAGGTTCGACGCAGGTTCACGGCCGAAGGTGGCGACATCGCTCTCGGCCGCGTCAAGCTCGAAGCCGAAATCCAGGAAAACAAAGCAGACCTTCAATCTGCGGAGGCGTCGTTCCGCGATGCTGCAAACAAGCTGATGCCGTTCGCGTACGCACCGCGCCTGCTGAGCAGATTCAAGTCCGCTCTCGCTTCTTCGTTGGAAGCCAACGTCGATCTGGCCAGCATGCGAGGCGTTGTCGAAAAATTCGAGAAATGGGACGGTATTTCGACGACGTGGACGGCGGCGCATCGCCGGGATTTCCGTGCGTTTATTGAGAGCGCCGCAACGGCGGATACAGGCTCGTTCAAGGATCTATCGGATCGACGGAGCGCACTTTTTGTGCTCAATCTCGTCGGCACGGACGTCCGGCCACAATCGGAAACGCTGATGCGGAGTCTCCAATCATTAGTGGCGAAACGGGATGTTCTCGAAGCTAGTCTTGCAAGAGCAGATCACGCCAAGGCAAGCGCGATGCTTGACGAATTGAGAGATGCCGACCGCAGTCTCGGTGGCACCGAAGCCGCTCTGGCCGCGAAACAGGAAGAATTGAGGATCGCCAGAAACGCGGTCGCGACCTTGGAGCGGGAGCGGTCGAAGCTTCTCTCAGAACAAGCCAACGACGAGATGGGGTCCAGACGAAACGATCTGGGATACCGAGCCGCAAAGACCTTGCTCGAGTATGAGGCAAAGCTTCTTGCACTGAAGCTCAAGCAGCTTCAGTCGGAATTCGTCAGATGTTTCGCACATCTCGCCCGTAAGCCGGATCTGGTTGCGGAGGCTCGTATCGACCAGTTGACCTTCACGGTCTCGTTGTTCGATGCGAAAGGAAACTTGGTCCCCAAAAGCGAGCTCTCCGCCGGCGAGAAGCAGATTTATGCGACGGCCATGCTTTGGGCCCTTGCCAGAACGAGTGGGCGCCATCTGCCGATGATCATCGATACCCCGCTGGCGCGGCTCGACACCGAACATCGATCCAGGCTCATCGAGCGATATTTCCCGGCGGCGTCACATCAGGTGATCCTCCTATCGACTGATACCGAAATTAGCAACGAAGCGATGCGGACGCTGGAGCCTTTCGTCTCACACAGCTATCAGCTGGTCTACGATCATGCAGAGCGACGTTCCACGGTTTCTGCCGGATATTTCGATGTCGACAACGAGGAGACAGGCCGTGCATTACAGCAAGCTTAGGATTTCGGCCGACGCGACCAGCAAGCTCAGGTTCCTGCGCCAGAGGACCGGACTGACGCCAAACCTCTTGTGCCGGATCGCGCTGATGACCTCGCTCGAAGAAGGCGTGATTGGTAACGTACCGCCTCCGGACGAGGAAGGATCGGAGTTCAACTCCTACACTCTTACCGGAGAACATTCCGCCCTTTACATAACGCTCCTGCGGTTTGTGGAGGAACAAGGTGGCGACAGTGAGCTTTCGGACGAAGCAATGCTGGTGCGTATGAGGGCACATATCCATCGCGGCGTCGGCACGCTTTCTGTACGTGCCAAGTCGGCGGCGGAACTTCTCGCGATTATTCCGGAGGCAGCATGAGCCAACCGCTCTACTTCGACCACAATGCGACGACACCAATCGACCCTCTCGTGGTCGATGCGATGGAACCTTACCTGCGGGAAATCTTCGGCAACCCGTCGAGCGTAGAGCATCAACACGGATATGACGCCGGCCGCGCGATCGATACGGCGCGAGCCCTTGCGGCGAGCGCAATTGGCGCCCGCGAAACGGAAATCGTCTTTACCGCCGGCGCGACGGAAGCGAACAATATCGCCATTTTCGGCGCAGCAAGAGCCAACCCAGAGAAACGTCATCTCGTCACCACCGCGATCGAGCACCCGGCGGTTTTGGAGCCGATGCGAGCGCTGGAACGGGAAGGCTATCGTGTCACTTATCTTCGCGTCGACGAAACAGGCCGCGTCAGCCTTGAGGACTTGGCCGGCGCAATCACGCCGGAGACGGCGCTGGTAAGCGTGATGGCAGCAAATAACGAGGTGGGTGTCCTCCAGCCCATCCGGGAAATCGGTGCAATATGTGCTGCGCGTGGGGCACTGTTCCACACCGATCTCGCACAAGTGCTGGCCTACCATCCGGTGGATGTCGAAAAGGACAACATACATATCGCAAGCCTGTCCGCCCACAAAGCATACGGCCCGAAAGGAATAGGCGCGCTTTACATCCGCGCCCGCAAACCAAGGGTTAAGCTGGCGCCGTTGCTTTTCGGCGGAGGGCAGGAAAAGGGCTTGCGTCCCGGCACGCTCAACACGGCCGCAATTGTTGGTCTCGGCCGGGCTTTTGCGATATGCAAGGAGCGATCGACAAGGGACGCCGGTCACGTGTCCGGTCTAGGTTCTATCTTCTGGTCCATCTTCAGAGAACTTGTACCGGAAGCCGTTATCAACGGACCCACATCCGAGCGGCTGGCCAACAATCTCTCTATCTCCGTCGAAGGCGTTGAACCGCTGGCATTGATGAGGCGTCTCAGAGGGCGGATCAGCTTTTCGGCGTCAAGTGCCTGCGCGACCGACAAGATGGAAACCTCGCATGTGCTAATGGCCATGTTTGGCAATACACAAAGGGCACGACAGGCCTTCCGTATCGCACCTGGCCGCTTCACGACTACAGACGATGTCGTCGAAGCCGCAAACCTCCTTGGAAAAGAAACGCGCGCGTTGAGGGACAGCACGCGCGCCGCTTAAAGCACACGTCCAGGAAACTTCGCGTTAAGGACCGTTCGCGGGAGTTGCGCTTTAGGCCGGCGGCAGCTTCTCGACAGCGTTTTCGATAAGCGCCGTGTAGCCTTGTATAAACTCTTCGGCCGTATAAGGCTTCATGTCCCGTTGTTCCGCTAGATATTCATACCCGCCGCTTGCGTATGCATTGAGCCGCCGCATCCCCTGGTCAGTCAAACTGTTCGGACTTTCTGAATCGACAAGCCGCTTAAAGAGTCCACGCACCTGCGCCTTTTCGCTGACGTCGATACCACTCTTGCGAAGCTCTGCGGTGACGAGCAATCCGATGATCAAACGGCTGGCAGAGCGATAATCTTCGACGAATTTCTCTACCAGATCGGTGGCAGGATGGGCTGTGCCGGTCAGTTCAGTCGCACGTCCACTCGCAAGGCCAGCGATCAAGCATAGGTAGTAGATGTCAAACTTCGTTCTGAATGGCGGTAAGTCCGCGATTTCGGAAAACCAGCTTTGTGCGTCGGTGCGAAGACGAAAATAGGCCATGCTCAGTCGTCCTCCTCGTCAGTGACGTCGAAGCTCATGAAGTAATCTTTGCCCTCAACCACGACCGAATAATCGTTCTGCGAGACGCCTGTCGTTGGAAGCCCCGGAAGCAGGCGAGCGGTTCCCGTTGTCCTTCTAAACATCGTCAGATACCGGATCTCGTCGGTTGACTCCGCCAGTGCCGGCACAAAGCCGGACAGCTCAGTGTTGATCGTGAATGCCACAAACTGACTGCAGAGTTCCGGGATCAGGCTGCCGATACGTCGCCGGCGGCCCATATCCATCGGGTTGGCGGGGCTATCGACGACGAGCGGAAAGTCGTTATTGCCACGGCGAAGCGCGCTCATCAGGAAGACGTAACCTGCAGCCAGCACTTGCGCAGTACTGCCGGTGCCTTGTCCCTCAAGGCGGATCGAGCGATCGATCCGGCCAATGGTCAACGGGTCATTGGCGAGTACCTTCTCGAGGCGGGCGTTACATAGGTCAATCAGCTCTGCCTTGATCTTTGATCTGGCCAGCTCCGTCGTCCGGGCCATAATGGCTTTGATAACGTCAGTCTGCTTGCGAAGCGTAACGGTCTCTGTAATTTCCGAGATCTTGCCGCCAAACTCCTTTATTTTCTTGTCTATAAGCTTGAGCGAACAGGGCTCCGCTGAGCCATCTTTTTCATCGTCAGCGTCGATCTCCTGAAGTAGCCGAGTGCAGTCGTCATGGAGTTTAGTTTGCTTGTCCAGCTGCTGCTGCCACGCGAACAACTCCTCATCACCTTCGTCTATCAGCTTTTGCTTGAGCGCGTTGACTGTCTGGCGAGCCAATTTCTGATCGCGCCTGGCGGCGCCCAGCCCGGCCATGGCTTCAGATAGCCTTTCTTCGGGTGATTCTGTCTCGGACGCGACGGTGAAATCGCCAATGTCCTGTTTGATGGCATTGATAACGCCCGATTCTGATGCATCGAGATAACGTAGCGACCTGATCCCAATCTCGTGCTTGGCGCCGAGTGTCATTTCCCGGCCACAGATGCATTCGTCCTCCTCAAGAAGCTCATTGAAGAACTGAGCAGAGGTGTTTTCTGGCAGACGCAGGTTGTCAAGATTGTCTTTAAGCGCAATCAGCGATGTGGCGAAGGATGGGTGTATTGCCAACGGCTGACGAAGCGCCTGCATCGCATTGCCTGCTGCAATGGATAGCGCGCCTACAGTCCGCGTCATTTCGATTTTGGCTTCATTGAACTGCTCGCGCGTTGATCGACCAGTTCCGAGCCGCTCCTCGATCTTGGCAGCCAGATCTGTAATCTCCGCACCGATTTCACGGACTTGGGTCTCAGCTTTGACCCTCGCCTTTGCGATAGTCGTCCGCCGCGCCGTCATGTTACTAAGCTGGGTTCGCAAGCGGGTGAGTGCATTGTCGCTCTTCGCACCGGCTTGCTTGGTACGCCGCGACCATTCCTGCTCGACGAACTCTCCAATTTCGTTGAGAAGATAGAGTTGGCAAAGCGCGTCGATCGCGTCATCCGCCGCGGTCTGACGTTCATCAAGAAGGCGTGCCGCAAACTCGCCGTTAAAGATGAAGAGACCAAGAAATTCCTTGGCGAGGAAGCGACGCACAGCTGGCAGTGGTTGCCAAGACTGGACGACGCCGCCGCTGCCCGGATTGGTCGTTCGATAACGCGCCACACCCATTTCAAAGTCGAGAACCAGTTCAATGGATAATTGTCGACCATCGACCAGCAGCGATACGACGAATGCGCCGAGTTCGCGCTCATCGCCCTTTCGGCGGTAGCTGCGCACGGTCTTTTCGTCCCACGACGTCGCAACACCGCTGAGTGTCGCAATCAACATCTCGAGGGTTGTCGTCTTTCCGGTCCCGTTAGGCATCTGGAGAAGTGTGACCTTGGGAACCGTGGACCCGGGTCCGATCAAATCGATCGTAACGTCAGGACAACGCAGCCCGGAGGTCGACCATCCGGCAATATCAATGCGCACTCGTTTGTTCCTTCAATTGCACCGCTTCGCGGACGTCCTCGTATCGTTGCGCCTGGGCTTCTAGCGCGTCGTCGCCCTCGGTCATGGCCAAAAGCCATGCTTCGAGCCGCAGTGACAGCGCCCTCGGCTGACCGCTCTCCTCAACAGCTTCACGCAAAGCTTCCGCCAATGCGGTATCAAGTGCCATAGTCATCTCCTTTACGTACCTTTGCCAGCTCCGAGAGCCAGGCACAGCGCTCCTGGTCTGCGTTCGGGACAGTATCAGTTTCAGCTTCCGGTCGAACAAAATCCACCACAAGCGCGCGCTTGTCAGGCTTTGCGGGATCAATCCGAAGGCAGCGCCCTATCCTCTGAATGGTTTCAAGCTTCGCGCGTGCAGAGGCAAAAAGAATTACCGTGTTCAACGAGCGAATGTCGATTCCCTGCGAAATACGGTGGCAGGTAATGAGGCAGTCGATATCGCCGCGCGCAAACGCGATGAGATGGTCGCGATCATCATCTGCGTAATACGTCCGGTAGCGGTGGGTACGGCGATGGATCGACGCGAGAATCCGCTCGCCATATTCGATCGTCTCCACGAAAACGATGCTGCGGTTCAAAATCTCCGGGAAGCCTTTCAGGTGTTCCTCGAAAACCTCGGGCTTCGCTTCGGCAGTTTTGTAGACCTTCGCGATCTCGGTCCAGAGTTCCTCATTCCCCATCGGCCGGCCTTCGCGCTGGCGTGCTGCCTTCTTCGCGTAGACGAGGCGAAGTCGCTCCCGGTCAGCGTCTGTCAGATCATAAGGGAGCGGCCGATAGTCAAATTCACTCAACACCCCACGAGATATCGCCCTTTCAAGGGGAAAGCGGTACAGCGTCGGCCCGATCTCGTCGGTGATGAAGTTGTTTCCTTCAGCGTCGTAAGCACGCTCAGGCGTCGCGCTCAGGCCGACTCGCCAGCCGAAGGCTTGGTGCTGGCCCTTCACGCTACCGACCAAACTCGGCATGCCGAGGCCGTGCACTTCGTCGTGGACGATCAGGGCCTTGGCCTTGATATGATCAGGCAAGCGGATGAGTAATCGCGGGAGTTGCCCACGAGAGACAACTATGAGTGATTTTTTTGGGTCAACGATAAAGTCTCCCATCTCGTGATGGGGGCCGAAATGCCGATAGATTAGCCACTTTGGCCCGCCATCCAAATTCCACGCATCCAGCTCGGCCGCCCATTGTTCAAGGAGGTCGGTGCCCTCCATCGTCACGATGGCGCACTCGATCGCGCCATTGGAGACGAGGTGTGCGAATATTTTCAGCGCGGTTCTGGTTTTGCCCGTGCCTGTCGCCATTTCGAGAATGCCAGCGGGCTTTTCAAGGAAGGCCGAAACCGCCTCTTCTTGGTGACGCCAGCGCGGATTGATTTCTGCCAGGTCCTCTGGCTGTTTCTCGACAGCGGGCTCGACGAATGGCCAGTCCGCATTCTGCCGGAACTTTTCCAAGATCTTCGCCGACGGTGCGATCACCGCCAAGCCCGCTGCCTCGCCTGCCCAGGTTTCATCGAACTGCTCAGACTTGGTGGCTACTCGCTCCTCTTCGCCAGCGATCCAGTCGCAATAAACATCGATACTTTCGTAGTTGCGGCTGTGGCCGCCAGTCGTTTCGTTCGCCGAACCGGTGAAGGCAATCGTCCCGCCGGCCGAGAGATCGAAGATGCCGAACTTCTCGTGGAATATGCCAGGTTCGTCCAAATGCTCCGGAAAGGCGAACTTGAGTTCGAGCCTGTCGTTGGCAATGAGCCACGCGAAGACGCGAGCACGGATAGCAGTGTCGTTGGGTGATAGCGCCAGCTCGGCAATCTCTTCCAGGATACGGTCGACGACGATCGACCGATAGGCTGCTCGCGCTTGCTCGTCGTCAAGGGTTGTCAGGGTGCGCCTGTCAGATTCCGAGATCATCGGCGACGAAATCAGACGGATCGTCAGCATCTTCAGCGCGGCCCGAGGAAGTCCATCGATCCAGGAAAGCAGAGCAGTGCTTGAGAAGTATCCAGCCGCTCGGCGGTAAAGGGCGGCCTCCCGAATACAAGGCGCAAAAAAGTCATCGGCAAGGCTATCTCGGCCGCTCCGATAGTGACTTTTAGGACGAAAGCCCGCATGTCCAGTTGCTCTATTCATTCAAAGTCCAATGCCGTGTCATTCCTCGAGCAACCACCGTAGCAAGTCCTCGCGATTTTGCCTCTCGGCGGACTGACGGCTTTCCGCCATGATAACGTCGAGCGAATCCATCTCCATAGGATCAGGCGCGGCCAATACCTCGTCGCTGTCAAAAATCGCATTAAGCCGATCTGGTTCAGGCCATCCCCTTAAAGACGTACTCGCGGCGCGAATGTCGTCTCGCATCATTGATCCAATGCCACGGTCCCAGGAGAGGATGCCAGTCGAAGAAATTTCGCTTGTCATCTGGGCGACCAGATCTCTGGCACGATCCGTGGCACGATGCGTACGCTGCCAACCGGAAAAATCGGTTTCCTCGGCGTTCAAGACCCCAAGGGCAATCAAGATTGCCAAAACCGACACGGCCGCATGGCTGTCGATCCGACGCCCTGCCATGCGGTTGACAGCCATCCAGTTCAGCGTGCCCGCGTTGCTTGCTTCGATGCAGGCGGCAAGAATACGATGCAGTTCTGGTAGGACGTAGGCGTCCTGACGCGGTGTGTCAGCGAGTTCAAATCGGCCTTCGCGCCGCGCGAATTCCTGCCAATGCGCACGCTCCGATTCAGAGATTGGCCAGGCCGCGATGTCCGCGACGGCAAGTAGCGAGCGATAATTCTCCTGCGTACCATTGTGACGACCCCACCTTGCGAGCGCGAACTCCCCTTCAGGCGACCAGAGTGGGAACACATCCCGTCTCTCACCGGCCCGGCGCCCGAGGGCAAACAGGCGCAACTGGTTGTTTTCTAGAAGGTAGGGAGGAGGATCGGCGAGCAGATGTTCTGGTGATGGCAACTGATGAGGAAGGCCGTAGACGCCTGGCAAGAACCGCAAAAATATTTGAGGGTTCAGAAGCAAGGTTGGCCCGACGCTGTTGGGTGAGCGGCCTGGCGGAAGAATCTCATGCGCATTCTGATAAAGTGTCAAAAGACGCTCGGGTCCACGTCGTTCGAGTGCGGCGGTAAGCGCCGCGACACACGTGGCACCCTCGTCATCACCAATTACGCCCTCATATTTGGGCGGCGCTTCGCGAAAAAAGTCTTCGCGATCATGTGGTACAGGGAGCTCGCCGCCAGCGCCGATGCCAAACCAGATTTGATCGAACGTTTCGATGAAAAGGTGCGGTGCCGCCTGCATGACGATATCGGCATCGCGCGCAGAGCAGGGATCGAACGGACAAAGCTGGTGGTAGAGTTGAATCAAATTCTCTGCGGAAATGGGCGCCCCCGCCGCGACCAACAGTCGGTGCAGACCAAGGGCACGACGCATCCTTGGCCCCGGTTTCGACTGGAGGACGTAGCCTTGGTCAAGCTCGAGACCCAACTCGACCCGGAGCGCAGCTTCCACATGAGGTATGCCGTCCCCTCCGTAGTCGGAGATGGAGCGCGGCAGAGGCAGATGAGCGAGTGCTCTGTATCGATCGGCAGCCGTCATCGCGAGCTTGGCACTAGCCGGTGCGCCGATCCAACCGTGGGTGGCTCTTGTCGCTATGCTGGAGAGCCACATCCGAGGTTGCGTTCCAATCAGCTCGAGCGAAAGCTGAATAGCGCCATCCAGATCGCGCAGCGCCGAGTCCACCGTTTTATCTGTAACCCATCCACGCCCCTCGCTGAGCTTCAACCACGCGGATGGAGATGCGGAGGCGACAAAATCGGCTAGCGGGACAAGGCGCATGCGAACCCGCATGCGTGTCAAAGCGCGTTTTTCAATCTGCCTGATCCGCTCGCGTGTCACGCCATAGTCAGACCCTATCTCCTCCAACGTTTCGCGCGCGGTCGATCCGAGACCGAACCTGCGCTCGACAACCAACCGGTCTCGGCCATTGCAGTGCCCAAGTAGCCAATCAAGGCTTGCCTCCAGCGTTGCGAACGTTGGGATCTTGTCAGCCGAAACGTGCTCGTCCTGCTGCTTGTCGCCAAACAACGTTTCGCAGGCCTGCGCAATGTGCTCTTGCGCCACGCCACGCTCTGCCAGCAGCCTTGGCGTCAAAAGCTTTACGAGAGCAGCCATTTCACCGACTGACGTTCTGCCGATGTTTGGCCGCGTCCGCAGACTATCGAGGAAGGTGTCGAGGTTCAGAACAACGTCAGCAAAGCAAATGGTCTGAAGGTCGGGATCGGTCAGAACCCGCTGGAGACGAACGGACAGAAGCTCACCTTCGATGGCCTGGGCCAGTGATAGGTCGCCAATATCATCGACCATCTGCATCCGGTTGCGACCGTATTGCATAGGGGCAGGCGATTCCGGGTGAATAGTCGTAACGTTGCCTACCATTTCACAATCTGATTAGGTTGGTAGCGACACGGAATGACTGCGGTCTCCGGGCACGACCCTTGAGGACTATTGGCACGTCTGAGCGGCGGGGTTACTCCGGCGAACCACCAGCGCGGCAATGATCCCATCACAGACTGATGCCAAATTTTCATGCCGCGTCGCGCTCACCAGTCTTCTGGGCATCGAGAAAGCGATTGTAGAGGCGAGCGATCTCGAAAATCCTTGCAGGTCTGCCCTTGATACGATCGGTCGAATTGCTCTCCACAATACTCCCAGCAAAACTATGCAGCAGGGCCACTGTAACGGCGTCGGCAGACACCGGGTTGAGAGCGTATTCGCCGCTCTCGACAGACGTGAGATACTTATTAAAAGCCTCTATCCGGCTGGTTGAAACTGTCGGCGTCAGGGCTTCCTCCCCAAGCGCCTCTTTGAGCTTCGCAACAGAATTGAGGCCCAGTTGTACGGCAGTGTCGAAAGCTTGGCCGGCATTGACTGACAAGTCCGAGCTGGGGAAGTGCGGGCGCAGTTGTGCGACGAAATCATGAATATCGACGAAATCGCCAACGTTCTGTTGCATACGGGCAGCGTTTGCAGCCAGCAACCGTGTGATCGCAGCATCGCCGGAACGGGTCAGGTGCCCCAGCGCTTCAAGCAGACCTTTTTCCGCTTCGCCGGGTCCGCCACCCTCTGGCTTGTAACCGATGTCGTGCTCGATTTCGTTCCAAACGTGCGCCATCATCGAGCATACTTGGATCTCGCAACTCGTACCGCGCAAATTCTCGTAGTTACCTATCAAATCCTCGTTGCGAAGAAAAACCTGGCAGTGGGTCGCACGATAGAATTGATAACTGTTAACAGCGAGCTTGTCCTTCTTATCGACAAAGACGTTTCCGCCAGATTCTCCTTCGAACAACTTGCAAATTTCTTCCGTTACCCTTTGCTCATCCTCGGGCCTATAAGTGGCGATGCGGACCCCGGCAAAGTCACCGACGCCAGCAAACACATCATCAACGGTCGCGTAATTCTTATCTTGTCGCCGAGAGAAGCGTTTAAGTTTTCCCTCGAAACTTCGGACGGTCTTAGTCCTGAACGTCACCTGCGCGCGGATCGCATTGTCTTCAACAATGCTGGTTCGACAAATGTCTGATACTCGTGCCGCAAGCTTCAGATAACGATCGCGTTCCCGATCGTACCGAGCAACTGCAGCGCTTATAACCTTCTCTGAAATCGGCATGTAATATCTCCCCGACTCAAATTATCTTGCGTATTCCTATTAGTCGAGAGCGGGAACCTGCGATCAGCAACAATCTGTGGATGCCGATTGTTGATAGCCGAGGCGTCACCTTTGACGACGACGCGCTGACCCAGATTCGGTTATTTCAGTGACGGAAGCAGCTTGGACCAAACGAATATCAGAATCCTCCATATGGTCGATCCATTGGCCGAGATTTTATGTTGCGGTGGGATGCACGCCACAATTAAAAGACCAGGAAATGCCTTTAACGAATTCGCAGAGAGGCCAAAGCAACGGCTCGGCGGTTCGTATCCGTTTAAGATCGGGGCATCATCACCCCCTACGAGGCTCTATACGTCGTACGTTCTTCGAGAGACATGAACTGTCGTTCGATCTCGGCTCTGTTATCGCCGCGCAAGACATCGAGGTCGCCAGGTTGGTGATCGCACTTCACGACGGCGACTTGACGCAACGTGGCCTCGAACCTGACGCCAGCACGGTTCGTCGTTGGAAGCCCGATCCTGCCGCGCCTGATCGCCTGATGTCGATATTGCCCCCTCCCGGTCCAACGGCATTCCGTCTGAATGTAAACCCTCCAAAGATCGATTGAGAAACGTGTCGATCAGATGAGCTTAATTCCTTCGCTCTTCAGGACTGGTTTCGGTCCAGGCCCTTTGACCGACACGACGATCTTGGCAATCGATCGATTGGCAGGCTTGCCGGCGACGTCCGTGAGGCTCCAGACGGTCTTTATTGCGGCATCCTCGAACCGCGACAGGCGATCGAGCAGATCGAATTCGGCACTGTCGTTGTCTGGCGCGAAACGACGCGTCCCTTCGGCGATGCCGGCGCGATAGTGCATTGCTATGAACTGGGCAATCGGGTTGGACCCCTTCGTGGCCGCCATCAGAACATCGCGGACTGTTACAGCCGTTCCGTCATTAATCCAGATCCCGGCCTTTTCCATCGCCGCATAGTCCTGCGGATCTGAGCAACAATCGCTCAGCTTTGCAAGGAGCGTGGCATCCGTGCTCTGGCCGAGCACGGCAGGCCGGCAATACGCGGCATATTTCACCCCCTCATCGCCGATCCATTCGCGAAGCGTGGCAATGTTTTTGCCCTGCTCGGCTGCGTAGGGAATTTTTGCCGAAAGCGAGAGCGATCTCGGCTTTTTTGCCTGGATATAGTAGAGCGCGCGCCAGTCCTGGTCAGTGCACGAGGTGTTGCTGTAATTCAGATCGATCAGAAAATCGGCCTGAGTGATCAGTCCCTCGGTTAGCTTTGTGAAACGTTCGTGTTCCAGTCTGATATCGAAGTTTTCCTCATAGCCTTGATCTTCGCAGATCTCGCCGACTCTCTGGGTAAACTTGGCTGCGGGGTAGGAGAGACCCGGCGGCATTCTTCCGGAGGCGTCAAGACAGGACAGTAACAGGTCGGTCAGACCGTCCTCGTCGAGCGGGCTCGTCAATTCTCGAAAAGATGAGACGTATTCGTCGATACCCTGCAAAAAGGTGTAAAGTTCGTCAAAGATTTCGCGTGGCAACATTCGGGCTATGGATCCGTTACATCAAGACGCGTTTAACCCGCCGGGGTGTTCATTGCATTAACAACGGAGGCAGTTGGACGATTTCCCTGAACCAATCCCCTTTTCGGATGAGCCGAATGATGGGGTCTGCCTGGCGCCGACGCTGGCGCGTGGCGAGGTTGCCGGAAGTTCGGGCTACGGCCAATCTGATTGGACCGAGGTGTCGCTCTCACTTTCTGGTGCTGAACCAGCCAGCTCCTGGGATGTTTCGCTCATCCGCGCGATTCACTGTGGTGCGGCAGGCTGTTATGATCCCCTGGTGATTCTCACTTGAACGGGTTGATGCCCGATGAAAGATGGATCTGATGCGAGGGGAACTATCCAGTTCGGAAGAGCAATTATCCCTACCAATACAGTTGCCTGAGGGACCGCGGGGCAAACGCAGCTGCCCAACGGTGGTTGGTTTTTTCGCCGCATCACGTCGAACGTCGTACGAGCAGTTTCGCTTTGAATTTATGAATGAAGTGGTGACACTCATTCCCCGAAGTCATCACGGCTATCTCGACATCGCCATACTTGACTTCTTTCGAAGTGACAGGGCCCTGTTCAATCTCGCGCGGCGCGTGTCGTACAGTCGCGGACTGTCATATATCGGCGAGCTGGTTCAGCTATCCCGCGAGCAGCTGGCACCATTCGCGCTTTATGACCAACGATACCTGGACCGTCTTGAGGGCGAACTCTCGAACGTGAATATCGGTTTGAATGCAAGAGCCGCCGGTTGGCGGTCGCCGAAGCAAGTGGCTTAAGAGGCAGCGTTCGGTTGCGCAAGCCAATCGATAAGTGAGGCGTTTCCGTAATCCAGATCAATAAACTCTTTCATCGCCGGGCGGAACTTGATCTTCTTTGTCTGACGATAGTCGACATCGCCTATATCGAAATGCCGGAAGTGGTCGGCGATAAACCGCCGGACGCGGCAAGCAAGCTGGTGGGTGACGGTATTGCCATCCGCCATGTCATAAAAAACATCGAACGACTTTTGTTGGGTACCTATTTTGAGCTTTTCCAAGGCGCGATCATCGGCGCGGCGAATCCGGTCAATGATGGAACGGTCGAAGCCATGAACGTAACTATGCGCTGGCTGAACCGACATATGTTCGTAAAGATCTTCCACCGATTTTGCCGCGGATTCAGGTGATTTCGCGATTTCGCGAACGTAAAGCTCGCATAAAAGAATGGTCATCGCCGCCTTGGTGAAAGACAGACAAGAATCGTCACCGTTCTTTTGGGTGGCTCCCCAAGCCTTTTTCCAACCCAGCTTTTCGTCCCAGGGCAAATCGACGGCTCTCCAGCCTGACATATCGCCGAGCTGCGGGTAATCGAGGACGCTTTGTTCTGGTTTTGAGTGAACCTTCTGAAAGAAGGTCAGATTTGCCTTTGTATGCTCCCAAAACCAAGAAAATCCGCGAACATAAAATACGCGCTTATTGGCCATCTCGAAAAGCCAAGCAGGATATATGACCTCATCCGGCGTCAAAAGGGCAAGGGGATTGTCTCTGACTTGATGGAATTTGCTCATACCCAATCCGAAAACTCAAGCGTGTAATATTTGTGTCACGTAGACTGCACTTTAAGAATTGGGAGTAACGGGTCAAGCTTCCGCTTCAAAATAAATCTTGCGGTTTCCCGATGTTTCATTGGACTTCTCGATTTTTCACAGCTTTTCCATGGCCGAACACGAGAAACACCACGAAGGACCGCGAAAGAACCAACTTGCCGGTGCGAATTCTCAAAGATCCAAGGATTGGTGATGTAGACGGCTCTAGGTGCGGATGAAGCTCGCCGCTTCACGCATCGTTCCGAAGTGCAGTCAATTTATCATTTAAAAACAGTTACTTATTGAGATTTTTCGGTCGCTATACTAGATTTATTATCAGGCTGGGATAGGCCAGCGGTAGCCATGGAAAGGCGCAATACGATGAGCTTGGCCGATTCAATCTTCCTGCTGACGGCAACGGTTAGCCTGTCCGCGGTTCTTATCATTATCCTTCGCCGAAAGGGGCTGGTCGAGTTTGAATGGAGAGACGGATCGATCAAGTTCCGCATCCAGACCGACGACGAATAGCACGTCACGCAGCCAGGTCACTGTCCTGGCATGGCTGTGTCGATTGCCATTGCAAGACTTCATACTGCGATCGTGTTCTGGCACCTATGAACAGCAAAAAGGATCGTTTAGCACCATTCTAAAATGCTATATTTCTTAGCAAGTTGGCTGGTGCCGCCCGGGTGGCATGAAGACCTGAGTATCGTTATGAATGGCGGGGTATCAGGTTCGATTCCTATCAAGGCGTCGGTGGTCGGACCGCCGTTAAGTTCCAATTCGCTGCTTAACATGTTTTCGTGTCGGCATCAAAGCTGCCTCATAGCACAAGGACAAGGCCTTTAACTTCAGGAGGATGCTGATTGGGCGCTCGCCGTTGCGGCGATGGGTGCCAATCGATTATCCAGCGGTCGGCCAAACAGTGGCTGCAGATTCCTGCAGTGTCTCCCCATCGTCTTCGATGGGACCCTGGAAATAGTGTGAGAGGTGTGTCGGAATGCGTCCGGCTTGAACGTCCTCACTAAATTAGCGAGGAGGAATCGATGCTGACAGTGCCAAAATTTGTCGAACTACCTACCCGGAATTACGTCGGCGTGCGGCTGCCCGTCACAATTCCGTTTGGAACGGATGTGCCTCCAGCCTTCAACGAACTCTTCGAAGCCTTTAATAAGGCTGGTGTCAAAGCCGACGGGATGGAATTCTTCCGCTACAATTTGATCGATATGCCGCGGCTGGAGATCGATATTGCCATCACGACAGATGCCACGATCCCGCTGTCGGGGAGGCTTGTACGATCGGAAATCCCGGGTGGGGAATATGTCAGCGTAACGTATACAGGTCCATATGACGGTCTCATCGACGCGACGGGAAGCCTGATCGATTGGGCGAAAGCGAATAATGTTCGCTGGGATGTTCAGGTAACGCCTGAAGGTGAGCGCTTTGCATCGCGGTTGGAACTCTACGAAAACAATCCTTCCATAGAACCAGACCCACAAAAGCTGGTCACAACAATCCTCATCAAAGTGGCCGACGATTGACGAGGCTTGCGCGCAAGCACCCGATGCCGCCCCGGTAAATGTCGGACGGGAGGGGAGGAAGGAATAGCGAAAGCTCGGCAGCAGTCCACGGTGCGCTGGCGCACCCCAATGGTCGTTTGCAGATCGGCTGGCGTCTGGAAGGAGACGGCTGGTTTTTGCCTTGGGACGAACGCGGCGTCGCTCCGTGCACGAGAGCGGCACGGACGCGGGTTCGGGCCGGTCCCTCTAGGAGCTGTCCTAGAAAAGCAACTGAAGGCACGGTTTTCGTCGTTAGGCACAGCAAGTCATTTCAGATCAAGACAGCTGTCGCCACGCAAACCAGCTCAAAATCGCGGCGCATACTCCCCAGATAACAACCACAGCCAACAGGCCAGTCTTGCTGGGTGGCAGCTTCTCGCGGTTTTCAGCCATTATCCTGAACTCGGATATCAGTGGTGCAGGGATCAGTCCGATTGCCAGAAGGATACCTAGGGGTACGATAAGCAAATCGTCAAGATATCCGAGAATTGGGATGAAATCCGGGATCAGGTCGATTGGCGATAACGCATAGGCGGCCACCGCTCCAGCAACGACCTTGGCGGCAAACGGTGTGCGCGGATCGCGCGCCGCGATCCAAAGAGCAACGACATCCCTCTTCACGGATCGCGCCCATCGTTTTGCAGAGGAGAGCCAGTTGCCCATGTGGTTTGGCATATCGGAAATCATCGATGAAACAATCACTCGTGGATAGTTATTTTGGCTCTAGGCTAGACGCAACGTCAAACGGGAATGCAAGGACGCCGATATATACGCGGCCGCGAGAAATGTCCGAAGTCTGCGGCGTGCCGAATATACCAACGTCCGAGGTCACGTTGGCCGGATCCCTTCCGCCCAAGACATACCGAACCAGACTGCAGAATTTGGCGCCTTGCTCCATTCGATCAACGCGTCGAGGGCTGCGCTGATAGCATCTGGCGCAAGACCAGTCGCCGCGATGTCGTCGATCGCCTCGTCAACGATGCTTGCGATATTGCGAACCACCTCCTCGAAATCAGGATCGCCCGAGCAGACGCCGACCACTTACTGAACGGGCCGAATCCTCGGCACCTCTCTATATCCCTCGATTTCCCGGGCCTCCACAGGAGATTTGATCATTCATTCAAGGTCGCCGAACTCCTACGTCCTGAAATACAAATAGCAGGTCAGTAATTCTCGCGTTTCCGGCTGAACCTTGGCGACATGCCCCGGGTTTAAAAACGGACCGCTTATTATTGGTGCGGAGTCCTGAACACTGGCGGCCTGCGCTCTGAAAGTCCCGCTTTACAAGCCCATAAAAAGTGGATACAAACATCCACGTATCCACTTTTAAAACATTGGTAGGGCTTTCATGATCGAAGAGCGGCTTCGTGACCTTGGCATTTCACTCCCTGCGCCCTCGTTGGGGGACCTCGACTTCTACGGAAAGAAATACGGCAAGATGAAACCGTTCTTCAAAACGGGGTCGTTGCTATATTTGTCCGGCCATATCGCCGGCTTCAAGGACGGGGAAATCCTGTTTCCCGGTGTGATCGGCAAGGACCTGACCGTTGAGCAAGGCTACGAAGCCGCTCGGCTGGCCGGCATCAATTGCCTGGCTGGCATCAGGGACGCTATCGGGTCTCTCGACGGTGTTGCCGGCCTGGCCAGGTCGATAAACTACATTGTTTGCGTGCCGGGTTTTACTGAACCCAATCGCATCTCGAACGGGATGACCGATCTCTTCGCCGAAGTGTTCGGGGAAGACGTAGGGGTGGGACCTCGCGCTTCGATCGGCGTCACCTCACTTGCAGACAATGCTTGCTACGAAACGGTAGTCACCATTGGTCTCAAGGACGGATATTAAGCGGAACGCCACTCCGCGACGATGGCATAATCAATGAAACACGCCGCACGAAATCAATGTACGGCTATCTTGGGAGTTAATGACCAAGCAATCCATTTGCCGCGTTCGACCGGGAAGTCGGGCGTGGATTGGGGACGCGCGACTGAAATGAACACTTCTCGACTTAACAAGCACTAAGTGCACAAAACAAGGGGAACGTGCGTATGAAATCTCATCTCAGACACCTGCTTGCAGCCTTCTCTGCAGCCGTATTTTTCGTCAATGCTGCGGAGGCGGCAGAGTATAAGGTCGGTTTGACCGCGACCTTCTCCGGCGACTTTGCCGCGTTCGGGCAGAGCCTCCGCGAAGGCGCCGACCTTGCAGTCAAGCAAAAGGGTTCTGGCGACGTCGTCATCAAGTTCGACACCGTCGATGATCATGGATCAGCACAGGACGGCGTCTTGATCGCTCAGCGTTTCTGCTCGGACGATGACGTCAAGGCGGTGCTCGGTTACACCTTCAGTTCCGTCGCGCTGGCCGCTGTACCGATCTTCGACCAGTGCCAGCTTCCCGTGCTCGCTTCGGCCGTGACCGGACCGGACCTGTCGAATTCAAGCTCGTATTTCCGCCGCGATGTCATGACCGACGCCATCCAGGGCGCTGCTCTCGGCAAATATGCGGCCACCAAGCTGGGCCTGAAAAACGTCTATGTCATTCACTCCCAGGACGACTACGGGATTGGTGTTGCGAACGCGTTCAGCGAGTCCGTCAAATCCGCCGGCGGGGCCGTCGTAAATTCGCAGGCCTACAACCTCGGCACCACCGACTTCCGCACGATCTTGGCGCAGGTCAAGGCTGCAAATCCGGACGCGGTTTTCATTGGCGGCTTCTATTCCGAGGCTTCGAAGATCACCCAGCAAGCAAAGCAAATGGGGCTAACCACCCAGTTTCTTGGCACCGATGGATCGCTCAACACACAATTGCTCAGCCTAGCTAAAGGCAGCGCCGAGGGTATGATCGTGTACGGCATGTTTGACGCGAGCATCGTCAACGATGACTCCGCCGCCTTCATCAAGGGCTACCGCGAAGCCTATGGCAAGGATCCCGACGTATGGGCTGCGCTCGGTTACGACGCCGTTGGCGTGCTGGTGTCGCAGCTCCAAGAGCTTCAGAAGCATGGTGAGGTCACGCGCGCAAAGGTCAACGAGGCCCTGACAACCGTCAGCGGGTATCCAGGCGTGACAGGTCAGGTGAGCTTCACGCCGTCGGGAGATCGCGATGGAAAGCTGTTCTTCCTGCAGATCAAGGATAACAAGTTCGTTCTTCTTCCCAACTGACCGTCGGCAGCCGTTGAGTGACAAACATGGAATATCTTGGGCAGCTTATCACTAATGGTCTTTTGCTTGGTTCCCTCTATGCCCTCACGGCTGTCGCCTACACCGTGGTCTATGGCGTCGTCAGGCTCGTCAATTTCGCCTTCGGCGAGCTATTTATGCTCGGAGCGATGCTCACCGCCACGCTCATGTTAAACTCGGGTCAGCTATTTGGTTATCAGTTGGCTTTGCCCGGGCTGCCAATATGGGTCGCGGCGCCAGTATCGATCGCAGCGACCGCGTTGTTGGGCGTCATAATCGAACGTTTTGCCTATCGCCCGCTACGTTCGGCTCCACGGCTTGCGCCACTGATCAGCTCGATCGCCGTCTCGACGATCCTGCAGAACCTGGCTCAGATGGTCTGGGGCGCACAGCAAATCAGCGTACCCGCCACATCCTTGTCGTCGGCCGAGCCGATCGTGTTGTTCAAATCCATCTTCATCAGCAGGATCGATCTGGCCGTGGTGGCATTCATGGTCGTTTCACTGATCGGTTTTCAGATCTTCGTCGCCAAGAGCCGGTCTGGCCGCGCAATGCGCGCCACCGCCGAAAGCCGCGTCGCGTCCCTTGTGCTGGGGATTCCCGCGGACAAAGTCATCTCAGTCGCGTTTGCCATCGGCTCGGCGTTCGCAGCACTGGCGGGGATACTCTACGCCCAATCCTACGGTTCGGTATATCCAACTATGGGCTTCACACCCGGGCTAAAGGCGCTGACCGCCGCGGTCCTCGGTGGCATCGGCAGCATCCCGGGCGCTGCGATGGGTGGCATTATCCTGGGTTTGGTCGAGGCCGTTGGGGCCGGATACATCCCAGAGGGGTCTGCTTACAAGGATGCCATCAGCTTTGCGCTTTTGATACTGCTGCTCGCATTTCGCCCCCAAGGCATCATGGGTAAGCCCGAACTGAATACAGCGCAAAGAGGCAGCCTCCTTGGCAATCTCGATGCGTTGAATGGTGCCCGGGCAGCGAAGGCTGCACTCGGGCGGATGGCCGGGTTGCAAAACTGGGCAGGGAGCGAAAGCTCGAAAAGAATCTTCACACTCCTGGCCGTCGCCGTGGCAATTGCGGTTGGAATGACGATCTCGTCCAACTACTGGCTTCAGATCCTCGTCTCGGCGTTGACCTACGGGATGCTTGCCAGCGGGCTCAACGTGGTGGTTGGTTTTGCCGGGTTGCTCGATCTTGGCTTCGTTGCTTTCTGGGCGGTCGGTTCATACCTGACATCTATCATTTTTGTTCTGTTGCTGCGCGACGGCTACGGCGTCCCACTGGCCGATGTGTGGTGGCTGATGTACCCGATGCTGATCATGGGCGGCCTCGCTGCGGCTTTGTTCGGGATCATCATTGGCTATCCGACGTTGAGATTGCGTGGGGACTACCTGTCGATCATGACGCTCGGCTTCGGTGAAATCATCCGGATCGTTGCGACAAACTGGATCTCGCTGACCCGTGGGCCCATGGGCATCCGCAACATCCCGCTTCCAAGCGCTTTCGGGATTTCGCTCGGCACGCCACGGGCACTCTACTTCTTCGCCTTGACACTCTCATGTGTGACTGTGTTCCTGATCAGCCGCATCGTCCGCTCAAGGGTCGGGCGAGCCTGGGTCGCGATCCGCGAGGATGAGGACGCCGCAGAGGCCGCCGGGATCGATACAGCGCGCTACAAGCTGCTCGCCTATGCGCTTAGCGCGTCCGTCGGTGGGGTCGTCGGCGTCTTCTACGCCCACTCCCAGCGATATATTGGCCCCTTCAACTTCTCCATCGCGGAGAATGTCACTCTGCTTCTGCTGATTGTGTTGGGAGGACTGGGGACGTTCATCGGTCCATTCCTCGGCGCCTTCATCTGGGTAATATTTTTGCAGATATCGCTCAGCATACCGCTGGTTCAGAGCCACCCGGAAGTCCGCTTCGTTCTTCTCGGTGTCGCGCTGGTCCTTCTGACGCTCTATCGCCCACAAGGCATTGCAGCCCGCTTCAGGGCCAGATTGACGATGTCAAAATGATTGAAACACGCCCAATTCTCGAAGTTGAAAAGCTGGTGATCGCATTTGGTGGTTTGACGGCGGTGAAATCGTTGTCGCTGCACGTGCGCCGAGGATCCGTGAGCGCTCTGATCGGACCGAACGGCGCTGGCAAGAGCACCGTCGTCAATGCGCTTTCCGGGTTTGTGCGTCCCAAGGGCGGGACTATACGCGTCGAGGGACATCAGCTCGTCGGCAAACGCGTCCATCAGATTGCACGCGCCGGCATCGCGAGGACTTTCCAGAACATACGGCTCTTCGGTGGTATGACCGTCAGGGAAACCTTGATGACTGGCGCCCACTGCACCCTGCAGGCGGGCTTCTGGGAGCTTTTGTTGAGGAGCGCAAGCGCTCGCCGCGAGGAGGCAGAAGCTCTGGAGCGCGCGGAGTACCTGCTCAACTTCGTCGGGCTACCGAAGGCAATCCTGGACCGCGGAACCGGCACGCTTTCCTATGGTCAGCAGCGCCGTGTAGAAATCGGCCGCGCGCTGATGAGCGATCCCAAGCTGCTCCTGCTCGACGAGCCGATCGCCGGCATGACCGTCTCTGAAAAACGGGAGATCGGCGATCTGATCCTGAAGCTCAGAGAAGATGGCATGACGATACTGCTGATCGAACACGACATGCAGGTCGTACGCCGCCTGGCCGAACATGTGACTGTGCTCCACCACGGCGAAAGGCTCGCTGATGGTTCGCCACTTGATGTCCTCGCCGACGAACGCGTGAGATTGGCCTACCTTGGGAGGACGGCATGACCGCAATGTTGTCGATTCAAGGGCTAACCGTTCGGTACGGGGCATCGGTTGCCGTTGAGAATGCCTCGTTCACCGTTGAAAAGGGCTCCCTCACCAGTCTGATCGGCAGCAACGGTGCCGGGAAGACCACAATGCTCAAGGCGATTTCAGGTCTGGTGCCGTCCAGTGCCGGTTCCATCGACTTTCTGGGCAAGCCCGTTTTGCCGATGGCGGCGGAGCAACGGGCGGTCGTCGGGATCGCGCATGTCCTCGAGGGACGGCATGTCTTTCCCAATATGACCGTCCTGGAGAATTTGCAGCTCGGCGCTTTTATTCGGAGTTCTGCCAAGGAGATCAACGCCGACATCGCGTATGTCGAGGACATGTTCCCGCGCCTTCGCGACCGGCGCCGGCAACTTGCCGGAACTTTGTCCGGGGGAGAGCAGCAGATGCTTGCCATCGGCCGCGCTCTGATGAGCCGTCCGCAGTTGCTGATGATGGATGAACCCACGATGGGGCTCTCGCCGCAAATGATAGAATTCATCATCGAGATCATCGCGCGGCTGCACACCGAGGGCCTGACCCTTCTTCTCGTCGAGCAGAACGCGGTCGAAGCAATTCAGATGGCCGACCGGGTCTTCGCAATCAGACATGGCGAAATCATACACGACGGCCCAGGCAGCGAATTCGATATGGAGTTTCTGAAGGCGTTTTACCTGGCGAATGAAGCGTGAGGCCTATCATGGGAATGGTCCTCGCAACATACCGCCGACACCAAATGACCACCCGACATCCCGTTGCGCGCAGGCTTAGAGGCAGTGCAGCCGAAACGCACATCATTTTTTGACTGCGAGTTTTCCGTTCCCCGGAAATCAGTCGAACCATCTGCCTCACGCAGGCACCCGACGATCAACTCTTTAGGAGATGCTCTCATGAATGCACGAAAATTGACTGCCGACTATCACGCTATCGCCACTGGTTTGGTGCTGCCATCTCATGCCTTCATCGACGGCAAGTCGCGGCCAGCGATTTCGGGGCGGGTGTTCGAGAACGTCAATCCAGCAACGGGGGACGTGATTGGGACAGTTGCGCATTGCGATGCTGCCGATGTCGATCTGGCGGTCGCCGCCGCGCGGCGCTCATTCGAAGAGGGCGTATGGTCGCGTGTCGCCCCTGAAGAACGCAAGGCAACGCTGTTACGCTTGGCGGAGCTCGTTCGCGCTCATGCAGAGGAATTGGCGGTGCTCGAGAGCATCGACAGCGGCAAGACGATCAAGGATTGCCTCAATGAAATCGGCGAAGAGGTGCCGGCATTCTTTCAATGGTATGCTGAACTCACCGACAAGAGCTTCGGCAAGGTCGCTCCGACGGGCGAGAAGACCGTCGCAATGGTAGTGAAGGAACCCATCGGCGTCGCGGGCCTGATCTTGCCTTGGAATTTCCCGTTGTTGATGGCGGCGTGGAAGCTGGCACCGGCATTGGCAGCGGGTTGCTCCGCCGTCTTGAAGCCGGCCGAGCAGACGCCGCTTACTGCGTTGCGCCTGGCCGATCTGGCCATGGAGGCCGGTATCCCGGCTGGCGTAATCAATGTCGTTCCCGGTTACGGCGAGACGGCCGGCCAGGCAATCGGCCGGCATAACGACATCAATGTCATCTCGTTTACAGGATCGACCGAAGTCGGTGCATATTTTCTGAAATACTCCAGTGAGAGCAATCTGAAGCCGGTCGGCCTGGAAATGGGCGGCAAGAGCCCATTCATTATCCTCGATGACGCCGACATCGATGATGCACTGGTCTCGAACGCGGTCAATTCAGCGTTCTGGAACGGCGGTCAGAATTGCTCTGCCAACATGCGCCAGATCGTCGACGCGCGTGTGAAAGACACCTTCCTCGATAAGGTGATCGAAAAGACCAGAACGATCAAGGTTGGAGACCCCCTCGATCCCGCGACCGACATGGGATCGATGGTGACTGCAGAGCATCGTGATCGCATCCTCTCCTATATCGAAACCGGAAAATCCGAGGGCGCAAAGCTCATCGCCGGCGGCGGTAAGACCAAGGGCCTCGATGGAAGTTTCATCGATCCAACGGTTTTCGACGCCGTGCAGCCAGGCATGCAAATCGCACGCGAGGAAATCTTCGGGCCGGTCCTTGGCGTCATCGGCGTCGACGGCATCGAAGGCGCCTTGGCGACCGCCAAGGACACCGACTACGGGCTGCACGCGACAGTCTTCACGCGCGACATCGACAAAGCCATGTATCTGTCCAAGCGGCTGCCCTGCGGGACGGTTGCAATCAACGGCTTCACGGAGGGCAACGTTACCGTGCCGTTCGGCGGTTACAAGCGCTCGGGTTCGCTTGCACGCGACAAGGGCACGGAGGCACTCGACCAGTACCTTCAAACAAAGACCATCTGGATTACCCTGAAGTAGGCATCACGAGCGGAATCGTCATCAGGATCCGTAGCCGGTCATTGAATCTACACAGTCAGGGCGGTTCGACGGTCATTTCGAAAGTCGGCACCCTGTTGAGACGCGATTGAGGAAAAAATGAGAAAGTTCGAGAATCCGGGCCGTTCGGTAATGATGGCGCGCAACGGCATGGCAGCGACTTCACATCCGTTGTCGACTTTGGCGGCGGTCAACGAATTGCAGCGTGGAGGAAATGCCCTCGACGCGGCTATAGCGGCAAGCGCTGTCCAGTGCGTTGTCGAGCCAGCTTCGACAGGCATTGGCGGCGACTGCTTTGTGCTGCTGTCCTTGCCCGACAGCGACAGGGTTATCGCCTACAACGGATCGGGCAGGGCGCCCGAGGCAGCGACGTTGGATTGGTATAGGTCAGAAGGTTTAACGTCCATTCCGCGGCAATCGCCTCATTCGGTGACCGTCCCCGGCGCCATCGACGCATGGTGCACGCTATTGCGAGACTATGGGACAAAATCCCTGGGAGAACTGTTCAAGCCGGCAATTGACTACGCCGAGCAGGGTTACGCGATAAGTCCGCGTGTCGCCCACGACTGGGCGGATCAGGAAACTCTGCTGCGCAACGATCCGGACACTGCGCACATTTTCCTCCCGGACGGCAAGCTCCCGCAAAACGGCTCCATCCACAGTCAACCTTTGCTGGCCCGGACACTTGCTCTCATCGGCGAAAACGGTCCTGACGAATTCTACAAGGGGACGATCGCGCAAGACATGGTCGAGCACCTGCAAAAGCTGGGCGGGCTGCATACAGCGAGAGATTTCGCCGAAGCTCGTGGAAGTTACGAAACCCCCGTTAAGACGCATTTCCGTGGACATGTTGTCCATGAGTGCCCACCGGCCGGCCAGGGCGTTATCGCGCTGCTCATCCTTAACATACTCTCTGGCTTCGAGGGTAAGGGAGATCCGATGTCTGCCGACCGGCTCCACGTTGAAATCGAAGCAACGCGACTGGCCTACTCCATTCGCGACGCTGTTCTGGCCGATCCAACACATAGCAAGGTTCCGGTGGAATGGTTGCTGTCGCAGGAGCTTGCGGCCGAACTGCGGGCCAAGATCGATCCTTCTCGCGCGATGCGCAATCTGCCGGCCTTTGTACCGCCGAAGCACCCTGACACCGTGTACCTCTGCGTCGTTGACAAAAACCGGATGGCAGTGAGCTTCATCAATTCGATCTACAGTCCTTTCGGAAGCGGCCTTGTTACTCCGAAGGCGGGGGTGCTGCTGCAAAATCGAGGGCAGGGCTTCGTCCTCGATCCGGGACATCCGAACACGATCGCGCCCCGCAAACGCCCCGTGCACACGATCATTCCCGGAATGCTCACGAAGGGCGGCAAAACGATCATGCCGTTTGGCGTGATGGGCGGGCACTACCAGGCAATGGGTCACGCGCATTTCCTGTCGAAAGTGCTGGACTACGGCCTGGACGTCCAAGAGGCCATCCAGCTGCCGCGAGTTTTCCCCAAACCGGGCATCGACGAGGTCGAGGTCGAGGCTACGGTGCCGGCGCAAGTCCAGGAGGAGCTGAGGCGGCGAGGACACAATCTCGTGCCAGCGAGCTGGCCCATCGGGGGAGCCCAGGCCATCAAAATCGACTGGGCAAATGGCGGCCTGGTTGGCGGATCCGATCACAGGAAAGATGGAATAGCGCTAGGTTACTGATGTCTGGTGCCAAGACCGGGCAAGTCATCGCATCCGGCTTGCATCGCGTTGCCGGGTGCCGACCGCAAGCGCGGGAAAGGTAATCTCTTTGATAAGCGGCCGACACTATTCTTCAGTGTCTGTGTCGCGACGAAGTTACTCGCTGCTGTTCGCCAAGAGTTGTGCTCCGCGATCCTGGAAACGCAGATGCTCCTGCGCTGGTACGCGTGAGCCGCCGGTTGTCCAGATCACGTGCGTGGCATCTTTCATCCGCCGCTCCAGATCGTGCTCTCGCAGATAGGAGCGGCGGCTCTCGGTTGCCGAAAGCCAGTTGGGACCTGAAACACACGCGGCAGCCGAAGGCTCGAGCTCGAAACCTTCGAAGAGTTTGACCTGCTGCAATTGCTTGAACAATGCGTCGTCAGTCACGGTGAAAACACCGGACAGGTGTTCAGCGATCGTCGCCGCAACGAATTGCGAAGCCAGGCCGACCGCCAGTCCATCTGCCTCCGTAACGTTGTCCAGGCCAATATCATAGACTGAGACCGGACTGTCCAGGCCGGCTGCGAGTTGAACCAGCATACACGGTGCGGCAACCGGCTCGGCGAAGAAGCAGTGGACATTTGCGCCATACAGGGATTTCAATCCGAAGGTGATGCCGCCGGGGGCTCCGCCGACACCGCAAGGAATATATACAAAAAGCGGATGTTCCGCGTCGACCTTCCGGCCTTGTTCTGCCAGTTGAGCGGCGAGGGGCGCCGCTGCCGCGGCGTAGCCGGCGAACAGCATGACCGAATGCTCGTCGTCGACGAAATGGCAATGGGGATCTGCCAACGCATCACGGCGGCCGGCATCGACGGCGCTGGCATAGTCACCAATGTGCTCAACGACCAGAACGCCGCTATTCGTCAAGCGGTGTTTCTTCCAGTCCTTGGCATCGTTGGACATGTGTACGACCGCTTTAAAGCCGAGCGCCGCGGCGAGGGTGCCGATGCTGAGGCCCAGATTTCCAGTGCTGCCGACAGACAGTGTATAGGTCGAGAAGAGCTCGCGTACAGACTTTGAGGCGAGCAGGGCACGATCTGAATCAGCGGCAAGCAGATTGTTGTCAATCGCCACCTTTTCAGCGAAGGCGAGTACCTCGTTGAAACCTCCTCTGGCCTTGATCGACCCCGCTATTGGCAGCATGTGGTCTGTCTTCATAAACCATTCGCCGCTTGAGCCTGATGTGCAGTCGAGGGCATGCTGCAATCTCTTCGTTTTGACGAGCTCGGATTCGATGACCGTCTGTCTGCCTTCTAATTCTGGAAAGAGGATCTTGAGGAGGCCACTGCAGCGACGCAGCCGCTGCTCTGCAGCAGCCATCTCCTCTAGAAGCGTCACGGACAGAACTCCCGAGGTAGCCAGGTTGGGATTCAGCCACATTGCGGGTCGGCGTGACTTCAAGGTTTCACGAAGATCAGACGGTAAATTGCTCAAACGGCTCTCCTCTCCATACCGTACCTCGCCTGTATCTCATCGCGCGACATTCCTGCGAAACGTTGCATTGAGACTTCGACCCGGTGTCACGGTCGGAAGAGGCGAAGGCATTTTGGATACATGTATCCACTTATCTATATTGCGCCCGATCGTCGCTGTAAAGCCTTGGCGTTTGCAAATGGCGGTCGTTTTGACGATGAAAGGGGGGTCGCTGCGGAAGTTGGTTATGGCGGCCTCAGGGAGCGCGCTTCAAAAAGCCTTGGAGCGTCCAGACCGCTTTGAGACGTCAGCCTTTTGTCGACGTCATTGAGGTTTTCTATGCATTGAACAGGAGAAAACGAGCCAAGGGTCAACCTCGGCGGCAGACCACCGAATTGCTCAGCGTCACCAAGTGACGCAAGAAGGCTGCAAAAAAGTGATCGTACGAAGTTACGAAAGCTTAACGGCAGTGCAACGCTCAACGCGATGCCTAGACCAGGGATCGGAGGTCCGCCACCGTGACGTTGATGTGATGGCGCATCACGGCCTCTGCACGGTCGGGATCACGGGTCAGAAGCGCGTCGATCAACTGCCGATGTGCAAGGTTACTGTTGCCCATTGTTTCCAGGTGGGATTGCGCCATGCGTAGGTACGGTTCGACGACTGCGCGCAACCTCTTCACCTCCGCGAGCATCAGTGGTCGGTTCGCCCGCTCGCATATGAAATTGTGAAATGCTTCGTGACGCCGGATCCACAAATCAACGTTTTGTCCCGCGCGGTTCAGCATATCTAAAAGGTTCGACAGCTCTTCACCCGCCTCTTCATCGAAGTTGACGGCCGCGTGACGCGCGCAGACGCCCTCAAGGGCGGCACGCATTTCGAAGAGTTCTGCTAGACGGTCCGGGCTCAAAACGGTTACGACAGCACCGCGGTTTGGACGGATGGTCAGAAGGCCTTCGCTATCCAATTGGCGGATCGCCTCACGCACCGGCATCCGGCTGATGCCGAGTTCGTCCGCAATATCTTCGGGTTTGATCCGCGAGCCGCCCGGCAGGCGGCCCGTCTGGATCTTGTCGCGCAAGAAAAGATAGGCCTGCTGTTGGGCCGATGTTGCCGGTTCGTCGTGCTTTGAGATGCTCATTATTCACTTATGGGCTATCATCCCATCGAAATGCAAGCTTGGACAAGCATGTGAAGCAACGCCATTCAGGCTGCCCGTGGAAGAGTAGCTGGCTCGCCGGGATCTCTTACGAAACATATCCACTCACCGAGCCAGATGGAGTCGGAAAGAGGAATGCTGCGCATGTGAGTCTCCATTGTTGGAAGAATAAGCGGTTGTGGACGGAACACGCAGAAACCCGCGTTCAGATCTTGAGACGTTCCGCAGCTCGCAGAGCTGCCGTCTTGGCATCATCCATCACGGACTTGCGGGCCTTCAGGAACGCGTTAGTGATCTCAGGACCGGCCTTTTCGGGACTGCCGGCATCGAACGGGGGATGCGGATCGTATTCGATGATCAGCTGGATGCGCTTGGCCACATCCTCTCCGCGCAACCTCGCCACGATATCGAGCCCGAAATCCAGCCCTGCGGTCGTGCCGCCGCCGGTGATGATGTTGCCATCCTCGACCACCCTATCGTGAACAGGAATGGCGCCGAAGGTCGGCAGGATGTCCCGAACATTCCAGAGTGTGGTCGCACGTTTGCCCTGGAGGACACCGGCCGCGCCGAGCACCAGCGAGCCCGTGCAGACGGCGGTGACGTAACGAGCATTCGCAGCCATGTCCTTTACGAAGGCAAGCGTCTCCGGATCCTCCATCAACGCAGTCGAGCCCGCGAGCCCACCCGGAATGAAGAAGACATCAACCTTCCTCGGGCAATCCGCGAAAGTCGTGGTGGGCGTGATCGACACGCCGACTTCGGTCGGAACCGGTGTTTTATCTTTCCAGACCAGATGGACCTTCCCCATCGTCATGTTGAACACGGTCATCGGGCCGACCAGATCCAGCAAGATCATCTTTGGATGAACCAGCATGGCGAAGACTAGGCCATCGGAAGACGATGGCGGTGTCTGGGCGGATGCGGTCTCGTTATTGAAGAGAATTCCGGCGCCGACGGCGGCCATCAGCTGGTTGAAATCGCGACGATTCATGATCGTTTTCCTTTTGCGTTTGACTATGGGATTGATGGGAAGATTTTAGGCGCTTCAGCAGGACCTCGCGGATCTTGCGAAGCGCCTCGTTCTGATCGGCGTCGTAGGGCAACAGCCCCTTGAGCCCGCCGTCTGCGCCGACGAGAGCAGCAAGGTAGTGTGGCTGATGTGATAGTCGCCGTCTTCGCTCGGCAGTTTCGAGGCATGGATTATCCAGCCGTTCACCACTTTCTGCATCTCGTCCGGCTTGCCGGTAATGCCGGTGATCACGTAGGCATACATCACATCGGGCGTATCGCGCTCCGGATCGATCGAGAAGAAAAAGGCCTTAAGCGGCTTGCCCTCCGGACCGAGTGCGTCAAGCGCCATCGCGTTGCAGGAGCGGGCATCGACGAGGGTTTCGCCGAGAAGCCGGCTCGGGCCGCGGATGTCGAGAAGCAGCCTGCGGCCGTTCGGGAGTTCCTGATAAAGCGCCGCGCATCCGTTGATGATACGCCACGTAACGGATTGGCCTACTTTAAGAAGTATCGGCATGTGGGCCGCGATGCACATTGGACGCGGCGGGCGGGCTTCTGCGGTGTGGTCGATAAAAACGACGGGCGCATCAGCACCTGCAATGGTCTGGTCGAACATGGAACATGATCCGGCAGTGCGCCGGCACATATCCGTTCAACGCGGACAGGTTCCCGGCACCAACTGAAGAAACTGTCGCACCTCGCGACAGCGGCTCAGACGATCGGGACAGATGGAGGACCGCGCGGGGCGGTATTGGGAGGGAAGAGCTGACGGTAAAAGGCTTCCGTGCGGATCGGCAGGAAGCGTTCTATCTCGCGGGTGATCGGCACGCCGGCAGTATTGGCCGGAGTGGGAAGAAGGATCGATGCGGTCAGGCGGCAGGCTTCGCATCCCGAGCCGAAATCATGGCCGTCGTGCTTTGCCTTTCCGTCTTCCGACGGCAGGCAGAGAACTGGAAGCGTGCCATCCGGAAGCGTATACTGCGCCAGTTCGCTGTTCGGGATGGAGTGGTAATCGAGCGTTGGCGGTTTGTGCGCGAAGCCGACAAACAGCAGTGCGAGCGCGCAGATTGTGCGCACCGCCCACTGTTCGGCATGGCAAAGCCGCTTGCTCATCGAATCCCCCGTGCCGTCAATGGCACATCGCCATCATAGATTGATCGCGCCTTCGGCTCAATGCGGCAATTTACACCATCGGGGTGATGCAGAGCGGGTTGCCGAAGACGTCGAGCGGCGACGCATTGACGGAGGCTACGGAAGGGCGAGTGAACCCAACGCAGCGAACTCGGATTTCACGTCACGGTCCCGATTTTCGTTGAGGTATTTCATCGTGAATGAATGTCATGACGGATGATTGTGGACCAGCCTACCGAAGGCCCCGCGAACGATGCCTGCGGCGTTGACCTGTGGCGACCAATGATCACGTTTGCCCAATGGGCCGGGGAAAACCGCGATGCTTTCAAAAGCAAATGACGGTCGGGCGCTTGCGGCCGTCTGCAAACGGGCAGGGCCGAGCGTCGCAGCGCCGGCTAACGGCCTTGACTTAAGCTTCGACCATAAGTCTAGGTTCGCCGGCCCCGCAACGGTGCAAGTGAGCCAAATTCAGTTGGGTGGATTTTCATCACGAAACTGGTATTCGCCTACTTCGAGTCGTCGAATCAGGTCTGTCGTCCAAGACGCCGTTGCCGAGAGATGCCCGCTCCAGAGTTCGAGCAGATCTTTCGTATGCGGTGGATCGCTTCGGTTGGCGACGGTGGGCGCTAAGCCGTCGAGGAGCTCCCGGTTTTTCCGTGCTCTCTTAAGACTCCCCTTAAGCAACTCTACTACTCGCTCAAGCCGGAGCTCTTCCATAAAGGCCACCCCAGCGCCGAGCTGTTCCAAATCAAAGCTAGACAGTGCTTGTTCCAATAAGACGAAAAATTCTGCCTCTCCATTTTCCGTAAGCTCATAGATAGTCCGCCCGGGCCCTTCCGGGCTCTCTTCGGTCGCAATAGCGCGCAACTTCCCTTCTTTGGTGAGCTGTTTGAGCGCGTGGTAAATCGACCCTACCTTCACACTTGTCCATGTTTCTACCTTCCATTCGGCTAGCTGGCGGTGCACCGCATATCCGTGCGTCGTCCCCCCATGCTTACGAAATACCCCTAGAACTAGAAGTCGGATCACTGACGCCACAGCGTGCCTCCTGAGGCGAGTTCCCTTTCAACGCTATTCAACATTGACTACCTCGGTCATTCCGCGTAGCTAGTACTCCATATTGAATACACCTGTGCGGTTTGTCGATGGAGCAATGATGGTAAACCAGTCGATCCAATCCGAAGTGTCAGAATATATTCTTTCCCTTTGCCCAGAGGCCCGGGTCGTTGAAAACGAGGGTGACACTTTCTTTTTTGGAGGAGCAGAAGAAAATTTCCCATTTGCAACTATCGTTTCGAAGGACACTGATTTCGACGACCTGTCGAATCTCGCGCGGGAATCCGTATTCCGTCTCAATATTGGGTGCGGGAAGGAGACATTTCGGTCGATGTTTCCGAACTTCAATAGTAACGACGACAAGTCATCCGCACGAACGACTGACTTCACAGTTATCGACAAGGCGCTGCCGCATCCTGTGTACGGGCGGATGCATTGGCTTTGCATATTGAACCCCTCTCACGTCACATTGGAAAACCTCTCCCCAGTGATAAGAGAAGCCCACGATCTTCAGGTCGCTCGAATGTCACGACGATCGGTGAGGGCAGCAAGCCAGAAATCCTGACGACGCGATGCTTGCGCAAGCGCGGTCCAATCTGTGATGTCCGCCGGAGGCGGTTGGACAACAGAGCAACTTACGCCATAACAGGCTAAAATGGCAGGCGGTGCTAGCCCGGCCGTTATAGGCCTCAAGACCTGGCCGCTATTACAATCCCAACCGGTTGCAAGAGCAAACGTCGACCGCCGGGGCTCCAACAAAACGTTACCATCTGTCAACACCATTTGACGCCCCGAGTGTGAACTCTACGCTCCGGAGAACAGAAATGAGATTCTTGGCAAATTTAGGCGCGTCTCGACGCCTCGGCCAAACCAACCAAAGTGGAAGCGCCAGGGCTTTATTCAGTTCAGCTCGGATCAATGAGCGTCCAATCGCAGCCACTGAGGGAGCCGGTAGAATAGAGATGAACCCGTGCTCCAAAACGAGGTTCAAAAGGACGGGCAAGGAATCGGCTTCAAGGATCTGCAAATTCGAACGTTCGTCTTCGGTGAGGATTTCATGGAGGAGGCGATTAAACATTTGTCGTAAACCGCTCTTCGAACTTGGAACAGCGATCGGGTGGGAGAGGATAAGTTTGCGAAGCGACGCTTCTGTTGATTGTTTGGGCTGATCAGGAGAGCCACCGACAAGCGCAAGTGGTGTCGTCATAATAAGGTAGTGATCGACATCGGAAGGGACAACGAGAGTATCCAGGATGGTTGCATCAAACGAGCCACTCTTAAGGCCGCTAATCAGCTCTTCGGAGGTGGTGCACGATAGGGACAATGGTTGCAGGGGACGAATATGTTTCCAATGCACTAGAAGGGAGGCGAGCAGTCCGGCGACTTGGCTTTCATGGCCCAACGGAATTACCGATCCTAAGCGGACTGTCGCTTCGCGATCTCGGAAGCGCCCGGCAGCGCTCAAAGTCAGCTCTGACCACAATCGTTCAACAGCTCTAGCCGCCGCCGCAACCCTTAGGCCTGCGCTGGTCGGAACGGAACCTTCCACCGAGCGAGCCAGGAGCTTTTCGCCAAAAATTGCCTCGACCTGGGCAATCTGACGTGTCAATTGCGGCTGTCCCAATCCGAGATTCAGAGCCGTCCGCTTGATACTGCCTGTTTCCGTAATATGGAGGAAACGGGACAGTGCTTGGAATTTTATTGGCTTGTCAAAGATTCGTCCATCGCCATCAGGGAAGAGGGCGAAAATCTCTTTCTCCAACGCTTCAATGGTAAGCAGCAATCGGTCGCCCTCCAGCGTTAGAACGAGGTCAGCGCCTGCTTTTCTGACGAGAACAACAGATATCTCCGCTTGCAGGCGATTAATCGCGACGGCTACGGTCGAGACCGGTTTTCCTAAGGCCCTGGAGGCCGCTCGGATACTTCGCTCACGTAGCACAACACATGCAATGCAAAGAGCTGAAGTATCCACAATTCCACTCTTTTGTTAAAGTGATGACACCAAGAACTCTTCCATTGCTGAAGCGTTTGGATCCCAACCACCGCCATCAACCTGCAAAAGCTCAAGGAAACCATCAGGGGTCGTTGCGATCGGATGCTGATAGAAACGTGCGGAATTTGGATCCACTGTTGAAGCGTAGTATTCAGCAAGAAGACCCCGTCTAGTGACCGCCATTAAAGGGGCGTGGATCTGTTGATCTCCGTGACTGGAGATTGATACCCCTTGAGCCTCTGCGAGAACTGCAATCCGCAGGAACTCAGTGACACCCCCCGTCCAGCGGGCATCGGGTTGTGCAATTGCTACGCCGGTTGCGAGAAGATCACGGAATCCGGACAGCCCGTATTCCTGCTCTCCGGCCGCGATCGGTATATTGAGGCCACGACAGACTCGTTCATAGCCACCATATTCTTCAGGACCAACCGGCTCTTCGAACCAGCCTATGTCGAATTCTTCGACCCGCTTTCCAAATGCTATTGCCTCGTGTGGTTGGTACGCACAGTTGGCGTCAAGCATGAGAGAGAAATTGTTGCCCAACACCTCGCGGGCAGCACGGACGCGGGCAACGTCCTCCTCTATCGTTGCGCCGCCTACCTTGATCTTCACGCCTTGAGCGCCGAGGAGAAGGTAGCCCTCCACCTCCCGCTGCAAATCGATAAGTGTCTTGTTTTCTCCGTAGTAGCCGCCGGCGATATAGAATGGAACTCGCTCGGTTTGGCCCCCAAGAAGCCGGTGAAGAGGCATGCGAGCCGCTTTCGCCTTCAAGTCCCACAAGGCCATATCCACGGTCGAAATTGCGTAGTGCTCGTGGCCACGTCGGCCGTAAACCTTCGGATCGCAGAGCGTCAAGAGAACCTGCCCTATAAGATCAGCATCCATTCCAATAAGAAGCTCTGAGTAGACCGCCAAAATGGCGACTTCTCCCGGCGAGGCACCCCCAATTCCGACGCCTGTGACGCCCTCTTCGGTCTCAAGACGCAAGACGCATCGCTGCACATCCGACCAAGTATTTTTGCCATTGCGGATTGGTATAGCTCGTGGCCAACGGTAATAATCGCGCCGAACCTTTGTTATTATCATTTCAACACCCTCTAGTGCTCAGCCAGCGAACCATCGACGCTGCTGCGCACAGCCACATGGATCGGCCGGTATGGAAAATCGGACGACGCGGATGGCGCAATTGCAGACCCCAGACCGGGTCGATCAGACGGCGATACGAAGCCCTCTATCTGCCTCAAACCGATCGTGGTTAATTCACTCCCCACGAGCGTTGTCGACGCAAAGTCGTCCGTATATCGAGCAGTGGGAAATTCGAAAATTAGGAGATTGGGGATCGAGGCTGCGAAGTGGAGCGACGCTATCGTTGCAATAGGAGAATAGGTATTATGTGGAATGACATCGACATCATAAGCCTCGGCCAAGGCGGCAACCTTCCTCGCACCTGTAAACCCACCACAAAGCGCAATACATGGTCGTAGGTATTGTGCGGCACCCGTTTGCAGCAACTCGTTGAATTGCTCGATGGCGAAAAGACGCTCGCCGGTCGCCACCGGAACTCCAATCCGAGATTGAACTTGCGCCATAATGGACGCGGATGTGGGGCGGATTGGATCTTCGTAAAAGAGCGGATTGAGGTGATCCAGCTTTCTCCCGAAGGCAATGGCTTCTGCGGGTCGCAACCGACGATGGATTTCTATACATAGGTCTGTATCGACACCTATCGCATCCCTGACGGCCTCGAGTGTCTCCAACGCTTCAGTAATCCGTGATACGTGAGCGCCAGCAATTGGTATGCCGACATCTTCGTCCAGGAATGGGTTCACATGGCCGACAGCTGTAAAGCCAGCTTTTTTAAGGTCTTTGCAACGCTCGACTAATTGCTCTCGCGTCGTGCCTCTAGCATGTCCGTAAACGCGAACCTTCGATCGACAACGGCCTCCGAGAAGTGAGTGAATTGGCTCATTCGCTCGTTGCCCCTTTAGGTCCCATAGGGCTATGTCGATAGCTGATATGGCCGCCATGACGATTGAACCGCCATAACTGCCAAACCGCTTCATCGCATGCCAATGGCGTTCAATGTCCTGAGAGTCCAGGCCAATAAGATAGTTCGAAAACTTCTCCAGAACCGTGCGCGTGGCCTCGATATGGGACCACGCGCCGGCTTCGCCGGTGCCGATAAGGCCATCGGCTGTTTCCACTTCGACAAAGAGGTATTTGTCCGCGAGAACAGGCGTCACCCGCGTGATAGATGTTTTCATGACGTTCACCGGTAGTCGAGGGCGCAAGTGCTCCCAGTCGTTCAAGCTGCCGTAAAATAATTCAGCTGCCAATCATTGCCGTTTGGCATGACTGCGGGCTGAAGTCCTTTTGTTGTTCCGAACGCGAAAACGTCGTTTGTCAGCCACACCATGGAGGCGCTTTCTTCCATGCGCTTTTGCATTTCGATTATTTGCGCGATCCGAGCCTTTTCGTCGGTATTGACCAAGCTCGCTTCTTGAAGCTCTTCGAATTTAGCGTCGTTAAAGCGCTGCCAGTTCCAGTCGCCAATTTGTTCGCGCAGGAACCATCGCGTGTTAAAGTTGGGGTCGATATGCGCGTTGAAACGTAGGAAGAACATTTCCAACTCGGCACCAGATGCGCCTTTACCGGACGACCAGAAAGTCGCACCTTCACGCTGGTCGATATCGACGACGATTCCGACCTCTGCCAGCAGAGCTTGAGCTACCAGCGCCATATTCTGGAACGCAGGTTCATTCAGTATGGTTAGCTTCAGCTTGATTGGCAAAGTCACCCCGGAGCCTCCAAGAAGCGCGCGGGCTTTTTCGATATCTCGCTGGTAAACTGGCGCGTCTTCCCAGTGTCCTGTTGCGCCGGGGGGGATCATCGAGTTCAAGCGCCCCGCGTCTCCCTGATAACCCGCAAGAATCATCTGATCGACGTCAAGAGCCAGCTTTACCGCTTGCCTTACTGCGAGATTATCGAGAGGAGCCCGCTCCATGTTCATACCAAGCCACACAAACCGCATGCTCGGTCTCTTGGTGACGACAGTGTCTTCAGATTTTATCTGGTTGGCGGCGCTCAGAGAGAGTTCCGTGAAGTTGATTTCCTTGGATTGCAGGGCAAGCTCCGCCGTCTTCGGGTTGGCAATATATTGCAGCCTGCAAACATCGAAAGCGGGTTGATAGGCCTTGAAGTCCTTGTTGGACACCAATACCAATCCTCGTTGTGGCTGCAAGGATTCCACGCGGTAGGGGCCCGAACCAACCGGTGACTGGCTGTGCTTCGCTCCCAACGCTTCAACCGCCTTTTTAGATGTAATCACGCCAGATCCACCGACGAGAGCGACTTGCCACACACTTGGAGTTGGCTTTGTGAAAATTAGGCTGCCCGAGTACGTGTCATGGATTTTAACTTCCTTGAGTGTGCCCCAATCGTCGCGGTAGCTGGAAACGTTGCCGTTGGCGTCAGGCGTCAGATACCGTTCGAAGGAAAATTTGACGTCTTCTGCTGTCATTTCACCGTAGCCGTCGGTGAAATGTTGAGCTTTCTTCAAGCGAAACGCGATTTCCGTCGGTGAAATTTGTTCAATACTTTCCGCTGCATCAAGCTCCCATTCGAACTTGCTCGACTTGTAAGAGATCAGGCGCTGAAAGACGGCACGAATGATGTTACCATCGACCTGGCCCGTCCTAAAAGGAGGATCGAGATTTTTCACTTCCCTATCGATTCGAACGGAGACCGATCGGCCATCATCTGCGAAGACAGCTGTTCCTGGCACAAGAAAGCTGCCAACGATACCCGCGGTTGCCTGCATGAGCCTGCGTCTGCTAATTCCCAATTGGTCTGCCATGTTCATTCCTCCGTTTAGCTTTGCGTCATGCTTCGGCTGTCCCTTGCAGGGCCACCGCTTGACCTAATGAGAAGGGAAAGTGGCATCTGACGAGACGGTCGGAACCAGCTTCCGTTAAAGAGGGTAATACTGATGAGCATTTGGCTACAGCTACCGGGCATCGGGTATGAAACCGGCAGCCACTCGGCACCGATGCATTGCTCGGTATCTCTCCCTTGAGAATGATAGGGCGAGAATTTTCGTTGGCCGTAAGAAGCGGATTGGTCGATACAAGCGTCGTGGTATAGGGATGGGCTGGGTTCTCGAAGAGGCTCTCGGTCGGCGCATCCTCGATGATTTGGCCGAGGTACATCACGACGGTTCTACGGGTGACGCGTTTCACCACGTGCAAGTTATGACTGACCATCAAAAACGTCAGGCCCAACTCGCGCTGGAACTCGAGAAGCAAATTGAGCAACTCACCCTGCACGGACACATCGAGGCCAGCGGTGGGTTCGTCTGCCACGAGAACGGATGGACGAAGCAAGAGCGCCCGAATGACTCCGATCCTGCGAGCTTGGCCGCCCGAAATTTGATGCGGGTATCGCGAAAGGACGGAGTTTGGGAGTTTTAGCCTGGCGAGCAATTCATCGGCATGCCGCTTGGTCTTATGAGGGTTTAGTCCGTGAATCGCCACCGCCTCCATAAGCAGGTCACCAATGGTCATGCGCGGAGACAAGGCGGCCACGGCATCTTGCATGAGCATCTGAACCTGGCGCCGAAAAGCCTTTCTATCCCTCGACAAGGAGCTGGCCACAGACGCGCCAAGCACCTCAGCAAAGCCCGAGTTAACGGTGGTTAGGCCCAGTAGTACCCGGCATAGAGTGCTTTTGCCGGAACCCGATTCACCAATGAGGCCAACCGTCTCGCCGGCTTGAAGCTCAAGAGTGACTTCATCCAATGCCCTAACCGACTTCCTATATGTTACACTGGCCCGATCCAATTTTATGGCGATGGATTTCGTCATGCGATCTCCTCCAGGCGCAAACAAGCCGCTTTTTGCTCGTTTCCGACTTCTCGAAGTTCGGGAATAAGCTGGCGACAGGCATCGATAACGAATGGACAGCGCGACGCGAAGATACAGCCTGCGGGCTTGTCGATTGTTTCCGGGACTCTGCCCGGGATGAAGCTTAGCGGAACGTCAGGGGGCCGATCGTCGACTTCGCATTCAACGAGTGCCCGGGAGTAGGGATGGAGTGGATGCCCAAGCGTTTCGCGCACCGGGCCAACTTCAAGCACGCGTCCTCCATACATCACCGCGACACGATCGCAGAGCTGCGCGATAGTTCCCAGGTGATGGGAGATAAAAATGATGGAGCCCGCAAAGTCGTTGCGCAGGTCGCGTAACAGTTCCACGATCTGAGCTTCAATAGTCGCGTCAAGAGCGGTGGTTGGTTCATCCGCGATCAGGATCTCGGGTTCGCACAGAAGTGCCATGGCGATCATCACGCGTTGACGCATGCCGCCGGATAACTGCAATGGATAGTTTTCCAACCGGAGATGCGCATCCGCTAATCCAACACGACCTAGCGCAGTCTCCGCTTTTTCTTTTGCGTCTCGCTTGGAGATTGTGGGAAATCGCCGACGTATGACGTCCGAAAGCTGGGTGCCTATCGTAAAAACTGGATTGAGAGCGGTCATCGGATCTTGGAAGACCATAGCCAACTGATGGCCCCTTATGGCTCGCATCTGAGCCTTCGAGAGGGAGACCAGATCGGTTCCGTTCAGATGAATTTGGCCGTCGATCCTAAGGGAGTCACCAGTCAGGCCCATGATCGCGTTCACAAGGCTTGACTTGCCGGAGCCAGATTCGCCGACCACCCCGAGTATCTCGCCTCGACCTAGAGTCAGATCGACTCCGCGCAGGATTTCTGCTTGGCCGCTTTTCGTGTCTGCTAAAAGACGGAGGTTTTCAATCTTGAGAACGGGATCAAACATTACGAACCTCCGAATCTGATCGCGGATCGATCGCGTGTCTCAGTGCCTCTCCGAACATGGTGAAAGCGAGTGTCGCGATAGCCAGTGCGGAACTCGAAACGAGGACCGGGACCACGGTGGTGGACATGTTTTGATAGCCGTCCTGCAGAAGACCTCCCCAGCTTGCGAGCGGTGGTTTGAGGCCCAACCCGAGGAATGACATGCTTGCTTCGATAGCGATGACGATAGGAATGTCGAGTGAGGCAATGACGATCAGCGGAGCAAGAATGTTGGGGAATATGTGAAAGGTCAGGATCCGAGATTGCGATGCCCCTAGAATTAGTTCGGCTTCGACAAAAGGTTCGTTCTGGATACTTAAAACCTGGGCGCGAGCTACTCGACCAAAATGTGGAATTAGGCTAACGGCAATGATGAAAATAATGACCGGAAGTGCCGATCCCAGAACAGCCACCGCGGCCAAAGCGAGAATTACGCTGGGAAACGAGGATACGGAGTCAAACGCGACGAGAATAACTCGCTCGGCCGCGCCCTTGATATACGCGGAGATAGTTCCCAGCGCCACGCCAACGATCAGCGCGACGCTAATGACAGATATCGCGACAATTATAGCCACGCGTGTTCCGTAGATATTACGGCTGAGGAGGTCGCGGCCCAGTTGGTCAGTACCAAGCCAATGTTGAGCGGACGGCCCAGCGAACCTATTGGCCACCGAAAGCTGGTTGGGATCGTATGGCGATATCCATGGAGCGAAAGCAGCGGTTCCAACGATTATGGCAACAAGAGCGAATCCAATCACGCCACCGGGGTTACTCAAGACGCGCCGGATAATATCGATGAGGGTTCTTTGAAACCGCCACATAATCAGCTTCGTCCTTCCCGAATGCGAGGGTCGAACAACGAGTAGCTGAGTTCAACGAGAAGGTTCACCATTACAAAGATGACGACTACAACGAATACTGTTCCTTGCAGAACCGAGAAGTTTCGTGCCTGAAGTGAGTTGTAGAGTACGGTCCCAACGCCATCCCGTGCGAACAGGATTTCGATTAAAACCGCCCCACCCAGCAGGCGGCCGATTCCCATGCCAATTACTGCGAGGGTGGGGATAATGGCGTTCTTCAACGCGTACTTGTAGAGCACTAGTCTTTCGGACAAACCGTATGCTCGCGCCGTTCTTATGTAGTTTTCGCCAAGTGTCTCCAGCATCGATGTGCGGACCAGTCGGGCAATCAGCCCGATCCAACCGAGCGAAAGAGCAACCGTTGGCAAAATCATGCGGATCAGCTGATCCCCGAGAGTGCCGTTCTCAACTCCGCCAAGGACCGGTAACCACTGCAGCCAGATAGAAAATATGACAAGCAGGAAAATGCCCAATATAAAGCTGGGCACGGAAACAAAGACGACAGACACCATGGCAATCAAAGTGTCAGCAAGCGTTCCCTTGTGTACTGCACAAAAAACTCCCGCAGGGATTCCGACTAGGCAAGCCAAAGCCATTGCGGCAAATGCCAATGAGAAAGTGCTGGGCAGGGCGGAGAACACAATCTGGTTCACGCTCCGACCCGTTGCGACATCTGTCCCAAGGTTGCCGGACAATACCTGTCTAAAAAACATCCCAAACCGGATGTAAACAGGCTGATCCAGACCCATCTCGCGAATGAACCGCTGCGAGAATTCCGGCGTGGCACCTGGGCCGAGGAGTGCGGTCGCCGGGTCACCTGGCACGGAATTGATGAGCACAAAAATCACAAGCATCGCGCCCAAAATAGAAAAGAGCGCAGTGATGCAACGACGCGTTAATCGTCCTTCGAAACTCCGCAATTTAAGCCCCTCGGTTTTCTTTTGGCTCTATTGATGTGGCCATCTTTAAGGAGATCATATCGAGACCGCGATCTTGCGGGATATCCCAATTGATAGACGGATATATGCGCCTTAGTTTGAGGACAATTTCGTTTGTCGCATCGATTCATCCAATCTTTGCATTTCCTAGAACGAAAGAGATCTGGGCGCGTCTGTGGCCTCCGGTAGCGTGACCCTTTGCGCACGCTCTCAATCACGCAGGGAGGCCGAGAACGCTTCTGCGGAATCGAACTGTTCGATCCGTAACCGCGGGCGTGATTAGGTCCTCAAGCGCCCCCAGCTTTTGGTTCGCAAACGTGCAGCCTGAAGATTTTAGGCTCCCAAAAGGCGACGAGGTGCTGTCCAATCACACGTGAATTCGCGAACCGCGCCCCATTAATCGGCGATCAAAGAAAAGGACTAGTAAGTGCGCCCTCGGTCAAACAACGTGACAAGACCACGGCAAGATCCTGCCGCGCCTGAAGGCACTGGCTTATTTCAAAGTCCGGGGTTCGCGCCCTTATTTCATTTCATGCCGCCTCCAAGCATCGGCGCACCTCGTCGAAAGCAGCATGGGTCAGCCACATCTTGCGGCCATCGACAGCGTCTGGCCAAGACGAAAACTTAGCCATCACCGTCTTGTTCTTCCGATCGATGAACAAATTTTGCCCGTAAACACCCATTGCAAACAGAATTTGTGCGTCGCCATCGACGGTAAACCAACCGCTGCGATAACTCATTTTTGGGCTAATGGGTGAAAAAGGCCCGCCCCACTGACCGGAACTCCAAGCCTGACGGTCGCCACCGTTTGCCAAGCCTGATACGATGCCGCTAGGTAGGACCTGCCGTTGGTTACCTAATGTGCCATCAAGCGAAAGCGCATGACCTAGCCGCGCCAGATCCCGGATCGTCGCGCATAGCCCGCCAGCGCTGCGGGCAAAGCCGTCCCAGTCGAGTGTAAGTGCTGCGTCCTCCTGAGCAATTGGTATCCAAATCTTTTCGGAAATGAGATCCTGCACCGTCCGAGAGGTCGCTCTTTCGAGCGCCCAGCCAAGGAGGTCTGTGTTCGCCGAATGATAGAGAAACGCACCGCCAGATTGCCAGGCCCGGCCACGCAACTGCGAAAAAAAGGATTTTATGCCAATCTTGGTCGCTCCGTGCGGTTCCCATCCGACCGATTGTGCGTAAAGGGTCTCCTGCACGGGATCCAACGCGACTGCGACGCGCATGTCGAGCAAATCGCGCGCGCTGACGTTCGCGAAAGGGGAGCTGGCTATTTCGGGGACGTAGATTTGGATGGGCATATCCAGCTTGATCGCCCCGTCCGCCGCCAGAATTTCTGTCAGCAGACCTATGACCGCCTTTGTTGCAGACATCGCTATGTGACGCGAAGTCGAATTCATGGCGTTGCGGTAGGTCTCAAAGACCATCTGTCCTTTATGAAGGACGATCATCGCATCGGTGGAGGTCTCCGCCAGGACTTGCTCAAGGTCGATCGACGAGCCGCTTGGCAAACGAAGCGAGAATGCTTCAATCGACTTGGCCGAGAGCGGAAAGACATCCCCGTTCTTCCCCGCCGGTATACGAGCCGTTTCTATTTCAGACGGAAGATGATGGAAGGCAAAATGATTGTGCGAGGACTTTCTCCAATTCGACAGGTTTGTATCTGACGCGCTCGTGCCGGGTTCCATCGTGAATATCCTTATTCGCCAGAGTCTTGCTTCATCAACCAAGGTGACGCGTTCGGGTCAGTCACCTCAGATGGCGTGCGCGTGGTCACCCTAGCAATGGGCTTCAGGATGCTCTATGTCGAAGTGTCCGCAATGTTTTAGAGATCGTCCTATTTTCGATCCCCTGACCCAGGTTGTCCGCCTTCTCAAGCCTAGCGCCCTCCTGTTGAAGCAGCTTGAAACGCGAGGACCCTGGGCGGTCAGTTATCCCTCGCTCGGTGATACGGTCTTTGTCCTCGTAACTGACGGAAGCGCCTGGCTTCAGCTTTCTGGCCGCCCGGCGCGCATGATGAAGACCGGCGATTTCCTGTTGTTGACGGAGCCTGAAGCATGGAGGATGGGAGACAGCGAAGGGACCCCGCCGGTCAAATTCAAGCTGCCGCAGAACAATCCGTCCGCCAATTCGATCATCACTGATACGTCGAGTACAGCCACGACCGTTAAGCTGCTTGGGGGACGATTCTCGTTTGACCGCACACATCTGGGATTGTTGAAGGAGATAATTCCTCCCATCGTCGAGATCGACTCCGCCGCGGCGGGCGCGTCGCGTGTCGGAGCGCTTTTGAAGATGTTGGAGACAGAGGCCTGGGAAGCCAGACCCGGATCGACGCTCGTCACGGAACGTCTACTCGAGATTCTTCTAATCGAGGTGGTGCGTTACCACGGCGAAGCGCAAGCAAGCACGAATACGGGCCTTATCGCGGGCCTTGCCGATCCGCTTATTGCCGCGTGCTTGCGGGCGCTGCACACAGACCCTTCGAGAGATTGGTCAGTTGCCAAACTGGCGAAAGTCGCCGGGGCGTCTCGATCCGTCTTCGCGCAACGCTTCTCCGAGATAGTCGGGCTTCCTCCGATGCAATATCTGCTTAAATGGCGTATGGACCTTGCCAAGGAGATGATCGGCCAGGGGATATCGATTTCGGAAACAGCCTTCGCGTGCGGTTATCGATCAGTAAGCGGTTTCAGCGTGGCTTTTACCCGTCACATCGGTTGCCCGCCTTCGCATCTCCGTTCGAGCAGGAATGCATAGAAGCATGTGTCGGTCTTTGCTTCGTCAGAGATTCCAGCGGTTCATTTGCTTCCAACACGACGCGATGCAATCGGGTAAGACCGTCGTCTCATAGTGAGATAGCTCCCTTTGAGGTGTGAGCATGGTCGTCATGCGATCAAAAAGCTCTGCGCTGAGCCCGATAGTCCCGCGAGTGCTCAGCTTTTCATACCGCCTTCTGCCAACCCAGAGGTAATCCTTCCTTGCGTCACGATGTAAAGCAGAATGGAAAATGCCGTCAGCAGAACGGAGCCAGCAAGGAGCATACCCCAGGAGTAGATACTATCCTGGCCGATCCAGGTGGACAGACCGAGCGGCAGCGTCTTGTTGCGCTCCGACGACGTGAGGATGAGAGCGAAAAGAAATTCGTTCCACGCATTGTTGAAGCTGAACACGCCGACCGAGATCAATCCCGGAAGCGCAAGCGGAAGGGTCACCTTCCTGAAAGCCTTGAAGCGAGTGCAACCGTCGAGCATCGCGCTTTCTTCGAACGATGTGGGGATCGATCGGAAATACGAGCGCATGAACCAGAGGGCAAACGGCAGCGTGAATGCAGTGTTGGCGGCGATGAGGCTGACAAGCGTATCCTGCAGCCCGACCAGCGAGACCAGCATGTAGACCGGGATCACTACCAGCGTCTCCGGCAACATGTAGCAGACCAGGGATATGCCTGCGATGGCGGCCAAGCCAAAGAACCGAAAGCGGTTGAGCGTGTATCCGCCCAATGTTCCAAGCGTCAGCGACAAGAATGTCGTTGCGGATGCCACGATGAGACTATTGACAAAATAACGGGCAAACCCGGTCTGCGTGAAAAGATCCGTGTAGTTTTTGAAGGTGATTGTCACCGGAAGAAAATCGGGGGGTGCCTGGTAGAGTTCCGCCGGCTCTTTCAGCGAGCACAGGATCATCCATAGCAGTGGAAAACCCATGATGGTAATTGCGGTGAACGCGAGCAAAGAGACCAATATCTTGCTCGTTACGGCGTGAAACAGCGCGGGATTTGAGGGCACATGGCCGCTGTGTCTCATTGGCGTTTCTCCGACCAGCGCATGAGAAGCAGATAGATGGCAAGGAAGACAAGGATAATGCCGAACATGATGAGCGCGATCGCAGCGGCTCCGCCAACCTCGAATTCCTGGAATCCCTTGACGAAAATGAGAATCGGCAACGTCGTCGTTGCGTCTACCGGTCCGCCGCCGGTCAGGAGATAAATCAGGTCAAATTTGTGGAACGACCAGATCGTTCGAAGCAGTGCGGTGAGTATGAAGACTGGCAGGATGTAGGGAACGGTGATGCGCATGAACCGCTGGACGGCGTTGGCGCCGTCAAGCTTTGCCGCCTCATACTGTTCGGTCGGGATCGACTGCAGAATGCCAAGGATCGCAAGGACGACGAATGGCGCGAACTTCCATGTGCCGATCAGGATCACGGAAAACATCGCCAGGCGCGGGCTTGTCAACCACTGAACAGGCTTTTCGACCAGACCGGTGCCGATTAGAAGGCTGTTGGCTATCCCGACGATATCGTCGAACATGTAGCGCCAAACGAGGACCGCGACGACCGTCGGCATGAGGAATGGCGCCAGCACGATGGCCCGGACCAGCCCGCGGAAGCGAAAGCTTTGATGCAGAAGCAGGGCGAGGCCGGTGCCGAGCAGCATTTCCATGCCGACATTTCCGAACACCCAGATGAAGGTGTTGATCAGCGCCGAATAGAAATCCGGATTGCCCAGCACCGCGCGAAAGTTTGCAAGACCGGCGAATTCTCCGGTGAAACGCCCTAGCGTCACGTCTTGTACACTGAGGGCGAATATCGCGAGCGTCGGTACGGCTATGAGCAGCAGAATGAGCGCGACGGATGGCAGCAGTGTGAGATACGCGAACGTGCGGTCGCCTCGCTGAACTGCTGTGACCTCAGACATGCGAGGCCTCACTGGACCGGTGCGGCAATGACACGAGATGAGAATGCGGCTTGGTCAGAGCCAGACGGGTGTCCTTGTCGAAAAAGCGCAGTTCTTCCGTTGGAACCACAAACTCCGTCCGTTCTCCTTCAGCAACGGCAATGGCGCCCTTGACGGGGACGGCGGCGATGACACGCTCGGGTACGAACGGTCCGAGTATGGAGGCGTAGATCAGTTGCACGTTTCCGAGATATTCGGTGCGCTGGATCTCGACGGGAAACACAGTCGTATCCGGACCGGGTCGACCTCCGACTTGCACGGTCTCCGGCCGGAAGCCGACCAGTGCGTCCGACGACTTGACGATGTTCATCGGCGGCGTGCCGATGAAGGTGGCAACGAAAGTGTCGGCAGGATATCTATAGATCTCTTCTGGCGTGCCAACCTGTCGGATCACGCCGGCGTTCATGACGACGATGCGGTCGCCCAGTCCCATGGCTTCGACCTGATCATGGGTGACGTAGAGCGCCGTCAAGCCGGTCTTCTTCTGAAGGAGTTTAAGCTCCTCTCGCGCCGATTGGCGCAATTTGGCATCCAGGTTGGAAAGCGGTTCGTCCAGCAGGAATAGTGCCGGCTTCCGTATCAGAGCGCGTGCCAGCGCCGCGCGCTGCCGTTCCCCGCCGGACAATTGACGCGGCTTGCGGCCAAGCAGATGGGCAATGCCAACCAACGCCGCGACGCGTTGCACGGCCTCGCCGACCTCGCGCTTTGCAGCGCCGGCGATCCTCAGTGGGAAAGCGATGTTCTCGAAGATCGACAGGTGCGGATAGAGGGCGTAGTTCTGGAACACCATCGCTATGTCGCGGTCTTTCGGATGCAGCCACGTCGTGTCGCGGCCACCGAGCGATATCCTGCCCGACGTCGCGTGCTCCAGTCCGGCAATGATGCGCAACAGAGTCGACTTTCCACAGCCCGAGGGCCCGAGAATGGCAACAAACTCGCCGTCGGAAACCGAAAGAGAAACGTCGGAGACGACCTTGCGCTCCTCGAACGCCTTCACGATCTCCGTCAATTCCAATGCTGCCATTCCAGTTCTCCAATCAACGACGCTGCCGATATGCGTAGCGAGCGTCAGCCTTTCTTCGCGGCCAGGACCGTTTCCATCTGGGTCCTACCCCAAGCGACGGCCTCGCTCGGTTCCACGCCCTGCAGCAATACGCGCTGAACGATCTGTGCCGGGATGTCGCGAGCGATGATGTCGCCGATCAACGGGTTGACCACGCCAGCGGTCACCACCTTTCCGTCGACGATGCGGGCGCCTGCCTCGGACTCAAAGTCGAGAGTGTTGGCGATATCGAAGCTCGCTTCGGCCAGATCGCTTCGACCCGTCAACTGCGGTGTGCCCTGAAGAAGACGCGCGTCAGAGCGCACCGACTTGGTCGGTGGGATAAGATGCGGGTAGGCGGTCAGCGCGAAATCGACAGCCCGGTCACCGGTGAGAATGTAGGTGAGGAACTTCTTGGCTGCGGCAATGCTGGTCGCCCCAACTTTCTCCGAAGCGAGAGCGAGGCTATTGGCGTTGGAGAAGCCGACGCCGACACCCGCTGGCCCTGCTGGTCGCTTGGCGGCTTTCGTCCGCGTGATCAAATCCGGCTTGTTCAAGGCAGCGGTCGAGACAAGACGGCCCGCCCAGATATCAATCGCCACCTTTTCCGTGAGGTAGGCGTTGACGAGGTCGTTGTTGACGTAGCTGGAGATGCTTGGCGGTGCCGACTTTGCCAGTTCGCGCTGGAATTCCAGCGCCTTGATCGCGGCATCTCCGCCGAAGACGAGCTTCAGATCCTTATCGAAATAGGTGCCACCGGCCGACCAGTAATACTGCGAGAAGAACAGCGAGGTCACTCGGTTCTTGTTTGCTGGAAACACCGTTCCGTACTGGTCGCCGCTTGTCAGGGCCTGCGCGGCTGAGAGGTATTCCGCCCAATCCTTGGGCGGCTTGATACCCTTCGCCGACAACAGATCATCGCGATACCAGAAGACGCTCGAATGACCGATTGTATAAGGGATGGAGAAGCGCTTGCCGTCGATCGGCGCGATCATGCGCTCGGGATATTCGTCGACGCCGATCTCGGCAATCACGTCGTCCAGAGGTTCCAGGAAGCCTTGCTTTCCGAAGCTGAACCGCTCTTCTGGCAAAATCTTGAAGATCTCCGGCATCGTGCCGGCATTGAGCATGGCAGTCACTTTTTGCAGGCGGCCAGCGCTGCCGACAGCTTCCATCTCGATGGTGACGCCGGGATTGTCCTTCTCGAAAGCCGCAATCGCCTTGTTGAAGAACTCGATGGTTGGCGGATCCGTTTCATCGTGGAGAAAGCGGACAACGCTCGCAGCGCGAGCGATACGTGGGCTGCAAAGGCCACCGACGACAGTGGCGGCGGCAGCGCCGGCCAGTCCCTTGAGGACTGTACGGCGGCTGGCGCCGGACTGATTGGATGGCAAGCCGGAATTATCAAATTTGGAATGATCGGTCACAGTGGGCTCCTGATCGAGCGGTAACGAAATGATGGGAACGGCTATCAAAGGGAGACGCGGTACTTGGCGAGCGCTTCTTCGTTGTGGGCCAATCCGAGACCTGGCGTTTCAAGAAGCTCAACCGAGCCATCCGCCTGGATTTTCGGCGTCTCAAGATAGACTTGCCCATGCATGGGATCGAATTCCACCGGATAGTATTCGAGATAGAGGGCATTCGGAATCGCGCCTAGCAGATGGAGATGCACCTGCTGATCGCCGTGCGCGGCGATATCGAGGCCATGCGCTTCGGCCATGGATGCCACCTTGATGAACTCTGTCACGCCACCCATCCAGCGGGCGTCAGGCTGCAAGATGGCGACGGCTTGTGTCGCGATCAGGTCCCTGAAGCCGAACTTGGTGTATTCGTTTTCCCCGGCAGCAAGCGGAATGGACGTCCCGCGTGCAATCTTCGACATGCCTTCGTAATCGTCGGGCTGTACAGGTTCTTCCAGCCAGAAGATGTCGAAATCCTCGACGCGGCGCGCGAACTGAATTGCCTCGTAATATCGATATGCGCAATTGACGTCGATCATCAAGCGGATGTCAGGTCCGATTGCCTCGCGCACAGCTTTGACGCGCGCTACGTCCTCGCTCAAAGGCACTGCGCCGACCTTCATCTTCACAGCCTTGGCGCCACGCTCGACATAGCGGACCATTTCGGCCTGCAGATTCTTGATTGTCTTGTCGGGGCCGTAATAGCCACCGGCCACATAGCTGGCGACCCGATTGCGGTAGCCGCCGAGCAATTTGTAGAGGGGGAGACCTGCAACTTTCCCCTTGATGTCCCAGAGGGCAAAGTCGATCGACGAAAGCGCTCTGGTCTCGTAGCCGCGTCGACCCGAGAGCTTCGGGCTCCAAAGGCTCGCCCAGATTTTTTCCGTGAGAAGCGGGTCCTGGCCAATCAGTTTCGCGGCGAAGGCGTCGCGAAACTGGCGCTCTCCCGCGGCCGCACCACCAACCCCGATACCCGTAACTCCTTCGTCGGTCTCGATCTTCACCACGGCGCGCCGCACGTCGGTCCAGGTATCGACACCGTTGGTAAGTGGAACAGGCCGCGGCCAGGAGTAATATTCGGAGGTGATCTTGGTGATCTTCATGACAATCCCCTTGGGTTAAATCGAGGGGAAGCTATTTTGTATATTGATTTTGTCAACAACCGATTTTATTTGTCATTTGATGACAAAGTAAGAAAGATTTCTTTGCGCAATGGCGTTTGTTTGGGGAGATATTTTCTGTGAAAACATCCACGCATAGCACCGAAATTCGCGAGCAAATTTTGCACGTGCATTCGCAGGATGGGTTCACGCTTGCCGGGTGCCTGTTCGAGCCGCCGGTTCCCGCGGATACGACCACGGTCATCTGGATCCATGGCGTCAGCCTCGGCTTTTCAGAGCGCGAGTACGTCGAGATTGGCCGGGCCGTCGCAAGCGGAGGCCTGCGCTTCCTCTCCGTCGAGACCCGGGGTCATAATTTTGGAGCCTGGCTTCGCGGGCCGGGCGGCTCCAAGCTTGCAGGCTCAGCGTGGGAGTATCTGTCGGAGGCGCCGATGGATGTAAGCGCGTGGCGAAAGTACGCGCTCGATCGCTGGGCTGGCCGCATCATCCTCGCCGGACATGGCTGGGGAGCCGCAAAGATCGTCGTCGATATCGCCGAGCGCGGCAGCAATGGCCTCGCCGGAGTGGTTTTTGCATCCTCGGGTTCTCTGGTTCGCGATCAATTGGATCCGTCCAATGTCGGCGAAGCCGAGACTCTCGTCGCTGCCGGCCGCGGCTGGCAATTGCTGCCATGGGGCACACGCCCCGGCATGGCTCCGAATACGGTGAGTGCCCAGTCCTACGCTAAGCGCCCCAGGGTCCATCGGGATCTTTACGGGGGTAGCGGGCAACCGCCGGCGCTGGCGAGCGTCGATGTGCCGATTCTGGCATGGTTCGGTGACAGTGAAGGACGTAGTGACGGCGAGATCGAAGGTTTCTTCGATCGGATCAGACGCGACGCATTGGCTGCGCCACAAGTTCACACGAAAATGCTGGTCGGTGGCTCCTTTCTTTATACAGGAACAGAGCTGCAGGTCGCACGCCATCTTATCACCTGGGATCGCATGCTCAACAAGTCGCGACGGAAGAAGGAGGGATCGCTGTGACCGTGAGAGGGCGAAGCCGATCCCGGGATGTCATTCCCGTGACTCGTACACTCGACAGGGGGCTGGCACTTCTCGAACATCTGAGCCTCGAACGCGAGGCAACGTTGAGCGCGCTTGCTCGCGCCGTAGACATGACCCCGACAACGGCGTCCCGACTGCTCGAGACTTTGAAAGGCCGTGGTTTCGTTGACCATGACACTGCGACCGGATTGTTCTCCGTCGGCCTCACAGCGTTTACCGTCGGCTCCAGCGTCCTTAGGGCTCGAAAGCTCGACCGGGTTGCGTTGCCGGCAATGCGGGTATTGGGAGATATGACCGGATTGCCGGTCAATCTTGCCGTGCGCGACGGTCGATCAGCGATCTATATTGAACAGATCGAAGCGCCCGGTGTTATCCGCCTCTCTGTTCAACCTGGCGTACAGATGCCGCTCCACGCGACCGCGGTGGGAAAGGCCCTCGCGGCCTGGCTTTGGGCAGAAGCTCTGGATGAGGCACTGCTGTCCGCGTCGCTGCCGGCATTCACCAAGCATACCATGACGCAACCCGACGACATCTTGAGGGACCTGACCCGTATTCGCGAACGTGGATGGGCAACAGATGACCAGGAGTATCAGGTTGGCCTGTTCTGTCTTGCTGCGCCCGTATACGACCGGAGCGGAAACGTTGTGGCGGCGATATCGGTCTCCACTTTGGCCAGCCTTGTCGATGCGGACAACCTAAATGGGCTGGCAGAGCGCGTGATGGACTCTGCCTGGGAAATATCCGCAAAGTTGGGCTGGTATAAGTCGCGAAGCGAGACTTCGCCATCAGCAAACGATTTTACTGACTGACTGCCACGAAGGCGTTACCTTTGATCCCACGATGACGCGAGGTTGCTTACGTCGTTTCAACAATGAGCATTCACAGGCAGCCTCCGATGGTGAAACTGCTACGGTCGACCTGGATTCAAGAATTCTGGGCTATGGTCTTGGTAAGTGTCTTGTTGCAGAATACGCAAGAGGGCTCGGCGACGCACCAACCCGTAGCTGGCTACGCTTGGCGAATGAGTACAGGGTCGACAAACGCCGCTCATCATCTGGCTCCGCGAATGGGAGACTAAGGGTTCGGGCCACAGGGAGTTCGCACTTGTCTGACAAAGGAGTGACTGGGAAATAAGCATCCAAGGTTGCGATTAAAACGCGATGTTCAACGGATACGGAACACGGTCCAACACTAGGCTTAAAACTTCAAGAGCTGCGCTGTGCGGACTAATTCGGCGTCCTCTTGCAACTGGTCTCCCGGCGACGCTGAATAGGAGGTGTTAAGAGCTGTCGTGCGTCTGCTCCAAAAAGTAGTCTATAATTAGAGATTTATTATAGAATTCACGTCAATTGTAACTTACCCGGTCGTAACATGTCCCTGTGAATCAGCGGTAGACACGCGTTCCTCGCGGCGCGCTTTGCACAGGCGGTAGAATACCGCACCGGAATGCAGTTCCCATTCCTGTTGCGAGGCATCATGAAGAATTTGAAAATATCGAAGCAGCTCATATTGCTGGTCATCGGCCTGATGCTCGCGTTTGCGATCGCAACCACGCTGCAGGTCCGGTCCTCGGTCAATGCGATCTATAAGGAGCGTTACGACATGCTCCGCTCGGAGGTCCAGTCGGCGGTCTCCGTTCTCAAGCAATACCAGGCGAAGGTTGATTCCGGTGAGCTGAAGCTGGAAGACGCCCAGAAGCAGGCCTACGCCACGCTCAACGCGATGAAATATGATCCGGACGGCTATTTCTTCGGTTACAGCTACGACATCCAGATGATGTTCCACTACGACGCCTCGAAGGTCGGCCAGTTCAACAAAGGCCAGCCGGACAGCAAGGGCAAGCTTTACCGCGAAGAACTGGTCAAGCTCGGGCAGCAGGGTGGCGGTCTCGTCGAATATTACTCGACCGCCAAGCCCGGTCAGCCGGCCGGCGATTTTCGCAAGACAGCCTATGCGATCGCCTTCGATCCCTGGAAGATCGTCGTCGTCACCGGCGTCTATATGGACGATCTCGACGCGCAAGTGAACCAGACGATCTTGACCGCGCTGTCTGGCAGCATCGTCCTGTTCTTTCTTGCGCTGATCGCTGCCTATGTCGTCATCCGTGGCATCTCGAACCCGCTGAAGGATGTTCACAACGCTCTGCAGGCAGTTGCCGAGGAAGACGTTTCGCTGAAGATCCCGCATACCGGCATGAACAATGAAGTCGGCATGATGGCGAAGGCGACGCAGTCGCTGCAGGAGAAGATCCGCGAGCGTCACGCGATGTCGGATCGCGAAGCGGCCCAGCAGTTGGCGCTTGAAAGCGAGCGCGAAAGCAACCTGCGTCACCAGCAGGACGAAGCATCGGCACAGGCCCGTGTCGTCACCACGATCGGCCAGGCGCTGGAGCAGATCGCTCGCGGCGACCTGACGATCCGTTGCGCCGACCTTGGCCAGAAGTATGCGGCCCTTCGTGACAACTTCAACGATGCGCTCTCGCAACTCGAAGCTGCTATGGCCCGCGTCAGCGCCAAGGGCGGCGATATCGGTGTCGCCAAGGAAGAGATCCGCCGTGCATCCAACGAACTGTCGCAGCGCACCGAGCGCCAGGCTGCAAGCCTGGAAGAAACCTCGGCTGCTCTCGACGAGCTGACCGTTGCCGTCCGCCACACAGCCGACGGCGCCCATGAGGCCAGCAAGCGGGTTCACTCCGTCAGCACTGAGGCGACCCATAGTGATGCCATCGTTAGCCAGGCGATCGAAGCGATGAGCGGCATCGAGAAGTCCTCGTCCGAGATCTCGAAGATCATCGGCGTCATCGACGAGATCGCCTTCCAGACCAACCTGCTGGCGCTCAACGCCGGTGTCGAAGCGGCACGCGCCGGGGAATCCGGCAAGGGCTTTGCAGTCGTTGCCCAGGAAGTCCGCGAACTCGCCCAGCGCTCGGCTGCTGCGGCAAAGGAGATCAAGGATCAGATCGCCCGTTCGTCCAGGCAGGTCGATCAGGGTGTTCGCCTCGTCGGAGAAGCAGGGGAAGCGCTGAAGCGCATCTCCGACCAGATTAAGGCTGCCAACGAAATCGTTGCCAAGATCGCCCACAGCGCGTCCGAGCAGGACACCACGCTGCGCTCGATCTCGTCCTCGATGAACCAGCTCGACGCTGCAACCCAGCAAAACGCTGCCATGGCCGAAGAGACCACGGCATCGGCTGAAACGCTGGCCGCCGACACCGATGAGCTGCTCGGTCTGATCCGCGGCTTTCGCACCGGCTCTGCCGCCGCTGCTCCGGCTCAGTATCCGGCGCGCCGCGCTGCATAACGGGAACGAAGGCGCGAGCGCTTTTCGCTGGGCCAACCATCTCTATCAATCAAGAGAGCCAAGTCGGAAAAGTGTTCGAGTGGTTCCTCACATGAGTGTTGCCTGCGTGACAGGTGCCAGCGAATTGTTCTCGCAGCGCTCGCTCGGTCGCATTGTTCGTCAGGCAACTCCCGGCGCCCTCAGGAATGACGTAAACGCTCCCAGCGCTTGAGCGTGTAGTCCCTCGGCCCTGCGACCGGGGAACTGCGCGACAGCTTTGCGTTTCGGGTCACCAAAGTCTCCAACGAAATCGGGGTGATTTTCCCTTCAATGCTGCGTCCTCAAAAACTTCACAAAGGCCGCAAGTGCAACATCACGTCGGTGTGCGCGAGGGAAATATAGATACGGGCCATTAAACTCTTGAGGCCAGTCCTTAAGTATGGCCCGCAGTTCGCCACGCTCAATGTGATCGGAAACGAACTCCTGGAAAGTGAACAGAATACCCAGCCCGCCTACAACAGCAGCAACTTGGATGTCGCTTGATCCCGTTATCAAACGCCCCTTCGGCTGGACGCGCACCTTCTCTCCAGCGCGTTCAAATTCCCAATCGGGCACACGGCCACTCGGGAACATATGAGCGATAATTGCGTGGTCCATCAGTTCACGCGGGTCCGTTGGCGTCCCATATTTTGCAAGATAATTTGGGGAGGCCACGCAAATGTAGCGCTGCCGCTTTGGCCCAATCGAGACAGTCATCATGTCGGCCGCAAGTTGTTCTTCGTAGCGAATACCCGCGACACAACCCGCAGCCAAAACGTCGGCAAGACCATCGGTCACGCTAATCTCCATTCTAATGCGTGGATGAGCGAGCAAAAAGGCGGTGGTGATCGGCGGCAAGATGTACCGAGCGACGACCCCGGGGACATCCAGCTTCAACGTGCCGGCGAGTTCATCACCATCCCTCAGAACATCGAAAGCGGATGCTACTTCCGCCAGTGCCGGCCGGATCCGCTCCAGCAATCGCTGGCCTGCCTCAGTTGGAACTACCTTTCGAGTGGAACGGGTGAAGAGTCTTATCCCGGCGGCTCGCTCCAACCTCTGAACCGCGTCACTGAGCGAGGAGGCGGAGATGTTGGATCGTGCTGCTGCGGCACGAAATCCGCCTGCGTCAGCCACGCGCGCAAACATCATCAAATCGGTCAAATCTGGCTCTTGCATTGTCCGGCTCCTCGGACGCCCCGTTCTGTAGCGCTGGTCTTATCGCATAATAAAGGGGGCGGTATAAAAACGGCAGAACTTCGGAGGAAATGATATGCAAAAACGTAAGCTAGGTTTCGACGGTCCTATAGTATCAGCGATCGCTCTCGGCTGTATGGGTATGTCCGACGGTTATGGTCCAGCAGATCGCTCCGAAGCCACGGCAACCATTCATGCAGCCATCGATGCAGGGGTGACACTGCTCGATACGGGAGACTTCTACGGATCTGGCCATAATGAAATGCTGGTGGCGGAGGCTTTGAAAGGTCGGCCGCGGGATAGCTACCAGCTTTCCGTCAAATTCGGCGGCCTACGTGATCCCGCCGGGGGTTGGGGTCCGATGGATGGCCGGACTGAAGCAATCAAGAATTATCTTGCCTATTCGCTGCGTCGTCTTTGCGTCGATCATATCGACATCTACCGTGTTGGCGGCATCGACCCATTGGTACCGATCGAAGACACGATGGAAGTGCTTGCAGACTGCGTTCGAAAGGGGTGGATACGGCATATCGGATTGTCGGAGGTCAACCCTGATACCATCCGCCGTGCTACAGCCGTTCATCCTGTCGTCGATGTGCAGATGGAATACTCGTTGGTTTCTCGCGGGATCGAAGATCGTATTCTTCCGGCATGCCGCGACCTCGGAATAGCAGTAACAGCCTACGGCGTTCTTTCGCGTGGTTTGCTCAGCGGTTCACGCCCGAACGGCCAGCACGACTTCCGGGCTATCGCGCCTCGCTTCCAGGGGGAAAATCTCGCCGCCAATCTGGAGTTGGTGGAGAAACTGAGGTCCGTCGCCGACAACATCGGTAGCACCACAACGCAGCTCGCCATTGCTTGGGTCATGTCGCAAGGCGAGGACATCGTGCCGATCATTGGTGCACGTCGTCGGGGCCAACTGTCCGAGGCGCTTGCAGCTCCGACATTGAAACTGTCCGCTGCCGATATTTCAGCAATCGAGTCTGCTGTACCAAGGGACGCTGTCCGTGGTTCGCGTTATCCCGACGCCTTCCTTACTCATCTCGACAGTGAGCGCCATGTTAGCGGCTAGTTCTTACGAGCGACGCGTTTTCGCGTCGCGGGCTGTCCTTGGGCCTCAGTGTAGGAAAAATAGCGCGGGGCTTATGGATCTAGAGCACGTGCTGCGATCGATGAATCGATTGTGACGTGACGGCGCCGGTCGAAGCTGATTCAACATCCACAACGGAGAGATGGATGATGGGGCAGGACAGTCGCTCCTGAAAGTCTTTCTCTCGGTTCGGATGGAAACGTCATCGCGACGCCGCTGACAACCGGTCAGTCACACTTGTGCGCCAAGGTGTCTCAACAGCGGCACTGCGTTGTTATGCAGGTGACGCGATCCTGGGTATTGTTTCTGCAAGTGCGTCGATAGCAGACCGCACCCGGGTGGGAAGGTGAGATCCCTCCGGCCACACGACCCACACGTCCGACACGTGTGGCGCCATTTGGCGCATTATTCTAACGAGTTCTCCGGATGCTAGACGCTTAGCGACAAGCCAGTATGGAAGCCACGCTAGACCAAGACCGTCAGCTGCGGCATCTGCGATCGCGTCCAGATCATCAAAGCGGAAACGAGACGTCGGGTCGAACACGTGCTTTGCGCCATCGTGTTGTAACGTCCATGATTGCACCCATCCGCTGCGGCCATACGTGATCGTATTGTGCATGGGAAGGTCCGACACGGTCTCCGGCTCACCGCGGGCTTCGAGGTAGGCCGGGGCGGCGTAGAGCATGGTTTCCTCGTGGCCAATACGACGGATGCGCATTCCCGTCCCATTGCCCGGTGAACCATTGCGGATCGCCAGGTCGAAACCTTCCTCCAACAGGTCCACTTTGCGGTCGCTGAAGTTAAGCTCAAGCTCAAGGCCTGCATGTGCCCTCGCAAGATTTCTCAAAACAGGCGCGACACACATACGACCGAACAATACCGGCATGGACACTCTAAGCTTACCGCGCGGCGCGCTTAGACCAGATTCGAATGCGGCTTCTGCGGAAACCAGTTCCGACATCGCTCTCTGGCAATGCTCGTAGAACAGCTGCCCGTCTGCAGTGACGTTTTGATGGCGCGTTGTTCGATCGAACAGCCTGACCTTGAGACCCTCCTCCAGGCGTGCGACCGCCCTCCCGACAGAGGATCGAGACAGGTTTAAACGCCGGCCGGCCTCAGAAAAACCCTTCGCCTCAACCGCGCATATGAAAACAGGGATGTCGCTCAAAGAAAGTGTCATTGGAACATTGTAGCGCTGAACGCAGCATAGTCGAGCGAAAACGACGCAACCGTAGCTCCTGGTGAGGTGGTAATGTCCTTTCAATAAATCAACAAGGATCAAAACCATGCAGACGTTTATGCGCCGTTGGGAGTTGTCGGCCTTTGGTCGGGAAAATCTGAAACTTACTGAGGTGCCGGTCCCCACGTTCGGGGACGACGAGGTGCTCGTTAAAGTCAACGCCGTTGCACTTAACTACCGCGACCAGGACATTATCGCCGGAAACCTGGGTCCGCTCAACTTTCCGACAACACTGGCATCGGACATGTCGGGAACGGTTGTGGGGGCAGGGGCTGCCGTCAAAGATTTTGCGGTCGGAAACCGCGTCTTATCAACATTCTTTCCGGAGTGGAAAGATGGTCAACCGCTCGGATCTGGACGCCAGCCCTACTATCAGGCGCTCGGCGCTTACTATCCTGGGGTTCTTTCGGAATACATCGCTTTTCCGGCAAGCTGGCTAACGAAAGGCCCGTCGTCGCTGGATGACACCGAGGCCAGTACCTTGCCATGCGCTGGCTTGACGGCGTGGTTTGCTCTCGTCGAATTTGGTCATCTCGGTAAAGGCCAAACCGTCCTGATTGAGGGGACAGGAGGAGTCGCGCTGTTCGGCGCCCAGATCGCGAAATCGAAGGGGGCGACCGTCATCCTGGTTTCCGGCAGCGATGAGAAGCTCGAAAAGGCGATGGCGCTGGGACTTGCGGATTTTGTGATCAACCGAAATCACGGGGATTGGGTCGAGAAAGTCTACGACATCACAGCGGACCGCGGCGTCGATCACGTTCTTGAAGTCGTTGGCGGCCCACATCTGGCCAAAGCGCTCGCGGCCGTCAGACCCGGCGGCCGGATATCCATGATTGGCGTGCTGGAAGGCAATGAGCTATCCGCGTCCGTCGGCCCGCTCCTTCTGAAGGGGCCGGTCATTCAGGGTATTGCTGTTGGACATCACCGCGCTCAGAATGACTTGATTAAGGCAGTCGACGAACTGGAACTGAAACCGATCATCGATGCGCGCTACAGCTTGGCGGACTTCCCGCAAGCCCTCGATCATCTCAATCGCGGCGCCTTCGGCAAGATCGTCATCGATCTCTCACTTTAGCAAACACACCAAAAGGAGGTGTTGCAATGTATCGTCGAAATTTCATGAAATCGACCGCATTTCTCGGCGTGGCGATGGCCGGCGGACTGGTCACTGCCACGACCTCGAAAGCGGCTGATAGAACAGAACTGAATGAACTTGGCGTCGAAGGCCAGTTGCTTGCAGGTCGAACCGGGCTTTGGGATCTGACCGAAACCATATGGCGGGCGCCCGGCGCCGAGCCAGAGACATCAAAGGGACTGGTGGCCGACCGCTTAATGATGGGATCTCTTCTCCAGGAGATTATCCGGCCAGAAAACGACGCTGCACGCCACGAAGTTAAGCGGACTGATCTGCTGACGTTTGATCGCGTCGAGGCTCGGTGGCAGTACGTATCGTTTGACACGCGTGATCCCGTTGGACTGATGCCGGCGTGGAGCAACAACGCTGGAGACGGAAAGTCGCTAGAGTTGTTTTTCTTCCCGATCGCCGCGTGGAGCGACGGCGGAAGCGCCGGGACGCTAATGCGAATGCGGCAGGTGACGCGCTTCGATGGGCCTGACACTGACGTCAAGGATCAGTACTTTACCGTGGCGAACGGAACAGGGGCGGAATGGTTGGGACATCGTTATAGCTACAAGCGGCGGAGGTAAGATCGAGTGGAACGATGCAACCTCGGCTCATCATTTGCTAGTGAAGGCGACGATATCCGCATTTCTCGAAGACGATAAGACGCAGGCACGAATTCCTTTTTACTTCAGCGTGACGTCAATAAAAACCTTCCTGTCCGACACCGAACCTCGCATCGTCAATGTGGCAACTTAGTTAGCCAGCCAAAAAGAGCCTCATTTACGTCATCAGGCCGCTCGAGCATGAGTTCGTGGCCGGCATCTATGGCGACTTCCGTCAGGCTCTCGCAATCTTCGCGCATGGGTTCGGCCAAGCGGCCGTGGAGCGTGTCGCACACGCCATCTCGGGCGGCGTGCAGGAACAGGACCGGCAGGGTCAAGCGTCCGAAATTCAGGGCTTCGGCTGCGAAGGCAAGATTGGCGGCGTCATTCATGTACCAGGCGTTCGCACCCCGGAACCCGGTTGTGCGGAACGCCTCTGCCAACGCGTCGAAGTCGGACTGATCTAACAGACCTTCGTCGCGGGGCAGGGATGGAGCGCGGCGAGCCGCACCAAACCATCCACCCATTCCCCGGATCTTGGCGGAAAACGCGGGCTCGCTCGGCGACACGATTGGCGCAGAGCGGTAAAGGAGTTTTAGCGTCGCTTCGACGTCACTTTCAAAGTCCTCCGAGGCTCGTTGGAAATGCTCCCGGTAGAATAACCAGTAGTCCCATTGTCCGACGGGATATTTGTCACCCGGATACAGGTGGCGATCGACCAAGGGGAGGAGATTGGGTAATGCTAGTCCCCGGGAAAAGTAAGGGATGCACAAATTTACCACGCCACGGCAGCGTTCGGCATGATGTGATGCCATTGACCAAGCGACGGCGCTTCCCCAATCGTGGCCTATCCAGACCGCGGGTCGCCCACCGAGAGCGTCGTGCAGTTCAATCATATCGGCCACGAGCTCGCGAACCGAATATGCTGCGGTTGCTGTGGGGACCGATGACCCGCCGTACCCCCGCATGTCGGGAGCAACGCATCGCCAGCCCTTATGGCCGAAATACGCCAGCTGTGCTTTCCAGACCAGCCCGAGCTCGGGCCAGCCATGGATGAAGATCAACAAAGGGCCGTGCTCTGGCCCGAACTCGATCCAGCGTGTGCGATGACGGTTCGTCTCCATTGTCCCGGATGTGAAATCGCGATTAGGCATAATTCGAGCTCCTGTGCACGCCGTATTGACCTGTCGCCCACGTAAGGGCGATCAACCCGGAAGACCCATCTTCTGGCTGGCGATGAATCGCCAGTCGTCGAGGGCGGCACGACGATGGGGATCGGCCTCCGACTTATATGCTGGGCTGTCGATAATCCGCCTCAAAACCTCAAAGCTGGGATATTCGACAATTGCGATTGCGTGCCAAGTCTCTCCCGTCGGTGGAACCAGCGTCGCCAGCACCGCGCCGATCCACGAGACTGAAAATGCCTCTCCGGGAGCGACGTCGGCGGCTACCTTAGCGAAGGCGGGGATGTAGCGCTGAAGATACGCCTCCTCGCCGGAGCAGGGCGCATATCCAGCGTCGGCGTCATAGGTTGCCGTTTCGCGGTAACGAAGCAAGTTTACCATCTGGACCGGCCCCTTTCCTGCAAGCGCAGAACTAGCTGCTTCGAGTCCACCGAGCGTCATATCAAGGTAGGTCATAATCCGTTCTCCTGGTTCGACTGGGGCGGGGACGAAACCGCTTCCCAATTCCCCAATAAACGCGGGCAGAAAGCGCTTGTCAAATAAATACGTACGTGCGTATATGTTGTCATGGGACGACAATCACTTCGAGAACGCTTCATTGAGTCTGGCGTAACGACGCTGCACAAGCGCGGCTTCTTCGCAGTCGGAGTCCGTGAAATATGCGCCGAAGCGGGGGTGCCACAGGGTTCTTTCATCAATCACTTCGGGTCGAAGGAATCGTTCGCAATCGCCGTACTTGATCGCTACGTCGAGCGAACTGAAGCCATCATAGCGGCGACCCTGGGTGATGAGACCCTCACACCCGTGAGTCGCTTGATGGCCTATTTCGATGCCATCACCGACGCCCTGGGCGGCGCTGGTTGGCGGCACGGATGTATGATTAGCAACATGAGCTTGGAGACGGCTGAACACAGTGACCTGATCCGCGGTCGGCTCGAACAAATCTTCGCCATCCTCACCCGGCATTTCTCTGCCGGCATCCGGTCAGCGCAGGCTTCGGCAAGTGTGCGGGCCGACCTTGACCCGGATGATCTGGCAGACGTTCTGCTCTCCTCATGGCATGGAGCCATGCTAAGGATGAAGGTCGAACGCAGTCCCAAGGCCATTGAGCGGTTCAAGCGTGTGATGTTGTCCACGCTCCTAACTCCGCAAGCGATAGAGCCGACTCCATCACCGGTTTGTGGTTTACCTATCACCAACGACTAGGGACGGATGGTGAAATAATCGCCATCCTGACCCCAACATCGACCGCGATCGGACAGCGTTTGCAACTCTCCGTGTGCCAGAGGACTCCGTGTCGGTCTACCGAGACCGGAACGTGGCGGGAGCGGATCGCAAGCGCCATCCGTCGCCTGTATGCCCTGCTGATAGTTGGCGCGAAGCGCCATGACCTGAGTGCGTGCATCAGCAAACAGCGCTCCAGCTTCATCGACCTCCGGAATTGGGTCGCTCATGAGCGGCGTCACTTTGAGGCCGGGGGAGAAAGAAACCGGGAGATCAGCGTCCGGAGGGCTTCGCCGTAACTGTGCGGTGCTAGGTGCGGATTGCGCAGCGTGAGGGTCTTTGACCCATCAACGAGGCTGATAAGTACGGACGCGACCACCTCCGGGTCGAGGGAACGATCAACCTCTTCCCGCTCCTGGCCGCGACGCAGAAGATCGACAAGGAGAGCCTGCATCTCATGACTGTGCTTGCTGAGGATTCTTGCCATTGTCGGGTTGCGGCCGGCTTCTGCGAACATATCGAACAAAAGCGACGCGCGCCGGCCATCATCGGGAGCACTTCGCTCTAGGTGCGTCACGAGAGCGTCGAGAACAGATTCCCCCTTGGCCGTCTCACCAAATCTGTTCGCGGCACGCTCAAGGTTGGCGTCGATCATCGCTTCAATGATCGCCTCCTTGCTGGGGAAGTAATGGTAGAGGTGGCCGGCGCTCATCTCCGCTTCGGCGCATATGTGGGAGATTGAGGCCCCGTGAAATCCATTGCGCCCGAAGCACCGGGCGGCCGCTTCGAGAATCGCGCGGCGCTTTTCCTCGTACTTGACCGGATCGACTTTCCTCACGGGTTTCCCTCTTCATGAACTAGAGTAGTCATTCTAAGAAACTTGACAGGCACAGCGCTGTCGCCATAATAGTTTGAACGACCATTCTATTAATATGCACTCGGATCGTGCCGGTCAAGGCCGGCCGTTCGGGGGCCGATTCAAGGGCCTTCGGCCCAGAAAAGGAGCCTGTGATGAAGATGAGGCGACTTGGCGCGCGAGGACCGACCGTCTCGGCAATCGGGCTGGGTTGTATGCGGATGTCGAACTTCCTGGGCTCGAACGTGGCCGAGAACCGCAATAGCGAGGAAGACGGCATCGCCACGATCCATGCCGCGCTCGATTCGGGGATCAACCTGCTCGACACCGGCGACTTCTATGGAATGGGCCATAACGAAATGCTGGTCGGCCGAGCCATCAAGGGGCGGCGCGACGAGGCCGTCATCAGCGTCAAATTCGGGGCGCTGAAGTCTCACAACGGAGCATTTCTAGGCTTCGACACCCGGCCCAATTCCGTCAAGAATTTTGCCGCCTACTCGCTTCAACGGTTGGGTGTCGACGTGATCGACATCTATCAGCCAGGGCGCATCGATCCCAATGTCCCGGTTGAAGATACGGTCGGCGCTATCGCTGACCTTATCCAAGAGGGGAAAGTCCGTTTCCTCGGCCTTTCCGAAGCCGGTCCAGAAGACATCCGACGAGCGCACGCCGTTCATCCTATCGCTGCGCTGGAGATCGAATATTCGCTGGCGACACGGCTGATCGAACCCCAGATTCTACCGACAGCACGAGAGCTTGGAATTGGCATCGTCAGCTACAGTGTGGTGGCGCAAGGCTTGTTGTTGGGCAACATCGAAAGGCTTTTGCCGGCCGACGATCCGCGCGCCCAACTTTTTCCCCGCTTTCAGGGCGACAACCTTCTCCACAATCTCGAACGTGTGGCGGTCCTCAAAGAACTGGCGGCCACAAAGGGATTCTCGCCGGCACAGATCGCGATTGCGTGGGTGCTCTCGCGCGGGGACGACATTGTGCCGCTGGTTGGGATGAGCCGGCCGTCGCGGCTGCCCGAAAACCTCGCCACCTTGAACATTCAACTAAGCCCGGACGAACTGGCGATGCTCGGCCAGGCTTTCGCACCGGGCGCGATCGTCGGCGATCGTCAACCCACTCGATTCAAGCATCTGGCCCCAGAGTGAGGCCGATGGGTGACAACGACCGATGCGGTCTGAGACTATTCAACGCTGAACGGGAGAACACGCCATGTCCGACATGAAAGCCGTGCGATTTGATCACTATGGTGACGTCGATGTGCTCGAAGTGCGCCGCGTTCCGCGTCCGTCACCGGGAACCGGCGAGGTGCTTGTGGCGGTCAAGGCGGCGGGTATCAACCCTGGCGAAACGGTGATCCGCCGGGGCGCAATGTCAGGCCCGCTTCCAACGGGTCAGGGCGCCGACCTGGCCGTTGTCTCAAGCTCGTCCAATGTCGTTTCTGTATTGCCCCACACATTACCGTCGGGTCAAGGTGCGGACTTGGCTGGTGTGGTCGTCGAAGTCGGCCCCGGCGTTGAGACGCTTACGGTCGGCGAAGAAGTGCTGGGCTTTTGCCCTCGTAACAAGCGCGTCAGCCAAGCAGAATTCGTCGTCGTGCCGGCCAGTAATCTGACTCTCAAGCCATCGGCAGTATCGTGGGAGGTCGCCGGCGCACTGTTCACCGCCGGGACCGCCGCCTACGCCGCGGTGCGCGCCGTCGAGCTCGCCGTCGGCGACACCGTTGCCGTGTCTGCCGCCGCAGGGGGTGTAGGCACGATCGCTGTGCAGTTGGCAAAGCGTGCTGGCGCCACGGTCCTCGGGATCGCCGGCCCATCCAACGACGACTGGTTGTCTGCCCATGGCGTCATCCCAGTCAACTACGGGGACAACCTGCCTGACCGTCTTAAAGCCGCGGCACCGCAGGGTCGCGTCGACGCCTTCCTGGACTTTTTCGGTGGCGGCTATGTGAAACTCGCCGTGACCGATCTCGGTGTGCCGCCGCTACGCGTGAACACTCTCATCGACTTCGCCGCGGTCGCGACGTTCGGGGTTAAAGCCGTAGGCCATATTGACGCTGCAAATGTCGGCGTACTCGCGGAATTGGCAAAGCTCATCGCCGACGGTGACTTGGAGATTCCCATCGCCGCCGTATACTCGCTCGACGAGGTGCGAGAGGCTTTTCGCGCGCTGGAACAGCGCCATACGAGGGGCAAAATCGTACTTCTGCCATAGAACTGGTCCCGTCACAGTCGGCCAGGCGATATTCATGCTGAACGGCTCTCCCGTGCGCAGAGCGTCGGTGATGTGCTCTTTCACACTGGGCGGATCGTCGGGATGAATGCCTCAGAAAGTTGGCGATGGGCGCGCCAACGGCCGCCTTTTGTTGATCGACGCCATAGAGCCGGGCAAGCGCGTATCCGCAACGCTCAGGCGTTTGCAACGGCCGCGGCTAGCGGGTCAAACCTCATAAAAGGCAGCGGGCTGATCATCGCGGGCCTGCAAGGTTGCGTCATGCGCGCATGAAATCTCGCGCCGACAGATTAAGATCGAAGCGGACGATACGATCTGGATCCGCAGCAAAGTTCCATGATCTCAGCGTATTTTTCGTGTGCCTGCTCATTAGTTCTTGCTGGCACGCAGCCTCGCGGCATCGCGAGCTGGCGGCGCGCCAAACATGCGTGTGTACTCGCGGCTGAATTGCGATGCGCTCTCATAGCCAACGGCATAAGCTGCGCCGGACGCATCGGCGTCCGCGATCAAACGCCGTCTTGCCTCCTGCAGGCGGAGCGCCTTCTGATATTGCAGTGGGCTCATCGCGGTCGCGGCTCGGAAGTGGCGGTGAAACGTCGCCACGCTCATCCCGGTAATTTCCACCAACTCTTCAATTCTGACAACGCGATCGAAGTTCGCGCGCAAATGGGCGATAGTATCCCTGACTTGCGCGATCCGGCTATCGGCTCGAGCGGCCTGGCGAAGCAGGGCCCCTTGTGGCCCCTGCAAGATGCGAAACAAAATTTCGCGCTCGATCAGAGGCGCCAGCATGTCGATTTCGTCCGGGGCATCAAGTAGTCGCAACATCCGTGACCAAGCATCAAGAAGCTCCGGGGTCATAGCGGCCACAGCGAAAGCCGTAGTATTGTCACCGGCCTCGCAGGGTATATCAACAACCATGTCCCTGAGGACATCTTGGTCTATAGCCAGCCTCGCTGCGACGTAGGGCGCCTCGGGCAAAGACTCGATCATGACGCTTGATGCAGGCACATCGATAGAAGCGATAAAAAAATGATTGGTATCATAATGAAGCGTGCGATCACCGATAACCACGCGCTTAGCGCCGCGCAAAACGATGCCGAGCATGGGCTGGTATAGCACTGGGATCGGCCAGCTCGTCTCCGTCGCGACATGAACGCTCACACGCGGGATCGACACCCTCCCTGGCTGAGTGGCGTGACGGTAAGCAAGATCGGCGAGAGTTTCGTGCATGTCATTTCAATCCTTTGGACTTCCAGCGAAAGCAAGCATCATCCAATGATCAGGAAGGAATTTGATCCAATCAGGCAAGGCATTGCAACGATCCGGCATGGAGAAGCCACGGTCGGTGCATTATAAAACGGAGAACACTATGGCTCAAATGGCTTGAAAAGCGGCATCTCACAATCTTTGGTGATCGTGGGACCACTCGGCTCGATCCCATGATCCATCCGCCTGTCCGTTTCGTTAAATTAGGAGATCCCCATGCGCTACAACATTCTCGGCCGTACCGGCCTGTTCGTTTCTGAGCTTTGCCTCGGCACTATGACCTTTGGCGGCGGTACGGGTATCTACAGCAGTATGGGCGGCCTCCAGCAGAAAGAAGCTGACGGTCTGATCAAGACCGCAATCGACGCCGGCATCAACTTCATCGATACGTCCGATGCCTACTCAAAAGGTCTTGCCGAACAGATCACCGGCCAGGCGTTGCGTAACCTCGGGATCGCACGGGAAGATATGATCGTCGCCACCAAATTCTTTGGTCCTACGGGCGAAGGCCCAAATGCGCGCGGCACGTCCCGCTCGCATATGCTCTACGCCCTGGAGGCCAGCCTCAAGCGTCTTCAGGTCGAACATATCGATCTTTATCAGATCCATGGCTTCGACCAACTCACGCCGATGGAGGAGACGCTGCGTGCGCTTGAAACAGTCGTCCAACAGGGCAAGGTCCGCTATATCGGCGTCTCCAACTGGGCCGCCTGGCAGATCGCAAAGGCCGTTGGTATCTCCAACCAATTGAATCTGGCCCGCTTCGCTTCGCTACAGGCACACTACACGATCGCTGGACGCGACTTGGAGCGGGAACTGGTACCGATGATGCAATCCGAAGGCATCGGGTTGATGGTGTGGAGTCCGCTGGCGGGAGGTTTCCTGTCAGGCAAATATAGCCGCGACGGCGCCAAGGACGGCGACAACCGCCGCGCCACCTTCGATTTCCCGCCGGTCAATGAGGAACGCGGCTACAACGTTATCGACGCGATGAAGCCGATCGCCGAGGCCAAAGGTGTCTCGATCGCCCAGATCGCGCTCGCCTGGCTGCTCCACCAAAAGGCTGTAACCAGTGTAATCATCGGTGCCAAGAAGCCAGAGCAACTTGATGATAATATCGCCGCGACCAAGGTGGCGCTGACGGACGCCGAACTGAGAACACTTGATGAGGTCAGTAAGCTGCCTGCGGAATATCCTGGATGGGTATTCGAGTTCCAGAGCAAGGTCCGTGGTGACCAGCTCAAGCAGGAACGGCGCGGGGCCTGAGGCCCTGGCGATGCCTCACCGCGAACCGCCGCTTCTCCGTCTTCCCGCCCTCGCGTTACACACTCAAGGATCGTAACTGCGAAAGAGCAAACTTGGGAACGTCTAAGTCTGCCGTAGGCGTCCGGTTATTCGTCGGGCGCCAAACGCCTTGTCGAGCCTCGCGAAAACCCTACAAACGCAACGGGTCTCGACGACTGACGAGTTCGACAGAACAGCATGGCTTCGAGCCTCTCTATGAAGAGAGATTAAACAGTGAGCGATATTGCGGCGCACGCGAAAGTTCTTCTCATGACCCAGTTGGCGGAACTCACGCCGACGTGCTTGCAGCAGCAAAGTAAGGGGCACTCTCAGTGCGGTATTGCTGACCCTGGCCGCACTGTTTTCGCGGTCTCAGAGTGTAGTTGTGATGAATTAAGCCGTATTCAACGCCGCCTAATATTCGCCAACATGCGGCAAACGAGCTTGGCTGTCGATTGGGCTATTGTCGGTCTTTAGGAAAAGATGGGTAATGGGGATAGCAAACCACATTGATTGCTTCTGGTAAGGACAGTGGAGTATATTATAAATCAGTGGCTGGATTATTAATCAATACACCCAATAGAGCGACCGGGAGGAGACTAAATATTGGACGAATACGAGCAGGATAACCACAGCTATAATGACGCTGACCCGCAAAACCTGCTCGAGAAAATCTAGCCTGTCTCTCATAAATCGACCTAAGCGGCAGTTGAGCCGCCATCGACCGGGACAATAGAGCCGGTCATAAAGCTGGCTCCGTCGGATGCAAGAAAGCAAGCAACACTTGCGATTTCGCTGGCTTGAGCAACTCGCCCGATGGGGAGGTTTTTTCCTCTCGTTTCAAGGAGCGCGGTCCTTCTTTCCAGATTTTCCTCACCTTCGAGCATCGGCGTATCTGTATCTGCTGGGCAGACAGCGTTGACCCGGATGCCATAGGTAGCAAGATCGAGCGCCATCGACCGCGTCAGCTGCACGACTCCACCTTTCGAGACACTATAGGCTAACGCATTTCGCGCACCCACCACGCCCCAATCTGAGGCGATGTTAACGATGGAGCCATTGATACCGATATGTTTCATATGTCGCGCTACGGACTGTGAAAGCTTAAATACGGAGGTCAAATTGGTAGCCAGCGTCTTATCCCACTCTTGATCTGTGCAGGTGAGGGCATCTCCCCGGTACTCGATGCCGGCGCAGTTGAAGAGAATATCAATACGAGTGTGTTTTGCCTTAACGGCTACGACAATATCGTCCGCAGCGCTGCTAGCTGCGACATCAACAGCAAAGAACGTTGCCGACGCCGCACCGGCGCGAAGCGCTTCTGCTTCGATCTCGGAACCGCGGGCAATATTGCGACCCACCAAAAAAATGTGAGCGCCGCCCTTGGCAAGGTGAACTGCAATCGCACGACCGATCCCGGAGGTCGCGCCAGTTACAACGGCAACTTTTCCTGAAAACATTCCTTAATCCCCAGCCTTTCATCGCAAAAACCACTGGCATTCGTGGTCATCCCGTCCAGCAGTACAAACCAAGGACCCTTGTGAAGACAATCTATATCTCATTTCAACAGGATCGATTTTCGTTACAGATGCTGTGGCGAGGAACGATCTCTTTAAGGCCGATGGTGAGAGCTCCAGCCAGTTGGCATCGCCGGCTCTGCGGTGGCAGCTGCCCAACGATTACGAATGGGCACACTTTGAAGCCTGCCGTCCATTGGCGAAATCGCGTTGAACCAGAAATTGGATTAAGGTGAGACCCCTACCTGTGAGGTTCACCATTATCTGGGATTTATGCGGCTGTGTGAGCGCCTAACAATCAGAACGCCGCCCGTGTGTCGTGTTTTGCAAGACGCGACAGGAGGTAGTCGATTTCCACTCTAGCCGCAGGCGACAATCTCTGCGTTGGCGCGCGTTGCACATCGGTCGCAATCAACCCTCGCCGCATGAGGACATGCTTACGAACCGCCAAGCCAACACCGGGCTGCTGTTCGTAACGGATCAACGGAAGGTGCGCGTCGAAGAGGTCGTGCGCTTTGTCTCTCATGCCTGCAGAAAAGAGATTGATAAGCTCGGTCAACATGTCAGGGAACCCGTAACCGGTCATCGCGCCGTCCGCGCCGCGTTCTGGTTCGAAGTCCAAAAACAGACCGCCATTACCGCACAGGATGGAAAATAGCCGCAACTCCCCCGATCTCTGCATCGCGCGGAGTTTTGATATCTTTTCAAGTCCCGGCCAGTCTTCGTGTTTCAACATCCTACAACTTGGATGGTTTTCCATGACCTTGGCAATTACACCGGGGGACATGACAACCGTCAAGGTTAACGGGTAGTCCTGCAGGACCCATGGGATATCCGCGCCTATCGCTTCTACGGCTCCTGCAAAATACCCAATAATCTGGTCGTCGGTGCGCAGCGCCGATGGCGGCGCGATCATCACACCAGCCGCGCCCATATCCATCGAGTCACGCGCAAGCGAGCGCATACCGGCAAAGCCAGGCGCCGAGACCCCGACAATGACGGGAATATCTGCGCGGGAGACGACACGTCTGACGACTGCGCGACTTTCTTCCGGATCCAGTTTCGGAGCCTCACCCATGATACCGAGAATTGTGATGCCGCTGCAGCCACTGCCGACATAGAAATCCGTAAGACGATCGATCGACGAAAAGTCGATCGATCCATCTCCCAGAAAAGGCGTCGTCGCGATTGCATAAACGCCTTTCGAGTCGCCACCAAAGGTCATTTCTCACTGTCTTTCCATGCCTGATACCGAACTTTGGTCTCTGAGTTCATCGGGTATAGACCGGGGAGTGGCACACCACGATCGACTTCGGTCATGATCCAGGCCTCCATACGTTCCTGTTCGGGCGCCTCTGCTAAAACGGCATCAAGCAACTTGGCGGGAATAAGCACCGCTCCGTCATCGTCCACCACAACAACGTCATCCGGGAAGACGGCAACGCCGCCGCAGGAAATGGGCTCTTGCCAACCGACGAAGGTCAGACCCGCAACGGATGGTGGTGCAGCTACGCCATCACACCAGACTTTCATGCCGCTCGCGAGTACGCCTTCGCCATCGCGCATGACGCCGTCGGTCACCAGGCCGGCAACGCCGCGCCTTGCCATGCGCGCACACAAGATGTCTCCGAAAATACCGGCGTCCGTGACGCCAAGCGCGTCGGCCACAGCAATGCAGCCCTCCGGCATGGCCTCGATCGCGGCGCGGGTGGAGATAGGCGACGCCCAGCTCTCTGGAGTTGCGAGGTCCTCGCGGGCCGGAACGAAGCGGAGCGTGAAGGCCTTTCCGACGACACGGCCCTGTCCGGGTCGCAGCGGTCTTGTGCCGCGCATCCAGACATTTCGAAGCCCCTTTTTCAGCAGGACAGTTGTCAAGGTGGCAGTGGATATTGCTTTCAGCGTCTCAATGACTTGCCGATCGAGCGACATGATGAATCCTTCAATTAGATACTGTTGATGAGACCGCCATCCACTCGGATGACAGAACCGGTGATGTAGGAAGCGCGCTTGCTTGCAAGGAAGGCTACAGTGTCGCCATACTCTTTTGGGTCACCGTAGCGACCGACAGGGATCGAGGACGTGCTTTCCGCCGTCACATCCTCGACTTTCCGCCCTTCGCGTTTGGCCTTCTGCTCGTCCAAGAAGACGATGCGGCCTGTCGCAACCCGCCCAGGTAGGACGATATTGGCGGTGATGCCGTCTCTGCCGACCTCACGTGCCAACGTCTTGGACCAGCCGACAAGGGCAAGACGAAGGCTGTTAGATATGCCGAGATTGGGGATCGGAGCCACTACGCCTGACGAAGTCGAAGTGATGATGCGGCCCCATTTGCGTTCCCGCATGCTCGGCAAGACCGCGTCGGTCACAGCGATGACAGAGCGCACCATCATGTCAAAATATTTCGACCAGTCTTCCGGCGATTGGCCCGCAGCAGGCGTCGGAGGTGGACCTCCAGAGTTGTTGATGAGGATATCAACCGGCCCAAAAACTTTTTGGATCTCAGCCAGCTTATCCGGGATCACCGAAAGGTCGGCCATATCCCATGTTATCGGTACCGCCCGCCCGCCGTCGGCAACGACCGCCTTTGCGGTTTCCTCTGCACTTTCAGAGTTAATATCAGCCACTACGACTTGAGCGCCTTCTGCTGCAAGCGCACGCGCGATCGCACCACCCAGCCCGCCACCGCCACCGAAGACAAGAGCTGTTTTGTTTTTAATCTGAAGATCCACGTTGTTTCTCCTTTTTCAATAGGACTATGAACTGTGGGAAACCATACAAAAACATTCCAATTTGTCCCTTCAGTCGATAGAAATAGTCACTATGGAAACACGTTTTTTGAAGACGTTTTTAACTGTCGTTGAGAACGGGTCGCTGGCTGAAGCGTCGCGTCGGCTCGGCATCACACCTGCTGCTATTTCTCAGCGTATTCAGACACTTGAGGATGAGCTTGGCGTGCCGTTGCTGACGCGCATGGGACGTCGGGTCAAGGCAACTGAAGCGGGAAATGCAATATTAGAGAAGAGTCGTCAGATACTGGGCGATATCCGCCAGCTCAAAGGACTGGCACACAGTGAAGAGCCATTTGGTGAACTCCGACTAGGCGCGATCTCAACGGCGCTGACAGGGTTACTACCTACAGCGCTTCGCAGAGTTTTCGACGCTGTTCCCGGAGTCGATGTCTTTCTCCTGCCCGGAACTTCCACCGAACTCTATCAAAGTCTGCTGGATGGAAAAATCGATGCGGCGATCTTGGTAAAGCCACCGTTCCCGCTTCCGAAGACACTGGAATGGACCCTCATCCGGTCGGAACCGTTCGTGCTTCTGGCACCCCTCGATTGTGCGCAGGAGTCCGTTCCCGAGTTATTAAAGCAAAGACCTTTTATCAGATATGACCGTAACAATTGGGGAGGACGGTTGGCAGACACCCACATGCAAACACTGAATTTGCGTCCGCGTGAATGGCTCGAACTAGACTCGCTCGAGGCGATAATGCTCATGGTCGACGCAGGGCTGGGCGTGTCAGTGATTCCAGATTGGAGTTCACCGCTTTACGAAGGCTTGCGTATAGCCAAGCTGCCCCTTCATGGAGCGCCTAGTCGAGAGGTAGGCCTGTTGAAAACGCGGAATTCACCGTCCAGCCGACTTATCAGGACCATTCTCGACGCGCTCCTTAATGATGAACCACACGCCGTCTCTGGTAGCACCTAGACAGTTGACGAAACCCGGCTTTGAAACCACTTCACAAAACTGGCCACCGCTGGAACCCGTCTTTCCGCGGTTACGATGTAGTAATTTTGATCTGTTCGCGTTGCAATATCGGACAAGACGATAAGGTCGCCCCGCGCTATTTCTTGCGCGAAAACTTCCACTGGGCATAGTGCAACGCCATGGCCTGCGAGCACGGATGTAAAAAGGAAGTTGAAATCGGGAAAAACCGGCCCGTGTGTTGAATGGGTCGGATGAAACCCAGCTAGCGCAAACCAATCCTCCCAATCCTGCGTCGATGCATCATGTAGCAATCGCGCACCCTCCAAGCGTCCTTCGATCCCGTGATCTCGCTCCCTGACGTAGGCGGGGCTGGCAACGGGCCTACTCGCTCGATTGAATATTTTAGTGGCCTGAACCCGCTCCGGAAGCTCTTCCAGATGGGTGATCATGAGGTCATGTTTCTCCGGATCGAAGATTTGGAAAGCCTCGGCATATGAAAGCTCGACGGATACGCCCGGCTGCCGCTGCAGGAAGTCGCCCAAAGCTGGCACCAGCCACCGCGTGGCGATTGACGGAAGGCAAGCAACCGCGATCTTTTTGCGGTCCCTCAAGACCCGAAGTTTCTGACTTGCGGTTTCAATTGCCAAAAGCGAGCCATCGACCGCGGTCAGAAATTCACGTCCCGCCGTTGTCAACCGCAATCCGCGTCCTGACCTCTCAAAAAGCTTGCGTCCGAACCAGTCCTCCAGACGCTTCATCTGATTGCTGACCGCGGCGTGAGTGATATTAAGTTCTTGCCCGGCCTGCGAAAAATTAAGTCGCTGCGCGGCGATGACGAAGGTCGGAAGCGTGTTCATTGGCGGAAGTTTCATAAGATAAGTCCCTGCCTGAAGAATAGCCTACATCGCCCTTCTTCTAAAATCCATAGCTCTATACAGCATCATCTACGGTCATCAGAGATGACGGACGCCACGCGTTGGGCGGAGCCAAGGCACAACGTCCAGCCAAACGCGCCGTGCCCCAAGTTAAGGTAAAGGCCAGGAAGTTTCGATCGTCCGACGATCGGTCGCGAAGATGGTGTACACGGTCTTGCTTCACTCCACCCAACACAGTCGTTTAGGTCGAAGCCGCGCGAGAATATCGATGCCACCGCCTGCTTGAATCGGTCATAGCGCTCTTGATCAAAACTGAAGTGACGCGGACCGATATCTGCGACGCCTGCAATTCTGACAGTGTCCCCAAGTCGTGCGAAAACAACGCGACGTTTGGGATCAGTAATGGAAGCGCGCATGGCATCGGCTGAAGCTGGCGTAGTCAGGGAATATCCCTGGACCGGCCAGATCTTGTCAAACTTGCGCCCTTCCATCAGCCTGGTGTCGTAACCAGTGGCTAGGACAACACCGTCGCACATCTCCGTTTCCATATTACGGAAGACAACGCCCACGACTTTGCCGTCGCGTTTCACCAGGCTCGTAACATCGGCGTCATATCGTGCGCGAAGTTCGTAACGCGCTTCGAGACCTGAAATCAATCCCTTGCAAAAGCTGTATGGATTTCCGACCGCATCGTTTGGGCTCCACACGACACCCGCGAATTCGTCTGCATAATGGGCAAGAGCTGGCTCGACGCGCTCTGCTTCGGCACGGTCGAGCCGCTCGATCTTTATACCGTGCGCCTGTTTCCAAGCGACCTGCCTCGCGGCATTGCTGAAAGCCTCGGCATCGCGGCAAATGACCAGCTTTCCTGGGACCGAATAATCAAAGGCGAGCGGGAACTCGTCCAGCAGATTGGGGAGGAGCAATTCGGTTGCAGCCGCCATTTTCAAAAGCGCGTCGGTATTGCGGGACGAGATACCGGGCGAACAATTCAGAAGAAAACGCAGCCCCCATGAAAGGAAACGAGGGTCGGCCTGCAAGCGGATCCCGAAGGCTGGATCCCGTCCCATTAGGATTGACGGAAGGCGGCCGAGAATGGCCGGAGATGCAAGAGCGTCACAGTAGGAATAGCTCAGTTGGGCTCCGTTGCGCTGGCTGGTCCCGCCGCACGGTCCCCCATGTTTGTCCACCAGCATAACGCGATGACCTGCCTTGCACAGTTGCCACGCCGTCGCGACGCCGATGACGCCCGCACCAATGACCACATAGTTCGCCATTTACCGTCTTTCTTCTAGGGTGCGGGCGGCTGCGACGAAGTCTGCCATGAGCTTTTTGTCGAAATCGGTGATCCGGTACTCGGGGTGCCACTGTGTTCCCACCACATAGGCCGGTCCGAAACCCTCGATCGCCTCGACCACACCGTCGGCAGCAGTCGCGGCAACAAGAAAATTGCCCGGTAGCTCGATAGCCTGGCGATGCAGGCTGTTCACCTGCGTGATCGGTTCGGGCGTAAGTCCGGACAGGCGGCTTTCAGGCGACAGAGATATAGAGTGCGCAACCGCATCGGGGACCGGGTGAGGCAAATGCATCGGCCCCCGATCGCTTTGGCGCTCGCCGAGATCAACGAGCCGTCCGCCGAGCACAAGTCCCACCATCTGCATTCCGTTGCAGATACCCATCAGCGGTTTGCCCGCGTTGAGAACGGCGTCGATCAGGGCTTTCTCGAACTCTGAGCGGCCCGGGACTTCCGATATTCCGGGCGTAGTTCCCGAGATCAAAAAGCCATCGAAGCGGTCGACGATATCAGCGATACGCTCAGGAATATAGGCGAGCATCACCGGCAGAGCTCCGCACTCCGCGAGCGCGGCGGCGTAGTTCATCCGCACGACATATGTGGCTTCTGTCGGATGATCGAGCCTCTGATGACAATCCGGCGTAATGGCTATGAGAGGCGCTCTCTCCGCAGAAGCAAATCGTTGCGGGCTCATGATCAGGATATCCAAAGCAAATATGGCACTGACGAAAAGTCAGCCGTTCAGGATCAGGTCTGCGGCTCTTTCGCCGATCATGATCGATGGGGCATTGGTGTTTCCGGAGGTGACCCGCGGCATGATGGATGCGTCGGCTACACGCAAGCCGTTCAATCCCCTGACGCGAAGGGAAGGATCGACCACCGCCATGTCGTCATCGCCCATTCGGCAACTTCCGGAAGGGTGATAGTGGCTACCCATGGTTCGGCGGTTATACGCCGATATCTCGGCATCGGTTGTGCATTGCACGCCCGGATCGACTTCCTCTCCTCGGAAGGCATCGAACGCTTTTGCCGAATTCAGCTTGCGCGCGATCCGAAGTCCCTCATTGTTGACTTTCACGTCGTGAGGATCGGTTAGGTAATTGTGCCGGATAACCGGTTTTGCGAAGGGATCGGCAGAAGCCAGTGTAACCGACCCACGCGAGCGCGGACGCATGATCCCCCACGTTATCGCGTATCCGTTGAACGCGGCGTATCGGTTGCTGCCACCCTGGATATCCGTTGCGACGGGAAAGAAGAGGAACTCGAGATCCGGGCGCGGCTCGGCTTCATTGCTTTTCACGAAAGCCACTGCATTCATTGGGAATACGGACAGTGGACCTCGTGCGTTCACGTAAAGGTCCCAGATGGCGCCGAGCGCCCTGAGTGGATTGCGAAACTGGTGGTAGGTCATAGTCTGCAAGCAACGGGACTGGATCAGACCACCGCAGTGATCCTGAAGGTTCTGGCCGACGCCGGGAAGGTCATGTTTCGGAGTGATCCCGAGAGATTGCAGCGGGCTTGCAGCGCCGATGCCCGAGAGCATGAGGATCTGCGGCGATTGGTACGCCCCGGCCGAGAGAATGACTTCGCCCGCCGACACCGATTCAGTCCGCCCACCCCGGACGTAGGTCAGGCCACTGCATGTATTGCCGTTCACGTTCAGCGCGGTAACGTGGCATCCCGTCTGCACCGTCAGGTTCTTGCGGCCTTTCGCGGCGTTCAGATAAGCATGGGCCGACGAGCATCGCTTGGCACGATCATGCTCCTGCGTGAACTGAGCCCAGGCAAACCCTTCCGTGTTGCCCTGGTTATAGTCCTTGACGACCTTGTACCCCTTTTCAGCCCCGGCGTTTAGAAAAGCCTCGTAGAGTGGCGTGCGATAACGACCGAGGATGGTCTTGAGCGGCCCCACGGTTCCCCGGGTCTGATCGGGTTCACCCGCCCAGCTTTCCGCGCGCCGGAAGTAGGGTAGGACGTCCCTGTAGCCCCAGCCGGGGCAGCCGAGGGATTCCCATTCGTCGAAATCACCCTGATGTCCGCGCACGTACAGCTGGCCATTGATAGCCGATGATCCGCCAAGAACCTTTCCCCGGGGCGCGTCAAGCGCGCGTCCGTCAAGGCCGTTTTCAGGCTCCGTTTTAAACTTCCAGTCGATCGCGCCGCCAATGGTCAGGGCTTCACCGACAGGAAGCCGGATGAGCGGATTCCAGTCCCGCGGACCTGCCTCAAGAAGCAGCACCCGATGGGCCGGATTTTCGCTTAAGCGATAGGCAAGCGCGCAGCCGGCGGAACCGGCACCGACCACGACGAAATCGAAGGTTTGCATGTGACGTCCTTTTTTGATGTCGAGATCAGTGGGCCGCTTGAGACGGGGCGTAACGGCGTTCCGCGCGTTGTGCCGCAATCCCAAGGAGGCGATCCAAGATAATCGCAAGCACGGCGATTCCAAAACCTGCAACGAGACCATCGCCTGGCCTCACCTTCGAAACGGCAACCAAAGTGGTTTCCTCAAGCCCTCGCGAGCCGACGAGAGCCGTGATGACAAGCATGGAGAAACCGAGCATAACGGCCTGATTAAGTCCGAGTATGAGCTGGGGCATCGCAACAGGCAGCTGGACCCATCGCAACTTCTGCATCGTCGTGCATCCGACCATCGTGGCCGCCTCGGACAATTGCTCAGGGACCTGCCGGAGGCCGGAAGCGGTATATCGGACGATTGGGGCAATCACAAAAATAAGGATTGCGAGAAAGGCTGCGAAATCACCGACGCCGAAGAAGGCCACCACCGGGATGAGGTACACGAAGGTCGGTAGGGTCTGGATGATGTCGACGACGATCGTGGCAATTCGGTTGAACCAGTTAGAGAGCCCAGCCAGAATTCCTATCGGCAAACCGATGACAAAGGCGCCCAGGATGGACACGACGACCAGATAAAGGGAAATCATCGCTTTGTCCCAAAGCCCGAGAGCCGCGATAGCCGTCAGCAACAGTGCAATCACGAATGCCATTCCGATCCGCGCTGCCAGCAATGCCGGCGCGGCCAAGAGAAGTGTCATCGACGTCCAGGGGAACGCGGCGACCGCCTCGCGGAACGGACGCAGGAGCCAGCCGATGAAACCGTCCTTCACGTATGTGAGGCTTGGGCCGGCAGCGACGTTGAAGGCGGCGAGTGCGCTGTCGAGCTGGCGGCCGATATTCACCATCGGTTTGCCGTCAAGAAGCCCGATCTCGGGAAAAATCAAACCGAATATTATCGAAGCAACAAACACCATGCCGGCCAGGTACCAGCTAGAGATCCCGGCGGTGCGATGAGCTTGTCTCCGCGCGGCCCAGGAACGGGTCGTCCGGTCGAGAATGATCGCGATGAAAGTGATGGCCAGTCCCGACAGCAGCGCTTCGGTAAGCCGCATGGAACGCAAGCTGGAGATGACATTGCCGCCCAGGCCGCCCGCGCCGATGACGGATGTGATGATCACCATTGCTAGAGATAGCATGATCACCTGGTTAACCCCGAGCAACAGGATAGAACTGCGAGCCGGCAGGTCAACTAGCCATAATTTCTGTCGCGGCGTGCAGCCAGCTATTTCGGCCAGCTCGCGTAGTTCGTCAGGCACTCCCTTGAGCGCAAGCTCGGCCGCCCGGGCCATCGGAGGCATCGCAAAGATCACGGTCGCGATCAGCCCCGCGACCTGTCCGAAGCCAAAAACAAGGATTATGATGGCGAGATAGGAGAACACCGGAACAGTCTGCAGCGAGTCATAGAATGGTGTCAGAATCGCCGACACTTTTTCGCTGCGATAGGCCCATATGCCTAGAAATAGGCCGACCAAGATGCTTACCACGACCGAGAACGAGACGGCAACCAGCGTCGTCATCGTGCTGGGCCAAAGGCCAAGCACGACCACGAATGCTAGGGTAGCTGCTGTCATCAGTGCAGGGCCGATGCCGCCCAGAGCGTGGGCGACGAGAACCAGGGCGAGAGCGATGCCGAACCATGGCGGAGGCGCAAGCCAAAACTCCTGTCCGCCGGGAAGGTCGTAAAAATGGCCCTCTGTGAGCGCTTCGACGAGCCAGTTTACCGGAGCTGCGAAAAAGCCGCCCACTTCACGCGAGTAGTCTGTGATCGTCGATCCGCCGATGGTCATTTCGCGCAACAGGTACATGAGCGCCCTGTTAAGCCACTCCCCGAATTGGATCGTTGAGTCCTGTGGCCAACGGAAAAGAGCCGGAACCGCGCCGGATAACTGCCATAGTCCGAAAGCCAGAAGCACGCATAGACCAAACGGTACGTATCGCGACGAACGGGATGCTTGAGAATTTAAAGCCATGACGCCACCTCGCGGCGGCTGAGCGAACCAACGATTTTGCCTTCTGAATCGGCAACTTGAATCGGTCCTTCGGACTCCATGATTCGAGCAAGGACATCATCAAGGGTATCGGTATCCAGCAGTGTTGTCGCCGCCGGGTCGCGGTCGGTTTGGTTTGGCGTCATTACGCGCGCGATGCGAACGACCCGGCACTTGGGCATGCCGGAAACGAAGCGCTTTACATAGTCAGTGGCCGGATTGGTGATGACCTCTTCCGGTGTCCCGATCTGCAAAATCTGTCCGTTTGCCATGATGACTATTCTGTCGCCTAGCCTTACGGCCTCCTCTAGGTCATGCGTCACGAAGACAATGGATTTGTGCAACTGCGACTGCAATCGCAAGAATTCGTCTTGCATTTCGCGACGGATCAATGGATCGAGCGCCGAAAACGGTTCATCCAGGAACCATACGGCGGGGTCCGCGATTAGGCTGCGGGCGATGCCGACGCGTTGCTGCTGTCCGCCACTAAGCTGGTTTGGAAGGCGGTGTTCCAGCCCTTTCAACCCAACGAGGCTCAGAGCTGCCTCTGCCCGCTTGCGCCGCTCGATGCGCCTAATTCCTGTGACCTGGAGGGGAAAGGCAACGTTGTCGAGCGCGCTCAGATGCGGGAGCAGGGCGAACGACTGGAAAACCATACCGACTTTTTGCCGCCGTAGAGCGACGAGCTCATCGCGAGTGGCCTTGGACAGTTCTGTTCCGTCGATGTGGACTGTACCTCTCGTTACAGGATAGAGACCGGTCAAACACCGCAGCAACGTCGACTTGCCCGAGCCGGACAAGCCCATGATGACCAAAATCTCGCCTCGCTCAACAGCGAAAGACGCATCTTCGACGCCCACGACGAAGCCTTGTTCTCTTAGTCGATCGGCATCCCATGATGCGGAATCGATAGGCAGCTTGTCGGGGTTCTTGCCGAACACCTTCCAGACGCCGCGGGCGTCGAGAATAAAATCATTCATACCGGCTTCTCCAATCGCCACGAACCCGCAAATACATATGCACGGCAGGACCAGGCTGCCGTGCACGTCCACTGACCTACTCAGCGGGCAGCCAAGATTTCCACACCGCTTCGTGCGATTTCATCCATTCTTGGGCCGCGTCCTGCGGAGACAGACCACCGTTGTCGATCCGATCCATCGCTGCGGCGACGTCCTCTCGGCTTAAGGTGAACTTTTCGAGGATGTGGATTGCGTTCGGGACTTTCTCTGCGTAAGCGCTATTGGCAAGCTTGAGGACTTCATTGTCAGGCCTGAAGCCCGGACGTTGGACGTAGCCTCCCAGCGACGAATTGATGACCCAATTGGGCTCATATCCCCAGCCCAGAAATGGCTTTTTCTGATCGACCGCCGACTTAAGCTCGGTAACAAGTGCTGCTGCCGAGCCAGAATTTACGTTGGCCAGGTTCAGTCCTTCTTTTTTTATGAAATCGGCTGAATCGCTCATCCAGTCCGCAGGCGCATCCACATAACGGCCGAGTGGAGCCGTATCGGCACTTTCGAGCGCCTTAATGCAATCAGGATTCCTGAAGGCAGTCCAATCTGGCAGACCTGGGCAGAACTTTTCCAGCTCCTTCGTGTACCACCAACCTTCCACGACCTTAACGCCTGTCGGTCCAAAGTTCTTAACCTTCCCGGTCGCGAGAGCGGCGTTTGTCATGTCTGGTACGGTCTGCCACGCGCCCAGTGTTATATCGATGTCTCCGTTTTCCACGGCAATGAACTGCGCAGAAGAGTCCGACTGAATGTATTTTACTCGGTAGCCGTACTCCTTGATGACTTCGCCATAGACAGCGTTGATGAAATCGCTGTCTGAAGAGCCAATGGCCAGCACCTTCACGGGCTCGCGCGTTTCCGGAGCTGACTTAGCTTCTTGCGTAAACGCTCCAAGGCTCGCCGCCAGCATCAAACCAGTAAATGCAGTTTTGTATCGCATGCCATATTCCCCTGTTTTAGTGTTTCTAGGCCGCGTCTTGCCGCTCGCTAGCGACGTGCGAAGACTAGGGAAAGGGCAGGGTGCTGACAATCAATGAACGTGAAACGACGTGTAACGGTGAGTTACACATTCGTACCTTTTCTCTCGATATCGTGAGACGAACGAGCGGTGCCTGTAACTTTTGGCTGCAGGTGTGTTCATCGATTTTGCTTCTGCCAATCGCTGCCCGTCATCATTGTAGATCCATCGTTCCCTTTAAGGTGGATCCGGATGACCGACAGAATTGTTCTCGACTATCTCGAAAAGTGGAAAGTGCCGTCGGAGACCGTGCAGCTTGCTACGCGACCAATATCGCACTGGATCAATGGAGCACCATTGGTTTCCGGTGGTCCGATCACCGTCTTCGAGCCAAGCACGGGGGCAATCCTTACTGAAACCTATGATGGCGGCGCTGATGTCGTCGAGCAGGCGATTGCATCGTCGCGCAAGGCTTTCGAGGGTTCGTGGTCCGCCCTGAGACCTCTGGATCGGCAGACGCTGATCCTTAAGCTGGCGGACGTATTGGAAGCTCACCAGGAAGAACTCGGCCTGCTCGAATCCATTGATGTCGGTAAACCGTTATCGCAGGCGATCGGCATCGACATCGGCGGCGCCATCGACGTGTTGAGATATTTTGGAGGCTGGGCGACCAAGATTTCCGGCCGCACGGGCGACATGGCTGCATACAATTCTCAGTTCTTAGGCATGACCTTGCGCCAGCCAGTGGGTGTTGTCGCTGCAATCGCCCCTTGGAATTTTCCTTTACAGACACTGATCTGGAAAATGGGCGCCGCGTTCGCTGCGGGCTGTACCGTTGTTGCAAAGCCTAGCGACGCCACGCCTTTAACGACGCTTAGACTCGCCGAGCTTATTACGGAAACTGGTTTCCCGGACGGTGTCTTTAACGTCGTGAACGGCAAAGGCTCCGTTACAGGAGCCGCTCTGGTCAGTCATCCCGGCATAAACAAAGTTAGCTTCACGGGTTCGACCGCGACCGGCATACGCGTCGGCGAGGCCGCCCTCCAAAACATGGCGCGAATGACGTTAGAGCTTGGCGGCAAGTCGCCAGCACTCGTATTCGCTGACAGCGACATCGACACCGTCGTGGAAGGTCTTTTTAACGGCATTTACTTTAACGCTGGCCAGGTCTGTGACGCGACATCTCGAGCGATCGTCGATGCGAAAATTTACGACGAAGTCCGCGAAAAGCTCATTCAACGGACCAGAGCCATTCGAGTGTTACCTGGCTTGGATCCGGACAGCAGTATGGGACCAATGGTTTCCCAAGCACACCGCGACAACGTCTTGGGGTTTGTTAATCAAGCACGAGCGGACGGTTTGAGCTTTGCTGTCGATCAAGCGCAGGTTCACAACGAAGGATACTTCGTCGGGCCGGTCATTGTTGAGAATGCCCCGCCGCCACATCCCGTCTGGCGAGAAGAGATTTTTGGGCCGGTCCTCGCCCTCAATCGAGCGAGCGGTCCAGATGATATCCTGCGCCAAGCGCGCGACACCCGATATGGCCTTGGGGCGGCAATCTATTCTCGAGACATCGGTCAGGTGCTTGGAGCAGCGCGCGCTATCAATGCCGGCACCATTTATGTGAACGGCCACGGCTTTTTGGATCCTTCATTTCCATTTGGAGGCCTTGGAATGTCCGGCTTCGGAAAAGACATGGGTGCCGAGCAGATGGATGCCTATCTCGAAACCAAGACGGTGCTCATCTCCGGCCTTCAGATTGACGGAGCGTGACATGAAAAATCCAACCTACGATGCAGACGAGATGGAGCGCCGCCTCACGGCTGATGCAATGGCGCCGTTAGATGGAACCACAAAGGGCATTCCCTCTCGTCTTAGCGGCAATTTCGACGATGTTGGGCGGCAAGAACTGTCTTTGCTTGATGGTGACCTTCCCTTTCCCGTTGCAGTGCTGCGGCAGTCCGCTTTGGATCAGAATAGAGCATGGATGCGCTCATTCCTGGCATCGACCGGCGTGAAGATCGCGCCGCACGGAAAGACGCCAATGGCTCCCGCTCTGGCACAGATGCAGATGCAGGACGGTGCGTGGGGGATAACTGCGGCTACCGCGCAGCAGGCGGCAATATTCGCGGCATTCGGCATACGGCGCATCATCCTGGCCAACCAGGTTGTCGGTGCTGAGAACATCCGCGTTGTCATCGAAGATCTGCTGGAAAAATATGAGGACCTAGAACTCTCGTGTCTCGTCGACTCCGCTTCAGGCGCGCAGTTGCTTGCCGACGCCATCCGCTCAAGAGGAGTTATCCCACATCGTCCGCTGCGGGTTTTGATCGAGGTCGGTGCGGTCGGAGGTCGAACCGGCGCCCGCGGGGCTGAGGCAGCTCTTTCATTGGCTAGATTTGTTGCTTCGCTGCCTGAATTGGCTCTTTCCGGTGTTGAGGCTTACGAGGGCGTGTTTGGCGATCATTCACCGGATGCACGCACTGCCTTGGCTCGCAATATGGTCGAGGAAGTTGCCGCACTGGCGCATGTGGCAGCGGCTGAAGGATTGTTTGCGGACGGACCTATTGTTGTCACTGCTGGTGGCACAGAATTTTTCGATCTCGCAGCTCGGGCATTGTCAGCCGGTATCGCGGGACGAGAAGTCGTGCCGGTAATCCGGAGCGGCTGCTACCTGACCCACGATCATCTGTCATTCGCGCGCATGTTTGAACGAATGCTCGACCGAGACCCCTCGCTATCTAAATTGGGTCCCGGGCTGACGCCTGCACTAGAAGTATGGGCTGCCGTGCAGTCCCAACCCGAACCAGGCTTGGCGTTTGCGACGATGGGCAAACGGGATGTGTCCTACGACGTCGAGATGCCGGTTCCAACTCATTGGTTCCGACCGGGACGAGATCAAGCGCCAATAGCAGTTCCAGAAGGCGTTTCCGTCCTTCGCCTGAACGATCAACACGCTTTTTTGCGCGTGCCAGACCCATCGCCTTTCGAACTCGGCGATTTGCTAGGGTTTGGTGTCAGTCATGTATGCACGACCTTCGACAAATGGCGCTCCGTATTGCTGGTCGATGACCAGTATCGCGTCACGCGTGCAATCCGCACATATTTTTGATGGCCTGCGCGCCATCCAACCGGGAAGAGGCATCACACAATGAACGAGATCGACGTTCTGAAACTCACGCAGGAACTCCTGGCGATCGATACGATCGATCCGCCGGGAAACGAGGAGAAAGCTGCACAGGTCATCGCGCGGATCCTGGAAAGCGAAGGCATCGAATATACCCTCCAAACGATTGCGCCGGGGCGTACCAACCTTGTTGCGCGCGTTAAGGGCACCGGCGGGCGTCCTGCGCTTTCCATGTCGGCCCATTTCGACACGATCGGCGTCGATCCAGAAACCTGGACGCGAAACGCTTTCGGCGGCGAAGTTGAAGATGGTCGCGTCTACGGCCGTGGGTCTACGGACATGAAGGGGGGGCTGGCGGCGATGACCGTTGCTGCGATCCAGATCCAGAGAGCGGCTACTCGACTGCGCGGCGATTTGATACTGCATTTTACAGCCGCGGAAAATTCGAGCCTGCTTGGTGCAAAGGCGCTCGTAGAGGGCGGTTTCTTCGCCGGCGTCGGCGCTCTGCTAAACTCCGAACCGTCGTCGATGAAGCTTTTCGTGACGGAAAAGGGCACAGTATGGATCCGGGCAACGGCACGCGGTGATACCGGGCACTCGGCATTTCGCGATGGCGAGACCGGGGATCGTGGCAATGCTATCGTGCGTCTGGCTCGTTTCATCGACCGGATTAACGACCTCGATCTCAAAGCTCCGGCGCACCGTCATCTCAAGCCGCCGACAATCAATCCCGGCATGATTTCGGGTGGACTTTCCACGCCGCTCACCCCGCCCCGTGCCGTTTGCGATATCGACATCCGTTTGGTGCCAGGACTAACGCCGGAAGATGTACTGGCCGCCTTTCAGACAGAAGCGGACCCTCACATCACGCTCGAAATCGTCGATTCGAAACCTCCCGTCGATACGCCAGACGATCACCCGTTCGTCGAACTGTGCCTTGAAACCCTCAAAGCCGAGACGAACTTCTCAGGAGGCCCTGAAGGCGTACCCTACTATTCCGACTGCGCGGTTATCGCGCCTGTCCTCAATCTGCCGATGGTCATCATTGGTCCGGGCGAAGTCGGTCACAGCGGGCGGCCGGACGAGTATTGCGAAATCGACAAGCTTGAAGCGTCGGTTCGAGTATATCGCGCTATCGCAGAAAGGTATCTCGCATGACAACGGCCGAAGAACGCCTCATGGCTTTAGGTTTGACGTTGCCTGATGTGCCCGCTCCTATTGCTACCTACTTGCCTTACAAGCTGGCGGGCTCCCTCCTATTCCTCTCCGGCCAGGTGCCCCGCCGCGATGACGGCTCCCTTTTTAGGGGCAAGATTGGAGCAGAAATTAGTGCGGAGGAGGGCTATCAGCATGCCAGGATCTGCGCCCTGCAGCTCATTGCCGTTGCGAAGCTAGCAGTCGGTGATCTGTCGCGGCTTTCGGTGACAAAGGTGCTTGGCATGGTCAATGCCGTCCCGGAATTTTCCGATCACCCCAAGGTCATTAATGGTGCGTCCGATTTGTTTGTGGAGATCTTTGGCGAAGATGGCAAACATGCGCGCAGCGCGGTTGGAATGGGTTCGCTTCCCAATCAGGTGACTGTCGAAGTCGAGGCGGTCTTTTATGTCCGGTGAAATCGAAACTGGTGCGGCGTTACCGTTGACCGCGCGGAGCGCCCTTCATTCCATGGCCGATGGGATTATAAGCGCCGAAATTATTGCCCACCGGATGATAGAAAAAATTCAATCGACCGACGGAGAGGGCTCCCGGGCGTATCTGTCGCTCGATGTCGAAGCGGCGGCAAAGGCCGCGCAAGCAGCTGATCAGGCAAGGGCGGCGGGTCACTCAGGTCCACTTGCGGGATTGCCAGTCGCGATCAAGGACCTCTTTGACATCAAGGGACAGGTGACGACTGCCGGATCACTCGTCTTGGCCGGTGCCGAGCCTGCGCATAAGGACGCGGCAATGGTCGAGCGGCTGAGGAGCGCAGGCGCCGTCATTCTCGGCCGCAGCCATATGAATGAGTTCGCATATTCAGCGCTCGGGACCAATCCGCACTTCCCACAGCCACGTTCGCCATGGGATCGGGAAAGGGATGACGGTCGCGGTAGATCTCCCGGTGGATCAACTTCAGGTGGTGCTGTCGCGGTCGCGGATGGCTTGGCTTATGCGGCACTTGGTAGCGATACCGGAGGCTCGACGAGAATTCCCGCAGCATTTTGCGGAATGACAGGATGGCGTCCGTCACAAAATCGGATGTCCGGTCAGGGTGCTTTTCCACTCGCGGCGAGCTTCGATACACCTGGCTTGATCGCCCGTTGCGTCGATGATTGCCAACTCTTTGACAGCATACTGACAGGTGACAACGAACAACACCCGGTCCCCCCTGTCACTTCGCTTCGATTATGCCGTGCCGATGGCATGCCGTTTGATGATTTGGAAGCTGAAGTGGAGGGTGCAACCCGCAAAGCGCTGAACATCTTAATCGCTGCAGGCGCTCGCATAGATGCCTGCAGCAAATTCGATTGGGCTGCACCGGCAACAGCCCTGCGCGCCGGGCAAATCACCGCAGTCGAAGGTCTTGTTGCACACGGTAAACTCATTGATCGCTGGCGAGAGTACGATCCAAGAGTTGTTGCTCGGATGCGCGGTGGTGAAGAGGTCAAAGCGAAAGACTATGTAGCCGCGTTACGAAATATTGAAATCCTCAAGGAAGAGTTTGACCACGTCTTTAAAGGGTTCGATGCAATTCTGATGCCCACCGTGGCCATCGTGCCGCCGAGACTGGCGGAGCTTGACGAAGACGACGCTTTCTTCGCCATCAATACGAAAGCACTCCGCAACACGCTGATTGCAAGCATATTAGATCTCCCCGCAATATCCATTCCCATACATGCACAAAATGAGGCGCCGGTTGGCTTGATGCTAATTGGTCGGCGGGGTTGCGACACAAAACTGCTTGTGATTGCCAAAGTAATTGAAAGCACTTTGCGCACGCACGTCAGCACGGGCTGACCAAGCTCGCATAAAAAGGGAAGGCCGTTGCGTTTAGGAACCGACCAATAACAAGGAACACAACATGACAGCGACAGAAACGATTTCCGAAATCCGTCAGGTTCGTATCCCGGGCGGAAAAACTGAGGACAATTACGGCGAACGGGTTCGTGTAGGCCTTATCGCCCTTTGCGATGACCTCGCGGTGGATCGGGATTTTGCCCGCATGGTGCCGGATGATCGTGTGGCGCTTGTGACGTCCCGCATCTTTTTGGAGCAACCGAACTCCAAGCGGACGTTTCTCGACATGGCGGAGCGGATCCCGGACACAGCCGCTCTTTTGTGTCCACTTCTGCGGCTCGATTCAATCGTTTTCGGTTGTACGTCAGCAACATCCTACATTGGGGAGAAGCGAGTTACCGAACTCGTCCATAGCGTCAGACCAGGTGTGAACGTCACAAACCCCGGCACGGCTGCGATCGCGGCTCTTCGTGCGGTAGGTGCAAAAAAAGTTTCCGTGATCACCCCCTACACCGTCACCAATACGGCGAATGTCGTTCGTATGCTATCGGATGGTGGGATCGAGTGTGTCCAAGTCTCCTGCTTTGGCCTAGACACAGATATGGCGATCGGCTCGGTTCCGCGCGACGCTTATCTCGAGGTTGCCCGCGCGACGGATCACCAAGATGCTGAGGCAATATTTGTCTCTTGCACAGCAACGAAGGCGCTAGATGCAATCGATGCCATCGAGGCGGCGACAGGCTTGCCATGTGTCACGTCAAATCAAGCAGCTTTCTGGCATGCGATGAAACTCGCGGGTTGGGAGGAACCGATCCCAGGATATGGTAGGTTAATGTTGGACCGCTGGTGAGACCGGATTCATGTAAAAGGCGGTGAGGTGCAGTCCCTATTGCCTCGGTTGTCATTTGTGGATCCTCCAGGCCACAGACCTCGGCTCGGCCTCAAGCCCGGCAGTGTGCTGCCCAGATCTATGCACGTCCATTTTCCAAAGGGGATGAACATGAGGACTGGGCAGCCGCAGGACCAAACGATAAGGTTGTTTCCACCGAAATCATTCCGAGAGAGATCCTTACCATAGCAGGGCTCGGTTCTGATGATGATTTGACTTGCGTCCGCAGATCTTTCAGCCAGCTTTTCGAAAAGCAAGCCCGATCCCGAATCCTGGTCTGGAGCAGACAATGACAATAGCCAACGCCCTGCAAAGCTTCCTCACATTCTTAAAGGAGATAGCAGATGAGGCAGCAACCACCCATAGCGCCGGTGTGGTCATGGGAGGCCCTTTTTCCTGGGTAGAAGTGCACCGGGAAACGTCGCCTGGAACTTTGGATAAACGGACTATTTCGTGTGACGCCCTTAACAATGAACGCCCAGCTACATTGGACAGCGCTCGAAGTCGACCGTCTGCATTTGATAAGCAGGATTTCTGCTGAGACCGGAGCCTGTTATATATGGTGCGAATGACCCGCCCGGAGTGAACAGCTTGGCGCTTTAAGCCGAGCAGCCTAAGGTCAAGGCGCGGCCATAAGTCGAGTCGCTCAAGGGGACTCGCGACTGAAATCCAGTTCGTCCTTCGAGAAACCCAAAGCCGGAACGGATATTGGTGCGCTGCAGATTTCTCGCAGCGTTTTCCACATAAGCCAGGGCCAATATCGCTACGCCCAAAAGCGTCGTTACGACAACACCGGGCGCAGGCGAGTGTCTATGAGCACGCTCCGGCGGCGAGGGATAAAGATGGTTCTTCCCGCGCACGGTCTTCAGCGCGCTCTGCTGACCGATATTTCGTTTTCAGTTACCAGCCTTAAATCAGTGCCGATGGTGGCGCCGCGTTGCAAGGCGTTTGATTTCCAGGTTCGAGACTGTCGAGTGAGACCCCAAATTCTTAGTGCCAAGAAGACTAAGGCGAGTGAAATGCACCGCACGCTAAGTGGCCCCGAGCTTCAATATTTTGAAGTGTGTCCGGCGGACGCAGCCGACGCTGTAAAGGCGTTGACTGCTCCCGTCAGGCAGCGCAAAAAATACGCGGGCCTTTATGGCTTACTCGACAAGAAGTGACGTCCAAGCCGGACGGGATAATCGAGGATCCTCCGCAATGACTGATCAACGGAAGGGCATCGCATATTGCAGGCCGCCCTGGGTCCACAGTGCATTTTTACCACGCTCGATTTTCAACGGGCTCTGCTGACCAATATTGCGGTCAAACATTTCACCGTAGTTGCCGACCGCTTTGACCACATTGACGACGAAGTCGCTTGAAAGACCGAAGTCGGTGCCCATCGTCGCGCCGGCCTCCTGCCCCAGGAGGCGCTTGATATCAGGGTTTGAAGAGTTCTTCATCTCGTCGACGTTGGCCTGCGTGATTCCGAACTCTTCGGCCTGCACCAGTGCATAGTAAGTCCATTTCACGACGTTGAGCCACTTGTCATCACCCTGACGAACAACAGGACCGACCGGCTCTTTCGAGATGATTTCCGGCAGAACGACATGATCGGCTGGCGATGCCAGCGACAGACGTACGCTGTATAGATTCGACTGATCATCCGTGTAGGCGTCACAACGTCCAGCATCATACGCTGCTTTTGCCTCCTCGATTTTTTCGAAGACGACTGGTGTGAACTCGATCTGGTTGGCCTTGAAGTAGTCAGCCATGTTAAGTTCGCCGGTCGTGCCCGACAGAACACAAACGGTCGCGCCCGAGAGCTCTTTCGCGGATGTAACTCCTGGCACCTTCTTCGAGTTCACCATGAAGCCCTGGCCGTCATAATAAATGACGCCCGCGAACATGAGACCAAGCCCCGCCTCACGGCTCGCCGTCCAGGTTGTCTGACGCGAAAGGATATCGACTTCACCTGACTGCAATGCAGTGAAGCGGACTTTCGAAGACAGTGGATTATATTTCACTTTCGTCGGGTCGCTAAAGACGGCGGCAGCTACCGCGTGGCAAAAGTCTACGTCGAGGCCCTTCCACTCCCCCTTGTCGTCCGGCGCCGAAAAGCCCGGATTACCGGTGGATACTCCGCATGCCAAACTCCCACGATCTTTTATGTTTTGAAGAGTATCAGCGGCCGAAGCTGCACCGGTCATCGTGCAGACCGCCCCGCTTAGCAGCGTCAAAAAAATTCGAGATTTCATAGTTGTTCCCTCAACAAGTTGCATTTCATGCATTGGCTCGAATACGCGGAAGTCCTCACGATCAAGCAGAAAGAACATAACCAATTTCAGCGTAATTGCAATACGTTTTAAAGTAATTACTATGTAATCATTATAAAGCGAGCTTTAAGATGAGCATGCTCTATCGCGCCCCTATTCTGCTCAGAAAGGAGTTCCAGGCGTCGATGAACGCGCATTCATTAAAAGTGAGAATGAGGGTGGCCTGATCGCATCAGCTTGGGCTGCCGTCGCCAGGTGCACGGGGAATGGCGGTGCACAAGCCGGAGGTGAGGCCCTGCGGCCTCACAAGTCAGTTTCCAGACAACTCGGAAGAAAGATTTCCGACCAGGCCGATCAATAGATCGCGAGACTCGGCGATCGCTTCAGGCACGGTTACCGAACCGCTGAAATAGCTCAAACCGAGCGCCGCCACGTCGCCAGTGGAGGGGTCCGTAAAGCCGCAGGCAAGTGTAATGTCGCTTGCTACATCCTCCTCAAAGCCGAACGCATAACGTTGAATGCGGGTCTCATCGATGCGCTGCAGGATCTTGTCTATTTCCCAGACGGTGTTGGGCATACGCGGCTTCAGGTCGCTACGCTCCAATATGCTCCGTACCCGCTCGTCCGATAATTGAGATAACATGGCGATGCCCGTCGCTGTACAGTAGACCGGCAATCGGGCACGAACGCCGATCGTATTTCCCAGTTGGTCCGGATTGGTGTGGCGCTGAACGAATACGGTCTCGGTCTCGTCAAGCATAGTAAGATTGACCGAAGCCGCTGTTTTGCGCCTCAGCATCTTGATATAGGGTGAGACTGAGAGAAAAATGCGATTTGTCTCTGCAAAGCTCATCCCGATATCCTGGCACTTGAGCGAAAGACGATACTCTCCTGTGGCTGCCTTTTCGAGGTAGCCGAGCCGCCAAAGCGTATGTGCCGCACGCTGCGCAGCGCTCTTTTCGAGCTTTGTGGCGCGAGCAATCTCTGAAAATCCCATGCTCGGACGTAAACGATCAAAAGATTCCAGGACCTGAAATGCCTTAACGACACTACCGACCAGCAAATGATCTTCCACTTCCGACTTATCCTGATTCATCAACCGAACCTATCGTAACTATTGATCGAGATCGACGTCCCGGTTCCCATGCAGTTGTCAACGCGCACCGGCAAAAAGATGAATTCGCACCAAATCCAATTACGCGCCCCGTAGCCGGCGCAGAGCGGACTCAGTTAATTGCAATCCAATCACCTCATTTTCCTTAGGCTTGGGCTTGGCTAGGTGTCAATCGCCACGCGGTGTCGCTTGTAGTTGTTCGGAGTTGGGAAAACGGCCGCAAAAGGTCGACTAGAAAACCATTGCCGACAAAGAGATGAAGGAACATTGCCCTCCATATTTCATTGGTAGATAGTCACATTACAATCTTATAATATTACGATGTAGCTATCGCTTAAAGATGGCGCCTAGGCGGGCCTCGCGATTACATCGATTTTTGATCGAGCGGGCAAGAAACTGGCTTCGCTACCCTCAATTGAACAGGCGAATACCCAGTGCCGTCGCGATGTTAACGCGAGCACGTCATGGGAGGGGCGGTCAAAAAAGAGCTTTGTGCTGGTCTCGCGACATCCTGCAAACGAATATCAGTTCACCTTGCAACCCGGCCTAAAGACGTTGCCAGTAAACGATGCACACCAGTTTGGTTACAGATTGGCGTCGCCAAGGGAGGCCATTAAAATCATTGGCTTCGGCCCGTCGCTCACCGAACATGAGCTTGTCACAACCTGTCCTAACCCTCCCTCCATATCGAGGCTCTACTGATGCGGTCAAAGCTGTTCTGACCGGTGAATGCCATGCAGTGGTCGATTTCATCGCGGAGGATCGCGAGGACGTCGGCAGCGCCGCGTTCTCCATCGGCTGCCGCTCCGTAAAGCGTCGCCCGCCCCAGAAGAACCGCGTCGGCGCCTGCGGCCATATATTTTACGATATCGCTGCCTCGCCGAATACCGCTATCAGCGAGGACGGTCATGCGGCTTCCCACGGTGTCCTTGATTTCTGGCAGGACATTGATCGACACTGGTGCGGAGTCGAGGTTCCGGCCCCCATGGCAGGACACCACGATCCCATCGGCGCCAAGCTTTAAAGCCTTTTCAGCATCAGATTTGGCCATGACTCCCTTGATCACAAGGTTACCCTCCCAGAGGCGGCGAATTTCGGCGGCATCTTCCCAGGTCAGGCGTCGTGCCAGTTTGACATTGTCCCAAATGCTCGCCCGCGTTATCTTGGTTCGGTATTCAGGCGGGTAATGTGCGTAGGTGGGGACGCCGGTCGTCAGTATGTAGCGGAGAAGAACCGTGGTCAGCCAGCGAGGGTGCATCACCACATCCATCGCGCCCTGCAGCGATGGTTTGATAGGGATGCCGAATCCGTTGCGCGTGTTCCATTCCTTTTTTGGCGATCTGGCAGTATCGGCGGTTAGGAGAAGATTCCTTATCCCGAGATCCTTCGCGCGGCGGAGCAAGTCGCGCGTAAGGTTTCGATCTTCAAAGACGTACAGCTGAAACCAGAGATTTGCACCCGCTGCGCGCTCGGCAATCTGCTCCATTGATGTCATCGACTGCGTTGCAACGCAAAACGGGATCCCAAAGTTACGCGCCGCGCGTGCAACCTGAACTTCACCGTCGTGCCAGACAAGTCCAGCGACAGCAGTGGGAGCAATGATTGCAGGTATTGTTATTTTCTCACCGAATACAGTCGCCGAGACATCAGGGTCCGATACGTCATTTAGAACGTACTGATTAAGCTTTATCGAATTGAGGACATGTCTGATTTGGCCGAGTAGAACCTCGTCCTCCGTTCCCCTGTCAATATATTCAAACATCCCGCGCGGGAGCCGCTTCTTGGCAAGCTTTCGATAGTCAAACACGTTCAGAGGTTTCATTGTTCTCTACTTTAATTATGGCGGGACACCTCGCTTTATGAGAGACGCCCGCGATCTCGACGCATTTGTAATATATCACCATAAATTGTACTTCGTGATAATTACAATTCAATTTGCGCAGCTTTGAAATCACGACGGGAAAGTCGAAATCACGATCGCGACCCAGGCTGGGCCTGTCTGAGCAACTGCCGGTGCGATATTACAGTTTCGTAGAAGCGCTCGGTTATCTGTCAGGCGTCTTCAGTCAAGTGAAGACGCCTCGACCCTATGCCAATTTTCTCTACAAGGTGCTCAAATCGGACATTTCGTAGGTTCGCAGCAATCTTTCGGTTTCTTCGCGCAGCGCATTCTGCAGCTCCGGCTCCGCGGCGCGCAACGGCTGTAGGACACGTGGCGCGTCTACGCCGACCAAGTCGAGCACGGACTTCATTGGGCCGGGGTTCGTTTCCGCAAATACCAGATCGAGGAATGGTATCAGTTCGCGATGGAATTCGACTGCCTGGGAAATTTTTCCGCTGCGCGCAAGTTCGAACAGATGGCGCCAGATTTTTGGAAATAGATTGGCCGTAACGACAATGCCTCCCTTCGCGCCCGCCGCAACATGCAGTGGAAAGAGGGAATCCTCGCCGCTCATGACCGTGAATGACAGAGAGACGCCGGCGAGTACCCGTAGGTAGTGATACATGTCGGTATTGCACGCCTTCATGCCGATGATCTTCTCATGGGACGAAAGCTCATGAAGAATGGTCGGGTCAATAGAGATTCTGGTGCGATACGGGATCTCGTAGATCAGGATCGGGATTGGGGATTCATCTGCAAAGCGCAGAAAATAATCGCGAATGCCGATCTGTGTCGGGTTTGTGTAATACGGGGTAATGACCAGAAGCGCATCGGCGCCGGCATTGGCGAAGTCGCATGCCGAACCCATCGCGTCGTAAAAGCCGGTGTCAAGAACGCCGGGTACAATCGGTATATCTCCCCCAAAAGCCTTGGTGGCGAGCTCCACAAACCTTACGCGGGCACGCTGGGACAGCGAACCATATTCTCCGGTGCCGCCCAGAGGGACAACGCCATCAACGCCCTGTTTCTTAAGCCAGGCAAACAAGTTTTCGGCTGCCTGCTCGTTGATGGTGTCGTCGGTGTTCACGGGCGTGACGAGCGCGGGGAAAATCCCGCGCAACTGGCTGTGGCTCAGCATTTCGATCTCCTGCTTTGTTTTAAGTAATTGCGATGTCGTCGCAAATTGCACCTGTGGCGAGCAGGCGTTCTCCAACTTCGGTCCGTCGACCGAGGGCTCTCGAAATCATATCCCCAAACCGGCCGACGGCAAAATCATAAGTTACTTTACTATAATTGCAATACACCCATATAAAATTGCATTGTGATTAGCAATTGACTGGCGCTTGGCGACTGATACGTGTTCATCGGAAGTTCTTCGGCCACCACAGCGACATCACATGAGGCACTCAGTGAAGAAAAGCACATCTCCTGCCAGCATGCCCCGACCGTTTCTGGTCTCCCTATTCGACGCCGCGGTTTCTGCTGCCGATCCGTTGCAAGCCATTCGTGCCTACCTCCCACAGCGCCCCAAAGGAAGAACGATCGTGATCGGTGCAGGCAAGGGTGCGGCACAAATGGCGCACGCGTTAGAGAAGCTTTGGGACGGTCCGCTGGAGGGAACAGTCGTAACGAGATACGGCTATGAATGTGCAACCGATAACATCAAAATTCTGATGGCATCCCATCCGATTCCGGACAAGGCGGGCGCGACAGCTGCTGAGGCTCTATTCTCGCAAGTTCGCGGTCTTTGCGAGGATGATCTTGTGATCGCGCTCATTTGCGGTGGGGGTTCGGCATTGCTGCCTTTCCCCGGTGCGGGCCTAACGTTGGCCGATGAAATCCGTGTCAACCAAATCCTACTTGCCTCCGGCGCCCCAATTTCGGAGATGAACGTAGTGCGAAAGCATCTATCCTGCATTAAGGGTGGACGCCTGGCTGCCGCGACCAGAGCGAAAGTCGTAAGTCTCATCGTATCTGATGTTCCGGGAGACAATCCGGCTCAAGTGGCGTCGGGTCCTACCGTGCCCGATAACACGACCCGTCACGATGCGCTCGAGATCGTGGCACGACGCAAGCTTGCGCTGCCGCGAGCAGCCATGGCGTCGCTCGCATCCCAGACCGCTGACGCGCCACGTCCTGACGACCCTAGATTCGCAACCCATGAACATTATGTGATCGCATCTGCGGGCGTCTCGCTTCGAGCCGCAGCCGAGTGCGCCCGCCGGCAAGGTATGGCGGCCGCGATCTTATCTGACTCGATCGAAGGCGAGGCGAAGGACGTTGCACTCGTTCATGCCGCGATCGCCCGGCAGATCAGCGCGAGTCACGATCCGCTCGCAGCCCCAGTCGTGCTTCTTTCCGGTGGGGAAACATCGGTAACCTTGGCCGGAGCAAGCGGCAGAGGCGGGCGCAATGGCGAGTTTGCACTTAGTCTAGCAACGGCAATCGATGGCATGAAGACCATATTTGCACTGGCGGCGGACACGGATGGAATAGATGGCACCGAAAGAAACGCGGGGGCATTCGTCGACGGAACCACAGTGAGCAGATTGATATCCGCCGGTCATGACGCACGCCAACTCCTGGCTCTTCATGACAGTTACAGCGGGTTCGAGGCCCTCGACGATCTATTTAACACCGGCCCGACCGGTACTAATGTCAACGACTTTCGAGCGGTACTTATTCTGTAGCTCGTGGCTTATACTGCCTGATACCTGACGGCATCGCGCCAATCATAAGCGACCCGGACAGATCCCGCGTCACTCGCATGTGTGCTCCGCGCATCTGCCGCTCGTTCCCGTCACATCGCCGGGTAGCTCAGCCATCGCCGCCATTGTGCGGCTGTTACCCGACAATTGCGCGCCGTATATCTGGATGTGGAAACGCCACATCGCCGGCTTCTGCCAGGGAAAGTCTCCCGGAAGCTTCTGCCGCCGGATCGCTCGATCAAGGCCGATGCCGCTTCAAGCTGTGGTGATTCAAAAATCTCGCGCGTCCATCTGCCGTTCAGGTCGGCAATGGACCGACGCACTCGCTTTGGAAATCATAGGAGCAGCATAATGAATGACCGGTCTGGGGATGAGGTAACGGTGGTCGGTGCCGGCATTATCGGCGTATGCTGTGCACTGTGGTTGCAGCGGTCCGGTTGCAAGGTAACCATCATTGATCGGGATGAGCCGGGCAACGGTACGTCCTTTGGGAATACGGCGATGATTACGCCGGGGCAGGTCGTCCCTCAGGCCTTGCCTGGCTTGTTGAAGGACGTTCCGCGTTGGCTGCTTAGCAAACGGAGCCCGCTGAAGATCAGGGCAAGCTACCTGCCGACCATCGCGCCGTGGCTCTGGGCCTTCAGCCGGGCGGGAAAAGTGGAAAATGCAATCGCGGTATCACGTGCATTGCGTTCCCTTCACGGACCGACGTTCGAGCTTTATGCCGAGCTTGTCCGCGGCACGCCGGCGGAAGATTTTTTCGAGAAATGCGGACACATTCACCTGACTGCAGTAGGCACAAAATCGCGCAGCCCCGAACTGACCAGCTTGCTGCGAGAGATCGCTGGTGTCCAGATCGAGCATCTTTCGCAGGACGACATCCGCTCTATGGTGCCGGAGCTTGCGCCGATTTTCAAAAGCGGAATCCTTATGCCCGGCAACGGCCGTGTCAGAAACCCTCATCGTCTAGTGAAGATACTTGCAAATGAAGCGGTTCGCCTTGGTGCCAGATTTGTCAAGGCAGACGTCAAGGGCATCGTTGTCCGGGAGGGGCGCTGTGCTTCCATCCGGATCAATGGTGAGGAAAATCCCGTAAACAAGCTTGTCATTTCGGCCGGGATGGGATCGAGACTGTTGACGGAAGAGCTCGGGATGCGCATCCCGCTCGAAACGGAGCGTGGATATCACGTGACACTTCCGGACCCCGGAATCCGCCCAAGCAAGCAGGTCATTGTCCGGGACTGGGGCGTAGGCGTAGGGCCAATCGACGATGCGCTCAGAGCTGCCGGGACCGTTGAATTCTGCGACGTCAACTCGAAGCCGGATTGGAGAAGAGCTGACAAGCTGCTGGCTCGGGCGAAAGAGATGTTTCCTTCCCTCAATACAGCCGGAAGCACGCGGTGGATGGGTGATCGACCGAGCATATCGGATGGCCTTGCGGTTATCGGCAAGCCGCAAAAATTCCAAAACGTTTACTTTGCCTTCGGCAACGCGCAGCACGGCATGAGCGGTGGACCGATGACAGGCAAGCTTCTTTCGGAGATCGTTACCGGACGCAAAACGTCAATCGACCCGGCCCCTTTCAGTCCCGACCGGTTCAATTGAGCGATACGTGCAAAGACGAAGCTGGGCAAAACGCTGAAATTTAGAAGGTATTGGAAAATGAAAATAGGCTTCATTGGTCTGGGCACTATGGGGCGCCCGATGGCGGGCCACCTTCTGGCGGCCGGTCATCAACTGTTCTTGTATGCCCGAAAGCAGATCGGGCCGGAATTCATCGAGGCCGGCGCTATGTCTTGCGCCTCTGCGAGCGAAGTTGCACAAAGCAGCGACGTCATCATCCTTATGGTGCCTGATACCTCTGATGTGGAGGCGGTCCTGTTTGGGCAAGCTGGGGTCGTGCACGGTCTCTCCGCCGGCAAAATCGTGGTCGACATGAGTTCGATCTCGCCGATTGCAACAAAGGAATTTGCTCGCAAGATCAGAGATCTGGGCGCAGATTATCTGGATGCACCGGTATCGGGTGGAGAAGTCGGAGCGAAAAATGCGAGCCTCACGATCATGGTCGGAGGCTCTAAAGAGGCTTTTGATAGCGTGAAGCCGCTTTTCGAGATCCTCGGCAAGAACATCACCCGTATCGGCGGCAATGGAGATGGACAGACGGCAAAAGTGGCCAACCAGATCATCGTCGCCTTGACAATTGAAGCCGTTGGCGAGGCGCTGCTTTTTGCGTCCAAGGCTGGCGCCGATCCGTCCGTGGTCAGGAAAGCGCTGATGGGCGGCTTCGCCTCATCGCGCATTCTTGAAGTGCATGGTGAACGTATGGTTCAGAGAAATTTCGATCCCGGATTCCGCATCGAACTGCATGCCAAGGACCTCAATCTGGCTTTGGACGGCGCCAAAGCGCTGGGAGTCAGTCTTCCGGGAACGGCTGCCGCACAACAACTCTTCAATGCCTGCATGGCGAATGACGGAAAAGCCTGGGATCACTCTGCGATGGTAAAGGCACTCGAACTCCTGGCAGCCCACTCGATCACAGCGCCGGCGGCGTAACGATTGCAGAACTGCCGCCGGCAAGACCGGATGTTCTCACAGAAAAACCGCCAGAACAGGCTCGGCGGTGTTTCTGTTTCGCGTGTCTTCAGCAGATCGGAGGAAGCCACCGCTTGCCGCGCAGGCGAGGGCGGTGCGATCGTCCTTCAGTCGCGGTGGAAATAGATGGGGCTTGTCCAAGCCTGATTGCCATCCTCAAGCGTGACGCAGATCCAGACCGGAGTATCGCCCTCGTCTGCGACGACGACATCGGCTTCTAGCGTCAATTCGCGTGGCAGCGGGGCATCCGGCAGCCGCTGGACGGTCAGTTTGCGTGCAAGACCACCGGCCTCCATCACATGCGGTGCGACGCCAAGACCCGCAAATTCCAGCGAGGTGTCGCCAAGGCTTGTGGTGATGGCAAGGGTCGTCTCCTCGTTCGACAGCCAGGCGTCGAAGCCCATCATGTTTCCCGTTGTCACGCAGGACCAGATGACCGAAGAAGAGCCGACCTGAGTGAGCGGCATTTCCGGGTTTAGCCTGTTGATCGGCGCGAAGCGGTCGATGCGACCGCGCTGAAAGTCTGCGCGCCCACGCCAATGCGTGTTGCGACCGCGCCCGCGATATTCCGCGCCGGACCAAAGCAAGCGAACTCTTTTTCCCAAATCTCGCTCCGTGTAGGTCCGCTGGGTCAGCAGCACATCTGTTCCGGCGCGAAGTTCGACGCTGACAATGCCAACCGGCGCCCGAATATCGAGCGAGATCGTGGCCTTGTTGCCATCGAGGCGCACGATGTCGCCGATCGTGCATTCCGTCACTCGCCTTCTCACCGCGTCCGGAACCGTCAGCGGGTCGCGCTCGTAGAGGGCGCCTCCATCTGGGAAACGGGCGGCCAGATCGATGAAAACGCGGGGTCCGGTCGTTCCATAGGTATGGCGCCGGCGGATCGCATCAAAGATGCCGTGCCGGGTGTTCTCGCCGGTCACGAAGCATGTCAGGCCACCATAGGCTCCGAATACTGAGGCACCCGGAAAGCTCGCGCCGGGACGCCCTTTGTGGTCGTCGCTGTTGCAGACGAGACCTGCACGACGACGCAGCGGGAACCCGTCCGTCAGGATCCACTCGAACGTGCCCCACGCCGAATGGACCTCGACGGCGGCCTGCAGCGAAGGATCGTAGTCGTAGAAGATGTTGGCGTAACGGCCACCGACATGGGCGTACATCACTGCCTCGGTGGGCTCCTCATGAAGCTTCCGGTAGAGCGTGGTCAGATCATGGGCGTCATTGGCCTCGTCGCTGCGATCGGGGACAAGCGCATGGGAGCAGCGGTATATCTGCGCGCCTTCTTGACGATAGAACACGTTGTGATCGCCGCCCACAGCCGTATTGCCCGACCATTCATAACCCGGCAGGACGGTGAACCTCCCCGGCTCGTCAGCTGCAGCCGTCAGCTTGTTGAGATGGCTCCAGAACGTCTGGTTGATCTGGAAATCGTTTGCCTGATGGCTGGTGACATCCAGAAAGGCCTTGTTACGGGCAAAATCGAGATAGTACTCCATCGAGTTGTTGCCGATCGTCTCGCCAGTCTGGGCGTGCAGATCCCCCCAGAAATGCGCTTCGTCCGTTTTACGGATGACCAACGGTCCGGAGGTGATCACATCGCCGCTCCCATCGGTGAGGGTCACGATCAAGGTTCCCTCGTCCCTGCATTTCAGGTTTTCGATGACGAGCGCGCCGTCTTCCGGATTGAAGTCGATCGTATCCGGCAATCCGTCGACCGGCAGCGTGGCCGAAACATGGAAAATGCGGGCGCCTTGGGGCGTGGGATTGCCCCATATATCCTCCGCCTTGATACCGAGGCGAAATTCCTCGCCAGGTCTACGAAGTGTTGGCAGAATGGCGAGATGTCGGTGCGCTGGGCCGCCGACGACCGTGATCGACATCTGGTTGTCCGGCAGGGGAACGAAGACCCCCGTGGCCTGCACGTCCGTAAAGACGCGAAAAATCCGGCCGATATCTGCAAATGTCGCCATCTGCACGCCTGGAGAGCCGCCGCTCGTATCACCGATGACGATCTCGATCGTTTCCCCGGGCTTCAAATATCCGCCCTGCTGAAAGATCGTCAGTGTCTCGCCCCATGGGCGTTGTCCGCCTCTGCGATCGTATTTGAGCTCCAGCCGTCCTTCGCCCGAGCTTTTCGCGGTCACGTAATTAGGCGCCAGGCGATTGGTGGTCTGCAGAAAGCCGGCATCCGAGATGTTTCGAAACGCGATGCGGATCGCCCCTGTATCATCGAGACCCAACTTTCCGGTGGTGTAACGTACCCGGAAAGTCTGAAAGCTTCGAACCTCGACGACCGCAGGCCCTTCTAGAGACGCCTTGCCGTACAGAGCGGGGTCGGAACCCGGCGTGGTCGTCCACCGAGCCTCGCCGATCATCTCCGGAGCCACTGGTCCGAATGTCTTCGTCATCGCGTTCTCCTAAACTGAGGACCAAGCGTCGTGATAAGGATGAGTGCTGCATGATTTTGCAGAGGGCGGTGCGCCCGATCAACGGGTTAAAGCTAAAACTATATAGTATTGGCTGTCAAGCCGCTTGTTGCGGCCTCCTCGTCGGGTTAGTACGATGAGGAATTGAGTTGATCCAGCAGGCCTAGACGGTGCAAGACCTTGACAGAGGCGATGCCATGTTTCCTTTTTCGTAAGGTCAAATGATGAAGTCCACACCGGCAGCAACGCCCCTTGTTAAGGCATTGCGCGAGCGATTTTCGAGAGAAATGGAGGTAGAAAATTCGACCAAGAGGAGTGCCTTGCGCATTGCTCTCGTCGGAGCCATCCGTGACGGCGTTCTCAAACCGCAGGAGCGTCTGCCGTCCGAGATCGAGCTGGCGGACGATATCGGCGTAAGCCTGGGCACGATGCAGAGTGCGCTCGGACAGCTTCGGGACATGGGCCTCATTCACCGACGCCGTGGCGATGGTACGCGGGTGGCGGATACCGACCAGATCGATCCGTCGGTATGGCATTTTCGGTTTCGAATGCGCCAAAGCGGCAAGCCTCTGAGGCTGCTTCATCAGGAGGTGGAACTGACCACCACCGATTCGCGTGGTCCATGGACCGAGCATTTGGGCGAACTCGCCCGGTATACAGTCATCAGGCGATCGATTGTCGGGACGGATTCAACTCCGATAGGCTCGCGGATGTATCTCGACGATGCACTCGTCTCGCCAACAAGGCTTAATCCGCGCGAGTTGCAATCGGCGAACATGCGCATGGTTCTGGAGCGGCGACTGGGCATCATCTCCTCGCAAACCACGCACGAGGCCGTTGTGGTGTCCCTAGACGCCGGCACGGCAGCACAATTTGGCATGATCGCTGGACAGCAATGTTTCGAGATCCACGCCAGAACCATGACCAGTGCCGGAAAACCGTTCTACTATCAGGAAATCTTCGTTCCGATTGATGCGGTTTCGCTGATCTTCTGAGATCGTTGCTAAAAGGCTTTCTACCGATAGAGCGTCAGCCCAGCTCACCGTGATCCAGCGCCGCGATCTGTTTGGTTGAAAGCGAGGTTGGCTCGCTGTGGCTCCGATCGAATGCAGTCGACAGGACGATGATCGAACGGATCCGCTCGACACCCGATATTTCGCCGATGCCTTCCAGGACTGGCTGCATATCTTCGAGATGGGCGACGCGGACCCGGCAGACAAGCTCGAACTCGCCGCTGACAACCTGGCAAAGCACGATTTCCGGGAATTCGCGCAACTGTTCCGTTACAGCCTTCATTCTACGGTTCGATATCGAAAGCAGAACGACGGATTCAGCGTAGAGATCAAATGGATCGCGTCGCAGGACGAGCGAGTAGCCTGCGATTGTGCCATTTCGCTCCAAGCGCGTGATGCGCTCCTGGACAGTCGTCCGGGCAATGCCGAGCTTTCGTGAGAGTGCTGCAACGGATTCCCTTGCGTTCGACTGCAGTAGCGACAGGAGGCGTCGATCGGTGGCATTGATATCTGTGGTCATCTAAGTCTCACGAAATCGGCCAAGGTGCGTTGCGCGGATTGTCGACAGTCACTGCCGGCGCTTCAAACTTACATCGTAACGACAGAATATTACCTATGAAATCCGTCATATCGCCGGCTTTCGTTCAATTTCAGTCATAATGCCACTTCCAGCCGGAGCAAACGAGTGATTTCCTGTTCGCACTTCAACGCGGAGGTCATGCGCCTTGACTGACACCCTATTTGGTCTGACTGATGCTCTCCCGACGAGCGGCAAGCATATGGGCTTTGTTAAGATACCCTACGCTTCCAACCGGTCGTCCTATGGCATTCTGCCTGTCCCGCTTTCGATCGTCGGAGGTGGGCCAGGTCCAACAGTGCTTCTGCTCGCCGGTGTGGCCGGGGATGAAATAGATGCGCAGATCGCGGTTGGCGAAATCCTGCGTTCGCTGGAGCCGGAAGCGATGAAAGGCCGTGTCATTGCGATGCCGATGGCCAATTTTCCGGCCGCGCAGGTGGGCACGCGCTTATCGCCTCTCGATGGGCTGAGCCTGAACAAGTCTTTTCCGGGAGATGTCTTCGGGCCGCCTACAAGCGTCATTGCCGATTACATCGAACGACAGCTGATGCCGGTTTCGGAGATCGTGATCGATCTTCACAGCGTTGGACGGACAATGAACTATCTGTCTTGCGTGACCATGATCGACGACGCCGATCCCGACGTCCAGATGCGCCGCCTTGCCGTCGCCAAGGCATTTGGAGGCGAAAACATCCTGCGTTTTCGCAGCTTTGATTACCGTAGTACATCCGGCGCGGCCCGCAGAAATGGCGCGACGCGTATCGGAACGGAAAACTCTGGCGAGCACACGGTTGCGACATTCGTTTCCGGCGTTCTCCGGGTGCTTGCCTGGGCCGGCATCACCGAGGCAGGCCCGGAACCCGACTCTGCAAATCTCCTGCTGACGCATCGTGAAGAGGATTTCGTTTACGCTCTGTCCGACGGCATTTTCCGACCGATCGCCCGCCCGGGCGACAGAGTGGTGCAGGGTGGGCTTGCTGGTGAAATCCACGATGTCACAAGGCCGTTGGCCGACCCGGTCACGGTAAACTTCTCCGCAGACGGCATCGTCGTGTGTACACGCAGTGCCGGTCAGGTCGTTCGCGGCGACTGTCTCATGCATCTTGCGACCGAGGGCTCAAAAGAGGCGGTAGCAGAGCTCGCCGCGGCTTCCACCATTCACTGGCTTGAGACGCGCGGAGAACGGATCAGCAAGCGTCGCCGAGCGAAGCGATAATTTTTTCAGGAACTTAGCGGAATTGGCTTTGTCTCGGAGAAACCATGTTGACATCAGCACAAAACTATATAGTTTTAGATCTAAGCAAGCGGTATCGTTCTCCAAAAACAGGATACCACTCGGTTGAGCGTCATGCCGCCGAAGCCGATTTTGCAACATCCCCATTCACGCTTCGAAAAGGACAAATCCGTGCATTCAGGGATCCGTTATCTCACGGCGGCCGATATCGACGTCTTGCGACCCAGCGCTGCGCAAGCCACTGACGCGATCGATAGGTTCTACCGAATTCATGCTGAAGGCCGGGTGCATCTGCAGCCGAAGCTGACGCTGGACATCGCGCCGGACCGCTTTTTTCAGTCGTTGTGCTGCGCTGTTTCCGAACCCGCTTATGCCATCTGCAAATGGATAGGCGTCTTTTACGGCAATCAGCGAGTGGGCTTGCCGAACATCAACGGGAGCGCGATCCTAAGCGATGCTTCGACCGGCGCGCCGCTAGCGATACTTGGCGGAGCCGCCCTGACGGCAATCCGGACGGCAGCGACGTCGCTTTCCGCCGCCAAGCAGCTTGCCCGCCGCGATGCTAGGGTGATCGGTTTCATCGGTACCGGCATTCAGGCACGCTCGCATCTGGAGTTGTTTTCGCAGACATTCACCCAGCTGGGAGAGGTGCGCATCCTATCCAGTCATCCCGGCTTCGAGAGCCTGGAGAAACGAGCTGGCGAACTTGGCCTGCGATGCGTGCTCAGTCAGGACCCGCGTGTAGTCGTCGAGGCATCTGATATAGTTATAACCAGCGTGCCGGGGACCGTTTCGGGCCCGTTCCTAGACGCCCGATGGTTGCCGCCCGGCGCCTTTGTCGGCTCAGTGGATCTAGGACGCAGCTGGAAGCTCGATACCATGTCCAGCTTTGATTTTCTGGCTACTGACGACCGCGAAAACAGCATGGACCAACAGTCGCATGGCATAATGCCTGCTGTCGGGGGCTTTCGTGTCGATCTCGCTGAACTGGTAAGTGGGCGCCAGCCCGGCCGCGTGGACGAGAAGCAGCGGCTAGCATTCATCTTCCCCGGATTCTCACTTTCGGACCTTGCAATTGCGGCGCTTCTTTACGAGGCCGCGCGCGATCGCGATGTCGGAACGGAAATGGCGTTCTAACATCGGCTACATTGGCGACGGAACGGCGTTGCCTGCTGGATATCAGACATTCGCGGACCGTCTCCGCGCGATGGACCGTGCCGCGACATCAAGAGTATCGAATGTCTCAAGTGACGAGGCAGACTGAAGGCGCGCAGCGCCAAAATTCCAGAGGAGTATATTATGATCAAGCGTATCAACACCGGAGAACTGGTTAGCCAGGCCGTGATCCATAACAACACCGTTTATGTCAGCGGACTGACCGCTCCCGACAAGACGCAAGACGTCGAGGGGCAGGCGCGCCAGATCTTTGGGCGGATCGATCAGGTTCTGCAGGCGACCGGCTCCGATAAGGCGAGGATCCTTACCGCGACGATCTGGCTGGCCGATTTCGGCACGCGCGCCACTGTCAACGACATCTGGAAGGCTTGGCTCCCAAAGGAGGTTTTGCCGGCACGAGCTGCCGTCGAGGCGGAACTGGGGGAAAATGTCCTGATCGAGGTCATGGTTCAAGCGGCTTGCGATTGAGCGCGGCAAACGATTCAAACGATCGGAGAGCGACATGTCGTTGCCATTCCTTCATGAAAACCGGATGCAGGTTTTGCCCCCGGTCACAAACGAACCTGTTCTAGACTACGGGTCGAATTCGCCGGAACGCGAACGCATGCTGCGCGCCTTGGACGACATGCGGTCCAATCCCGTGGAAATGCCGCTGATCATTGACGGCAAGGCGGTGAGGACGGGGCGCCTGGACCCTGCTGTCATTCCGCATGAGCATCGAAGCAGTCTGGGGCAGGCGCACATCGCCGGCGCAGCGGAAGTCGAACAGGCCATCAGCGCTGCAAATCGAGCTCATAAGGACTGGTCGCGATGGCCCTGGGCCGAGCGGGCCGCGATCTTCTTACGGGCCGCGGACCTGCTGTCGGAAAAATGGCGATATATTCTCAACGCCGCCACCATGCTCGGTCAATCCAAGACGGTTCATCAGGCAGAGATCGATTCCGCAGCCGAGATGATCGACTTCTGGCGGTTCAACTGCCATTTCATGCAGCGGATTTATGCGGACCAGCCGATTTCCACATCGAATGTCTGGAACCACGTCGACTATCGTCCACTCGAAGGTTTCGTGCTTGCTGTCAGCCCGTTCAATTTCACGTCTATAGCCGGCAATCTGCCGACTGCACCGGCTCTGATGGGCAACACGGTGCTGTGGAAGCCATCGACGACGGCAAAGCCCGCTGCGCACTTCATCATGGCGCTGCTTCAGGAGGCGGGCCTGCCGGACGGCGTTATCAATTTGGTTTATGGCGATGGCGCGCAGGTCGCCCAGCAGGCGCTGTCTGACAGGGCGTTCGCTGGCCTGCACTTCACGGGATCCACCCATGTTTTCAATGGCTTGTTACGGCAGGTCGGCGAGAATGCGGGAAAGTATCGCAGCCATCCGCGCATTGTGGGAGAGACAGGCGGAAAGAACTTCGTCATCGTTCATGCCGGTGCCGATATCGAGGCGGCCGCGACAGCCATCGTCCGTGGCGGTTATGAATATCAGGGACAGAAATGTTCCGCAGCGTCCCGGATCTACGTCGCAGAATCTGTGTGGCCGAAACTTCGCGAAAGCCTTTGTGACAGGATAAACACGATCAGCGTTGGGCCGGTGACGGAATTCCGCCACTTCATGGGCGCGGTGATCGACGAGCGGGCATGGGCCAAGCATGACGGCGCAATCGAACACGCCCGGCAGTCAGGCACCGACAGGATCGTTGTGGGCGGCAAAACTGACAAGTCCGAGGGTTATTTTGTCCATCCGACCTTGATCCAGACCGATGACGCCCGATCGAGACTGATGACCGATGAATTTTTCGGTCCCATCGTCGGATGTAAGACCTATCCCGACGAGAGGTTCGACGAACTCCTCCAACTGATCGATGATACGAGCGAGTATGCCTTGACTGGGTCCATCTTCGCGACGGATCGCGCCATCATCGGCGAAGCCATCAACACCCTCCGTAACGCTGCCGGAAACTTCTATGTGAACGATAAGCCGACCGGTGCGGTTGTAGGACAGCAGCCGTTCGGCGGCGGACGGGCATCCGGCACAAACGACAAGGCAGGCTCGATCTTAAACCTGACGCGTTGGACGACGCCACGGTCCATCAAGGAAACGTTCAACGCACCGGTCGACTATCGCTATCCATACATGCTTTGAACGCGGTCCGTCGCCTGCTTCGTCATTATGACGGAACGATTTGCCGAAACGACGGAAACGGACCTAAACCGGGCGAATTCCGCTGTAGCATTCTAGTTTGACAGGAGAGATCATCGGCCGGTCCAGTAAGGCAGCAGATCAATAGCAGCCAATGGACACTTAGCCTGCACGTGAATTCGATCGCATGCAAAGCTCGAAGATAAAAGGGGACTACCATATGTCTAAATTCTCATTCACGCGCCGTACGGTTCTGACCAGTCTGGCAGGCGCTGCGGTTCTTGCTAGCCCTGCATATATCCGTCCGGGCTGGGCGCAAGGGAAGCGGATCGTTGTCGCAAACTTCGGCGGCGCCGCGCGCAACGCCAAGCGAAAGGCCCTGTACGACCCCTTCACGAAGGCAACGGGTATCGAGGTCATTCACGGCGAGGGCCCTGACATCGCCAAGATGAAGGTCCAGGTCGAGAGCAAGGATGTCGAGTGGGACATAATCGACATGAATGATGCCTGGGTGCAGGCGGCGGGTAGAATGGGCCTGCTGGAAAAGGTCGACGAGAAGATCGTCAACCGGGAAGGGTGCATCCCTCTGGCCAGAAACGAGTTTGCGTGCGGCGGCAATGTTTACGCTGGCGGGATTGCTTTTCCGACCGAACGACTAAATGGCAATGTTCCAAGAAACTGGGCAGATTTCTGGGACGTCAAACGCGTCCCGGGCCGTCGCGGACTGCGCAATAGAATTACCGACAATCTTGAAATCGCGCTTATGGCGGACGGCGTTCCGGCCTCTCAGATCTATCCCTGCGATATCGAGCGTGCGTTCAAGGCGCTGGATCGGATCAAGCCGCATGTGTCTCACTGGATCGCTCAACCGACACAAACCGTCACGCTGATTCAACAGAACGAGACAGACTTTACCTTCACCTACACGACCCGTGTGAAGGATTTGCAGGCGGCCGGCGTGCCGATCGACTATTCGTTCAAGCAGAATATTCTCGGCATCGGTTTCTCCGGTGCCGTTAAAGGAACGAAAAACCGCGATGCGGCGATGCAGTTCCTAGATTTCATGATGAAGCGGGACCGGCAGGTGGAGCTTGCAAACCTGACCGGCGATGCGCCAACCTATACCGACGCTCTTTCGCAGGTCAGCCCCGACGTGCGCAAGTGGCTTCCGAATACCAGCGATCCGGACAACCTTTTCACTAACGGCGCATGGTGGGATGGGCATATTGACGAACTCACGGTCCGTTTCAAGGAATGGCTGTTGACCTGAAGTCCTGCTTACCAGCCAAATGGACTGCCAGCCCTCGCGCCTGATGGCCGACGGCTGGCGGCATTTATCGGTAGAATTCGGGTGCAACGATGAGCCTCATAACTGCAAGAAATTATGCGCGGCAGGCGTCATTTGCATTGCCGGCAACGATATTCATGGCGCTCGTGTTCGCGATACCTCTGTTGGGTATCGTCTTCACGAGTATACAGCAGAATAACAATGGCGGCGCGCTGACGTTTGCATCGTATCTCAACATCATCAAGACCTCTCTGTTTTTGAGGGTCACCTACACGACGCTGGAAATTAGCATCGGCGCAACGATCTGCTCTCTATTTCTTGCTTATCCGGTAGCGTATTTTCTATCGAAACAGACGCCGCGCCGGCGCGCGCTTTACATGATTTTGGTGCTTGTTCCGTTCTGGACAAGCTCATTGGTGAAAGCATTTTCGTTCATGGTACTGCTGGGGCAGTCGGGCATTATCAATCAAATGCTGTCTTACCTGGGGTTCGAACCGGTCAAAATGCTATTCAACCGTTTCGGCGTCATGGCCGGCATGAGCCATTTCCTGGTGCCGTTTTTTGTTTTTCCAATCCTGGCGAGCCTTCGAAACCAGCCCCCGGAGCTTGCCCGCGCTGCTGCGACGATGGGGGCGGGAAAGTTGCGCATCTTTCTGCGCGTTACGCTTCCGCTCAGTCTGCCGGGGGTCATGTCCGGAGCACTTCTCGTTTTCATCTTAAGCCTGGGTTTTTACGTCATCCCGGCGCTACTCGGCGGGCGGCAGGATATCATGCTTTCCAATCTCGTCGATTTTTACGCACGTGAGGTGCTGAACTGGCCCATGGCTTCGGCCGTCGCCGTCGTACTCATTGTCGCGTCCCTCATTGCGGCGGTCCTGCTCTCGAAGGTGCGGGGCAGCGGTTCGTTGCTGGAAGAGGAGGCACACTGATGCAGCAGCGTTTGTCCCTATGGCGTATCGCGCTCAATATCGCTGTGACCGTCATTTTTCTGTTCCTGCTGCTGCCGAGCGTTATCACAGCGATTATCGCATTCGGGGATTCGAACGAGATCATCTTCCCGCCATCCGCATATTCACTGAACCTGTTCCGGCGCTTTTTCTCCGAAGAGGGCTGGGTAACGTCCACCTGGCTCAGTTTGCGGGTCGCTGTTTTGACGACCTTTCTGTCCCTGCTTTTGGGGGTCCCAGCTGCTTACGCGCTCACGCGAGGCAGCTTTCCCGGACGTCGTATCCTCGCACTCTTTCTACTCAGTCCAATCATGGTGCCGCATATCGCCATTGCTCTGGCTCTTTACATCTACTTCATCAGGGTCGGCCTGAGCCAAGGCGAGCTGAGGATTGTCGTCGCCCACCTGACCGCGACCATTCCTTTCGTCATCGTAACGGCCAGTGCCGGTTTGAAACAGATTGACCCGGCTCTCGAACGCGCTGCGACGGTAATGGGGGCATCGCGGATCACCGTATTGCGCAGGATCACCGTACCGCTGCTGATGCCGTCGATCATCGCCAGCGGTCTGTTTGCATTTCTCATCTCGTTCGACGAGGTCGTCATCTCCTGGTTCGTGGCTCGCGCAGGCGACACGACGCTGCCCGTCAAGATGTTCTCCTCCATCCAGTTCGAAGTCTCACCTGTATTGGCGGCAATCTCGACGATGCTCACGGCATTGTCAGTTGTCATCTGCGTCGCAGTTGCGGCCCTTCAAAAGGATACGCTCAGTGCTCAATAAAGGATCCAGCAGCTTAATTCCGATGGTGCAGATTTCTGGTCTGGCTAAGGACTACAGCAATTTTACCGCCCTCAAGGAGACGGAGCTGACGGTCCCAGCCGGCGAGTTCCTGACCCTGCTTGGCCCTTCGGGCTCAGGCAAGACGACACTGCTCAATCTTATTGCAGGAATGGCCCCGCCCTCGCGGGGCAAAATCGTCATCAATGGCCGCGACGTCACCAACCTTCCGCCAGAAAAACGCGACATCGGGATGGTGTTTCAGAACTATACCCTCATGCCTCATATGACGGTGTTCGAGAACATCGCTTTTCCACTGCAAATCAGAAAAGTGCCGCGCGCCGAAATCAAGAGACGCGTCACCGAGGTTCTCGAGCTGATTAGGCTGCCACACGTTGCCGGCAGAAAGCCGAAGGAATTGTCAGGCGGCCAACAGCAACGAATCTCGATTGCGCGCTGCATCGTCTACAAGCCAGACCTCATCCTCATGGACGAGCCTCTCGGTGCTCTCGACAAAAAACTGCGTGAGCAGATGCAACTGGAAATCCGGCGCATTCACTCGGAACTGGGGATCACCATGCTGTACGTGACCCACGATCAGGAAGAGGCCCTCAACATGTCCGATCGAATCATGTTGATGAACGGCGGAGCGGTCGAGCAATTGGGTACGCCTAACGAACTCTATTTCCAGCCACGGACGCAATTTTCGGCAGACTTCATCGGCGCCTCCACGCTTCTGGACGCAACTGTCGTGGAGGCCGGCGAGCCGGCAGTACTGAAGCTCAAAGACGGGCACAGGTGCCGCGCCACACTGCACGAGGCAGCGCCTGTTGGGACAGCCGGAAAGCTGCTGCTTCGGCCCGAAGTCGTGCGCCTGTCGAAACAGACGGCCGCCGAGCCGGGCTACAATATGGCGCAGGGGCGACTAGAAAGTACCCTTGTGACCGGGGGCACTTCAAAGCACTTTATAACGTTGGACAACAGCGCGACTGTCATCGTTCAGGAACTCACGAACCAGGAAGCGGAACGAATTCAGCCCGGCACACCGGTGACGGTGACCTGGCCGGAAACAGCGGCTCGATTCCTGACGAAGTGATCCGGCGTGCACCGTGTAGCACCCAAAAATACCAACCGACAGGGAGTATGAAATGATTGATGCCTCAATCGAAGACATCGAAAGAACGACCTTCAGCACCGCGGTGTTGTACGATGCGGCTCGGCGGCTAGGACTGGAGATCGGGATACGCGGTGTCATGCCCATGTGTCGACGCAGCCGCGTAGTTGGCCGAGCCTATACAGTCAAGTTCGTGCCTGCGGGCCAGCATCCGAAGACGTCGCTGAATTTCTACGACATCGTCACCGGCGCGCCAAAATCCAGGGTTTTGGTCTTCGGCGTCGGGGTAGATCGCTGGGTATTCGGGGGCAACCTGTCCCGGTTCGCCGAATTGCAGGGCGTGCAGGGAATTGTCATGGACGGTTGCATGAGAGATGTGGCGGCCATACGCGAGCGTGATTACCCGATATTCGCCACTGGTGCATCTGTTTCCGGCTATGCAAGCGAACGTATGCTCAGTTCGGTAGGGGACGATATCGTCTGTGGGGGTATGGCGGTGGCGACGGACGATTTCATCGTCGGCGACGATGATGGCGTTGTATGCTTGCCGAAAGCGCGTGTGCGCGAGATCCTGTTTGAGGCCGAAGAGATACAGCAACTTGACCTAACGCTTGAAGGCGACATCGAAAGGGGGCTGCCGCTGGCAGAATTGCACAAGACACGCTTGCGTTGGTCAACGAGGCGCAAAGAAGATTGAGAATCTAATTTGCGGCTAGGCAGTAGACACCAATGTCCTGAATATTCGAGGCAAGTTGGCAATCCGACTCACGGAGCATTGCGCTCTAAGGGGTCAGTTACGGTATTTTCGTAGGTGCGCTGGATATATCATCGCGCGTGGCGAAAAGTCCCATCATCAGTTAAATCATAGAAAGGAAATGGGATGCCTGGAAATATAAAAATCATGGCAATCCTGACCGCGCATGCGGGAAAGAAGGATGAGCTTGAAGCTTTGTTGTCTGATATGGCTCCCCATTGTCGAGCGGAGTCCGGGAACCTCCGGTGGGATATCTGGCGCGATCCAAGCAATGAGAATACCTACGTCCTTGATGAGCTTTACGTGGATATGGACGCGGTGGATGCACACCGAGCAACGTCACACTTCAAGGCTTATCTTGACCGAATAAACGATCTTGCTCAACGGACTTCCTTGGTACTGAACGCGGTAGAAGTAATTGGCTTCAGGATGGTCGAGCTGGCTGTCGGTCCGCATTAGCGCTACGGGGTCCTGTCGGACCAGTGGGTACCTGGCCGAATACCGAAACGCGCGCTTCCGAAATGACTGAATCCGCCCTTAAGAACCGCAATGGCGAAGCACAGGAAGGCAAAGGCAAATACTAGGATCACGACAATCATGTGGGCTTGCTCAAATTGTGGATTTCTTGGGGGTCAGTATAGCGCTCGTGACGGGAGGCAGTGACAAAGAATTGTGACTCACCTGTAAGGAGATTTTGCTTGTTGCCGGATCTAAGCCTAAACCTCAAGCTGATGGGAATGGCATGATATCTCGGCTAAAGCAGAAAATTGCTCTGATGGTTGAGCTGCTCGAACCCGGTGACACCAATTCACATCCAACTATCGTTATGAGTGGTGCTTTTTCTTGGATCGACTTTAACGCAAACTCGTTGAACGGTCGCATGAAGCAGCTTCGGCGCTGTAACCACAAATTTCCCAACGAAACGCAAACTGCCCACGTACGATCGATTGCCGTGATCTGGTCGGCGATGCTAAACAAAGAGCCAAAACTTGAGAATTGTCCGACCACTCGAAAGCTCCTGACCTGAAGCTTTCAGGTTAGCCATGAATCGAAACAAACCGAGGTGGATTAGCCCGCATTTTCGTAGCCTCCTTTGTGTCAGAATTCTGCTACTTTCCGAATTCGACAAGTGACAGCATTCCATTTCTGGTTGGGTGCGCTTCGGGCTGCAGACCATCTCGATTCTTGACCGTGGTCGGATCGTCGATTAACCAGATTGCGGTGCCTCATGAACGACACTCGATCCATGCTGGAATTGTGATTCTGAACCGATGTCCTCCCCACACTAGGCGACCTTTGGCCCCTTCTCTATTCTGTCGATTGCCTTGGTGGTTTCGATAGAGGCCGGCAATTTAAATTTCGCGATGATATCCCGAAGCGACGTGCTCTCCTCCGCGAGGATCATACATGCAGCGGTAGCTTCCTCCACCATGGCTGCGTTCTTTTGGGTCACCTGGTCCATCTGATTCACGGCTGCGTTGACTTCGCTCAAACCCGTCGATTGCTCCCGGGAGGCTGAGGAAATAGCTTCCATGTGTGTATTGATCACTGCGACGTAAGCTTCGATATCCTTAAGTGCGTTACCGGTTTGACTTACGAGCTTCACGCCGCCATCAACCTCCACAGCTGCTGCTTCGATCAATATTTTAATTTCTCTGGCTGCCGTTGCAGATCTTTGCGCGAGTTCCCTCACTTCCTGCGCAACCACGGCGAACCCTTTCCCTGCCTCGCCAGCTCGGGCCGCCTCGACGCCGGCGTTTAGGGCAAGAAGATTAGTCTGGAATGCGATTTCATCGATGACTCCAATGATCGTGGTGATCTGATTGGACGAACGCACGATCCGCTCCATGGCGTTCACGGCATGGGTTACGACCTCGCCAGATCGCATCGCACTAGCGTTTGCATCTTTCGCCACGAGCCTCGCCTCCTCAGCCCGTTTAACCGTGCTCGCGACATTCGTCGTTATTTCGTCGAGAGCGGCTGCCGTTTGCTCCAAGGACGCTGCTTGGCGTTCCGTCCTCTGCGAAAGATCGTGAGCGCTATGGTTGATTTCGTTGGCGCCGGAGTCGATGGACCGCGCGCTGACTGCCACCGACAGAAGCACTTGGCCGAGCTGCTTGACTGAGATGTTAAAGTTATTTCTTAGGCTTTCAAAATCGTCGGGTAAGGCTTGCGTCAGCATAAAGCTCAAGTCGCCGGAGGCGAGTTTTTTCAATCCTGTCGCGAGGGCCGTCGTCGCCGCTTCCATATCTAACGCTTTTCGACGAACTTCAGCTTCACTTTCTCGCTGAAGCTGCTCAGTTTCAGAACGTAATTCATTACCTTCCCGCTCCAGACGCCCGTTTTCGAGAGCATTGATGCGGAAAACTTCAACGGCGGCTGCCATGTCGCCGATTTCATCGGTTCGGCCACCAAACGGGATATCGATTGCGTAATTACCATTCGCGAGGAGCTTCATCGAGGTGGTAATCCTATCGATTGGCCGGGCAATACCTCTCCAAGAAAAAAGCATAGCTCCGATCAACCCGAGCAAGCATCCCGCTACAAGTAGAAAGGCTGTCAATTGCGTCGTTGCAAAGCTCGCCTGGCTGGCCACGAAGGAACTGGTTGCGCCATCGACATTATATGCGACGATTCCGTCGACCATATGCGACATCCGGGAGGCGACCGGGCGCATGTCGATCGATAGGACGATCTTGGCGCCGCTGTCGTCTCCTTCACGCGAACGTCGCAGGAAGTCTAAGCCATATTTCTCAAACGCAGCAACCTGTGCTTTTATTTCCGAGATCGAAGTCTTTTGGTCGTCGGCGGCGCCCATTGCATAGCTATCCAAAAGGGAAAGGAGTGTTTGTTTCCGTAACTCGATTATCGTCTCGGCATCGCCAAGCGTCGACGCATCGAACGCATTGAGGTGGTTACTGTACGCAAGACGGAAGTCGGCAAGTGCGACCTTGATTTGCTCGGCAAGCTTGACATTAACGAGCCAGCGGTTCGCGACATCTTCCACGCGCCCATTGGCGGCGGATAGCTCAATTAGCGCGAACGCGGCGAGGCCGACGATCATTGCGCCGATAACAGAAAGCACAGAAGTTAATGCGGTTTTGATTTTTGGCCGGCCCATGACGTCCCCCCACCGATATGATTAGTCCGAGTTTTTCATTCTGACTCAATTAATTCGACGCTTTTCCGATCAATCGTTCGTTAAACCGAATGTATATTTCCAATATAAATCTAGGTATATTTGTGTATAATATAATTATTTGATACATTCATAGACTTTGCAAACCATTGCTCCAATGTATACTTCGATCGTTAGACAGTAATTGGACATTTTGCTTTTAATCGCCGCAGATGTATTTCACAAAGGATGACTCGATCATTTGGGCAGCCAAGCACGCCATACGTCCTCGTGAGCCGCTAACCAGTCATCTGCAGCTTGGTCGACATCCAAGCCGCCGACATCGATACGCTTCATGGCGGCCCTGACATCGTCGGCGCTAAGCGTAAAGGCTTCAAGAATGGCGATCATGCCTGGGACTTTGTTGGCGGTCTCCTTGTTCGCCAACTTCAGAACGTCATTGTTTCTTTTAAGCCCAGGCCTTTCCACAAAATCACCTTTTGACGGGTCAATGACCCAATGTGGCTCGTATCCCCAGGCCAGGATCGGTTTGTGGTGATCGAGGGCGCCTTTCAGCGAGGCAATGAGCGATCCGGGCGAGGCTGACGGGACGATGACAAGCTGAAGGTCGTTTTCTTTTGCGAAATCTTCAGATCCAACAGCCCAGTCGGCCGGCGCGTCGACAAACTGTCCTTTCGGCGCCGTCACAGATGTCTGCAAGGCGGCAATACAAGTTTCTTGCTTCAGGGCAGTCCAATCAGGAAGTCCGGGGCAGGCGGCTCGCAACTCGTTCGAAAACCACCACCCCTCAGTCACCTTCACCCCCGTCGGACCGAAACTCTCAACTTTTCCGGAAGCGATGGCTTCTTCAGTCATTGAAGGAACGGTCTGCCAGGCGCCCAGGGAAACATCGATCTCCCCCGTCTGGAGTGCTTTGTAGTGCGCGGCATAATCCGATTGCACATACTTAATTTGATAGCCGTATTTCTTGAGCAACTGACCAAACACGGCATCAATGAAATCGGAATCTGATGTACCACCCATGTAGATCTTGATCGGATCTTTCGTTTCTGGTGCCGCTAGGGCTGACATGGAGTTGACGACTAGCGCCAACCCCACCGCAATGAACTTGACTACCGTACTGCTTCCGATCGAGGCCATTTGTCGCTCCGCAAACCGCAAACGCAATAATCCATCGCGCAGAGGTTCGGTGAACAGTCTGATTCGCGGAATCAATGTTTTTTTACAGTTGCTCAAGAGGGGCTTACAATGTGCAGTTCGATGTTATCGATCTGTACAACAACCGGCATCGTGGAGGTGGCCAGCTAAGGTGGTCGCCTCCACGATGGTGTTCTGACAGGACAACTCTATCGCCATGTCTGCAAGACGCCGGGCAGGAGCTCATTGGTGAGGCCGCCGGCAATGCTTGCCAGGCCAGGCAAGCGTACTTTTCACTTGTTGTTTGAAACCGCCCTCAGGCGGCGCTCCGCTAAAGATAGTTGACTTGCGGAGCGAGCCGAATGGATTGCTCAAGCCGGAGCGCAGCCTCACGCGCAGGCCAAACCGCACCGGACATTTAAATCAGCGGATGTGACTGCGACGCGGTCCGACTGCAGCAGAATGCGCGGCTTATTGTGGCTTACCGAGGTACTGCGGGGCGAATGGTCACCAAGGCAAGCAGTTGAGGTGTGGACGTTCCGCGCTGAAAGACTGGAAGCACCGTGCGCCCTCGATAAGGTCCAGTCTTTGCTGCGCGGCAAGATGGATCCTCGCCTTAAAGACTACCAGCCCTGGCCGGTTCGAAGCTCTTCTAGCCCCTGTTCCCTTGAAATTACCGGTCCGTAAGTGAGTTCTCGCTCGGCTTTGCTGATATCGAGAGAAATCTCGACCGCCGAAGTTGCATAGGATTGCAGCGTCAACGGCGGCACGATCTTGCCCCCGGACAGTCTGGCAAGCAAATCACCGATCGCCGCGACGCACCTAACGACCCCACGCGGTACAGATTTTTCGGGTACACTGACCCCTTGTGTTACCAGCAGCGCCGAAACGAAGCTCCGGAATGCAACAGGCGCTCCATCGGAGATAAAGTAGACTTCACCGCCACGGCCATTCACGAGCGCCCGGTCGACGGCTACGCAGAGGTTTGCGATATGGGTGGTAGAGGTCTGGTAATTGCCACCGCTGATCCAAGCGAATCTACCGGATCGTGCTGCGTCGACCAAAGCAGGAAGGGCGGTGGTATCGTCGCGACCCCAGACGAACCGGGGGCGCAGAACAACGACCGGGAATTCCTGAGCGTTGCAGTCCAGGGCGACCCGTTCTGCCGCGGCCTTGCTGCGCGAATAACCTCCCGCGAACTTGCGCGGCAAAGGCAGGGTTTCGTCCACGTTGACCAAGGGCTTTCCGGTGGCAAGGACCGATTCTGTGCTGAGATGAACAACCTTTCGGATGCCAGCCGCACGGGCAGCTTCCATCACGGCTCGTGTCCCGGCTTCGTTGACCCGCTGCTGGCGCTCGGTCGCGGCCCCATGATCTGTATCGGCGGCCGCATGCACGAGGGCATCGCAACCAAGCATCGCCGCGCTCAAACCGCCCCCCAGAATGTCGCCGCGATAGGAGATCGCGCCAAGTGTCCGGACCACCCGTTCTGATGCATCGCCGCGCACAAGAGCGGCCACCTCGATCCCGAGGCCGACGAAGTGACGGATCAAGTTGCGGCCGATATAGCCGCTACCGCCCGTCAGGAATATCCGCTCAAATGGCATATGCTCGTCCCTGGGTGCGGCGGCCACGGCAATTCTTCTATCAGTCATATCATTCACCTGGTGTGGTAGGATCAATTCGCAGATGTCTCGGGGAGATCGACTTCCCCGGTCTCTGCCGTCACTAGCCAGTTGATCTCTCGAAGAAGCCTTCTTCGCTCGTCCGGCGGAAAGTGATGAAAATCGAGATGCTCAAGCAACTTCAGCCCCTCCAGCGCAAGATACGCGAGGAGTGCGCCGCGCGGCGATGGTGACGTTTCGACAATGCGATCGATCGTCACTGCCTGATTACCCTGCATCTTCCCACGCAGCCCGGCATCGAGCGCAAGCGCTGCGCTCAGGTTTAGCGCAACGGAACGAAATTCCTCCGGAGGCGGTTCTGCTGCAGCAACAATGCGCCCGCGAATTGCTCGATTGGTTTCACCGGTGTACTGGGCTTCAATCCCATCGTGATATGCCTTGTCGCGCTCGAATGCGCGATCGACTACGGCCTCGATCAGAGCCTGCTTGGACTTATGATCATAAAGGACGCTTGCCTTGGTGACTTCAGCCTCTCTTGCGACAGCGTCCAATGTCAGGTTGGCAGCGCCATCTCGTCCGACAACGCGCTCTGCGGCATCGAGAATAGCCTGTTGATCAATGACACGCTTTCTTCCCATCCGTCAGCTCCAAATATTTCCGACTGGATGGTTATAAAAATGAGTTGCTGCGGTCAAGTCGTGTTTTACAAAGAAACTTGGAGCGAACCCGCGATTGCAGTCGGAGCTCCGGGATTGAGGAAGCCTACGCTAAATGAACAGCTGGTTGGCTGCATGCCTAGCGACGAGCAACAGTGATCACCGTGGCGTCCGCCTCATGAGGCTCCGAATAAAGGCAAGGATCTCTGCCATCGAGCAGCAAAGGCAGCGCTCAAGACAGGACTTCTCTATCAGGACTATGACTTGTCACAATGGGTATATCACTTCGCCGACTTGCCAGTGTGAGATTGTATCCGGATATTAATTCGGGCACCACGTGAAGCTTCCATCGGCAAACCCCGTTGACGCCCCTAATAGGCGATGACGAACCCGAGCAGCGCGGACAGCATGAAAGCGGAACTCGGTTCAATCTACGCTGTTTGGCGAAGCAACTGCTGGTGCTGGATTTCGCCTGTGCCGAGCTTGAACTGGGCAATCAACTGACCGAGCTGCTCGGCTTCTTTCGCGAGGGACACACAGGCTGCATTGCTGTTCTCTACCATGGCCGCATTCTCTTGAGTTACGTGGTCGATCTGGTTAAGCGCTGCGTTTATCTCCACCAGTCCAGTCGCCTGCTCCTTAGACGATAATGCGATCGCGTCCATATGCTGATTGATAGTCAATACATGAGCTTCTATTGTTCTCAAGGCGACCCCGGTTTCGCTGACCAAAGTGACCCCCGATGCGACCACCTCTGAGGAGTTGCGGATAAGTTCCTTGATTTGTTGGGCGGCATGAGCCGCGCGTTGTGCAAGCTCTCGAACTTCCTGGGCAACAACGGCGAAGCCCTTCCCAGACTCCCCAGCCCGCGCGGCTTCTACCCCCGCATTGAGCGCAAGCAGGTTGGTTTGAAACGCAATTTCATCGATGACCCCAATAATGTTGAAAATCTGCTGTGACGAACTCTCAATCCTTTGCATTGCGTCGACGGCATTCTCGACAACCACACCGGAATTAGATGCGCTTATGCTCGCCTGAATCGCTATCGTTCTAGCTTCTTCAGCCTTTTGAGACGAACAGCTAACATTGGCCGTGATTTGGTCAAGCGCCGCCGCGGTTTCTTCCAGAGATGCTGCCTGGTGCTCCGTCCTCTTAGAAAGGTCGACAGCACCCTCACTCATCGCACGTGTCCCTGAGTGGATCGACACAGCAACTTGCGAAACAGCTAGCAGCGTTTCTCTCAACTGAGCAGCAGCTGTGTTGAAGTCGTCACGCAAGCTTTCGAAATGCTCAGCAAACGGATGCGACAATTCCAATTCGAGATTGCCTTTTGCCAATTGCCTCAGGCCCTCCGCGATAGAAGACGTAACCTGCGTCATCGCCTCCGCCTCGCGCTGCTTTATCTCAGCGCCTCTTTGCCGATCAGCATCAGCCCTTGTCCGCATATCGTCAGCCTGTGCCTCGAGAGCCTTGGCCAGCATGCCCCTCTCCTTAAAGGTTTGAACGGCATTTGCCATGCTGCCAACCTCGTCTTCGCGTTTCAATCCCTCGACAGAGACCGTCAGATCGCCATTCGCAAGTGTTCTCATCGTTGCTGATAGCCGCTTGATCGGACGAACCAACCAAATATTCAAGCAGGCAAAGCCGGCGCTCATTACTGCGAGCGAACCCACGAGGATGACACCGAGCGTGATGGCGATCGTACCCTTCGAGACATCGACCAATTCGACATTGCGCGCTACCATCGTGCTAGAAAGTTTCTGACTGTATGCGTTGATTTTGGCGGTTAGCGGCGGAAAATTGGGCTGGCAGTCTTTCAAAAATACCAATTGCGAAATGATCACGTCGGCGTCGAACCTTGAAGCCCCCGCCTGTTGAAGGGTGTCGCTACAATCCTGATCCAAGACCTTCAGTCCCTCTGATTTCAGATCAGAGATCGCATTGTCATTGGGAAATATTCTGATGGCTACATCCATCGACTTCGTAAACTTGTCGCGGGCCTCGGTAAGGGCTTTCTTCGAGTTTGCGTTGAGCTCATCCGTTTGGGACATCAAGAGATCGCCGATAGCCGATCGGCCACTTTGGAAGCTCTCGTTCGCGAAAGAAAGCGCTAGGGCAGCATCGGACTCATGTGTCAACAATGACGTATAACTGCGATCAATCTTCCAGATCTGACTGCCCGAATATCCGGCAACGACGAGGGCGAAGAGCCCGAAGCAGGCCATGATGATGGCAAATTTCCCAATAATCGGTACGTCTCTCATATCTTTACGTCCCAGAGGCCGTTTCACCGATCGCCAACCTGTGCCAGAAGTTACAGAGGGACGCGCTCGAATCGCGCAGCAAGTTCGGCGTTCTGCGTAAGGATCGACGTATCCGGCGGAATTGGCCCCGTCATGCGGGCCTCGATATCTTCGGACCGGATTTGCGGAAGGACCTGCGGGAAGACAGGCCCGCCGATGGGGTCGCCGTTCTGTAGGCCATGAGGCCAAGGAACCTGAAGTTCCTTTCCTGTCGGCGTAAATCGCACATCATCGCCGCACCAGCGCGTGGCAATCGCCCTGCGATTCAAGTTTCCCGCCGGCCGACCGCGTGAGCCATGAAGGGTCAATGCGTGAAAAATCACGGCGTCGCCTGGCTGCATATCCCAGCTGGCGATCTGATAATCTTCACGCTCCACGTCAAAATTAGGCGTAGGAGCAAGCGGCGCGACCGATTTGACAATTCCGCCGACGCCGAGCGGCCGGAACCGTTGCGGCCAGCGATGAGACCCAATTACGAACTCGAGGGCCGATTCCGCCGTTTTCACGGGATCGACCGACGTCCATACAGAGGCGATCTGGTCACCGCTCAACGGGAAAAACGTGAAGTCGTGATGCCAGGGCGTGCGCTCGCCGTTATGGGCCTGCTTGACGAAGATCTGGTCGCAAAACAGGTTGATGCGCTCCGACCGCAAGACCTGTTTGACGGCGTGAGCCGTCGGGGCGAACAGCGAAAAGTCCCGAAGGCGATCGTTGGTATGCCACAGATAGGCATCCGCTCGAAACCGCGGGTCTGCGGGTGCTTCAGCACCGTCGTCACGGAGCCCGCAGATTTCGTTCAGGGCCTCCTGGACCGTTGAGACCCACTTCTCGGAGTAGAAGTCTCGGACGATTATGACGCCGTCTCTCCAAAATTGTTCGATGTCGGCTTCGGTAAGCGGGCGGGCGGGCGTTTCAGGTTTCAGCACGGTTTGTCTCCTGGCTTAGGGCATGGCTCATCTTGATTTCGATCCGACGCAGGATCATTCCGCCGACGCGTTGTAGCGCGGCTTCATCGCCAACACGCTGAGAAGCGATATGGTAGAAATGGCCGCGAGATAGACTCCTACCGAGGTTGCGGAACCATAATGGCCAAGCAATGCGGTCGCGACGATCGGTGCAATCCCACCGCCGACTGCACCCCCAATGTTAGCGCACAAGGACAGTCCTGTGTAACGCACCTCAACCGGAAACAGATTTGCGAACAGGGATGCTTCCGGGGCATACATAATCGGATAGAGGATCCCAAGCGCGAAGACGATCGCCAGCCAGACAAGCTCAACGCGTCCGGTATCGATGAGTAGGAACATCGGAATTGCGCTGACGACTAGAAAAGCCGTGCCGATATTGAACACCATGCGCTTGCCGAACTTGTCACTCAGCATTCCGCAGATGGGCATGAGGACGAATTGGATTATGGCGCCCACCGTCGTGGCGTTTAAAATAGTTGCGCGGGAAAGCTGTAGCTTGCTGGTCGCGTAGGAGAGGACAAACACTGCGAAAAGCCAAAACAGCGTGATCTCTCCAAGCTTTGCGGCGGTGCCAAGCAGGACGGCTCCAAAGTGCTTTGAAAAAACACGGGCGAGAGGGATCTGTACGATACCACCTGACGCGCCAAGCTTCTTAAAGCTCGGGGATTCATTCACTTTGCGCCGGATAAAGAACCCGACAACGACCAAGACAGAACTTGCAATGAACGGCAGCCGCCAGCCCCAGGCCTCAAATTGCTCCGCAGACAACAATCCGACCAAGGAAAAGGCAGCGCTTGCAAGGATGAGCGCTGCAGGGCACCCCATCTGCGGAAGGCTTCCAAATAGGCCCCCACGCTTCAAAGGCGCATGTTCGACTGCCATGAGAACTGCACCACCCCACTCGCCGCCAAGCGCGATCCCCTGGCAAACGCGGATGACAAGGAGCGCAATCGGCGCCAGTATTCCAATCTGATCGTAGGTCGGAAGGACGCCAATCAGGGCGGTGGGAATTCCCATCAGAAGCAGACCAGCCACGAGCATTTTCTTTCGGCCAATCCGGTCGCCGAAATGACCAAAAAGGATGGCACCGAGCGGCCGGGCAAAGAGTCCAACAGCAAATGTCGTCAAGGCCAGCAGCGTCCCCACAGCCGGATCGAACGAGGGAAAGTAGACCTTGCTGAAGATGAGGGCGCTAGCTGTCCCGAAAATGAAAAAGTCATACCACTCGATGGTCGTTCCGATCATGGTGGAGAAGGCGACCAGGGTTCTTGACGAGACAGGCGTCACGCCCTGCTCGAGATCAACTGCATTTGAGACGTTTGACATGGGTTCCCCTTAGAACTGGTGTCGTCAACAGGCGCGGGGAATCGCTCGCTGGTACGAGTGAAATCCCCTTTTTGTCCTCGCCGCTTCTGCGAGCGGCTTTCAGCAAACTCTGACAGAAAAACGAAACATGTCAATCTGACATGTCAATAAAAAGCGTCTTCGACGTTGCTATCGGTCGGGAGACTAAGCTAGGTCGCTAAGCAGGCTTTCGAGTTCTCCCCGCTCAGCCGCTCCCATCGGAGATTGCGGTGGGATGGGGTCACCGACGTCGTAGCCTTGTATGGCGAGACCTGCTTTCACGCAGGCAGCCAGATTGTAACGATTGAAGACCTCGTTGACCCGCCAGAGCTTGCCCTGGAGCGCAAGCGCGCGCTCCCATTCCTTAGCCTTGCAAAGATCGAACAGTCGGACACATTGTTCAGGGATTAGGCAGGCCGGACCGGCCATCCAACCGCAGCCGCCGATCAGCATAACGGCGGCCGGAATGTGGGAGGAGGCAGCAAAGACGTCGATCTTGCCGCGACAGCGTTCCAGGATGGAAAGCAGCCGGCCAGTATTGGATGAGGCGTCCTTGATATAGCGGATGCGATCATGGTCCGCCAACCGTTCAATCAGTTCGAGACTGAGATCGGTTCGCTGAAAGCTCGGGTTCGTGTAAATGACAACGGGAACCCCGACCGCATCGGCGATCGCACGGAAATATCCTTCGATCTGTGGTGCTGTTAGGGGAAAATAAGAATCGATGACCGCAATGATGCCGTCAACGCCTAGCTTTTCGTAGGTCCTTGCCGTATCGATCGCGTCCGCGGTGGAAGTCGACGAAACGCCAGCAATCACCGGCACGCGTTTGGCCGTAGCCTCTACCACGGTTCGCACGACATCGATCTTTTGCGAGCGATTGAGGTAGGCAAACTCACCGGTCGATCCTAAGGCTGCAAGACCATGGACCCCTTTGGCGATCAGGTCGTCGCACAATCGGCTTAGCACATGATGTCGAATGGTCCCATCACTGTCGACGGGTGACACGATATAAGGGAAAACCCCTTCGAACTTTGACATTAATCACTCCATCATGGTGCTCACTGGATGAGCGTTTTGAGTTGGAAGCTTGCATCCGCCGCCAATGCCTGATCCACCCGCGTTCCTGCGGCGATCAAGCGCCGCGCTACCATGTGGTCAGCCGGCTGGTTGACGGACTCGACAGCGACCAAGCGACCTTCGTGGAAGTTGAAGACCGAGAACTTATTGTGCTCAGGAAGTCCGCGCATGACATGGCAGTCGCTCGCACCGGTCAGGCCGGCGATTTGCAGCTTGTCTGCTCCTTGGTCGCTCCAGAACCATGGCACCGCCGTGTAGGGTTGCTTTTTACCGGTCAGCTTCTCAGCAACGCTACGCGCCTGGTCATTGGCATTTTGCACGCTTTCCAGACGCACCGGATGCGACGCATACTCCGTTGGAAAACGTGTGCAGTCGCCGATCGCTGAGATGCAGGAATCGGATGTTGTCAGATAGCGGTCGACTACAATGCCGTTGTCGGTTTCAAGGCCACTGACCTCGGCGAGCTTGCTGTTCGCAATCACACCGATACCAGCTACGATAAGGTCGGCTTCGATTAACTCTTCCCCATCAAGCAAAAGCCCGCATACAGTGCCTTCTTTTCGGACTACGTCGACAATCTTGCGCGAAAACCGAAATCGCACGCCCGCCTGAGAATGGCGTTTTTCAAAGAATGCTGAAATCTCGTGCGACGCAGTGCGCGCCATCACCCTGTCGGCAAGATCAATGACACTGACTGACTTTCCCGCATCGGCCGCGAACGCGGCGAACTCGAGACCGATAAAGCCCGCGCCAATGACGGCGACCCGTTTGGTGGTCGGCAACGCCGCCCGCAGAGCCTGTGCGTCGGTCACGTTCTTTAGATAATATACGCCTTGGTCACCGTTCGGGACCTGCAGGCGTCGAGTGACGGTGCCGGTCGCCAAAACCAGATGGTCGTAGGGTAACGGCCTGCCGGTCGCCATCCTGAGCTCGCATCGGGTGCGATCGATGTCCTGTGCCGTATTGCGGCAGAGCTGTATCTGGTTTTCGGCGAAAGCGCTTTCTCCGCGCAGCAGTAATTCTTCTTCCCGGCCTGTTTTCAGGTAGGCCTTCGAAAGGGGAGGGCGGTGATAAGGTAGCGTGTCTTCTCCGTTGACGAGCGTGATTTCGCCCTGATAGCCGCAGGCACGCAGAGAAAAAGCGAGCTGGCATCCCGCGTGGCCGGCCCCAACAATGACTATCCTGTCCATTTATTTGTCCTTTGTTCGGGCGCGCCTAGAATTGCGTCTCGGGAATGTGAAGCACCAGCCCATCGAGCTCGTCAGACAATTCGATCTGGCAACACAGTCTGCTCGTCGGCTTGCGCTCGGCGGCAACGAGATCCAGCATGTCATTTTCCTGTTCCGAAGCCGCACCGACTCTTCCGGCATCGGTTTCGTCGACATAGACATGGCAGGTTCCACAGGAAAGCGCCCCGCCGCACTCCGCCTCGATACCAACGACGCCATGGCTGCGAGCCACCTGCATCGCCGACGTTGGACGATCAAAACCCAGTTCCTGGCGCTTTCCATGCGGTGAGATAAAGATTACGCTCGGCATTATTTGTCCTTCCTCAAGCGCGTTCCATCACAGCACCCTGGACCGGTTTGGCGGCAAGCTGGTCGGCCAGCAGGATGTCGCGGGCTTCGTCGGGGTCGAGCCCATGTTCGGTAATCATGTCGCCGCATTCGGCAATCATCCGGTCGATTCCATCCATCATTTTGATGCGCTTGTAGATGTCATCGGCGTAAAGCCCCATGCTTTCACCGATGATCTCCATGACGTTGATGATTTCGAACGAGACGTCCTTCTCAAAGTGACAGAGTTCGCGGTGACAGGCGTGAAACACCGTCGCCAGAGTCGTGACGCCGGCGTCCGCGGCTGCCCGAAATTCCTTCTCCCGGAGCTCTTCCTTGAAGCGCGGGGTCACCGTGAGATAGTTCGACATCAGGCCGACACGTGGCACGTCAAGTTCGACCAATGTGACTCCCGGTATAGCGGCGAGGATATTTTTGACCGCCCTTGTCACGCCGGGTAGACCGGGTCGTTCGTTCAGCGCGACGGTCTTGTTGACGACGCGGGTGAAATGCGGGCGGAGCTGATCGAGCCGCTCTTCGAGATATTCGTAGAAAGGTTGCAGGGTAAAGGACCGATCCTGCGTCATCTTCTCGTAGTTCGGGATGATGATCTCGTCGAACTGCGACTGGCAACTTGGGCACCAGGAGACCTTCGTTTGCGCGCCAATGTCTTGAATTTGGGCCAGGGTACTCAGGCCAGCACGCCCGGAAGTCTCACCATCGCCGGCACGAAATTGATTAATGCCGCAACATGCGGATGTTCCGCCGATGACCTGGTAGGTGGCACCGATCCGCTCGAGTACATCGAGACAAAGCACCAGAATATGCGGTGTTTTATGAATATTGCAGCCGGTATATAGCGCAACGTCCGGGCGGACCTTCGGCTTTCCTGCAGCACTTGTCGGCTGCAGCCGTTCGATATCGCCTTTCGGCAGTTGAAGACGCGACACAACGCGGACTGTCTTTGCCATGGCGCGGAATGACTTCATCGCGTTGGCCTTTACAGCAGGGCCGTCGCGTCTCTGGCTATGTGCATAATTTGCAAGCCTGACCAGCATTCTCGGATCGACACCGTATTCACATGCGTCGACACATAGACCACTACTGGAACAGGCCGCTCCCCAGCGCGCAGCTTCTTCCGTTCCTTCACCACCGCGCAACAGATCAATCATTCCATGCAGCACGCCCGTCGGCTCGGCATCGTCGATCCCGATTGCTTTTGTCATCGGGCAGGCCGTGAAACATTTGCCGCAAGCCGTGCAAGCATCGGCAATCTCGTGCATGCGTTGACCCAAGGCTTCAACGAAGTCCATAACAAATCACCCTTTTTCCAGATTGCCTACCGGGCAGTCCAACCGCCGTCCGCAAACAGAGTCGAACCCGTGCAGAAGGAAGATTCGTCGCTGGCCAGGAATAACATCGCCGCGGCGATTTCTTCTGGGCGACCCAGGCGATTGAACAATTGCCGCTGTTCAAGATGAGCACGGAGCTTGTCAGGATCGGAACTCGCTGCGAACAGCCGATCGTAGTATGGCGACTCCACAGTTCCCGCGCCAACGCAGTTCACCCGGATTTTCTGGTCGGCATGGTCTAGCGCCATTGCCCGGGTGAGGGCAGCAACCGCCCCTTTCGATGCAACGTAAGCGGCCCGGTCGTAAATGCCGACCACCGATACCGCCGAGGCGGTATTGATGATTGATCCGCCCCCTTGGGCCGCCATGATTGGTATGACGGCCTTACAGCCGAAAAATACCCCGTTGACATTGGTCGCCATCAGCGCGTTCCAATCGGCTTCTGAAGTGTCAACTACGTTTCCAGCGATCCCATAGCCCGCGTTGTTGACCAGAATATCGATCCGGCCCCAAGTGGCGTTCGCGAGGCGGACCATTTCTGCAACGTCGTTGAACTTGGATACATCGACCGTAGCAGCAAAAGCCTTACCCCCCGCGGCAACTATCTCCGCCGCGGTGCGCGAACCATCAGTTTCGTTGCGGTCAGCGATGCACACCCACGCACCCTCATGGGCAAAGAGGAGTGCCGCCGCGCGGCCAATGCCGGATCCGCCACCAGTTATTATGGCGGTTTTGTTCATCAAGCGCATCGCAATCTCCAGGTCGTAAAGCAAGGGATGTAAGAGGTACCGCTGCCGGCACGGCGAGGGTCAACCGACCGGAGCACATCGTGAAGAGGAGCCGGCGCGCGCCACGACAACATGGCAGCGATACAACGGTGTACGCCGCTCGTGTATGACCAGCGAATAAAAGGTATGAAATGTGCACAGAACCGAAAACTGCGCCGCTTCCGTGCGGCTGCCTTTTCGTTAGACGAGAGCCGGGTTATTTCCCAAGAATGGCTCTCTCTGTGGTGCGGATATGCACGTTTAAAGCCAACTTTAATCTCTCGGCATCCCTGCTCGTGAGAGCCGCTAAAATGTCGAGGTGCTCCTGGTGTCGGGCGGTTGCAGCTGCCGGATTCTCGCCGCGCTCCGCCAGATAACTGACGACGTGTAGTTGGATTTGCAGCTGCGCATAGAACCGCGTCAACGTAGGATTGGCGGCGAGAGCCACAATTGCCGAATGAAATTCTGTATTCGCACGCACGAAATCGGCGCTTGAGCCAGCCCGGCCGAGCTTGTTGACCGCAAAAGTCAGCTCTTGAAGATCCTCGTCGGTTACGTTCTGCACCGCGTAGTCGGCGGCGAACGTTTCCAGCGTAAGGCGCAAGGCAAAAAGCTGACTTGCCTGGACCCGGTCGACCTGATTGACGACCGTTCCACTGCGCCCGGCGACCGACAGGAAGCCTTCGCTTTGAAGACGGTTGATCGCTTCGCGAACCGGGGTCCTCCCGATCTGTAGCCGATCCACCAATAAGTACACTGAGGTGCGCTCTCCGGGCCGCAATTCGCGATTTAGCACCAGATCGATAATGCCGTTGTAGGCAAGATCGACGGCGGAAAGTTCCTTGGCTGTAGTGTTCGGCGTGTCCATGATCGACCAATTCTGTGTCGGTCTTCCACGACACGATCGCCGGGGGAGAACCGTCATTCTTCGCGCGGAAAACTAGCCGAACATGGATTGTTTCGAAACCCGCGTATTTTGTCGTCAACGAAAATTTTCCGTAATCCCGATGAAAAGGATAACTTAGCTCCGATGCTGCGAACGCTGAATGCGATGCTCTAGCGCGGCTGCCTCGCTCAGCATAGCCTGTACGAGCATGCTCGCGTCGAGCTATCTTTGTCTGCCGCCGTTGCGCCATGTCCCGTCCTTTTCGCTTCGGTTCATAGTTTGCACATTGCAACTGACATGTCAATCTAGCATGTCAAATGGCAGAGTTGGTTTTGGCGGTTCGTTATCTCGACGCCACTGAAGTCCAGATAGCTTGCACAGATCATGCCCAGCTCATCTTCAAGCAACCGCAACCATGCCAGATTTTCTAACATATCAAATTGACATGTCAATTTTGAGGATGTAAGCGTCTGTCGGCGAGAGGTCGGACGCTAAACGACAACTTTCAACATCGGTCAAATCAGGCGACACAAAAGGGGATCGACATGAAACTGGTGACATTCTTGGCCGGGATGGTTCTGGCAACTTCAGCGGGTGCATTTGCTCGGGCCGAGGAGGCAGCAAAATTTGGCGACTGCAAACTGGTGGGTCCAGTTGACAGCGTTCAACTCAAAACTCTGACTGAAGATACGCTCACTGTTGGGACAGTGTTACCCAATCCGGGTTGGTGGAACGGCAATTCTGCAACATCCATCAATGGAGGTTTTGAATACTGTATGGCGGCAGAGATCGCGTACAGGGCGGGGTTTCATCATCTCGAGATCAAGACGGTGGCTTGGGATCAGCTGATTTCTGGGGCTTCAACCGGATACGACTTAGCGATAGCCAGCGTCACAATTACCGACAAGCGCAAAGCTGTGATGAACTTCTCCGTGCCTTACTACCACGAGAACAACGGCGTGGCCGTTCGTGCGAACAGCGACGTCAATGCGGAAAATATCCGTCAGAAGCGGATTGGGGTCGTACAGGGATCAACGAATGGCGACTGGGTAATCAAAACGCTCAAACCCGACTCGCGCCCATCGGTATTTCAGAACCTCACCGACGTTTTCACGGCGCTTTCCGCAAACCAGGTCGACGCGGTCATCAGCGACACCTCGCTCGCTTTGAATGGAGCAAGCAAGTCTCATGGCCTCCTAACTGTGGTTGGTCAGTACAAGGTCGATCAGTCACTCGGAATTGTGGTTCCTAAAGACTCGGCTAATCAGGCCGCAATCGACAAGGTTGTCACCCAGTTTCAGTCGGATGGGATTTTGGCCAAACTCACCGATCAGTACCTGACACCCGTGTTTGGTGGCAATCCCGACAGGATCGCGTTCTGGGAGGCCAAGTGATGTCAGTCGCGCTCTTGGAGGAGAGGGCACCTGTCCAGTTTTTATCGCCGCCACAACCGAGCGCGCGATTGGTATTTGGTACCCTTCTGTTTAGTGTAGCCGTTGCGATCATCGTTCAGTTGATCAATCAAATCTGCATCAGCCAGGCGGTCGATCCCGGGCTGAATCAGTTCTGCCGTGCCTTCAATATCGTGAGCATCGTCGGGTGCCTCGGCGTTCTGTATTTCGCCGGAACTGCGATCCGGGCATCGGTAAGGAGCAACAAGCTAATGGACACGGGCCTCGTTATCGAGGCCCGCGCAAGCGCCGCGCGGGCTCGCCAGGAAAGTTATGTGACGCTTGGCCTCTGCGTTACGCTGTTGATCGTCACGACCATCGTGATGCTCGTGACGATCAACAACGGAACTGTTCAAAAGACGTTCCTGCAATTGGACCTGATGACGTCGAGCCTGCCGGATATCGCGGCGGCGTTCCTCGTCAATATTATTATGGCGACTGCCGCGCAGGCTCTGATTATGGTTTTCGGTCTGGTACTCGCCGTTGCACGGATGTTGCCTGGTCGGGCCGGTGCTCCCATCCGCTTACTCGCTATTGCCTATGTCGATTTGTTTCGCGCTATCCCAGCGATAATCGTCATTTACATCATCGGCTTCGGCCTGCCGCTGGCCAACATCCCGGTCATCAGTCAATTTCCGCCGATTGCCTTCGCCACATTTGCGCTCGCTGCGACCTACAGCGCTTATGTTGCCGAAACATATCGATCAGGGATCGAGTCCATTCATCCGTCGCAATGGTCAGCCGCGCGCTCCCTCGGGTTAAGCTATGCCAAAACCTTGAGATATATCATTCTGCCGCAAGCAGTCAGGAACGTGGTTCCACCGCTTTTGAGCGCTTTTATTTCGCTGCAAAAGGACACTGCGCTTGTCAATATTATAGGCACGATGGACGCATTTAACGAGTCGAAGTTTTATGCCTACAACAACTTCAACCTGTCCCCTGTCACAGTCGTCGCCGTTCTCTTCTTCATCTTCACCATTCCTCAAACGCGACTGGTGGACCACCTGCTCAACCGCAAATCAAAAAGGGGATGAGGCATGGCGTTCATCGACATAAATAGTCTTAAGAAAACCTATGGACCATTTGAAGTCCTCAAAGGAATCGACCTACAGATTAACAAGCATCAGGTTGTTTGCTTAATCGGTGCGTCGGGTTCAGGTAAATCGACGCTCCTGCGATGCATCAATTCTCTCGAGGTAATTGACAGTGGTACAGTCTCGATTGGTGGGGACATCGTCTCTGGACCCGGCGTCGATGTGAATGCGCTGCGCCGACGCGTCGGCATGGTATTTCAATCATTCAATCTCTTCCCGCACATGACGGTGCTTGAGAACATCACCTTCGCCCCGCGGGTTCTGCTCAAAGAGCCTAAGGCAGCGGTGGACGATCGCGCAATGCGCCTGCTTGAGCGAGTCAAACTCGATCATCGTGCACGCTATTATCCCGATCAGTTGTCTGGCGGTCAGCAGCAGCGCGTGGCAATCGTTCGCGCGATTGCAATGCAGCCAGAAGCGCTGTTGCTTGACGAAATTACTTCCGCTCTCGATCCCGAACTGGTCGCCGAAGTTCTCGACATTATCCGCGAACTCGCGGCGGAGGGTATGACGATGATCCTGGCGACGCATGAAATGCAATTCGCGCGCGAAGTAGCCAATCTGGTGGTGTTTCTAGAGCAGGGCCGATTGCTTGAGCAAGGCCCTCCGGCGGAAATCTTCGCCGCGCCAAAGGAAGAGCGCACTCGCGCGTTCCTAAAGCAGATCATCGACGCAAAGCGTATTTAAGACTGATAAATTCAATCCAAGGATAGAGCCTTGGTGGATCCGCGAAACTACGAGGAGAAATTCAAAAAATGACCGTTATTGCAGCGCCGTTAAGGGTTGTCATTGTTCATGGTGCGCACGGAGGCCCAGAAACGAACTGGTTTCCTTGGCTTCACGTAGCGCTTGAGAGCGAGGGGATCGAAGTGGTGAGGCCGCGTTTCCCCACCCCGGCAGGACAATCTCTGTCAGCCTGGTTTGAAGCTTTTGATATAGCGGTAAAGTCCCTGAACTCCTGCCCGACGATCCTCGTTGGCCACAGCTTGGGAGCCGCGTTTGCGCTTCGCCTCATTGAGCGGGCGACCGAGCCGGTTGCTGGCGTTTTCCTGGCAGCAGGCTTTGTTGGAGCGCTTGGTCTTGCCGACTACGACCCTATCAATCAATCGTTTTTCGACTCGCCATTCGACTGGCCAGCCATCCGCGAGCGAAAGGGGCGAGTATGTGGTTGCTGGGCCGGAGACAACGATCCCTATGTACCGTTGTCTCGCTCGCGAGACGTGGCGAACTCCTTGGACGCCCCACTCGAAATTGTAGCCGGCGGGGGCCATCTCAATGGCGAGACGAACTTTATTACATTCCCGCAAATCCGAGATGCCATCCTCGCCTTTCGATCGGCATAACTCCCCTATTCTACTGTCTCTCTCACGCCCAAGCCAATGACCGAAATGGTTGCCATTGGCTTCGGCCTAGATCTTGGCGATGTCGGATGTGCCAACACGTTCGCTCACCCGCGTAGACAGATAAACACAGGGTTCCGTGGCCAGAAACGCGCGTCTGAAGTTCGTGCGCAGGTGCAGGCATGTTCCTTTCGGTATTCGATGTTTTCAAGATCGGCGTCGGGCCTTCGAGCTCGCATACCATGGGGCCGATGTCGGCTGCCAACCGCTTCCTCGACCTCATTCTGTCGAACGAGTGGCCACGCCCTACATCAGGCGCGCAGGTCGCGTCGATCAAGGCCAGCCTGCATGGTTCGCTTGCCTATACCGGGATCGGTCACGGAACGGGCAGGGCGGTGATCCTTGGCCTGATGGGCGAGGCGCCAGATAGTGTCGATCCCGACAAGATGGACGGCATCATCGATCAGGTGGAGCGCTCCGGCCGCATCACGCCGCCCGGCCATCCCGCCTATTTCTTCCTGCCGAAGAACGACCTGGTCTTCGACAAGAAGCAGACGCTTCCCGGCCATGCGAACGGCATGATCTTTTCCGCCTTCGACAAGGACGACCGGCTGCTGCTGCGCCGCATCTACTACTCGGTCGGCGGCGGTTTCGTGGTCACCGATACCGAGCTTGAGCAGATGCGCGCCAAGAAGAAGGCGGCGCCCGGCGCCACCAAGGTACCCTATCCCTTCGCCACCGCCGCGCAGATGCTGGAGATGGCCGATCGCTCGGGGCTCACCATTGCGCAGATGAAGCGTGCCAATGAGGAAAGCCAGCGCAGCCGCGAGGAGCTCGATGCCGGTCTCGACCGGATCTGGGATGCGATGCGCTCCTGTATCGAGCGCGGGCTGAAGGTCGACGGCATCATGCCTGGTGGCCTCAAGGTTCGCCGCCGGGCGCGGCAGATCCACGACAAGCTGCAGGAAGAATGGCGCAGCAACCGCATCAACCCGCTGCTCGCCAACGACTGGCTGAGCGTCTATGCCATGGCGGTCAACGAGGAGAATGCGGCGGGCGGCCGCGTCGTCACCGCGCCGACCAATGGCGCGGCCGGCGTCATTCCGGCAACGATCCGCTACTACGAGCATTTCCACGACGACTGGGACCAGAACGGTATCCGCGACTACCTGCTGACGGCTGCTGCGGTCGGCGGCATCATCAAGCACAACGCCTCGATCTCCGGCGCTGAAGTCGGCTGTCAGGGCGAGGTGGGTTCGGCGGCTGCGATGGCGGCTGCGGGGCTTGCTGCAGTCATGGGTGCGACGCCGGCCCAGATCGAAAACGCCGCCGAAATCGCGCTCGAGCATCACCTCGGCATGACCTGTGACCCGGTTGCCGGCCTCGTTCAGGTTCCCTGTATCGAGCGCAACGCCCTAGGTGCCGTCAAGGCAGTGACGGCGGCCTCGCTTGCAGTCAAGGGAGACGGCCAGCATTTCGTGCCGCTGGACGCCTGTATCGAGACGATGCGGCAGACCGGATACGACATGAGCGAGAAATACAAGGAAACCTCTACCGGAGGTTTGGCCGTCAACGTCGTCGAATGCTAATACTGGACAGATTTTCAAAATGCGACGTTACAGCGTGTTTGGCATTGCGTTGGAATATCTGGCGATTTGGCTCCGCTCTATCAAGCGCGATAATCATTCCTCCAGACCACACAGCAACAGGCGCTGTCCGATCTCTGCAATGGACCTGATAGCTGCGAGCAATCTCTACCGACGTTTGTCGGCTGATATTCCGCATAAGTGGCAACGTTGGCATATCATCGGCCGGCAAGACGCCGGAGTTTTCGAAACCACATAGTCTGCCTTTCCTTGCCTTTTACGACGGTTCAGCCGCAGAGCCGGTGGTCTGGGCGGTTGGCTACCCCGCGGCAAAGCACGATCCGCTTTGGTGGAAGTCGCTCGCCGCCTTTCGCGCACTCTGGCGCAATAAGCGTCGCCTAGAAAGTGCGCTGGCAACTGCATTCGCTTTTGGGACCGTCGGATCGGCGACGCCATCGCTCCCAAATAGCTCGGCGGCAAAGCTCGGGACGCTGACAAATGAGCGCCCTCGCTGGCACTTTTTATACATAAAATTGCCGTGATGTGTCCGCCCGCAAGCGCGATGGAAGTTCCAGCCACGTTACCTGGCATCGTGCGCAACAGACGCACTTCGGACAAACGCTTAGCCGGGAGACCTGCTTGCATTTGCCGGTCACAGCAACGGCACTTGCCCAATGCCAACACTGCTTAGCAGCGCGCCCTGGCGGACCAATTCGGACTGCACTGCGCGGATCTCCACATGGCCACTGTTGGCGAGATGTGCGCCTGCAATACCAGTTGCTTGTCCAGTCGCGAAAGCAGTCCCCATTACCCTGATTGCCGCTCCGGCCTTGCGGTCTCCATCGGCATTTCGTCCCGCTGCAAAGAGATTGTGAGTGTCAGCGGAACGCAGGCAAGACATTGGAATTTGGTAGGTCATCTTGTCCGGCGGATAGTCAAAGGTACTTTCGAAGTCGCTCCTTTCATGCCATTCGGCGCCCCAAGCGCCGAGGGCAATGCAATCGTCGAACTCCTGACGGTCCATAACCTGTCTCCACGACAACTGTCCCGCGCTGTTAATGTGCCGCGATTCCCGAGTGCCGAACTCTGGACCCGTAGCGACGAGATAGGCATCCTCGCAGCCCGGTATTGTTCGAATTGCTTTGAGATATGCCCAGGCCTGTGTGCGGCCAGAAATCTCTGCTGCCGTCATCGAGGCCGAATTCCTCGGGTCGTAATCCTCCGATGCAACATAGCACACGAGATCATGAGAAATAGGCATCCGTGCGATGACGCTTCGGTCTTTGGTCAAAATCGTTTCACCGGCTTTTCGGCGACGTTCCACTGCTGCGATGATGTCGTCTGCGGTGACTTTGACGTTCTGAGGAATCCCACCAAATCGCGTGCCGAGAGTTCCTAGATTGACGGCGCCATCGTTGCCGTATCGCGTGGACGCACCGCCGAATTCAGCCAAGTCGCATTCTCCGGTGCAGTCAACAAAGGCCGCGCCAGATACGGTGTGTATTCCACCGTGGTCGGCGTAGGTAAGTGAAACAATGCGATCGTGATCCCGTTCTGCCGAGATAATTGTGCCGCCCAACACTGTATCCACCCCGGCCCCCCGTACAAGATCATCCAGCACGACCTTTACCGCCTCTGGGTCGAAGACCACAAAGACCCCCCGATGCCGATAGATGTCACTAAGGGCATTTTTAACTTTCAATGCGGAAAGGACCTCGTCAGCGATGCCGAACACGACCTGCTGTGGCTGGTCGTTGAGCGTGTAGATGCCACAATACGTGATTACGTTTCGCATAGTTGAGGCGCCCCCTAGACATCCATATTTCTCGACCAACAAGGTCCTTGCACCTAATCGTGCCGAGGCAACTGCGGCGGCAACGCCTGCACTGCCCCCTCCCGCGACAATCACGTCGTAGCTTTCGGTTGTGCCGACCATGCATCTCTCCATTGACTTGTTGTCTGCGGGTGAACGATTGCCGATCACTCGCACCGTGCAGTGCTGTCGAGAAGAGAGATATTCACTGAATCACTTGACGCGAAAGGAGGTATAATCGCCTCGCTGTCAAACGCTATGCAAAGGCTGCACCATATCAGAATGACCCGATATCGCGGTTTAGGCCGTCCCTGAGAAATTCTAGCAAACTGCTCAATGCTGGCGAAACATGCTTTTTGCGGGGAAGCACGGCTTTCACCCAAAGTTCCGGGAGCGGGTATCCGCTGAGCAAAGGCACTAACCTTCCGTCTACCATGAAGGACTGCACGATATACTCAGACAGGATCGTGATCCCCATGCCTGAAACCGCAGCCTCAGCGATCAGGCGACCATCGTTTGAGCTAAATTTTGGTACGACTTCAATTTCCATCGGTGCTTGGTCGGTGTTGAAGACCCAGATCGCTCCTGTGGGAGTGAAACTCAAGCAATGGTGGTTCGTGAGATCGCGGGGATGGGCCGGCGTCCCCATTCGCGAAAGATAGTCAGGGGAAGCGCAAAGAACTCGTTTTAACCGGCACAGCGTAAAGTCGGAGACGCTTCCGACAGCGACTGGTCGAGCACCGATTGAGACGTCGAAGCCTGCTTCCTCGGAAACGATAGGATTTTCTGAAACTATGAGTTCTAGACGAACCTTCGGATGCTCATTGATAAAGCGCTTCAGCATTGGTCCGAGGAGCATTGCCGTCATTGTAGCGGGCGCACGGATGCGCAGGAAGTCCTCCAGTTCGGGTTTGCTTCGCGGTGAAACAATCAGATCATCGATTTGTGCAACGATAGAATCAGCGCGCTTTAGGTAAGATCTTCCTACTTCAGTCAATTTCAGGCTTCTGGTCGAACGCCGAAAGAGCTTGATGCCCAATTGCTCTTCGAGTTGATTGACTCGCTTGGTCAGGACTGATGTCGCGATGCCTTGAGTTCGCGCAGCAGCGGAGAAGCTTCCTGTTTCGGCCGAAGCTAGAAAAGCCCTCAAAGTCAAGTAGGTATCCATCTCGACGCCCCATCTATTATATCGCGTTTCGCGCTAACTGATTTCCGCAATACGTCTATTCTGTACGAAATAGCGCCGTGCGATAAAGGAAATCAATGGAAAAAGGGTTTCGTGTCTTCAGGGAGGAAATATGAACCGCTTCACCACCTTATTTGGCATTGCGATTTCAGGAACTATTCTGGCGTCGAACGCGCTGGGCGCGGATCCACTTCGTGTCTGTGTCTTGAGATTTACATCGTCGTCGTCAGCCTATCTTGCGCTTGATAAGGGCTACTACGCCGACGAAAATCTCGACGTGAAGCTGAACTTCTTCGACGCCGCCCAGCCCGTGGCGGTCGCCGTTTCCGCCGGCTCCTGTGACGTAGGAATTACGGGCTTTACTGCCGGCATGTATAATCTTGCAGGAAAAGGGGCGTTGAAGATTATCGCAGGAGAGGCATGGGAAGAGCCTCGCTACCAATTCATTGGCTACGTGGCTTCCAACACAGCGTATGAAGCAGGCCTGAAGTCGATAAAGGATTTGCCGGGCCACCGGTTTGGCGTCACCCAACTAGGTTCGACGTTTCACTATAATGTGGGCATGTTGGCCGAAAAATACGGGTGGCAGGAAAAAGCAGTTGCGGTGTTGCCGTTGCAGTCTGTCGCCAACATGATAGCAAGCGTTAAATCTGGAGCCGTCGACGCCACCGCGTTGCCATCATTTGTCGCCACCCCTTTGAGCAAAGCTGGAGCAGTCAAGTTACTTGGTTGGGTTTCAGACGAGACGCCGTGGCAAGTGTCAGGCGTTTTTGCCTCGACGGCGCTCATCTCAAAAAATCGGGAAGTACTCCAGCGCTTCGTTAAGGCCTACACACGAGCTACCGCGGAATACGATGCCGCCTTCAACCACTTAGACGCCAACGGCGCGCACATTATCAGCAAAGATGCCGAGGCGCTTTTCCCAATAATAATGAAATACACCAACACGACCGAGGAACAGGTCCGCGGCGGCATGCCTTATGTCAGCCCCACGGGCAGTTTCAACGTCGGCAATATCGCAGCGCAACTGAAATGGTACGAAAAGCAAGGCTTTGTCGATAGCGGCATTACGGTTGATAACGTCGTCGATACTTCTTTTGTCAGCGTCGTCAAAGACAACTTCAAGTAGTTGCCGGCGCTCTGATAATGAGACGTCACAGGAAATTATCCATGGACTTAACCGTCGATAATATAAGCCACCGGTATGGTGACATGACCGCGCTGCAGCAGATCTCGTTCGAGGTGAAAGGCGGCGAAATCGTATGCCTCATAGGACCGTCGGGCTGCGGAAAGTCGACACTGCTGGGGATCATCGGAGGACTGATCGCACCGACATCTGGAGAAGTACGATTAAGGGGAACGGCACCAGCCGGCTCACTCAACCCCCTAACCTATGTTTTCCAAGACTTCGCTTTGCTGCCGTGGCGGACCGTGCGCGGGAATGTAAAGCTTGCGCTCGAAGAACATCGGCTCTCTCGCGATGAGATGCGTTCCCGCGTTGATCGGGCGCTTGAAATGTGCGGTCTCGTTGATTTTTCCGAGGCTCTGCCGAAGCAACTGTCCGGCGGGATGAGGCAGCGTGTCGGTATCGCCAGAGCGATCGCAGTAACGCCCGCCCTGCTGCTGTTGGACGAGCCGCTGTCCGCCCTCGACGCGCAAACGCGCGATCTACTGATCGAAGATCTTCTCGATATCTTCAAGCGCGAGATGGCAACAGGAGTTTGGGTCACCCACAATCTTGATGAAGCGTTGCGCGTTGGGGACAAGATTGTGGTGCTGTCTCGTCGTCCGGGCAAGTTGAAGAAAATCGTATCGGTCGATATAGATCGCGAAAAGCGTACTTTGCCTGAATCGGCGATTGAAATGGCCCGCCTTCACAACGAGCTTTGGTCGCTGATCAAGGAGGAAGCCGTTATGGCCGACCGGGAGGTTGCGCATGCCTGACGACATCAAAATGGTAGAGCGCGCATCCTCGGCTTCGATGATCGCTGGAAAGAACAGAGAAGGAAAAAACGTTGTTTCCTTCCGCGGCGGTGGATTTTCTCCATCGCCGAACGCTTTGACGGGATGGGCAACACTGGTCGCCCTCGTCGTCATCTGGCAGTCGGCATCGACATCCGGATATTTGTCACCCCTCGTCCTACCCAGCCCAATAGCGGTAGCCCGAGCCTTCGTCAGCATGACAACGGCCGATAATTTTATCGACCAAGTGAGCGCTTCATTGATGCGCGTGCTGATGGGATGGTTCCTAGGGACGATCGCGGGATTGGCTGTCGGTTTGGCCATGGGCATATTTTCGTTTGCTCGCGCCAGCGCCTTGCCCATCATCTCGGGAATTTATCCCATTCCGATGATCGCCATTTTGCCACTCCTGATCGTTTGGCTGGGGATCGGGGAAGCGTCTAAAACGGCCGTCATCGTACTAGGCGTTTTCTCTCCGACGGTAATCAGCACGTTCAGCGCGGTTGATAACGTTCCACGCAGCCTAATCCGAATGGGGCAAAGCTTTGGACTGTCGTGGCGCTCGATTGTGCTGAAAATCATCCTGCCAGGTGCTTCGCCAGGCATCCTCGCGACATTCAGAATTACAGCCGCAATCGCACTCATATTGCTCGTTTCTGCCGAGATGATCGGCGCGGAATACGGGATCGGCGCACTAATCCTGCTCGCGGGAAACCTGATGCAGACAGACAAACTGGTCGCAGGCGTAATCATGCTTTCCACCACCGGATTGGCAATCTCCTGGCTCCTGAGTCGCTTGGAGAGGGCGTTGTTAAAGTGGCGCTGAAGGTTTCGTCGATCAGTATGACAAGTCAAACGATATGGGTGCATGCGATCAGAAGTTGATCTTGATGCAGGGAAGTGATGTTTAAAAACAAAAAAATCATCGTAACTGGCGTGTCTTCGGGCATCGGAGCTGAAACAGCCAGACAGCTAAAGGCACTTGGCGCGATTATAATCGGCGTGGATCGAAACGAGCCGAAAGAAGCGCTCGATTCATTCCATAAAGTTGACTTGGCTGACGAAACAGCGATCGACATCGCGGTTGAAGTGCTGCGGGCCGAAAGAGCTCATGGATTGGCCAACATCGCCGGCGTTCCGCCGACGGCCCCCGCAGACCTCGTGTTAAAGGTCAATCTTGTCGGGCTGAAGCGCTTAACTTTGGGTTTAGTGAGTAGTCTTGCCGATGAGGCCTCGATTGTAAATCTCGCCTCGCTCGCGGGGCGTGGATGGGAAACCGAAGTTGAAAAGATCAAAGCAGCAGAAGGACTAACTCATAGGGATGTTTTCAGCTTTTGTGCCGCTCATGGGATAAACAAGGATTCAAGCTATTTCTTCACGAAACAGGCGCTTGTTGCCTGGACATTGGAGAACCGCTGGACCTGGCGGTCGCGCGGCATACGTATGAACGCCGTCAGTCCTGGCCCCGTGGAAACGCCGATTTTGGGTGATTTTATCGAAACGCTCGGCGACCGTTATCAAAAGAACATGCAGGTGATGGATCGCCCCGCCAACCCAGGCGATATAGCGCCGGTGGTCGTATTTTTGTTGTCCGGTGAATCTGCGTGGTTGCGCGGTATCAACATAGCTGCTGATGGCGGGATGAGCGCCTACCTCGATGCAGCCTCCAGCGGACTCTCCTGAGTAATAAAAGAGGATACGCCATGCATACTCCGATTTCCGACGGGAAAGCCGACATGACGCTCAACGAACGACGTGTGTACGAACGCCTCGATCCCCTAACCGGAAAAGTTGCGACGGTTGCCCCTGCTGCCTCCGTGGCGGACGCTCTTAAAATAGCGAAATCAGCCGGCGACGCGTTTCCTCAATGGTCAAAGACGAGCCCGGCTCAACGACGCCTTCTTCTGTTGAAAGCCGCTGAGGCATTACAGGCTATGACCCCCGAAATCATCTCAACCGCTATGGCTGAAACTGGTGCGACAGCGAACTGGACCAGTTCCAATTGTATGGCTGCGGTCGAGATGCTGCGCGAGGCAGCCGCAATAACTACACAGATAACGGGCGAAATTATCCCCTCCAACAAGCCCGGCACCTTGGCGATGGCGCAGCGCAAGCCGCTCGGCGTTTGCCTTGGCATCGCACCATGGAATGCGCCGGTTATCTTGGGCACACGCGCAGTTTCGACTGCGATTGCGTGCGGCAACACCGCTATCTTGAAGGCTTCGGAGATGTGCCCAGCGACGCATCTCGCCATTGGCGAGGCGTTTCGGCGGGCTGGCTTTCCAGACGGTGTCATGAACGTGATCACCAACGACCCGAAGGATGCCGCAGACGTCGTCGCCGCACTGATTGCCGCACCTCAAGTCCGGCATATTAATTTTACTGGCTCGACCGGGATAGGTCGGATCATTGCGCAGAAAGCAGCAGGATATCTTAAGCCTGTTCTTCTGGAATTGGGTGGAAAGGCTCCCCTCATCATCCTTGACGACGCGGACCTGGAGGCGGCTGTCAACGGCGCAGTCTTCGGTGCCTTCCTCAATCAGGGCCAGATCTGCATGTCAACCGAACGAATTATCGTCCATGCTGCGATTGCGGACCGCTTCATCGACGCCCTAGCACATAAAACAAGCACGTTGACTGCCGGAGACCCACGCAAACAGACTGTGCTTGGTTCAATGATCACTCCCGAAGCTGCCAAGAAGATGGACGCGATCATAGCCGACGCTATAGCAAGGGGCGGCAACATCGTTGTAGGCGGGCGCCGAGAAGGTGCAGTTGTCGAGCCCACTTTGATCGGAAACGTGCGTGCGGACATGACCATTTATTCCGATGAAAGCTTTGGCCCCGTAAAGCCGATCATCCGTGTCAACGATGACGCTGAAGCAATTCGGGTGGCAAACGATACGCCCTATGGACTTTCGGCGGCAGTTTACAGCGCAAACATTCAGCGGGCTATGGCCGTGGCGGACCAGATTGAAAGCGGCATCTGCCACATCAACGGACCAACCGTAGGCGCAGAGGCTCATATACCCTTCGGTGGTGTGAAGGATTCCGGATATGGACGGTTCGGAGGCAAAGCAGGGATCGACGCCTTTACGTCGATCCGCTGGGTCACAGTTGAGAACCCACAGCAGACCTATCCGTTTTAAATCCCACTGATTATAGGTCTCGCGATAGCCGTTTTGATCGCGCTATCTGCCGGGGGTTGGTTTTATTCAACGACTCTCAGACCTCCGAACCTCATTGCGAGCCTTGGCCGTCAGCTTCATTTTCGGCGGGCTTCGGGAGATACACTTCAGGAGCAGAATCACGAAGCAGCAGGCGGGACCCGACCTCGACGATCGATCTGATTGCGGGAAGCAACTCTTTACCTAACGGCGTCAGTGCATACTCGACGGTGGGTGGAGACGTTGCTAACACGCTGCGGGTTAGAACTCCACGCTGCTCAAGATCGCGTAGCCTGCTCGTCATCACCTTTGCTGAGATAAATGGGCTGTCGCGTCTAAGTTCGGAGAAGCGCCGGGGACCTTCGCTGATTGACCATAGCAATTCCGGTGTCCATTGGCCGCCAAGTAGACCCATACACCGTGACATAGGGCAACCTGGAAGCGGTTTGACTTTTGATCGCATTCTCAGAACCATGTCATGACCTTCAGACCGATTTCCGCATATCTAGTACGGAGCCCAGATTACCACAAGTCATATGGTTTCAAAAGGTAACGAACAAAATCGCTTCGGTGCTGATTGAGACGAGATATGGTACTATCGGAACCCCGAAGAAGTTCGTCACGACAATGCGTGTCAGTGCGGTTCTCTCAACCACGTAGGTGTGTCGATCTTCGCACCGGTAACAGACCGTCAGAGCTGCGCGAGAATACTGTCGTCTATATGAATCGAGCACGAGTGCTTTGATGCAATGCGACGGAACAGAGGCGCCAATGAGTCCAACCCGATCATCGCCATAAAATTGGCCGCAGTCGGCGTCGATGAGTCACTTCCATCGAGGTATTAGCATCGGCGATCGGCCGCTAGTGTACGAATGCACACCAGTCATGGACTTCCGTAGGCACTCTCGCCGAAGGAGCCGACAGTGTGCTCTAGGCACATCCTGCGGCACCTTCTGCCATGACGACCTCTGTAACAGGTCACGCTTGTACATGGGCTTAGGCCGCAAACCTTGTCACGGACGGAGCCTCCCGCTGCGGATAATAAGCGCGATCGGCAGTCCGAGGCCGAACATATGGATCAACAGGGCTGGCACGAAAGGCATTGGTGATATCGATGCGGGCGTAGTGAAGATGCTGAGAGGTAACACGACCAGACCCATAAAGAAGAATACGATAAGGCCGAGCACAGGACCGCCAATCCACGGCAAGCGGTTCACCACTGGAAACAACCATGCAATCAGCGCGTAAGCAACGGCGGGGACGACCGATACGAAGAAGTGGAGCAGCGTTCCTACGAATAAGCCGATGGCGCCAGCGTATGCGGCCATACCCATGACGCTGCTGGCCGCCAATTGCATAGCCGGTACAACCCCAACGCCGCGCGCCGATTGCAAAATCAAAACCGGAATGAGTACGATAATGCCGGAGGCAAGGCCAGCGACCACTCCGGCGACGATCGCGCGGCCGAATCGATGGCTGCTAGACCCCGGTCGTTCTGTTGTTGTGCGATTTTTTGCTTGGCGGATGGTCTGCATGAGGGGTTTTCCTCTTCTACGTCTTGATGATCTGGAATCTGATTGCGTGAATAGGCGGCAATAGCGCCACGCGACTGGCTTGCCATGACACCATTCGGCGAGGACGAGGTCGAAATCGCGTCGGACTTCGACCTCTTCTTTTTTAAATGCCCTGCTGACCTAACGTCATCCAGGAACAATAGTCTTCAACCGCGCAAGGCGTTGGCAACGAGGCTCTCAAGCGAGGTCGTCGGACGACCAATCAGTCGTCCAAGCGCGCCTGAGTCGTCAAACAACGCCCCATGCGAAGCTGCGACATCTGCATCCGCTATCAAGGCGGCAAGATCGACAGGCAAACCAAAGTTTGCGAGCACATCTGTAAAGGCAGCCTCGGGGAGATCGTTGTAGACAATCGTCTTACCAGACTGTCGCGAGACCTCCGCTGCAAGATCGGCGACCGTGAAGGCTTGATCGCCTGCCAGTTCGTATGTCCTTCCGGCTTGTTCGTCAGCCGTCAACGCGACGGCAGCCGCGTCGGCATAGTCCTGTCTGGAGGCGGATGAAAAGCGGCCGCCCTTTGAGGCACCGACGAAAGCACCGTGTTCCAGAGCTGCTGGAAGCGATGCGAGATGGTTTTCAATATACCAGCCATTTCGCAGGATCACCGCCGGCAGCCCGGAGGCCGCAATAATCTCCTCGGTCAGCCGATGCTCGATCGCGAGCGTCGCGGGGGAGGTGTCGGCCTTCAGCATGCTCGTGTAAGCGAGCAGAGACACGCCGGCTCTTTTCGCTGCTTCGATCACAGCGCGATGGCGCGGAAGGCGACCGCTGACTTCTGTTGAAGAAATCAGCAGCAGCTTGTCGACACCGGCGAACGCCGGCCCAAGCGTGTCTGGGCGACTATAGTCAGCTTCGCGCACGATCACACCGCGCTCGGCCAGATCGCTGGCCTTTGACGGATTGCGAACCGCGGCAACGATTTGGTCTGCCGGAATCGTCTTCAGGAGTGCCTCGATCACAAGGCGGCCAAGGTTTCCTGTTGCTCCAGTAATTGCGTACATAGTTCAATCCATTCTTTGGTTTGGTAACTGCTGTTCCTATCTAACGTCAGGCGTTACCTTAGGAAACCAGCTATCGTCTGGTTACCTCCTTTTCCGGTTACCAGTTGGAAACTACCTGCAGAGCATGTTCGATGGGCTCAAGTTCCCCAGCAGCGAGGTAGCCCGCAATAGTTTGTGCAATTGGGCAAAGATGTTGATTCAAGCGAGGAGCGACATGGCCTCGTTAATTTTGCCAAACTCCGGCCTGCCAAAATGCATTTTCGAGAAACGACGTAATATCATGTCAAACTGACATGCCGTGTTCGCTTTTGTAAAGGCGTCCCGGTTGGGATCCCACGTCTCCAAGACTCGTTAGCACCCCGGAGGCGAACAATCCGGGCTGCCGAAGAAGCGTAGCTCGAAAAAGGTCTGCCACCGCTTGTTCACATCGGGCCATTCTGAAAATACTCGATCAACAAAACGATCGCTCGCGCTAACCTTCTGGGAGTACTATACACCTCGCAGAGGGGCCGTTAGGATGATTTTTCAGCTAACAGACACCCCTAGGAAGGAGGCGGACCGTGAACAGAGGGAATGGCAAGAAGCGCTGAACAAGGGCGGAGCAACGACCCCGGCCAGCGCGCTCGTAGGATGAGAGCGCGCTCCTCGACGGCCACTCGGCCTGTGGGATAGACGATCCTCCGCCTGCGGATTGGGCAACGGCAGCGCAACGTTTGCGCGAGCAGTGGATCGCAATAATTTCGAGATTGTCCCTGAGGAAATCTGATTCGGCACGGAACAGTTCCGTATGGACAATGTTCGCATCTCGATGGGGCGCTTGGCTCAATGAGATTCGGAAGCAGTCACAATGATGATAGCGCGCGATAAATCACAAGTGGGCTATCAAGGTTTGAGTAGGATCTCCGCAATGGACACTGTCTGGCTGGAAGACTTTCTCGCTGTTGTTCAAGCAGGTGGATTTTCGCGCGCCGCAGAACAACGTGCTATCAGCCAACCGGCTTTCAGCCGACGGATCAAATGTCTCGAAGACTGGGTGAATGCACCACTATTCGACCGCGGAACACATTCCGTCGGGCTCACGGCTGCAGGTGAGAGGTTGAAACCGTTTGCGGAAGAGGTGCTACGACAACTTGAGACGGGTCGCCGGGACGCGGCCAGCGCCGCCCAAGCGTCGACAGAAACTCTTCTTTTTGCGTCGACCCATGCGCTTTCCATGACGTTCTTTCCACCGTGGCTACGGATGGTCGAAAAAGAAGAGCCGTTGATGACATCTGTGCAGTTGACGGCCGACAGCATGGTCGGTTGCGAACGGTTGATGATCGACGGACGCGCGCAGTTTCTCCTTTGTCATCACCATCCCGCTGCGTCCACTCGGCTCACCGCGGATCGTTTTCGTTCGGTCCCGCTGGGCGAAGACGTGCTAATACCAGTTGCAGCCCCAAGTCTCGCAACGCAAGATCTCCTGGACGAGGGACCTTATCTCGCCTACTCGGTCGAATCTGGGATGGGTCGAATTCTGGCAGCATCTTGGGAGGAGAGCGGCAGACGTCCGCCGCCAGCCCCTGCCTTTTCCTCACATTTGGCGACCGTACTGGCGATGATGGCGCGCGATGGGCGAGGACTTGCGTGGTCTCCTCTCAGCCTTATTGCGGAAGACCTCGCAGCTGGCAGACTTGTCAAGGTCGGCCAAGCTGAGGATGAAGTTCGTATTGCGATCCATCTCTTTCGTCCGAGGGCTCGTCAGACGCAGGTCGCTGAGCGCCTCTGGCGACGAATTTGGGATGAATCTGGTCAACGAAAGAATGATCGAAGCTCGGACAGAACGACCCCGGGACACGTTTCCTGAAGGGTGTCCGCAATCTAGGGCGTGCCCGGTCACGTCGACAGCCTTTTCGCGCCAGGTGTCCAGAACATCGTAGAGAGCTCCGACCGTGCCTCTGGCTTCCCAAAACGCAAGAAGGGGAGCGGTTACTTGCTTGTCCTTGTCGGCCTCGTCATGAACGAGATCGATGCCAGCCGAAGCGCCGTCGTCTTCACAGATCGCATTCCGCGTGTCGGGATCGAGGTAGCAGCGGAGATATTCCGCGAAAGCCGCCGCCTCCGTTGCATCGGCAATCTTCGGCTCCGTGTAGCTCGTAATTTAACATGTCACAGCAGCCGTCCTCTTACCGACGAGCTTTGCGCTCTCGAGCGAAAGCCTGTGGTGAGACACCGGTATGCGCTCGAAACACATTGGCGAAATACTGGCTTGAATTGAAGCCACAGCTCATGGCGACGTCCGTTACGCAACCCGAGCGGGCGTGCACCAATATCGACTTTGCCTTCTCGATTCTGCAGGCGCTTAGGTACTGGATTGGTGACAGGTTCGTCAGATCTTTGCAAAGCTCTGAAAACTGAGTTCTTGCAAGACCACAGCTCTCTGCCATCCTGTCGAGTGTCCAATATTCGTCCACGTGCTCCTTCAAGGTTTCAAGGAACAGGGAAACGCAGCGACGCGACGATGTAAGCGTGGTGTCGATCTCGATCCGGTTTTCCTCTAGCAGATCGAGGAGTTTCAAGAGCAACTGATTTACCAACAGGGCCAAGGTGGAGTAGCGAGAGCGTGCCGTCGGTCGCTGCACGAGTTCTGCCATGGCCTCGAATGTGTGAATGATCCCCTCGTCAGCATGCCAGACCGGTGTCTCATTGTATTGAAGCAGATCAGTCAGCCGGCGAATTTCCTCAGAGGACAAGATGGTCCATTCAGGCCAATCCCAGCGTTGATTAGGCCGCCTGACATTTACATCGATGATTATCCAGTGCAGTCGCGATGCTTCAACGTTCGGTAATCCAACTTGATGTTGCTGCCACGGGCGGGTGATCGTCAGACTACCCTTGGACAACGAATGGATGTTCGCGCCTGCGGCAAAGCCCGTTCGACCACGGGCGAGGCAGGTGATCTCGATGCCTTCGTTGCGGTGAGGGGCCAGTCCCCAAGTCTGCGTGCGAGGTGCATCCCAGAATCCCAGAGACATGACACCCGGTAACTCGCCTTCCGAGATGGGTTCACCGGGGTAGTGCTCGCGGGCGAGGGCGGCGAACCCAATCGCTCCAGCCTCAGCGGCATCGCGCAAAGGATCGCAGGTATCCGACAAGTATACGGATTTTTCGTCGACATATGTTGGCAACAACATCAGGCTCCTCCCTCCGATGTGTAATATTTACCGGTAGCAAATGCTGCAAGACCCCGCAACGTCACTGCGGTAGCGATAGGACAACAAAGTTGAAAATGTCGGAGCAGATATGGCTACCTATTCGATTTCACTGAACATGGAATTCATCCGCAGCGCGGACCGCGACTTCTCCGCCGGCGTCGCTGTTGCGGCTGAACTGGGCTACACGCATGTTGAGCCCATGGTTCACACCGGCTGGGAGCTTTTGAGCGAGGTCGGCTACTTTCACTCTTTCTCCATGGAAGAAGATCCACTTCTGATGAAAGAGATTTGCGACCGTAATGGGATCAGCGTTTCCAGCATAAGCGGACATAGCCCGTTGATGAAGCCGGAAGCTGCGGTCCCCCGGCTAACGCGGGCAATCCTTTTTGCCGACGCGCTTGGTGCCCCGTTCGTCAATACCGATGAGATGCTCAAACCTGATTGGATGAGCGACGAAGACGCTCACGAGGCGATGAAGTACAGCTTGACCAAGGCGGCGATGGTCGCCGCCCGGCACAAGGTCCACATCTGCGTCGAGCCCCACGGCGTCTATACGAAGACGAGCGAAGGCTTGCTGAAGATTGTTGATCTTGTGTCCTCGCCCTGGATCGGCGTGAACTGGGACACCGGCAACGCTTATCTGGCGGGTGCCGAAGATCCATACGAGGCTTTGGAGCGTGTTCGTGACCGCGTTCTGCACGTGCATGCCAAAGATATCAGCTATTCCCACTCGGAGGCCGAACGCGGCAAAGTTACCGGCACGCCTGTTGGCTGCGCCTGCGGCGAGGGAGTCGTCGATTGGGAGCGTGTGCTGAAAATTCTCGATCCGCTCGACCGTGAGATCACTCTTTCCGTGGAGTGCGGTACGATAGAGGAGGCGCGCCGCAGTCTACCTTTCCTGCGCGAGGTCATCGGAGATCGTATGGCAAAGCCGAAGGAACGGGAAGCAGCATAAATTGACGGATGCCGGCGGCCAAACTGGCCGCCGGGCTTGGAGGAGCAACGCGCATGACAAACATCCCGATCGCGGCCCCGCCGCAGACCGTGTCCCACCCCCAGATGCTAAGCCGTGAGGCGCGGGAGGGGCTAACCGCCTACCTGTTCCTGGCTCCAAATCTCATCAGTCTCGGGCTTTTCGTCGTGGCGCCTCTCCTCGCCGGCCTAGCCATCAGTTTGACGGACTGGGATATGATGAGCAGCCCGACATGGGTTGGTGCTGCGAACTATGCAGGGCTATTGAGCGACCCGGCGTTGATGCTCAGCCTTAAAGTCACATTGCTCTACTCGCTTATGGTGATCCCCGGTGGTCTGATCGTTTCGATGCTGATTGCGCTGGCGCTCAACACCGACATCCGAGGGCTACGAATATACCAGGCCATTCTCTTCCTGCCTTACGTGTCGTCAACGGTCGCGGTCGCTTTGGCGTGGAAGTGGATCTACAATCCACAATACGGCATCCTGAACGCGGCCCTTCGAGCCGTTGGACTGCCTCAACCAGACTGGCTGACGGATCCTGACGTTGCTATCGTTTCGGTGGCGATCGTCTCAATCTGGCAGACGGCGGGCTATAACGCGATCCTCCTCATGGCCGGAATGCGCTCGATCCCCAAGCACTATTACGAGGCGGCCAGCATGGACGGCGCGACGAGCTGGCAGAAATTCTGGCGGATTACGCTGCCGCTGCTTAAACCCACGATCTTCTTCGTCATGGTGACGTCGCTGATCAACAGCTTCATTCAATCCTTCAATATCATCTTTGTCATGACCGGCGGGGGCCCTGGTAACGCCACCAAGGTGCTGATGTTCTATATCTGGGAGAACGCGTTCAACTTTTTCAAGATGGGTTATGCGTCGGCCATCTCCTACCTGCTCTTCGTTCTTCTGATCGGCGTGACGATGCTGCAGCTCCGCGTGACCGGCCGCGGTGCGGAGGAAATGCGTTGAGGAGATCGACCATGCACAGGCTTACCCTCCAGGCAGTTCTTGTCCACATGGCGCTCATCATCGGCTCGGCATCAGCCCTGATGCCACTCTTCTGGATGATTTCGATATCGTTCAAGCTGCCGCAAGACATCTTCACAATGCCGCCGAGCTGGCTTCCCGAGACGGTGACGTTCGAGAATTACCAAAAACTTTTCAGCTCGATCCCATTTGCCCGGCAGTTTCTGAACACACTCGGCGTCACCACGGCGATTGTCGCTGGGCAGCTTCTGTTCAGCTCCATGGGCGCGTACGCTTTCGCAAGAATGCGCTTTCGCGGTCGCGAACACCTGTTCATAGTGTTTCTCGCGACCATGATGGTGCCGCAAGTTGTTACGCTGATCCCGACATTCATCATCATTCGAACCTTCGGATGGGTGAATCACTACATGGGTTTGATCGCCCCCTATGCGCTCGGCAGCGCCGTCGCAACCTTCATGTTGCGTCAGTTCATGCTCACAATTCCCGTGGAGCTGGAAGAGGCGGCGCGTATGGATGGAGCGGGGCATTTGACGATCTTCTTCAGGATAATTCTGCCTCTGGTGCGCCCCGCGCTCGCGGTTGTCGGCGTCTTCGCGTTCGTCTTTTTCTGGAACGACTTTCTGTGGCCCCAGGTGGTCATCAACTCCGAGCAGATGAAGACATTGACCGTGGGTATCGCGGGTCTTGCATCGAGCGTTTATGGCACCGACTGGGGTGTCCTGATGGCCGGAGCGACACTGACGGTACTGCCGCTCATCGTCGTGTTCCTGATAGCCCAACGCTACTTCATTGAAGGCATTCAGATCACCGGACTGAAATAATACGGAAACCAAGTGGAGGAGGAAAACATGAAGTCTGTTGTTTCGAAATTAGGATTGGCCCGGGCTGCATGCGCGATCTCGGCTATGGCTATAGCAACCCTCGTTGTCCCTGTCCCGGCGCAAAGTGCCGAGAAGCTCGTCATTGCTTCGTTCTACCCGATCGACAAAGTATCGGGCTGGGACGGACTGATAAAGGCCGTCAAGGCCAAGTATGGTGATATCGATATCGAGATCCAGGTCACCCCGTTCGACCAGTATCTGCCGAAGCTTCTGAGCCAGATCGCTGGGGGCGACGCGCCTGACATCGCCGCCGTTGAGAACACACCTTTCCCACAATTCGCGGCCCGTAAACTCCTCGAGGACCTGACGCCTTACCTGGAGAAAACGAAGGACTTCAACGCCAACGAGTTCTTTCCGAGCCTGCTCGATCGCTACACGATCGACGGCAAGGTTTATGGAATCCCCTACGACGCTCAACCATTCGGTCTTCTTTTTTACAATCCCAAAGCCTTCACAGACGCCGGCGTGAAAGCACCGACCAATGACTGGACCTGGGAGGACATGCGTAAGGCGGCAACCGCTTTGACAAATGCCGACAAGCAGACTTACGGGCTCTGCCTTAGCAACAATGACATCAACAACTGGCAGTACTTTCTCTATAGCGGTGGCGCCGGCTACGTAAACGATCCGAAGGCGCCTACGAAGTCGGAGATCAATTCCGCGGCAGCTGTCGAATCCAGCCAGTTCTATGTCGACCTGATGAACAAGGACAAATCGGTCCCCTCGTTCAACACGATGACCGCGTTGGGTGGCGCCGATCAGAACTGCCCGAACCTGTTCCTGCACGGCAAGGCGGCGATGATGCTCGCCGGTGCCTGGAAGTCCGTAGAGAACCCGCAGGCCTTTGCCGATCTCGGCGTCAAGGTGGTGATGGGACCGGTCAAGGATCTATCGAAGCGCGTCTATCCGACCGGCGGAACGGCCTATGCCATTCTAAGATCGTCTCACAACAAGGAACTTGCCTGGAAGTTCATCACCGAGTTCCTCGGCAAGGCCGGCTATGAGGCGGCCTATTCTGAAGCCAAGCTCGGTGCCATCTATCCGCCCGCCTACAAGCCGTCCTTCGACTGGTACGCCAAACAGAAGATCACCTTTGTCGACACGCTGCAGCCGAATGCCGACATGTTGAGCTATGTCCGTTTCGCCCCCTACACACAGAACTGGGCTGAGCTGCAGTCCAAATGCATCACACCCAGTCTCGCCTCGATGTTGCAGGGCAAAGCCGAGGTGAAGTCGACACTCGACGCGATGTCGCAGTGCATCGACGGCTCATTGGCAAACTGAATAACCCCGGCCGTGGCGACAATTGCCGCGGCCCTATCCTACGAAAGAGCAATGATGACATATCGTGTTGGAATTGTTGGCACTGGCCCGCGTCGCCGGACCGTCGAGCGCGGCGGTGGTTTCGCGATCGCAAGGGTGCAGGCAGATGCTTGGAAAACGTTGAAGGATGTCGAACTCGCGGCCGCTTGCGACATCAGGCCGGAAAACCTTTCAGCCTTCACCGAGGACTATGGCGTGGCAGGCTACGCCGACTATGCCCATATGCTCCGCGACGGCCAGCTCGACATCGTCAGTGTTTGCACTTGGCCTGGCCTGCACAGCGGCATGGTTATCGCCGCGGCCGAAGCCGGCGTTAGGGCTATCCATTGCGAGAAACCAATGTGTCTGAGCCTTGGCGAAGCCGACCGCATGATCGAGGCTTGCGAGGCTAACGGCGTAAAGCTCACGGTGAGCCACCAGCGACGGTTCGAGCCTATGTACCTTCGCGCAAAGGAGTGGGTGAGTTCGGGACGCATCGGGCGCATCACGGACCTGCGCGGACGGATCTCTGGAGCAGACGCGGATCTTTTGAGCTGGGGAACGCACTGGATCGATATGTTCGGCTTCTTTCTAGACGATCGTCCGGCAAAATCGGTTCTGGCGGTAACCGATACCGAGAGTGCGATCATCCGCTACGGTCATCCGGTCGAAGATCGGGCGGTGGTCCTTGTTGACTACGGCGACGGTGTTACAGCGACGGTGGAAGGTGGTGAGGATTTGCCGACACCGGAATTCCGGATCGTCGGGGAAGCCGGTGTGATCCGCATCGGGGATGTTCTTACTGGCTGGTTCATGGGCGAAGGGCCTGCTTCGATCGAGACCCATGTCCGTGCAGAGGTTGACTTTGGCGATAGTTACGCCGCCGCGTTCCGCGACTTGGTGTCGACGATCGGAACCGATCAAGCACCAGTACTCGATGCCCGTCTCGCTCGAAACGCCACCGAAATCATCATGGCCGCCTACGCGTCGTCCAATCGGACGCAACGGGTCGTCCTCCCGCTCGATACTGACACATTCCCGCTCCGTGAGCGGTCCGAATTCAAGAGGAAGTGATAATGCATCTTGGCGCAGTCTTGAACATTCCTGATCTCCAGAAGCTCGGGCTTACCGCGGGTCCAGCGGAGGATATCGCAGAACTGCCGGAAGCCGAACGCTCCGACCTCCGCCTGAGCTTTGAGCAGGCTGGGATCATCCCGGCACAGACCGGAGGTTATTGTAATCTTGTGAGCACCGACGAGGCGCATCGCCGGAAATGCGTAGCCAGGTTGCGTGAAACACTCGCTGCGGCCGAGCAAGCAGGAATTCGCACCGTCATTTGCGGGGGCGGGCACCGGGATCCGGACTGCCCGGAGGCGGTCTTTTCGCCGCATCCCAATAACTGGACGCAGCCCGCGCGTGAGGTTCTGGCTCAAAGCTGCGCCGAGGTCCTTGATGGGTTCTCCTCGAAGGTCACGAAGTTGACGATTGAGACCTGGGTGATGACGCCGTTGGACTCACCGCGCGCCGCCCGCGATCTGGTCGATGCGGTGAAACATCCTAACCTCGGCATCTTGTTCGATCCGGTCAACATGATGAATCTCGATCGCCATTTCCGAACTGGCGAGTTCGTAGCGGAGTGCATCGACACATTCGGGGATGCCATCACACATGTCCATGCAAAGGACACCCGCATCCTTGCGGATCGCTTTACTTACCATATGGCCGAGGTGCCCATCGGCAGCGGACGCATGGATTACGCCCGCCTGCTTCGTGAAATGACTCGCCTGCCCGAGGACGTGCCCCTGATTATTGAACATCTTGATACATTTGACGCCTATGCGGCAGCCGCGGCCAAGCTGCGCGAGATCGCGGCTGCCGAAGGTATAGAGTTCGCTGGCAAGGGTAGGGCGGCATGACAACGGAGCAGGAGCTGTTCGTTAGAGCATCATCTCTGACCATTCGCGAGGTCGTCAAGGACTATGGAGCGCATCGGGCAATCCACGGCGTCAGTCTCGATGTTGCGCCCGGCGAGTTCGTTGTGCTCGTTGGACCGTCCGGCTGTGGAAAATCTACCCTGTTACGCATGGTCGCTGGCCTCGAAACGATCTCGGGAGGTGAGGTCAAGGTAGATGGCCGTGTTGTCAACGAGGTCGAATCCAAAGACCGGGACATGGCAATGGTCTTCCAGAACTATGCGCTCTATCCGCACCTGACAGTACGAGAAAACATGGGCTTTTCGCTCAGCCTGCGCCGCGCTCCAAAGGGGGAAATCCGCGAAAAGGTTGACGCCGTCGCAAAAATTCTGGGACTGGAGGCAATCCTCGACAGACGGCCCTCCGCGCTCTCCGGCGGCCAACGGCAGCGTGTTGCAATGGGTCGAGCGATCGTGCGTCAGCCGAGAGTATTTCTGTTCGACGAGCCGCTATCCAATCTGGACGCAAAGCTTCGTGTGCAGATGCGGGCCGAGATCAAGCGCATGCATCAGCGCTTCCGGACAACGACGATTTACGTGACACACGACCAAGTCGAAGCGATGACCATGGGCGACAAGATCGTAGTGCTGCGCGATGGGCGCATCGAACAGAGTGGTCCACCACTGGCCCTGTTCGATGAGCCAGCGAATACCTTTGTTGCCCAATTCATTGGAAGCCCATCTATGAACATACTTCCCGGTAAGATGACGGGCGAAGGTTTTCTGACCGACGGTGGAGTACTTCTTGCCGCCGATACATCGAAGACACAGGCCCGATTTTACGGTGTTCGGCCTGACGACGTTACCGTCTCAAGGGAAGGTGTGGAGGCAGTGGTCACGATCCTTGAGCCGTTTGGGTCGGAAACTTTGATTGGAACAACGTTGGGCGATGCCGAATTTACCGCAGTCGTGCGAGAGCGTGTCGCGCTTGAGCCTGCCGACACTGTGCGGCTGCTCCCCAACTCGCAGCGCACTCATCTTTTCGATGAACGCGGGGTCCGAATATGCGGCTAGACTATGGTGCTGTCCTGTAGTCGATTTCGTACCGGCGGTCGAACTCCACGGAAACGAGAGTTTTGCAAGCGCGATCAAATAAAAGATTTCCGCGCGGGGCCGGAGCAAGACATGGTTGGCCAATTCACGAACAGAATTGAGGGGATCCGCACTCAAGTGGACCCCGCAATCTGGCCAATCGGCACCGTCGCAGCCGATGCTCAAGTTCGCCTCTGGCGCGTAGATCCCTCGGCTGTCATTGGATACAAAAATCTGTAGTTCTAAATCCGGTAACCGCTCACTGAACTCAGGCAGGCGTGGTATCTGCCAGCGTTCCAGTAAGGCCGGCTAGCAAATCAAGACAAAATAGCTAGCGGCTGAGAGGTGGTTCACGCGCGCGGCCGGCCTCCCCGTTGACGATGAAGAATGAACGCAGTCAATATGTTGACGAGGGCAAAGCCGCGCTTCGAAGCGAGCCGCGCGTGGATCTTGCCGGACCAGGGCTACAAGGAAACAGAGCGCGCGGCGCAGACAACGCGCGTCGTGATGTGCCGGCCGCAATCTCGGCCTTCGAAGAGACGATGTGGTCGCTCGTCCGCTTCACGCTTTATCGCGACGCGCCGCTGATATCAGGTGATGGCCAGATCTACCGGGTCGGTCATATGTCCCTGCCCGCTTAAGCCGATCTGCCCAAAAGAAAAAACCCGCCGTGTTCGCGGCGGGTTTTGTATTCCTGGCAATCTTTGAGGATCAGATGCCGCTGCGGCCGTCGGAGCCGATATAGGCGATGCGGATCATGTTGGTAGCACCCGGCGTGCCGAGCGGAACGCCAGCCGAGATGATGATGCGGTCGCCGGGCTTGCCGAAGCCTTCGTCGGCAACGATGCGGCAGGCGCGGTTGACCATGTCGTCGAGGTCGGTCGCATCGTGGGTGACGACGCAGTGCAGGCCCCAGACGATCGCCAGACGGCGGGCCGTCTTGATGATCGGCGACAGCGCCAGGATCGGCACCTGCGGGCGCTCGCGCGAGGCGCGCAGACCCGTCGTGCCCGACGAGGTGTAACAGACGATCGCCGAGAGCTTCAGCGTTTCGGCAATCTGGCGGCCGGCGAGCGAGATCGCGTCGGCACCGGTTGCCTCGGGCTGAGCGCGCTGCGCGTAGATGATACCCGGGTAATGCGGCTCGCGCTCGATGGCGGTGGCGATCGACGCCATGGTGGCCACGGCTTCGACCGGATAGTCGCCCGATGCCGATTCAGCCGAGAGCATGACGGCGTCGGCGCCTTCGAAAACGGCGGTCGCAACGTCAGAGACTTCGGCGCGGGTCGGAACCGGCGCAGTGATCATCGATTCCAGCATCTGCGTCGCGACGACGACGGGCTTGCCTGAACGGCGGCAGGCGCGGATCAGCTGCTTCTGGATGCCGGGAACGGCTTCGAGCGGCATTTCGACGCCGAGGTCGCCACGGGCAACCATCAGGGCATCGGACAGCTCGATGATTTCTTCGATGCGCTCGATCGCCTGCGGCTTCTCGATCTTCGACATGATGCCGACGCGGCCCTTGGCGATCTTGCGCACTTCGGCGAGATCTTCCGGGCGCTGCACGAAGGAAAGCGCGACCCAGTCGACGTCGTCGGTGGCGAGAACGGCATCCAGATCGACGCGGTCCTTATCCGTCAGAACGCCGACAGTGAGCAGCGTATCGGGAAGGCTGACGCCCTTGCGGTCGGAAATCTTGGTGCCCGAGATAACCGTGGTGACGATGCTCTTGCCGTCGCACTTTTCAGCGCGAAGGGCGAGCTTGCCGTCGTCGATCAGCAGGCGGTGGCCCGGCTGTACCGATTCCAGGATTTCCGGGTGCGGCAGGAAGACGCGGGTGGCATCGCCGGGCGCTTCGTTGTTGTCGAGCGTAAAGGTCTGGCCGGGCTTCAGGTCGACCTTGGTATCGGCGAACTTGCCGACGCGAAGCTTTGGGCCCTGCAGGTCGGCGAGAATGCCGATCGGGCGGCCGGAGCGGGCTTCGACCGAGCGGATGCGCTGGATCAGCGAGCGCATCACGTCATGGCTTGCATGGCTCATGTTGATGCGGAAGACATCGGCACCAGCCTGGTGCAGCTTCTCGATCATCGCTTCGTCGCTGGAGGCGGGGCCGAGCGTGGCGAGGATTTTTACTTTGCGGTTACGCTTCATCAATTCGGGCTTTCTTGCGTTCCGGGCGTATCGGAAAGTTGGACCATCCAGCTACCCTGGCGGCCCGTATCATATTCCTTGAACCCCATCTTCTGGTAGCCACGGGCATAGCAATCATTGACGCCCGTGATCTTGAACTCGTTCTCCGCTACGCACATCTGCACATCGCCCGTCCAACGGCCTCCCCGGGCGGGCCTCTTCTGCGTAGAGGTAGTAATATCGCGACTGCAGCTCTCCTTCGATCACCGTCGCGCAGGTCGTTGCCGGGACCTGCCACCAGCCTTCGGTGATCCAGCCATCCTTGGCACGATAGCCGATGGCGACGCCGACCAGATTTTGGGAGCCATTGCAGACGCGGAAATCCGCGCGTGCCGCGTTTGCGGCGAAAAATGGCATCATGGCGCCTCTGACGACGAATTAGGGATGAATCTGGTCAACGAAAGAATGATCGAAGCTCGGACAGAACGACCTCGGGGCACTCCTCCTGCAGGGTGTGTCCGCAATCTAAGGCATTCCCGGTTACGTCGACAGCCTTTTCGCGCCAAGTGTCCAGAACATCGTAGAGAGCTCCGACGGTGCCTCTAGCTCCCCAAAGCGCAAGAAGGGGAGCGGTTACTCGCTTGCCCTTGTCGTCCTCGTCATGGACGAGATCGATGCCAGCGGAAGCGCGGTAGTCTTCGCAAATTGCATGCCTTGTGGCCGGATCAAGGTAGCAGCGGAGATATTCCGCTAAAGCCGCTGCCTCCGTGGCGTTAGCAATCTTGTTCTGCCCATCGATATGTTTGCGCAGGAAAAATTCTGGATCGGCTTCTATCAACCTCTCCGGCAACGGATAAGGCTGGATCAAAAAAAACCACCAGAAGTACCGCGTCGCAAATACCTTGTCGGTGCGGGCATACATCGTCGCGGTCGGTGCGATATCGAAGAGGGCAATTTTGGCAACGGCATCCGGATAGTCGAGTGCCATGCGATGGGCAACGCGGCCACCGCGGTCATGACCGACCACGAAAAATCGCTCGTGCCCAAGGGCTCGCATGAGCGCAACCGGGTCCTTCGCCATCTCTCGCTTGGAGTAGTTGATGTGATCCGCTCCGCCGGCGGGTTTGCTGCTGTCGCCGTAGCCGCGCAAATCAGGGGCGATCACGGTGAACGTTTCGGCCAAGTCCGGCGCGATCTTACGCCAGGTGACATGGGTCTGCGGATGCCCGTGGAGAAGCAGAAGCGGCGGCCCATTGCCTGCAGATGCATACCGGATCCGAATGTTGTCGCCGTATTCGAAATCTTTGAGATCGAAACCGCGAAGGAAATTCGACGATCCAATTGTGGTGAAGCTGGGTCGGGACGTTGTCATCAGATCAACCATGGATTCTCAAGTAACCGCTTGTTTTGGAACGCGAGGATTTCATCGCGAAAGGTAAGAGTTTGGCCGATTGCGTCCAGCCCCATCATCAAACCGCTCTTTAGCATAGGATCGATATCAAACGGCAGATTCAGTCCGGCTCCGATGATGCTTTGGTCCTGAAGATCGATGGTCAGCGTGCTGGCCTCCGATGAAGAGACCGCCTGCATCAGGCTATCCATCCCGTCTTCCGGCATCGTAATTGCCAGCAATCCATTGCGGGCACAGTTGTCAAAGAAAATACCGGCAAAGGTCGTCCCGATGAGCGCTCGGATTCCATATTGCATCAAGCCCCAAACGGCGTGCTCGCGGCTCGACCCGCAGCCGAAATTCGGGCCGACGGCGAGGAACTTCGCGTCTCTCCATTCGGGCGTGTTCAGGATGAAGTCCGGACGTTCGTTGCCATGTTGATCAAATCGCAAATTATGGAACAGGCCCTCCTTCAAGCCGCTGCGATCGACGCCCTTGAGAAATTGCTTGGGCATGATGACATCGGTGTCGACATTCGCTGCAGGAAGCGGCGCAACCGTTCCGGTGACATTCACAAACGCTTCCATCAGTTCGTCTCCAGAAATTGCCGAGTGTCGGCCAAATGACCCGCGATCGCGGATGCGGCAACCATCGCCGGGCTCATCAGATGCGTGCGCCCGCCGGTCCCCTGCCGACCCTCAAAATTGCGATTGGTGCTTGAGGCGCATCGCTCGCCGCTCGCAAGAATATCATCGTTCATTGCAAGGCACATCGAACAGCCAGACTGCCGCCATTCGAAGCCGGCTGAAGTGAAGATTCGGTCGAGCCCTTCGGCCTCGGCCTGCCGTCTGACGGAGCTGGAGCCAGGTACCACCATTGCGTTCACGCCCGCAGCAATCCTGCGGCCGTCGAGGATGCGTGCGGCATCGCGAAGATCCTCGATCCGGGCGTTCGTACAGGAACCGATGAAGGCGCGCTGGATAGGAATAGTGTCGATGCGCTGACCAGCTTGGAGCCCCATATAGGCGAGTGCACGCTCCATGTCGCGACGGCGATCAGGATCGATCTCCCTCCGCGGATCGGGCACAGTCTGCGTTATCCTCACGGCTTGATCCGGGCTGGTTCCCCAGGTCACCATCGGCGCCATGTCTGCTGCAGAGAGCCTCACCTCCTTATCGAAGGTCGCTTCCTCATCGCTTTTCAGCGTCTGCCATGTCTTCAAGGCGGCATCCCAAAGTGCGCCCTTTGGTGCCCGCGCCTTGCCATCAAGATAGGCGATGACCTTTTCGTCCGGCGCGACAAGCGCGCCTCTAGCACCGCATTCGACAGCCATGTTGCACATGGTCATCCGCGCTTCGACGCTCAAGTTGCGAACGCCGGACCCTTGAAACTCGATTGCGTAACCCGTTGCGCCAGAAGCTCCAATCGCCTCGATCAGCGCCATGACGATATCTTTCGAGCGCACCCCTGGGGAGAGCTCTCCGTCGACCGTTACTCGCATGGTCTTCAAGCGCTTGTAGATCAAAGTCTGGGTAGCGAGATAGTGTTCGATGTCCGACGTGCCAATCCCGAAGCCAAGCGCACCAAGAGCGCCGTAAGTGGTCGTGTGGCTGTCGCCGGCGGCGATGACCATGCCCGGCATGACTAGCCCGATTTCCGGCATCACCACGTGCTCGATCCCCTGGAGCGGGTGGAGAACGTCGAAAAGCTCGATACCGAAATCTCTGCAATTTTCTGCGAAGTAAGCTGTTTGCCTTGCTGCACCGTCGTCCGGCATTTTATCCGTGCGGAGAGCAGCCGTTGGATTGACATGATCTACCGTGCCCAGTGCTGCTTCCGGGCGCCACACGGGCCGACCCGCCTCCCGCAATCCGGTAAACGCCTGCGGCGACGTATATTCATTGAGGACCGTCCGATCGACATAGAGCAGGAGCTGATCGCCCCGTTCGTCAAGAGAGCGGACATGATGACTATCGACAAGTTTGTCGTAGAGCGTACGCGGCTTGGTCATCTTTCTTTGGCCTCCGATGTTGGTTTTGCAAGCAGTTATAGAGGCCGACTTCCAGAAATGTTCATGCAATAATCGGATCAATTTATCGGCTAATCCTGTTGGCGGCGAAGAGCCCATGGGCGCTAAGCTTCGCAAATACCTGTTCCGCTCCGGCGGGTTGGCTAAGGGAGGAAAGCGACATGATACTAAGGAAACTCTATGTTCAAGTTTTGCTAGCGGTGCTGATTGGTGCCGTGCTCGGCTACGTATCGCCGGGCGTTGCGACTGAATTCAAAGTCCTGAGCGACATCTTCATTCGAATGATCAAAATGGTTCTGGCGCCCGTAATCTTTTGTACGGTGGTGCTCGGAATCGCCAAAATGGACAACATGAAGCAGCTTGGCCGGATCGGCATCAAGTCCTTGGTCTATTTCGAGGTTGCATCCACGCTGGCACTGCTGATCGGACTGCTGGTTGTCAATGTCATTCGCCCCGGCGCTGGGATGAACGTCGATATCTCGACGCTGGATGCTGCGAGCGTTGGCCAGTACACCCAAGCCGCCGCAAAGCAAGATGGCGTCCTTGACTTCATCGTGCACACGGTACCCCAGAGTGTGGTGGATGCTTTCGCGAGAGGCGACATTCTGCAAATCTTGTTCTTTGGTGTGCTCTTTGGCGTTGGGCTTTCGCAGATTGGGCCAGCGGCGCGTCCTGCCGTGGTTTTCATGGAGAGCTTTCTGGCAGCGGTGTTCCGCATAGTTTCGATGATCATGCGTCTCGCTCCGCTGGGCGCCTTCGGTGCCATGGCTTTCACGATCGGCGCCTATGGGATCGGCAGCCTCCTGTCTCTCGGCAAGGTCCTCCTTTGTGTCTACGTGACTTGCGCGCTGTTTGTCGGACTTGGCTTCGGAGTCGTTGCCTATCTGTCGGGTTTCAGCCTCTGGAAGTTCTTGAAATTCATCCGAGATGAAATATTTACGGTGGCAGGGACCTGTTCATCGGAATCGGTCCTTCCGCAAATTATGCGGAAACTTGAAGCCGCGGGCGTACCGAAGCCGGTTGTCGGTCTGGTGGTTCCCGGTGGACTAAGCTTCAACGCTGACGGAAGCGCGATCTATTTTACGATTGCCGCCATGTTCATAGCCCAGGCAACGAACACCCCCTTGGACTTCGCTCAACAGCTGACTATCCTCGGTGTCCTGATGCTTACATCAAAGGGTTCAGCGGGTGTGGCCGGTGCCGGGTTTGTAACTTTGGCCGCCACGCTAGCATCGATGCATACCATTCCCATCGAGGGGCTTGTCCTTTTGCTCGGCGTGGACCGGTTCATGGCAGAAGCAAGGTCGGTCACAAATACCATAGGCAATGCAGTCGGCGCTGTCGCGGTCGCGGCCTGGGATGGCTGTCTTGATCGGAACAAGTTGGCGATCGCACTCGACGGCAGGTCCAGTGTTTCAGAAACCGTCGTGTCCGAACACGAGCTTGAAGTTCCTTTCGAGCGCCCCCCCTCGTTCAAGACCATCTAACTTTGCGTCTCAGAGCGCCGGCGTGCGGCGCTCTGAGACGCTGATTTGCAATGTGAGGCACTCTGCTGAGGGTAGCCCGGGTAGTCCCTTGGCGCGCAAAACACGCGGTCAGTTTCTGCATATCATGCATTCCTGCTTATCAAAGTGGCCGGCCCACCTGGAGAATCGGACTTGGACAGGAATTTCGAACGAGGTTGACGTTGGGTTATTTTGGCGCGAAGGGATTGGGAGCGATCAGGCGAGTTACTCATTTGCGCGGGCAAATGAAATCTGCTCGCCAATCGGAAGATGCCTGATCGAAATAGTGCCGGATTTTCATATCAACCAAAGCGAGCGAACTCGGATGCAGCCCAGCAGACATGTTGTGGGAATGATCGGCGGTATGAGTTGGGAATCTAGTGCTCTCTATTACCGTTTACTCAATCAAGGCTTCAAAAAACGGTTCGGTGGGCATCATAACGCTCGTAGTCTGATGTTCTCGGTGGACTATGATGAAATGCTGGCGTTTGCTGAACAGGACGATTGGGAGGGTGTGGCGAGGGCGCTTTCGGATGCGGCAAAGCGGTTAGAAATGGCCGGCGCCAGCTTGGTGCTTATGGCCTCGAATACAGCCCACATGGTTGCCGACCAGGTATCTGCGGCGATAAACATACCGCTTCTCCACATTGCCGAACCTACGTCGGCGGCTATAAAGCGCGCAGGTGTTTCAAAAGTTGGTTTGATTGGCACGCGGTTCACGATGGAGATGAATTTCTTTGTCGAGGCCCTGCAGAAGGAAGGCATCGTCGTAAATCTCCCCGATCTTGCGGATCGCAAGTTACTGCACGCTATCATAGTTGAGGAACTGACCTTGGGGATCGTAAGTCCAGAATCAAGATTGGTGGCCGAAGCGATCATGGATCGACTCCTAACACGTGGCGCAGAAGGGATCGTTCTAGGTTGCACGGAAATTCCGCTGCTTCTCAACGAAGCGGACTACAAATTCCCGCTGTTTAATACGACGCAACTTCACGTGAATGCAGCAATTGAAAGAATGTCAGTATCACCTGTAACCGTCAGCGGTTCCTTGGTGCAAGGTCTTCTCATCGGGCACTCTTCGTCCGCATAATGACTTCGCCGGCTCTTAGTTCCATAATAAAGCTTATGCGATAAAATCGTTTAAATACAACGTGTTACTGGATCTGCCGGCAGACTGTTCCGGTCAGGAACGAGCCTCAAGCGAACAACAGAATCCCGGGAGAACTGGAAGGTTTCACTTAAGGGTAGATCCCGCAGCGCATCGGAAGCAAGCACATTTGAGCGTTTGAACCATTGGAAAAGAACGGGAAGATCTACGTTGCCCCGCCCAAGGACGGAAGCGACTTTAAAGAATTGTTCAAGCAGTTAGCTGCGGTGGGTGCAGGTCGTCAGGTAGGAGCAGACGGCTTTCCCCAGGGACCATGGACTCCCGAGCTTCTGGCAGAGGCTATTACGCAGATCGACTCCAATCGGGCCGGGATTGATTTACGCACCGTTCAGCTGTGGTTTCAAGAGAACGACAAGGGTATCAGTCCTTCCAACATCGCTTGGCTGGCACGTATCTTCGGCTGCGATGATAAGGGAGCGACAAGCGAATGGCTGCTAGAACTCAACGCTGGGCAATCTCGTCTTGTTGCCAAGCGGCGAGACTTGAGAAAGACGGCGACCGGTACGACGCTGCCGGATATAGATCAGCCTGTGGCTGTTGGTCGCCAGACGCTGGCTACGGACGAGCCGGAAGAATGGAGTCAAGCCTCCCCGCGCGAAAGGCGATTCAAATTGGCACTACGGTCAGAGGGCCTATTTGCGAGCGGATCTCCGCTGAATCTCCCTGCGTTGACTTTCGCCGGCGCCTCCGCCCTCGGATTTATGTCGTATATCGTGGGGATCCACAGCGTCACGTATACTCGATCTGATGGGATCTCAAAGCAGGTCGGCTTCCTGTGGGCGCCGAACTGGACCATTTTGTTCTTGGTACTCTTACCTTTGTTTTTTTGGCTTGTGATCGAATTGCTGCTTTTTTGGAAGGGGGACGCGCGGTTCAGTCTGCTGGCGCAGGCCGCTCGGTATGAAGCCGATGCTCCTTGGTCTCGAAACATCGAGTCGTATTCTCATTCATACTGGGCAGTATTCGTAATATGCGTGCTCTTCGCCGGTGTTCTCCAGTGGATCGGCGTGTGTTTGGTCCCGCTGCTAGAAGGCAGTGACGACTATGCGACGAGTTGGGGCACGATAGCTATTATGCAACCCGATCTTATCTCAGCGCCGATGGAGATCGCCTTCACGGGGCTGGCTTACCTGTATATGTGCCTCTGCTTCTATCTGTTCTTCGCGGGCCTTATTTTGCTCCACACGATCATCGACGATTTCGGAAGAATCGAAGAAAGATTAATGCTGCGGCTTGGCGGGAACCACCGCGCAGAGAACGGCCAGATCCGCCTCAAGGTAATGCGAGGGGTTTTCCGGTGCACCATCGTCGGGATCCTGGTTGCCATCTGTATGAAGGTGCAAAGCGCCTATCTTAGCTCGGACGGCGTGGATATCGTGACCTGGATACTCCACGATTTCGTTTCGGTGGTTTATCGTGATCATCAGTCCGCCGGCAACTTCGGCTATAGAATGCCGACGCATTTCAGCAGTCTCCTTGTGGCCATTTCAGCCTGTGTCATTTTTCTCTACGGTTCCATACGTCTGAATGTCGGATCGCGGTTTCGTGAGGCTCTGTGGAAGATGTCGGCGGTCGAGGCCCTACTCTTTGCCACCTACTTGTTGATCGATGCCTTTGACGGCTTTTCAATCCTCCTCATCGCTGGAGTGCTGGCCGCTACATACGGCCTCTTTGATCCCGAGTTCGCGCTGCCGCGATCGCGCAAATCGGAGAGCAATCATGGTGTTTCATAGGTGGCTGGATCGTTGGGACGAACGTCGCGCTCAACGCGGTGAAGAAGCGAAGAAAGCGACGAATTTCATCCTCGACGCGGGCCGTGCCTTCCCCGGCGCGGAGGAGACAAACGCCCTTGAGCAGTTCTGTGTCCTTGCCGAACACGCTGTCTCTGATCCAGGCTTTTACGATAAGCCGGCCGGAAACCCACAGGGATTTGAGCTGAACAATGGGTGGCTCCGATTTCCTTCGGAGATCATCACCGATGTAGAAGAAAACAACACCGTCTGGGCAAGAATCACTGAAAGTGGGTCGCGCGATCGGGTTTTGGTGATTTTCCATCATTGGAATGCCAGCGTCCGAAATCGTCAGATCGCTGGTTTCTTCTCGCGGCGTGGGATCACGGTCGCGGAGATTGCCATGCCCTACCATTTCGAGCGCAGCCGACCCGGCGCGCTATATGCCGACTATATGCTCAGCTCAAATCTCGGCCGCACGGTCCAATCGTTAAGACAGGCTGTGTTGGATGGGCGAAAGCTCATCCGGTGGCTGAAGAGCGAAGGTTACGATGAAATTTCGGTTCTTGGCATGAGCTTGGGCTCGTGGGTGGCAGGTCTGATTGCCGCGCACGAACCTGCCGTGTCAAAGGCCTCACTGTTTCTGACGGCGGGAAGTCTCGCAGACATGGTTTGGACAGGGCGCGCAACGCGATCGATCCGCGACAGCTTAGAACCGGCAATCACGCTCACAGATCTAAGGAGGGCATGGGCTCCACTGAATTTGGATAATTTCGTGCATGATCTCGCACGTCCCAATCTTGCACTTCAAGCGGTGTTCGCGACCAGAGACAAGGTGGTGTTGCCCGAGCTAACGAAACACTTCATCGAAAACCTCCATCAAGCAGGAGCGGTGCCAGAGGTTCTCAAGCTGAACTGTGGTCACTACTCTCTCGGTGCGCCGCCGTACATTTTGTTAGCAGGCTGGAGTCTGTGGCATTTTCTATCGCGCTCAAAAGCTCCGAATGCCATTGGGCAGTCCAGAATCTGACGGACGAGACCCCTCGCCTTTTCCGACTCGGCCTTCGCGTGATCCAAGGGAAAATCCTAATAACACAGTCAGTCTCGCTTGGCCGAGACATCGATCTTTTCGTCGCTCGGGAAATTAATATTCTTCCGTGATGCGACACTTTAGCCGCCCCCAAAAATTGTCTTTTTAAACAATGCCTTGCCGGCGACATTTCGTTTCGTTTCGGTTGGTTTCGCGTAACATCGTGCAATCTGCGGTAATCGTCCCTCTATCAACTGCATAAATCGCAAGCGTCTCAGAGGTCAGGCAGGGCTCGAGGCAACAATCGGATTGTTGAATTGGGGAAGGCTAAGTCGGCATGAAACCAGCTATGGAGACTGATGTATTCGATGTTCACGGCATCCGCAGGCAAGAGGGCTCGGTTGGCCTGGTCATTTTTGAGCGTGACGACATTCTGCTGCAACATAGACCGCAGTTCGGAGATCATACGCTGGGAGATATCGACACCGAATTTTTGGCAATGCTCAAGGACATTCGCGAACTCAGAGTTCGCTTCGGATTTATTTGGCGGCACACCACGTTCCCATACACTCGTGGTACGGGCATTGACAATGCAAGGCTTACGCAGTTGCTCGACGATCTCCTGAAGGTCTCGGGTGCATCGCCGGACTTCTGGGTGGAGGCGATTCATTCCGAGGGCCTAGATCAGCCCCCGCGTTGGCCCGGAGCCTCTGAGCTCGATGTGATATTGAAGTTAGCCGAATGGTACGACGTCGACCCGACCATGACAGTGTTGGTGCGCAAGGGAAAGTACCATCACTACAGCTCAGCGACGCCCGCCTTCACTGAAATTCTCTATCCAGATTCAAACACCGGCGGCTCCCGCGACAGCGATCGGCAAGCAAGTCTGGTTTGGCTCAGGACGAAGATCAAGCATGCTTTGAAACTGCCGTGAGTGTGGTCCGGCAATCGCGATGAGATCTACAAAGCCGCGTTTGCCGAGCCGATCCGCTCTGCTACCGGCTTCGATCCCGATCCTTATCCTGCGGAGGCCGAAGTTTGATGGATTTCGACTGATCGCGTTCCCGTCGCTGGTTGCGTTCGCGATTCGTCCGACTGTTCTCGGAACTCTCGTGCTCCGAATTCGAGCGTGCTATGCGAGATTGGTCGGCAGTGCGGTTGCTCGAAGTCCTGTTATCTATCCCCTGCTCCGCGACGTGGTCGCGACCGGCGGCCGACTTCGTTTCCAAGCTATCAGAGGTGCGCTTCGCCTTGGCGACGTCCGCGCGGCCTCGATCCTTGGTTACGCGCGAGTCCAGCTGCAGCCCGACGACCTTGCCGATTACGGTGGTCGCTTGTTCAAAGAGCAGCCGATCAGTTGGGTTGAGGATCTTCGCGGCGACATTGACGGCGGTGGTCGCCAGCGTCTCCTTTGCAGCTTTTGCCTGAGCGGCGCTGATCGGTGTGGATCGCAGCATGTGTTCTTGTCCTTTCATTCTGGTGGGATCATGTCCATCGCGCACGGCCGTTTCCAATCGACGGTACTCACGCCTCAGCCCGATCGACAGATCGTGGCTCAATTCGCGAGCCGTGCTGGGTGCACTTCGGTCCTTGGCAATGCCTTCCAACATTTGGATGACCCGCCCAACTGAGTGTTGGGTTTGATCGAACCGCTTCCTCGCCTCTTCCAGCTTCGGCGCCGTGGGCGTATCGCGAAGCTTGGAGATTACCTTTTCGACGACATTAGGCGGTGCTGTCGCACCCATGCGGTGAAACATCTCCCACTCCCACCGTTTTACGGGCGGTGGACCTGCACGTTCGACACGCTTTTGACGATCAATAGCTATGCCGCGTTCCCGCGCCTTTTCGGCAAAGCGAGTCCGCCACTCCGTGAAGTCCCGGATACTGGGATTGAGCATCTTGCCGCTGCTGTCACGCAACCCGACGATCACATGCAGATGCGGATGCTTATCACGGTCATTGCGGTTGTGGACCGCATAAGCATAGCGGTGACCGAAAAATTGCTCTCTCAGGAAATCGCGGCCAGCGAGGATGAACCGATCCCGGTCGACATTGGCCGGCCCCGACAGCAACAGATGCATAAAGTCCCGAGGCTGGCGTGTCTGCATGAGCGCGCCGACGATCTTGCCTTCCGCCGTGAGCTGCTTGTGATCGCTCGTTGTCAGCTCGCGTCGGGCGGCGCTTTGCTGATAGCGGCCGCTCTTTCCCGGACGCTCTTCTAAGTGCGTCTTGGTCGAAAGCGTCACTTCCGCGTCGCCGCGCTGCATCGCATGCAGCGCCGCAATGAACCCCTTCGGACCACTCGAAAACTCCGCCGGATAGCGCGAGACCGGCGCAATCCCCTCCTCACGCAATGCCTTGTCCACCCGTGCATCGATCGCGCGCACGTCATCGATTTCGGCGGCAATGCGGTTCTGGCTGCTGCGGTCTGATCGGTCCCTCTTCTCATGGGCAATCACCAGCCCGAGGTTCAGACGGGTTTGGCCCTTCACGCCTTCGCTGACGCTGAACGCGTAGGTCCGATCCGTATCACCAACGTCGCGGAACCCCTCTGACGCGAGCGAGCTCAATGCGCGCGCAACGCGGCCTCGATCGGTGCTCTCGAGCTCGTAGGTCAGCCGCAGCACGTCCTTGCTTCCTTTCCGGTTTCCGAACTCCCTCTCCCAGCATCGGACTTCTGCGCTGAGATCGGAGATTTCGCGGCCATCCTGATCGTGTGCCTTTTCTTCCTTGCTTTGATAGGCAAGAACGTTGCGTACCGAGGCAGCACCTGCTCCATACGACAACACCTTGACGACGACGGCGTTGTTACCACTCGCTCGACTGAACGCTGTCGCTGCGCCCGCGTTGCGCGCTGCCGAGGGTAGTCCGACTTTCGTCCTCGGCGTCGCTTTTTTTGCTCCACCGCCCCCGCCGCCGCGCCGTCGAAGCTCATCCTCGATGAGGTCGAGATAGCTCGGCAGCCTTCGGCCTTCATGCTTAGATCCGGAGCGACTCCTGGAGAGGTCGTTCATCGTGTCTCCTGATCAGATCGGTGATAAAGGTCGAAGGTCTCACGAACGCTGCATCACGGATTGCATCCAGGGCGCCCATCACCTCGTCCAGCTTCGCCATAATGGCTGCGCCCAGCACAGCTTGGTCGCGCTCTTCCGTCAGAAACTCCTCGTTGCGGAAGGCAAGCTCGCGGAGGAACTGATGCATGTTTCCCAGCTGGCGGTCATGCTCCTCCAGCATCGCCGGTACATGCATGATCTCTCTGGTGACGATAAGTTTCGCGACAAGGTTGACGGAGATATCGAGACGGCTGGCAAGCAGCTCCACGTTGCTGAGGACATGGGTAGGTAGACGGAACATGATGGCCGGTTCACGCATCTGCCTACAGCCCCCTCGCCTTCAAGGCTTCGAGGATCAGTCTGTGGGTCGCCGAGGAGAGTTGCTCATGCCGCTCCAGCGATACACGGAAAATCTTCGTCAGCACGTCGTCGTCGAGGTACAGGGAAATGCGCTTTCGCTTGACCGATCCCACGTTGACATCGGTTTCTGTCTTTCTCGCATGCTCTTCCCGGGTTTTGCTTTTGACCTGAGGGCGACGGTGCTCTGGTGCTATTTCCTTCTCGACGCTCAGCGCTTGCGCCTGAGGAGGATCCGCCGGCATGAGCTTGTCGAGATCGAGGCTGGTCGGCATATAGGAGGTCGCGTCCTCCTCTACGACCTTCGCCTGGTCTTCTCTCGATCGGGCGAGAGCGAGAATGTTGCCGGCTGGCGTTCTTTCCCTCGACATCGCGCTCAGGCAGCCTCGGCCTGTAGAAGGCCGATGAATTCGTTGTTGATCTTTTTGACCAGATCGATCGCGTCAAGCACGCTTTCTGAGGCACGCCGTTTAGCCGACGGCGTCAGCGCCGGATTGTTCTCGATGCTGGCGAGCTTGGAATAGAGCGACCCGAAGCCGGCGCCGACGTCGCTGAAGTGATTGCTCTTCCGGACTACCGTGTCCACCATCGGAATCCGGCCGCTCGTCAGGATAGCATGGACCTCCGGGAGGGAGCGATTATGCTTGAGGGCGATCATGTCCACATAGTTCCAGATCGCCGCGTACGGGATTGGACCTTGCGCCCGTTTCCTGGAAATCTCCTTCAAAATCGTCGCGACCTTGATTGCTGAGGTCGCAGCCGTCGGCTCGGGTATGACAGGAATGAGGACCGCATCGCATTCGTGGTAAACTTCGATTGCCCGTTGGTGGACGTATCCGCCAACGTCGTAGATCCGGATATCGGCCGCGGGCGCCTCCGCAAGGCGATCTACGAACCGATCGTCCGGCGCTACCCGCAGATGCAGCAGCGTACCGTCGCTCGGAAGCAGCCCCCGTTTCATCGAGACATTGTACCAGCGGGTCGACGATTCCTGCTCGTCACAATCGATGAGCAGTGTCCTGTGTCCTTGCTGTGCGAACTCGGCCGCGAGATTGACGTTCAAGGTCGATTTCCCGGCGCCGCCCTTGAAGGTCGAGATCGCGAGCGAGAGTGGTTTGCCTGTCATGGATCCCTCAGCCTCGAAATTTCATTTGGCTCTGCGCCCGATGACGAGCCGCGATCAGATCGTCGTTGATCCTCGTCGCTTCGCGCTCGCGGGCTGCATCTGCCTTGAGATCACTGCTCGGCCAGAGTTTCAGGATCGGCAAAAGAAGGAGAACGAAGAAGGTGATCGTTGCGCCTTTGAACCAATGGGACTGCGCGTAAAGGTCCAGCGGCCATTGCCATAGAGCTCGCGTCCATTCCGCCGGTAGAAAGACGTACGAAATCGTCAACGCGAGAGCGTAGGCAGCGAAGGCCGCGAACAGGACACAGGCGGCCAAAACGACCAGGAAGTTGGCGATTAAAATCAGGAACCACACGGCCCGGAAAGGGAAAGTCACGATCCTGATGGCTTTTTGCTGTGCCGACATCTGCCTTTCTCCATGCGCATATTTCGTGCCCCCCAGACATATCGCAATCCTCGCGATATTTCCAGACTTGCACTTCAGTATAATTTTGTGCATCATCTCCGGAGCCAATTTGATGACGGACGCAAGCATGAAACCTGGCGCACGACGGCTCGCTCAACTCCTCTTCTGCACCATTGCATGCATGACAAATGCAGCGACGCTTGCGGGCGAAGAGGATGCGGTCTCAAGATTTGTCAGCTACTATCAGAAGGCCTACGCGGAAGGGCGGGATCTGATCCCTGCCCCGCAGAAGCCTCTCGATGTCTCCTCGATCGCCGAGCGTCTCAGCCTGCAAACCATCACACCTGACGGCGCATTGAGCGGAAGCGCGTTCCTCGCCTCCGACGGCACCATCATCAAATTGGCCGGCGTCCAAGGCTGCCTCTCGACCGAGGAGATGGAATTTGCCGGTGTGCAGACCACATGCTCTATGGTCTCGCTCGCCGGTCTAACCGCCATGCTCGAGGAGGCTGAGGCCGGCGCCGGCGACGCCTTCCCGTGTCATTTCCTCGGCCAAAATTCCGGCTCTCCAACCGTACGTTTTGCCGAATGCTTCTTCGTGAAGGACGGTGAAACACGATCGCTTTCCGAAGTGCTCATTACCAAGGGAGTAGCGTTCGCGTCACGCGATCGCGCCCGCCGGGCACTGTTTCCGGAATATGCACAGGCAGAGACACGCGCGCAGAAAGCCAAGGCCGGGATCTGGGCTATTGCCCACTTCACGCATCCTTACGGCGAGCGCTATCGCGCCAATCCTTCCGTCAACTGATCGCGGTGAGGTTCCTGATGTTGATGTCCACGCTCGCAGCCTCCGGAGTTTTTGCAGGCATATCGATCATGCCGCTGCTCGCCGGCTCGAACATCCCAGAAGCTCCGCGCCTCCAAGCTCCGATTATCCTGGTCCAGACGACTGGGAGCAAAACGGCCGCCGTAGATACCCACGAAAACGATGGAACCGAATTCGCGCCGTTTCCAGCACAGGCTCAATTCGAAACCGGCGACACCTGGATTTCCGGCGGGCGGCGATTTCGTCTCTATGGCCTGCAAGCGTGTCTCCGCGGGACACCCGTCACAATCTCTCCTGGTGTTGTCAGGGATTGCGGAGAGCTCAACCTGATCATGGTACAAGCCCTGATTAGAGATACGAAGCCGGTCTGCACCACCATCAAGGACATCGATCAGAACAATGCCGTGGTCGGCTGCCAGACGACAACAGGCAAACGGCGCTATGATCTCGCAACTTACATGATCGCTGAGGGGTGGGCATTCGCCGCCGTTGACACCGCAGGCCATTTGATCGTTCCCGGCTATAGGGTGGCGGAAGAAAGCGCGCGATCGGCACGCGCCGGACTGTGGGCCTATTCGGACATGCCGCACCCCGTCGCAATCCTTGCCGGTCAAGGGAGTGCACAACGATGAGACTTGTTTCGCTGTCAATCATGTTTTTGACGATGACAGTGGCGGCCCCGAGGGCACAAGTCCGGCCGGCTGACATCCCGCGTCAGATCTATGGAAAGGTTCAGGTCATCGATGCGACCACTCTTGAATTCAGAACGAGCGCGCAGACCGTGCGGCTTGCGGGATATGAAGCCCCTCGCCTTGAGCAAACAGCGACGAGCGATGGCATCAACTGGCCTGCTGGTCAGGTCTCGCGGGCCTGGATGATCCTTCGCACACTTGGGCAGGACGTCAACTGCGCGCCGATTACTCGCGACGCCAACGGTGTGATCCTCGCCCATTGCTTTGTCGGGGAGACAAACCTAGCCGCTACGGCGATCGCAGAAGGGATCGGCTACGCCTTCAATTACCGCGGCGAACCTCAGGTTCCCGCCTATTTCGATATCGAGAGGAAGGCGCGCGGCCTAGGATATGGCGTCTGGTCATCGCCAGATCTTCTTCCTCCCTGGCTCTATACCGCGTCGACTGCAAATGGGGAGAAGGTCAGGGGTTCTTCACCGGAATCTGACAGCGGCTTGCCCCTACCTTTACCCGTTGTCCCCGCCAGATCGCCCACTCCTAACGAAATGCATGGAGGTTAAATGAACCGCATTGTTGCAGCCGCTGTAGCGGTCATCATGCTTTCCGGATGCTCGTCGATAGCGATCGCCGAGGACGGCGCTACCCAGAAGCAGATAGACCAGCGCGATCCGGACTTTTGCGGGGCCGGAGGCGCTGGTTGCGATCCGGCTGACGTGCAGCGATGGAAAGCTGTCGGCAACAGGCTTGCCGATCTCTCGTCAGCCGATCTCAGCCAATACGCGTATGCTTGCGCCAACCACCCGGATTGGAGAAAGGACTGCCAAACCAATCCGGCTGCCATCCTGAAACGCCTTGGGATTGAGGGATACTGAGGTGGCGATGAACAAACCTTCCGGTGGCGCGGTCCTGGCGGCGGCGACCGCCTTTCTGGTTGGCACCGCCGGCGGCTTTGCGGTCACGCAAGTGATCAGACGCGGCCACGAGATCGATCTCGAAAACAAGATCGCTCGGCTGAAAGACGAAGTGTCACAAAACACGAAGCCAGACGTCCCAAGTGACGAGGAGGCAACCGCCACGCTTGCGAAATCCGGGCGATCGATGCGCATTTCGGAATGCAAACCGCGTCAGTTTGTGCCGGGTGTGACCTGCTCCGGCATTATCACAACGACTGCAGGATCATTTGCCGGTGTTATCCAACCCGGTGTGCTCTCCTTTGCTAAAATTGAGCGCGTCTGGAGGCAAATCCAATGAACACCTCGAAGGGGCGGACAATGAGACAGACACTAATATTGGCAGCAATCATGGTGGGTTCGGCCCTTGCGCCATCAGCGACGCCCGTAAGGGCCGACGAAGCATCCTGGGGATGCCAGGTTCTGCTTTGCGCTGCTTCACAGAACCCGTCCTGGCACGGCGTCTCGTACTGCGTTCCGCCCATGACAAAGCTCATCGCGGCCATGAAGGAGCCGGGATTTTCGTGGCCTATTTGCCATGAAGCCAATGCCGGCAAGCCGGGACGCGAGACCTACGAAGATTGCCCGTCAGGCACCACAGTTGGCAGCAGTTCGCAGACTGGCAATGGCTGGAGCAGTGAGCCTGATCAGTGCATCAGAACTGTTGATGTTTGCCGATCTCCCGGTCAGCGCGCTTCCGACGGCAACCAGAGCAGTGTTGTGATACGAAGGAGCTTCGGCGATCGCGGCGATAGCTGCATCCAGCAGATTGCGACGCCGCGGCCGCGCCGCGCAGACCCCTATTACTTCGATATCCCTAACGAACAAGGCGCGAAGCAGAGGTTCTGGTTCAACCTGAACCATTAATCCACATCGAACCAGTGTCACACTGGAAGAACTTTACGTCGGCTCGTCGGTTGTCTTTTTTTTCCTTCGACGGGCGCGCCACGCGGCGATCCGAGCAAGATCACTTTCCGAGATTCTGAACAAATCCTCAATCGTGACATTCCACTCGCGCTGCATCTTGTCGAGGGTCGACAGCTTGACATCCCGCATGCCGCGGGTGACTTGCGACATGTAGGCTTCCGACACGCCAAGTTGGTCGGCCAGATCCTTGTTCGTCAACCGCCGTTGAGCCTTCAACCGCATCAGACCGATGGCGAGCCGTTCCTGGAAAGAGAGAGACGTCAGGTCGATCGCATTCGAAACTTGGTCGGCGCCATCGTCCTTCAACCGCGACATCGAACGACACCCTCGCGCGGAGTTCCCATCAACGCGCTCCCGAGCCATACGGGCCGACAGCCAGGCGCATGAACGCGCCGACAGTAACGGGGATGTTTCAAATTTCTACCGCTCATCCGATGCATCAGGCTGTCCAGAGACCAAAAAGTTAAGCGTTAACGTTCTCATCTTCGTGTGCGACTTCAATACACCGCAGCGGGCAACCTGTGCAAGCGGCCCCCGGCGCCTCTCGAACTGGACAATTATTCTCCTTGTAGACCTATCTCCGATTGCTCCAAAATTTAACTGCGGTTAAATTTTTTTGATCTGTTTCCTATGAATGGAGAACACGCATGGGATCGCTCGAACGGTTTGGCTATCGGATCGACCCGCGGCGACTAGGAATGGCGATCCTGTTTCTCGCGCTCGCATTCGTCGCCGCTCGGATCGCTTTTCGAGACAGCATGACCTTGGGCTATGCGATGGTCATCCCGACCTACATCTTCCTTTCGGTCGTCATTGAAGGTGCTCGCTTGGCGAGAAGCAGCTTTTGGGGCATTCGCGGTTGGGCGGAAACGACCTTTGCTCTCGCTTGCTCCGCGGGCGTCGGATATCTCGGCTTCAGCCTATGGTCGATCGGGTACTGACGGCGAACGATGCGTATCGTGGTCCGCAACAGCCCGACGCATATGTTGGCTGAACTAACCGACAGCGAGGCCGTCGCGTTGCGCGCCTGGTACGGCAACGCTGCCTCAAGCGCCGATGAGGCGGTTGCGCTTTCAGTTATCCGCCGCGTCAAGGTGATGGGTGGCTGGATCGAATGTGATTGCCTGGAGGCACAGCATCAGCCACTGCTTGCTCCGATCCAACAGGAACGCACCTTCACGCTGCGGCGGCTGACGCCGAAGGACGATGCCCCCGATCGGCATGAGGAGCGACCAAACCACGCCCTCGCATGTCCGTTTCACGTCGACAAGGACGCCAGTCCCGCCCTCATTGACCGCGGCTACCATCTTCGACCCCTGTCCAGATCCAAGCGTTCGTACATTGATGCGCTTCCTGCCATTCCTAATCGCCTGGCCGATGTCTCAGGGGATGAGCCCTTCCGATCTATCGAACGAAATGACCGACCTTCCAGACTGGGTGGTGTGCTGTGGCGGATGCTTGATAGGGCGGGTATGAACGTAATCCCGCCGCTGCAGGCTGATGTTGATTTCAAGCTCGCCGATCAGCTCTTCCGGTTGCGCTCGGCCGCGCGGGAGCTGAGGGTACTCAGAACCTGGACGTTGAACGCTCTTTTATCGACTTGGGGCCCCGACTATTGGGATCCGAAGAGCCGTTGGCAACGGCTGCTTGCGAGCTCGCGCGGAGACTGGCCCGAGGGACTTCGTCGAACCGGCTTTATGCTATTGTTTTCGACCAGCGTTTCCACGCAAGCCGTCATGCCGGCATCCACCTCGCGGACAATCGATATCCTCTCCAAGGTGCGCCAGCCGCTTCGGGGGGACCCGGCAAGCCGAGGACCGTTCCTGACGCTGCTGAACGTGGATTTTCAGGAGGACGATGAAGGCCCGGTTCGGGCTGTGCAAGCCTACGCCCAGCCGGTCTATAACGGCGATACGCTCTTCCCCGTCGAGTCCGGACTTGAGCGTGACGTTTCCCATCTGCTTTTCTGGCTTCAGCAATCGCTCTTCGATGCTGCTCCAGAACTGCGGATCTCCATTATCAAGCCCCTCTTCGCCATGGAAACGTCCATCGGCCTTTGCAGGCCAGACTTCGTATTGGAGATTGCCTATGGAGATCAGCCACCGCGCAGACTGCTCGTCGAAGCCTTCGGGATGGAGACCGAGGAATATCGGCACGCCAAGGAGAAAACGATCCCGCGAATGAAGTACCTTGGGCCGATCTTCGGGATTTTTCCAAAGGATCTTACCGAAGCGAATTCCGAGCGCACCGGGCGCCGGCTGCAGGCGTGGGTCATCGACAAACTGGGCGGCGGCTGAAACTGCGGCGCAACTGTTGGTCGATGATCGGCGTAGGAAATGGCTGGGCGGCGGGGTTCGCCTTCTGCTATGGCTGTGCCGAGCCGCCATCAAGCTCGGATTCGGCTGCCTTGAGCAGAGCGAGCTGAGCACGAGATCCGATCTCCGGGGGGCAGTTCCCAAACATGGTGGACACGAGCTCATCCGCGAGTTCGGCAATCGTCGGCGTCAAGCGGGTGGGAAACAGCCGGTCCAGGTCATTTGCATCCGCTCCCCGGCGTTTGAGTTCGGCCTTGATAGCGCGCTTTTCGACGGCACGCTCCTTGACCATCAGCCAGAGACCAGCGTTAGCCCTGGCTCCCGCAACAATCCGCTCAACAACGTCCTCTTTCAAGAGATCTCGAGTTGCGAGGTACCTGATTTCGCCCACGGAATCTTCCTCCTTCTGCTGGCTTTTCCTGAAACTGCAAATACCGCTCCGCCATCGCGAAGCGGAAAGCCGTACTTTGGCGTATATGCTTTCGGCCTACGCTAACCGGTCATTAGCGTCGTCATCTTGCAGCCCCTCTTCGCGCAGTGGATCGCGCGCACGATCGGCAAATTCGCGCAGAAACGCTTTTGAACTATCTTCGGTCAGGCGCTCAGAGAGAGTTCCGATCAAGAGCTTGACATCCTCATTCAGCTCCATCGGATCGAGCGAGCCTGCGTCCGCCTGCTCAAAGATTGCGTCGTTCAAGGCCTTGATGTCCGAACCGAAAGCGCCACGGACCTCCTGGCGCCGCAGGATGGCTGACGCCGGGAGATTTTCAGTCTCCTCCTGAAAATGCGAAGCGCGTGGCGCTCGATTACGAGGTCCGCGCGGAGAGCCCGGATAGACACTGCGGTCCAACTTCGCCTGATCTATCTCGATATCGACGTCGTCAACCTGGGTGGAAGCGGAAGCCCGCGCGGCGGCAGAGTTTCCTCGGCGGCCGCCGGTTCCAGCGGGGTGCTTCTTCTCCGCCGTTGTATGCTCTTCATCTCGCAATTCCTCCTCGGTCCGCCCCGCCTCGCGCGTTTCGTCGAGATCCAGACGATGACGGAGCTCGTCGAGCGACGAAATATAGACGTGACGCACGCCCTCCTTGACGATGAAACGAATGCTTTGTGGCTGCTGCGGCCGGGTGACGACGCTCAAATCCATCTCCATCCCAGGGGCCGGCGAGTAGTTCTCCTTTCTCCTTGGTGGCGCGGTTTCAAGCTGCGGCGCGCCTGGCGTGAGGGCTTCGCTGTCGGCAATCGTCCATTCGACCGGCTGTATGCATGGTTTGGTCACCGGCTTGAACTTCCGGACCTTCGAGAACATCCGCTCGCCGCCGGAATCGAGCTTCATGATGCGCATGAGCGGCATGCCGGTGACCTGGAGGATCGCCTCCTCCGGCTTCATCATCATCAATGTGTTGACGGGAAGCAGGTCGACCGACACCGGCACCTTGGAGATTGAACGCTGCCTTCGACCATGGCGATGGGAGTAAGAGGACTGTTCAACCCACTCCGTCGTCCTGCCGGCTGCAGCCGAGACGGCGGCCGCGTCCTCCTGGTTCTGGAAGTTCATGAACAGCTTGATCGACGACGCGCCCATCAGGATCTTCTGCCCGGACCGCTGATACAATCGTTCGAGCTGCGCACCGTCCTGCAGGATAAAGACGAAGCGCACACCGTTCTTGCGGATCAATGGCGCAAGCGTCAGGACGGTGTCTATGCGCCCGCCATTGCCAAACTCGTCGAGCATCATCAGCACTTCGTGCTCGCCGTTCCGCAACGGTCCCATCTGTACGAGCTTGTCGGCCATTTGCTGGATGAACATCGAAATCAGCCGCTCGTAGATCTGCATCGCATTCCAATCGGCCTGAACGAAGATCGCCAGCTTCCGTTTTCTGATCGTGTCGATTGGGATCGTGGTGATGGAGGTCAACGCCTCGACGAGTGGATTCTGCAGAAAATTAAGCTTGGCGACGATCTCTGCCGCGATCCCCTCGCCCAGTTTTTCGTGCCGGCCCGCGAACTTGGTCAGCTGCATGCGGGTCTGATCGGAAAGAACGGCCTCGTAGTTCTCCAGGAGCTGGATGATCGCCTTGCGCTCGTCCGACATCGAATTGAGGATGCGGTAGAGCTCGCTCAGCGATTTTCGGGTGTCAGGGCATTCGAGCACGAAGCCAAGCATGGCCGTCAGCAATATCCTGGCGCTCTCTTCCCAGAAGTCGGAGGAATCGGAGCGCAGACGCTCTGGCAACAGCATCTGCGTCAGCTTCTGCAGGTCGGTGATGCGCTGGTTCGGGTCGGCGCTGATGAGGTCGAGAGGATTATAGCCGTCCGTAAATTTCGATCCCGGCGCCAGCAGGAAAATCTCGTAGCCCTGGTCCTTCAAATAACCGGACGTCTCCTCGAACAGTTCGCCGCTCATGTCGAGGACCATCTGCGATCCCTTAAAACTCATCATCGTCGGAATGACGAAGCCCCGCGACTTGCCCTGTCCCGGCGAGCCGATGACCATCACATGCTGGTCGCCGTCGTTGCGCAGAAGAAGGCCCTGCTTGAGGCCGAGGACGATACCGTGCTTGTCGCGCAGCCGGAAATCGGCGGCATCCTTCAAGGTCGCCAACCGCGCCTTGCCCATGATCATGCGCTGGCGTTTCTGGATTGCCGCCCCGATTGGAAACCCAACCAGGGCTCCAGCAGCCGCAAGACCGCCGAGCGCCGCAAAAATTGTCTGCCGCGACGGTCGCTGAAAGTTACCAGACGCGTCGGTGTAACCAAAGGGCGCCTGATACATCGCCGCAAAATGAGCGTCATAATAGTCCGCTACTCCGGCTAACCCACCGGCCTTGCTTGCAACGAGATAAAAGACGATTCCGTAAACAATGACGCCGGCATAGGCGCCAGCAAAGATCAGCGCCGTATGGGCAATCAGGGTGAACATCGACCTCACATGCAGCAGGTAGAGGATTTTGCGCGACAGAGCCCTGCCGCCTTTCAACATCCAGAGGCTCAGCAGGAAAAACAGAAACGGCGAGGCCAGGACCAGAGCCAGGATCAAGAGCCCGACGGTGTTTCGCGCGCGGATAACCGACCATGTGTAGGCAATACTGTCGAGAATGCGGGCCTGGGCAACATAATCGTAATAGGATGTCGATCCGAAGGATGTGACATAGGCGTCGTAGATGAGCGTGAAGAACAGCAACCATATCAACGCGGCGCCGAGAACGGCGACCGGGAATGTGAAGGCCGAGACCTCCTGAAACTTTGTCCACTTCGGACGTTCAGCCTCTGCGTCCGTGGATACGTTTGCCATCTTCGTCCACCTCGTCTGCAAAATAGATCTCGCTGACACCGCGGCCGCCGGCGGCATCGCTCTTCTTCAACTGGACCACGATCGGGATGATCGAGCGGATGTAGCGGATGATGTCGTCACGCTCCATGCGGACATTGCTGTTAAGGACCAGCGTCGACAGTCGGTTGAAGGCATGGTGTGGGGAGTTCGCGTGGATGGTCGACATCGAGCCCGGATGACCAGTGTTGATCGCATTCAGGAAGTCGAAGGCCTCGTCGCCACGCAGTTCGCCCATGAAGATCCGGTCTGGTCTGAGACGCAGTGCGGAAGCCAAAAGGTCTGTCATCGTGACCCTAGCCTCGCCCTGGGCACCCTTCGAGACCAGCAACGAGACGACGTTTTCCTGGCGGGGTTCCAGCTCGGCCGTATCCTGCATGAGGATGAAACGCTCATGGTTTGGGATCGCCGTGAGCATCGTATTGAGGAATGTCGTTTTGCCGGTGGAGGTGCCGCCGGCGATCAACATGCTGCGATGATTGGCGGCCGCGAGCTCCAGAAACGCACGCGCCTTCCCAATACGCAGCAGGCGCGACAACTCGATATCGACATCGTCGATGTAGTCGTCTCCCGTGACCTTGGTGAAGCGGAAGGCTCCCGCTTTCTCATAATCGTCGAGATCGAAGCGCCGGATAAACTGCTTGCGGATCGAAAAGGCGTGGCCAGTGGCAGAGGTGGGGTTGAGCACGAACTGGACGCGCTCGCCGTTGGTGAGCGTTGCCGAAAGCAGCGGATTCTCAGCATTGATGGTTTGCTTGGTGAACGACGCCGCGCGCGACGCCATATGGCGGATCGCCTCCTGATCCAGCCCATCGATCTGCTGCCTGACCATGCTGAGCTGGCCGATCCGCTCGAGCCAGATCTCGTTGCTGCGCTGACAGGAAATCTCGACCACCGCGGGATCGTCGAGAAATTGCCTGATTGGTTCAAGCGCCTCGGAAAGAAAGTGCTGCTCGGCGGAGATCGATGGGTGCGCGTTCATTTGCCCACCTTCTTTCGGCGCAGCCGTTCGAACGCCTCGCGCACAGGGTCCGGATAAAGATTCGAGAAATCCAGGTCCCGGGTGACAAAGACGGTGATGTCGGAGCCTTGGGCGATGTGGATCGTCGGGCGGATGTTGCGGCTGTCCTGGAAAGCTTCCGTCGCAAGTTGCTGGATGCTGGACGCGATCGTCTCCGCCGCGATCTCGCGCGCCCGGTCTTGCGAGGTGGTTCCGTTATTCTGCGGAATGCTGGTCACGCTTCCGTCCGTGTTGACCACCGTGATATTTCGATCCTGTTTCTGACCGAGTTGAGCAATGTATTGGGTGACCCCGCCGATCATCGTCATCAGCGCTGGTGGCCCGAACCGCTCCCAGTATTTCCGGTCGACGAGACCTGTCATGCCGGAGCGGCCGAGACGATCCGTGCCGTAAGAGCCAAGCTGGACAGAAACACCGTCGCCACGAATCATGCGCGTCCACACGATGAACAGGCGCTCCTGCCCGCGTTCGACACCGGATTTATAGTCGCCAATCAGCGAGGAGCCGGCAGGAATGAGGATCCGCCGGCCGTCGAAGGAGTAGACATCCTCCCGAACGATCGCTTTCACCATACCGGCGAGATCCGAATTGATCGCCGTCTCCAACGTGCCGCGGATCATCGTGCCCTGTGGGATCCAGGCATCGATACGGCGGTTCTCGGCGGCAACCGACACCTCTACCCCCTGCCCTCCCATGGCCTTCAGGAAGGCACGATCGCCATCGACAGCACCACTTGCATCCGAGGCTGCGCCAGCAGGCGTGCTTGTCGAGCCGTTCGCGCCGAACAATCCTGCTCCCGTAGCGTCGGGCGAGGCGCTTGCGGCCCCGCCTGCGCGTTCCGACTGATCGAAGACGACGGCCGTGGAGCGCACGCGCTCAAGCAGTTTTGCCTGCCGGGCGAGCTCGATGCACTTAGGATCGTCAGGATTTTTGCCTCTCGTGCAATCGACATCGACCGGAGGCGTTATCTGGGCCGGCGCCGGGATGACGGGCGCCGGTGGCGGGGGTGGCGGAGGGGGTGGCGCCTCCGGCACCTGCACCGTCGGCAAGGGTGGCGGCGCTGGCGGATTGAAGCCTTCGTTTCTAGGC
>UCGV01000015.1 GCA_900471925.1 Hyphomicrobiales bacterium
GGCAGCCATCTGCCGGGCGGTGATTTCCCGGTTCAGGGTTATGAGGGCGAGGTCACCAAGCTCAAGACCCGTTATCCGTTCCTGACGGAGGCCCATGCCCGCCGGCTCGTCCGCCGCTACGGCACCAGGGCATCTGTCCTTCTCGGCAATGCCCAGAAGACGGAAGACCTCGGCCGGCTGTTCGGATCCGATCTCTACGAGGCCGAGGTGCGATACCTCATCGATCATGAGTGGGCGGTCACCGCTCAGGATGTGCTCTGGCGGAGGACCAAGGCCGGCCTGCACATGACACCACAGCAGATGCATATTTTGGAGGAGTACATCGCCGCTCTGCCCGCGAAACTCGCAGGCTAGGATGGCATGTGGTCCCCGTCTTGAGGAGGCACGGGAACCGGAATGCTCGAATTGCGCAATGCCGCAAAGATGGTCGGCGGTGAATATCATATTCACCCGACGGATCTGACATTTGAACGGGGATCGCTGAACGTCCTTCTGGGACCGACGCTCTCCGGCAAGACATCGTTGATGCGGCTGATGGCCGGCCTCGATCGGCCGACCAGCGGTTCGGTCTATTTCGACGGAGCCGATGTCACCGGTATCAGGGTGCAGAAGCGCAATGTGGCGATGGTCTATCAGCAGTTCATCAACTATCCGGCCCTCAGCGTCTATGAAAACATCGCCTCGCCGATGCGCATTGCCGGGCGCGATGCCAAGACGATCGATTTTGAGGTGCGCAAGGCAGCCGAGCTTCTGAAGCTCACGCCCTATCTCGATCGAACACCGCTCAATCTCTCCGGTGGCCAGCAGCAGCGCACAGCCCTTGCCCGCGCGCTCGTCAAGAATGCCAGTCTCGTCCTGCTCGACGAACCGCTTGCCAATCTCGACTACAAGCTGCGCGAGGAATTGCGCGAGGAATTGCCGCGCATCTTCGCCCAGTCGGGCGCGATCTTCGTCTATGCGACGACGGAACCCTCCGAAGCGCTCTTGCTCGGCGGCAATACGGCAACGCTGAGTGAGGGCCGCATCACGCAATTCGGCAAGACGATTTCCGTCTATCGGCGTCCCGTAGACCTCGTCACCGCCAAGACCTTTGCCGACCCGCCGCTGAATTTCATCGAGGTGGAGAAGAATGGCGGCATCTTCCGCCATGGGGCTGGCGCCGAGATCATCGTACCGCCGCATCTGGCTGCAACGCCTGACGGAGCCGTGACGATCGCCTTCCATCCGCATCATCTGTCGCTCGTGGCCCAGACACCGGCCTCGCCGCGGTTGATCGCGCGCACCCAGATTTCCGAAATTACCGGCTCCGAAAGCTTCGTGCATGTCGATTTCAACGGCGTTCGCTGGGTGATGCTGGCGCATGGCATCCATGACATCGATCCCGATACCGAGATCGCCGTCTTCCTCGACACTCGCCATCTCATGGTCTTCGGGCCGGACGGGCGGGCAATCGCAACCGGTAGCCAGGCGGCATAGGAGGTTTCAATGGCACGCATCACGCTCGACCATATCCGCCATGCCTACGGCCCTAACCCGAAATCCGACAAGGATTATGCGCTGAAGGAAGTTGATCACGAATGGACCGATGGCGGCGCCTATGCGCTGCTCGGGCCTTCCGGCTGCGGAAAGACCACGCTGCTCAACATCATTTCCGGCCTGCTGCAGCCCTCGCACGGGCGCATCCTCTTCGACGGCCGGGATGTCACCGATCTTTCGACGCAGGCGCGCAACATCGCCCAGGTCTTCCAGTTCCCGGTCATCTACGACACGATGACCGTCTACGACAATCTCGCCTTTCCGCTCAGAAACCGCGGCGTCGCCGAGCCGGAAGTCGATCGGCGCGTGCGTGAAATCCTCGAGATGATCGATCTTACCGATTGGGCCAGACGCAAGGCGCAACGCCTGACCGCCGACCAGAAGCAGAAGATCTCGCTCGGCCGCGGCCTCGTGCGCAACGACGTCAACGCCATCCTGTTCGACGAGCCGTTGACCGTCATCGACCCGCACATGAAATGGGTACTGCGCTCGCAGCTGAAGCGGCTGCACAAGCAGTTCGGCTTCACCATGGTTTACGTCACCCATGACCAGACGGAAGCGCTGACCTTCGCCGAGAAAGTCGTCGTCATGTACGAGGGCGAGATCGTGCAGATTGGCACCCCGGCCGAGCTTTTCGAGCGGCCGAGCCACACCTTCGTCGGCTATTTCATCGGCTCGCCCGGCATGAACGTCATGCCCGCCAGGGTCACGGGTTCCAGCGTCAGCGTCGGCGACGAGACCATCAATCTCGACTATGCGCCCGACACGTCGAAGGCGGCCAAGGTCGAGCTCGGCATCCGCCCTGAATTCGTAAGCCTTGGCCGTGACGGCATGCCGGTATCGATCTCAAAGGTCGAGGATATCGGCCGTCAGAAGATCGTGCGCGCCCGCTTTGCCGGCCAGCCGCTGGCGATCGTCGTGTCGGAGGATGCCGAGATCCCGGAAGATGCGCGGGTGCGTTTCGATCCCGCGGCAATCAGCATTTACGCCGATTCCTGGCGTGTCGGCAGGGAGGCCTGAAACCATGGAAAAGACCTGGAACAACAAGGCCTGGTTTCTGGTTCTGCCGGTCCTGGTGCTCGTCGCCTTCTCGGCTGTCATTCCGCTGATGACGGTCGTCAACTATTCGGTGCAGGATACGTTCGGCAATAACGAGTTCTTCTGGGCCGGCACCGACTGGTTCGTGCAGACGCTCGAGTCGGATCGTTTCTGGGAAGCCCTGCAGCGCAATCTGCTTTTCTCGCTCATCATCCTGGCACTCGAAATTCCGCTCGGCATTTTCATCGCGCTCAACATGCCGAAGAAGGGCATCGGCGTTCCCGTCTGCCTCGTCCTGATGGCACTGCCGCTGCTGATCCCCTGGAACGTCGTCGGCACCATCTGGCAGGTCTTCGGCCGCGTCGATATCGGCCTGCTCGGCCATACGCTCGAAGCGATCGGCCTCGATTATAATTACGTGCGCGATCCGCTCGATGCCTGGATCACCATCATCGTCATGGATGTCTGGCACTGGACGAGCCTCGTCGTGCTGCTCTGCTATGCCGGCCTCGTCTCGATCCCGGATGCCTATTATCAAGCCGCCAAGATCGACGGCGCCTCGCGCTGGTCGGTCTTCCGATACATCCAGCTGCCGAAGATGAAGCGCGTGCTTTTGATCGCCGTGCTCCTGCGCTTCATGGACAGTTTCATGATCTATACCGAACCCTTCGTCGTTACCGGTGGCGGGCCGGGCAACTCGACCACCTTCCTGTCGATCGACCTTGTGAAGATGGCCGTCGGCCAGTTCGACCTCGGGCCTGCGGCCGCCATGTCGATCATCTACTTCCTGATCATCCTGCTGCTCTCATGGATCTTCTACACGGTCATGACCAGCAGCGACGCAAACACGTGAGAAAGGAGAGATCGATGGTTTCGACAATGAAATACAAGCCTGCCGGAAACCTCTCCTGGGTGGTGACGACGGTCTACATTCTGTTCCTGCTCCTGCCGATCTACTGGCTGGTCAACATGAGCTTCAAGGAAAACGCCGAAATCACCGGTGCCTTCTCGCTCTGGCCGCAGAATCCGACGATCAGGAATTATGCCGTCATCTTCACCGATCCGTCCTGGTATAATGGCTATATCAACTCGATCATCTATGTGGCGATGAACACGGCCATCTCCGTGCTCGCCGCACTCCCGGCCGCCTACGCTTTCTCGCGCTATCGCTTCCTTGGCGACAAGCACCTGTTCTTCTGGCTCCTGACCAACCGCATGGCGCCACCGGCCGTCTTCGCGCTGCCCTTCTTCCAGCTCTATTCGGCCTTTGGCCTGATCGACACGCATATTGCCGTCGCCCTTGCCCATTGCCTGTTCAACGTGCCCCTCGCCGTCTGGATCCTCGAAGGCTTCATGTCGGGCGTGCCGAAGGAGATCGACGAGACCGCCTATATCGATGGCTATTCCTTCCCGCGCTTCTTCGTGAAGATCTTCATGCCGCTGATTGCAAGCGGCGTCGGTGTCGCCGCCTTCTTCTGCTTCATGTTTTCATGGGTGGAACTGCTGCTGGCCCGCACGCTGACGACAACGGCGGCAAAGCCGATCTCGGCGATCATGACACGCACGGTCTCGGCGGCCGGCATGGATTGGGGCGTGCTGGCGGCAGCCGGCGTGCTCACCATCATTCCGGGCGCGCTCGTCATCTATTTCGTCCGTAACTACATCGCCAAGGGCTTTGCCCTGGGCCGCGTCTGAGGAGATCAGGAGATGAGCTTTTCATGGATGGCCTGGACGCTGCCGACGGCACTGTTCTTCCTGACGATCCTGACGCTGCTGATTGCCATGAGCGTCTGGGAATATTTTTCGCCGGGGGGCGCGCCGCGCGTTGGCTTGCTTCGGTTCGAGACGACGCGCGGCGACAGGCTCTTCATCTCGCTGCTCGGGGCAGCGTTCATTCATCTCGCATGGCTGGGTCTTGTCGGGCCCAACCTGTGGTGGGCTCTTGGCATCGCAGTGATCTACGCCATCGGCGTGTTTCGCTACGTGTGATGCCAAGGTGATACGGATGGCCGGGGGTACTGGCCGCCTGAGACGTAAGGACTGCAATCGCTAAACCTGGGAGGATATTATGCGACGGCATCTACTAACGACGACAGCAGGCATTTTGCTGGCATTGGCGGGCTCCGCCTACGCCGGCATGGATGAGGCGAAAACCTTCCTCGACAAGGAGGTCGGCGATCTCTCGACGCTTTCTCGCGCCGACCAGGAAAAGGAGATGCAATGGTTCGTCGATGCCGGCAAACCTTTCGCCGGCATGGATATCAAGGTCGTTTCCGAAACCCTGACGACGCATGAATATGAATCGAAGGTGCTGGCCCCGGCCTTCACCGCCATCACCGGCATCAAGGTCACCCATGACCTGATCGGCGAAGGCGACGTTGTCGAAAAGCTGCAGACGCAGATGCAGTCGGGCGAGAACATCTACGACGCCTATGTCAACGACTCGGACCTGATCGGTACCCATTGGCGTTACCAGCAGGCCCGCTCGCTGACCGACTGGATGGCCAATGAAGGCAAGGATGTCACCAATCCCGGCCTCGACATCGACGACTTCATCGGCACCAAGTTCACGACCGCGCCGGACAAGAAGCTCTATCAGCTTCCCGACCAGCAGTTCGCGAACCTCTATTGGTTCCGCTACGACTGGTTCAACGACGAGAAGAACAAGGCCGATTTCAAGGCGAAATACGGCTACGACCTCGGCGTTCCCGTCAACTGGTCGGCCTATGAGGATATTGCCGAATTCTTCACCGGCCGCGATGTGAACGGCAAGAAGGTCTTCGGCCATATGGACTATGGCAAGAAGGATCCCTCGCTCGGCTGGCGCTTCACCGATGCGTGGCTTTCGATGGCCGGCAACGGCGACAAGGGCCTGCCGAACGGCCTGCCGGTCGATGAATGGGGCATCAAGGTCGATGAGAATTCGCGTCCGGTCGGCTCATGTGTGGCGCGCGGCGGCGATACCAATGGTCCGGCTGCCGTCTATTCGATCCAGAAGTACCTCGATTGGATCAAGGGTTATGCCCCGCCGGAAGCAGGCGGCATGACCTTCTCCGAATCCGGTCCGGTTCCGGCCCAGGGCGCGGTTGCCCAGCAGATCTTCTGGTACACGGCCTTTACCGCCGACATGGTCAAGCCCGGCCTGCCGGTTATGAATGAGGACGGTACCCCGAAGTGGCGCATGGCGCCGAGCCCGCATGGCGTCTACTGGAAGGACGGCATGAAGCTCGGCTACCAGGACGTCGGTTCCTGGACGCTGATGAAGTCTACGCCTGATGACCGCGCCAAGGCCGCATGGCTCTACGCGCAGTTCGTCACCTCGAAGACGGTGGACGTGAAGAAGAGCCATGTCGGCCTCACCTTCATTCGCGAATCCACCATCCGTGACAAGAGCTTCACGGATCGCGCGCCGAAGCTCGGCGGCCTGATCGAGTTCTACCGCTCGCCGGCCCGCGTTCAGTGGTCGCCGACCGGCACCAATGTTCCTGACTATCCGAAGCTCGCACAGCTCTGGTGGCAGGCAGTCGGTGATGCCGCTTCGGGCGCAAAGACCGCGCAGGAAGCCATGGACTCGCTGTGCGCCGAACAGGAAAAGGTGCTGCAGCGCCTGGAACGCGCCAAGGTGCAGGGCGATATCGGCCCGAAACTCGCCGAGGAGCATGATCTCGCTTACTGGAACGCAGATGCGGTCAAGAAGGGCAACCTCGCACCGCAGCTGAAGATCGAGAACGAGAAGGAAAAGCCCGTCACCGTCAACTATGACGATCTCGTCAAGAGCTGGGCCGACGCCAAGAAATAAGCGTCACCGGCCGGGCGCGACAGCGCCCGGCCATTCCAAATTTTCCAACGATAAAAACGGGGACACGGCTGCCGTTCCGGCGGAACGATGGCTGCTGCGCGGAAAGTAAAATCATGAGCGGCCATATCCTTGCCATCGACCAGGGCACGACTTCGTCACGATCGATTGTTTTCGACGCTGATATGCGGATCGTCGCCTCCGCCCAGACAGAGATTACTCAGCATTTCCCGCAGGTGGGCTGGGTAGAGCACGATGCCAACGAAATCTGGGAGACTGTGCTTTCGACGGCGCGTGATGCCTTGGCAAAGAGCGGCGTGGCGCCCGGCGAGATCGCCGCGATCGGCATCACCAACCAGCGCGAAACAACTGTTGTCTGGGACAGGGCCACGGGGCTGCCGCTCCACCGGGCGATCGTCTGGCAAGATCGCCGCACAGCGGAAATGTGCGATCGCCTGAAGGTGGACGGATACGAAAAACTTTTCACCGCCAAGACCGGCCTGCTGCTCGACCCCTATTTCTCCGGCACGAAACTGCGTTGGCTCCTCGACAATGTCGAAGGACTGCGCGCCCGGGCCGATGCCGGTGAGGTCTGTTTCGGCACGATCGATAGCTGGCTCATCTTCAAGCTTACAGGCGCCCGCGCGCATGTGACGGACGCAACCAATGCCTCGCGCACTCTTCTCTACAATATTGCCGAGAATTATTGGGACGACGAACTCCTCAGGGTCCTCCACATCCCCCGCGCACTTCTGCCGGAGGTAAAGGACAGTGCTGATGATTTCGGCACGGTCGATCCCGGCATTTTCGGCGCTTCCATCCCGATCCTCGGCGTGGCCGGCGACCAGCAGGCTGCGACGATTGGCAATGCCTGTTTTGAGCCGGGCATGGTGAAGTCGACCTATGGCACCGGCTGTTTCGCACTCCTGAACACCGGCGATGACCGCGTGCGCTCGAAGAACCGCCTGCTGACGACCATTGCCTATCGCCTTGATGGCCGAACGACCTATGCGCTTGAGGGATCGATCTTCATTGCGGGTGCGGCCGTGCAATGGCTGCGCGACGGGCTCGGTATCATCGATAAGGCATCGGAAACCGGGGCATTGGCCGACAGGGCCGATCCGCAGCAACGGGTCTATATCGTGCCCGCCTTCACCGGCCTTGGCGCTCCGTACTGGGACCCTGAGGCGCGCGGCGCGATCTTCGGGCTGACACGCAACAGCGGTCCCGCCGAACTCGCCCGCGCTGTGCTGGAATCCGTCGCCTATCAGACGCTCGATCTTCTCGTTGCCATGAGAAGCGATTGGGGCGACCACCCGATCGAGACTGTACTGCGCGTCGATGGCGGCATGTCCGCTTCCGAATGGACGATGCAGCATCTCGCCAATATTCTCTCAAGCCCCGTCGATCGGGCGGCGACGCTGGAGACGACAGCCCTGGGTGCGGCCTGGCTTGCCGGATCGAAAGCCGGCGTCTGGCCGGGACAGGATGAATTTGCCCGCGGCTGGGCCCGCGACCGCAGCTTCGAGCCCGCCATGATCGAGACCGACCGGCAGGCGAGAATTGTCGGCTGGCGCAACGCGATTGCGCGAACACTCAGCACGGTGACCTGACTGGGGGCGGATCACCACCGTGAAAAAAGCCGGGCGGTGTCAGGCCGCCCGGCTTGTCTGTCTTGAAGCGTGTCGCGATGTTTCAGATAGGATTGCCACGCTTTAAGTTATTGTTTTCGTATGTCTTTATCGCAGAGCCGCCGCGCACTTTTTCGCGATGATGGGGCGGCGAACATTTCTTCAGCGAAGGGAGATTTTACGGCGCATCGGTGGATATTGCCGGCCTGGCGGCGCAAAAACACGGTTACGCCAGCAGCAAGCGGCGAACCCGCTGGCTGACTAGAGTAGGGTGCGCCTCATCAAGCTGTAAGGCGGAGCGCTATCGTGGCGAAGGCGTCGAGCTTGACGCTTCCGTTCGGCGAAGCGGACGGGAAAGCGGTGATATCGATGCTTTTGTCGTTCGGCGTCAGGTTGACGGCATAAAGCGTCGAGCCTGACCTGAATGCCAAGACCTCGGAAGGTCGCGAAGATGTGCAGCCGCTCCAGCCCGATCCGGCAAGGCCGGAGAGCAATTTGACGGTGTTGAAAAGCGGTCGTCTGCCGCCAGCGTCCGTCGGCTCTGCTTGACCGGCAATCAGGCCGAAGGGGCCGGTGAGGGCCGAGAGCGTCAGGCATTCGAGATTGGCGTCGAGCACGCGGATCGCATAGCCGAGCGCGAAGGCCTCGGCGAAACGGCCGTTGTGGCGCGGGTCGCGATTTGCCATCGAGATACGGCCGCCGGCGGGATTGTCCATCGTGCGGCTGCCATAGGGGTTCTGGCGCATCGGAATGGTTGAGGGACCGATCCGGTAGGGCTTGTCGCCATAGATGGCGTGCACCGAACCGGTGATGAAAGGCAGCGCCTCCAGCGTCTGCATGACGCTGAGATCATCGGCGGCATGCACGATCGGGTTGGTGCAGTGACTGACGAAGCCGAGACGATCGGCAGGCACGCGTTTGCGGTTGAGTTCCGTGAAGTAGCTCAGCATACCGCCGCCGATGCGAATGCCGCCAAAAGCGCCGTGGGCGGCCGCATAGACGTCTTCGAGCGGTGGGCATTCCGGCCATTTGCTGCCGGGCGGTGTCGATTGCCGGTCGACGGAGGGCGAAATCAGGATGGCGTCCGGACGAAAGCCTGCCGTCTGCATCTGCCTTGCGATTTCAGCCGTCTCGATATCCGGCCTTTGCTTGCAGGGCAGGGCGATTTCCAGCGTCGAGCGGCCGCTGTTGATGGCGGCAAGTGTCGCGAAATCCTTCAGCGCCTGCGTATCGTGCCCGGCACCCGGGTCGAAGTGGAAGAGCAGTTCCTGTGGTGCGATCTCGGAGAGCAGGTCGCGCGCCGCGAGCACTGCCCCTGCCTCCTCCGGCGTGACGATCAGGCCGATGGCTGGCATGGTTCCGTGGCGCTCGTCTGGCTCCAGCCGGACGATGTGGTCAACTCTCTCCGTCGCCTTCGTCTGCCCGCTTCCGCTATCGTGGATCGAAAGCGCAATCTTCTGCCGTACCGGGTCATGCGCGGCGATCCGGTAGGGCCAAGGCAGCGCCAGTGGGCGCACATAGGTTTTATAGGAGGCGTCCGACCAGTTGCGCTGGTCTTCCATCTCGAACGTATCACCTTCCATGCGGCATTCGGCCGAAACGCCCGTAGCCACCCGATGGGTGATCGCCCGCATGTCCTTGAACGGCTGCCAGGGTTCGATCTGCTCAGGAAAACGCGTCTCGATGATGCGGCCATCGACATGCTCGACCTTTGCCGGATGTCCAGCAATGCCGACGATCGGATGCAGGATGCAGAAGCCGCAGCGATTGGTCTCGAAACCGGTCGACGAGAGCGCTCCGGCCTCGAATGTCAGCGCCTGTTCGGTTCCTGCAATATGCACGGAAATGGCAAGGCTCGTGTCCTCTGGCCCTCTGCAACGGGCGATATAGCGGACGGAAAAACTATCCTCGCCCTGCTCGACCCAAAGGTCTTCGATCGCGGGACTATAGGTGCCCCAGTCGCGGTCGCGCACCAGATAGGAGATGGCCCGCAACACTTCCACACCGTCGTAACGGATCGTGCGCAGATTGCCGTTGGCGAGATCTGCCGAGAGACGCCCGGCAGTCAGGTGGAGCGGATGCTCTTCGGCCTCATGCGTGCCGTAGAGGGCGAAGGCGTCCCCGGTCATTTCAGCATGGCCTCCACATCGATCGTCTTGCCGGTCGCGGCACTGTCATAGGCTGCCTCGACGAGAGCGAAGGTCTTGAGGTTGTCGGCGCCCGAGGTCGCCGGTTCGCCCCTGTTCTTGAGACGATCGACCCAATGTTTCTGGATCGCATAGACGCTTTCCTGGATATTGTGCCAGGGCCGCGATGCCCAGGTTAGAAGCTGCGGCGACGCATCGGAAACGACCGTGCCGGCGGCATTGGTCACTTCGAGCCGATAGCCGGCTGAAAGACGGATCGTGCCGTCGGTGCCGTCGAGTTCGATCAATGTTTCCGGGAAGGGTTCGCTGGCGAGTTTCGTCGCGTAGCTGACATCGACAATCGAGGTCGCGCCACTTTCGTGGTCGAGCAGGATCGTCGCCACATCCTCGCCCTTGATCCTGGGGTTGACGCGCTTTGTGCGCGCCGTCAGCGTCTTGACGTCCCCTAGAATGAAGCGCGCGATATCGAGCGTGTGGATGCCGAGATCTTCGATGATGAAGCGCTCGCCTTCGGCGAGATAAGGCTGGCCGGAAAACACATCATAGCCGGAACGGAAGGAGAAGCGGCCCCAGAAGGGTATGCCGATCGCCTTCTTGTCGAGCAGCTGGCGCACGGCCTGGATCGGCGTCTGCCAGCGGAAATTCTCATGCACCATCAGCGGAGTGCCGGCTGCCCGGCAGGCTTCCACCATTGCCTTTGCATCGGCAAGCGTCTTGGCGAAGGGCTTCTGGCAGATGGCCGGGATCCTGTGGCTAGCCGCCATTTCCACCAATGCCCGATGGCTCTGCACCGTGGTGGCAATATCGACGAAATCGAAACCGCCATCGGCAAACATGGCCGCCGCATCGCTATAGCGCCTGTCGATGCCGAATTGCTCGCCGACGATCTTCAGCCGGTCGGGATCGCGGTCGCAGATGGCGACGATTCTTGCACCCTCAACGTCCTTCCATGCGTGCATCTGATTGATCGCAAAGAAGCCGCAACCGATCAACGCACCTTTCAAATCAGTCATTTCAACCTGCCTTTGCCATCTGCATGAGGGTGACGCGCTGCTGCAGCCGGCGTTGCGCCTGGTCGACGACCACGGCGATGATGATCACCAGACCCTTGATCACCATTTGCCAGAAAGAGGAAACCCCCATCATGACGAGACCGTCGGAGAGAATGCCGATGACGAAGGCGCCGATGATCGTGCCGCCGATCGTGCCGCGCCCGCCCGACATCGAGGTGCCGCCGAGAACGGCTGCGGCAATCGCGTTGAGTTCGAAGCTTTCGCCGGTTGCCGGATGCGCTGCCATCAGTTCCGAGGAGATGACGATGCCGACGATTGCGGCGCAAAGGCCCGAGAACATGTAGACGAAGATCTTCACCAGATCGACGCGGATACCGGACATGCGCGCGGCGCGCTCGTTGCCGCCGACGGCGAAGATATGCCGGCCGATCGGCGTCGAGCGCGCGACATAGGCGGCGACAAGCGCCAGCACGATCAGGATCCAGATCGACACCGGCAGGCCGAGAATGCGGCCGGCGCCGAAGACATCGAAGCCGGTCGTGGCATATTCCGGCCGTCCCACGAGGTTCGGAAAGGTCTGGCCGTCGGAGGAAAGCAGCGCCAGTCCACGGGCAACATAGAGCGTGCCGAGCGTGGCGATGAAGGGCGCGACATTGAGCTTGGTGATCAGCAAGCCGTTGATCAGCCCGATGATGAGGCCGATCGCCAACGTGATCAGCACGATCTCGACGAGGTTGAAATAGACCGTATAGCCGATCGGCAATTCCACGCCGTATAGGATTAGGCCGCCGGCGACCATGCCGCAAAGGCCGACGATCGAGCCGACCGAGAGATCGATGCCGCCGGTGATGATGACGAAGGTCATGCCCATCGCCAGGAAGGCGTTCAGCGCCACATGCTTCGACATCAGGATCATGTTGGCGGTCGAGGTGAAGTTCGGCGCGAAGATCGAGAAGAAGATGATGACGGCAAAGAGCGCGATGAAGGTGCGAAGCTTCATCAGCGTCAGCAGGAAAGAGCCGTTGGCGCCCTTCGGCGCGGAAGTGGATGCGGTAGCCGCCGTCATGACGCAAGTTTCCCTTGATGTGCATGCCCCTTGGCGGAGGCTGCGATAATGGCCTCTTCCGTTGCCTCAGCGCGGTCGAAGACGGCGATGAGATGGCCGTTGCTGAGCACCGCGATGCGATCGGAAAGCGCCATGACCTCTTCGAGGTCGGAGGTTGAAAACAGGATGGCAAGGCCATTGGCGGCAAGCCGGCGCATGGTGCGGAAGACATCCGCCTTGGCGCCGACATCGATGCCGCGGCTCGGCTCATCCATCAGAAGAACCTTTGGATTGGTCATCAGCGCCTTGCCGATAACCACTTTCTGCTGGTTGCCGCCCGACATCGAGGTGACCTCGAAATCCGGGTTCGGGGCCTTGATGGAGAGATCGCGGATCGCTTCGCTGATCGCGTTCTTCTCGGCCTTCGCGTTGATATGGAAAAGGCGCGTGAACCGGCCGAGGCTTGCAAGTGTCAGGTTGGAGGCGATGGAGAGAACCTGCACCAGGCCCTCGCGCTGCCGGTCCTCGGGAATGAGCGCCAGGCCCCGACGGATGCGTCGCGTCGTGTCGCGGGCGCGCACTTCCTCGCCGTCGATGAAGATCTTGCCCGTGGAATGGGCGTGGCGGCCGATGACGCATTCGAAGAACTCGCTTCGGCCGGCACCCATCAGCCCGTAAATGCCGAGGATCTCGCCGGCCTTGACGGAGAGCGAGACATTGTCGACGGCAAGCCCGCCGGTTGCGCGCGGCAGGCTGATATTTTCGGCCCGGAACATTTCGGCGCCAAGCGCATGATCGTCGGACTTGGCGAAATCCTTGGCATCCGAACCGATCATCGAGCGCACGATCCAGCGCGTGTCGATATCCTTGACCAGCGCCTGGCCGGTGATCTGCCCGTCACGCAGCACGGTGATGTAATCGCCGATCCGCATCAGTTCTTCGAGGCGGTGGGAGATATAGACGATCGCCACCCCTTGCGCCTTCAGTTCAGCAATCACCTTGAACAGGATCTCGACTTCGGCGGCGGACAGCGCCGATGTCGGCTCGTCCATGATGAGGATGCGGGCATTCAGCGACATTGCCTTGGCGATCTCGACCAGCTGCTGCTGGCCGATCGGCAGATCCTCGACCATGGTTTCGGCATCGATGCCGGAATCAAGTCGGGCCAGGAACGCGTTGGCCTTGCGGACCTGTTCCTTGTGGTCGATGCCGAGCACGCCGCGTGTCAGTTCGCGCGTCGCAAAGATGTTTTCGGCGACCGACATGTTGGCGAAGAGATTGAGCTCCTGGAAGATCATGCCGATGCCATGGGCCTGCGCATCGGCGGGGCTGTCGAAGGAGACGGTTTCGCCATCGAGGATGATGCGCCCGAGTGTCGGCCGCTCGACGCCCGCGATGATCTTCATCAGCGTCGATTTGCCGGCACCGTTTTCGCCGACCAGCACGTTGACGGCGCCCCGGCGCAGTTCGAGATTGGCACGCTTGACGGCGACGATGCCGGAATAGACCTTCGACACATCGTCGAGCCGGAGAATGATATCGTCCTTTGGAGTCTCTGCCATGGTCATTGCCCCACAGCCAGTGCCGATGGGGTGACGAGCGGAAGATCGCTGCCCGACGGCAGCGGAAAGGCGCCTGTCACGGTGACCGTCTTGCCGACCAGCCCGTCGCGCGGGATTGCCGACAGGAAGGCGCTGTTGGCCTTCTCATTGAAGGATTTGCCGAACTGCGCCCATTCGATCTGGTTCTTGAATTCGTTGAAATTGACGAAATCCAGCGTGTCGCGCAGCGCCGTGCCGCGAATGGCCGGTCCAAGCTGGACCTTGGCATCGGCCTTGCCGTCGCCATCGGCATCGACGTCGATTGTTGCCGCACGCGACGCCGTATCGGCAGCCACGACCTTGCCGGTGAATTTCACTGCATAGGTCCAGGGAGAACTCGCCTGCTTTTGCGGATTGCCGTATTTCTGGCCGGCCTGGTCCGGGCTCGAGGCAGCCAGCGCCACGACGTCCTTCAGCGCTCCGGCGCGCTTTTCATAATAGGGAACGACTTGGCTCTGCCAGATCGCCTCGACCTTGGCATTCGGATCGAACGCGCTCTTGGCCGCTTCCGCGGCTTTTTCTTCCGCAGTCGGTGTCTTGATGATCTTGCAGCCGGGCAAAGCCGCCGCGACGAGCGCGGCGATCAGGGCGCCCCTGATCCTCAACATGCGATAACCTCGAAATGAAAGAGAATAGGCTGCAGGGAGCGCGGTCACCCGCGCTCCCTGCAGCAGTCGGTCCGCCTTACTTTGCCAGAGCAAAGGTCTCGAGCTTGTCCGCGTTGTCGGCATTGATGAGGACGCAGTCCATGAGCTGCTTTTCTTCCTTCGGCGCCGTCTTGTTCTTGATGTAGGCGTCAGCCTGCTCGACAGCCATCTGGGCCTGCGCATAGGCCGGCTGCAGAACGGTGGCCTTGATGCCGCCCGACTTGATGGAGTCGCGAACGTCGTTGGAACCGTCGAAGCCGACGACGATCACGTCCTTGCGGCCGGCGGCCTGCAGGGCGGCGATCGCGCCCATGGCCATCGTGTCATTGCCGGAGATCACGCCCTTGATGTCGGGATTGGCCTGCAGGATGGTTTCCATCTTCGAATAAGCTTCGGTCTGGCTCCAGTTGGCCGACTGCTTGGCGACCGACTTCAGATCCGGATAATCGTCGATGACATCATGATAGCCCTGCGAACGGATGCCGGCATTGGTGTCCGACTCCTTGCCGACGAGCTCGACATAATTGCCCTTCTCGCCCATGAGCTTGACGAATTCCTGCGCGCCGAGCTGGGCGCCCTGATAGTTGTTCGACACGATCTGGGCGACGGCAACGCCGGTCGCATTGATCTCGCGGTCGATCAGGAAGGACGGGATACCGGCATCCTTGGCCTTCTTGACGGCAGCAACCGAAGCATCGGCGCCGGCATTGTCGAGGATGATCGCCTTGGCGCCACGGCCGATGGCTGTATCGATCATTTCCGATTGCTTGTTGGCATCGTCGTCATGGGTCATGACGAGGGCTTCATAGCCGAGTTCCTTGGCCTTGGCTTCGGCGCCGACGGCTTCCGCCTTGAAGAACGGGTTGTCGTGGGCCGGCGTGATGATGGCGATCAGGTCGGCCGAAAAGGCCGGCATCGCAACACCGAGCGACAGGGCGCCGGCGAAGGCGGCAAGGGTCAGTCTACGTGTAAATTTCATGGTTTCTCCTCCCAAGTTTGACGCATGGCCGAACCAACGCCGGTTCGGCTGAAATTCATGCGAAATCGAAAACCGGCCCCGTTTGTCCCCTCCGAGCCGGCAGAGCGACAAGGCCGGAGCCTTGTCGCGGCATTGTCAGGTGATGCGCCGGATGCTGTCGGCAATCTCCTGAGGTTCGAAGACCTTCTTCCAGTCGTCGCGCATGAGGGCCGGAATGCCGAACTCGATCGCCTTGTTGCAGGCATCCGAGAACACGCCGTCGACTTCCTTGAAGATGACGGCGCCGAGCACGTTCATGTGGCCGAGCAGGAAATCGCGGGCAGCTTCCGCCGGTACGCCGCGGGCAACGCATTCGTCCATCGCCTGGCGCATGATAACGAGCAGCGAGGCACAGACGGTTTCAGAAAGGCCGGGCTCCAGCATCGCCATCTGCTCGACGGTGACGCGATGCGAGCGCATGACCGGCGCCCAGATGAGCTTGGCGATCTCCTCGCCGAGGCCATAGGCGCTTTCCGGACCCTGCATCAGGGCGGAGACGATGTGCTGCTTGGCAAAGAGGCCGCCGAAATGGTCCTTCTTGGCCTGCATTTCCGTCTCGTCGTTGAAGATCGGCGGATGGCAGGGGTGCGTGACGAAATAGGTAAGATCGGCACGCTCGGGCAGATGGCCGGCAAAGGGGGCGGCCGCATCGAGCGCCACGACCATCGTGCCCGGCCTCAGCTTGTCGACGATGCCTGCGGCAACCTTGCCGATCGCGGTATCCGGTACGGCCAGGATCACGACCTCTGCGCCGTCGAGCGCGGCCTCGGCCGGCGTGCAGTCGATGCCGAGATCATTCTTCAGGCGTGCCTTGCCGACATCGCTGACCTCGACATGGCGAACGTCAAAACGGGAACCTTTGAGATTCTTTGCGAGCCGGTATCCCATTTTTCCACCGGCGCCGAAGAGGGCAATTGCAGTCATGTTTCCTCACCTTTGTATGCGGGATTGGTATCTCAACTGGTATAATGAGTCAATCACCATCCCACTGAATTAAGCGTGATGAGCCTTGGCTTCGTCAAGGCGATCGATGGCCTCAACATTGCCGGCCGACGGCCCCTGAGGGTCGAAATTCGACGCCAGCCACATATCGACGATCGACTTGGCAAGCTCCGGCCCGATGACGCGCGCGCCCATGGTGATGATCTGGGCATTGTTGGATTTCGCGGCGCGTTCGGCCGAATAAGTATCGTGCGTCAGCGCGGCACGGATGCCGGGCACTTTGTTGGCGGAGATGCAGACACCGATGCCGGTGCCGCAGAACAGGATGCCGCGCTCATGCTCGCCGTCGATGATCGTCTGGCCAAGCCGCTGGGCAAGATCGGCGTAGAAGCCGGACTGGCTGAGGTCGTGGATTTCGAGATCGGCGCGTCCGGCAAGGTGGGCGGCAATGACGTCGAGCAGCGGCTTGCCGGCGCTGTCGGCTCCAATGGCAATTTTCATGGCAGTTCCTTTCGATCGTTGCGGCTCTGCTGTGGTTGCGATGAGATCGCCCGGCTGACGCGGGCGAGAATGTCGAGATAGCCTTCGACTGCCCAGGCGGAGCGGCCGATGAACAATCCGTCGATATGTTTGCAGGCGATCAGTTCTTCGCAGTTTTCGGGATTGACGCTGCCGCCGTAGAGAACCGGCAGCGACCGGCCGAGAACGCCGCGGGCCGTCTCTGCAATTGCCGCCTGCCGCTCGTCGGCATAGTCGGCCGTTGCCGGAATACCGTTCACGCCGATCGCCCAGACGGGCTCGTAGGCAAGCAGGATCTGAGCTTCGCTCGCGGTATCGGCGATACGTTCCAGCGCTCCCTTGACCTGCCGTTGGAGTACCTCGTCGGCAATACCGGCCTCACGCTCGGCGCGGGTCTCGCCAATGCAGATCAATGGTATCAGACCGTGACGCACGGCAGCCGCAACCTTCAGGCCAACGGTCTCATCCGTCTCGCCGAAATGTTCGCGCCGTTCGGAATGGCCGAGCTCAACGATATCGAGGCCGCAATCCCGGAGCATGACGGGCGAGATTTCCCCGGTCCACGCGCCGGCATCGTCCCAGTGCATGTTCTGGGCACCGACCTTGACGGAACTGGCGGCCAGCGTCTGCTTGACCTCGCGCACGGCGGTAAAGGGCGGAATGACGAAGCGCTGCACGCTGACATCGCGCCCCTCATCCGTCTCCGCCAGACGCCGCGCAAAGGCCAGGGACTCGGCGAGCGTCTTGTTCATCTTGAAGCTGGTGCCGACCCAATAGGTCATCAGGCTTTCCTTCCATCCCGGATCTGCGCGAAATAGCCGTCGGAGCCGACCTGCCCGCCTTTCAGGGCGATCTGCAGACCGTCGGTGGCTGCGTAGCTGCCATGGGCTGTGCAGAGCGGCGAACCGGGTGTCTGCGGCAAGGGCAGCAGGGTCGTCAGCGCATCGACGCGCAATTCCTTCAAGGCGTGGCTCGACGTGTCGCCGCCGGCGATGACGGCGCGCGTAAGTCCTTCCGTTTCGACAAGGCGGCGCAGGATCGTGCCGAGCGCTCGCCCCAGCCGATGGCGCGCGCCGGGCAACTGGTCGATATCGGCGCCGCGATCGGCTGAAGGCCCAAGGGCGGTATGCAGGATGACGCTGCGGCCGGCCTTCAGCGCGGCAAGCCCGGCGGCAATGGCGACATCGAGCGCTGCTTCGGCATTGGGTCCGACGAGTGCAAGCGGATCGAGCGGCACGTCGAGAAAGCCGTCGCCAATCGCCGTGCGGATCTGCCGCTCGGTCGTCGGCGACACGCTGCCGGAGACGACGGCAAGCCGCTCGACCTTGCCCGGCGATTGGAACTCGACGCGCTCGCCGATCAGCCCCTCGGCCCGCCAGGCATTGAGGAGCGCATATTCGACGCCGGAGGAACCGGCGACGAAACCGCCCTTCGCATCGGTGATGCGCTGCAACTGGCGCCCAGCGGATGCCTGACTGTCGGCGGAGTCGACATCGAGAAGCAGGATGCCGGACGCCCCGGCGAGCAGTTGGTCGATCCGCTCGTCCGCATCATCGGCCCCAAGCAATGTCAGGTCGGCGAGCGAAACCGGAAGATCGGTCTGCCGCCCAAGATGAAGCGCAAGATCGGCCTCGTGCATCGGGGTGACAGGATGACGGCTCATGACCGGATGGCGGTCGATGCGGAAGACGTGGCCCTGATAGGCGGCAAAGAGATTGCCGAAGGTCGTGTAGCGCTTGAGCTGCGGCGCGCCGACGATGACCGGCACCAGGGATTGGCCAAAGATGTCTTTGCCGATCTCGATCGCCTTGCCGATATTGCCCACATCGGGCGCTGAATCGAAGGTCGAGCAGACCTTGTAGTGGCAGATCTGCGCCTGCTGGTCCTTCAGCCATTCAAAGGCCGGAGCCAGATGTTCCTGCATCCAGGCCGGATTTTCGCTGCGGCTCGTTCCGGCGATGCCGACGGCCCGGCAGTGCTGGAAGCGATCGAGCAGTGCCTGATCGGGAATGCCGAGAAAGAGCACGGTCGCAATACCGTTGCTCGCAAGCGCTTCCATCACATCGGTGGAACCGGTGAAATCGTCGCCGTAATAGCTGACGAGCAGGTCGCGCATGATCACGCCGCCTTGCCATCGCCGAACTTGGCGATCGATGCGGCAAGCTCGGGATGGTCCTTCGCATAGTCGTCGAGCGGAATGTCGGCGACAGCCGCCTGCCAGGCCTGTTGTACGGCGCGCACTCCGGCCGCCGGCCCCTGCGGATGGCTGACGATGCCACCGCCGCAGAGATAGAGAAGATCTGTGGTACGGCCGGTGCGCTGATAGGTTTCCGGCGCCTGGCCACCCCACTGACCGGAACCGGCGACCGGAAGCGGGCAGTCGGAAGGGCTGAAGAGCGGCGTGCTGATCGCCTTGAACGAGGCGACGAAGCTTTCATCCGGCTCCCAGTATTTGACGCGGATGCCATTGATCTGGAACTGATCGACGCCGAGCAGCCGCCAGAGCTGCTGGTAGACCTTGAAATCGAGGCCGATGCCTGGGTGGCGCGTCAGCACGTCCCAGCCATTGCGATGCGCATGCAGCACAAGACCGGAGCGCTTGCGCAGGAAGCTCATGCCGCCAAAGCCGATCGAATTGATGTTGATGACGGCGCAATTGCCGCCGGCCTCAAGCACGAGGTCGTGGTTGCGCATCATCTCGTCGGGATCGGCATGCGAGATGCCGAAGGCATACATGACCTTCTTGCCGGTCTTCTGCTCGTGGTCGAGAATGCGGGGCATGATCGCCGCCACGCGCTCCTTCAGCGGCGAATAGGCCGGGCTCATCAGCTTTTCGTCGTCCTTGATGAAGTCGACGCCGGATTCAATCAGTTCGCCGACGAGTTCCGCCGTCTCATGCGGGCGCAGGCCGAGCGCCGGCTTGACGATCGTGCCGATGATCGGCCGTCCCTCGACGCCGGTCAGCCGCCGGCTGCCGGGAATGCCGAATTGCGGCCCGGGATGGGTGTCCTTAAAGGCTTCCGGCAGCGTCATGTCGACGACGCGCAGGCCAGTCATGCCCTTGATCGAGAACGTGCCGCCGATCGCGATCGTCATCAGCGCCGAAAGATCCGTGCCGATCGCATCGATCGGGAAGGCGATGTCGACGTCGGCGCGCTTCAGCCGCGTGCCGTCAGGCGCCTCCGGCCACGAGGGATGGTCGGCATCGTCAAGCGGACGGATGGCGAGCACGCGGGCAGCAACGCGCGACTTCAGCTCTTCCGTCTCGCCCGGAACAGGAACGAAGGTGCCGGTCGATTGATCGGAAGCGATCTTGTCGGCCATCGCTTCGACGCTACCCGGTGTCTCGATACGGTAGGTCAGGGTAATCATCATGAAATTGCCGGTTGCTCCTCTCGCCACGTCAAGAAGTCATGGCGTCAACTCATGATCTGGTATAATGAGTATTCCATTTTCTGCAACGGAAATTTTCGACAGATGTGAATTTCGCTTGGCGCGCTTTGTCGTCGGTCGGTGAAAATGCTAAGGGAAGAGATGATTTGAGCCAGCGAGACCCCATGACTTCAGCCATCGAGCCAATCGTCCGTCGAAAACTGTCCGATGAGGTTTTTGACCGGCTGGAACGGCTGATCACCTCGGGAGAATTGCAGCCGGGCGACGAAATGCCCTCCGAGCGCGTTCTCATGGAACGCTTCGGCGTCGGCCGTCCCGCCATCCGCGAGGCCATGCAGTCGCTTGCCAACAAGGGTCTTGTCAGCATTTCGCACGGGGAGCGGGCGAAGGTCCTGCGGCTGACGGCTCAGTCGATCTTCCGACAGGTCGATCTGACGGCGAAGATCATGCTGTCGCAATCAGCGGATTCTCTTGAACACCTGAAGAGCGCTCGCATCTTCTTCGAGCGTGGCATGGCGCGCGAGGCTGCGCAAAGGGCCAAGCCGACTGATGTGGAGGCGCTGCGAGGCATCATCGACCAGCAGCGCGCCTCGCTCGGACAGGCCGAAGAGTTCATTTCCGCCGATATGCGGTTCCACACCCGCATCGCGCAGATTTCCGGCAATCCGATCTATATTGCGGTCAGCGAAGCCATGCTGGCATGGCTGAAGGAATATCACACGGAGATGCTGATCTGGACCGGCAAGGAGAAATATACCCTTGCCGAACATGAAGAGATCCTTGAGCGGCTTGCCGCCAACGACGCCGATGGCGCCGAGGCGGCGGTACTCAAACATCTGGAGCGCTCACGCTCACTCTATATGAAGTAGCGGCGCGTGGGCGCCTCGGAGATTGGGGCCCACTGACCCATGACTTTGCGTCAGCCCGCCGAAGCAACCTTGGCCCGCAAAGCGGCATTCTCGGCCTCCAGTTCGGCAAGACGCTGGCGTAGCGGCTCGACGGCCGTAGCAATTTCGGTCTCCGTGTAGCGCGGCGTAATGTGCTGCGGGCAATTCCAGTCGAAGGCCTCCAGGCGCAGGCGGAAGATGCGTTCCGGCTTTGCGCGGTAGGACGGCGTGGCGAGCAGCGCCGTCAATTCGGGATCGGCATCGAGCGCCAGTTTTTCGGCATGGGCATAGATCTTCAGCCGCGCCCTGCGGGGATAATCCATCAGAAAGAGGCAGACCTTGTCATTGGCGGCAATATTGCCGGTGCTGATATACTGCCGGTTGCCGCGATAGTCCGCAAAGGCGAGCGTGCGGTCATCGACGACCTTGAGAAAGCCCTGAGGGCCGCCGCGATGCTGGACATAGGGCCAGTCCGTTTCGGAAACAGTGGCCATGTAAAAACTATCGCGGGAGGCAATGAAGGCGCTTTCGTTTTCCGTGAAGCGGTCGAAGCTGCGATCGGTCGGCAGGTTGGACCAGAAGTCCTGCATGCCCATTTCCGCCTGGACCGCGCGCACGCTGGGTGTCGATGCTATATCGAGAAATCCGTAAGACATTGTCCATCTCCTCAAGGTTGGGAGGGAGCGGAGCTTTCGCTCCGCGCCTCATCCGTCAGGCTGCATCGGCGGCAGGAATGACGGGGAAGTCGATATCGGTCTTGGCGACTTCGTTCAGATAGTTGGTGAGGGTGTTTTCGGCGACGAGCGCGACGATTTCGACGATCTGGCCATCCGAGAAACCGGCTGAGCGCACGGCAGTGATATCGGCGTCGGTCACATGACCACGAGCCTCGGCGATCTTGACCGCGAAGCTTACGGCGGCATTCGCCTTGGCGTCAGCCGAAGCACCCTTGCGGTTCAGTGCGATTTCTTCCGGGCTGATCTTTGCGAGGTTGAGGCCGATATAGGTGTGCGCCGTCAGGCAGTAATCACAGCCATTCACTTCCGCGATCGCAAGCGCGATGCGCTCACGCGTCTTCACATCGAGCGTCTTGGAAAGAGCGTTCTGGAAGCTGGTGAAACCCGTCAGCACGGCCGGGCTGTTGGCGGCGAGCCTGTAGACGTTCGGAACGAAACCGACCGCCTTCTGGACGGCGTCGAGTGTCGGCTTGGTTGCGTCAGGTGCATCGTCCTTGGCGGGAATGGAAATGCGGGACATGGAAATCTCCTTCGCTCTTGGCAAGCCGTGATTGGCTTGTTGATGTGAATGTGTCGATTTCCACCGAGAAAGAGAATATGATCAAAGTGAAAGTGATTTTACCAGAAAATGGAAGAATGCCGTGGACCGGTTCGAAGCCATGTCGATGCTCCTGGAAGTGGTGGACCAGGGAAACCTGTCGGCAGCCAGCCGCTCGCTGAAAATTCCGCTGCCGACGCTGAGCCGCAAAATCACGGAGCTGGAGGCGTTGCTTTCGACAAAGCTTTTGACCCGTACGACGCGCAGGATCGCGCTCACCGATGCCGGCGCCACCTATGTGGAGGCCGCCAGGCGCATCCTTGAGCAGGTCGAGGAGGCCGAACGGCAGGCGTCAGGCGAATTCGTCGTGCCGAAGGGGGAGCTTGTGATTACGGCGCCGGTGCAGTTCGGCCGCCTTCACGTCTTGCCTGTGGTCACCGATTTTCTGGCCGCCTTTCCGGAGATCAACGTGCGGCTGCTGCTTGCGGACCGCAATATCGATCTCGTTGACGAGCATGTCGATATGGCCGTGCGCATCGGCAATCTGCCCGACAGCGCCCTGGTCGCGACACGCGTCGGCTCGGTTCGCAGGGTGGCTTGCGGAAGTCCGGGCCTGTTTGCCGGCCGCGGCACGCCGAGGGAGCCGGCCGATCTGACGGGGTTTCCCTGTATTGCGGTGGAGGTTTTGACGCCGATGGCGGGCTGGCGGTTCGTAAAATCCGGGACCGGCAAGTCGATCGAGGTGGCAATTACGCCGCGCCTCTCCGTCACAACGACCGAGGCAGCGGCCGAAGCCGCCATTCGCGGCGCCGGTGTCGTCAGGCTGCTGCACTATCAGGTCGCCGGCGCGGTTGCGGCTGGCACGCTGAGACTCGTGCTCGAAGATTTTGAACCTGAGCCTGCGCCCATCCATCTTGTCCATGTCGCCCGCGGCCAGATGCCACTCAAGATGCGCCATTTCATCGATTTCGCCGCGCCTCGGCTAAGGGCGAGCGTGGCCGCGCTGCAAGCGTCCCCGCAGGACGAAAAGCCCGTAACACCTTCCTCCTGATATCGTCTTTTGCGGTTTCCGTCGGCGTGAACTCACATTCGTCAAAATATCGTTTGAATCCTAACTATTTTTATGCTACTAAAATCGCCATGCAACAGCTCACGTCCCTGCAGCGCGTTTTTACCGCGAACCTTTTGTCGACCGGCCGCCAATGGCGCCGAGCGGTCGATCTCGCGCTGAGTGCACATGGCATTTCCGAGGCCGCGGCGGCCCCGCTGCTCTGGATCGGCCGGCTCGGCGGTGGCGTGCGCCAGGTCGTGCTGGCCAATCACGTCGGCATCGAAGGGCCGTCGCTGGTCAGGCTGCTCGACCAGCTGGAAGCGCTCGAACTGGTGATGCGCAAGGATGATCCGACCGACAGGCGGGCAAAGGGTCTCTGGCTGACGGAGGAGGGCCAGAGCCTTGCAACCCGCATGGAAGCCATTCTCGATGACCTGCGCGGCAGGATTCTCGAAAATGTCAGTGAAGCCGATCTCGAAGCGGCGGTGCGTGTTCTCGCAGCCTTCGAAGAGATCAGCCCGTCGCAGCTTGCGGCGGTGACCCAGCAGCTTGAGGAGACATCGTGACTCTTCCCTCCTGGCGGGACTGGCTGTTTTCAGCCAAGGCCTTTCTCGCTTCCATGCTCGCCCTTTTCATTGCCCTGTCTCTCGATCTGCCAAGGCCCTACTGGGCCATGGCGGCAGTCTATGTCGTTGCCAATCCGCTTGCGGGTGCGACGAGTTCGAAGGGCCTCTATCGCGCACTCGGCACATTGCTCGGTGCAAGTGCGGCCGTCTTCTTCGTGCCGCTCTTCGTCAATGCGCCGGAGCTTTTGAGCATCGTCGTCGCACTCTGGACCGGCACATTGCTGTTCATCTCGATGCTCGACCGTTCCTCGCGCAGCTATGTCTTCATGCTCGCAGGCTATTCCCTGCCGTTGATCGCTTTGCCATCAGTCGGTTCTCCCGACACCATTTTTGATACTGCGCTTGCCCGCTCGGAAGAGATCATCATCGGCATTGTCTGCGCCAGCGTCGTCAGCGCCGTGGTCTTCCCGACCAGCGTGCGCAGCGTGCTTGGCCAGCGCATCGCCAACTGGCTCGACGATGCCGGCAGCTGGGCAAACGATATCCTGCGCGGCGAGGGCGCCACGCCGGCAACGCCCCTGAAACGGCAGAAACTGGCCGCCGACGTGACCGGCCTCGATCTTATCATCAGCCAGCTCGGTTATGACGCCGGAAGTCGCGATATCGTGCGCCATTCGCGAGAATTGCGCGGTCGCCTCCTGATGCTGCTGCCGCTCTTCTCCTCGCTCGCCGATCGGCTTCATGCGCTGAGAGCCGAGCGTGAGACACTGCCGAAAGACCTGATCTGCCTGCTGAATGAAGTTGCCGACTGGCTGAGCCTCGGCGCAAAATCGCAGGCTGACGATACCGCCGAAAAACTGGCGCGGCGGATCGAATGCCTGCGCGAAGCAGACCCGGATCGCCGATGGGGCGACCTGTTGCTGTCGAGCGCGCTGGCACGGCTGAAGGAGATTGTCGATCTCTGGCAGGATTGCCTGACACTGCGCGATGAAATCATAAGCGGCAGACATTCCGGTTCCTGGCGGCCAGCCTTTCGCCATCGCCAGATCGTCGGCCGTATCAGGCATTTCGACTATGCGCTGCTTGCCTTCCAGGCGGGAGGCGTCGTTGCCGGCATTCTCGTCGCCTGCCTGTTCTGGATCTACAGTGGCTGGCAAAATGGCGCCGGTTTCGTCACCATGGCCGCCGTCGCCTGCTCTTTCTTTGCCGCACTCGATCGGCCGGCACCCTTCATCACCTCGATGTTCATCTGGTGCGGTGTCAGCCTTGTCATCTCCTTCGTCTACATTTTCGCCATTCTGCCGATGGTCAACAGCTATGAGCTGCTGGTTCTTGTCTTTGCCCCGCCCTTCCTGCTGCTCGGCCTGATGATTCCGAAGCCGCAGTTCAACATGCTGGCCATGCTGCTCACCGTGAACAGCGCCTCCTTCATTGCGCTGCAGGATCGCTACGCATCTGACTTTACCACCTTCACCAATGAGGCGATCGCAGCCCTTGCCGGTATCGGCTTTGCCCTGGTCTGGACGCTGATTGCCCGCCCCTTCGGCGCAGAACTTGCCGCCTGGCGCCTGGTACGCGCGGGCTGGACCGATCTTGCCGAGACGGCGGCCGGCGAGCGCCGCGCCGATCACGAGCGGCTCTCCGGCCGCATTCTCGATCGTCTCGGCCAGCTCGTGCCGCGCCTTGCCGTCGTCGAGGATCGTGAGCTGAAGAAGGTGGATGGCTTTGCCGAAGTGCGCATCGGCTTCAACGTGCTGATGCTGCAAAACGAGCGCAAGAAACTGCGCGGCGCGAGCGCCGTATCGCTCGGCGCCGTCCTCTCTGGCATTGCCGAATTCTATCGCGGCCGTATCGAGGCCGGCCGCGCGCTCGATCCGCAGGATCACCTGCGCCAGTCGATCGACGACAGCCTCAAGATCATCGCGCTCGAAGACGACAGGCGCGGCGGCGACAGTATCGACGCCCTCGTCGGCGTCCGACGCGCACTCTTCCCTGACGCAGCCCCGCCAGCAAGCTGGCAGGCGGCCGAGGCTGCGCCGCAACTCCTCCCGCTTGCCGCTGAGTAATTGTCATGCCCGCAGAATTTGATGTTTACGGCGTCTATGTGCCGCGCCTCCTCGTTCTCATGGTGCTGAGCCTTCTCCTGATCATCGTCGTCAGACGGATACTTGCCTGGCTCGGCGCCTATTCCCTCGTCTGGCATCGCGGTCTCTTCGACCTTGCCCTTTACGTGCTCGTGCTTGGAGCCGTCTCCTCTTTCACACGCTGGTACTTCGCATGAACGCCCTGAAATTCACTGGTCGCCTTCTCGTCACCCTTGCCGTCGTCATCGCCGCAGTCTTCGTCGGCCGTGGCCTCTGGAGCCACTACATGGACGAACCCTGGACGCGCGACGCGCGCCTGCGTGCCGATGTCGTCGGCATCGCACCTGACGTATCCGGCCTTGTCAGCGACGTGCTCGTCACCGACAACCAGATGGTCAAAAAGGGCGATATCCTCTTCCGCATCGACCGCGAACGGTTCTCGATCGCGCTCGCCCAGTCGGAAGCAGCGCTCGAAAGCAGCAAGGCCGCCCTTGACCAGGCGCATCGCGAGCGTGAGCGGCAGGAGCGCCTTGGCGAGGCCGCCTCGCTTCAGCAGAAGGAGCAGGCGCAGACGGCCGAGGAACAGGCCGAGGCCGGCTTCCGACAGGCGACCGCCAACCGCGATCTCGCCGCGCTCAATCTCGACCGTTCCGAAATCAAGGCGACGGTCAATGGAACGGTTTCCAATCTCAGCCTTCGGCCGGGGGACTATGTCAGCGCCGGCACCGCGAAGATCGCGCTGATCGACACGGATTCTCTACGCGTCGAAGGCTATTTCGAGGAAACCAAGCTGCCGCGCATTCACCCGGGCGACAAGGTATCCATCCACCTGATGGGCCACGCACAGAGCCTCGACGGTCATGTCGAAAGCATCGCGACCGGCATCGAGGATCGCGAACGCACGGCCGGCACCGGCCTCCTTGCCAATATCAACCCGACGTTCAGCTGGGTGCGTCTTGCCCAGCGCGTGCCGGTGCGCATCAGCATCGACAATGTGCCTGACGATGTCAGGCTGATTGCCGGTTTGACGGCAACCGTCGAGGTGGGCAAGAGTTGATGATCAGCGTGCAGATCGCTCGTCCGGCCGGGATCCGGACAACAGGGCGGGCTGCACCAGATCGAACAGCACCATCGCCAGGACTGCGCCAGAATGATGAAATCCGCCTACAGCCGTACGCTTCTCGCCATTGTCGCCTTGCTGTTGTCAGCACTTTCGGCGATGGGGCAAAACCAGCCGGTCTCCACCTGGAGCGATTTCATCAAGAAGAGGCACGATCTCGCCGCTCTCAACGAGACCAAGCGGAAGAGGATTCTTGATGAACTTGGTGCCGCGATCGTGGCCGATCCCGTCGGCGTCAGCATCGAGATCGAAAGAAGCAGGGGGGCACCTGCTCTCTGTCAATATATGCGCCTGATGTTTGCCGACGACAGGGGCGCTGATGTCGTCGACCAGCTCGATCTCGTGCTCCATTGGGGCGAGCGGGACAAACCCATCCGGGAGATGCTGGGCGCTCCTTCTCTTGACGACGGCAGCATCTGGTTTCCGAGGGCAAAAAGGGCAGGTTACTTCACCGGATGCGTTGCAGGCGCGCTGGACGGCAAGAGGAGCGGTTCAAGCCATGCCGGTCGCCTGACGTCCTATTTCGCGGCGAGGGACCATTCCGCAGTCGCCCGGCAGATTGCCAAGCGCTTAAAGATTGAGCCCCTACCCAAGGGGGAAAGCTACGGCAAATGGATATTGGACGGCTTGTCGAAGCACGAGCTTTTGTCGCCGGATGTCCAGGACTGGTTCGAACTTGGTTTCGATCGGAGCTATTGAGACGCAGGGCAGTGCCACCACGATCATCAGCAAGGTGAGTTGGCTGTGCAGCCGTGTTCAGGCTCGGAATGGTGCGGTCGCGGAGCCCGCCTCAATCCAGATGAAACACTTCCGGCATCATGGCCCACCACTCGCCTTCCTTGCGCGTTGCAAGCGGCTTCTGACAGGGCATGCAGGCAGCCCACCATGCCTGGTTCGTCGGGTTGGCGGCCATCTTCGCCATGTCGGCTTCGAAGTCGTCGCCGACGTATTCCCAGTAGCCGAAGAGCAGGTTTTCCGGCTCTTTCAGAAAGATCGAATAGTTGGCGATGTTGCAGGCCGAAAGAAGCGCCAGGACCTCCGGCCAGACGGCGGCGTGCAGCGCCTTGTAGTCGGCGACCCTGTCGGGCTCCAGGCCGATCACCATACCCATGCGCTGCATGTTCTACCGTCCTTTTGAGATTTCCGTCGTGAACTCGGCGATACTGCGGGCCTTCACCGCATCCCAGTCCCATGCGATGCCGATGCCGGGTTCGGAAGGGGCGATGGCGCGGCCGTCGCGTATCTCCATGCCCTTCGTCGTGAGATCGTCGAGCTGCGGGATATATTCGACATATTTGCCGTTCTGGATGGCGCAGACCAGGCTGACATGCAGTTCCATCAGAAAATGCGGGCAGACGGGGATATCGAAGGCCTCGGCCGCATGCGCCACTTTCAGCCAGGGCGTGATGCCGCCGATGCGGGCGACATCGACCTGCACGATGGAGCAGGCACCCTTCTGCATATATTCGCGGAAATGCCGGATCGAATAGATGGATTCGCCAACCGCAATCGGTGTCGGGGTCGAGCGCGAGAGCCGGATATGGCCGTCGAGATCGTCGGCCGGTAGCGGCTCTTCGATCCAGGCGAGATCAAGCTCCTTGAGGCGCGCGGCGCGGCGGATGACTTCATCGACCGTAAAACCCTGATTGCAGTCGGTCATGATCTCGAAACCGTTGCCGAGTGCGGCGCGCATCGCAGACAGCCGGTCGTAATCCTCGGCGCCGTGCGGCTTGCCGATCTTCACCTTCGAGCCGGAAAAGCCCGTTGCTTTGGCCTGCAGCGCGTCTTCGACGAGCGCTTCCTTCTCGATATGCAGCCAGCCGCCTTCGGTCGTATAGAGCGGGCAACTCTCCTTGGCGCCGCCGGCAAGCTTCCAGAGCGGCAGCTTCTGCTTCTTTGCCCTGAGATCCCAGAGTGCGGTATCGACAGCGGCGAGCGCGAGCGCGGTGATCGCGCCGATCGTGGTGGCGTGGGTGGCAAATTCCAGCATGTGCCAGATCGCTTCGATGCAATCGGCATCCTCGCCGATCAGGAGCGGGACGAGATGGTCCGACAGGAGCCGCATGACCGAGGAGCCGCCGGTGCCGATCGTATAGGAATAGCCGGTGCCGGAAGCCCCGTCGGAATCGGTAATGGTAACGATCGGCGTTTCCTGGCTGACGAAGCTCTGGATGGCATCGGTGCGCTTCACCTTGGGCGGCAGGTCGACCATGCGCAATTCGATCTTTTCAATGCGGGCCATGGTTCCTCCTAGCTTGCCGTACGGGTTTGGGCGGGTCCGGCGGCGTGGATCGCCGACATGATGGCGCGGCTTGCCGTCTCGTATCTGCGGTCGTTTTCGTGTTCGCGGACGATCCTGAAATCGTGCATGACGAGAATGCGGTCGGCGAGCGCCACCATTTCCGGCATGTCGCTCGAGATCAGCAGGATCGCCATGCCCTTGTCGGCAAGGCCGTTGATCAGCTCGTGGATATAGGCCTTGGCCTTGATGTCGATGCCAACGGTCGGCTCGTCGATGAAGAGAATATCGACATCGGCGGCGAGCCATTTGGCAAGCGAGACCTTCTGCTGGTTGCCGCCCGAAAGGTTGCCGACGAGCTGTTCCAGATTGGGTGTTCGGATTTCCAGTTGGCGGGCAAGCGGCGTGGCAATCTTTCGCTCCTGACCAGCGCCGATCAATCCTGATATCGAGGCGATCCTGCCCCAGACCGTCATGGCGATATTGGAACGGATCGGATGGGCGAGAATGACGCCCTCGTGTTTCCTGTCCTCGCTGACATAGCCCATGCGGAAGCGCTTGATCGCCTCCTCGACCGAACGGATACGCACCGGTTTGCCATCGATCATCACCGTGCCGGATGTCAGCCTGTCCTTGCCGAGGATGGCCCGGACGAGCTCGGTGCGTCCCGCACCCACAAGGCCGTAGAGGCCGAGGATTTCTCCGCGGCGAAGCGAAAAGGAAAGATCGCCATGGCCGGCCGCGGTGGCGACGTCGCGGAGTTCCAGCTTTGGCGCACCTTCCTGAGGCTTGCCGGAACGGGCGATGACAGGGCGCTCGGCCCGGCCGATCATCGCCTCGATCAGCGTCTGCCGCGTCATGCCGGCCATCGGTGCGCCGCGCAACGTCGTTTCGCCGTCGCGCAGAACAGTGACCCGGTCGCAAAGGCTCAGGACTTCCTCCAGCTTGTGGCTGACAAAGAGGATTGCCGTTCCCTGATCGCGCAGCTGGCGCACCAGGCGGAAGAGGATTTCGGTTTCGGCATCGGTGATTGATGCCGTCGGCTCGTCGAGCAGCAGCACCTTGGCCTGATGGCTGAGGGCCTTGGCGATTTCGACCATCTGCATCTGGGCGACACTCAGGCGCCGCACTTCCGTTGCCGGATCGACATCGAGGCCGACCTTGCTCAGATGCGCGCGCGCCTGCTCGTTGGCGCGGCGGAAATCGACGAGGCCGTTTCGGACGGGAAGGCCTTCGAGAAGAATGTTTTCGGCCACGGAAAAGCGCGGAATGAGGTTTCGCTCCTGATGCACGGCCGAAATGCCGAGCGCGATCGCGTCCCTCGGCGAGGCAAGCGACAGCGGCGTGCCGTCGAGTGTGACTGTTCCGCTATCGGGCCGATGGACGCCGGTTATGATCTTGATCAGCGTCGATTTGCCGGCGCCGTTTTCACCCATCAGCGCATGGATTTCACCGCCATTGAGCGCGAGTGCGGCATTGTTGAGCGCCCGTACACCTGGGAAGGATTTGCCGATCCGGTCGAGAACGAGTGCCATCTCAATCCTCCCCAACCCGGATTGCACGGTAGCGGTTGATCCAGACGGCGGCGAGGATCAGAGCGCCGAGCAGGAACGTGACCCAGTAGGGATCGACCGCGAGCAGCACCATCGCATTCTGAATGAGCCCGACCAGCAGAACGGCAATGAACGTGCCGATGATGGAGATCGAGCCGCCGATAAGGCTGGCGCCGCCAATGATCGGCGCCGCAAAGGAAATCACCACCCAGTCCGCCCCGATCGTCGGTTGCGCCGAACCGAGTTGCGCGACGGCCAGCACGCCGGCGGTTGCCGCCAGCAGGCCCGACAGGACATGCGCCATGATGGTGGCGCGGGCAACGGAGATGCCCGAGAGTTCTGCCGCATGGGCATTGCCACCGACCGCCAGCATGTAGCGACCCTCGACCGTGCGGGCAAAGAAGATGACGAGCAGCACCGTCACCACCAGCGGTACGATGAGCAGCAGCGGAAAGGGACCAAAACGGCCGTTGCCGAAAGCGACGAAGGCGGGCGACAGATTATAGAAGGGGATGGCCTTGGTAATGCCAAGATTGATGCCGGCAAAGGCCGACCCCGTCGCGAGCGTCACGATGAAGCCGTTGATGCCGGTGCGCACTGTCAGCCAGCCATTGATAAAGCCGGCTAAGCCGCCAAAGGCGATCCCGAGGATGATCGCCACCATGGCCGGCAGGCCCCAGACATCCATCAGCCCGCCGGTGACGACGGCGACAAGCCCGCCGAGCGCGCCGACCGAAAGGTTCATCTGGCCGACGCCCAGCATCACCATCTGGCTGAAGGCGACGAGCAGCGAGACACAGATGCTGCGCAGCATGACGAACCAGTTGAATTCGGTCATGAAGGCGGGCGATGCGAAGGCGAGCGCAATACCACCGGCAATGACGCCGAGGAGGATGCCGGACCATTGCGTGCGGGCGGCGAAGGAAAGCAGCGTCTTCATGCGCGCCTCGTCTGTTCGCGGATGGCGAGTTTTGCCCGGTAGCGCTCGAAAAGGATCGCCGAGAGCAGGAAGACGCCGAGGAAAAGCTGCAGCCAGAAATTCCCGACCTGCAGCACCAGAAGGCCGCTGCGGATGGTCGCGACCAGCAGCGCCCCGAGGATCGTGCCGATCACCGACACCATGCCGCCCGCAAGTGCTGTGCCACCGATCACGGGGGCGAGGAAGGAAGGCAGCAGCCAGTCGTCACCGGCAACGGCAGGCATGGCTGCTGATAGTCTTGATGTCAGCATCAGGGCTGCGGCACCTGCCAGCACGCCCGAGAGGACATGGACGAAAATGGTGATCCGCCCGACAGGAATGCCGGACATTTCGGCCGTGCGCGGGTTGGCGCCGACGGCGAGGATTTGCCGGCCGAGCACCGTATGCTTGAAGAGAATGTAGAGCAGGGCGCCGATCAGGAGGGCAACGATTGCGAGCGACGGAACCGGGCCGACGCCGCTGCGGCCGAAAGCCCCGAAGGCTGTTGGCAGGCCGTTCAGCGGCACGCCCTTGGTGAAGATCAGCATGCCGCCGGAAAACAGGCTGGCGCTCGCAAGTGTCACGATGAAGCTGTTGACGCCGGTCTTGACGATCGCCAGGCCGTTGAGCGCTCCGAGCAGTCCGCCGAATGCGAGCGTCAACAGGATCGCGACGGGGATCGGCAGGCCCGCCGCCTGCATCAGGTAGCCGGCAATCATCACGCAGCAGACGCCGATCGCGCCGACCGAAAGGTTCATTCCGCCGGTTGCCAGCACCACCATCTGGGCGAAGCCGACGACCACATCGATTGCGACCGAGCGGCCCATCGAATTCAGGTTGAAGCGCGACAGGAAGCCGGGCGCCAGGCTGGCGAAGACGACCCACAGGATCAGCAGGATGATCAGCAGACCAAGCTGGGCCGGACCCCTGGTCAGCAGTCCCAACAGGCTGTGCCGGCCTGCATCGGGGACGGGACTATCATTGTCGATGGGTGCCATGCGCTCGGATGCCCGATCTCGTTGAACTGGAATGACGGGCGCGGGGTGGATTGAACCCCGCGCCGCTCGGGTCACTTGCAGGAGAGGTAGGTGTCCTTGAAGCTTGCCTGCAGCTTCTTCGTCAGCGCCTTCAGGTCGTCCTTGTAGCTGTCGACGTTCTTGGCGGAGATCAGCAGCGTGCCGGAATCGACGAAATGCGCCGTCTGCGGCGTGGCGATCCACGGGGCATCGGCCTTGACGCTGCAGCCGCCGGCCATCTGGTCGAGCACATAGGCGCCGATATAGGCTTGTCCGTAAGGGTTCTGTGCCATGGTGCCGGCGACGAAACCATCGCGGATGCCATCGAGGATGATCTTGTCGTCGTCGATGCCAACGAGCTTGATCTTCTTGTCGCCGAGGTTCTTCAGCGCAGTTGCAGCCACCACCGAGGAAATATAGCCGGTGGCGATCAGGCCGTTGATCTTGTCCTTCTGTGCCGCAAGCAGGGCATTGACCTTTTGGTCGCCCTGTTCCTGGCTGTCGGTATCGCCGACCGTCTGTAGCAGGGTGACGGCGCCATTCGTCTCGGCAACGGCCTTTTCGACCGCCTTGACGCGCAGTGTCGTGTTCGGATCGACGAGCAGGCCGGCCAGATGAACGATCGTGCCCTTGCCGCCCATCGCCTCGATCAGCGCCTTGGTGCCGAGATAGGCCGATTGTGAGACGTCGGTCGCAAGGCACAGCCCGACATCGGTCGGATCCTGCGCGCAACCGCCAAGCGCGACGGAGGGAATGCTGTTGTTCTTCATTTCCGAGAGCGTGGCATTGATACCGACCGCATCACCCGGAAAGACGCCGAAGCCGTTTGTGCCTTGCGCTGCCAGGCTTTCCAGAAGCTCGGTCTGGGCCTCCAGCTTCCATTCGCTCGGCACTTTGTACTCGACCGCGGCAATGCCGAAATCCTTGGCGGCATCGGCGGCGGCCTGTTCCCAAGGCGCGAAATAGGGGTGGGGACCGCCGGGAACCAGGGCGATCTTGTTATCCGAGGCGAAAGCGCTGAGCGGCGCGACTGCCACAGAGCATGCAAGGCCTGCAGCAATGAAACTGCGAATTGTCATGACATCCTCCCGTTTGGGCAAGTCCGGTCCTCTTCCAGCATTGCCATGTCCAATCGCTAACACGATCGAATATCGCGTGCAATATTCGATTATTGACTTTTTTGCCATCTTCCGTTTCGATCGCTCACGGCAATCATCAGGGAGGGGCCGATGGAACCGCAGAAAGAAACGATGCCTGTCGACCGGTCGAAGCTCCTGCCGGAATATCGCATCATGCTGGAAGAGCTGGATGCGCTTGGCGGGCCGGCGATGGAAACGCTGTCGCCGCAGCAGGCGCGCGCCGATTCCGAAATACGGCTTGCCGGTCACTGGGGAACAAAGGATGCGGTCTCCGGCATCGAGGATTTCGAGATTCCGAGCGGCGGCGCGAGATTGAAGGCGAGGCTCTACCGCAGCGCCGACACCGGGCGGACCATCCTGTTCTTCCATGGCGGCGGCTGGATGGTGGGTAGCATCGAAACCCACGACGGGCCGGTGCGCGCGCTCGCCAATGCGGCGCGGGCCAACGTGCTTTCGGTCGAATATCGCAAGGCACCGGAAGCGCCGTTTCCAGCGGCACTGGAGGATGCCGAGGCGGCACTCATCTGGCTTCGGGCAAATGCCGCAGCGCATGGGCTCGATGCCGACAGTCTGATCTTGGCCGGCGACAGCGCCGGCGCCAGCATCGGCGCGGCGCTCGCGATCCTTGCGCGTGATCTCGGCTTCCCGCTTGCCGGTCAGATCCTGATCTATCCGGCGACCGACCTTGCAGGCACGACGGCCAGCCGAGCCGCATTTGCGCGCGGTTTTTCTCTGCAGCAGTCAACGATGGTCTGGTTTGCCGAGAACTATCTCGCAGGCGGCACGTCACCGTCCGACCCGCGCGTCTCGCCATTGCTTGCCGCCGATCTTTCGAACCTGGCGCCGGCCCTGCTCATCACGGCAGACCATGATCCCCTGCGTGACGAGGGCCGTGCTTATGCACAGCGCTTGATTGCCGCCGGAAATGACGTCTGTTACGAGGAATGGCAGGGAACGATCCATGGCTTCTTCATCATGGACCGTGCAGGAAAAACCGCCCGAAAGCTGATCGGGCGCATCGGAAAATGGGCAGACGGCCTTTGGAACAGACATGACGATGGCGAGCGGGGCGGAGGCTGAAACCGGCGCCACGGCCGTTCGGTCCGAGCCGATCTATCTGACGATCTACCAGGTTCTTCGTGATCATCTGGAGCGGGGCGCGCTCACGCCAGGCCTCATTCTCGGGCAGGCGAGCATTGCCCGCGCCTTCAATGTCAGCCGTATTCCGGCCGGCATCGCGCTGGCGCGGCTTCATTCGGAAGGCCTGATCCGGACGTTCGAGGGCCGTGGATATACCGTGCCCGGCGGCGAGCCGCTGCGCGGCGATCTCTTTGCCGCCGGTCTCGACCTGCCGCATTCGCTGACTGTGCCTGTCGTCAATCGTCGCGAGCAGATCTACCCGGAGGTCGAACATGCCGTTGCCGTCTGTCTCGCCTATGGTCGGTTCCTGCTGAACGAGACAGCACTTGCCCAGCATTACGATGTCAGCCGCACCATCGCCCACGAGGTGCTGACGCAGCTCGAGCGCAGCGGCATCATCGAACAGGACAGCAATAACCGATGGTATGCCGGGCCGCTCAGCGCCAGGGTCTTCCACCACCACTACGACATGCGCCGCCTGCTGGAGCCGGAAGCGCTGCGCCAGGCCTATCCGTTCCTGCAGAGGCAGGGGCTCGAAGAGCGGCGGCAGAGGCTTGAAACTCTCGGCCCCTATCCGCAGGCGCCGGAAAAGCTGGAGCGGGTGGAGGCCGACCTGCATCTCGATTCACTCTCAGGCTGTCCCAACACGGTACTCCTTGCCGCCGTGCGCCGTAGCCAGCGGGTACTGATCGCCACCCACTCTACATTCGCCAATTTCCGCACCGAGGCGGAAATTTCGATGATGATCTCGGAGCATACACGCGTCTATGACGCGCTGCTTGCCGCCGACATCGACGGCGCCTGTTCAGCGCTTGCCGATCACCTGCGTCGGGCGCTCGATCCCAACCTGAAAATCCTGCAGCACCTGCCCGCCATGCCTTCGGGCCTGACGCCGCCCTATCTGATCCAGGTCAAGAGCGAGCGCTGACGTCCTCATGCGCTCGGGGTGATCGGTGCATAGGTCGCGCCATCGACGGTCACCGGGCGGCCATCGAGATGCAATTCACTGATACGCGGCGCCGAGCGGGCGATGACCTTGCCGCGGCGGATGACAGTGAGCCGGTTTGCCTTCAGCCGCAGCGCTTCCACCGGATCGCGCGCCTGCAGGATGACGAGGTCGGCGTTCTTGCCCTTTTCCAGGCCGTAGCCTTCGAGGCCCATGGTTTTGGCGGAATTGACGGTCAGCGCGTCAAAGATCTTCTTCTTGTCCTCGATCCCGGCCATCTGTGCCACGTGGATCGCCATATGGCCGACCTCCAGCATGTCGCCGGAGCCCATCGAGTACCAGGGGTCCATCACGCAGTCATGGCCGAAGGAAATATTGAGGCCGGCCTCCATCAGCTCGCGCACCCGCGTCATGCCGCGCCGCTTCGGATAGGTGTCGTGCCGCCCCTGCAGCATGATGTTGATCAGCGGATTGGGAATGACATTGATTTGCGCCTCCACCATCAGCGGAATGAGCTTGGAGACGTAATAATTGTCCATCGAATGCATGGAGGTGAGGTGCGAGCCGGCAACCCGGCCCTGCAGACCGAAGCGGACCGTCTCTGCCGCCAGCGTTTCGATATGGCGTGACAGCGGATCGTCGGTCTCGTCGCAATGCATGTCGACCGGCAGGCCGCGATCGGCGGCGATGCGGCAGAGTGCTGCGACCGATGCCGCGCCATCGGCCATGGTGCGCTCGAAATGCGGAATGCCGCCGACGATATCGAGACCCATATCCAGCGCCCGGTTCAGCGCCTCGACGCCGGCGGGCGCACGATAGTAACCATCCTGGGGAAAGGCGACGAGCTGCAGGTCGATATAGGGAGCAACCTTCTCGCGCACCTCGATCAGTGCCTCGGCGGTCACCAGTCGCGGATCGCTGGTATCGACATGGCTACGGATGGCGAGAAGCCCCTGCGAGACGGCGAGATCGCAATAGAGCAGTGCCCTTTCCACGAGGGCTTCACGGGTAAGGATCGGCCGTAGCTCACCCCAGAGCGCAATGCCTTCGAGAAGCGTGCCGGAGCGGTTCATGCGCGGCAGGCCGAGCGAGAGCGTGGCATCCATGTGGAAATGCGGATCGACGAAAGGCGGGCTGACGAGCCGATCGGTCGCGTCGATTTCTTCGCCTGCCTCGGTCTCGATGCGAGCTGCGACCTCGGCGATCTTACCCTTCTCTATGGCGATATCGATGCCGCTGCGGCCATCGGGAAGATTTGCGTTTCTGATAATCAGGTCAAACATGGCGGCACCGGTCTGTTGTGGTTTTGAAAATTGGTTTCACCGCTCGCCGCGGCGATAGGGCTGCATCAGCGCCTGCGGCACGCGGGCGCGCCGTGCCATGACGGCGAGGGCTGCAATTGACAGGAGATAGGGCGTCATCAGGAAAAGCTGATAGGGAACGACCCCGCCGAGCACCGTCTGGAGCCGCAGCTGGAAGGCGTCGAAGAAGGCGAAAAGCAGGGCGCCGAGGAAGGCGCGGCCCGGCCGCCAGGAGGCGAAGACGACGAGGGCGATGGAGATCCAGCCGCGCCCCTGGACCATGGTCGGGAAGAAGCTGTTGAAGGCCGACAGCGTCAGGAAAGCACCGCCGACAGCCATGATCGCGCTGCCGGCAATGATTGCACCATAGCGGATCCTGATCGGGTCGATGCCCTGCGCTTCGGCCGCATGCGGGTTTTCGCCGGTCATTCGGATGGTCAGGCCGAGCGGCGTGCGGAAGATCAGGTAGCCCATCGCCACAGCAAGCAGGATCGCGAGATAGGTCGGTGCCGTTTGCGCAAAGAGGGCAGAGCCAAGGAAAGGCAGGTCGGAGAGAACAGGGATATCGAGCGGCTGGAAGGGCACGATCGTCGGTGGCGTGCCGGCAAGCGGCACCACGAGGCGGAAGATGAAATAGCTGAGGCTGGAGGCAAAGAGCGTAATGCCAAGGCCGGTGACGTGTTGCGACAGGCCGAGCGTCACGGTCAAAAGCGCATGCAAAAGGCCGAAGACTGCACCGGCAAGTGCCGCGACCAAAAGGCCGGTCCAGAGATCGACGCCGTGGAAGACGGCAAGCCAGCCGATCATCGCCCCGAAGGTCATGATGCCCTCGATGCCGAGGTTGAGCACGCCCGCCCGCTCGCAAAGAAGGGCACCGAGCGTGCCGAAGATCAGCGGCGTGGCGATGCGCAGCACGGCGGCCCAGAGACCGGCAGAGGAGACGATGTCGATCAGGGCCATCATCTGCGGATCCTATATTGGGTGAAGAACAGGGCGATAAGCATGGTCAGGAGCGAGACGGCGACCGTCACGTCGGCAATATAGGTCGGTATGCCGAGCGCCCGGCTCATGCCGTCGGCGCCGACGAACATGGTGGCGGTGAAGAGGGCCGCGGCAATCACGCCGATCGGATGCAGGTTGGCAAGCATGGCGACGATGATGCCGGAATAGCCGAAGCCGGGCGAGAGATCCGTCGTCACATAGCCCTTCACACCCATCACCTCGATCGCGCCGGCAAGACCCGCAAGCCCCCCGGAGAGACAGGCGACCTTGACGAGCGTCATGCCGAGCGGCACGCCGGCAAAGACCGCGCCGGCAGGATTGAGGCCGGCAGCGCGCGAACGCAGGCCGAAGACCGTACGCGACTGCAGGAAATAGACGGCGAATGCGATGACGATGGCGATGATAAAGCCGACATGCAGCCGCGAGCGCGCGACCAGCTTCGGCAGCAGCGCATGATCGCTCACCGGCATGGATTGCGGCCAGCCGAAGGCCAGCGGATCCTTCAGCACGCCGTCGATCAGCATGGAGACGAAGAGCAGGGCGACGAAATTCAACAGCAGGCTGGTGACCACCTCATCGACTGAAAAGCGCAGCCGTAGCCATAGCGGCACGAGGATCAACACCATGCCGGCGACGGCCCCGGCAATCAGCAGGGCGGGGATGAGAAGGACGGCCGGCAGGCCGGCCAGCAGTTTCGACCCGAGTGCGGCAACGGTGATGGCGCCGAGATAGAACTGACCCTCGGCGCCGATATTCCAGAGCCGGGCGCGGAAGGCGACGGCGGCGGCAAGGCCGGTCAGCATCAACGGTGTCGCCCTTGTCAGCGTTTCGGTTGCCGAAAGCCTTGTGCCGAAGGCGGCGATGAGGATGCGCCAATAGGCTTCCAGGACCGGGGCACCGGCAAGCGCAATGAGGATGCCGGCAATGGCGAGCGCGGCGATGACGGCGCCGATGGGCGCCGCGACAACCAGATAGAGCGGGCGGTGATCGCGGCGTTCAAGACGCATGCTGGACCTCGGACGTCCATTCGCCTGACATCATCAGGCCGAGTTTTCGGGGATCGGCACTGTGCGCATCGATGGGGGGTGACAGGCGCCCCTTGACGATCGCCTGGATGCGGTCGGCAAGGCCGATCACCTCGTCGAGATCTTCCGATATCAGCAGGACGGCCGTACCCTCCTTGCGCGCCTGCAAAATCCGGGCATGGACGGCGGCGACCGCGCCCTCGTCGAGCCCGCGTGTCGGCTGCGCGGCAATCAGGATCTTCGGCCGGTCATGCAGATTGCGGCCAAGGATCAGCTTCTGCATGTTGCCACCGGACAGAAGCCGTGTGCGCGTCGCCGGCCCGCCACCGCGAATATCGAATTCCGCGATGATCTCCTGGGCAAAGGCCATGCCGGCCCTGCGGTCCACCAGCCCGCGACGCGAGAAGCGCGGCGAGGCGATACGTTCCAGCACGGCATTTTCCCAGACGGCGAGTTCGCCGATCGCGCCTTCCTTGTTGCGATCTTCGGGAATGCGGCCGATCCCGGTATCGATCAGGCTCTCGACGCTGGTTTCGGTCACCGTTTGCCCGAAGAGCAGGATGTCGCCGCTGCTCCAGCCGGTGAGGCCGCTGACGAGGTGGCTGAGCGTCGCCTGGCCATTGCCGGAGACGCCGATAATGCCAAGCGTCTCGCCGGCGTGGAGTTGCAGGCTGATATCCTTCAGCCGCTCCTGGCCGCCGTCGCGGACGGTAACGCCGACAGCTTCGAAGATGACCGCGCCTGGGGTCGATGCCTCGCGGACCGGGCGCGTCACCCGCCGGCCGACCATCAGTTCGGCAAGTTCGGCCTTGCTCGTCTCGCCGGCAAGCCTTTCGGCGACCACCTTTCCGCCGCGCAGCACGACGACGCGGTCGGCGGCATTGATCACCTCATCGAGCTTGTGCGAGATGAAGATCAGCGACAGGCCCTGCCGGGCCATTTCCCGGAGCGTTCGGAAAAGGCGTTCCGCCTCGATATTGGTGAGCACCGCCGTTGGCTCGTCGAGGATCAGAATCCGGGCATCGTTATAGAGCGCCTTGAGGATTTCGACGCGCTGCTGCTCGCCGACGGAGAGGTCGCCGAGGCGTGCATCGGGATTGACCTCGAGGCCGAAGCGGGTCGCCATGGAAAGAAGCTTGGCGCGACCGGCAGCCTTTTCCGATTTCCATGACCACAGCTTCTCCGTTCCCGTCATGACATTTTCAAGCACGGTCAGGTTCGGCGCGAGCGAGAAATGCTGGTGCACCATGCCGATGCCGGCGCGGATCGCCGCGCGTGGCCGGCCGGCCGGCAATTCGCTGCCTTCGATATGGATCGTGCCGCTATCCGGGACGTAGTGGCCGAAAAGGATGCTCATCAGCGTGGTCTTGCCGGCGCCGTTTTCACCGAGCAGTGCCAGCACTTCGCCCTGGGCGAGGCTCAGCGAAATATCGTCATTGGCCTGGATCGTGCCGAAACGCTTGCTGATGCCGGCGAGCTGGAGCACGGGAGCTGATGTCATGAGGCAAGTCCCGCAATGGCATGGGGGTGGATCCAACGTTGCTCCGCTTCGAGCCGCGCGGCAAGGGCCAGCAGCAGGGGTTCCCGGCCCATCGGTGCCAGCAACTGCACCGGAAGCGGCATGCCGTCCGCATCGCTTCCGAAAGGCATGGTCAGAGCCGGAAAGCCGGAAATATTGGCAAGGCAGGCGAGCGGTGCAAAGCGCGCCATCCGGTTCAGATGCAGGTCGGTATCCTGATGATCGCTTGGAAAGGAGCCGATTGGCAGCGGCGCCGTCGCAAGCATCGGTGTGAGCAGGCAGTCGATCGTGTCGAACAGGCGCCAGAGATCATGGCTGACATGCGGCATGGCGCTGAGGCTATGCCAGAGTGCGGTCGGCGCAAGCTTTGCCCCACGCAGCGCAAAAGCAGCCGTCAGCGGTTCGGCGCTGGAGAGGTCGAGATGGAAGCTTTCGACAAGCCATGCCAGATTGACTGCGACGATATCGGCGAAAATGGCCGCGCTCGCGATGATGCTTGCTTCCAGCCGCTGCCATTCGACGATAATGATCTCATGGCTGTCCTCTTCAAGACTGCGGGCTGCGGCACAAACGGCCTGCTGCCGTGCCGCTTCGGTCGGAAAATCGCTGCCGGTATCTGTCAGCAGGCCGATGCGCAGGCGCGGTCTTTCGCTGCTCTCGAGCGCCGGTGCTGCATAGGGACCGGCGGAATCTCCACGGATCGCGTCGAAGATTGCGCGTGCGTCGCGCACCGAACGGCAGACGGCGAGTTCGCTGGCGATACCGCCAAGATGGTTGCCGAAGCCTGGGCCGCCGGGAATGGCGCCACGGCTGGATTTCAGGCCGACGAGGCCGCAACAGGCGGCCGGCACGCGAATGGAACCTCCGGCATCGGTTGCATGGGCAATGGCCACAATGCCGGCCGCTACCGCTGCGGCTGCGCCACCGGAAGAGCCGCCTGCCGTGCGGGATGGATCGAGAGGGTTGCGGCAGACAGGCCCGCGTGCCGGTTCGCTTGCGAGCGACAGGCCGACTTCCGGGCTGGTGGTGAGACCGAACAGGCTGAAACCGGCCTGCCGGAAGCGTGCGGCGAGATCGGAATCGTCCGATGGGTCGAGCATGCCGTCGAAGAGCCGGGAGCCGGCCCGGACGGCGAGGCCCCTGAACGGGCCGCCGAGATCCTTCGCAAGCGTCGGCACGCCGGCGAAGGGACGTGCGGCAAAGATCGCGGGACTATCCCTATGTTCGCGTTGAAGCGCTGCGGCATTCGTCATGCCGAGCGTTTCATCCAGGTGACAGATCGCCCCCAGAGCTTCATTCGCCCTGGCAGCCGAAATCGCCGCCGTCATCGCCTCGCTACAGCTGAGCGCACCGCTGCCGATCCGGGCGGCGAGCGCCATTGCGTCGCCGCCCGGTATCGAGCCCTTGCTGGTATCAGTCGCGTTCATGCGGATGCCGGCTTATTTCGGCTCCTCAGGCATGATCGGCACCTCGAAGGCGCCGGACTTGATGGCAGCGCGCTTGGCCTCCATCGCCGCTTCGGCTTCCGCCGGTGCGACGCCCTTGACGTAGACAATATCGCTGCCGCCTTCCTTCATCAGGCCGAAGCGGGTGTAATTGTTGCCGGTCGGCTTGCCGGCCTTCACATCGGCGATCGCCGCGTTCAGGATCGGGCGGAAGCCCCAGATGGCATTGGCAAAGACGGTATCGGGATAGCGCGGCGTATAGTCGATCAGCGAACCGACGGACTTGATGCCGCGTTCCTTGGCGGCATCGGCCGTGCCGATACGCTCGCCGAACAGGATGTCGGCGCCGGCATCGATCTGGGCAAGGCCGGCTTCGCGCGCCTTCGGCGGATCGAAGAAGGTGCCGATGAAGGCGACGAGGTGCTTGGCGTCAGGGCGGACTTCCTTCACGCCGGCGGCAAAGGCATTCATCAGCATGTTGACTTCCGGGATCGGCAGCGCGCCGACCGAGCCGACGATGCCGGATTTCGTCATCTTGCCGGCCAGCATGCCGGCCAGATAGGCGCCGTCATGGTTCCATGTGCCGAAAACGCCGAAATTGTCACCCGAGGGCTCTCCGCTCGAGCCCAGCATGAAGGCCGTCTTTGGATAGTCGGCGGCAACCTGGCGAGCTTCACGCTCGACCGCATAGGCCTCGCCGACGATGAGGGCGCAGCCCTGCTCGGCATATTCGCGCATTGCACGCGGATAATCCGTGCCCGAGACTCCTTCGGAGAAGACATATTCGATCACGCCTTCGGAAGCGGCGTCCTGCAGCGCCTTGTGCAGACAGGAGTTCCAGGCATTTTCGACCGGCGAGGCATGAATGCCGGCAACCTTGAGTTTTTCCTGCGCCCAGAGCCTGGGTGCAAAGGCGGTTGCACCGAGCGCCATGCCGGAGGCAAGCACCGTACGACGTGAGATAGTGATCTGATTTTTCATGAGTTCCCCTCTTTTTTACCAGATGGATAAAACTCTATGGATCGCCCAAAATTGTGTCAAGTAATGCTGCTGCGCAAAAACTAGACAGACCCGTTGTGCGCCTGCACAGCATGTGTACCGGATTCGTCAAACAGAAGGCCGAATCGATCACCGGATGGCACAAAATAGAAAGTCCAGAGTGTGATCGAGTCTTTTCAAGAATATGTGTGCTTTAATTGCTAAAGTTGTAAATTAAACTCCATAATTGCCGGATTTATTTCCTCTTTCGAGAAGGTAAAACAAGCACAAAATTTCGCATGTCTGAAAGGATGCCGCTAATAGACCAAAAGGGGTAGGATATACTCTCCATTTTTGGACTATATTGGAAATTCACGCATAGAACGATCCTCATAAATTTTGATCTAGCACATTAGCGAGAGGGCAAGCCATGTATCGCAACGCTGGCCGGTGGACTTCGCGTTCACTCTTGATGGATTCGTGGGTTCCCACGTGGCTCGCGATCGGAGCAAATGCAAGGCCGCGCAAGAAGGCCGAAAAAGACGCGTATAGCGCCCAGCTGGCGTCATCGGTCAAGATACCGGATCTAAACAAGCAGGACGCGCCTCTTGCCAGCCAGGACGGCAATGCGCTGCCCGAAGAAGAACGTCATGTGGAACGCGGCAGCGACGTTGTGGCCGACATCGGCCACGCGCCGCTGCCACCACAGCAAACATTGGCGGCACTGCGCGAAGCGGCTGACCAAAATGCCGATCGGTCCGTGCATATGGTGACGGCCCAGGGCACAGGATCTGCACCCTTCGAGCGTGGTGCGAACGGCGGGACCGCCGGCCCTGGGGGTTCGCTTTATCGCACCTATTCCGGAATGATCGACCCGCTGGCTTCCTATCTCGGCCAGGGCGCCGCAACGGTGGGCTCCGGGCAAGCTGCAGCCGCCGGGGTGGCTCAGCATACGTCTTCGGGCAAGGTCGTCATTCTCGAATCGGCCCCCTCGGCTCAAGCGACCGAGCAGGCCGTTCACGCGCAATCGCTGGCCTCCGGTCTGCCCTATGGCATCTGCGGTTGCGGCTACTACACCTCGCCGACCAAGCTCCTCGATTGGGCTCATGGCGGTGCCCTGCTGCAGCAGGACGGTCAGTTGCCGGGAACGAGGCTGACGGAAGGGCCGGATTTCGTCGCAACGGCCAAACAGGCGATCGGCGCCTCGGTCAGCGATTCGTTTGCCGATCGCAACCTGTCCACGATCACCGAGTGGCGCAGCGGCACGGCGCAGTGGATCACCGCGCCGAATACGAATGGTTCATTGCCCGGTGGTGCCGGAGGCGGCACGACGGGCATCGGCATCCTTTCCGGTTCGGTCACCAACCCGGCGCGCACCCAGACAACACAAAATCTGGTAGCGAATGCCGCTGCGGCGGCAGCACCTGCCAACAAGATCGTTGAGGAGAACCTCAAACAGGGCAACCCGGAGAGCGAGTGGGGTATCGACGGCGCAGGCAGCGACAATATCCAGGGCTTTGCGACCGATATCAGCGTCGATAACGGCAAGACGATCAACTTCAAGATCGACACGGATTCCAACAATTACCGGATCGATATCTACCGCCTCGGCTATTATGGCGGCATGGGCGCGCGCAAGGTCGATACCATTCAGCACACCGGCGTGCAGAACCAGCCCGATCCGCTCTACAATGCCGCAACCGGCACGGTTGATGCCGGCAACTGGTCGGTCTCGGCCTCCTGGGCCGTGCCTGATGATGCAGTCTCGGGCGTCTATATCGCCAAGCTCGTGCGTCAGGACGGCACGTTCGGCGAAAATCAGATCCCCTTCATCGTCCGCGACGACGACAGCCACAGCGACATCGTTTTCCAGACTGCCGACGAGACCTGGCAGGCCTATAACGGGTGGGGCGGCGCGAACTTCTACGGCGGCGACGGCCCGGCGACAGGGCAGGGGGCGGGTCGCGCCTATGCGTTGAGCTATAACAGGCCGATTGCCACCCGCGGTGGGGTCGGCACCTATGCCGGTCCGCAGGACTATCTCTTCGGCGCCGAATTTGCCGGCATCTTCTGGTTGGAACAGAACGGCTATGACGTCTCCTACATGTCGGGCGTCGATGTCGATCGCTATGGCAGCCTGCTGCTCAATCACAAGACCTATGTCGATGCCGGTCACGACGAATACTGGTCGGGACAGCAGCGAGCCAATGTCGAGGCCGCTCGCGATGCCGGCGTCAACCTCATGTTCTGGAGCGGCAACGAGGTCTATTGGCGCACGCGATGGGGCGATAGTTTCAGCGCTGATTCCACCGACTATCGCACGCTGATCTCTTACAAGGAGACCTGGGCGCCCGGCAGCAGCATCGACCCTTCCGACCAGTGGACGGGCACCTTCCGTGATCCGCGTCAGAGCCCGCCGGCAATCGGCGGCGGCGCCCCGGAAAATTCGCTGACCGGGCAATTGTTCAGGGTCGATGACGTCGGCAGCAATCTCGGTGCCATTACCGTTGGCTATGATGATGCCAATCTGCGCTTCTGGCGAAATACGAGTGTTGCCAATCTTCAACCTGGCCAGACGGCGACGCTGACCAAGAACTATCTCGGCTACGAATGGGACGAAGCGCCCGATAACGGCTTCGATCCGGCCGGCCTCGTGAAACTGTCATCGACGACGATGGACGTCAGCAGCTACTTGCTTGACTACGGCAATACGACGGGCAATGCGACCGCGACCCACAATCTGACGCTTTATCGCGCGCCGAGCGGCGCGCTGGTGTTCGGCGCCGGTACTGTCTATTGGACCTGGGGCCTCAGCGACAACCACGACAACGAGGCGACGCCGACCGATCCACGCGTGCAGCAGGCCATGGTCAATCTGCTGGCCGACATGGGCATTCAGCCCGGGACGCTGCAATCCGGGCTCGTCGCGGCGACCGGTTCGACCGACCGCACTGCTCCGACCTCCATCATCACCGCGCCAGCGACGACGACTGTCGGCTCGACGGTGACGATTACCGGGACCGCCACGGATGCGGGCGGCGGGGTGATTGCCGGCGTCGAGGTCTCGACCGATAATGGCGCGAGCTGGCATCCGGCGACGGGCGATGAGAACTGGACCTATAGCTGGGCGCCGCAAGTGGCGGGCAGTTATACGATCCTGTCGCGCGCCGTCGATGACAGCGTCAATCTTGAAACGCCTTCGGCAGGACGAACGGTCACAGTCACCGGCGCGAGCTTTACATCTCTCTTTGGCGCTGCGACGCCTGATATCGTCAACACTGACGATGCAACGGCGGTAGAGCTCGGTGTCCGTTTCCAGACCTCTGTGGCAGGGACCATTACCGGCCTTCGCTTCTACAAGAGCAGCCTGGACACGGGTACGCATACCGGCACACTGTGGTCGAGCACGGGAACGCCGGTTGCGACCCTCACCTTTACGAACGAGACCGCCACCGGCTGGCAGACGGCCTATTTCTCCAGCCCGGTGAGCCTGACGCCCGGGCAGATCTATACGGCGTCTTATCACACCAACAGCGGTCATTACTCATCGACCACCGACTACTTCATCTCCAATGTGACGAGCGGGCCGCTGACGGCGCCGGTCGCCAACAACGGCGTGTTCGTCTATGGCAGCGGCAACCTTTTCCCCACAGCCACCTTCGAATCGACGAACTACTGGGTCGATGTGATGTTTACGACGTCATCGACACCAGGCAACGCAACACCGGTTGCGGTTGCCGATGCCGGTGACGCGACGGAAAAGGGTGGCGTTGCCAACGGCTCCGGCGGTGTGGTTGCGAGCGGCAATGTTCTGACCAATGATACCGATGCAGATACCGGTGATACCAAGACGGTGACGGCAGTGGTCTTCGGCTCCACGGCTGGGACACTGGGTTCGGCACTGAGCGGCACCTATGGCAGCCTCACGCTCAATGCGGCCGGTGCCTATACCTATGCCGTCAATGAGACCAATGCCGCCGTCCAGGCTCTGCGTCAGTCGACCAACACGCTGAACGACGTCTTCACCTATACGATGCGCGATACAGCTGGTGCCACTGCAACGGCAAGTCTCACCATCACCATCCATGGCGCCAATGACGCCCCGGTACTGGCCGCCCAGACGGCGACCCAGAACGCCACGATCGGTTCGGCCTTCTCCTTCGTGCTGCCGACCAATACGTTCACCGATGTCGATACCGGCGATATGCTGACCTATACGGCCACCTCCGCCGATGGCACGGCACTGCCGTCCTGGCTTGCCTTCAACGCTTCAACCCGCACCTTCTCCGGCACGGCAACAACGGCCGGTACTTACGGCGTCCGCGTCACGGCAACCGATATTGGCGGTCTTTCGACCAACGAGACCTTCAACATCACGGCGGGGACAGCGACTTACAGCCTGTTCAACGCGTCGGCCGTTCCGACCCAGACGAACCTCAACGACAGCAAGCAGCTCGAACTTGGCGTCAAGTTCACCTCGAATGTTGCCGGTCAGATCACGGCCATCAAGTTCTACCGCAGCGCCAATGACAACGGCCAGAACGTCGTCGATCTCTGGAGCAGCACAGGCATCAAGCTCGCCACCGCCACCTATTCCGGCACCACAGGAAGTGGCTGGCAGACCGTCAACTTCGCAACGCCCGTCACCATCGCCGCAAACACCACCTATATCGCCTCCTACCATACGACAGGGGCCTATGTGGCGACCGGCAATGTCTTCACGAGTGCCGTTATCAGCGGCCCATTGACGGCCCAGTCGAATGCGACGGCCGGCGGCAACGGCGTCTACGCCTATGGCGGTTCGGCTACGGCAGGCATTTTCCCGACTGCCTCCTTCGGTTCCTCCAACTACTATGCCGACGTGGTATTCTCTCCGACTTCGGCCGCACCCAACACGACACCGACTGCGGTTGCGGATGCGGGGGATGCGACGGAGAAGGGCGGCGTTGCCAATGGTTCGGGCGGTGCGGTGGCGAGCGGCAACGTTCTGACCAATGATACCGATCCGGACGTCGGTGACACCAAGACAGTGACCGCTGTCGTCTTCGGCTCGACCGCAGGCACGCTCGGCTCGGCGCTGAACGGCACCTATGGCAGCCTCGTACTTAGTGCGGCAGGTGCCTATACCTATACCATTAACGAGGCCAATGCCGCCGTTCAGGCACTGCGCCAGTCCACCAACACGCTGAGCGAAGTCTTCAGCTACACGATGCGTGACGCCTTAGGTGCGACGGCAACGGCGAGCCTGACGATTACCATCCACGGCGCCAACGATGCACCGGTTCTGGCTGCCCAGACGGCGACCCAGAATGCCACGGTCGGCTCCGCCTTCTCCTTCATACTGCCGGCCACGACCTTCACCGATGTCGATAGCGGCGAGACGCTGACCTACACGGCGACGGCGGCAGACGGTACGGCCCTGCCGTCCTGGCTCACATTCGACGCTTCGACCCGCACCTTCTCGGGCACGGCAACGACGGCTGGCACCTATGGTATCAGGGTGACCGCAACCGATATCGGCGGCCTTTCGACCAACGAGACCTTCAACATCGCGGCGGCGGCGGCCGGCAATCGGGCGCCGACAGCAGTTGCCGATTTAGGCGATGCGACGGAAAAGGGCGGTGTTGCCAATGGTTCGGGTGGCGTGGCTGCGAGCGGCAACGTTCTGACCAATGATACCGATGCAGATACCGGTGATACCAAGACGGTCACCGCCGTCGTCTTCGGCTCGACCGCAGGCACGCTCGGCTCGGCATTGAGCGGTACCTATGGCAGCCTCACCCTCAATGCGGCCGGTGCCTATACCTATGCCGTCAACGAGACCAATGCCGCCGTCCAGGCTCTGCGTCAGTCGACCAACACGCTGAGTGACGCCTTTACCTACACTATGCGCGATACGTCCGGCGCCACGTCAACGGCAAGTCTCACCATCACCATCCATGGCGCCAATGACGCCCCGGTTCTGGCCGCCCAGACGGCGACCCAGAACGCCACGATCGGTTCGGCCTTCTCCTTCGTGCTGCCGACCAATACGTTCACCGATGTCGATACCGGCGATATGCTGACCTATACGGCCACCTCCGCCGATGGCACGGCACTGCCGTCCTGGCTTGCCTTCAACGCTTCAACCCGCACCTTCTCCGGCACGGCAACGACGGCCGGTACCTATGGCGTCAAGGTCACGGCAACCGATCTCGGCGGTCTTTCGACCAACGAGACCTTCAACATTACGGCGTCGACGGCGTCCTACAGCCTGTTCAATGCGTCGGCCGTGCCGACCCAGACGAACCTCAACGACAGCAAGCAGCTCGAACTCGGCGTCAAATTCACCTCAAACGTTGCCGGTCAGATCACGGCCATCAAGTTCTACCGCAGCGCCAATGACAACGGCCAGAATGTCGTCGATCTCTGGAGCAGCACAGGCACCAAGCTCGCCACCGCCACCTATTCCGGCACCACGGGAAGCGGCTGGCAGACCGTCAACTTGGCAACACCCGTCACCATCGCTGCCAACACCACCTATATCGCCTCCTACCACACGACAGGGGCCTACGCCGCGACGAGTGGCTTCTTTACAAACGGCGTCTCAAGCGGTCCGCTATCGGCGCTCTCCAGCGCTGCCGCAGGCGGCAATGGTGTCTATGCCTATGGCGGTTCGGCCACGACGGGGTTGTTCCCGAACGCCACCTTCGGTTCCACCAATTACTACGCCGACGTGGTCTTCAAGCCGCAACTCGTCGCGTGATGCATCGCAGGAGGTAGCAACGGTTTGAATGCGATCGATATGAAACAGATGCTGGCTGTCTCGCCGGCGAACGGGATGGACCGGCTTCCGGTCACAGTCCTTGCCGGCTTCCTCGGAGCCGGCAAGACGACGCTTTTAAGCCGGGTACTCATGAACCGGCAGGGCCTCAGGGTCGCCGTCATCGTCAACGATATGAGTGAAGTGAACATCGACGCCGACCTTATCAGGGACGGCGGCTGCAACCTCTCGCATACGACGGAGACGCTGGTGGAGCTCAGCAATGGCTGCATCTGCTGCACCCTGCGCGACGATCTCCTGACAGAGGTGCGGCGGCTGGCCGAGGAGGGCCGCTACGACTATCTCCTGATCGAGGGAACGGGCATAGCCGAGCCTCGGCCGATCGCTGCGACCTTCTCCTTCCGGGACGAGAACGGTGTGTCGCTCTCGGATTTTGCGCGGCTCGACACGATGGTCACCGTCGTCGATGCCGCAAACCTGCTTGCCGATTACAGCAGTGCCGATCTCCTGGCCGACCGCGGCCTGCAGCGGGATGACGAAGACAAGCGCACCCTCATCGATCTCCTGGTGGATCAGATCGAGTGCGCCGATGTCGTCGTCATCAACAAGATTTCCGATGCGAGCGAAGACATACGCGCCGAAATCCGCAAGACGGTCGCATCCCTCAATCCGGATGCGCGCCAGGTGGAAACGGATTTCGGCGAAGTCGCGCTTTCGACTGTCCTCAATACCGGCCTTTTCGACGAGGCGAAGGCATCCGCCCATCCGCTCTGGCATAAGGAACTCTACAGTCCCGGCGAGCACGTGCCGGAGACCGAGGAATATGGCGTGTCGAGCTTCGTCTATCGCGCGCGCCGACCTTTCGATCCCAAGCGCTTAAGAGCTTTCCTCGACGATCCCTGGCCCGGCGTCATCAGGGCCAAGGGTCATTTCTGGCTCGCGACGCGCCCGCGCATTGTCGGCCTGATGTCGGCTGCCGGCGCACAGCGGCGCTGCGAACCCATGGGGTTCTGGTGGGCGACAGTTCCCCGGGAAGACTGGCCTGAGCACGATGAGTTCCGCCGGCATATTGAGAGCCGGTGGGACAATGCCTGGGGCGACCGCCGGCAGGAACTGGTGTTCATCGGTGTTGGCATGGACGAGACGCATATACGGGCAGCACTCGACGGTTGCCTGGCAAGCCCCGATCCGCGCGACTGGTCTCTCCTCGAAGATCCATTTCCGGCCTGGTAGCCTGAAATGAAGAGCCAACCGTCACTGATGCTGGATGACGCTTAAGCCGCCATCGATCGTCAGGCAGGTGGCGTTCATGAAGGTGCATTCGTCGGAGATCATGAAGACCGCCGCCATGGCGATTTCCTGTGGCGTGGCGATGCGCCCGCCCGGATGCAACTTCATCGTCTCAGCCTTTGCCGCTTCCGGATCGGGGAAACTGTTCCAGTAGTCGATCACCTTCTGGGTCGAGACGTAACCCGGCGCAATCGCGTTCACCCGCACGCCCTTCGGCGCATATTCGATGCCGAGCGACTTGGTCATGCCGAGAAGGGCATGTTTGGCGAGCGGGTAGGGGAAGGTGTGGGGAATGATCGTGAAGGCATGGGTGGAGGCGATGTTGAGGATCACCCCGCCGCCCTCCGCGATCATCTCCGGCAGCACCGAACGGCAGCAATGCCAGGCGCCCCTGAGATTGATGTCGAAGCAGCGCTGCCATTCCTCATCCGTCGTCTGCAAGGGTTCGGCAAAGACATTGACGCCGGCATTGTTGACCAGCGCATTGATGCTGCCGATCTCTTCCGCGGCCCGGGCAACGGCTGCCTTGATGGCGTTGCCATCAGTGATATCGGCAACCTGATAGCCGAGCACGGCACCCTTTGCGGCAAGCGCGGCTGCGGTTTCTGCAAGCAGGTTTTCATCGCGATCGATGAGGAAGAGGCGCGCGCCTTCACTCGCGAATGCCTCGGCGATCGCCTGCCCAATCCCCTGCGCGGCACCCGTGATCAAGACCCTTTTTCCGGAAAGGCGGTTCGGCATCGTCTGTTTCCTCTTTATGTATTTGACAGCTAGGCGATTTCGCGCGGCTGCAATCGGATCGAGCCCTCAAGGCTTTCGCCCGGCTGCAGAACCGTGAGATCGCCAAGTCCGGGAAGATTATGCCCGTTTGCGAGATGGGACATCGGTTCGAAACAAAAATAGTCGCGGCGGAACCCGGGATCGAAACGCGCGTCCGACAGGAAGAGGACGGCGTGGCGGAAGATCGGGTCCGCGGTCAGGTCGAGCGTCGTGCGCGTCTCTGGCCAGGTGATGCGCGCCGTCCCGCTCCAGCCTTCGAAGCCATTGTTGATCCATCGCTGTGGCAGGGGCGCGGCCTGAGAGAAGTCGAGATCGGCGGGGATTTCCGCCGGCTCGCCCGGCAGCCAGCCCTCCGTCTCCGTCCAGAAACGCTCGGCCTTTGCAAGAAGCGTCGTGCCTTCAGTCAACGGAAAGAAGGGATGCCAGCCGAGCCCGAAGGGCAGGGCCTCGTCACCGGCATTTTCCACCCGCATATGCAGTTCCAGCCCTTCGGCCGTCAGCACGAAGCCCTCTTGCGCCTCATAGCTGTAGGGCGTGCCATCGGCCCGATGGCGCAAGGTGATCCGCGCGGTACTGTCATTGCTCGAAAGAGCGTCCCATTGCGCGAGCCAACCGTCACCGTGCAGGTAATGCGGATCCCAGTCTCTGTTCGGCTTCAGGCTGTGCTCGCGCCCTTCGAAGGTGAAGCGGTTGCCCCTGACGCGATTGCCGAAGGGCACCAGAGGATAGCAGGCCGAGGAGAGCGCATCGGCATCATCGTTCGCCGGCCGCAGAAGCGGGATCTTCCGGCCGTCCCGCATCCAGCTATAGTCGAGGAGCAGGCCGCCGGTCGTCGAAATACGGGCCGAAAGCGCACCCTCCTGCAAATCGATAATGGCCATGAAGCGATGCCTTCTCCGCGACGTCGAGGCTGATCCGGATTGTGGCGGCACACTATTATCGGCGATTCCAATGTCAATATATATAGGATTTATTTTCTGGTTAATGACCGAAAGGGACCTCGCATCAGCTCATTTTCAGCCTATTTCAACGGTTGCGACGATTTGCACTGGCTTTTCACCGGTGGAATCGCAGAAATAATCATACACAAATATTGACTGGTATGATGTTTATTCATATTCATTTGACGCTGCCGAGTGAGCGGCAGATCGAGATTTTAGGGAGAGAGATTATGCGCTTCTTCAAAGCAGCCGTCCTCGCCGGTGCCTTTGCCGTTCTGGCTGCCGGCTCCGTCCTGGCGGAGGATGTCAAGATCGGTTTCATCGTGAAGCAGCCGGAAGAGCCCTGGTTCCAGGACGAATGGAAGTTCGCCGACCAGGCCGCCAAGGAAAAGGGCTTCACCGTTGTCAAGATCGGCGCCGAAGATGGCGAGAAGGTCCAGTCGGCAATCGACAACCTCGGTGCGCAGGGCGCTCAGGGCTTCATCATCTGCACGCCTGACGTCAAGCTCGGCCCCGGCATCGTCGCCAAGGCTGCCGCCAACCAGCTCAAGCTGATGACCGTCGATGACCGCCTGGTCGGCGCCGATGGCAAGCCGCTGGAAGACGTGCCGCACATGGGCATTTCCGCTACCAAGATCGGTGAAGGCGTCGGCCAGGCGCTGATCGACGAGATGAAGAAGCGCGGTTGGGACATGAAGAATGTCGGCGCGATCCGCGTCTCCTACGACCAGCTGCCCACGGCGGTCGACCGCGTCGAAGGCGCGATCTCGGTGCTGAAGGCTGCCGGCTTCCCGGCCGAAAATATCTACGACGCCCCGCAGGCCAAGACCGATACGGAAGCAGCGCTCAACGCCGCGACCACCGTTCTCAACAAGCATGCGGACGTGAAGTACTGGGTTGCCTTCGGCCTCAACGACGAAGCCGTGCTCGGAGCCGTGCGCGCCTCTGAATCGGTCAGCATCCCCGCCGACAACATGATCGGCGTCGGTATCGGCGGTGCGGAATCGGCGATCAACGAGTTCAAGAAGCCGTCCGCAACCGGCTTCTTCGGCACGGTCATCATATCGCCGAAGCGTCACGGCTATGAGACCGCACTCGACATGTATGACTGGATCGCCAACGGCAAGGAACCGGCCAAGGTCACGCTGACCTCCGGTTCGCTCGCGCTGCGCGGCGACTATGAAAAGGTTCGCAAGGACCTCGGCATCGAATAATCATCCTCCCATGATGATTTCATCCCGGCGGCATCTCAGCCGCCGGGCATATTCTCGGCGGAGCGATAATGGCTTTCCTCGAATTCAATAGCATTTCCAAGGGTTATCCGGGCGTCCAGGCGCTGTCCAATGTCTCCTTCGGCGTCGAAAAAGGCGCTGTACACGGGCTGATGGGCGAAAACGGCGCCGGTAAGTCCACCCTGATCCGCGTGCTCTCGGGCGATCAGTCGGCCGATGAGGGCAGCATTCTCATCGATGGCGTCGAGCAGAAATACAGCTCTGTCCGCGATGCCTTCCATGCCGGCGTTATCGTCATTCATCAGGAACTGCAGCTTGTCCCTGAGCTCACGGTTGCCGAAAATCTCTGGCTCGGCCGTTTTCCCGGCAAGGCCGGCGTCATCAACAGCAGGACGCTGATCGAGACGGTGCGCGCCAAGCTTGAAGAGATCGGTATCGATGTCGATCCCTCCGCGAAAGTGTCTTCTTTGTCGATCGGCGCCCGCCAGATGGTGGAGATCGCCAAGGCGGTGATGCTCGATGCGCGCGTCATCGCCCTCGACGAGCCGACCTCGTCGCTCTCGTCACGTGAGAGCGAAATCCTGTTCACGCTGATTGGCAAGCTGAAGGCCAAGGGCACCGTCATCCTCTACGTTTCTCACCGCCTCGACGAGATCTTCCGTCTCTGCGACAGCCTGACGGTACTGCGCGACGGCAAGCTTGCCGCCCACCATCCCAGGGTCGCGGAAACAACGCGCGAGCAGATCATTGCCGAAATGGTCGGGCGCGAGATCAGCAATATCTGGGGCTGGCGCGAGCGCGTGCTTGGCGAAGTGCGCCTCGAGGTGAAGAACCTCTCGGGTTCCAAGCTTCGTACCCCCATCAATTTCTCTGTCCGCAAGGGTGAAATCCTCGGCTTCTTCGGCCTCATCGGTGCGGGACGAAGCGAAATGGCACGGCTGCTCTACGGCGCCGATCATCGCCATCAGGGCAGCGTGACCATCGATGGCGTGGCCGTCTCCCCCAATAATCCGAAGGCGGCAATCAGCGCCGGCATGGTTCTCTGCCCCGAGGACCGCAAGTTCGATGGCATCATCCAGGGCCGGTCGATCGAGGAGAATATCGCGATCTCATCGCGCCGGCACTTCTCGCCCTTCGGCGTCTTGAACCCGAAGAAAGAAGTGTCGGTCGCAGACCAGTTCATCGCCAAGCTTCGCGTCCGCACACCCTCGCGCAAGCAGGACATCATCAATCTCTCCGGCGGTAACCAGCAGAAGGTTATTCTCGGCCGCTGGCTTTCCGAGCAGGGCGTCAAGGTGCTGGTCATCGACGAGCCGACGCGCGGCATCGATGTCGGCGCCAAATCGGAAATCTATGAAATCCTCTACGAGCTTGCCGCCGGCGGCATGGCGATCGTCGTCATTTCCAGCGAGTTGCCCGAGGTCATGGGCATTTCCGATCGCATCATGGTGATGTGCCAGGGCCGGGTTGCGGCCAATGTGGCACGTGCCGATTTCGACGAGCGCAGCATTCTGACCGCGGCCCTGCCCGACAAGAACGCCGCCGGCACCATCTAATTTTTCAGGAAGAGCAGTCATGAACGCGTTGAAAAAAATCCTTCTCGGCGAACAGGGTCTGGTGGTGATCTTCGCGATCGCCTTCGTGATCGTCTCGCTGACCGTGCCGAGCTTCCTGACCGAACGTAATATGCTGGGCCTCTTACAGTCCGTGGTGACGATCGGCATCGTCGCCTGCACCATGATGTTCTGCCTTGCCTCGCGCGATTTCGACCTCTCGGTCGGCTCGACCGTCGCCTTCTCCGGCATGATCGCCGTCATGGTATCGAACTCGACGGGCTCCATTCCGCTCGGCCTGCTGGCAGCCCTGATCTGCGGCAGCGTCGTCGGTTTCGTCAACGGCGTGGTCATCGCCCGCTTCCGCATCAATGCGCTGATCACCACGCTTGCCACCATGCAGATCGTTCGCGGCCTGGCTTTGATTGCGTCTGACGGCCGTGCTGTCGGCATCAACGATCCGGCTTTCTACCAGCTGGCTTTGTCGCGCTTCCTGACGGTGCCGACGCCGATCTGGATCATGGTGCTGCTCTTCATCGTCTTCGGTTTCGTGTTGAACCGCACGGTCTTCGGCAAGAACACGCTGGCGATCGGCGGTAACCCGGAGGCTTCGCGCCTTGCAGGCGTCAACGTTGTCAACATGCGCATCTGGATCTTCGCGCTGCAGGGCCTCGTCTGCGCTATCGCCGGCATCCTGCTTGCCTCGCGCATCACCTCGGGCCAGCCGAATGCTGCGACCGGCCTTGAGCTCTCCGTCATCTCGGCTTGCGTGCTCGGCGGTGTCTCGCTGGCTGGTGGCCGTGCAGCAATGACGGGTGTAATCGTCGGCGTGCTGATCATGGGCATTGCCGAAAATGTCATGAACCTGCTCAACATTCAGGCCTTCTATCAATATGTGGTTCGCGGTCTTATTCTTCTGATCGCCGTCCTGCTCGACAATATGCGCTCGTCGGCCGCCGGACGCGGCAGCCGTGCGTGACGATCAGATTTCTTGGGAGAAGCCCGCTGAGCCTGCGGTTGTCCATTGATGAGAAAGCATGGCGCTGATCATGGTGGCAACAAGGCCAGCGGTACGGGGGAGTTTATGAGCACGCGATCGGGACTTCTGCGAACGGGAAGTGCGGTGACGAAGCCCGAACAGGGGCGGCGCACCGTGCGCGAGGAACTGCTGAAGAAGCTTATCGGCCAGATCGTCTCCGGCGATATCGCCGAGGGGTCGCTGCTGCCGAACGAGGCCGAGCTTTCCGAAGTCTATGGCGTCAGCCGCACCAGCTTGCGGGAGGCCATGCAATATCTCTCGGCACTCGGCATGGTCCGCTCGCGCACCCGCGCCGGCACCAGCGTATTGCCGCGCGAGAACTGGAACTATCTCGATCCTCTGGTTCTCGATGCGACGCTGGAATTCAGCGACGACCGCAGCTTCTACGATTCACTGCTCGATGCCCGCCAATTGCTGGAACCGGCGGCCGCCGCACAGGCGGCTGCGAACGCAACGGCCAAGCAGCTTGCCCAGATCGCTGCAGCCTTCGAGGATATGGTGGCCGCCAACGCCCGCGACAACGAGGCCTGGAGCCAGGCCGACCTCGAATTCCATACCGCCATCATCAATGCCAGCGGCAACTGGGTCTTCCGCCAGTTCGCCACCGCCATCCGCGCCGCCTTGCTCGCAAGCTTCCGTCTCACCAACCGGGCAAGCCAAAGCCACGACTACGCGATCGCCCGCCATCAGGACGTGCTGGACGCCATCCGCATGCGCCGGCCCGATGCCGCCCGCTTTGCAATGGAGCAGCTGATTGGCACGGCACGAATGGAATTGAGTGATGCGCTGCGTGTCGGCAAGCCAGGAAAGTAGGACCGGTCGGGCGGAGAGGAACATTAAAAATTCCGCCTGCCGACAGAATGTATATTCAAATTGAAGTCTTGCCACGGATTCGCTAGTAGACTGGGCATGAACCCGGCTGCTTGAAAGGACGATGGGCGCGTGGACGAGACCGAGAAACTGCAAACGTATCGGCGCGGCTCCGGCGTATCGACGGTCTATGAGACGCTTCGAAACGAGATCATCGAGCTGAAATTGCCGCCGGGCAGCCCGATCGACGAGCAGCAGCTGTCCGACCGTTTTGCTCTGTCGCGCACGCCGATCCGCGAAGCGCTCGTGCGGCTAGCCGCCGAAGGCTTGATCACAACGCTCACCAACCGCGCGACGATCGTCTCGAACATCGATTTCCTTGGCCTGCCGGAATTTTTCGATGCCTTGACGCTGATGTACCGCGTCACGACGCGGCTTGCGGCGGCCAATCACGCCGAGGGCGATATTGCCACTATCCGCATCCAGCAGAAAGCCTTCGAGCTTGCCGTCGCCAATCGCGATGTGCTCGGCATGATTTCCACCAATCGCGACTTCCATATCGCCATCGCCCAGGCTGGGCGCAACCGCTATTACGTGGAACTCTTCACCCGGCTCCTGGATGAAGGCCGCCGCATTCTCCGGCTCTATTATTCCTCCTTCAACGATGTGCTGCCCCGCCAGTATGTCGGCGAGCATGAGGAAATGATCCAGGCAATCATCAATCGCGACGTTGCTCTGGCCGACAGGCTTGCATCGGCGCATGCCGACCAGATCGTCCGGCAGATCCGCTCCTATATCACAGCCGATTCCCGCCAGAACGCCAGCCTGGCGCTCTAGTCGCGACGGACGCTCGTTCCAGCTTCTTGTTCGCAGAGCGTTGGGAAATCGTGTTCTGTATTTTTCTTGTCGACAAGAAGTCGGCAGAATGGTAAATGCCTTATCAACCCCACGATCGGGGAAGATTCCAGAGAACGAGAGATTGGCGATGACTGGTTCCGTATTCCAAGGCTGCATCCCGGCGCTCATGACGCCGTGCAAGGATGACCGTACCCCTGATTTCGACGCGCTTGCACGCAAGGGCCGGGAATTGATCGACCTCGGCATGTCTGCCGTCGTCTATTGCGGCTCGATGGGCGACTGGCCGCTGCTTACCGACGAACAGCGCCAGGAAGGCGTCAAGCGCCTGGTCGAGGCGGGTGTGCCCGTCATCGTCGGCACCGGTGCCGTCAACACCAAGTCGGCCGTTGCCCATGCCGCTCATGCCGCTGCCGTCGGCGCCAAGGGCCTGATGGTCATCCCGCGTGTGCTCTCGCGCGGTTCGTCGGCTTCGGCCCAGCGCGACCATTTCTCTGCCATCCTCGAAGCTGCCAAGGATCTGCCGGCTGTCATCTACAACAGCCCCTATTATGGCTTTGCGACGCGCGCCGACCTGTTCTTCGACCTGCGTTCGCGTTTTTCGAACCTCGTCGGCTTCAAGGAATTCGGCGGCAAGAATGACATGACCTATGCGGCTGAAAACATCACATCCGGCGATGATGCGCTGACGCTGATGGTCGGCGTCGATACCGGCGTCTATCACGGCTTCGTCAATTGCGGTGCCGGTGGTGCCATCACCGGCATCGGCAACGCGCTGCCGAAGGAAGTGCTGCACCTCGTTGCGCTCTGCGAGAAGGCTGCCAAGGGCGATGCCGCTGCCCGCAGCGCTGCGCGCGAACTCGAAGAAGCACTGACGGTGCTTTCGACCTATGATGAAGGTCCGGATCTCGTTCTGCACTACAAGTATCTGATGGTACTGAATGGCGAGAAGGAATATTCGCTGCATTTCAACGAGACCGACAAGCTGAGCGACTCGCAGCGCCGTCATCTCGAAAACCAGTATAGCCTGTTCAAGGCCTGGTATACCGCGCGTTATCCGAACGCCGCCTGAGCCGATCGGCAAGCATTCGGTCTCGCAGCTTGTCCGCTGCGGGGCCGCTCAGTTCGCCAAGTCGGTGACAACAAGCGAATGGATCAACATCGTCAGGTTTCTCCGGATTTTCTCATCGGAGATGCGCCCGATTTCTGAGGCAAGATAGGCCGCTTCGTCTTCCGTGTCGGCGCCCGCCTCGGTTTCAATGCCGTTGATGAACCATCCGGCATCTACTTTCATGAAGCTGCACAGCCGCAGCATGACCGCCACCGACAGGCGGTTTGTGCCATTCTCGTATTTCTGGATCTGCTGAAACGCTACGCCGATATGGTCACCGAGTTCGCTCTGTGTGATGCCGCGCGCCGCGCGCACTGAGCGTAATCTTTGGCCGATTGCCAAATTCAGTTCCTGATCTTTCATGCCTATCCTTGAGAATACTTCCGTCGACCGTAGATCTTGCGGCTTCTCTTTACATGATCGGCTTTTGAGTTCCACCTCCATCTGTCAAAAGCGTCAGTTGTTCTTTGAGCCGCCGTTGTTCTGTCTCTGACATCAAGGCGATTTCATGTTCGACAAAGTCCGCAATCGCTCGCGGATCGTCGCCGAACCGGCGTGCTCCTTCGGCGCAGAGAGCGATGATGGTTGCCATCGGATTGGCAGGGTCCGTCATTTTTGAAATCCCCCCTGAAATCTTCGTCCTTCGCGTAACAGTCGTTCTGCGGTTGAAGTGGGTTGTAGAGACAAAGAGGCCGACCGATGGTGAACAAATATCCCAATCTTCGATGCCAAGTCGCAACGACCCCCGATCATGTTCGGGATGCGATGATCTTGAGAAGCATCTGCTTCGTCCATGAGCACGGTATCTCGCCCTCCTTCATCTTCGATGGCAATGATCACCAGGCCACGCATTTCGTCTTTTATGATGGCGAGGAGCCGGTTGGTTCCCTTCGCATTCGCTGGTTTGCCGATTTCGCCAAGTATGAACGAACCTGCTTCCGCGAAAAGTACCGACACCCTTTTACGGTTAAGCGTTGCATTCAGATGACCTTCGATCATGTGGCGCGCAAAGGCTACACGAAGGTTTTGACACAGGCCGAACAGCGCCTGGCCCGGCTGTGGACGATTCTCTTCGATCTGGAAATCGTCGATGCCCCGCCGGTGGAGATCGCGGGTCATCCCGAGCCGTACCTGACCGTCGTCGGCACGATCCCGGCATCTTCGGATCCGATTACCATGGAAAGCAGCAGCGCCCTGCTGCTGCGCGTCGAAGGTCAGTGGGACGCACCGAGTTCGTTCGAGACAGCATGACGATGGCAGGTTCTGGGAATGCGGGCGACTGGTCCGCGACTGCTGCGCTGCAGGATGAAATCTTGACGCGCACGAAGCTGCACACCGAAATGGTGCGCCGGCTGATCAACGATCCAACGGTCCGGCCGGTGGAGCTCGCCGGCTTTCTCGAAGATGTCGCGAATGCCTATCTCTCGATCTCGGAAGAACTCAGCCAAATTGTGAAGGCGGCGGAGGGGCAATAGTTTCGAGCATCTTGCGCAGGCTCTCCTCCTGTTCGTGCCGGCCCGTCGGAAAGGTCAGCCTGGTGTTGAAGGATGGGTTGGTCCTGAAAATCTCGACGATCCAGTCGTAGACGGCAGCGACCGGTCTCGATTGCCGGCGATTGGCGGCCGAGATCAGGTAGATCGGCAGGGCGACGTGGACGCCGAGATCGAGCGGCACGAGTTCGGGATCGGTCAGCACGTAATTGCCGAGCAGCCCGACACCGGCGCCGTTGCGAACAAGCGCGAAATAGGCAAGCGAGTTCTCGCAATTGTGGGTCTGGTGGCCGGCCTGGACGAGGCCGCGCCAGCCATTCCAGATCTCGCGATCGGAATCATAGTAGTTGCACTGGACATAGACGTGCTGGGAAATGAACTGTCGCTGCGGCACGCCGGATTTCTTCAGGTAATCGCGGCTGGCGACCGGAACGAGATGAAGGGTGCCGATCTCGACGCACTCGACATCGGCGCGCGATATCGGCGAAAGGGAGATCATCAGATCGGCCTGGTTCTTCTCGAAATTGACGAAGGATACCTGTTCGCGCATGTCGAGATTGAGGCGCGGATAGTTATCGTTCAGCCGCGGGACCGCCGGAGCGACGATCGCGACCGCAAGGCCCGAGGTGACGCTGACGGCGACCCGTCCGGTCACGGCATCGATTTCGTCCTTCAGATCGTTGGACAGGGCAAAGAGCTGGAAATCCAGCTCCGCGACCTGCATGGCGAGCTTGCGTCCGGTCTCCGTCAGCGTCACGCCCGAGAAGGTGGAGATGACGAGCTGCGAGCCGATCTGGTCCTGGAGGCGTTTGACGTCGCGGCTGACCGTTGGCGCGCTCGTCCCGAGCAGTTCCGCAGCCTGCGCAAAGGACGGACTTTTGGCGACTGCCAGAAAGGTTCTGAGTTCACGCCAGATTGGCTGCGACAACAGACCCCTGATTTCAAGAGGAGATCTGTCCAGATCGGCACGCTCGCTGCCAAAGGGAAGAGGAGGGAAGGGTTTGTTCACGACCGCCTCGCGTATTAGTGGAAGCGCAACAATATACTTAATCGGGGATTACGGGCAATTGCTCACGCACGACAGCTTATCGATGCGAAAAGATTGTTGGTCAATGATCCAAAGCTTCGTTCGGGCCTGATAAGTGCTTCGGAAATACTACTTATAGGGTGCGTGACATCGTTCAGAAATTAAATGAATTCGCTTGATAATTGTCATTTAAATCGATCTAAAGGTATTATTTACGCAACTCATAGGGTGTGTTAGCGTCTTAACGCGGGCAAAGATCCGATTCAACATTCGGTTTCGAAGGCGATGCAGGGGAGGCCCGCTCGATTGCGAAACTTCGCCAAGCTCGGAGGCAGATCAAGGCTATGGCCGACGAAATTCCTGATATGATTGACCGTGATGATCCGATGGGATTCCTGCGGATTTTCCGCCTGATCTTGGCGGCAAAGGACAGCGCTTCCTCGTTGCAGCTTTTCGATCTCGTGCGCCTGATGGATATGGCGCTGATGCAGACGGCGCTCGACTGGGAGGGGCTCGATGCCGAAAATCTGGATGAGCGTGCCTTCCTCGCCCTTATCCGTGAGAAGCAGGAAATCGCCGGCAGAACGAATATCCACGCCGTGCTGAACTGACATAGGCATGATAACAGAGGGGATTGCAACCTTCCCATACAGCCATCAGGAATCCTGTCGGACGGCATGGCATCAGGTGCTTGTCGGTCGAAAGCATTCGCCATCGGCGGAGTCGCTGCCGCCCGATGGATAACGGCGGCTAGGGCAACGCGAAAGCTCGAAAAAGACGCCAATGACACATCCTTCAGCGACATAAAACGCGTTGTGGCCTATGTTGTCCCGCGCAGCAGCCTGCTTTCTGCGCCACGCCTCAGGTACACCCCGAAAGGCAGTCTTGCCCTTGAGACTCGCCAGAGTATTCGCGGCGGCGATCCAACAATCGTCGTCGGTCTCGGTCAGCGGCAAGTCGCTCGGGATCGCCCCGAGGACTTCGCTCCACAAATCGGCCACGAGATCTCACACCTCGAGCTCAGCGGGACGGGCATCGAGGTCGCCGTCCGACGCACAGTTGCTTTGCACTTTCTAATGCTTGGCTGGTTCGTCGCGATATTTCTGCTGGGTCTCGGATTTATCGACCGGACAGGCCTCGAGAGCAATCCACCCTACAGGGGTTTCAATCCGATCTTCGATGTGACGATCTATCTCGCGTTATCATCGCAGTTTATCGTCTTGCTTTTGTCATCACTGGTGGTCTTCGCCTACCCCTATTTCTACGTTATTCGCCGCGAGCACGTGCACGATATCAGGGGTTCGCAACGCGCCGGCAGCGATGCTCTTGCATCGAAAGTCTTTCCGGAACTTCTCGAAAAAAACCGACTGGGTTCGACGTGAAGTCGCTCTGGACGTTGCATCCTACAATCCGGTCCCGGATCAAAGCTGTCGCCCGGCGCGACGTGCTGTTGTTGTCTCCATTCGTTTATCCGCTCCTCGTCGCAATCCTCCAACCGCTCATTTTGCCGCTGACCACCGGTTGGCGGGGATATTTCGGCATCGATGAGGCTTTCTGGAACCTTGGCCTCACCGCTTTTTCGGGCGTGCTTCTCTACATGGCGCTGAGCGCTGACTTCGTTCGACTTGGCCTTGGTCTCGTTCTTGAGAAGCGCCGCGTCGCCTGGTCCGTGATTTATGCTTTGACGGTTGGCGTTGCGACGCAGATCCCGCGCTTTCTTCTCGAAATCTCGTTTGGCTTGCGCCGCGGCTTTTCGGTCGATGAAAGCGCCATGCGGATTGTCTCGGGCTTTGCCGCCGGAGGCTTCAATATCGTCATGGAGACGGCCGGCCTCTTCGTCGTGCTCGGATGCCTTTCCGCGGCGATGATCGCAGCCTTTGGATTCTCCGGGTCATGGTGGCTCGAGGGATGGAATAGGGTTTGTGCAATTTTCGTGGTGCTGGCCGCTTTCGCCATCATCAGCCTATAGACCATCGAGTTTCAGATCCATGTGGCCCTGGCAGCAACGGTTGTTGTCTGCCTTGCCACGATCCGCATTTTTCTTTCCCGATGCGGCGCCTGCCGTCGAAGCGCCTGGCGTGGGCTTCTCCTCCAAGCGAAATGCCGATGCGGTCACGACAGGCTCGAGCCGCTGCGCGACATTTTCGAACTTTCCTACGCAGCCCAATCGGTCAAAGCCACAGGCAGCAATAAAGGCGGCGTCCCGGCGGGCGTCTGAAAAGTCGTCAACGCAGCGATGAACTGCCGGCGACCTGCTCAACTGCAGAAGGGTCGCGAATTGGTCTGACGCAAAACGCCATCACGCACGTCAGCACTTCTCCAGACAACGCAGTCATTGGTAATGCTCGCCTGCCGCCCTTGCCAGATGTCGGGTTTTTGCATATATGTGTTGTCGGGTTTTTGCATGAAAGAGGTTGAGCATGAGCCAGCCGAAGACATTGAAAAGGCGAATTGAAAATCGCGTCGCCAGGACCAAGAAGACCGACGTCTTCTTGCCTCGTGATTTTGCCGACCTGGGTGGCGAGGATCAGGTTCTTCGCGCTCTGCGGTCGCTTGTCAAGGACGGTAGCTTGATGCGCCTCGGCTATGGTGTCTATGCCCGCGCGATGCGGTCGCGTCTATCTGGCCGGCCGATCATCTCGAGCTCCAATGGTTTCCACAGTGCTGCACTTCAAGCTCTTACCAAGCTTGGTGTGGCCTGGGAGCAGAGCGACAGCACCAAGGCTTATAACGAAGGCCGCTCGACGCAGATCCCGGTCAATCCGACGGTCAAGGTCAAGACGCGTTTCAATCGACGGCTCTCCGACGGCCGTACGGAGCTGCGCGTTGAACGGTAAGCCCGATCGTCAGACACTCCTTGAGTGCAGGAATATTTTGGGCTTCCGTCCGCCGCGTTGGTCGAGAAGGACTGGTTTGTCGTTCAAGCCTTGGCAGCGATCCACGACGTCGAGGTCGATGGGCTCACCCTGGCGTTTGGCGGTGGGACCGCGCTCGGTCGCGCCTACCGCCTGCTCGAGCGCATGTCGGAAGACATCGACCTTCGCATCATCGGCGAAAAATCCACCTCGCGAAGCGTTCTCAAGCGCTTTCGAGGTGAGGTGAACGACCGACTGACCGCAGCAGGTTTTGCTGTCGACGGTCATTATGAGGTTAAGCAGAACGACAGATATGTCCGATACGACCTGCCGTACGATCCGATCGCAAAAGGCGAAGGTGTTTTACGCCCGGAGATCAAGATCGAACTCTCGTCTTTTCCGGTCGCGACAGCACCTGAGACTCGCTCGGTGTCGTCGTTCGTGGCGGAAGCGAAAGGCGAAAAGCCCGAAGCCATCGATGTCAAGTGCGTGCGGCTGGTGGAAACTGCAGCAGACAAGTTCGTCGCCCTGGCGCGTCGGGCGGGCTTTGCTTTTTCGGGCCTTGGCGCCCTCGACCACACGCTCGTTCGGCACGTCTACGATCTGTCGCGCATGAACGGTCAATATGATCTGGACGACGCCGTCGCGATCGCGCTCGAGACGATGACGGCGGAAGCCGCGACACGGGCGGGCGACTATCCCGCCTACAAGAGCGATCCCAAGGCCGAGACGCTCCGGGTCTACGACGTTATGGCCAAAGACAAGACGTTTGCGGAAAGTTATTCGAAACTGCTCGGCGATCTCGTCTATGGCGACAAGCCTGCGTTCGGAAAGGCCTTTGAAGCGGCGCAGCAGTTCGCCGAACGACTTCGCAACGCTTAAGTCGGCGATTCCAGCGACGACTGCTTCATCACGAAGAGCATTTCGACGCAGCTTTGTCGTCAGCGGCGCGTTTTGAAGTTGCAGTCGATTGCGACCTTCACAATGATCTCATCTCAGCATTGTAAATATTGCGGCAAGACGGCGCCGTGTCAGGCCTCGTCGCTCGAAACCGCAACCCGATGAGGAGACGAGAATGCGGCGTTCGCGAACCACCCTGGCCTTCTTACTTCTGCTTGCTCCCGCCCAGGCGTTTGCCTGGGGCGACGCTGGACATTCGATCGTCGCTGAGATCGCCCAGCACCGTCTGACCGGACATGCCTTCGAGATGGTGCAGAAGCTTCTGAAGAGCGAACTCGACCCCGCGCCGGCCGGCCCGGTCTCGCTGGCATCGATCGCAAGCTGGGCCGACGATTATCGCAGCAGCCACACGGAAACGACAAACTGGCACTTCGTCGACATTCCGATCGACGTGAAGGGCATCGACCCAAAGGACGTCCGCTACGATGCCGCCCGCGATTGCCCGCCCGAGACGAGCAGCTCGGGAACGTGCCTCATAAAGGCGGTTGAGGCGCAGCTCGCAATCCTGTCGGTGCCCGCCGATTTCAACAATCCCGCGGATGTCGCCAAGCACGCGATGGCACTCAAATTCGTTGTCCACCTCTACGGCGACATGGCACAGCCGCTGCACTGCGCGGAGCGCGAAGGCGATGGTGGCGGCAATGGCCTGCACGTCTTCTACTCAGGCCCGAAGCAGAACAGCGTCGAGACGCGAACGAACTTCCACAAAGTCTGGGACAGTCTCATCATCGGCGACGTTCAGTGGAACTGGAACGCCTACGTCTTCGATCTCGAACAGAAATGGCTGAAAGGCAAAGACGAGTCCAAGCTCACCTCCGGATCGGTCATTGACTGGGTCAACCAGTGCCACCTCAAAGCCGTCGAGGCCTATGGCCTCGTCCCGCGCGACCTGACGCTCGGTCAGCAACAACTTTCGCAGGAAAAGGCAATCGCTGACGAGCAACTGGCAACAGCAGGCGTGCGGCTCTCAAAAGCTTTGAACGAGGCATTTTCGACCTATCCATGAAGCCATTCGAAACAATCCTGGGTAGATTGTCGGTGCTGCCTTTGCTATCGTGTCGGACGGGAAAAGGGGGGAAGTATGACGCTTGCATCCGAGGAATCCATCAAGGCGCGCATGCGCGCCAATCGCGGTGAAATCGTCCGATCAATTCAAGTCGCGCGGGACGGCAACCCCTACGCGGCTGAGCCGAGTGCCGAGCGGCGTGTCGCCCGCTTGCAAACGAAGGCCAACGTCAGCCAGCGTGAAGCCGAGGTTATCGACACGACGATCCGCACAATGGCCGCGGCCGCCGGCGCCGCACCGGATGAGGCCGAGCTTGCCGGTGCGCGCCCGGTGGCACCGAGCCCGCGTGGTGCCGAGAAGGTGTGGGGGGACACCGTCGACTTCGTCAGCGTGAGCTTTCTGGAAAAAGGCGCGCATCGCCCGCGCCGTCGGCCGCGTCTCCTATCAGAACCAGACGCCGCTCGGGACCGGATTCCTGATTGGCAACGGCCTGTTCCTCACCAACCACCATGTCATTCCTTCGGCGGACTTTGCCCGTCAGCTGGCGATCGATTTCGATTATGAGCTCGACCTCGTCGGCAATCGCCGTGTGCTGAGCCGTAACCGTTGGCACGAAAGTGAAACTGCACCCTCCCTTTTGTGTCCCCTGGAAACTGCGCTCCTGTTCTTCAAACGTTACAGTTATTGCGGGCTGGCAAGGTAAATTCGAAAAGGTTTCAATCTCTGATTGCGTTACCAACTTAACGATCTTGACGAACTGACGGAACTTGCCTACCTTGATTTCGAAAGGTGGATTGTCATGCCCGTCACGAAAACGTCAGCAAGTGAAACTCCAAACATCGCCCTATCGATGAAGCTGCCCCGCAAAGCCGATTTCGAAAAAGCGTTGCTCAATCAGTACACCAAGGCTGTTCAACTGAGCCAAAAAGCTGGCCATCAGGTCAGTTTCCGCGTTGTCGTGGATCCGCGCGCCGGAGCGCAGACGATTTCAATCGTCGAGGAAAACCCACTGGTTGGCGACGGTGCGTTTCCGGTCGAAGAAGCTGGCGAACCGGATGACGAACTGACGGCAGCACTGTCCGCCGCACGAGAGCGCGGCCATCGCCGCGTAGCCGAGATCCTCAGCGAGGACGACATGCTGAACGCCGACGCCTTTTCAGATCTTCTTGGCGTTTCGCGGGTCACGGTCAATACAAAGCGTCAAAACGGCCAGGTGCTCGGGCTGGATGGCGCCAAGCGGGGGTTCCGTTTCCCAGCCTGGCAGCTCGACCGGGACGGCCGGCCCTATGCGGCGCTTCCAAAATTGCACGAGATCCTGGCGGGTGCGTGGGCCGTTTACCGCTTTCTTTCCTCGCCCCATGGTGCGCTAGACGGTCGCACCGGGCTCGACGCCCTGAAGCGGGGCCAGGATAGCGCCGTGATCGCCGCAGCCGAGGGCATTGCCCGCGATGACTTCCGCTAAATGGCTGGTATCAAACCGCCAGCCGGCTTCGAGCATCAGCCGCTCGATATCGATACGATTCCTTCAGGGCGTCGCTTTGGCCGGATCTACGCAAGCGCCTTTCCGGACCCGCTCGGATTTGGAAAGACGGCAAGCCGTTTCAGCGACCCGCGCCGACGTGATGCAACGAAGCGCTTCGGCGTTCTTTATCTGGGCGAAACACTCAAGGTCTGCTTCCTTGAAGCGGTTCTGCGTGATCGCCGCGACGGTCTCATCGGCGATCTTCCGATTGAGGAAAAAGAGATCTATGCGCGGCGCTACGCTGAGGTCGAGACGATCGCAGACCTCAGCCTTGTTGACCTGCGCGACGATCACGCCATCAGGATGGGGGTTCCAACGGACGTGGCGAAATCATCGCGTCAGAGCCTGGCGCGCTCCTGGGCGCTGGCCTTCCACGAGCACCAGTCGCTTCCCGACGGCATCATCTATCCATCTCGCCTGAACGGCCACACGAATATCGCTGTCTTCGAGCGCGCAGTCTCCAAGCTGGCGCCGGCCCGGGTTGTGCCACTGATCGGCGCACCAGGGCTCGCCGCGGTCATCAATGACCTTCGGGTGAGTCTGGTCGATTTCCCTTGAAACGTTGCCGGTTTGGTGCTGGTCGTTCATCGTGGCTCGTTTGAGGAGCCTGCGTTCGTCAGGCACTGACGGCCTCATTTTTCGGTGCGTCTCTCGTCGGTAAAAGACAAATTCAGCGTTTCCTGCAGCTTGCCCAGCGTTCCATCCTTTCGAAACCGAATTCCCGACACCATGAAGCTGACGCTGCTGCCGCAGGAATACAGCGTTACGCCCGTAACCGACAGCCGCAACAGTTTCCCGCGGCTTTCGGACGTAACGATGTCTCCAGGCACGATTCCAAGGATGGACCGGGCAAGCGCTGATCGTTCCGCTTCGAGTTCGGTATCCCATCGCTCCAGCTCTGTTTCGACATGGCGGAACGCGCCTCGCGCGGCTTGGAAGGGACGCTCCTCCCCAAACCACTGGCGATCCACGACCGAAAGAATTTCTCCCGGGACCTCCCTCTGCATTGCGTAAGCGGCAGTGCTCATCATCTCGTGGATCCGTTCCGCCTCTTGCAGGGCGCGAAGCCGGTCCGCATAGGGAGTGATTGCCACCCTCGAAATGACCGGCGAGAGCACCTTGTTGGAAGTGGACAGGAACTCGACCGGCATCACCTCCCGCAGGCTGATCCGGTTGGTCGCATGCCGCTCGGGCGGCTCTTCCTCGCGCCAAGACTTGCGGTTCCATTCCACCCAGATCTCGCGCGCCGAAACACAAAGCCAACTGTCCAGGAATAAGTGCGATTCCGGGGAATAGAGGTGGTGCGCCGACCAGGCGTGATCTGCCGCCGTCAACCGCTCTCGTCAACTGGCCCTTAAAGGGCTGTTGGAGATCGCCATCTCCTGCGATTTCCGCTTTGACGGCGTCTGCGGAGGCCCTTGCGGCGCCAACGATATGCAACTGCTTCATTGTCCGCTTCTGCTTGCGGCCTTTCTTGGATTCCGTCTTCAGCCAGGCCGACAAGCGATCCGCAAACGGATCGAGCTTGCTCGGCCGCTCCGGGACGTTGAACTTCGGCTCAATGCCGTCGGCATGCAGATATTTGCGGATGGTATTCCGGGATAGGCCCGTCCTGCGGCAAATCTCGCGGATCGATAGATGCTCTCGGAAATGCCACCTTCGGATCACGCTTAGGAATGCCATGTCGATCACTCCAGAGCCCCCGCTGAAAACATGCGAGGGAGGTTCAAACATGGGTCAACTCTCAATGGAAATATCAGGCTGAGCCGGGTCAGTTCTCAGTGGAAATCAACACTCGCGCCGTTTGTTGGCCGGCATATGGTCAAGCGTATCGGTCAAGGTCAAAGCCGCATCAAAACCTTCGGTGGGAATCGTATCCATCCTAACGCCCATTGTTAATCACCTAAACCTTTTACGGGAATAATATATTATGCAATCATTGAATGTGATGCGGGGCATCGACGAGACCATTGAAATTGGCGTTCTGTGGATCAGGGAGATCGACGTGAGCGACGATATCGAGATCGTCCAGGAATTCTCCCCTCTGGGCGGCTAACTCAGGCGTCAATGCCCTGCGGGCTGCCGCCCGCGGTTCTAAACCTTGGCAAAGGAAAAGGCATCGATAGGCAGGTCTGTCTGCCCATCAATCGCAAGATCCGCAAGAATTTCACCGACGACGCTGGTGAACTTGAAGCCGTGACCGGAGCAGGGGGAGGCGGCGACGATATTCTTCTCGCCCGGCACGTGGTCGAGCAGGAAGTCTTCGCTCGGCAGCATCGTATAGCGGCAGGTCGTCGCTTTCATGCGACGGCCGGCAGCTCCCGGGACCCGTTTCTTGATGAAGCCGTCGAGCAGGGCTTCGTCGGCATCGTTGACAGGCGGGTTCGGTTTGTTGGGATCGATCGGCTCGCGAAAATGCGCATGTTTGCCGATCTTCACGCCATCGACGCCGATGGCCGGGAAGCCGAAATAGGTGCCTTCTGCGCCCTCGTCGCGCAGGAAGCAGGGCATGCGCTGCGGCTGGGTGGCAAAACCGTCCTGCGGCTGATACCAGGCCACGACCTGGCGGATCGGGACTGCTGCTTGGCTGAGCCGTGGCACGAGCTCGGCAATCCAGGCACCGGTTGCCACCACGACCTTTCCAGCACGATATCGACCGGTATCCGAAACAATGGTGACGCCGGCGTCATCGGGCTCGATTGCCGTCACCTTCTCGCCGAAATGCAGGACCGCGCCGTCCTCGACGGCAAGCTTCAGGTAGCCCATGACCGCCGCCTCCGGGCGAAGATAGCCGCCCTGCGGATCAAGCAGCGCCATCTCATGATCGTCGAGCTGGAAGGCTGGAAAGCGGCGCGCCATCTCGGCCTTGTCCAGAGCCTCATAGGCAAGTCCGTGGAGTTCGGAGGAGGCGCGCGTACCGGCGACGATTTTACTGTCGGGTGCGCCGATCTGCAGTACGCCCGTAATTGTCAGGATATCGGTACGAAGCCGCGCTTCGAGCGCCCGCCAGTTCTGGTAGGCGCGTTTCAGGAGCGGCACATAGGAGGGATCCTCGAAATAGCCGAGCCGGATCAGGCGGCTGTCGCCATGCGAGGAGCTCAGGGCATGGGCCGGAAAATAGGCGTCAAGACCGATCGCCTTCACGCCGCGGGCGGCAAGAAAGGCAAGGGCGGCACTGCCCATGGCACCAAGGCCGACAACGGCAACGTCGAAACGGGCAGTCATGGAAGCTCTCCTCAGGGAATGGCCGGTGCGGCTGTCTCGCGCACCATCTCGCGCAGGGCCTCGATATCGCGCGAAAGCGGCCTGTCATCGGAATAAGGGGAAACGATGGCGCGAACGGCCTTGTAGATCGCATCCGTTCCGGGCGCACGTGAGGCCTTGACGGCGAGGAATTCATGGGCCTGTGCGGCGGCCATCAATTCGATTGCCAGAATATATTCGGCATTGTCGATCACCGCGAGCAGCTTGTTCGCCGCCGCCGTCGGATGCGCCAGGAAATCTTCCTGCAGACCAGATGTGATGCCGCCATCTGTCGAAGCCGGTGTCGCCAGCCGCCGGTTCTCGTTGGCAAGCGCTGCCGCCGTATATTGGGCGATCATGAAGCCGGAATTGCTACCTGCGTCACTGGCGAGAAACGGCGGCAGGCCGCTCACCAGCGGATTGACGAGGCGATCCATGCGCCGCTCGCTCATGGAGGAGATCTGCGCAACCGCCGTTGCCAGGCTATCGGCTGCCTGGGCGAGAGCGGGAGCCACCGCATGCGCTTCCGAAGATACAACAGGTTCTTCCGGCGTGCCGGATACGGCGGGATTGTCGGTAACGGAAGCAAGTTCCTGATCGACGACAAAGGCCGAAGCGTCGAACACGTCGCGCGCCGCGCCATGGGCATGCGGGATGGAGCGAAGGCTGAGCGCATCCTGGGTGCGCTTGCCCAGAGCCGCCGCAATGAGCCCGCTGCCGGCAAGCCGGGCGCGCAGCGACGCGCCAACATGGGCTAGGCCCTTCGAGGGTCGCAGCGCCAGAACAGCTTCGTCGAACGCCGCCATCTGGCCGCCGGCTGCTTCGAGAGTGAGAGCCGCAATCGCATCCGCCCAGTCGAGCAGATGCGCGGCGCGATCAAGGGCGACGCTCGCAAGCCCGGTCGCACAGGCCGTGCCGTTGACGAGGCTCAAGCCCTCCTTGGCGCCGAGCACCAGCGGTTCAAGGCCGATAGCGCCAAGCGCATCGCGGCCGCTCATCGGCTGGCCGTCAACGTGGGCGCTGCCCTCGCCGATCAGCACCAGGCCCGTGTGTGCATTGTGCGTGAGGTAACCCGCCGAGCCCTTAGAGGGAACGTCGGGAATGCAGTTCCTCTCGAGGAAGGCGGCGAGATGCGTGATGATTTCGGGGCGTACGCCGGAATGGCCGTGAGCGAAATTGGCGATCTGTGCCGCGATGATGGCGCGCACTTCGCGTGGACCAAGCAGCGGCCCGACGCCGCAGGCATGGCTGAGGATGATGTTGCGTGACAGCCTGCTCTGCGAGGCCCTGTCGACCACGGTATCGGAAAGCGCGCCGACGCCGGTATTGATGCCATAGGCCCTCACGCCGGTTTCGACGATGCGCTCTACGATGCGGCTTGCATTGGCGACGCGATCCCAGGCCGTCTGAGATAGCGCCAAAGGCTCGCCTCCGGCCACGCGTGCCACATCGTGCCAGCCGACAATCCTATCGATGGTGATGGTCATTGGCCGCTTCCGAAATGGCCGATGAACTGGCGGAAGGCGGGCGATGCGCCACCGCCAAACATCTCCTCCGGCGCGCCGCTGCTTTCGACAAGTCCTTCGCGCATGAAGACGACGCGATTGGAGACATTGCGGGCAAAGCTCATTTCGTGGGTAACGACCAGCATGGTCATGCCCTCTTCGGCAAGCGCGCGCATGACGCGCAGCACTTCGCCGACCAGTTCCGGATCGAGCGCCGAGGTCGGCTCATCGAAGAGCATGACTTTCGGCTTCATGGCGAGCGAACGGGCAATGGCTGCGCGCTGCTGCTGGCCGCCGGAGAGATGCGCGGGGTAGGCATGGCGCTTGTCGGCAATTCCGACCTTTTCGAGCAACGCTTCGGCTTCCGCAATACATTCGGCCCGCGGCCGCTTCAGGACGTGCACCGGTCCTTCGATGACGTTCTGCAGGATGGTCATATGGGACCAGAGATTGAATGACTGGAAGACCATGCCGAGTTCGGAGCGGATATGATCGACCTGCTTCTGGCTTGCCGGCTTCGTCTTGCCGTTCTTGTGGATCATCTGGATATGTTCGCCATCGACCCAGATCTCGCCGTCGCTTGCGATCTCCAGCAGGTTGATACAGCGCAGGAAGGTGGATTTGCCGGAGCCGGAGGCGCCGAGCAGCGAAATCACGTCGCCATCCTGGGCATCGAGCGAGATGCCGCGCAGCACTTCATGAGTGCCGAAGCTCTTGCGGATATTGCGGACCGAAAGTCGGGTTACGCCGGGCATGGAAGCTCCAATCACGTTCAGTCAGGGTCAGGCCTTCAAGGCCGGCGGAATGGCGCGGCGATGTCGGGACAGCCAATATTCCAGGAGGGACATGCCCTGCAGGATGATGAAGTTCAAAACGAGGTAGATGATGGCGGCGCAGAGGAAGACTTCCATGGTGCGGTAGGTCTGCGAGATCAGCCGCTGCGCCACACCCGTCACTTCCCAGACCGTGACGAGGCTCGCAAGCGCAGTCGATTTCATCATCAGCACGATTTCGGTCGAATAGGCCGGCAGCGCATGCCGGAAGGCGATCGGCGCCAGGATGCGGCGCACCATCAGGAAACCGGACATGCCGATCGCGCGGGCTGCCTCGATTTCCTTCGGCGAAACGGCGCGAATGCCGCCGCGGAAGATTTCGGCGGAATAGCCGGCCGTGCAAAGCGCAAGCGACAGGACCGCGCAGACCATCGGCTCGCGCAGGAAAGGCCAGAGGAAGGAATAGCGGATGAAGCCGAACTGGCCGAGCCCGTAGAAGACCAGAAACATCTGGATCAGGAGCGGCGAGCCGCGAAAGACGAAGATGTAGCCCTTGGCGAAGCCTGACAGGATCGGATTGCCGCTGACGCGCATGGTGACGATGACGAGCGCCAGCAGTCCGCCGAAGAAAATCGACAGGAAGAACAGGATCAGCGTCGTTGGCACGGCCTTGAGCAGTGTGACCATCGTGCTCGAAAGGAAAGCGATATCCATCGGACTCTCCCCCTAAGCCTGGCCCATGGCCGAAGCCGGCATGCTGCGATTGGCCTTGCGCTCAGCGCCGTTGAAGACGCGGTCCGACAGGCTGGTAAGGATCAGGTAGAGCGCGCCGCCGAGGATGAAGAAGAGGAAATATTGCCGGGTCGAACCGGCGGCGACCTGGCTCGAGCGCATCAGCTCGGCAAGGCCGGTAACGGAGATCAGCGCGGAATCCTTGAGGCTTAACTGCCAGACATTGCCGAGGCCCGGAATGGCAAGGCGAAGCACCTGCGGAATGACGATACGGCGGAAGCGCAACCCGCTGTTCATGCCGATCGCCGAGGCCGCCTCAAGCTCGCCCTTGGAAATGGCAAGATAGGCGCCGCGATAGACTTCCGCCTGGTAGGCGCCGGAGATAATGCCAACGGCAAGCGCGCCGGCGGCAAATGACGGCAGGCCGAGGAAGCCCTCGTAACCCAGGGAATGGCCGATGGCGGTGATGGCCGTCGAGCCGCCGAAATAGATCAGGTAGATGATCAGCAGTTCGGGCACGCCACGGAAGACGGTTGTGTAGATATGGCCGATCGCGACAAGGATGAAATTTCCGGAGAGCTTAGCCCCGGCGATGATCGCACCAAGCACAGCGCCGATCGCCAGCGCCGTGGCAGTAACACTTAATGTCAACAACAGGCCGAGAAGCAGAAACGCTCCCCACCCGGTTGAACCGAATCCAATGAGTTCGAGTGTCGCCATGGATCTTCCCAGCGCTGTCTTCGTCGAAATGACGGGCGGTCAGAATAGCACGTGGTCTCCGATCACAAAGCGGAGACCACGCAGCGCAGATTTCTGTCTAGAGCTCAGTTCTGCGGGCTGACGTCGACCTTGAACCACTTCATGGAGAGGTTCTTGACTGTGCCGTCGGCAAGTGCGGACTTGATGGCTTCGCTGAACTTGTCGCGCAGATCCGTATCGGCCTTGCGGATGCCGAGGCCTTCGCCTTCACCCCAGATCGAGCCGACGATTTCCGGGCCTGTGAAGGCGAGCGTGTCGTTGGCGGATGCAAAGGCGTTGGCGAAATAGACGGCGTCGTCGAAGCCGAGATCGATACGACCGTTCTGCAGGTCGAGATCGCGGTCGGCGCCGGTCTTGTATTCGCGGATTTCGGCGATGCTGCCGAAATTATCATAGACGAACTTGGCGTAGACGGTTGCCGCCTGGATGCCGATCGTCTTGCCCTTGAAGACTTCCTTGAGCGCGTCGATTTCCTTCACGCCGGTCTGGCCGGGTGTCATCTTGATCGTGGCACCTGTGCCGGCAGCGTTCGCAAGCGGGCTGTCCTTGGCGGTGGCAAAGGCGGCGGGCGTTGCAGCATAGGGGACCGTAAAGTCGATGACCTGCTTGCGCTCATCGGTGATCGACAGCGCATCCATGATGACGTCAAACTTGCCGGCATTCAGGGCCGGGATCATGCCGTCCCAGTCGGAAGCGACCAGCGTGCACTCGATCTTGGCGCGTTCGCACAGAACCTTGGCAAGTTCCGGTTCGAAGCCGCCGAGCGAGCCATCGGCATTTGTGAGGTTCCAGGGGGCGTAGGCGCCTTCGAGCGTGATGGTCGCCTTCGTCCAGTCCTTGGCGGCGGCAGGTGCCGCAAAGGCGGCTGCCGTCATCGCGCAGGAAAGAAGAGCAGTGCTGAGTTTCATTGATGTGATCTCCTCTGAGATTGGACAGACCTTGCGGTATGAGTGCCGATCTTCGCCGGCTTGCCTGTCGTGATCTGCTGTTCAATTTTCAGATCGACAGGTTGTATAGGGTACCATATGAAATATTTTATGATATGCAAGTGGAAAGTCGATTTAAAAGGCAGATTCCACCGGTGCAAAGGGAATAGGCAATGAAGCGCTCCAACGAGATGAAACGCGAGCTGGCGGAGAATGACGGTGCGCCTCTCTATGCCGGCGTCAAGCAGGTCATTCTCGACCGGATCCGCAGCGGCGAATGGCCGCCGCGCCACCGCGTTCCCTCCGAAAACGAGCTGGTTGCCGAGCTCGGCGTCAGCAAGATGACCGCCAACCGGGCGCTGCGCGAACTGGCGAGCGAGGGAGAACTCCTGCGCATCCAGGGTGTGGGCTCCTTCGTTGCGGAACGCAAGGGCTACTCGGCGCTCTTCGAGGTGCGCAACATTGCCGATGAGATTGCGGAACGCGGCCATGTTCACGAGGCGACGGTCATCGTTCTGGCCGAAGAGCCGGCCTCTCCGGAGGTTGCCGATGCGCTGGAGCTGGAGATCGGCGCGCCGGTTTTCCACTCGCTGATCGTCCATAACGAAAACGGCGTGCCTGTGCAGATTGAGGACCGTTTCGTCAATCCGGGCGCTGTGCCCGACTATCTGGCGCAGGACTTTTCGACGCTGACGCCGAATGCCTATCTGACGGCGGCCGCCCCTCTGAGCGGCTCGGAACATATCGTGGAGGCGGTGGTGCCGCGCGCCTGGGAATGCAAGCTGCTGACGATCCTGCAGAACGAGCCCTGTCTCGCCATTCGCCGTCGCACCTGGTCGGCCCGCCAGGTGGTGTCGACGGCCCGCCTCGTTTATCCCGGGCACCGTTATCGGCTGGAAACGCGCAGCGGCAGGATCTTCGAGGAATAGACAAGTTGTATATGGAACTTGTCCCGAAAAAGCGATTTTGCCGGCCCGTTCCATAGCTCTACGCCTTCCCGATCGAAATGGCATAGCTGAGCGCGCGGCCGGAAAGGTCGAGCCTGCCCCCATCGCTCTCTTCAAGCAGCAAAGCATCGCCGGCATCGAGTTCAACACTCTCTCCACCCGTTCGTGCCACCAGAGTTCCGTCGGCGCAAAAGAGCAGGAACGTTCCTCCTGGAAATGCCGTGGTCTGTTGGCCATCGATGGATAGCCGCTCGACCGTGTGCCCGAGGGAACCGCGCCGGGTCATCACGTTCAGGTCGGTGATCGTGCCATCCGGGAGCGTCGCCGAGACTGCGATGTCGGCGGCAAAGGCGAGTGGTGCGCTGTCCTGCGTCAGAAGCACCGGTTCACGCCCTTCGATGAAGAGCTGCATGCCATTTCCTTCCAGGATCGACAGCGTGCGGTCGATCCCGGGAAAGACGGAGAAGGGGCCATCGGAGGCAACGGTTGCCGTGCTGACCCGCCAATCGAAATCGGCAAGTCCTGCGCCCACCGGCGAAATGGCGATTTCCACCGTTTCGCCGCCGCCGTTCTTCCACGGCATGCGCTTGTGATCGGCAGAGCGCAGGATCTTCATGGCTCAGTTTCCGAGGATACCGGGCAGACGCAGGCCCTTTTCCTTGGCGCAATCCACGGCGATGTCATAGCCGGCATCGGCATGGCGCATGATGCCGGTCGCCGGGTCATTCCAGAGCACGCGCTCCAGGCGGCGGGCCGCATCGTCGGTCCCGTCGGCGCAGATGACCATGCCGGAATGCTGCGAGAAGCCCATGCCGACGCCGCCGCCGTGATGGAGCGACACCCAGGTGGCGCCCGAGGCGGTGTTGAGCAGCGCGTTCAGGAGCGGCCAGTCGGAGACGGCGTCCGAGCCGTCCTTCATGGCTTCCGTTTCGCGGTTCGGCGAGGCGACGGAGCCCGAATCGAGGTGGTCGCGGCCGATGACGACAGGCGCCTTCAGTTCGCCGTTCCTGACCATCTCGTTGAACGCAAGGCCGAGGCGATGGCGGTCGCCGAGACCAACCCAGCAGATGCGCGCCGGCAGGCCCTGGAAGGCGATGCGTTCGCGCGCCATGTCGAGCCAGTTATGCAAGTGCTTGTTGTCGGGCAGCAGCTCCTTCACCTTGGCATCGGTCTTGTAGATATCCTCCGGATCGCCTGACAGAGCTGCCCAGCGGAATGGGCCGATGCCGCGGCAGAAGAGCGGGCGGATATAGGCCGGCACGAAGCCGGGGAAGGCGAAAGCGTTTTCCAAACCCTCGTCCTTGGCGACCTGGCGGATATTGTTGCCATAGTCGAGCGTCGGCACACCGGCATCCCAGAAGGCGACCATGGCCTCGACATGCGCCTTCATCGAGGCACGTGCGGCGGCTTCGACTGCCTTCGGGTCGCTTTCGCGCTTGGCCTTGGCTTCGGCAACGGTCCAGCCGACCGGCAGGTAGCCGTTGCGCGGATCATGGGCAGAAGTCTGGTCGGTGACGATATCGGGACGCGGGCCGCCGGCCTTCATGCGGGCGACGAGTTCCGGGAAGATTTCCGCGGCATTGCCGACAAGGCCGACAGACTTTGCTTCGCCGGCCTTGGTCCAGCGTTCGATCTTTTCCAGTGCCTCGTCCAGCGTATGGGCCTTTTCGTCCACATAGCGGGTGCGCAGGCGGAAATCGATGCGGGTCTCGTCGCATTCGACGGCAAGGCAGCAGGCGCCGGCCATGACGGCTGCGAGCGGCTGGGCGCCGCCCATGCCGCCAAGGCCGCCGGTCAGGATCCACTTGCCCTTGAGGTTGCCATTATAGTGCTGGCGACCGGCCTCGACGAAGGTCTCGTAGGTGCCCTGCACGATGCCCTGCGTGCCGATATAGATCCACGAGCCGGCCGTCATCTGGCCGTACATGGCAAGGCCCTTCTTATCGAGCTCGTTGAAATGGTCCCAGGTCGCCCAATGCGGCACGAGATTGGAATTGGCGATCAGCACGCGCGGCGCATCCTTGTGGGTGCGGAACACGCCAACCGGCTTGCCGGACTGGACGAGCAGCGTCTCGTCCTCGTTCAGCGTCTTCAGCGTGGCGACGATACGGTCGAAATCGTCCCAGGTGCGGGCGGCGCGGCCGATGCCACCGTAGACGACGAGCTCATGCGGGTTCTCGGCGACATCGGGGTCGAGATTGTTCATGAGCATGCGCAGCGGCGCTTCGGTCATCCAGCTCTTGGCGTTCAGCTCGTTGCCGCGAGGGGCGCGAACATCGCGGATGTTGTGGCGCGGGTTTACGGTCATGATGATGTTCCCTTTTTTAGCGTTTCAGACCGAGCGCGATCTCTTCGATCCGCGTCAGGATGGATTTGAGATGGATGCGCAGATTGTCCGCCTCCTCCTCGTCATAGGCGAAGGGCGGAGCCTCGCTCGCAAGATGCGTGGATTGGGCAAGTTCCATCTGGATGGCATGGACGCCGGTTTCCGGCTTGCCGTAATGGCGTGTCGTCCAGCCGCCCTTGAAGCGGCCGTTGAGAATGCTGTCATAGCCGGTTGCAGCCGCGGCAATGGCGACGGTCGCCTCTTCGATTGCCGGATCGCAGGTCTTGCCCATATCCGTGCCGATGTTGAAATCCGGCAGCTTGCCGTCGAAGAGGAAGGGGATGTGCGAGCGGATCGAGTGGCAATCGTAAAGCACGACGACCCCGTGAATGGCCTTCACGCGTTCGATTTCGGCTGCAAGCGCGGCGTGATAAGGCGCATGGAATTCTCTGAGCCGCTTGGCGATATCGGCTTCGGTCGGCTCCGCGCCCTCTTTCCAGATCGACTTGCCGTCGAAATCGGTCTCCGGGATCAGCCCGGTCGTGTTCTGGCCGGGATAGAGGCTCGTGCCGGCAGGATCGCGATTGGCGTCGAGCACGTAGCGGTGGAAAGTGGCGCGCACGACGGTCGGGCTGTCGAGCAGGCCGTCATAGAGGTGATGGATGTGCCAGTCGGTATCGGCAAGCAGCCGGCCGGTATCGTTCAGGCGATCCCAGATATCGGCGGGAACGTCAGTCCCCGTATGCGGAAAGCCGAGGATGACGGGGGAGGTGCCTTGCTTGACCTCGAAGACAGACATGTCAGACCTCCAGAGCCGGCAGGATGCCGGTCGAAACTGATGCATTGAGGGTGCCGCTGCCAACGAGAGCACTGGCCGCCTTGAGGTCGTTTGCCATGTAGCGATCCTCTTCCAGTGATGGCACGACATTGCGAATGGCGGCGATCGCCTTCGTCAGCTCCGGGCTGGTGGCAAGCGGCGCGCGAAGCTCCACACCCTGGGCCGCAGTCAATGCCTCGATGCCGATGATGGCGAAGAGGTTGTCGGTCATTGGCAGAAGCCGGCGCGCGCCGTGGCAGGCCATGGAGACATGGTCTTCCTGATTGGCCGAGGTCGGCGTCGAATCGACGGAGGCCGGGTGCGACATCTGCTTGTTTTCGCTCATCAGTGCCGCAGAGGTGACCTCGGCGATCATCAGGCCGGAATTGAGCCCCGGCTTCTTGGCCAGGAAGGCCGGCAATCCGTAGGAGAGGGCCGGGTCGACGAGAAGCGCGATGCGGCGCTGAGCGATCGCCCCGATTTCGCAGACGGCAAGCGCGATCTGGTCGGCGGCGAAGGCGACGGGCTCTGCATGGAAATTGCCGCCTGAGACAACCGAATTATCCGAGAGGACCAGCGGATTGTCGGTCACCGCATTGGCTTCGATTTCCAGCGTGCGGGCAACCGAGCGCAGGAGATCGAGGCAGGCTCCATCGACCTGCGGCTGGCAGCGGATGCAATAGGGATCCTGCACGCGCTCGTCGCCTTCGATATGGCTCTGGCGGATCGGCGAGTTTTCGAGCAGGGCGCGAAGTGCTGCCGCGGTATCGATCTGGCCGCGGTGGCCTCGCAGTGCGTGAATGTCAGGATGGAACGGAGCCGACGAGCCCATGGCGGCATCCGTCGACATGGCGCCGGTAATCAGCGCCGATTGTGCTGCGCGGTGGGCGCGGAACAGGCCGGCGAGCGCCAGCGCGGTCGAAGTCTGCGTGCCGTTGATGAGCGCCAGACCTTCCTTTGCTGCAAGCACGACGGGATGCAGGCCGGCTTTCAAAAGTGCGGCAGCGCCATGCAGCCTTTCGCCGCCGAAGAAGGCTTCGCCATGACCCATCATCACCGCCGTCATATGGGCAAGCGGTGCGAGGTCGCCGGAAGCGCCGACCGAGCCCTTTTCCGGAATGACCGGGATGACGCCGCGCGCCATCATCGCCTCGATCAGCCGGACCAGCTCCAGCCGCACGCCGGAGGCGCCGCGGCCGAGCGACACGAGCTTCAGCGCCATGATGAGACGCACGACATTTTCCGGCAGGGGTTCACCGACGCCGCAGCAATGCGACAGGATGAGATTGCGCTGCAGCGTTGCCACATCGGCGCTGTCGATCTTGATCGAGGCGAGTTTGCCGAAGCCGGTATTGATGCCGTAAACCGGCGCATTGCCGGCGGCGATCTCCGCAATGCGGTTTGCCGCCTTGACGATGCCGGCATCGAAAGAGGGGTCGAGCCGTGCCGGAACACCGGTCCAGTAGATGGCTGAGAGATCCTGAAGTGAAACGGAACCCGGATGGAGGGTGATGGTCATCGGTCGATCCTCTCGCCCTTGAAGACATGGGCATGAAGTGGGTTGAAGCCGATGCGGTAGACGAGCTCGGCCGGGCTCTCGATATTCCAGATCGCCAGATCGGCGGATTTGCCGGCCTCCAGCGTGCCGGTCTCCGCAAGCAGGCCGAGCGCACGTGCGCCCTCGCGCGTTGCCCCGGCGATGCATTCCTCCACGGTCAGCCCGAAGAGCGTTGCCGACATATTCATGGTGAGCAGCAGCGAGGTCAGCGGCGAGGTGCCGGGGTTGCAGTCCGTCGCAATGGCAATCGGCACGCCGGCATGTCGCAGGGTCTGAACCGGCGGCTTCTGCTTTTCGTTGATCGCGTAGAAGGCGCCTGGAAGCAGGACGGCAACCGTGCCGGCAGATGTCATCGCCCGCGCGCCGTCTTCATCGAGATATTCCAGATGATCGGCCGAAAGCGCGCCATAGGAGGCGGCGAGCTTGGCGCCGCCGAGATTGGAAAGCTGTTCGGCATGGAGCTTGACCGGAATGCCAAGCGCGCGCGCCTTGTCGAAGACCCGCCTGATCTCATCGACAGAGAAGGCAATGCCTTCGCAGAAACCGTCGACGGCATCAACAAGCCCCTCCGCATGCGCCTGCTCAAGGCCAGGCAGCACGACCTCTGAAATGTAATCGCCGTTGCGCCCCTTGTAGTCGACGGGGGTCGCATGGGCGCCGAGATAGGAGGTGACGACCCGCACAGGCCTATTTGTGCCGAGCGCGCGGGCAGCGCGCAGCATCTTCAGCTCCGCCTCGATATTGAGGCCATAGCCGGATTTGATCTCTATGGTGGTGACGCCTTCGCAAAGCAGCGTATCGAGCCGCGGCAGGGCGGCTTCGACGAGGCCTTCGACGGAAAGCGCATTGGTTGCCTTCACCGAGGAGACGATGCCGCCGCCGGCGCGGGCGATTTCCTCGTACGTCGCGCCTTCGAGGCGCATCTCGAATTCGCGCGCCCGGTTGCCTCCATAGACGATATGCGTGTGGCAATCGACGAGACCCGGCGTGACCCAGCGGCCTTCAAGGTCGGTGATTTCCGCGGTCTCGATCAGTGCGGACGGCAGCTCGCCTTCCGGCCCGGCAAACAGGATGCGTCCGCCTTGGCAAACGACGGCGCCCTTCTCGACAATGCCGAGGCCCGGCAGATCCTGCCGCAGCGTCGCAAGCCGCCCATTGCGCCACAGTGAAGGGGTGTCGGAGCCGTGGCCCGATCCGGAAAATTTGTTCCCACTCATCAGCTTTACGCCTTTCTTTATGGGTTAATATGTATATACATAATCGAAAGGGTGACAAGTGAAAATTTATGGCCTTTCGTACAAAGACAAGCGCGGGGTCGATCAAGAAAGAAGGGGAGCAATCATGACGAGACTTCATGCGGGGGCTGCCTTGCTGGCCGACGGCTGGCGCAAGAATGTGCGCCTGACGCTTGCAGATGGTCGCATTGCCGCGATCGAAACCGATGTTGCGCCTGATGCCGGAGAGGAGCGGCATGCCGTGCTGCTGCCGGCCATGCCGAACCTTCACAGCCACGCCTTTCAGCGGGCGATGGCGGGGCTTGCCGAAGTGCGCGGTCCGGCCAATGACAGCTTCTGGAGCTGGCGCAATGTCATGTACAAATTTGCGCTCTCGATGACGCCTGATCATATCGAGGCGGTGGCTGCCAAGCTCTATATGGAAATGCTGGAAGCCGGCTTCAGCCGCGTCGGCGAGTTCCACTATCTCCATCATGACAAGGATGGCGGCCCCTATGCCAATATCGCCGAAATGGCCGAGCGTATCGGTGCAGCGAGTGCCGAAACGGGCATCGGGCTGACACTGCTGCCGGTGCTTTACGCCCATTCCGGTTTCGGTGGTGCTGATCCCATCGAGGGACAGCGCCGCTTCATCAGTTCCACCGACCGATTTGCCGAGCTGTGGGAAGGCTGCCGACAGGTGACCGGCCGGCTGGCAGGCGCCGAACTCGGGCTTGCGCCGCATAGTTTGCGCGCCGTCACACCGGAAGAATTGTCCGTTGCCATCGAACTCGCTGGTGATGGTCCCATTCACATCCATGTCGCCGAACAGGTCAAGGAGGTCGAGGATTGTCTTGCCTGGTCCGGCGCCAGACCTGTGCAGTGGTTACTTGATCATGCGCCGGTGGATCAGCGCTGGTGCCTGATCCATGCCACCCACATGACCGAAGACGAGACCCGCCGGATGGCGCGGACTAGGGCCATTGCCGGGCTTTGCCCGATCACCGAGGCCAATCTCGGTGACGGTACCTTCTCGGCGCCGCTCTTCCTTTCCGAAGGCGGGCGTTACGGCATCGGTTCGGATTCCAATATCCTGATTTCGATTTCCGAGGAGCTGCGCCAGCTCGAATATTCCGAGCGCCTGGCGCTGCGCGCCCGCAATGTCATTGCCACCACCGGCGGTTCGACGGGTCAGGCCCTTTTCGAGCACGCGCTAGCCGGCGGCGGTGCGGCGCTGAAGGCGCCGGCTGGCCTCGTCGCCGGCAACAATGCCGACATCCTCTCGCTCGATGCCAATTCAGTCCCCTACCTCTCCAAAGACCGGCTCATCGATCACTGGATCTTCGCCGGCGGTATCACGCTCGACAGCGTCTGGGTGCTTGGCAAAAAGCAGGTCGAAAACGGCCGGCACAAGCGGCGAGAGCAGATCGACCGCCGCTTCGCCGCCGCCATGACCGAGCTATTGGCTTCATGACGCGCTTTCCTCCGTGCTGTCGAGGCGCTACAGCGGGGGAGAAGCCGGAGCGCAATGATGAGTGAAGTCAAGGAAACGACCCTGCACCAGCGTATCCTTAGCGATATCGAGGGCCGTATCGTCTCGGGCGAATGGCCGCCCGGCTATCGCATTCCCTTCGAGGTGGAGCTGACGAAAGAATACGGCTGCTCGCGCATGACGGTGAACAAGGCGCTCACACAGCTGGTCAAGGCCGGCCTGATCGAACGCCGCAAGAAATCCGGCAGCTTCGTCATCCAGCCGCAGGCGCAATCTGCGGTGCTGGAGATCCACGATATCAAGGCGGAGGTCCAGTCTCTCAACCTCGCCTATTCCTTCAAACTCGCAAAGCGCCTCCGGCGCAAGACGCGGGCCGAGGATCGGCAGATGCTGGACCTCAAGCAGAACTCGAGCCTTATCGAGATCGTCTGCACCCATTATGCGGGAACGCAGCCCTTCTGTCTCGAAAAGCGGCTGATCAACCTTCAGACGGTGCCGGAGGCGGCCGATGAGGCGTTCGTCGAGACGGCGCCCGGTCCCTGGCTGTTGAGCCAGGTTCCCTGGAGTGCGGCCGAGCACAAGATCTTTGCAATCGGCGTCGATGAGGAAGAGGGCGCCATGTTGTCAATCCCGGCATCGACCGCCTGCCTCGTTGTCGAACGCCGCACCTGGAACAAATCCGGCCCGGTCACGCATGTGCGCTTCGTCTATCCCGGCAACCGCCACGCGCTCTATGCGCGCTTCACGCCGGAAGCGGTGAAATAGGCCGGATTTTCAAAGGAAAAGCGTCCGGTCACCTCGTATGACCGGACGCCTGTTATTGCCGCCGCACTGGGTCGACGCCTTCTCAATAGAAAGCGGTTTCAGCGCCGTCAACATCCCAAAAACAGGGGTATTGCGAAAGCCACGGCTTACCGTAAATCGTTGCAGCTTCACGGTTTCTTGGACGGGCAGTCAATAAGTCGCTCGGGGACGGCTCCGTACGCGCTATTGACAGCGGCCCGACCATTTTTCGTCATATTGGAGCCTATCGCGAGGCCTTTATGCTTCCAGAACGCGCCTTTGCTGCACACGCCTCACGGCCAGGCTGCAAAGGACGGAGTAAGGCCCTTTTCTGCCTGTGCGACGATCCGCCGCCGGTATGCGCCCGGCGGCTCGCCGACGCGGAGCTTGAAGAAGCGGCTGAAATAGCCGGGATCGCGAAAGCCGAGCCCGAAGCCGATCTGCTCGACGGATTGCTGCGATTGACCGAGCCGTAGCTTCGCCTCGGCGATCAGCCTGTCATGGACCAGTTCCATCGGGCCCTTTCCGGCGCCGGCGATGCAGGCCCGGTGCAGATGGTCATAGGTGATACCCATGGCGCGGGCGATATCGGCAATAACAGGCTGTTCGCGGTAGCGCAGTTCGACGATCTGCCGGAAACGCTGCAGCGTCGTCGCACCGGCACCCGGTGCTTTTGCCGATGCTGACGCTCCCGATGCGCGCCAGAGCCGCAGCAGCAGGACGGAAAAATAGGCGCTTACAATGGCAGCCCCTCCCGGAAGCGGCCGCTGCCCCTCCTCGGTCAATACCGTAAAGGCTCGGCCGATATCATCGGCATGCATGGCAAGACTTTTGCTTTGGGCAACGACGATCCGCTCGATCATGTCATGGAGCTGAACGGCCGCAGGGCTGTCGCCAACGGTCCTGCGGACGAAGTCTTCGGTTGCCAGCAGCATTGCCCCTTCGCCGCCGGCGGCAAGCACGAGCGTTCCCGCAATCCGTCGCGGCAGCCAGAGCATCGCGGGCGCGGGGAGCGTGATCTCGTCCTGTCCATCGATGGACAGTGTCGCCCTGCCGCGCGAGATGAAGAAGGCCCGATAGGAGGAACGACTGTCGCGAACACCGAGGCTCCAGGTCTGGCTGCCGAGACCGGGGGCAATCGCCGAGGCGGTGATCGACAGGGCCGGCGTATCGAGCGGTCGTTCAGTCACGATGAGCCTTAAAAATCGAGCGGGGTCCCGCCACCCTATCCTTATCCGAATAATCGAAGAAAAGTACAACAAACTGCCAGAAATATCCATTCAATTCGCGGGCGGATTGCTTCCTACTAAACCTTGAGGAGAACCTGAAATTCAGGAAAGAGAGGGAGGAGGACCCAATGAAAAACATCGACCCTTCGGCGTGAGCATCGGATACGCATCAACCCCGGCCTTTGCCGGACACCAGCCGACATCATCGCGCCAACCCTTGGGAGGGATAGCAGGCGCATATCTGAAAGGGAACGAGATGGTTGACCTGATGCTTCTTATTGGCGGCCGCGCCGCGCCGGCTTCCAACGGTGCCACGTTCGAGCGGCTGAACCCGATTACCGGCGAGCTGGCAACAAGGGCCGCCGCCGCAACGCTGGAAGATGCGCACGCCGCCGTTGCCGCCGCCGCCGCTGCTTTTCCGGCCTGGTCGGCGCTTGCTCCGACGGAACGGCGCAAACGCCTCTCGAAAGCCGCCGACCTGCTGGATGCCCGCACCGGCGAATTCATCGCCGCCATGGCCGAGGAGACCGGCTCCACCGCACCATGGGCGGGCTTCAACGTCTATCTGGCCGCCAACATGCTGCGGGAAGCTGCCGCCATGTGCACCCAGATCAGCGGCGAGGTCATCCCCTCCGACAAGCCGGGCCTGCTGGCGATGGCCGTGCGGCAGCCGGCCGGTGTCGTTCTCGGCATTGCGCCCTGGAATGCTCCCGTCATTCTCGGCGTGCGTGCGGTCGCCCTGCCGCTTGCCTGCGGCAATACCGTCATCCTCAAGGCTTCGGAGCTTTGCCCGAAAACGCATCACCTCATCGGCGAGACGTTGCAGGAGGCGGGGCTTGGCGAGGGTGTCGTCAATGTCGTGACCAATGCGCCTGCCGATGCCGCTGCTGTCGTCGAGAAGATGATCGCCCATCCGGCCGTACGCCGCGTCAATTTCACCGGTTCCACCCGTGTCGGTCGGGTCATCGCCGAAGTATGCGCCCGTCATCTGAAGCCCGTGCTTCTGGAGCTTGGCGGCAAGGCCCCCTTCATCGTGCTTGACGATGCCGATGTCGGCGAAGCCGTGAAGGCAGCCGCCTTCGGCGCCTTCATGAACCAGGGACAGATCTGCATGTCCACCGAAAGGATTGTCGTCGACGAAGCGGTCGCCGATACATTTGCCGACCAGTTTGCCCGCAAGGCCTCGACGCTGGTTGCCGGTGATCCGCGCCAGAGCAATTCGCCGCTCGGTTCAATGATCGGCCGCGACGCCGTCGATCGGGTCAATGGCCTGATCGAGGATGCCGTCTCCAAGGGCGCCCGCCTGCTTGCCGGCGGCCGTGCGGTTGGAACCCTGATGGATGCCACCGTGCTCGATCACGTGACGCCGGCAATGCGGATCTACGGGGAGGAGAGTTTCGGCCCGGTGGCCTGCATGGTGCGCGTGCGCGGCATAGACGAGGCGATCCGTGTCGCCAACGACACGGAATATGGGCTCTCCGCAGCCGTCTTCGGCCGTGATGCGGCGCGTGCGATGGAAGTCGCGCGGCGGATCGAAAGCGGCATTTGCCACGTCAACGGCCCGACGGTCTATGACGAGGCCCAGATGCCCTTCGGCGGCGTGAAAGCCTCCGGTTACGGCCGCTTCGGCGGCAAGGCCGGCATCAACGAATTCACGGATCTCAGATGGATCACCGTGGCGTCGCAGCCGGGCCACTATCCGATCTGACGGGTTGAATTTTTACGGCGGGCGCCCTCAAGGGCGGCCCGCCAGAGCTTTCAGCCTTGCATCAAACGCGATGGCACAATGTGACATATTCGGTACGCGGTATGTAGCGATATTCGATGATCACGTCGGTGCAATCGAGACGCCGGCGATCGACATAACGGGCGCGGACGACCGGTTTCGGCCTGTGTTTCGTGACATGCGGTCGTTCATAATTCTGAATCATGTCAGCGGACATGACCGGGCCGGTAGCCGAAGCCACGACGGCCAGGGATAATAGTGATGCCAACAAGGCGCGCATGCCATTCCCCTCTCTCAAACGGGCGGACGTTCGGTGTCCGCCTCTGCTGGTTTCAATGCGTGCTCAGCCTCGTCTCTTCCGCAGCGGCGAGAAAATCCTTTCTTGCGTCTTCCAGGCTCACGCGCCCTTCGACCGCGCCCTTGCAGGCATTGCTGGCCTTGACGAATTTCGCTCCCGTTCGCCGCGGCCATAGGTCATGAAGATAGATGAGCGCGTCGAATGGTCCATGAACGGTTCGCGATCCCGCATGACCGAACTTGATTTCGACTGGTTCGCTCCACTGCATGTCGGGCATATTTTTCCTCCTCGTTCCCGGGCGCCAAAACGTTGTTTCGCAGGATTTGTTCCCGCGCCTCTGGCCGATTGGTTAATCGAAACTTTTCTCGTCCCGGTCGCGTGCCGAGGCTGTCGCTGAAGTCTCAATTATTTCAGAGGCATCACGCGGTGAACGATCAACTAAATCGGATTTTTTGATATAAAACAAAATACTTGATTAAAAAAACTTCCCAGAATAGCTTCTCCAAAAATCAAATTCAATAAACGAGGAACACCTGATGCGCGCAAAGACGACCCTGAACAGGGAATTTACAATCTCGAATGTCGATAAACGCGTCTATGGCTCTTTCCTGGAGCATATGGGCCGTGCAGTTTACACCGGTATTTATGAGCCGGGTCACGAAAAAGCTGATAAGGACGGATTTCGTACCGATGTTCTTGATATGGTGCGCGATCTGGATATGCCGATCGTGCGTTATCCGGGCGGTAATTTCGTCTCGGCCTATCACTGGGAGGATGGTATCGGCCCGCGCGATCAGCGCCCGACGCGTCTCGACCTTGCCTGGCGGACCCGCGAGACCAACCAGATGGGCGTCAACGAATTTGCCGACTGGTCGAAGCTTGCAAAGACCGAGATGATGCTGGCCATGAACCTCGGTTCGCGCGGCCTGAACGATGCCCGCAATTTCCTCGAATATTGCAATCATCCCGGCGGCACCTACTGGAGCGACCTGCGCGCCAAGCACGGCTATAAGGATCCGCACAATGTCCGCATCTGGTGCCTCGGCAACGAGATCGACGGTCCCTGGCAAGTCGGCCACAAGAACGCGACCGAATATGGTCTGCTCGCCAACGAAGTCAGCAAGGCTTTCAAATATTTCGACAAGACGCTGGAAACCGTCGTTTGCGGTTCGTCCAACGACAAGATGAAGACCTATCCCGAATGGGAGGCCCAGGTCCTCGATGCGAGCTATGACAGCGTCGATTACATCTCGCTGCATAAATATTTCGGCAATGAGGAAAACGATACGCTCAACTATTATGCCAAGGCGATCGAGCTCGACCGCTACATCGTCACCATTGGCGGCGTCATCGATTATATCAAGGCGAAGAAGCGCTCGAAGCGCGATGTGAAGATCTGCTTCGACGAGTGGAATGTCTGGTATCACGACCGCAAGGAAGACGACCAGCGCTACAAGAACTGGGATTGGCCGGAAGCGCCGCCGCTGCTCGAAGAGCTTTACAATCTCGAGGATGCGATCTTCGTCGCCTCGCTGATCAACGTCTTCATCCGTCGTTCCGACCGCGTGAAGATCGCCTGCATGGCGCAGCTCGTCAACGTCATCGCCCCGATCCTGACCAAGGCGGGCGGACCGGCCTGGCGCCAGTCGATCTACTATCCGCTGCAGTTCGCCTCGAAATATGGCCGCGGCACGGCGCTGACGGTGTCTTCGACCGGCCCGACCTATGATTGCGAAGTTGCGCAGGACGTTCCCTATCTCGATCTTTCGGCCGTGCTGCAGGAGGATGGCAAGAGCATCGCCCTCTTTGCGATCAACCGCAGCCTCGACGAGGCGATGGACCTTGATGTCGACCTGCAAGGCTTCAAGGGCGTGAAGATCGTCCAGCACCACACAATGGTCGGTGACGACCTGAAGGCCCGCAACTCCGTCGAGGACCAGAACCGTATCGTGCCGAAGGCAGGATCCGGCCTCCAGGTCACCGACGAGGGCAAGCTCACCGGATCGCTGCCGGCGAAATCCTATCATTTCATCCTGCTGTCAGTCGCTTCGGCGTGAGCTGATTGCCATCGGGGCAGCGGAGGAGGCTGCCCCGTTTGGAGTACCGATCGGGAGGATATATGTCTGGGATCACACTGACTGACGTCAGGAAGTCGTTCGGAGCCTTCGAGGTTATCCACGGAGTCGATATCGAGATCGAGCAGGGCGAATTCGCCGTTTTCGTCGGCCCGTCCGGCTGCGGAAAATCGACGCTGTTGAGAATGATTGCCGGGCTTGAGGAAACGAGCGGTGGTCAGATCAGCATCGAGAATGAAGACGTCACCCACAGGGAAGCGTCGAAACGCGGTGTGGCCATGGTCTTCCAGTCCTATGCGCTCTATCCGCATCTCTCCGTCTTCGAGAACATGGCCTTCAGCCTGTCGATCGCCAAGCGCCCGAAGGTGGAAATCCAGCAGAAGGTGAAGGCGGCCGCCGACATCCTTCGCCTCGGTGATTACCTTCAGCACAAGCCAAGCCAGCTCTCGGGCGGCCAGCGCCAGCGCGTGGCAATCGGGCGCGCCATCGTGCGGGAACCGCGCGTCTTCCTGTTCGACGAGCCTCTGTCCAATCTCGATGCCGAGTTGCGCGTGAAGATGCGTATGGAAATTGCCCGCCTTCACCGGCAAATCGGCGCGACAATGGTCTACGTCACCCACGATCAGGTGGAGGCGATGACGCTCGCCGACAAGATCGTCGTGCTGAAGGAGGGCGTCGTCCAGCAGGTCGGCGCACCGCTGGAGCTTTATCGCGATCCGCAGAACATGTTCGTCGCCGGCTTCATCGGATCGCCGGGCATGAACTTCCTGAAGGGCAAGGTCGTTGCTGCCGGCCAGGATTCGGCACGTATCGAGCTTGATGACGCGCCGGGCCAGGCTTTCGACCTGCCGACGCGATCGCCGGTGGCAAATGGTGCCGCCATCCACGTCGGCGTTCGGCCCGAACATATCGGGCTCGGTGCCTCAGATGGGGGCCTGACCTTGCCTGTAACCGCTGAATTCACCGAGGAGCTTGGCGGCACCGGATATCTTCACGTGCTGACCGCAACCAATGCGGAGATGACGGTCGAGTGCCGCGAAAGCCGGCCTCAGCCGAAGGAGAAGATCAGCCTCTCTTTGAGAGTGCCTGAAATGCTGGCTTTCGATGCCGACGGCAGAAGGCTCAGCTGATTGAGCGGGGTCCGGAGCACGATCCGGAGACCGGAAGCAATACAGGAAAATGTGATCGCGTGCCTTTGGAGGAGGTCCGCGACAGGAGCCGTCCCGTGCCCCGGGGCGCGACCTTAACCCATGCTTTAGAGGAGGAACAACTATGAGAAAGCTTGTAAAACTTGCCGTTTCGGCGGCCATCGCATTGCTGCCCTCGGCAGCCGCATTCGCACAGACTGACGTGACCTGGTGGGATTTCTTAAGCGGCGGCGACGGCGTCCGCATGAAGGCGCTGATCAAGGAATTCAACGACACCCATCCCGACATCAAGATCAATGCCACGACGCTGGAATGGGGCGTGCCCTTCTATACCAAGGTGCAGACGGCGGCCGCCGTCGGCCAGCAGCCTGATATCATGACCTACCACATGTCGCGCTATCCGCTGGCCGTGCCGACCGGCATCCTGCGCCCCTTCACAGATGAGGAGCTGGCATCCGCTGGCATCAAGAAGGAAAACTATGTCGATGCGGCCTGGAAGCAGGGCACGTTCGACAACAAGGTCTACGGCATCCCCTTCGATGTGCATTCCATCGTTCTCTACTACAACAAGAACATCCTGAAGGAAGCCGGCCTGCTCGGTGACGACGGATTGCCGAAGGGTCTCGACGGTCTCGACAATTTCAATGCCGCGCTCGAGAAGATCAAGGCGACGGGCAAGGTCGAATATCCGCTGTCGCTGCATACGGATGAAGGCGGCTCCATGTGGCGCGTCTTCTATACGCTGATCTCGCAGCAGGGCGCCAAGTTCATCGACGGCAACGAGATCCTGCCGGGTGATGCCGGCGTGAAGGCGCTGCAGACTATGGCGCACTGGGTTTCCTCAGGCGATTCACCGAAGCTGATTTCCTATGAAGCTTCGATCGCCCTCTTCACCTCGGGCAAGGCGGCGCTGCATGTCAACGGCGTCTGGGAAGTACCGACGATGACCGACCTCGCCAAGAAGGGCGAACTCGGCTTCGAATGGGGTGCCATCGAAATTCCGAATCTGATGGGCACGCAGGCCACTTGGGCGGATTCCCATTCCTTCGCGGTTCCCAATAGCCCGACAAAGCCGATCAGCCCTGAAAAGCTGAAGGCCGTGCTGCAGGTCATCGCCTGGATGAACGAACACAGCCTGTCCTGGGCGACTGCCGGCCACATTCCTGCTTACAAGCCGGTGACGGACAGCAAGGAATTCAAGGAAATGCAGCCGAACGCGACCTATGCGAAGCTTGCCGATACGGCGGTCTTCGACCCGGTTTCCAAGCTCGCCGGCGTCGCAGGGCCGATCTATGAGGCAACGCAGAATTTCGTGGTTCCCGCACTGAACGGTCAGCTCGATCCGCAGGATGCGATCGACCAGATGCGCGAAGAGCTGAAAAGCCAGGAGTGACAAGACGCTGGCCGGAGATCCTCCGGCCAGCCCTTCGTCTGGGGAGATGGTCTGTGGTCAATAATGAAAAGCGACGCAAGACGCTGACGGCGATCATTATGATCGCACCATTCCTGATCGCTTATGCGGTCGTGTTTGCCTATCCGGTCTATAAGATGTTCGCCCTGAGCTTCACCGATGCGCCGCTCGTCGGCGAGGGCAAATGGGTGGGCTTCGACAATTATGTGAAGCTCTTCAATCAGAAGCTCTTTTACACCTCGGTCTGGAACACCGGCTATTTCGTCGTGCTGACCGTCATACCGAATACGATGATCGGCCTCGGGCTTGCCTTGATGGTCGTGCGCTTGAAGGGCTGGGTGCAGAGCCTCGTGCTCGTGCTTTTCTTCATTCCCTATATTCTCCCGGTTTCCGTCGTCACCCAGATCTGGGAATGGGTGCTCGACCAGCAATTCGGCATTGCGCAATTCGTCATCGAATTCGTCACCGGCAAGCGCGTCAGTGTCTTTCGCGATCCGATCTGGGCCATGCCCATGGTGGCGCTCGTGACGATCTGGTGGACGAACGGCTTCAACCTGCTGCTCTTCATCGCCGGCTTGCGCAACATTCCCCATGACTATTACGAGGCTGCGATGCTGGATGGCGCGACGCGCTGGCAGTGCTTCAAGCGCATCACCTGGCCGCTGATCTGGCCGGTCACGGCGCTGGTTCTGACGCTGCAGCTGATCCTGCAGCTCAAGATTTTCGATCAGGTCTACCTTCTGACCGAAGGCGGCCCGTTCAATTCCACCTATGTGCTCCTGCAACTCGTCTATCGCGAGGCCTTCCGCCTGAACCACGGTGGCATCGGCTCGGCGGTCGCGGTGATCCTCTTCCTGATCATCGTCGTCGTCTCGGTGCTGCAATATCAGCTGCTGCGTGTAAGGGAGCGCTAGGATGCCCGGCAAGACAATCGGCAACAGCCTGCTTCTCGTCCTGACCTTCGTGATCGCCTGCACCTGGGCCTTCCCGCTCTATTGGGCGATCATCACGTCCATCAAGCCGGAACAGGACGTGATCTCGGAGATCACTTTCATCCCTCGCGTCTTCAATTTCTCGGCCTATTACTACGCGCTCTTCGAAACGAAGCTGTCGACCTGGTATCTGAACTCCATCGTCACATCCGTCACGGTGACCGTCGTCGTCATCCTGATCAGCGTCATGTGCGCCTATGCGCTGTCGCAGATCGTCTTTCCCGGCCGCAAGCTTCTCTACGGCATCATCCTGGCAAGCTTCATGGTGCCCTCGCAGGCGCTGGTCATTTCGCAATTCGTGCTGATGTACAAGCTTAACCTGATCAATACCTGGGGCGGCATCATCCTGCCGCAGCTCATCGTTCCCGTGGTCGTCATCGTCTACAAGCAGTTCTTCGATTCCGTGCCGAAGGAGCTGCGCGAGGCGGCCAAACTCGATGGTTGCGGCGAGTTCCAGATCCTGTTCAAGCTCTATCTGCCGCTGAACTGGGGCATCACGACTGCGCTCGCCATCATCACCTATATCATGGCCTGGAACGCTTTCCTCTGGCCGTTCCTCGTCACCAACTCCGACGACATGATGACGATCACCGTCGGCATTACCCAGACGAGAGACGCATTCGGCGTCAAATATGCGCGGGATATGGCGGTAGCCATCCTTGCGGCGATGCCGGTCGCCGTCGCCTATCTCCTGTTCCAGAAACGTGTCACGCAGGCCCTGATGCTCTCATCGGGCATCAAGGGATAAACGGATGGGAAATTGCTTCCGGGCCGAGGTGAGAAGGCCCCAGCCGGTCCGCGAGAGCTCTCCCGAGGCGCGGGCCGGCGCCTACCGAAAAAGAGCGGCGACATGGGATATGACGCCGTGATATCAGCTGAAACCAAGAAGAGAGACTGGAAACCAGTATCAAGGCATGGAGACGAAACTTCTAACCGTCGATCCGATCAGGGATGTTGATGTCGTCCAGGCTCTCGGCTCCCCGACGCGGATCGAAATCCTCAACCTGCTGCGCCAGAAGGGGCCGCTGAACGTCAACGATATTGCGGCGCAGATGCGCTTGCCGCAATCGACGACGGCGACCAATCTGAAATCGCTCGAGCAGGCTGGCCTTATCCAGACGCAGACGATGAAGGCGACGAAGGGAAATCAGAAGGTCTGTTCCAGCATCTATGATGAAATCCTCATCCGCTTCGATACCAACGGCACCAAGGCGAGCGAGGATGTGGTCACGGTCAGCATGCCGATCGGCCTCTTCACCGAGTTCGACGTCGGCGCGCCCTGCGGTCTCTGTTCGGTCAATAATGTCATCGGCATGCTCGACGTGCAGGAGGTTTTCCTCGACCCGCAGCGTATGCAGGCGGCCTTGCTGTGGTTCACGCGCGGCTATGTCGAGTACAAGTTCCCGAACAATGCAAAGGTCAGCGGCAAGAAGATCCGCAAGGTGGAATTCACCGCCGAGCTCAGCTCTGAGACGCCCGCCACCAACGCCAACTGGCCGTCGGACATTTCCATCTGGGTCAACGGCATCAAGGCTGGCCACTGGACCTCGCCCGGCGATTACGGCGACCGCCGCGGTATGTATTCACCATCCTGGTGGAAACTGTCGGGCTCGCAATACGGCAAGCTCAAGACCTGGACGATCGACGAGACCGGCACCTGGATCGACGGCGCCATGGTTTCTACCCAGACCATCGCCTCGCTCGGCATCGCCGATCACCATTCGATCCGCTTCCGCATCGGCATCGACGAAAAGGCCGACAATCCCGGCGGCATGAACCTCTTCGGCAAGGGCTTTGGCGATTTCGACCAGGATCTGGTCATGTCGATCTATTTCTGACGTCTGCTCGTCACGAGCGATCGATACCCTCAAGGGTTCGTCGTCCGCCTGGCGGAATCCATTGGCTATGATGGCCCCAATTGGTTTGCTCTGCGCCACTCTTCGTACTCCCCGCGGGCATCGTCATGCAGCGGATAGTAGCGCTGCAGCGACCCGCCCTGCATCAGCTTCAGCCGGGAGAACTCTTCCCATTCGTGGTGCTTTTGAGATTCCTCGATCACCTTCGCCGCCATGGCGACCGGAAGCATCACCACCCCATCGTCATCGGCGACGATGATGTCGCCGGGGATGACCGTGACGCCACCGCAGGCGATCGGAACGTTGACGGCATTGGGATAAATGCTGGTCTGTACATGGTAGTTGGGCGTCCAGCCCCGCAGCCAGAGGGCGAGATCCAGCTTTTCCACATTCGGCCGATCGCGCATGCACCCATCGATGACGATGCCGGCGCCGCCTCTGCCCTTGAAATAGGTCGACATCATATCGCCGAACACGCCGGAACTCATATTGCCCCGCGCGTCGACCACGACCACGTCGCCCTCCTGGACATGATAGAGCACATGGCGGTGCAACTGTGTCTCCGGATCGGCATATTCTCCCTCGTTGAAAAGGTCCGGCCGCTGCGGCATGAACTGGAGGGTCAGCGCCGGGCCGACGATCGACTTTCCGCGGCTCTGCGATACGGGGCCGACCATATGCGGATTGCGGAAGCCCATGTGGCCAAGCGTACCGGCAACGGTCGCCGCGCCGATCTCCTTCAGCGCGTCGATCATGTCTTTGGGCGGTCGCGTAATGTCGGACTTATGCGTCATTTTAGACTCCAATGAACGGAACTACCAGTTTGTGACGGAACCATCGCGGCGCTTCAGATGAGGCGCTTCCCAGAAACGAAAGCTCTCAGCCCGGATCGCCTCTTCGTTGACCTCGACACCGAGCCCCGGCAGGTCGCTCACCGGATAGTCGGGGCCCTCGAGCCGTGGTTGCACGGGGAAGAAATCGGAATTGTCGAAGCCGAGCTTCGCCTCGGGGACCCTGGTCTCGAGCCAGGCGAAATTCGGCACCGCAGCGGCGAGATGGATGGTCGCGGCCGTGCAGACGGGGCCGAGGGGATTGTGCGGCATCAGGTCCACATAGTGCGCCTCGCTCCAGCCGGCGACCTTCATCGCTTCGGTGAGCCCGCCGACATTGCAGACATCGAGCCGGTTGAACTGATGGATGCCACGCTCGATATAGGGCAGGAACTGCCACTTGCTGGCAAATTCCTCGCCGATGGCAAAGGGGATATCGGTCATCCTGCGCAGGGATTTATAGGCCTCGGGCGTCTCGTCTCGGATCGGCTCCTCAAGGAAATCGAGCACGCCGCGGCCGAGCTTGCTGCAAAAGCTCGCCGCCTCCGCAACCGATAGCCGATGGTGATAGTCGATGCCGAGAACGACGTTGTCGCCGAGGGCCTCACGCGCCTCGTTCAGCATCCGCGTGGTAGGGCCGATCGATTCTCGCGGCTCGAAGATCTCCTTGCTGCTTTGCCCTATGGGAAAGAAGCGGATCGCCTGCCAACCCTGTTCATGAAGTTCGCGGGCACGTTCAATGGCAACATCGCCTTCGGCCTCGTCGCCGGTCGAGGCGAAGGTCGGAATGCGCTCGCGCTGCTTGCCGCCCAGCAGTTCATAGACCGGCACGCCCAGAGCCTTGCCCTTGATGTCGTGAAGGGCGATGTCGATGGCGGAGATTGCCGCCTGCAGAACGCGCCCGCCTTCGAAATATTGGCTGCGATAGACTTCTTGCCAGATCCGGCCAATCTGCATCGGGTCGCGGCCGATGAGAAACTCCCGATAGTGCTCGATCGCCCCAGCCACGGCCTTCTCGCGACCGCTCAGGCCGCTCTCGCCCCAGCCGAAGATGCCGCTGTCGGTCTCGACTTTGACCAGCATCTGGTTGCGCGTTCCGACCCATACCGGATAGGGCTTGATCGCCGTGATTTTAAGCTTTGCAGTCATCCACGCCCTCGCATTACGCGCATCTGCCTCGTCTCAGTTGGCCTTGAGGGCCATTTCAGTTTCACCGTCGAAGAGGTGCATGCGCTCCTGATCGAATTCGAGCCAAATCTGCTCGTCAGGGGCGACGGCAACGGTCGGCGGGACGCTGACATTGACGATGGCGCCGGACAAGAGCGCCTGCACGAATGTGACGTCTCCGGTCGGCTCTACCGTGTAGGCTTTGGCAGGTACGCTTCCAGGCGTTGCACTTTTGTGCAGCTTGATTGCCGAGTGACGCGCGCCGAGCACGACTTTTTTGGTGGTTGCCGTTGCGACCTTTCGAGCGTTTTCTGGTGAGAGCTCGAGGAGCCAGCCCTCGGCACTCGTCAACACGGTGTTGCCGTCTGCCGTCGATGCCTCGAGGGGAACAAGGCTCATCGCCGGGCTGCCGACGAAGCTTGCCACGAACATGTTCACGGGATGGGCAAAGACCTGCGCCGGCGTATCATATTGCTGCAGGTAGCCGCCGTTCATCACAGCCATCCTGTCGGCCATGGTGACGGCTTCGAGCTGGTCGTGCGTGACGTAGATGATCGTCGCTTTGAGGTCCTGATGGAAACGCTTGATCTCGGAGCGCATCTGCACGCGCAGCTTTGCGTCGAGGTTGGAGAGCGGTTCATCCATCAGGAAGACCGCCGGATCGCGAACGAGGGCACGGCCGAGCGCTACGCGCTGCTGTTGACCGCCGGAAAGTTCGCGCGGCTTGCGCTCGAGCAACTGCGACATGTCGAGCACGCGCGCTGCATCCTTGACTTTTCTGTCGATCTCGTCCCTTGGCAATTTGCGCATCTGCAGCGGGAACGCCAGGTTTTGGTAGACCGATTTTTGCGGATAGAGCGCGTAATTCTGGAACACCATCGCGATGTCCCGGTCCTTGGGGTCGAGGTCGTTGACCACCCGGTCGCCGATGACGATGTCGCCGGATGTGATGTTGGTCAGCCCCGCCACGAGATTGAGCGTGGTTGTCTTGCCGCAGCCGGAAGGGCCGACGAGTGCTACGAATTCGCCATCGTTGATCGTCAGCGAAACATTTTTGACAGCTTTGAAGCTGCCATAGTCTTTGACCAGATCTTTCAGGACCACATGGGCCACCGGCAACTCCCCTAGTGCTTGACTGCGCCTTCCGTAAGGGCGCGTACGAAGTATCGTTGCAGAACGAGAAACAGGACCACGACGGGCACGCTCATCATGAAGCTTGCCGCCATCAGGCCCGGAAAGTCCGTCGTATTTTCCGAGAAGAAGCGCTGGATGCCGACCGGCAAGGTCAGCTGCTCGTTCTTGGAGAGGAACGTGTAGGCGTAGATGTATTCGTTCCAGGCGCCGATGAAGGAATAGATCGCCGTGGCGATGATGCCGGGCGTCGAGAGCGGCATCACGATCAGGAGGAAGGCCTGGAACCGGGTTGCCCCGTCGATGCGTGCGGCCTGCTCCAGCTGCACCGGAATGTTGTCGTAGAAACCCTTGAGGAGCCAGATTGCCAGCGGCAGGCCGAATGTAAGGTAGGTGAGGACGAGCGATCCGTGCGTGTTCACGAGGCCGATCGCCCGCATCAGGATGAACAGCGGCACGAGAAAGATCACTGCCGGGAACATGTTGCGCAGCAGGACGGCGAAGAACAGGAAGTTCCGGCCCGGGAAGGTGAAGCGCGAAAATGCATAAGCGGCAGGAACTGCCACGATCACCGATAGGACGGTCGTGGCGGTGGAAACGAAAAGGCTGTTCCAGAAGAAACGGAGGAAGTCCTGGCCGACGCTGTTTTGCGGATCGAGCAGCTTCTGGTAGCTGGCAAGCGTGGGTTGGTCCGGCCACCATTGCGGCGGGAACTGCATGGCCGCGAAACCCGATTTGATCGAGGTGAGCAGCATCCAGACCATTGGCAAGGCCGTGTAAAGCAGCATGAACACCAGGAATATGCGCCCGCCCCAGCGCCATCCATCGATACGCGTGCGGCCCCGCGCCCGGCCTCGATCAGCTGCCCCAGCAATCGCGCTCATTCGCCACCGTCCTTCCGTTCATTGCCACTCAGCGCACGGACGTAGAAGTAGCCGAGCGACATCAGGATCAGGAACAAGAGCACCGAATAGGCCGATGCCACGCCCCAGCGCTGGCGTCCGAAAGCGAGCTCGTAAATGTGCGTGATCCAGATATGCGATGCGTTCGATGGGCCGCCGCCGGTCATGATCCAGGGGATGATGAAAGAATTGAAGTTGGCCACTGCCAAAAGAAGGATCGTCACCGTCGAGACGTTTCTCAGGTGCGGAAAGGTGACATGCCAGAACCGCTGCCATGCATTGGCGCCATCGACTTTTGCGGCGCGCAGCAACTGGTCAGGGACCGTCTGCAGGCCAGCCATCATCATGATCATGGCAAACGGAAACTCTCGCCAGATATTGACGACGATCAGCGAGGGCAGCACCGTGCTGACGCTGTCGATGAAATTCGGCGGTCGGTCCGCCAATCCGAGGCCGACCAGGACCGCGCCGATGATACCGAAGTCCGAATGGTAGATCCATTTCCAGATATAGGATGCGGCGACCGCGCTGATGACCCAGGGAATGATCAGGATGGCGCGCAGGATGCCGCGGCCGAGAAAGTCGCGATGAAGCGCCAAGGCGCAGGCGAATCCGAGGACAAATGAGATGAACGTGGATCCAAACGTCCAGATGAGCGTGTTCGAGGTGACTGTCCAGAACACGGGGCTTGTGAGGATGGCGGTGTAATTGTCGAAGCCGACGAAAATCTTGTCCCGGAGCTGCAGGCCCGGCGGTGTATTGTAAAACGACAGCTCGATCGTGTAGTAGATCGGGTAGGCGATGACGACGAGCATCACGGCGATCGCAGGAAGCACATACGCGTAGTCGGCGCGATGCTCCCAAATCTTTCTCAGCACATTGGATCTGTTGGGTTGCAGTCTTCGGCGAGCCTCGGCCTTGCCAGTCAAGATCGTCACTGTGCGCTGCCCTCGTTCTTCGGAAGGAACCGGCTGCGGTCTCGGCGCAGCCGGTCAGATCGTGGTCAGGCTGGGACTAGAGGCCGCCGCCCATCAGGTCCTTGACCTTCTTGGCCGCGTCGTCGGCTGCTTGGTCGACCGTCATGGCTCCGGTGAGAGCATTCTGCATCATGTCCGGGACGATGATGTTCATGATCTCAGGTGACTGCGGCAGGGCGGGGAACGGGATGCCGTATGGCAGCATCGACGTCGTGACGTCGAGGAACTTGATACTATCAAGGCGTTCCTTCATCCATTTGGTCTTGAAACCGTTGAGGTTTCCCGGGTTGGAGCCGGCATAGGCCATCTTCAGCGACCATTCGGGGCTCGCCCACATGCAACCGAGCGCCTTTGCTGCCGGCTCGTCCACCTTGCCGCCCTCGACATATTCGGGCTTCAGGATGTGATAGTTCGAGCCGCCGAACACGACGGCACGCTTGCCGTCAGGCCCGGTCGGGATCAGACCGTAGCGCATATTGTCGATGACGGTCTGCGCTTTGTCCTTGTCGCTGCCCGTCGTCTTCTTCTGCAAATCGAGCATGACGTTGTAGTCCGACGGGTGCGAAACCATCATGGCGAGCTGCCCAGCGAGGAAGAGCGGCTGGTTGTCGGCCTGCTGATTGGTCAGTGCCGAAACCGGAACCGACTTGTCGCGAACATACATATCGTAGGAGGCTTGCAGTGCCGCCTTGCTCTGCGGGCTGTTCAGCTCGACGTCCTTATAGGTCGGGCTCGCGGTGGCCTCGTCAAAGACACCGCCGCCATAGGCCCACAGCTGCGGCATGAAGCGGTACGGCGTATTGCCGGCATTCTTGCGCGCCACGAGGCCGTAACCGGCGATGCCGAGCTTGTCGTGGATCTGCTTGGAATCCTTGACGACGTCGTCCCAGGTTGCCGGGGCCTTTTCCGGATCGAGGCCGGCGCGCTTGAAGATATCGGCGTTCCAGATGAATGCCATCGTCTCATTGTTGGTCGGGATGCCGTAGGTCACACCCTCCCAGGTCACGGCCTTCATCGCACCGGGCCAGAAGTCGTCGGTCGAATAGCCGATATCCTCGGGTTTGAGCGGTTCGAGATAGCCCTTTGCGGCGAACTCGGTGCCACCCAGGATCTGCAGGCGCACCGCCATCGGCGCGGCGTTGCCGAGAAGCGCTGTCCGGAACTTGTCCAGAAGGTCATTATAGGTGAGGGCCTGTTCCTCAAGCTGGATGTTCGGATAGGTCTTGCGGAAGGTCTCGAAGAAGTCCTTGTAGTACTGGCGCAGCAGGTCAGGGTCGCCTTCGAACACGCCCTGATACCAGAAGGTCAGTCGCCCCTTATAGTCGAGCGGCGTCACCTTGGCGCAATCGGCTGCCGTGTCGAAATCCTGTGTGCCGGCAATGGAGCGCACGTATTCCGGCGACCACTTGCTCAGGTCGACCGGCGCAGCCAGCGCGGACCCGGACATCAAAGATACCATCAAAGCAGTGGAGACAGTGCCGCGCACGACGGCACGGCCGAGTGAAATACTCGTCATCGGTTCCTCCAGGTTTTCTCCCATGCCGCTCTGCGTCGAGGCGAGCGGTCTCAGCTCCCAGGCCGCGGGACGTTCCACCCAATGTATCCCTTCGACCTCATCATACGTTTCCAGATCGTAGAATGCCTGTCAATGAGAGAAATCGTACATTGTTTTCGAAGGGACGGCATGATATCCGGTCGATCTATGTATTCATTGGTGACTGTCTTGACTGAAACGAGTGATTTTAAAGCAAAGCCGCCTGAAGGGATCGACGCTACCGGGGCTTCGAGCGAGGGCGCATCGGTCTATCAACTGATCAGGGACGACATTATCGAGGGGCGGCTTGCTGCCAACGAACGGCTTGTGATCACCGATCTCGCCCGCCGCCACGGCACGTCGACCAACCCCGTGCGTGAGGCTCTGCAACTGTTGCGAGGCGAGGGCTTTGTCACTTTCGCTCACAATCGCGGAGCGCGTGTGCGGCCGATAGATCAGGATTTTGTTCGCGATATCTACGAGATAGGCGTCTTGATCGAGCCGTCACTGACGCGGTGGTTCGTGAATATGGCAACCGTCGAAGACATTGCCGAACTCGAGCGCATCCAAGGCCTGATTGAAGAGAATGACTTCGCCGACACGGTCCGGCACAGCGAGCTCGACACCGCCTTTCACACCGTCATGTACCAGAAGCATTACAATCGCCATGCCGCCGAGCTTTGGTGGAAGCATCGCGAAGTGCTGCGCGCCGTCAGCCGTCGTTTCAACTTCACGCTCGCCCGGCGTGCCTCGATCCTGAGCGAGCATCGTGAACTCATCGCGCTTGTAAAAGCGGGAAATGCCAACGAGGCAGCCGAACTCATCGCACGCCATGTCGAGGGCTCGGGCCGGCACATTCTTGAACACATGCGCGCGCGTAACGCCGCGCGAGCAGGGTAGACCAGACAGCCTGAAATTTCCTTATCCCAATCCCTTCAACAAAGGCAGTTGCGATGAAAATCACCAGCGTTCGGCCGTGGCTCATCAAATCCGATGCTTCTTACTGGGGAGAGTTCCTGTTCGTCGAGGTGACGACCGACGATGGGGTGAGCGGATGGGGTGAGATCACCACCACGACAAAGCTTGCCAATCGCGCCCTCTGTGTGATCCTGCGGCAGATCGGTGCAGCCATTACAGGTGAGGACCCGGCGCGGATCGAGTATCTGTGGCACAAGATATTCCGCAGCTTCACCTATATGGGCAGCCGTGGCGCGGCAGTCGAATGCGTGAGTGCCATCGATATCGCCCTCTGGGACATTCGCGGCAAGGTTCTTGGCAAGCCGATTTATGAGTTGTTGGGCGGACCGGTGCGCGACGAAATTTCGCTCTACACCCATCCCAACCAGCGCAAGTTTACCAGCAAGGAGGCTGTCGTCCGGGAAATTCGAGACATTGTCGAGTCGGGCCACACTGCGCTCAAGTTCGATCCTTTTCCCCAGCAGGGCCGCACCGCCGATGGACAGGCGCGCGAGCAGCGGGATGGCTATCTCGATGGCAGCATGACCCGCAAGGACGAGCGCGAAGCCGCCGAACTCACCGCTCTCATCCGCGAAACGGCGGGACCTGACATCGACATCCTCATCGATGCGCATGGCCGCTTCGATGTTCCGACCGCCATCCGCCTTTGCCGGAGCCTTGAAGAAGCCGGCCAGATCGACTGGTTCGAGGAGCCTTGTCCGCCGGAGAGCCTCAACGCCCTCAAGCAGGTCCGTGAGAAGGTCAGCGCCGCTATCTCGTGGGGCGAGCGCGGCCACACAAAATGGGATTTCGTGCCGGTACTCGAAAACAAGCTCGCCGACTACATTATGCCTGATGTCACCTGGACCGGCGGCGTTACCGAACTCAAGAAGATTTCCGCGCTGTGCGAAGCCTATTACATCCCGGTCTCGCCGCATGATGCGGCAGGACCGATCAACGTGGTTGCGGGAGCGCAGGTGATGATGACCGTTCCCAACTTCTACAAACTTGAAACATCCGAGTGGAACCTCGGCAAATATGATCACCTCATTGACCGACCGCTCGATGTTTCCAACGGCAGCCTCAAGCTGACGACCAAGCCCGGTCTCGGCGTCGAAATGAACCGCGACTACCTTCAGAGCCACGAGATAGAACTGGATTAGCCGCCAATATTCAACGCCGCCTCAGCGTGCGCGGCGACGTGCCCCTCCGTCAAAAATGAGGATAAATCATGCCAAAGGCAGATGGAGCCGACGAGGCCCTCAATCGGGTGAACCCGCATTCCAGGCCGTCAGACCTTCGCATCACCGACATGCGGGTCGCCGAAATTATCGGCGCGCCATTCACCTCGGCGCTCATCAAGATCTACACCAACCAGGGCATCGTCGGGCTGGGCGAGGTGCGCGATGGCGCGAGCGCCACCTATGCTTTGATGCTGAAGAGCCGATTGCTTGGCGAAAACCCCTGCGACATCGACCGCCTGTTTCGCCGCATCAAGCAGTTCGGTGGGCACGGCCGGCAAGGCGGTGGCGTATCGGCGGTCGAGATCGCATTGTGGGATCTTGCCGGCAAGGCCTATGGTGTCCCCATCTACCAGATGCTCGGCGGGCGGTTTCGCGACAAGGTGCGCGTCTATTGCGATACCGACGCCACCGTGCCGAGTGGTACGGCGACTGGCAAGCGCCTCAAGGAGCGCATGGATCTCGGCTTTACCTTCCTCAAGATGGATCTGGGGCTGATGCAGATCGCGGATGTGCCCGGTGCGGTCGTGTTTCCTGCCGGCTCACTGGAAGGATATCGTGACAGTCCCCGTCGCGGGCCGCTGAAGACAATTGAAGAACGGCGTCTGCGCAATGCTGCGTATGATCTGCACAATGTCCCGCACCCGTTTACCGGTCTGCACTTTTCCGACAAGGGCCTCGATCTGCTTGAGCAATATATCGCCGAGGTTCGTGAGGTCATCGGCATGGACGTGCCGCTTGCGATCGACCATATCGGTCATATCTCCATGCAGAACGGCATTCGCCTTGCCAGGCGAATTGAAAAATACGTGCCTGCCTGGCTCGAGGACGTGATCCCCTGGCAGTATACCGAGCAGTACCGACAGCTGCAGGACGCCACCACGATCCCGATCTGCACCGGCGAGGACATTTACCTCAAGGAGGGCTTCGAGCCTCTGCTGAAGAGTGGCGGCGTCTCCGTCATTCATCCGGACCTGCTCACCAGCGGCGGCATCCTCGAGACCAAGAAGATCGGCGATATGGCGCAGGACCACGGCGTCGCCATGGCCATCCACATGGCAGAAAGCCCGATCGCCGCCATGGCCGCCGCACATGTCGCGACGGCGACCGAAAACTTCATGGCGCTCGAATACCATTCCGCCGACGTCGACTGGTGGGACGATATCGTCACTGGCCTTTCGAGGCCGCTCGTCAAGGACGGCTTCATCACCGTTCCCGACAAGCCGGGTCTGGGGATCGACGACGTCGTCGACGAGGTGATCTCGCAGCATCTGCAGCCGGGTGTCACCGGCATCTGGCAACCGACCGATCGCTGGGACGATGAATATTCCTGGGATCGAACCTGGAGCTGAGGCGAAAAGGACCGAAGATGAAGATCACTGACCTGCGCTGTGCCGTTATCGGCAAACATCCGATCGTCCGCATCGTCACCGATGAGGGCCTTTATGGCCTGGGCGAAGTCGAGTTCACCAAAACCTATCTCAAGCCCTTTGTGCTGCATTTCCGCGAGGCACTGATCGGCGAGGACCCGACCGATGTCGAGAGAGTGATGCTGAAGATCCGCCAACGCGGCTCTTTCAAGCCGTATGGTGCGGCCGTAAGCGCTATCGAACACGCGTTGTGGGACATCGCCGGCAAGGCTGCGGGCGTGCCCGTCTACAAGCTGCTCGGCGGCAAGGTGCGCGACAAGGTGCGCGTCTACAATGGCTCGATCCGCCGCAAGCGCACGGGCGACCGGCCGGAGGATTACGCCGCCGACGTCAAATGGATGATGGAGCAGCCGCAGAACTTCTTCATGGTCAAGCAGGGGATCTCGTTCCACTCCAACATGAAGGACACGGTCGAGGACTTCCATTACGGCGTGAGGCAGAAGAAGGCCGGCTATCACGGCGCCATGGACCAGGGGGTGATCAGCGAGCGTGGTTTCAATCACATGCTCGACTGCGTGATCGCGATGAAGGAGGTGCTGGGCGACAAGGTCAGCCTGGCGCTCGACTGCGGCCCGGGCTGGATGCTGCCCGACGCAATCAAGTTCGCGCGTGCGGTCGAGAAGTATAACTTGATGTGGCTCGAGGACATGCTGACCGGCGACTACGTGCCGTGGGTCAATCCGCAGGCCTATCGGGAACTGACCACGTCGACCTCGACGCCTATACACACAGGTGAGCAGATCTACCTGCGGCACAATTTCAAGGAACTGATCGAGACGCAGGCGGTGCGCGTCATCGGCCCGGATCCAGCCGATATTGGCGGCATTGCCGAGCTCAAATGGGTCGCCGAGCACGCTTACATGCATTCGATCCTGATGGCGCCACACGGCACGGCCAACGGGCTGCTAGGCCTCGGCGCGCTGATCAATGTCTGCGCCACCTTGCCCGCAAACTACGTCGCATTCGAATATCCGAGCGCCTCCGATCCCTGGTGGGAAGATCTGATCATCGGCTTGCCGTCGCAGATCGTGGAGGACAGCATGGTGGACCTGCTCGAAGCACCTGGCCTCGGCCTCGATATCGACGCTGAAGGGGCCAAGAAATATCTCAGCGAGGAGGATGCGGGTTTCTTCGATTGATCTGTCGCCAATCGTCGTTGTGATGTGGACATGCCAGGAGGCGGGACCCGTTCGCGAAGACTCCGGTAGCCGATGAATAGGCTCGTCAGAGAGGTTCGACAGCGGCCGCCGAATAGAGATAAATCTGTTCCTTCAGATCCTATTTTATGGCGAGGAAATACTCGCCAGTTCAGGCCATCCAAGCGAGGGCCCGGAAAAGGAGCGGCGCGAAAATTCGTATCCGTTCAAGGCGGCTGAGTTGGCGAATGGCGGTCCGGGGAACATTCAGCCTGGCCGAACGCTTCTAGAAAACAAGCCAATGGAGGAAGCACCATGTCAACCATGACCTTCGAGGACCTGTCCTCGCATCTCCGCAAGATCGACTTCTGCATGCTTTGCACAACAGCCGCCCCCGGCCGGATCGCTACCCGGCCGATGAGCAACAATGGAGACGTCGAATATGACGGCGACTCCTGGTTCTTTTCCTATGACGGCACGCGGAAGGTCTCCGAAATTGAAGCAGTCCGCGACGTCACGCTGACCTTCACCGCGCCGCCCAGCCTGCTTGGCAAGCCCGGCATCTTCATCTCTGTCGACGGGACGGCGTCGATCACTCGTGACAAGGCGGCCTTCGAGAACCACTGGATATCGGAATTGAAGCGATGGTTTCCGGAAGGCGTCGATACGCCCGGTCTCGTTCTGATCAAGGTTGCAGCGACGTCCATTCACTATTGGGATGGCGAGGAAAATGGCGAGGTTTCCCTTCGGGACACCGGCCCCTCAGAAGGTTGAGGAGACAGGCCGTGACGAGAGATGCGCCGACTTCGACGAGGTGATGAACGCACCTCAAGCATTCTTGAGAGCGTCTGCGGCGAGCATGTCAGCTCGGCAGGATGCGGCGCAGTTCGGCGCCGGGATTTCGACCGCGATCCGACGGATTGCGAGTGCCAAAGAGGGCGCGTTGCCCCCTCGGCCGCAAGACTGGAGGCGACCACCGACAGTAGATGTACATGAAGAATTCGTTGTCGCATTGATTGGACAGCTCAAAGACGTGACGCTCGATGAATTGGTCGAACACTTGCCCTTTGGGACCCAGTTGGCGCCTTGATACTAGCTTCACTCCCGCAGAATCCGACAACGACTTCAAGGCCGCCGAATATGACCGGATTGAACAGGATTTGCTCTAGAAGGATCAGACGCCTGAGCGAGTTCGTAGACTCAGCCCTGATCTGCTCTATTGGCGCGGTCCAACGCTTCCAAGCAACTCGCTTCAACGAGCGCCTGCAGGACCTTGACGCGTTCGACCAACCAAGTGAGGTCGTCTCCACTGATCGCGTAGGCCGGCGAATAACGGGCCTCGACATAGGCGCGAGATAGGAGCTCGAAGCGCCGTCTGGCGATCCTGTTGTCGCGTGGCCACGCCTCGATCAGCCGCTTGTCCAGATCCTCGGCGTTGGAACGCAAAACCTTGATGCGATGCGATTTCGGGCTGTAGAGAGTGAGCGTCAGAAGGAGGCAGTGGTAGAAGCGCTCTGTTGTCTGGTGGAGATCAAAAGCGGCATCTTTGAAGTAATCACGCTCAACAGCGGTTCGAGCGAGATCAAATCGATGCAATCCACTTTGATACCACTCTTCGAAATTCCGACGTGCCTCGACGCGTGCCTCATCCTTAGTCATCGCCTTCGGCTGGGTAAGAGAGTGTCCTTCCTCTTCATAGAGAACCCTACCGTCCCTCGCGATATCGACAAAGAACGGTCGGCCGCGCGACAGCTGGTCGTTGACGTCATGCAGGCTATGGATGATCGGAATGACCGGCGTCTCGATCCGGTGCGCAATCTGCTCCTGCAGCAGCCGCTCATCGAGTGACAACCACAGTTCCTGCTCCTGCGCGAAACTCTCGGAATTGACGACGATCAGCAGATCATAATCGGAGCGATATCCGCTCAGCCGATCCTCCACCCAGCCACCACGGGCATAGGAGCCATAAAGGATCACTTTGAGGATCTGACTGTTGGCGCGCTTAGACGATTGCTTGGTGGCGCGAAACTGCTCGACCTCGGCAAAGATGATCTCGAGCACGCGGGCAAGCTCGCGCCGCTTGTTGGCCGGCAGGTGGTCGAGAGGGTCGGTCAAGGTCAAAGCCGCATCAAAGCCTTCGGTGGGATTCGGCTCCATCGTAACGGCTCACCCAATATTTATCATCCAAAGCTTTTTACGAGAACTTGTTAATCATTGCAATCACTGAATGCACTCTTGATCATTGCCTTGTTGGGGCGACTGCTGCCTGTGCAGCACGCTTCGGCCTATTCTGCCATACTTCAGCCGGCGGATTAAAAAGGCGCGTCGGGTCCGATGGCCGAAGCTAAAAGCTCTCGATCGGATAGGGAGCTTCATTCGAACCGAACCGGGGCTGAACGCCGAGTAATGGTGCTGCCCGGGCGATGATCTCCTTGACCATCGGTGCCGCGGTGGATGCAGCCGTTCTACCGCCATGCTGGCCGGTCTTCGGTGCATCGATGATCGACAGGACCATGTATTTCGGCTTGTCCATCGGAAAAGCTGCGACGAAAGCGTTGAAGTTGAGATCGCTGGCGTAGCGCCCGTTGACGACCTTGTCGGCCGTTCCGGTCTTGCCGCCGACATTGAAGCCCTCGACCTGGGCGGCACGGCCCGAGCCTTTCAATCCATTCCAGCTGAAAAGGGTGCGCATGTCCGCGCTCGTGCTCGGCTTGACGACGGTCTTCGCGAGCATTGCCGCCTCTTCCGGAGAACGGGGTAGGAAGGTCGGTTGAATGAGATTGCCGCCGTTGATGAGGGATGCGGCTGCAGACGCGGTCTGCAGCGGTGTGGTGGCCACCCCATGCCCGAAGGAGATCGTGACCGAATTGATTTTCTTCCAGGTGCGCGGTTGTGTCGGCGTGGCAACGCCCGGCATCTCGGTCTCCATCTTCGAGAGAAGACCGAGCCTGGTCAGGAACTGCCGATGTCCGTCGATGCCGACCATATCTGCAACCGCAGCCGTGCCGATATTGGAGGAGTATTGGAAGACTTCCGGGATCGACAGCGGCCTGTTCTTGCCCTTGAAATCCTTGATCGTGAAGCCGCCCATGCGGATTGGCCGCGAGGCATCGACGATCGAATTGAGGGTGATCTTTTCGGCATCGAGCCCCATCGCCAGCGTAAAACTCTTGAAGGTCGAGCCCATTTCGAAAGTGGCATTGCTGATCCGGTTGAACCAGCCCTTCTCGTATTCCTTATCAATGCTGCCGTCGGCCAGCATGCGCGACGGTTCGTTGGGATCATAGTCGGGGACAGACGCCATCGCCAGGACCTCACCGGTCTCGACATCGAGAACGACAGCGCCGGCGGCCTCTGCCTGATAGGCAACCATCGCCTTGGCGGCGACCTCACGGGCGATATTCTGTACGCGGATATCGATCGAAAGCCTGACAGGTTCGAGTGAGGCACCCGAGGTCATGCCGAGGGCGCGAAGATCCGCCAGACCCTGCTGATCGAGATAGCGCTCCATGCCTGCCAGACCGAGGTTGTCAACATTGACGTGGCCGACGACATGGGCCGCCGACCGGCCGCCGGGATAGAAGCGGCGCTTTTCCGGCCTGAAGCCGATACCAGGCAGGCCGAGAGCCAGGATGTCCGCTTGCTGGCGCGGCGTCAGCTGTCTGCGCAACCACTGGAAGCCGCTGTCCATCCTCAGCTTGCGATGTGTGTCTCTCCAGTCGAGGTTCGGGAGGATGGCGGCGAGCCTTTCCACCACCTCGTCGGCATCGACGATGCGGCGGGGATCGGCATAGAGCGAGACCATGTTCAGGTCGGTTGCTAGAAGCTGGCCATTACGATCGACGATATCGGGGCGGGAAGCCACGACATTGGGATTGCCGAGCGAAGCGGTCGTCAGCTCCTCGGCAAGTCCGTATTGGACGAGGCGGCCGCCGATCAGCAGAAATCCGAAGACGAAAGCGCCGATCAAAATGCCGAGGCGCTTCCGGGCCTGGTTGCCGCGCTTGTTTTTCTTGCCGAGGATCCGTTCCGAAAACCCGTTTTCCTGACGGGTGACCAGAATATGGGACCGGCTTTTGACCTTCAAGATGCGGGCAATGAGGCTCATCGGGTTGATCCAGGTTTGACGACTGAGTCAAAGAGGCAAGTCCCCGAAACGCGATGCGTCGTCGGGCTGTCTCTCCTGGGGCAACTGATGGTTACAATTGCATTCAATCCATTAGGGAAGCATTAACGACCCGTGATTGCCATATCACGCTCTCATAGGAACAAGAATGCGACGAGTCGCTTCCATTAACGCCTCATTTTCCGGCTGCGCGGAACACTATCTCGGGCGGCCGCGTTGGTTGATAAATCATGGTGCGTGCAACTTGAAAACTGCTATCAATGGATGCATGAGCAAACGGCCGACATTCTTTCTTTCCTCGACGATCTACGATTTTCGCGATCTGCGCAGCGCAATCAAGTTCTCCCTTGAGGCCCGCGGGTGCAGGGTACTTGCGTCCGAGTTCAACGACTTTGCCGTCGACCCAACGACCCATAGCTACGAAGCGTGCCTGAAAAACATTGAAGAGGCCGATTATTTCGTTCTCCTGATCGGAGGTCGCGTTGGCGGGTGGTACGACAAAGAAAACCGTATCAGCATCACGCAGCAGGAATATCGCGAAGCCTACCGAAGGCATCAGGGACACGGCCTTCGCATCGTCTCGTTTGTCCGAACCGAGGTGTGGCAGGTTAAAGAAGACAGGAGGGAGCTTGCGAAGTTCCTCGCCGGCCAAGACCTGCCCGACGAACAGAGAAAGGCGATTGTGGACTATCCGAGCAAATTTGCAGAGGACGCGGACTTTGTTTCCAAATTTCTCACGGAAGTCGGCCGCAACTACGAGACGGCTTCAGCCGTCAGTCGCGGGACGCCGAAACCAACCGGCAACTGGATCTACCCGTTCTCAACGTTCAAGGACATCGATGACGTCCTGCAGCCGCTGACGTTTGCTGGCCGGACTGCCGATGAGGCCGCGTACCGAAAAGCATTGCAGTATGAACTGATCGAGGTATTGCGACGGCTGTTGCTCAAATCGGACGGCAAAGCAATCGATCCGCGACACCACATCAATCGCTTTTGGACGACAACACCGATTTCGCCTGCGAGCCTGAAGGGGGATCTCGAAGTCGATGTGAAAGAGTGGGATCGCTTCAGCACAATCATGATGAAAACGCTGGGCACCCATATCGATCCGGTCGTTATCACCGATGCACTGACGTCGCCGGCATTTTTGGACTACGCGCCAGACCTCAAAGCCTACCAGACAACAGCTGCCTATGATCTAATCGTACGCCTCGTGTCAGAGATCAAGATTTTCAACAGTTCGGCGAACGCAGAGATATTGCAGCTCATTTATCAGTTCTCGCCGGCACGCGTCGGCCGAGGGCATGATATTCATTACATCCCGGGTGAAAGACTGGCATTTCTCGTCGGTTTGAGCCTTCGCTGGTACAACATCATCTCGATCTGTGAAGCACTCGCAAAATTTCTCGCCGGCAAGCCTCTGCAACATCCTGAACTGATGCCTTTCTCTCCGATACAAGGCATGCAGGCCCGGCTTGACAAGGAAAACTTGACACGTCTGGAGACGCAAACCTTTCTAGGACTGTAGCGGAAACGACCTCTATCCGATCGCCGGCATTCTTATCAGTTGCTGATTGTGGCACCTCGAAGATCACATCACTCTTTGCCGCCCGAGTTTCTAGGCTCAGGCGGTATCTGTGATCTTTGATCGCCTAGTCTACCCATTGGGAGGCGGCAAAAGAAATGGAAGAGACATCAGCTCCTCTTCCGTCGGCCATTGATGAACGTCCAGTTCGGCGAGTTCTCGAAGGCCGGCTTGGATATGATCTGCATCGCCTCCAATACCGTCTCGGTAGATCCGAGGTCCATAGGTGGGTAACGGATCGTAGGGACGAATGTCGAAGACGACCTTCAGCCATCCGAAATTCGCAAGCAGATACAGGCTGAATTCAACGCCGCGTATGCAGCCGAACTCGCCCCACCATCTCCAGCCGGCGGCGCCGATCAAGTGTCTTCCATCGTGCCTGACAAGCACGCAACAACGGCCGTTTTGGAAATGGTGCGAAAGCTGTTCCGGTTGGTTCCTATAAGATGGCCGCCAATCCCTGCGACGCTCATAGGTTGGCCGAGATCCGGCAAAACATGAGGCTGGAAGCATAGGAGGAAAGAAGGGCTGCTCCCTCGTCGAAACTGCTCGCTCCACCCAGGCCCGGTGCCAGGCCGCCAGTTCTCGTAGCTCGTGCAATTCGTCGGGATATGGATGGACCTGCTCTCGATCCGGCTCTAGGCAAGCGTTGGGAAGCGCAGCATCTGGAAACAATTGACGGAAATCGATTGGAAAATCAAAGGATTCCCGAAGGCTCTGATAGGTCCTTTGTGCGAATGCCTGAGCGAGCCTCTGTTGGAGCTGGCTGTACGTTTGAACGCGGTCTCGACCGTTTAACGACCCCGCAAGATGCCGGGCGCCGTTGAGGAGGTCATCGCCGTTTTTGGTTTTGGAAAACGGCATCAACACCTCAGCCAGTTCCGCCGGCGTTACGTCGCCTACATTCGATCGGTTCAAAAGAAGACGTTCGATCGCCCGCGTGGCTGCCTTGAATGCGATTTCTGAGCGCAAAAAATCCATGTCCGATTCCTGAACAATCGCGACTGGCAACAGGCACCGTTATCTTGCCAGAACGCTCGTTCCGGAATTGATGGCTTAGAGATTTGACGGGTTTACCGTGCCCCGAAGGGCGGTGCCGCGTTGGGCCGTCTCCCGGCTGACATTGTCAGTAGAAGCGAAACTAAATTGAGTCGATGAAAATCGCAACAGTGCTTTGGGTGCTGGGCGGCCGCAACTATTGCTCAAAAGCGCGTGGCCGCTTGCTTGGTGGCGCCAAGATCGAGAATCATACCGGACAATCTGGCACCGATGTCTTGCGCTCGACGGCGCTTGACATACATGATACAGAAAACTCATCACCAATCTAACGAGACGACAATGCTGCTCCATTTCAAAGAAGCTGTCTTGGCAGACCAGATTCACACTCCCGGCTTGACCGAGGAGAACGAAGCACTTCTCCATCAAAACCTGTCTGCGGCGTTCGCCAAGGTCATGGCTTCGACAAGGATTGCCGGCCTCTCGCCATTCGACGCATCCGGTCCAGTACTGACACAACTCGCTGACATGATGGCCGCCACCGCGCTTGGGAAGTCTATTGTATTGCGGCTGAAGCCCGAAACGACGGAAGCCGACCGTCAAGCGATCAGGACCTTCGCAGAGACCCTCATGCGCGTGACGAACACCGTGGACGAGACACGGCTCGAGGCGGCGATCGGCAAACTTGCGGAAGTGTTGCTGCCTGATGAACTCGAAGGTGCGCGTGGGGTCATCGCAGCAGACAATCTTGATATCCGCGACCGATTTGTGCGCGAGCTTCCGCAACTGACCAGTACAGATGTCGGCCAATTATCCGGTTTGAGTGCAAAGAACAGCTATGCGACAGCAAACCGTTGGAAGAAGAACGGGGAGATCTTTTCGATCAACCACAGAGGACGTGAGCTTTTTCCCGCCTTCCAGTTCAGAGATGGTCGGCCCCACCCAACAATCAAGCAGGTTCTTGCGGCGCTCCCTGATACAATGACCGCATGGCAGAGAGCGCTTTGGTTTGTCAGCGCGAATGGCTGGCTGGATGACGAAGAACCCATAGACCATCTCAATGCCCCCCAGAAATTGGAGGCTGCGGCTCTGCGCGAACATGAAGATGTCATCGGTTGATGGCGGCCAGGGTTCCAACACCTCCGAAGGCTTTTCCTTCGGCCAATTTCAAGATCATCGCCGCTGGCGAGATCCTCCATCGTACCCATTCCAGCGCCTTCCGGGCAGCGGAATTCAATCCCTGCAAGGGCCAGCCCACACGCTTCGCCTCATTTTCCGATTCTGCGAGAAACTGCGTTCCCACTCTTTACGCCGCAACGACACGGGAGGCTGCGGCGTTCGAGAGCATATTCCATGATATTGCGCCCCGCGCCCGCTTCAAGACAGTGCGGTTGGCAACCGTGATGGCACGAAGTGTCAGCCGAATAACGCCGAGAGCGGACCTGGAGATGGTCAGCCTTTACGCACCTGACCTCAAAGCCTGGAAAGTGAGCCGCACCAATCTGATTGAGACGCCAAAGGCCACCTATGTGAAGACGGTATTATGGGCAAAGGCGATCCACGCGGCATTTCCGAATGCGAAGGGCTTGGTCTGGACCTCGCGCCAGTGCGATCCTGATAGTGCTATGATTTTCTTCGAGGATAGAGTGCAGGAGACCGACTTTGATGTCGTCGACTCCATCGATGTCAGCAAGAGCGCAAGCATGCTTCTGGAACTGCGGGCCTATGGACAGCGGGCAGGGATAACCATTATTTGACGCCAACTCGACTGTCTAAGGCATAGCGCCGAAATACCATTCCAGATCGACTTGCCAGGTGCTCGTCCGGTCGAACGAGGTACCAGGCTCCCGAATTCTATTCCGTTGCCCTTGTCGATTTTGCCATCGGACTACCGAGAGCCGTTGCGAAGGCATTTCGGCCGGGGTCGGGCATTGCATCCAATCCGACACGAATTCCCTCCTGCCACGAATTCCCTCTCGCCCATGCCTCCTCATAGGCCTCTGCCAAAATGTCGCTTTGCCGTGTCTCTACCAGCGCCTGCGCAAGCAAAGAAGCCTGATGCAGGTCCTTGTCGCGTTTGGCACGCCCGACTGCGTCGGTAAGCCGTCTGGATGACACGATAAGCTTATGGACCGCGTAGCGTTCCGGGGCGGGAACAATCACGCTGACGCCCTCCCGGTGAAGCAACACGGTCCTGACAGGCTCATAGATCAGGTAGTCCAGGAACCGCAGGCTCTCTGCCGACGCGCCACCAAGGGCAGGCATTGGGGAGGGTTTGCCAGAGTATTCGTCCGATCCCCGATTTCCCGTCAGGAATTCGACGCGGTAGCCCTTTGCGTTCGTGAAAGCCACCACCTTGGCCCTGTCCGCCTGATGCGGCACGGCACGAAATGCGGGATCGACCGACTGGAGAACGTCCAGAATGGGAGGCAGGCTGTCTCCGATCTCGGCAGAGATCGCGAAATCCTGGGCATAGTCGGCGTCGCCCGTCTGCATGGCAGTTGACGGCATCCGCACTCCGAGCAGACCGGGATAGCAACTGAAGGCGACGGAGCCGATCAGGACTGCACGCAGGCGGAACAGGCCAGCTTCGGCCAGCGCCTTAGTGACATCGCCCGCAAACGGATCGGGGCCAGCCAGTCCCGCGCTGCGCTTTAACGTACCGACCAGACGCCGGCGTTCCTTGATGTTGTCCTTGATCTCTTTGTGATCGTTGACCCGCGCTGTAATCTCCGGATCCGCCACCGGGCCGACGTAGCGCCGCTTGTCGGGTCCGTCGGGAGTGGGGAGATCGAAGTACCAATAGGCCTTTCCCTTCACCGGAACTGTGACGAAGCGACCCTCGAGCGGGAAGTCGGCTTCAAATTGCGCATCGAGCGCGCGCTGGGACAGCTCGGCAAACAGGGTACGGTATGAGATGTCGATCTGCTTCATATGCTCACCCCGTATCGGCTAAGTTATAATGTTTAGCGAAAAACATTATAACTCTCTCCGTTATTGTCAATTAACGATCCCGTTCACGGAACGCGCTCGCCGGGTTATAATGTTTTCGACCAATCATTATAATGCAACAGGCCCTTGAAACGGATGTATTTCTATCGGGACATATCAGCGATCAGCATGCTTGCTTGGCGGTTCGAAACCCGATCGCTGATCGCTGCCTCAATCCGGAGGCAACCTCTCGCGCCTCGTACACTCGGATCCGCCGCACGGGGTTGTGCACTCTCGAACCCACAAGGCATGGCATCTGTATGGGGAGGGGCTTGTCGCCCGTGCTGAGCATGTCGGCGAGCTTTGAGCGGTGCTGTTGAGCATTTCGACAAAGCACTGAGGGGCGCTTCGAACGGTACTTCGCGACCTGGGCACGGGCCATAACATGTTGGGGCGCCACAATGGGCGCCCCGTACTGCGCTGCCTATTTCGAAGGAAGATCGGGTCGCGTGGCTCAGAGAGGTCTGACGTTTTCCGCCTTCGACTTACCGGTCTTGCGATCCTGGCCGACGTCGTAGGAGACATCCTGGCCTTCCCTCAGCGCATCGCCATACTGCAGGGCGCTGACGTGGACGAAAATATCGGATCCACCGGTCTCAGGCGTGATGAAGCCAAAACCCTTGTCCGTGTTGAAGAACTTAACCTTGCCAGTCGGCATGACATCCTCATGTGTTTGCGTTGCGGGCGGCAACCTAGCGTCGGTGTTTTGCCATATCAACTGGTCAGATGCCCTCGATGTTCTCGGCATTGTCATCAGTCCTTGGCGGCGCGATGGTGGCGAAAGCCGACAAGAAGATGGCCACGGCCAGGATCGCCACGCCACCATGGACGTAATAGGCAAGGCTGTATCCGCCGATATCCGTCAGCCAGCCGGCGACGATGTTGCTCAAAGACGCGCCGATGCCCTGGACCGTCATGACGGCGGCCAGGCCGACGTTGAAGCGCCCGGTGCCTGACAGGATCCTTTCCGCTGCAATCGGTGTCGCGATGCCGATCAGGCCGGCGCCGACCCCATCCAGGACCTGTACCGGAAAGATTGCGGCAAAGCTCGTGAAGGTCCCGGCGATCAGGCCCCGAACGGGCAGGGCACAGAGCGCGACGAGGAAGACGGCGCCGAGGCCAAAGCGACGGATTATGTAGGGAGCAGCCAGAGCCACCGCAATCATCGACATTTGCGATATCCCCGTCGTGATCGCGGTCGTGCGGAAGGGCGT
>UCGV01000038.1 GCA_900471925.1 Hyphomicrobiales bacterium
GAGCAGCGCAGCGGCATCGATTATTATCCCGTGCGCATCAAGCCGGAGCCGGAAAGCCTGCAGAAGCTCACCGGCATCGCGCTCTATCCCGGCATGCCGGCAGAGGTGTTCATCAAGATCGCCGACCGCTCCGTCATATCCTACATGACCAAGCCGCTCATGGATCAGATCAGCCATACGTTCAGGGAACTGTAAGGGCGAAGTGGTGCTTCAAAGACAGACGTACGACTGTGCAAGACCTCCCAATCACATCTGCGGCTAGCTTCTTCTCTATGCGTTGGGACTTTTGCGCGTACTCGTCCGACAACCGCCCGGGCTCGTGGGCTCGTCAAGCTTACAGGGCTTATTCGAACTCGCTTCCGCCGGATAGTACGAAGAAAGCCAACAGATACGAGGAAGTTGGCGTGCCAACGTGTCTCAAGGCGAGCAATCCGCTGTCGCAAGATCGACCGATTATTCACGTTCCAATATTCGCGTGAATACCTTATCCGCCTTTTGCAGGCCGCTGGTAGAGCTATGTGTTGACCGATGCCAACGCTTCTGCGAGGCGACGCCAAACGATGGCGCGTCTCAGACTGCTGTCGGTTATCCGTAGGTGTGGATGCAGTTCGCAATCTCCAAGCGAGCCTCTGGGCAGGACAGGTGGGGCATCGGCATTCAGCGAAGGCCAGAATCGCTGATCCCGCGGCGGTGGCCGGGCATTTGCGACACTGACTGGATGGCCGGGTCCAACCTGAATTCGCTAAGCGAATTCTGCCGACCGAAGACGCGGTAGCAATACGTCGCGCCATTTGCACATTCCAGACCCCCGCAACGAGGCAGATGCTCGTCGCGACTGCGCTGGTTCACGATTTAATTGTGGTCACGCGCAACGTTCAGGATTTCGTCGGTACAAAAGTGATCATGATTGATCCACGGCTGGTATCGATACGAAAACGGGGGCCGATGCCTCGTTCGCGCCTGAGCTCTCGAGCGATATGACTGCAAGAATCGCCTCAAGACCTAGTAACTGCAAGCCCCATCGGACCGCTGGCATATAAAGTTTTTAAGCTTTATCCGGCAACACTTCCAGGCAGCTTTCTTCCACTCGTACCTTTAGAATTCTGACCCGTTCAACCAGCCACGCAAGGTCGTCAGCGCCGATGTCGTAGTTAGCAGAGTAGCGGGCATCGACGTAAGCGCGGGACAAGAGCTCGAAGCGCCGGCGAGCGATGCGGTTATCGCGTGGCCAAGCCTCGATCAGTCGGTTGTCCACGTCTTCGGCGTTGGAGCGCAATATCTTGATACGGTGGGATTTCGGGCTATAGAGCGTAATCGTCAGTAAAAGGCAGTGATAAAGGCGTTCCGTCGCTTGATGTAAGTTGAAGGCCGCAAGATTTAGACCGTTCAAGCCGCGGTAGAGATCAACACCAGCAAGAAGCCGATCAACGTCAGGATACCACTGTTCGAAGTTCCGCTGGGCTTCAGCTCGCGCCTCTTCTTTGGTCATTGCCTTCGGCTGGGCGAGGGGATGCCCTTCCTCCTCGTAGAGAACCTTTCCGTCGCGGGCGATATCCACGAAGAACGGCCGGCCCCGTGATAGCTGGTCGTTGACATCATGCAGGCTATGAACGATCGGAATGACAGGGGTCTCGATCCGGTGGGCGATCTGCTCCTGCAGCAGCCGCTCATCGAGCGAAAGCCACAGCTCCTGCTCCTGTGCGAAGCTCTCGGAATTGACGACGATCAGCAGATCGTAATCGGAACGATAACCGCTCAGCCGGTCCTCCACCCAGCCGCCGCGGGCATAGGAGCCATAAAGGATGACTTTCAGGATTTGACTGTTGGCGCGCCTGGCCGATTGCTTGGTGGCGCGGAACTGCTCCACCTCGGCAAAGATGATCTCCAGCACGCGGGCAAGCTCGCGCCGCTTGTTGGCCGGCAAATGGTCGAGAGGATCAGTCAGTGTCAAAGCCGCATCAAAACCTTCGGTGGGATTCGTGTCCATCGTAACGGCTCGCCCGAGAATTATCATCTAAAGCTTTTACGGGATATCTGAAGTGTATGCAATTAAAAGGTGAATAATGATGTTTGTCTGCAACGCAACTTCAATGGCCTCGACACAAACGGCAGATCGTAACGAATCTCGATTGGATCCTTCCGCAACGCTTGCCCGTTCAGCAACTCCCGCAGGTCAGTCGAAATCCGACGCGGCAAGCGGCACCGCTTCTCCACTGTCTCGTGCCGCCGAAGTCGCGCGCTGGGCCAAGGGCGGCGACCAACGCTGTATTGGTCGATTCTGTCAATAAGCTGCACCGGTCGGGATATCGCCCGACAAGCGTTCTCTGGGTGGCGAAGCTGATCTCGTCAAAAGCACGAGCGCGCAAGATTATCATGACCGGTTTCTTTCGATGGTCGTGACCCTTCGCACAGAGGGCGTCGATCAGCCTGTCGATATTTCGACCGCCTCGAAATGCCTTGAGCCGAGCAATGGCGGGTTCAAGGTGCACATACCAGACAACCCGGTCGTTCATGCCCAACAGGCACTGGCCAAGAGCGGCAACGGTATTCACCTGGGAGTCAACACGGATGCTCTTCTGACTGAAGATGACCGCTATGACGACTGCCATATTGGTGGATCGGGTGCCGAAAGGGCAGCCACGGCATGGCTAAGCATCCTGCTCGACAACAGCCACCTTGAAGCATCCAAGTAATCACCGGGACAGAGACGCTGCCCTGCGGCCCGCGCGGACACGATGCCCCGTGGGCTGAAGCCCGTGCGGTTGATGATCGAGTGACAAATCACGCCAGCATATTGATGTACCGAAGCTTCTTTCAGCGGGTGTTCTCACGCCTCACGAACCCGACCTATCTAGTCCAGGCCCGGATTGTCACCCGTTGATCTAGATCTCATGAGACGGGCTCGCGCGGGTCGTGTGCAAACAATCGGATCGCGCCCGATCGATCTCTCACGGGTTTACACTCGCTGTCCAGGAATCGCCATGGCGTGTGGAAGGGCCGGTCACCGCAAGGCTCCGAGGAGCTCGGAGGGCTCGTACCCGATACCGAGCCGGCTTGCCACCTCCAGGACCGTGTTGGCCTCCGACCTGCCGAGAGGAGATTTTTCTGAAAGTACGCGAAATTTCTGCTCGAGCTCTAGAGTGTTTAGAGGGTTCTGCGGTTCACCCCTTGGCGCCAGCACTTCTTCGGTTTCGAGCTGCCCCTTGGCGACGATCGTGACCCGGGCCGGGGTCGACACCGGAAAGGCGCCGGCATAATCGTCGCTCCTGACGAGATTGACGCGTTGGGACAGCGCCAGCACTGCGGGGTCGGCGAGATGGCAAACCTGAAGCGGCAAAAGCGCCTCCTCGCCATGGACGAGTGCCAGTGCCACACAAAACGGGATGCTGTACTGGGCCGCTTCGCTCGATTGCGGGCGGACAGCGTTGGGCAGTGAGAGGGCGCGCGCGAAGGTCTCGATGAGGAGCGCGTCGATGTCATCGTGGTCGATGTTCATGCGGGCCTTCAAGGCAAGGGCCGCATCGATCGCCGCGTGTGCCCAGCGGCAGCAGCTATATTTTTTAAAGTATGCGCTCTCGATCATCCATCGCTGCGCGAGTGCCTCGACCATTGTCGCCCGCGTGTAGGTTCCTGTGTCGTCCAGCATGTCGAGCGGTCCGCGATGACCGGCCTGCGCCAGCATGACGGCCTGCAGACCGTTGGCTGTCGCCCAGGCTATGCCTTCCTTCACGGTATGACCCATTCTGGTGAACCCGGTCGCAGCCTGCGATGTCGAGGTCTGGCCGGCAATGGCAAGCGCATGGGCGATCACGGGTGCTGGCGCCCGGCACAGCCAGGCGGCAGCCGCTGCCACCCCGAATCCGCACCAAAGACCGCTGTCAGTCGTGCGCAAGGCGTTGATGTCGCGCGCGCCGGCGACCCGGACCGCGACTTCGTAGCCGAGTGCAATCGCGGTGAGGATCGTCTCGGCACTGGCATTGACGTGCTCGCCGCAGGCCAGAACCGCCGTGACGATGGCGGCGGCCGGGTGGCCGGAGGCACGGCGATGGCCGTCGTCGAGATCGAGTGCCGCCGCATAGGTCGCGTTGACAAAGGCAGCACCTGTCGCCGTCGAGCGGATGCCGGAAAACCATATGCTGCAATCCCCATCCCCCCAAATTTTAGGGGCAGCGACGCGCGAAGCCTGGCCGGCCGTCGTTGCCGCACCGGCCGCGGCGACGCCGATCGTATCGACGAGGGTGCGCCTTGCGGCGCTCAGCACGTGATCAGGCGCGCACGAAACGGCGGCGCACATCTCTGCCAGGCGATCGATGACGAAATCCGTCTCGTCGCACGAATTGCTCTTCCAGGTAGTAGTCAAGTTTCCAACATCCTCGGTTAGAAGCCAATTGCTTCGGTTGAAGTGAATGTTAATATCCATATTGTGGATATTGGCGATGTCAATATCAAACCGGGAGCGAGGAATGTCAGTGATGAATGTGAAGGACGGAAGCAGGCCGCGGCCCGATCTTTGCGCGGGAACGGCGATTTGCATCGTCGTCGATGGCCTGGGCGTGGAGGCCCGTGTCGGCGAGACCGTGCTGACGGCGCTCAGATCCGATCCCGGCCATATACGGAGCTCCGAATTCGGCGATGAGCGGCGCGCCGGGTTCTGCCTGATGGGCGCCTGCCAGGATTGCTGGCTCTGGCGCGAGGACGGCGAACGCGTGCGGGCCTGTACAAGCCTCGTCGAGGCCGACATGCGCCTCGTGACCCGGGTGCCGGAGGTGGACCAATGACGTCCCGCCATCCCGTCGTCATTATCGGTGCGGGACCGGCCGGCATCGCCGCGGCCAGGACGCTTGCAGATGCCGGCCTTCGTCCCGTCCTGATCGATGAAGGGCGCTTTCCCGGCGGCCAGATCTTCCGCAAGCCCCAGCCCGAGCTTACGCGGGCACCATCGACCCTCTACGGCTTCGACGCAGGCCGCGCGAAATCCTTCCGCGCCGACGTCGCCGATCTGCTGCCGGCCATCGACTATCGCAGCGAAACAACCGTCTGGAGCGCCGAGCCCGGATCGCTCCATCTTGTGAACCATGGCCGGACCTTCTCGCAGCCCTGGTCCCGGCTGATCATCGCGACGGGTGGCATGGACCGTATCGTTCCCATGAAGGGATGGACGGCACCCGGTATCTACAGTCTCGGCGGCGCGCAGATCGCACTGAAGGCGGAAGCCTCGCTGATCGGTCGGCGCGTGGTCTTTTCCGGCACCGGGCCGCTCCTCTATCTGGTCGCCTACCAATATGCGAAGGCTGGCGCCTGCGTGCCGGCGGTACTCGAGACAGCCAGGCCGTTTGACGACCTGCGGCTTCTGCCGGGCCTGGCAGGCGACGTTCCCCTCCTGGCGCGCGGGCTCTATTATATCGCCTGGCTGCGCGCCCATGGCACGCGGGTCTTGAGCGGCGTCGTCCCCCTCGAAGCGCGGCATGGCAAGGACGGCCGTGTGAGTGGTCTCGCCTTTCGCCACGGCGACCGCGACCAGATTCTTGCATGCGACGGACTTGCCATCGGTCACGGCCTGAAAGCCGAGACACAGGTCGCCGATCTGCTCGGGGCCGAGTTCAGTTTCAACGCGGCGCAGAGACAGTGGCTGCCGCGTGCCGACCGGGACGGCCGATCGTCGCTCTCAAATGTCTATCTTGCCGGAGACGGACTGTCGGTTCGCGGCAGCCTTGTCGCAGCAGCCAGCGGCCGGCTCGCGGCTGCGGCTCTGCTCCAGGATGCCGGATTGAACGCGCCGAGATCTTCCGACCGCGACCGACGCTTCGTTGCCGGTTCGGCGCGGTTTCGCGACGCGCTCGATCGCGCGTTCCCGTTACCGTCCGAGATCGCCCAGGCTCTGCCCGAGGAAACCGTGGTGTGCCGTTGCGAGGGACTGACGGCTGGCGATATTCGCCGGACGGTCGCACGCTCGGGCGAAGCCGACATCAATCGTATCAAGGCCTTCTGCCGGCTCGGCATGGGGCGTTGCCAGGGCCGCATTTGCGGGCCGGCCGCCGCCGAACTGATCGCTAGCGCCGCGCGGATCGATATCAGCGCCGTCGGCCGCCTGCGCGGTCAGGCGCCCGTCAAGCCGGTGCCCTTGAAGGATCTTGCTGAGGCCGCCCGATGACCGCGCCGTTCGACATGGCAATCATCGGCGGGGGCCTGGCGGGCTGTTCGACCGCACTGCATGCACGCCGAATGGGAGCCTCGGTCGTGCTTCTGGAGCGTGGGCGCTGCGGCGCCCAGGCGAGCGGCGTCAACTATGGCGGCGTCCGCCAGCAGGGGCGCCATCCGGCCGAACTGGCGCTCTCGCGCCGCAGCCGCCTGATCTGGGGAAACCTTGAAGCACTCGTCGGCAGCGATTGCGAATTCCGGCAGACAGGTCACCTGAAGCTTGCGCGAAACGATGCCGATATGGCCGACCTGGCGGCCCATCAGGCGGAATTGCGTTCGCATGGCATTTCTGCCGAACTCCTCGATGACGGAATGCTTCGTCGCCGATTTCCCTATCTGGCGCCGATCTATGCCGGCGCTTCCTTCTGCGGCGAAGATGGTCAGGCCAATCCGCGCCTGGTCGCGCCGGCCTTTGCCCGTGCTGCCCGTGGGCTCGGGGCCGACATCAGGGAAGGTTGCGACGTCGCAGAGGTCAGCCTCTCGGATCAGGGCTTTGTTTTGCGCATATCGGGCGATCCTGTCCCCGTCAGGGCGCGGCGGCTCATCAACACGGCAGGCGCCTGGGGGGCGGCGATCGCCGCGTCGCTTGGCGATCACGTGGAGGAGACGGTGATGGCGCCGAACATGTGCGTCACCGAACCCATCGCGCCGCTCATCGGCCCAAATCTCGGGATGTGCGGCGGCGGCATCTATATCCGCCAGACGGAGCAGGGGAGTGTCGTCTTCGGCAGCGGGCTGGGCATCGCCGATCGCGACCGCTTGAGGGCGCGGCCGCTCGCGGACGTGACGCGAGAGGCGGCAAGAGCCGCCGTCGCCATGGTTCCGGCGCTCGCCAACGTCCTGCTTGTCAGGACCTGGACGGGCATCGAGGGGCGCATGCCGGATGGCCTGCCGGTGGTCGGGCCAAGCCCTAGCGTCGCAGGTCTTTATCATGCCTTCGGCTTTTCCGGTCACGGCTTCCAGCTCGGTCCGGCAGTCGGCGCCGTGCTCGCCGAGCTCAGCCTTGACGGCCATTGCGCAACCCCGATCGACGGGCTCGCAATGAGCCGCTTCGAGAAAAAACCGGTCGTGCGGGACACGGCCGGCCATCACCAAGCCTGACAACAGCAAACGAAAGAGGGAACAGACATGCAGCAGCTCATCCTTGGACTTCTCGGAGGCGTTCTTGGCGCAGCCATCGCCTTTCAGCCCGATCCGGCGGCATCAGCGGATGCCGCCTATCACCTCGCAGAACCGGACGTCCTCTCCGTCGCCATCACAGGCGATATGCCGGGCCTGGTGGTCCGGGACGGCAAGCTTGCCGGCTATGACGGGGACATCCTGCAGCTGGCGGCCGAGCGGCTCGATCTGAAGATCAAACCGGTTCCGATGGAATGGTCCGGAGCGATCGCCGCAGTTCAGACCGGGCGCGTCGATATTATCGGCGGCAACGTCGCCTGGACCAAGCAGCGTGCCGAGACGCTGTCGTTGACCGATCCGACCGGCTATTTCCAGAACGGCATCACGTCGCGCAAAGAGGCGGCCTGGCACACGTTGAAGGACCTGGAGAACCGAAAGGTCGGTTCGATGACCGGCTTTTCCTTCCTGCCGGAACTGCGCAAGATCGATGGACTTGAACTCTCGCTCTACGACAGTTCCGACGCTGCGCTCCGCGATCTGCTCACCGGCCGCATCGATGCGCTGGTCGGCGACCCGCCGGTCATCGACTACGCGATTTCCAGAAATCCCGACTGGGGGCTGGTCAACATGCCCTTCACCGATAACAACCCTGATTATCCGCTTCTGACTGGCCTCGGACGGCAATATGTCTTCGGGCTTTCCAAGGAGAATGCCGCCCTTTCGGCGGCGCTGAGCGCCGAGATCCGCAATCTCTGGACATCCTGCACGGTCAATTCGATCGGTCAGCGCTACGGCAACCTGTCCAAGGCGAACTATACGCCATCGGTGGAGAATTTCCGGGTGGGCGTCGATCGTCCCGCCGATTGGGCGCCGCCGGTCTGCGGCAAGTAACCAAAGGCGGCCGGAAAAACCGGCCGCACCTTCTTTCCTCATTTCCGAAGGAGGCCCAATGGCCACCGAACATCTTCTCGAGGTGACCGGCCTTGCCAAGTCCTACGGCCACCATGCCGTGCTGAGGGACGTGTCCTTTTCGCTGCGCGCCGGCGAACGTCTGGCGCTGATCGGTCCGAGCGGATCGGGCAAGTCGACATGTCTGCGGGCGATCAACTATCTCGATCCGCCGACCGCCGGCGATATCCGACTGAGCGGCGCTGCGATCGGTAGACGCGGCGACGGACGCCGTATGAGCGATCGGGAGCTTGCGCCGCAACGTGCCGAGATCGGCATGGTGTTTCAGCATTTTCACCTGTGGCCGCATTTGAGCGTTCGCGCCAATGTCGCATTGCAGCCGCGCAAGGTGCGTGGTGTCGCAGGCGCCAAGGCGTCCGAACTGGCCGAAGCGATGCTCGCCAAGGTTCATCTCGGTCACAAGATCGACGAAATGCCCGAACGCCTGTCCGGAGGACAGCAGCAGCGCGTGGCGATCGCTCGCGCGCTTGCCCAGCAACCGAAACTCCTCCTGTTCGACGAGCCGACATCGGCCCTCGACCCGGAACTTGTCGGCGAGGTCTTAACCGTCATCAAGGAACTGGCCGGCGAAGGCAGGGCGATGGTGCTCGTCACACACGAAATCGCCTTTGCGCGCGAAGTCGCCGACCGGATCCTGTTCATGGATGGCGGACGTATCGTGGAGCAGGGGCCGGCGAGAGATCTGCTCGATCATCCACAGTCGCCGCGCCTCAGGCAATTTCTTGCAAGTCTGTCGCGGAAAGGACGCTCGGATGGATAGGGCACTCCTTGAGAAGATTGCAGAAGCGCTCCTTTCCGGTGTGCAGACGACGGTCGAAGTGTCGGCAGGCGCCCTGCTGGTGGCGATCGCCATCGGGCTTGGCCTGGCAACCGTCACCATGCTCTCGACGAACCGCTGGCTCCATTTCCTGGTCCGCGTTTATGTCGAGGCGCTGCGCAACATACCGAGCCTGACCTTCCTGTTTCTCCTCTATTTCGGGCTTGCGGCGATCGGCATCCGGTTCTCCTCGATGGTTGCCGCCGTCCTCGGCCTCGGACTGATCGGCGGCGCGATCACGGTCGATATCTTCCGCTCCGGTTTTGCCGCTGTCCCGGTCGGCCAGAAGGAGGCGGCCGCGTCGATCGGACTGACCCCGGTTTCGGCCTTCCGGCTCATCGTCCTGCCGCAGGGGCTCAAGCTGGCGCTGCCCTCGATCGGCAACTATGCCGTCGGCCTCGTCAAGGATACCTCGCTCGTTGCCGCAATCGCGGCACCCGAGATCATGTTCAACGCCCGGCAGCTGGTCAACGAAACTTTTGAGACGGCCTTGATCTACGGCTGTGCGGCGGCGGTCTACCTGATGCTGACGGCGCTGGTCGCCGCGTCTGTGTCCGTCATGGAACGCAAGCTGGAGACACCATGATGTTTTTCGAAACGATCTATGCCAATCTCGGCGACTGGGGACCGCGCATGCTGGCGGGCCTGCGCCTGACACTGGGGCTGACGGCGGCAAGTTTCTGCCTTGCCTTTGTTTTGGCGCTCGGGCTCGAATATCTGCGGTCGCGCCGCATGGCCGTGCTGAGCCTTCTCGCCCGGTCCTATGTCGCGATCGCGCGCGGCGTGCCGATCCTCGTCATTCTCTACCTCGTCTATTTCGCGCTACCGGGGGCCGGCATCACCCTTCCGGCAGAGGTCGCCGCCACGCTGGGACTCGCCTTCGTTTACGCCGCCTATCTGTCGGAAGTGTTTCGCGCCGGCCTTGCCGCCATTGCGCCCGGTCAGCGGGAGGCGGGGATTGCCTGCGGGCTGACGCCGTTTCAGGTGTTCCGGCTGATCCTTCTGCCGCAGGCGCTCCGTCACACGGTCGCTCCGCTCTTGATCAACCTCGTCTCGCTCCTGAAAGACAGTTCGATCGCCGCCCTTATTGCGGTCCCGGAACTGACGCTCGCTTCGCGTGAAATCATGTCGGAGAGCTTCCTGCCGCTTCACGTCTTCGTCCTGACCGCGGGCCTGTATTTCTGTCTGGCCTGGCCTGCCTCACTGCTCGCCGGGCACATCGAAAGGCGGCTGCGTTTTCCCGTCTCCAAACGGCTGTCCGCTGCGACGTCCGACCCGGTGACGACGGCGGCGACAACCTGCTGACAGCAGACCTTCCCATCAGCATTGCACCCCGCCGTTCCTTGCGGCCCTTAATTTGGAGACCATCCGGTGACCATGAAGAAACTGATCAACAATCCCGAAACAGTCGTGCGAGAACTCCTGGAGGGTGTCGTCGCGGTCTCGGGGACGAGCGCCCTCATCGAGGGCGAGAATATCGTCGTTCAGACGCCGCTGCCGCCGCCCGGCCAGCGGCAGGTCGCCGTCATTTCCGGTGGTGGCAGCGGACACGAGCCGGCGCATGCGGGATTCGTCGGGTCCGGCATGCTGACGGCGGCTGTCGCCGGCGACGTCTTTACCTCGCCGAGCGCCGACGCGGTTTTGACGGCGATCCTGATGGTCAGCGGCCCTGCTGGCGCGCTTCTGATCGTGAAGAACTATACGGGAGACCGCCTGAATTTCGGGATGGCAGCCGAAATGGCGCGAGCCGACGGCATCCCGGTGGAGATCGTCGTGGTGGCCGATGATATTGCGCTGCGTGACACCGTTCCTGCCGAGCGTCGGCGCGGCATCGCCGGCACGCTGCTGGTCCACAAGGCGGCGGGCGCTGCCGCAGCCGAGGGCATGTCACTCGAGGATGTTACCAGGATCGCGCGCTCGGTTTCATGGCGCGTTTCATCGATGGGCGTCTCACTCGGCGCCTGCACCCTGCCATCGGTGGGCAAACCAGGTTTCCTGCTCGGCGAGGACGAGATTGAGCTCGGCCTCGGCATTCACGGAGAGCCTGGCGTGGAAAGAGCCGCGATGGCGTCGGCCGATGCTCTCGTCGCGCGCCTAATCGACACGCTCATGACCGAGGGTGGGGCAACGCGTGGCAAGAAGGCCGTGCTCCTGGTCAATGGGCTTGGAGCGACGCCGCCGATGGAACTCGCTGTCCTCACGCGCTCGGCGCTGACCGATCTCTCGGAACGCGGCATCGTCGTGACGAGAGCCTGGACCGGAACCTTTCTGTCGGCACTCGACATGCCAGGTTTTTCCCTTTCGCTGATGCCAATCGAGGATCACGAGTTGATGCTCTTCGATGCGCCGACCGAGGCGCCGGCCTGGCCGCGCGGCGGCAAGGTCGCCACGCAACGGATTGCCGTCACGCCATTGCCGGCAGCCCCCGCAACCGCTGCTCTTCAGATGACAAGCGCCGGCAAGCGGTTGCACGACGCCGTGGGCGACATCGCACGCGCATTGATCGAGGCGGAGGATCAACTTGCCGAACTCGATGCGATCGCAGGCGACGGAGACCTCGGCGCCAGCATGCGCCGGGGCGCCGAGGCAATGGTGGGTCTCAGTGCCGACCAGTTTGCCACGGTTGCCGGCGGGCTTCTTGCGCTTTCCGGTGCCCTGCGCAGGGCGATCGCCGGCAGCTCCGGCCCCTTCTACGCCACCGCATTGGTACGAGCATCACGCCATCTTGCCGGATCAGAAAATCCTCAAGCACCGGATCTCGCCGAGGCGTTTTCGGCCGCAGTGGCGGCGATCTCGGATCTGGGCGGGGCAAAGCAAGGTGACCGGACCATGGTCGATGCCTTGTTGCCGGCATGCGCGACCTTTTCGCGGCAGCTCACCGCAGGCGCTTCGCCACGAGACGCCTGGCGCAATGCTGTGGTTGCGGCAAGGGAGGGTATGCATTCCACGGTGCATCTCTACCCGAAGCTTGGACGCGCCAGTTATCTCGGTGAACGCGCAATGGGTAGTCCTGACGCGGGAGCCTTTGCCGTTGTGGTCTGGTTGTCGGCGGTTGCCGCGAGCCTCGATCGGTCTCAATGACGCCCATGCTTTCGTCACATTGCTGCGTCCCAACGCCAAATGTGACGGAAGGGTCTTGCTCCAAAGAGGCGCTGTCCTGGTGAACGAGGACCGGGCATTCTGGGCGCCTGTCTCATGGCCGGTCCGGACGGGATCGACGCGAGAGGGACGGAAAATTCCACCGCGTCGTCCCGATCCTGTTGAAGCATCCGATAGCGCGGTTCATTCGTCATGCGTCCGTCCGGTCGAGACTTTGGCAGGCGGATTTGCGATGCGGGCAACCTCGCGGCGGATCAGGTCGAGTGACCGGTCGTCAAACTCGAGTTGTCCGGCCAGCACGTGTGCGAGAAGGTGAACGAGCTTCTCGATCGCGAGCGCGGTCGTCGGCGCTTCCCATTCAAGGAGGCGCTGGCGCGTTGCCGTTTCGGACGCGCGCGCCACGATTGCGTCGAGAGCGCCGACCTCTTCCCTTTCTGAGCTTTCTTTCAGCTCGAGGATGCGCAGGACGCTGCGCTTGTGAGCCTCTACCAATCTTACCAACGACGTGCGCGTAATATGTTCGTCCATGATCAAAGTGTCTCTGACGTGCGTATGAAAATAGGTCCCTGAAACCGCGGGGCAGCCGTGAGGGGCTTCGGCAAACAGCCGATATCGGGCGATTTCTACAACCTAGCCCCGCAGGGCGAATGGCGACGTCAGCGCTTGATCCAGGTCTCGCCGAGACGGGTTTTGAGGGGTAAGCCAAAGCTGCGCGCACAGGTGCGCCTGGCCTCTGAACGTCACAATCCAGATCTGGCCGCCGAACTGTTGCGCACTGGCGCAACGGCTCCGGTCACGATCATCGCGGTTTGCAAATAGTGTGAAGGATCAGTCTTCGCGCATGCTGACGATGGCCGGCGAGACGAGATTGGATCGCGCCGGGACAAGGCTGACCGGCCGTGGCCCTTGGCCGCAAGACGGATGCAGCCAGGCTCGGCGGCAACACCGCTCGAAGCTGTTGCAGCCTCGGATCATCGGGCGCAACGCCAGCACGGGGAGGCCGCGGCAAAATGATTGCCGGGCGAGGGCAGGTGCGCCTCTTACGCATCCGGCCGATTGAAACTCATCGCTCTGGGATCACGATCGTCTTTGTCATCGGCGATCGCTTGGGCGTCGTCATTCGTCGTTTTCGAAGGCCGAAATCAGCGATATGACCCGTGGCCTCATCTTTTTCGGCATGATCATGAAGGCATCCACAAGCCGCTGGCCTTCGTCGGTTGCGACGAAGTCTTCCCGCAGGCTCGCCTTTCGGTCCAGTTCTTCGTTCGTCGACGAGCGGGGACCATGCAACGCCTCGAAAAAATAGCCGATCGGCACGTCAAGCGATTTCGCCATTTCGTAAAGGGTCGCCGCGCTCACACGATTGGCGCCGCGCTCATATTTCTGGATCTGTTGGAAGGAAACGCCGACGGCCGCGCCCAGGGCCGTTTGCGATAGTCTCAATTGCTGGCGGCGCTTTTTGATCCGCTTGCCGATCTCGGCATCGACGACGGGATGAACTGTCTCATCGATCGCCGCGGCTTGATCGATCGGGAGTTGTCTGGCGAGGGCATTCCGGTACATGCGAGGCGCTCCACGTTGGCCAGACGAGCTGGCAACCGAAGCCGGGGAGTTGGAAAAACTGTTCGTTACAGCCCCCATGGACTTTAGCGCGAACGCCTCTTGCATGCTCCATAGGCTCCCCGACCTGTAAGGTCGTGAAGAAGTCGCGTATTGCGTACATCAACGAAAATGGGGTTTCCACGCCCCAAGGCGAAAGATCGCCTGAGTTGTATCTTATCAACCCGATTCACGTTTGCAAAGAACTTTAAGGCCATGCCCTAACATCAAATATCGGTCGACACTCGCTGTCAGGAACCGTCTGCGTCGTGGGACCGCTTGGTTTCGAGAACGATCATGCGCAACAGGTACCGGACGAAGATAAGGTCGTCATTGGGTGGATAGCGTCGACAGATTTCCTCGACGGCTCTCAGCAGCTGTGTCGTCTGCGTGTTGACCGTTGCAATCATGAAACGGCGCGCATTGTCCGCATCCATTTCCGATTTGCTGCGGCGCGTCACAGGGCCCGTCCCTACGCAGCTGCGCAAGAAGCGTCACCATCACGATCGAAGACACCCCGCCAACGCAGAACGGATCGGCAGATCCGATATCTCTTCCGGTGGAGTTCCAGGAGTTCCCGCGACAGGCCAGCCGCCGCAAGCTGTATCGCGGTACCATTTTCCTCCGAAACGGTTTCGATACGGTCGAAGCGATAGCCTCTTCGCTTCATCATTGCGATCACGCGCGGGTAGGTCAAAAAGACGATATTGCGGGCACCAAGAGCAAGCAGACATTCCAAGACACCGGTCATGAGAATGTCGGATGCTCTGATACCGTTGATCGACGCCGCGTTGCTGGCCGCACATCGCGTCCATTCGAAGGGGTAGCGCTCGGTCGGCAGGCTTGCCGTCAACGATGGATAAAGATCGGCGGCAAGATACGGAACGGAGGTCGGCAGAAGGCGCGAATAGCCGACAATCTGCTTGTCATGTTCGAGGACAAGATGGACCGCGGCCTGCCCGTCGAACTGGTCACGCTCCCAGCCATCGTTTCGACGCACCGCTTCCCATCCGAGTCGTTCGACGAAGCACTGATATCGGAATGACCAAACACGCTCCATCAGTGCCGGATCGTCATACTCATGTAGGACTTGCACCATCTTTCTCACCTCGGCTGCATCCAGGAACAATGCAACCGCAGATAAGGAAATTCTATCCGCGATTTGTCGTGGTTTTAGCGTTGTAGCCCGCGGCGAAATGCCTCCGCGATCAACTGCGGCCTGTTTGCGACGGACAGTTTTCTTTCGAGGTTGACGATGTGGTCTCGAACCGTCCGCGGTGAACGTCCCGTCAGTTTGGCGATTTCCCTGTCGGTTTTGCCGGCCGCACACCATGTCAGGCATTCGCTTTCGGCCCTTGTGATATGGGCCACAGAATCCGGCTTCCACGCGGTCTCAAGCTCGCTCAGCCGCAGGTCGGCACTTTCAGCAACGACTTGCAGCAGTCTGGTTTCCTGTGATGTCAGCGTATCGCGAGTGCCCGCGAACGAAAAAATCCCTCTCGCACCTGAGGTCGAATGCAAAGGGATCGTCAGTCCATCGACGAGGCCGAATTCGCCCGCTTCCGCCATAATCCGTCTGGCTCTTGCCGGCAGGGTTCGCAGTTCCAGCGCTTTCGACCATATGACGGGACGGCCGGTCTGTCGCACCATGTTGGCAACCGGATCGGCGTGGAAGTAATCGAGCTCGAGGTAACGCTCGAACCAACCTTTCGGCCATCGCTGCCAGATGAAGTAGCTATCCAGCCTTTCGTGCGGCAAAGGCAGTAAGGCCATGACGAAATAGTCGATGCCGAGATGCGCCGTCACCTTCTCTATGCTTTGAACAAGATCGGTGCGGCCCCTGACTACGTCGCAGGATGCCAGAAATTCAGCCAAAATATCCACAAGTACCGGGTCCACAGGTGATCCCTTCCTGAAATGGTCTCGCTCTTGCGGCATTGATTTCCGCAAGATTAGCGATGCATCACATAATTGCATTAAATACAGACACCACTCCTGTTTGTATTTCGGTGGTCATGCGCTGTAAAGATTTTCCCGCATAACGGCCATCACGCCTGTGTGAGCAATCCGTCTAGATGACGCCTGCAAGATGCATCCAGCTTTCGTACAGCCGTGGCATGTGTCGGCTAGCTTCCGCGAAATATCCACAATATGGATATTTGAAGCTTCAACAATTGATGGGCGACACACGTGCCGAGCCAGTCGATGCCAGCGATACGGTTGACCGGAACTCCCCTCGACCGGGGACGGCAACACGGAGCGCATCTTTCGCAGAAGATCCACGCCGGTTTCAATCGGCTGAGAAAAGCAACCACGCCGGCACATTGGCGATCGGCGAAGTCGAAGGCTCTCCATTCCTTCGCACGGCTTCAGGCGGCCATGCCCGAAATCGCAGCGGAGCTACAAGGTCTCTCCGAGATGACCGGCCTCGAACCTCTCGATCTCTATCTTTTTTCCTGCTTCGAGTTTTTCGATGAAGGGCGCACAGGCTGTACGTCTCTCGGCCTCACGACAAAGGAGGGTGCTGTCGTAGCCCAGAACTGGGACGGCCCCGTCGGCAGTAGCGAGGAACTCGTGGCTCTCATTCACGAGGATCGCGCGTGCCCCTTCCTCTCCATTGCCTCAGCGGGCACACTCGGCTGGGTGGGCATCAACGCCTTCGGGCTTGCTTTCGTCAACAACGACCTCATCGTCGATAAGGCGACGAATGGCATGCCCAGCCTGGTTCTGAGGCGTCTTCTCCTGTCCAGGACCTGCGTCGCCGATGCGCTCGGTGTGTTGCGCGAACACGAGCATCTGTCCGGGCGCTGTTTTGTTATCGGCGACGCGGCAGGTGCGCTTGCCGCCGCAGAAGTATCGCCCCGCGCCGGCGTTGCGGAGATGAGGGCGACAGCGATCCGTCACACCAATCATCCGCTTCAGCCTGTGATTGCCCTTCAGGAAGATATCGAGGAGGTCGCTCGATTGTATCCATCCAGCCGCGAGCGTCTTCGAGCCGCAAGCGATCGTCCCCTCAGGACCGTCGCGGATATCGCAACGATCCTTCAGGACAGGACGGGCGCACCGGATTCGATATGCAAGTCCTGGTCCAGGCGCGAGGCGACCGAGACCGCGTTTTCGGTGATCTTCGACTGCCGGCGTCGCGAGGCGATGATCGCGCTCGGGCGCCCCGACAATGGTGCCTATGAACAGATCCGTCTCGCCATTCCCGCAATCGCCTAGGCGGCAATCGTGCCCTGCATCCCATTTGCCTCGGCGTAAGCTGCAAAACGGCCGGCCAGTTCCTGTGCGCAGGCCTCGCACTCATCCGGCCCGTAAGAAGCACAGCTATAGCCAAGCACGTCTCGCAAGACCCCGACGGAACGCTCTGTAAATCGGACAGTTCCGTCGTCATCGACGCTTTCGATACCGTCGAAACGTTGACACTGCCGGTTGATGTCGATTGCGTCGTCGAGCGTCAGTTTGGCCGGCAGATCGATCAGCAGGCCGCTTTGCGAGACCCTCACAGGATAACCTCCGACCAGTCCGAGCGGACCGGGAGCGTGCACGACCTCACCGGAACGACGGGCGAGCGCGAGCAGCATCGCCGTTGCCGACGACGCGGTGACCGACTGCCCTGCCAATCCCTTGACGCGACGGAAGGGTCCGGCCACGAGAGAAAACAAGACATCGTGGTCGATCTCGTCCCGCGGGATCTCAAGTCCGTTCGCATAAACAGTCAGGTGATAGGGAGCGCCGTCAGTTCCGCCGGTACTCGGCATCCGGTAGCTCAGGTAATGCTGGGCGAAGAACCTCACCTCAATCGACGATGGGTCGACAGAGAGCATGTGGGCCGCGGCGAGCCGAAGGCCCGGAACGGCGTTGGCGATATTGCCGATGCCGACCGTTGGTGCCAATCCTTCGGCAGCAAGGGCCGCATTGACGACATCGGGATAGGAGGCGTTGACGACGGCAGCACCGCAATTCGCCATCCTGACCGCTTTCATCAGACGGCGTATGAGAACCTGGTGCATCGGCGTCCAGATTCCCCCGCGCGCCTCGTCGAGTTTTCTGAAGGCGTCGAGAGGCAACTTGGTGATGACCCACCAGCTATGGAGTGTCGTCGCATTGAAGATGATATCGGGCTTGATGCGATCGATCGCTTCGGCGGTGGCTTCCACATTCATCAGATCGATCCTGATGATATCCACGGGGCGCGAACGCCCGAGGTTCATGGCGGTGTAACGCGCAAGATTGACGCGATGAAGCGCCTTCTCCTCCATTCTTGCGCCAACGACAATGTCCAGTGGAACGTCGCCTTGGAGCAGGAAATCCAGGACGTCTCCGCCGAGCACGCCCTGGCCAAGTATCAAGACCTTCGGGATTTGCGCATGTCTCATCATTGCAGCACTCCTTTGCATCCTTGGATAGAACGAATTTTCAGTGCATCAATAAATTGCATCCTGCGCCGGTTCGTTGTAAAACGCAATCACTGATTACTTCTAGCGGCAATCTCGTCCTAAGGTGGTGCTGTGATGTCGAATGACAGTCCGGAAATGATCATCGACCTGAAGGCCGTCGCGCAAAACTTCACAATTGCCAGATCGCTTGCCGGGGCAGGAGCCGAGGTCGCCGCGGTCGTCAAGAGCGATGCCTACGGTCTCGGTCTGGACGCAATCGTTGATCTGTTGGCCGGGGAGGGATGCGAAAGTTTTTTTGTCGCCGATCTCGATGAGGCTTGCCGCATTCGCAAGTGCCTCAGACAGGCGAAGGTCTTTATCCTGGTCAGTGTGCCGCCTGATCAAGTGGAACACTGTCGCCGCAACGGGTTCGTTCCCATCTGTAACCGGTTGAGTGACGTCCTCGCTGCCCTGCAAGAAAATTGCTGTTATGGCGTCAATCTGGAGACCGGCTTTTCTCGCTTCGGACTGACATTTTCGGACACGAGGCAACTGATCCACCAGTCTCTTTCTCGCCCCCTGCTCGCCATGAGCCACCTGTCCTGTGCCGACGAGCCCTCCAATCCGCTCAACGAATTGCAAAGAAACAGGTTTGTGTCCTCCAGCCAATTGCTGGGATCTTCCAAGCTTAGCCTGGCCGCGTCCGCAGGTTTGTTTCTTGGAAAAGCCTATCACTTCGATCTGGTTCGCGTCGGATCAGCTCTTTACGGACTGAACCCGACGCTCAGAGCGCCAAACCCTTTCCGCAATGTCGTCACGCTTCGCGCTCGTCTCGTCGATGTCACGCATATCCATGCCGGCAGCTCAGTCGGATATCGGGCGTCGTTTCGTGCAAGACGGCGCACAAGGCTCGGTATCGTCGCGATCGGCTACGCGCACGGGCTGGCGTGGTCCCTGTCCAACAGGCTGATCGCCGAAATCGGCTCACATCCGGCGCCGCTTGTTGGCCGAATTGCGATGGAATATGCGGCGGTCGATCTGACCGACCTACCTGAGCAGCTCGGCCAGGTGGGACAATGGATCAATCTCATATCAGCGCATCGCCCGACGGAGGAGATGGCAGATGCTGTTCCGACGGTGCCTCAGGAAATGTTGGTTCGGATCGGCAGGTCCTGCCAGCACTCCTATGTCGGCCTCGAACATCAGGAGCAGGCATGACGTTCGATTGGTCCCCGAAGCAGTCGGTGCTCCTGTCCGCCGCTTTGTTCAGCACGGCCGGCCTTTTCGTCGGCGTCCTCGACATGAATGTCTGGGCGATCCTGTTCTGGCGGAGCCTCTTCGCCGCCGTCTTCGCCTCGATCCCCATCGTCGCTCAGCGTCATTTCGCTGTCGTCCGCTTCGATCGGGCGGGCCTGCTGGCGACGGTCCTGTCAGCGGGAGCAACGCTTGCCTTCATTCCGGCGCTGCGATTGACGTCGGTTGCCAATGTCGCCGTTATTCATGGTTCCTTGCCGCTCGTCACTCTGGTCCTGTCGAGGGCGATCGCCTCGGAACGGATCGATCGACGCACGGCCGCCCTTTGCCTCGTGGTGGCTCTCGGAGCCATCGTTATCTTCGCCGGCTCGGTCTCGGAGCAAAGCAGTATTCGTGGAGATGGCCTGGCCCTTGTCATGACGGTCTTCATGGCGTTGATGACGATCGCGATCAGGCGCTCGAAAGTCGCGTCGATCCTACCAATCGTGGCGTTTTCGAACGTGATCGCCATGCTTGTCGCTTGGGCGATGGCGCCGAACCTTGCGATCAATCCGGAAGATGTGGTGATTGTCGCAAGCTTTGCTCTCTTCCAGATTACCTTCGGCATGATCCTTTACGCGCAAGGCGCACGCCTGCTTTTGCCCGCCGAGACTGCCTTGCTGTCGCTTTGCGAGGTTCCGTTGTCCGCCTTCTGGGCATGGCTTGCGTTTGATCAGAAGCCCGGCGTGTCGACCTATCTCGGAGGTGGCGTAATCCTTGTAGCCGTCCTGTTCCATCTTACGACATCGATGGCTCAATCGGCACAGAAGGAGGGAGAAAAATGACGTTCGATCGCCTGTGGCAAGCGAACGGACCCGCCAACATCATCGGATCCTATCGCGGTATCATTCTCGATATATTCGGCGTCATTCATGATGGTGTTTCAGCCTTTGCCGAGGCGCTTGTCGCGCTTGAGCGGATGCAAGAGCAAAGGCTTCGCGTTTGCCTGGTGTCCAATTCGCCGCGCCGGTCACGCGACGTCGTTGCGCGCCTTGAGGCGATGGGCGTTCAACGCGCATTGTTTCATGAGGTCATCACGTCGGGAGAATTGGTCTACGAGGCGTTCACCGGAAGCCATGGGTTTCCGGTCGATGCGACCTATCTCCATTTGGGGCCCGCGGAACTGTCCGGGCTTTTATCCGGCCTGCCGATACGAGCCGTGTCGAACGAGGAGAATGCGGCTTTCGTTCTTGCGACCGGGTGGCCGGAGGATGACGCGACCCTGGACAGGGCGCTTGTAGCCTGCCACGAACGGAATCTGCCGATGATCTGCGCCAACCCTGATCTGGAGGTTTTGATTGGAGGCAGGCGGGTCGCTTGCGCGGGAGTGCTCGCGCGGCGCTACGAGGCACTCGGTGGGCACGTTTTCTTCTACGGCAAACCATACCCGCAGATCTATGCGAAGGCCCTTTCGGTCCTTGGTCTTTCCGCGGCCGAAGTGCTGGCCATCGGCGACAGTGTGGCGACTGATATCAAAGGCGGTAGGGCGGTCGGCCTCGATACTGCCCTGGTCCTGACGGGCGTACATGGCGACCTGTTGAGCAGCGACGGCTCGCCAGATCTCGATGCGCTTCGCAGCCTATGTCAGCGGTTCGATACAAACCCGAAGTACCTGCTTCGATCGCTGGCGTAGATCTGCGGAAGATGTCGTATCTGACCGGAACGAAGTCCTGCGTTGCTACGCAAGCGGGTTCAGCTGCGTTTCTATGCTGCGGATTTCGCTCGAAAGCAGATCGACGAGTTCGGGAACGCGATCTTCCGACAATCGCGCAGTCGTCAGATTGATCGCGATCGAGGCGATGGCATCGCGTCCGGGTGGCAAGATCGGCACCGCGATTGCGGAAATGCCGGCGACCAGTTTGCCGTCGTCGATTGCAAAGCCTATCTCGCGGATTTTGTGAAGTTCGTCTCTGACCCTCTCCTTCGTCAGGTTGCCGTATTGAATGAAGCGTGGTTCGTTGACCTCGAGGATCACGTCGATTTCGGCCTCGGGCAGGAAGGCGAGGATCGCCTGGCTTGCCGGTCCGACACCCATCGGAATTTGTCCTCCGACATGGCCTGTGAGGCTGTCGATCATATAGGTTCCCTGCTGGCGGTCGACGCAGACCGCGTCGAAACCGCCGCGTGCCATAAGAAAGACCGGATCACCGGATGTTGCGGCAAGGCGCATCAAAGCCGGACGGGCGATCTGGCGCAAGCCGGTCCCATCCGCGGCTCTTGCGCCCATCGCAAACAGAGCCAGTCCAAGACGATAGCGCTTGGTCCGCCGTTCCCGATCGACAAGCCCATGGCGCTCCAGCGCTGACACGATACGATGGACGGTGGGCTGCTTGAGGCCCATGATCTCTTCGATCGAAGTCATGGTCAGGCCGGATTGTCCACTGTCTCCCAGAAGTTTCAGGATCGCCACCGCCCTGTCCAGCAATTGCGTGCCGGTCGCTGCGCCATCGTCCTTGGCCATGTCGATCCCCGTTTATTCCGTGTCGGATTCCATATACGACACTGCGGAGATGTAAATCTTGTTGGCTTGCGAAGGTGCAGGCGCGCGTCCCCGTCAAGCAGTGGCGCCAGTTCTCGCGACTAGGTCAGATGCTTCCGAAAGTGGGCGCATTTTGGAATATCTGTCAATCTTGCCAAATTTTGCCATTGGGGCTATCGGTATTCATATGAGCACAATGAACATTTCTCTCCCCGATCACCTCAAGAGCTTCGTTGATGAGCAGGTCGCGGGACGTGGTTATGGGACGAGCAGCGAATATATCCGCGAATTGATTCGACGAGATCAGGACCGTCTTATATTGCGCGGACTGTTGATTGACGGAGCATCGTCGGTACAATCCGATCCCGTCGATGGGCGCTATTTTGCCGAATTGCGTGATCGTGTGCGTGGTCGGCACAGCAAGTGACAAACAAGTCCATCGTCCCTAGGGAGTTGGCTCGCCGTGACGTCGAGGCGGCCGTAGACTACTATATACTCGAGGCTGGAACCGAGGTTGCCTTTGGCTTTATTGACGCTTTAGAGGCAGCTTATGATCTGATCGCAAGGCATCCGGAAACGGGATCACTACGATATGGATACGAGTTAGGATTGCCTGACCTGCGCAGCATTTCGCTGAAACGATACCCATATATCGTCTTTTATCGTGATCAAAAAGATCATGTAGATGTGTGGCGTGTGCTTCATGGGAAACGGGACATCCCACCGACGACGCACGAGCCTGAGAGTCATTGATTATAAGACAGATTTGCAGCTGCAGATTTTCCCGACTTATGGTTCAAATCCCATCAAGAGCGGGGAATTGAACGGCGCTTATTTAGGCGGGCTTAACTTAGCTTCTTCCCTATTAAAGAAAACGGCACCTAGCTTTAATAGCGAGCGGTCCGATCTCCTTTTGAAACGCCTCATAGTGCGTGTCGAGAAACTCGGTTTTGATGAAGCCTCTCAACAGAAGGCTCCGGCGCAGGATCGCCGACATCAACGTGGGCAATTTGTCGCCTGAGTATTCGCCGGGTCCGTTGTACTGCGCAATCAGCCCACACACGGGAACGCGTGCATATAGGTTCAACAAGGGAAATACCGCGGCCCAGACGTGGCCACCGACATACTCATAATAGACGTCGATACCATCCGGGCAGGCGGTCGCGCGTTCGGTATCGAATGTCGGCGAGCGATGGTCGACGACGGCGTCGAGTCCCAGTTCTTCCCTGACGTAATCGCATTTGTCCTTTCCTCCTGCGACACCCACAGCCCGAGCGCCAGCGATCCGGGCCATCTTCCCAACAAGGGATCCGTCAGGTCCAGGCGCGCTGGCCACGGTAACAGTCACTCTCGGCTTCGGCTGACCGATGACCTTCATGCCACCATATGCCGTAAATCCTGGCATGCCGATCACGCCAAGCGCTGTGGAGGCGGGCGCGCTAAACGTCCTTATCCCAACGTTCGGGAAGCGATTTGACGACGTAACCCGACGGCTTCGACGCGCTCCCGGTCATTCCCCAAACTTACGTTGGGATTACCGGCGCCCGAAGCGGGCGATAGTTTTCCTGTGCGTCACCGGGCAGGTGCTCGAACAAGACAAGGTCGCGAATATCGGTCTGAGCGCCGAGCCCTGACAATGCGCAACACCGCGCAGCGTTATTGGAGAGTGACAGGTTCGCATCAAAGCAACACAGGAGTGCTACATGTCGCAGGCAGAAACAACAAATCGTGTCTCAGGTCCGCCGCAAAACGGAATTCCCGCTCCGAATGCCTTTCATCCCGGCAAATCGGGCAGCAGCGAACTGGTCCCGTCGCGCTACGCCCTGAAGATCGGCGAGATCGATGTCATGGTCGTCAGCGACGGGGTCCTGCCGCTGCCGACGCAGATGATGGGGCACAATGCCGACCCGGCCATCCGCGCGAACTGGATGGCGAATATGTTCCTGCCGCCGGATGCCTTCGACTGGCCTCTGAACGCGGTCGTTGTTCGCAGTGGGGCGCAGACGATCCTTCTGGACGCCGGGCTCGGTCTTGATCCGGACCTGCACCTGCCGCGCGCCGGACAGCTCGTCCAGCGCCTGGCCGCTGCCGATATCGATCTGTCGGCCGTCACCGACATTGTCTTGACGCACCTTCACATGGATCACATCGGTGGCCTTCTCGTCGAAGGCGTCAAGGAGCGGCTCCGTCCTGACCTGACCATTCATGCTGCCGCTCTGGAAGTTGAATTTTGGAAAAACCCGGATTTCTCGCACACCAGGATGCCGGAAGGCTTTCCGGCGGCGCTGCGGGTGACCGCCAAACGCTTCCTGGAGGAATATGGCAACCGGATCCGGACCTTCGATGAGAAATACGAAGTGGCTCCGGGTGTCACGGTTCGGCGCACCGGCGGCCACACTCCCGGACACGCCGTGATCCGCATCGCGTCTGGCGGCGAAGCGTTGACATTTGCGGGCGATGCCGTGTTTGCCGTCGGTTTCGACCAGCCGGGCTGGCACAACGGTTTCGAGCACGACCCTGACGAGGCGGCGCGGGTGCGCGTTGATCTTCTGCGACAGCTCGCAGAGACGCGCGAACTCCTTGTTGCCACTCATCTTCCATTTCCGTCGCTCGGACGGGTGGCGGTCGCTGGCGACGCTTTCCGTTGGGTGCCGGTCTTCTGGGACTACTGACGCAGGACGGCGGGCGTACTGCGCACCGGGGATACCATTTCCTGCCCATTCGGCGGGGTCTGGCCAAGGGCCGGACCCCGCTTCGCTTTGCTGGCCATGTGGCTCTGTTTTTGCAGAGAGAGGACGTGGCCATCCGCCCGTTCGTCGGCTATGCCCTCCTAAGTGCGTCCAGATCGCCGCTTTCCAGGGCGGGCAGATTGGCCTCTATCTTCTCGATCGGCCAGTCCCACCAGGCGAGCTCGAGAAGCTCGGCGATGATCGTGTCGGGATAGCGCATCCGGATGATGGATGCCGGGTTTCCGCCGACGACGGCATAAGCTGGAACATTGCGGGTGACGACCGATGCTGCGGCGACGATCGCGCCCGCGCCGATCTGCACGCCCGGCATGATCACAGCGTCGTGGCCGATCCAGACATCGCTTCCAACGATCGTATCCTTTGTCGGCAGGTCGTTATAGCCGAAGGTTTCCGGCTTGAAGATGCGGAACGGATAGGTGGTGATGCCCGCCATCGGATGATTTGCGGAGCTGGTGATGAAGTAGCTTCCGCGCGCGATCTGCACGAACTTGCCGATGATCAGGCGCTCGCGGCTTCCCTCAAACAGGTAGGGGGCCAGAATTTCAGCCGTTTCGGCAAGTTTTCCATAATGGGTGAAATAGCTGTAGTCGCCGATGTCCATGCGCGGATGATCGATGACGTTTTTCAGATACAGGGTGGTGCGCGAAACCCGGCCGTCGGGATGGGTGACGGGGAAGATCAAACTCGGATCGAGGAGCGGCATGAATTGTCCCTGAATTGACGTTTGCAGAAAGCGGACGGGGTCTGTACGTGCCTGCAGCGCCTGTCATGGTTCGGCCGGCAGCGTGAAAATCAATCTTGCGCCGAGCGGATCGTTCTCCTCGGCCCACAGTTCGCCGCCGTGCGACTCCACGATCGACCGGCAGATCGACAGGCCCATGCCCATTCCCTGATCCTTTGTGGTGAAAAAGGGTTCGAACATCTTCTCCGGGTGCTGGATACCGTGACCCTGGTCGCTCACCTCGATCCGCACGAACCCGTCTTTCTGTCTGGCTTGAACGTGGACGAACCTGTCGGTGTAGGCATAGGCCATTGCATCGATGCCGTTGCGGATCAAATTGACGAGAACTTGCTGAATCTGGATGCGATCGAATGGTGCGGGTCGTAAATTGCGATCGCATTCGATCTCGATGCGCACGCCGCGCCGGCCCGCCTCTCCGATGACAAGATCGCGGGCCTCGGTGATGACGTTCTCGATCGCGGTATATGTCCTCTTGTCCGTCGATTGTTTGAACAGGGCGCGAACCCGGCCGACAACCTCCGAGGCGGAATTGGCGCTCCTGATGATGCGCTCCAGCGATCTCTGGGCTCGCTCGAGGTTGGGCGGATCGGCGGTCAGCCAGCCCTGGCAGGCGGCGGAGTAATTTATGACGGCCGACAGCGGTTGATTGACCTCGTGTGCAATCGATGCCGAAAGCTCGGCAAGGCTTGCGGCCTGACTTGCATGTGCGAGGCCGCGCTGAGCCAGAAGCAGGTTCTCCTGGGCTCGGACCTCGCGGTCGATATCGAGGCAGATAACGTTCCATTGGACGATTGCGCCATCTTCGGAGCGCATCGGCGCTGCGCGTGTCTCCACCCAGCGATATTCGCCGTCGAACCGGCGAAGGCGGTGCCTTTTCGCATAGGGTTCGCCTGTCTGTAGCGAGCGGGCGTACGTCTCCTTGACCCCGGCAAGATCCTCGGGATGAACGCCCGCGTCGAGCGTCGCGGTCAGCCTGGATTTCTCCCTGCCGTCCAGTTCTTCCAATTCGTATCCAAGAAACTCCCGTAATTGCTGACCACGGAATATCGGCTCGCCGTCAGGTCCTGCACAGTCGATCATGGCAGGCAGTGTCTCGACGAGCTGCCACAGGAAGCGCTCTCGTTCCCGCAAACTGTCCTGTGCGGTGATGAGATCATGGATATCGGAGCTGACACCATACCATTGGAGGATTGCCCCATTTTCGTCGCGCAATGGTTCGGCACGCGTTTCCGTCCAGCGGTAGGTGCCGTCGGCACGGCGTTGCCGATACCGTTGGCGATACGGCGCGCCACTTGCAAAGGAGCGTTGCACGGCCTCGCGTGCCACGTGGCGATCCTCCGGATGAATGACGCTGAGGGACGGCGAGCCATCGGGCGCCGTGATATCTTCAAGCGTCGCGCCGGTGACTGCCGTGAAGCGCCTGTTGACGTAGGTGGGCGTTCCGTCCGGCATCGTGCTCCAGATCAGCGCCGGCACGGAATCGATCAGCTGCAGCAACTGCCGTTCGCGCTCAAGGAGCGCGGCTTCGGTTTTCTTGTAGACATCGATGTCGAGTGTTGCGCCGTACCAGCCGGTGATCCGTCCCTGGCTGTCGCGCGTCGGCCGCGCTGCCGCACGATGCCAGACATAGGCACCATTGGCGCGGAGCACGCGGTATTCGAAATTCCAGTACTCGCCCGTCTTGAGAGCATGGCGCAGGGACGCGCCGACATGAGGGCGATCGTCCGGATGCGTGCCGCGTTGCCAACCCTGCTCTCCGCCATCGAGAAAGGGCTTGCCGTCGAGAAGAAGGTTGAGGTCTTCGAGCACCATCGCAATTGAGGTTTGTGCCGTCGGTGTCGCGTAGGTAAACTGGCCCGTCGCGTCCATCGCCCACGCCCCGCCATAGAGGTTCTCGATTGCCCGGGCCGCTTTGACAGCCTCGGCGGTCTCTCCAAGCGAGCTGGCTGTCGTCCATCGCTCTTCCTGTCGTGCAACTGCAGGCTCGACGGCAACGCTGGCGCCGTGTTCCGGTTCGACCCGAAAATCGACCCAGCGGTAGGAGCCGTCAGCCTGAAGCTGACGATAGCTGCTGACCTGGGGAACGCCGTGAAAGAAAGCCCGCGCGGTTGCCTGCTCGACGGTTGGCCGGTCATGCGGATGAACGTTGCCCAATGCCGGCGATACACGCTGTCCGCTCGCATCATCGGGGGCTCCGGCCCTACGTGTAGCGGTGGTCCCGCCGACCGGCACGACGTCTGCGTCAATCACCGTGCCGTACCACCCGGTGATTGCTCCAGCGCGATCGCGTACCGGCTGCCCGGTGCTTCGCGCCCAGCCATAGTCACCGGTCGCACGCAGCATCCGATGCTGTACGCTATATTGCTCACCGGTCTCCAGGCAGCGTCGCCACATGGCCGCCGCCTCGGCATAGTCTTCTGGATGTATGGCTTGCTTCCAGCCGAAGCTGTTGTCGTCGGAGGCAGCATTGATGTCATCGAGGGTCAGGCCCAGAAACGTAAGTGCCGCCGGCGTAACATAGACGAACCGGCCGGCAGCGTCGGTTGCCCAGGCGTTGCCAAGCAAGCGTTCGATGATCCTTGCCGCCTGCGATGCATCGACATTGGCGAGCTCGTCGTGATCCGTCATGCTGGCCGCGCCGACGCAATTGCTTGAGATTGCTGCAATACCACCGCCATGATGATCGCTGCTCCGATTGTCGATCCTGCCATGATGCGCCATACAGTCATGCGTGTGCGCCTCTCATCATCATCTCTACACGGCATCCTTCGACTGGAAGCCCCGAGATTTCAAGATCCCAGAGGATTTCCTTCTTTTCGGACCAAGCAGCATCGGATTTGAGCGACGTTTGCGCGCCATGCGTTGACATCATTGCGACGGCTTTCTCATGACCATGAGCGCCCAATCCTAGTTGTTTGGTCTCAAGGCTCGTCTCATCAAGCATCAAGCCTCGATCGGAGCACCGACATGACGCAATGAATGCGCGAAGTTGTTTAATGAGGACAAGGCGGTCCAGACGCTGGCTAACGGCGTTTTTGCAGATTGGAATTGCTGCCTTCACCCGTCAGCTCCGCTGGCTGGAAACGGCAATGGGCGGCTTTTTCATGCCGCTTGCCACGTGACAGTGGCGGCCTCTCTCCCATAGCGGATGAGGCCGCTCATCTGTCAGCCACACGGAGAAATGGCCGGCAATCGTCCGATCTCAGGAGACGGTTGGCGGCCTGTTGCGGATGGCATCGGCCGTGTTGGGATCGAGGTGACCGATGCTCAGCGGAAGGATCGCCCTCAGGCCTTCGACGACTTCAGCCTTGTCGATCGCGCCTTTGCCATTCGGATCCAGCTTCGCCCAGAACCCCTCGATCGTGTGGAGATCGAAGGGGCGCTTGTCGGTATCTGCCATGCGCTTCTGGGTGCCCATATATTCGTTCTTGCTCAAGAAGCCATTATTGTCGGTGTCGGCATAGTCGAACAACTGCTGGGCGGCGCGATCGTAATGGTCTGCAAGGATTTGCTCATCCGATTTGGCGGGTGTCTTTACTGGCGGAACAGCTTTGAAATCGATCTTCTCATCGGCAATTGATGGAGCTTTGCGGGTCTTGGGCATGAAGAGGCTGAAGATTGAGTTTTCGGAGCCAATTTTCATCCTGTCGGTCCTTTTTGATTGTGCGAGCGCGGCACAAACTGGAAACTGCCGCTTGCGTCAGCCTTGCCAAAAACGTGTGTGTTTCTCCTGGGTTACAACTGTAACGCAATTGATCGCGTCGTTCTGGCCAAGCGCGGGAGGCGCGCGGCGCAAGCTTGGAAAGGTCGTATCGGGCAATCGCCGTTCTTGAACGATCCCCGAAAGACCATCGAAGACGAGGCTCCATAGCGTCTGCGACAAGATTGAATATCGCAACAGACGCAGTTCGTTCATCAGGGAGATTACGCATCCTTCGGCACACCACTTGTTCTCGATCGCCGGCTAATGGCGCGGCCGGAAGACATCTATCTCCGGCCGAGCAAACAAGGAGATCGAAAATGCAGATGCTTCAGGACAAGGTCGCGCTCATTACTGGCGCCAATAGCGGGATCGGCAAGGAAACGGCGAAACTGTTCGCCAGGGAAGGGGCCAAGGTCGTCATCACCGGTCGGCGCCAGGATGTTCTTGACGCTGCCGTCAAGGAAATCGGCGATGGTGCGCTCGGTATCTGCTCCGACGTTGCCAGCATTGGCGATCATCAACGCCTCGCTGCCGCCGTCGGTGAGCGATTTGGTGCGATCGATATCTACATGGCCAATGCCGGCGTGATAGAGCTTTCCCCATCAGCCGATGTGACCGAAGAGGAGTATGACCGGCATTTTGCCATCAATACGCGCGGCGTCTTCTTCGGCGTGCAGACGATGGCTCCGCTGATCCGCGATGGTGGCAATATCATCGTCACAAGCTCGCTCGCCGCGACAAAGATCCTGCCGCAGCATACCGTCTACGCCGGTTCGAAGGCAGCACTCGCCGCCTTTGCCAAAAACTGGGCTCTCGAATTCAAGGAGCGCAGGATCCGGGTGAACATTCTCAGTCCCGGTCCGGTCGAAACCGAAATCCTCGGCAAGCTAGGCGTCAGCGAAGCAGACCGCCCGGCATTCGAACGCCATATGGCCGACCTCATCCCGGCAGGGCGGATGGGGCATCCGTCCGAACTGGCACGTGCCGCCCTGTTCCTGGCGAGCGAAACCTTCGTCAATGGTCTGGAACTGCTCGTCGATGGTGGAATGTCGCTCACATAAGGACGTGCTCTCCAGCGCCGCTTCTGGCGGCGGCGCTGCGATCTCAGAAAGGTGGTGGGCCGCAAACACTGCCCTTCGGTTTTTCAGTCTAGGCCCGGTGGACTAAAACGTCAGTATAGCTATACATCGATGCAGACTTCTTCGATGGTTGGCTGCCGGTAAGTGAAAATCTGATGCTGCAGCATAGGTATCCAGAGAAATGTTTTGAAACCTATGCCCGCGCCCGTCTCAATAGCCATTGTCGATGATGATCGGGCAGTCCGTGAATCCTTGCAGGATCTTCTCGAGGCGCAGGGCTACCAGAGCTTGCTTTACGCCTCCGCCGAAGATTTTCTGTCACAGCATGGCTATCGGTCGGTCGATTGCATCCTGGCTGACGTCAAGATGCCTGGCATGTCGGGCATCGAGATGCTCGATCACCTGAAACGGATGCCGAATTGTCCGCCCGTCTTGATCATGACATCCTACACCAGCCCGCAGACGAAAGAGGCGGCCTTGCGCAGCGGCGCCTGCGCGTTTCTTGAAAAGCCGCTCGACGGCCGACAACTGGCATCCTGTCTGATGAACGCCATCGGCTGAAGGGTGAACGCCCTTGCTCTGTCGATAGCCGCTTGAGAAGAGCGGTGACCCGATGGCCTTTAAACCTTGGTTTGGGAAGTTTGCATAAAAAGGCGATGATACCTTGTTCTCCTACTGAAACGCAGGAGACAAAAAATGCAGCCCTTAAAATATGCTGTCTTCATCATGGTCTGGTTCAACGTCCTGCTCGCAGGATGGCTGGCAGCCTATATGTTGTATGACCCGGAAAGCTGGTACAATTTCGTGCCTGGCGTCACCGATACCGGCTTTTTCAACCAGCATTTCATTCGCGATATCGGCATCATCCAGGGTTTCATCGCTCTTGGATTTGCGGTCGGCTGGTTTCGGGAAGACAGGCGGATCGAACTTTGGGGTGCGGCCACTCTCTGGCTCATTGCGCATGCGACGTTCCATCTTTGGGAGGTGGCGGTGGGCATCTGCTCTTCATCTGTTCTGCTGCGGGACTTTCCCGCAGTCAGCATGCCCGCGCTGTTCGGGATTGCTGCCACCGCATGGGCGTGGGGCCAAAGCGCGCGCGGCATAGCGGTTGTCAGTCCGGGTAAGTCTTTCTGATACTTCGGCGAAGGCGAAAGAAGAGGGCGGTGCTTGACGGTGCCGCCCTTCGTTTTGCCAGAAGGCTCGCTCGCGCGATGTCAGCCCGCCATGCTGCGGGACAGCCAATCATGGAAGGATAGCTGACCGGATATGGTCTGCCTGACGGGAAGCACACCTTCGCGGGAGAGTTCAACGCCGAAATAGGGTGCTTCAGGCGAGAGGTTGATCTGGCGAGAGTCTTCTGTCGCCGTCAACAGTTCGCGCGCCAGATCGATGAGATCAATGGTTTGAGGGCCGCCAAGCTCGATCACCGCGTTTTGAGGGCTTTCGCCGGCAAGCTTTGCGATCGAGCTTGCCGCCTCGTCGGCGGCAACGGGCCGAACGGCGATGGGCGGCACCTTCACGGCTCCGCCCGTTGCGAAGGCGTTGACGATCCCGTCGAAGAACTCGAAGAACTGTGTCGAGCGGACGATCGTGTAAGGCAGGCCCGATGAGCGGATCATATTTTCCTGGACGAGCTTTGCACGAAAGTAGTCGTTCTCCACCAGGCGGTCGGCTCCCACGACGGAGAGCGTCATATAGTGCTCGACGCCTGATGACCTCGCCGCCGTCAGCAAATTCCTGCCCGCCTGCCGGAAAAAGCCGAGGGCATTTTCGTCGCCGAATGCGCCCGAATTGGTAACGTCGATCACGACGTCGGCGCCCTCGAGCGCTGCTTCCAAACCCTCGCCGGTATAGGCATTGACGCCTGTTCTCGTCGAGGCGCCGACCACGTCGTGGCCGTCGCGTTCCAGCGCGCCTGCGATCTTGGAACCCATCGTGCCGCTCGCGCCGATTACAACCGCTTTCATCTCTTGCTCCATCGGATGGGGTTTGGCGCAATAATAGATGTTTGGCACACGCATTCGATCAAACGAAGTTTTGGGTTGACCTTGTCGTCTTCGTCGCGCTCGCGACAGGCATGCGTGGCCCGCCTGCCTTCTGTCCCCGTCCGTCGGCCTCGACCGTAAACCAAGGTTTACCATCACGGCAGGCGGCTTTCGTGATAGTTCATCCTTGGCGGCAGGCACACGCCGCAAGGGCGGCGAGGCGCATCACGCGTCGCTATTCTGCAATTCGGCAGAAAGCCGCAGATTGCGTCCCCGCCGCCGGCTTGTGAAGTCAGTAACCGGAGGCAATGTCATGCAGCACGCTCTACCCAAAGCGGACGTTTCCGCCGAACCGATCATCTACGTCGTTGATGACGACGAGGACATGCGGGAGTCTCTGCTCGACCTGTTCATGGTCACGAAAAAGCGGGCCAGCGCGTTTGCGAATGGCCCGGAATTCCTGCGGACGGCTGATATCAGCGCTCCCGGTTGTCTCGTCGTCGATCTGAGAATGCCAGGCGGAACGGGTCTCGACCTGCAGCGGCACCTTTCTCTCGCAGGGAGCCGGTTGCCGGTGATTTTCTTGACGGCCTTCGCCGACGTCCCAGCGAGCGTTAGAGCAATGAAGGCCGGCGCCACGGATTTCATAACCAAGCCATTTGCCAGCCAGGATCTCCTTGATGCCGTTGATCACGCCATTCGTCTGGATTCGGAGCGGCGTAAAACGGATGCGGAGCGGGACCGAATTCAGGCGCTTGCCGATACACTCACACCTCGCGAGAAGGATGTCATGTTTGCCGTCGTCACCGGCCTGATGAACAAGCAGGTGGCCTATCAGCTCGGCATCAGCGAGATGACGGTGAAGCTGCACCGTATGAGCTTGATGCGCAAGATGCAGAGCCGGTCACTCGCTGATCTCGTTCGCAAGACCGAGCAGCTTCAGCGCAAATGACGCTCACGCTGTGACGCCTGCGGGTGATCGGAAGGATCCCGTAGAGCGAACGTCCGTTGTCCCCCAACCTAGGTTTGTCTATCCGGCCTGCGGCAATCGCCTAGGCTCATGCGTGGCCCAATAACAGGCCGCAGGCCAGCCGGGATGCGAGCCCGCTGGGACACTTCCCCTCGAAATTCCTTGAGAAGGAGCGAACAATGAAGATCGTCGTCATCGGCGGAACCGGGTTGATCGGTTCGAAACTGGTAAAGAGGCTTCAGGCAAAGGGCCATGAGGTGCTTGCCGCCTCGCCGGCATCCGGTGTGAATACCATCACGGGCGAGGGGCTTGCTGAAGCGCTCGCGGGCGCCGAGGTCGTCATCGACCTCGCCAATTCCCCGTCCTTTGAAGACAAGGCCGTGATGGAGTTCTTCCAGACCGCCGGCCGCAATCTCATGGCTGCGGAGGCGGCCGCGGGTGTCAAGCATCACCTTGCGCTTTCAGTGGTCGGCACCGACCGCCTGCCGGAAAGCGGCTATCTTCGGGCAAAGCTGGCTCAGGAGACGATCATCAAGGAATCCGGTATTCCCTACACGATTGTTCATTCAACGCAGTTTTTCGAGTTCATGTTCGGCATTGCCCAATCGGGTGCGCAGGGCAACGCGGTTCATCTTTCGCCGGCCATGATGCAGCCGATCTTCTCCGATGACGTTGCCGACGCCCTTGTCGACTTCGTTCTTGGTTCTCCCCTTAACAGGACGGTGGAGATTGCCGGCCCCGAAAAGATCCGTATGGCCGATGCCGTCGGCAAATATCTTCGCCAGATCGGGGACAACAGAGAAATCGTCGCCGATAGCCAGACACGTTATTTCGGAGCGCTGCTGGACGACAACAGCCTCGTTCCGGCAGCTGGAGCCCATCTCGGCAAGGTCGCATATTCGGAATGGGTGAAGACGGCGACGCCGCCCCCGACGCACTAAGCATTATGCCGGAGCCGTGCGTCGGCTCCGGTTTCTCCCCAAGTCTGAATGGAGACGCCTGCCTGGTCCCGCGAGAGGACGCTTATTGCGCCTCGCCGGCAGGCAAGCCCACCGCCAAAAATCATCTGATGGCTGGTTGGCCGTCATGCCGATCCGGCGAGGACGAGGCCGGATTCTCATCGGCCACTTCAAACAGAGAGGAGGGTGTCTGCACCCTCCTCATACCGATTATCCGTTGATGAAGCTCAGGATATCGGCATTGATCATTTCGGCATGCGTGGTTGCCATCCCGTGTGGCAGACCCTTGTAGATCTTGAGGGTCGGCCTTTTCAGAAGCTTCGCCGACAGCACGGCCGAGTCGCCGACCGGGACGATCTGGTCGTCGTCACCATGAAGTACCAGCGTCGGTACGTCGATGATTTTCAGGTCTTCCGTGAAGTCCGTTTCAGAGAACGCCTTGATCCCGAGATAATGGGCGTTTATGGCGCCCGCCATGCCTTGGCGCCACCAATTCTGGATGATCGGTTCGGAGGCCTTCGCGCCCTCGCGATTGAAGCCATAGAACGGGCCGCTCGGAAAATCGATGTAGAACTGCGCTCTGTTTGCTGCGAGCGTGGCGCGCAGGCCGTCGAAAACCTCAAGAGGAATGCCGCCGGGATTTGAAGGGGTCTTGAGCATGAGGGGTGGCACTGCACCGATCAGAACGAGTTTGGCAACGCGGCCCTTGCCGTGGCGCGCCACATAGCGCGTCGCTTCGCCGCCGCCGGTCGAGTGACCGATGTGGACGGCATTGCGAAGATCGAGGTGATCGGCAACGGCTGCGGCATCGGCCGCATAGTGGTCCATGTCATGCCCGCCATTCACCTGCGCCGAGCGGCCATGGCCGCGGCGATCGTGGGCGATAACGCGGAAGCCCTTGTCGAGGAAGAACACCATCTGCGCATCCCAGTCATCGCTGCTGAGCGGCCAGCCATGATGGAAGACGACCGGCTGTGCGTCCTTCGGACCCCAATCCTTGTAGAAGATTTCAGTCCCGTCGGGTGAGGTCACGTAGTTTCCACGCGACCGCTCTTCGATCGTCTTGGCAGGCTTAGCCGCTTGTGCAGTCTCGGCACTCAGTGTTGCTGCAGCTGCAGCAAGTCCAAGCGCGCCAGTCATAATATTTCTGCGCGTCGGCGCGGTGAAGCTGGAATTCATTCTTGTCTCCTTCGAGGAAATACGATGATAAATTGCCAAACAGCCCTCGATTATTCATGATTGATTCGGTTGTTTGGCAATTTAATCTATCAAGTGGGTTTGGTTATATAACCCAAACCTTCGTTTCCGTCGGAGTGACCGATCTACGATGCGGGCGACTTTGCCGAGCCTGTCGATCGTCGTGGCTTGGTCGTATTGGCCCCCGTGTCGATAATATCGGCCTATCCATTCACTCAAAAGGTATACGAAAGTTGGTGCCAAATCAGCGACTTAACGCGCTCGATCGGGCTGTCTTCGATTGTTCTGCAATTCCCCCTCGCATATAGGTCCGTCGCAACGGATGGAGAATGCGATGAGGCACATCATTGTGCTCGATGCCGACCCGATGACCCGGACGACCCTGGCCGAACATCTGGCCGACGATGCGTTTCGGGTAACAGGATTGGATGACATGACAGCCCTTGAGCGTATCCTGGCCGGTCAGCGCGTCGATGCCCTGGTGATTGACGTCAATTCCGACGAGGATTTCGATACGGTCAGATATTTGGCTGAGCGCACCTCCGCGCCAATCATCATTTTGAGCCATAGTCGTCTGCAGGAAGACGACAAGGTGCGGGGTCTGGAAGCGGGAGCGGCCGATTATATCGCAAAGCCCCTGGCCTGCCGCGAATTCTTGGCGCGCCTGCGTGTCGCCATGCGCGGGAAGCGGACCATCAGGGTCGATCGCGACATCCGTTCCTACGCGTTCGCGGGCACGACATTATGGGTGAGGCAGAGAAATCTCTGCCGCCCCGGAGCAGTCGACGTGAAGTTGACGGCGGCCGAATTCAATCTTTTCGTCGCTTTTCTGCAGGCGCCCCGGCAGATCTTGTCGCGTGAGCAGCTGCTCACGGCAAGCCGGGTTCACGCCCAAGAGATCAACGACCGCAGTCTCGACGCACTGATCTTGCGCTTGCGGCGGAAAATCGAGATCGATCCGGTAAATCCCCAATTGATCAGGACGGTGCGCGGTGCCGGCTACCGCCTCGAAAGTGACGTGGTGATCGACGACCGTCCACGACGACGATTCTGATCGCCAGCCCAGGCCAATCATGACGCCTGGCTTGAACTGGCGATAAACGCGAGCAGCTCTTCAGAGCGGATCGGCTTTTCGAGGAAGCCCGCGGCCCCACATGACTGGGCCATCATCCTGGCATGGCTATCGGCATAGGACGTCATGATACAGACGGGCGGGCCACCTTCGACAACAATCTTTTTCAATAGCTCGATTCCGTTCATCCCCGGCATCCGCAGATCGGTAAGAACGCAATGCACACGATGAAGATCGCCGGACTTCAGGAATGCATCGGCCGCCGGGTAAGCAATGCAGTTGATGCCCATGGCTTCGAAGAAATCGCAAAGCGATTCCAGCTGGAAATGGTCGTCATCGATGACTGCGACGATTGTTTGCGACTCGGGCTGCATCGAACCTCAGATTGTGGTTGCGACCGTCATGGAACGGGCCTCGTGTAAACCGGAACGTTTCAAATCTAACGTGCAGACCCATGAAGGAGTTCGAACTGGCGGATGAGTTCGGCTAGCGAGTTAGCCTTCATTTTCTTCATCAGCCGGCCTCGATGCAACTTTACCATGATCTCGCTGATGCCGAGTTCGAAAGCGATCTGCTTGTTCATCAGGCCGCTTGTCACCAGACCCATGACCTGGCTCTCGCGCGGCGTGAGTGTGGATGCCCGCTCGCGCAACGATTGGCGAGATGCGTGCGCCTGTCGTCGTTGGCTGTCTATGGCGAAGGCCGCCTTGATCGCGGCAAGCAACTCATGTGTCCTGAGCGGCTTCTGCAGGAAATCGATGGCCCCCGCCTTCATCGCATTGACGCTGGTGGTGACATCGCCATGTGCGGTCATAAAGACGACGGGAAGCCGGAATCCGTTCGTCTCCAGTTCGCCTTGAAATTCGATGCCGTTGAGGCCGGGAAGGCGCAGATCGAGAAGCACGCATCCCGCGCACTCAGGAGAAGCTCGGCCGAAGAATTCGGCGGCATCTGCGAAGGCATCGACCGGCATTCCCAGTGACTGAAACAGATCCATAAGCGAAAGCCGAAGCTGCTCGTCGTCTTCGACGATGTGGACGATCTGCTCCAGCGAAGGCGCCAACTCCCCGTCACAATGCGCGGCTGCCATGTCTGGTCCTCCAACCAAAAGGAACGGCGTTAATTCACCGCTCATTCTAGCAGGGTCCATTCGGCGCACAAGTAAACCAATGTTTGCTATCCTATTGCAATTAAAAGAGAAACTTGGTCAGCATTAAATGCTGCGCCGTCCTCGGGCGCAAAAAAGGGACAATGAACCGGCACTCTTTGGGCGGTTGCCTGCTCAGCTGAGGCGCCGGCACATTTGGTAATGAGCCACTGACATATCATCAGCCGCCTATCGATGCCGTTGGCTTTGTCGAAGGGAAAGCCGCCAACGGTTTTCGAGAAGCCTCCGTAGCTATAGCCCCTCCACACCCGTGAACACAGGGGCAAAAGTCCCCCTCGGCCTGGAAAGACGTTTCAACTGTAATCTCACTATTCTGGTCGGGCCCTTCCAGCATGACCCCTACCATACGTTTAATATGCGCAGCCCGGCGCGGCGGCTATTTTTGAAGCGAGTTGGCGTGTTCATCAGCCGTATCCGTATTCTCCGAGCGGCTGCGGCCGCGCTTTTTGCAGCGAGAGTTCGATGCCGCAGCAGACATATCTGATGTTTGGACTGATCAATGTTCTGGGTGTTGCGGGCATTGTCATATGGCACATCCAGGGTCGGTCGAGACCGGCTGCACGGCTGATCGTGCAGATCATGGTCTTTCTTGCGATGACGGCAACGGTCGTGCTTGCCGACTTGAACCCGTTCCGCTTCGATGCGCCATATCTTGATGGCGCCGGCAGTCTTGTCGTCGCCGCCAAGATCCTCTGGTGGATACATTTGTCCTGGGCTTCGATCGGCTTTGTCCGCATTTATATCGTCCTGGATGGTCGACCGAGGGAGGCGCGTCTTCTCCAGGATCTCATCGTCGCGCTTGTCTATCTGGGCGTCTTTCTCTCCATCATGGCCTTCGTCTTCGGCGTTCCGATCGGGACGTTGCTTGCGACATCGGGAGTGATCGCCATCATCCTCGGCCTTGCTCTCCAAAATACGCTCGGCGACGTTTTCTCCGGCATCGCGCTGACGCTCGGGAAGCCATACACGATCGGCGACTGGGTTCTGCTGGGCGACGGTACGGAAGGACGGGTGGTCGCCAGCAATTGGAGATCGACCTATCTGCTGACGGCGGCACACAATCAGATGGTCTTGCCCAACAGCGTACTTGCCAAGCAGGCGCTGACGAATGTCAGCAAGCCGGATGAAAATCATCAGTTGATGCTGCCGCTTCGCGTCGCGCCGACCAAGCGACCGCAATTTGTTATCGACGTCATGCGTGAGGTTCTGGCGAGCTGCAACGCCATCGTACATGATCCGCCGCCGGCCGTCATATTGGCCGGGATAGGTGCCGCTGCCATTGAGGTCGAGCTCTATTTTCAGGTCACCGGTCCGTCACAACGCGGTATTGCCCGTAACGAAGTGATTGATCTTGTCTTCCGCCATTGCGCAGCGAATGATCTGACCTTGGCAATGCCGGCGGATAGCACGGTTATATCAAGGCGGCCGATCGCCGAGATGGCGCGCGCCTCTTTTTTGACGCTGATAGGATTCAATGGGCTCTTCCGCGATTTAACCCTGGAGGAGCGCGAAGCTCTTGCGGCCATTGCTGTCGAACGACAATTCGCCGCCGGCGAAGTCCTTGTCGATCAGGGCGGCCTTGCGACCGGCCTGATGATCATCCAGACCGGCACCGTGGCGCTGATTAAGGATGGGCGACAGGCAGTTCGGCTTGCTCCCGGTGACTGTTTTGGCGCTCTGGGCGTCCTGTTCGATAGAGCCGAACGCCGTGAGGTCAGGGCAGTGACGAGCGCCGTCGTCTACGAAATGGGAAAGATCGCTTTCGACACGTTGATGGCCGAACGCCCCGAACTCGCAAAGAGCCTGACGGGCTATCTCGTGCGCATGGAGGCTGCGCAAACCAGCCACCTTGATGCGCCTGCGTCAAAAGGGGGAGCGAGAGGCGATCTGGTGCATGCCATCAGAGCCATGTTCCACAATGTGTAAGACGTGTGGGGAGCCCTGTTGACCTGCAAATAGGCGACTCCGAAATGGAATGAACCCCGTCATCGGATTGATTGGGGATTGCCGGGAGACGCCAAATGCAAGGGTTGCTGAGTGAAACCGCCGGCCTCGTCGCCTTTGTTCGAACGGTTGAGGCCGGCTCGTTCAGCGCTGCAGCCAGAAGCCTTGGAACGACGCCGTCCTTCGTCTCGAAGAGTGTTTCCCGGTTGGAGCGCCTGGTGGGCGCGAGCCTTTTCAGGCGATCCACTCGTCTGCTCGCAATGACGCCGGAAGGTGAGGCATTTTATGACCGGATCATGCCGCTGCTGCGCGATATCGATCTGGCCGCGGATGCCGTCCAGTCCCATCGCCAGCCCGCAGGGCATCTGCGCATCAGCTTGCCGAGCGAACTCGGCCGAATGTTGTTGGAGCAGATTGCGGCGGAATTCCTGCCGAAATATCCGGCAATCTCGCTGGATATCGGCATGACGGATCGGGCCGTCGATTTGTTGCGGGAAAATTACGACGTGGCTTATAGGATCGGCGGCGTTGCCCCGGTCGGTCTTATGTGCAGGACACTGTCGCATCTGGAAATGGCGATAGTCGCGTCGCCCCACCTTATCGAACGTCACGGCAACCCTGACACTATCGATGAGCTGGAAGAGCTGCCGTTTGTAAGATATGCCACCGATGGCAAGCCGCATCCGATCGTTATCCCGAATGGAAGAACGGTGCTCCCGAAAGCCAGATTGGATCTGGATTCGGCAACAGCCATTCGCGATGCCGTCGTCAAGGGCATTGGTGCCGCCTATCTGATCAAACGAATCGTCCAAGACGATATCGATAGCGGCCGGCTCATCGAGCTGCTTCCGCATATCGCGTTGCAGACAATTCCATTTCAAGCACTCCATGCCTCAGGCAGGATGCCAAGTTTTCGCCTTCAATTGTTTACCGACTTCGTGGCCTCTGTGATGACGGGAGACAGAAGACCCAAGAATAGCGATGCAACTGTCTGATGTCGCACGTTTCAGCACGGATCTTAAATGCCTGAGCCCCAACAGATGTATAGCTGTTCGCGTGCCCGCCATTAGATCACGATCATGCGCGTTACACCGCCGATCCCACGTCGGCGCGTGGAGTTTGATCCTGAAGAAACGGAAGAGAGACAATGACCCAGCGGCTCAACTATGCGCAGCTTTCGCCAGACCTCTTTAAAGGCCTGATGGCCTTCAGCAACGACGTCAAAAAAGGCTCGATCGAGCAATCGATCCTGGACCTGGTCGATATTCGTGCATCCCAGATCAATGGCTGCGCGTTCTGCCTCGACATGCACTCCAAGGAGGCGACGCTTCATGGTGAGCGTCCGCTGCGCCTCTATCATATCGCGGCGTGGCGGGAATCGACCCTCTTCAGCCCTCGCGAACGCGCCGCCCTTGCATGGACCGAGGCCGTCACCAAGTTGCCGGAGAGCGGCATTTCGGACGAACTCTATGAAAGGGTGCACGGCCAGCTGTCGGAAAAGGAGATATCCGACCTGACCTTCCAAGTCATGGCGATCAATGCCTGGAACCGAGCGAGCGTCGCATTCAAGGCGGTGCCGGGCTCTGCCGATAAGGCTTATGGTCTCGACAAGGCAGGATTGGAATAATCGACGTGCTGCAGGCGGTCTCAATAGTTCGCTTGCAGCACCTTCAATTTACCGCCGCGACGCGTGCTTCGTTATCCGCATGCAACCTGCGGCCCATAACGACATCATCGATATTGCACGGTCGCTGGTGCCGCACGGTTGGTGATTGTTACCGCGTCTCCTCTACCAGCCAAGGCTCGCTGCGAACCCGCAACAGCACCTCGATGCGGCTGCCAGCATTGAATTTTGCCAGGACCGAGGAAACCTGATGCTCTATGGTGCGGAGCGAACGTGACAGGCTCCTGGCGATTTCCTTGTTGCTTGCCCCCTGAACGAGGAGAGAAAGAACGTTTTGTTCCGACTGCGTGAGACCGAGCGGGTGTCGCCGCGCTGACGCATAAGGTCCGCGCCTGCGTTTCGGCAGCGCCTCCTCGACCCCCTCCTGCGTGGCCAGTCGGCGCGCCAGGGCGGCTGCCGGTCTTGCATCGAGGTTTTCGAGAATCGCAGTCGCGCGCACAAGTGCCGCGCCCACCCGGTTACCCCTTGCCTGCATCAGCGAGAGCGCGGCTTCATAAGGCTGACCAAGCGATGACCAGAGATCAGCCGCCCGCTCGAAATCTCCATCGATTTCGGCAGCCCGCGGCAGTGGCAACTCGGCGGGACCGCTGACCGCAACCGTCGGCAAACTGAGCCGGCGAAGCCACACCTTCATTTCGCCAAGGTCCCAGGAAGACAATTGTTCGACGCCCATGGCGGTGAGCGCGGCGGCCTGCTCTTGTGCCTGGTCGGCGGACTCGTCCAGATACGCGGCCTCCAAAAGCGCGAGACGAACCGGGATGATCCGCTGCGGCTCGCCGGTCGACAAGCCTTGGGCAAGCGCGTCATTGAGGAGCGCGAGGCCACCGGCGGAACCAAGCCGAATTTTCACACGCCCGAGAACGAGAAGGGCAGGGAGCGACATGACGCGCGGGAATTCGCTGCGCGCTGTCACCCCCTCGGCAATCATGCGGGCTTCATGCAATCGACCCTGTTCCATGCGCAGTTGGGCATGGCGGCCGAGAAGATAGTGCGCCGCCGCGTCGAGATCGAACTGGACGCAATAGGCGATCCCTTCGGTCATCAGCCGGTCGGCTGCGGCGAAGTCCCGCAGCAGCATGCAGCCCTCGGCAAAATTGGTGTAGGCGCGAGAAGCATGGTCGTGAAATCCGTGCCGCAACGACAGCGACAGGCTCTCTTCAAGCAGTCCGTTACCGCCATCCTTCCCCGAAAACATCAGTGCGGTGCCGACATTGTTGAGCGCATGAACGCGCGTTTCGAGCTGGCCCAGTTTCTCGGCCAGTTCCATTGCCCGTCTCCCCCAGACGATCGCCTCTTCGAAACGATCCTGAAGCATGAGGAACTGCGAGCGCGTGCTATAGGCGAGCGCAAGCTCTTCGCTCGGTGCAAGGGCCTCCAGCTCATGCACAGCCTCTTCGGTCAAAGCAACCGCCCGATCGGTTTCGCCGCGGCGCCAATGCAGACGGGCGAGCCGGCAGAGATTGAGGCCGACTTTCGTGATGTTTCCCTGCGACTGCCAGAGGCTGATCGCCTGCTCGTAGCCGGCCATTGTCTCGTCGGAGGACACGCTGCCCGCCAGGAAGGTCTCGTGGGCCCATTCCTCGTAGAGTTTCGCAGCAACTGCCGGGGGCACTGACGCAACATGTCCCAGCGCTGTCGTCAAATGGCCTGCAGCCTGCTGATGGGCGCCGACGCGTGCAGCCTGATTTGCAGCCCTTGGCGCAAGGTCCAGGAGGCGTGTGACATCGCCGGCGGCTGCGGCATGGTGGAGACGTTGCGACAGGAGGTTGGGGTTGTTATCGGCGTCTGGCTGCATTGCCAGAATGCCTTCCATGCGCGCATGAAGGCTGCGCTGAAGTGCCGGAGAAATCCGCTCGAGGGTGGCCTGGCGGGCAAGCTCATGGCGAAAGACAAGCACACCTTTTTCGTCCCATCGCAGCAGGCCCCTCTCGACGCAAAGGTCGATAGCCTGATCGTCTTCATCCGCCTTCAATGCGCTGACCACAAATCCGGGCGCGCCACCCGGAAGAATGCTGATTTCGTCCAAAACCGCACGCATGGCGACCGGCAGGCGCGACCATCGTGCCCAGACCGCATCACGGATCGAAACGGGCAGATGTCCGCTGGCACTATTGCCGTCGGCAATCAGCTCCCTGACGAAAAAGGGATTGCCGCCCGTCGTCGCAAAGAGCTCCTTGCCTCTTTCCCGGGTGCCGGCAAGCGCCTCGACGGCGGCAGGCGACAGAGGCGGCAGAACAAGGCGTAAGACAGCTGCTGCGGGCAGATCTCCGAGAAGGTTGGTTGCCGGATGATCACGATCGACCTCGCTCGAGCGTATCGTCACGACCACCAGAACCTTGAGAAGAGAGACGCGCCGCCCGAGAAAGCGGATCAGATCGAGCGTTGCATGATCGGCCCAGTGAAGATCCTCGAAAATTAGGATCACGGTCTCTGGCGTGCGCACCAGCGCGTTGAGCACGCCTGAAAAGATAAGGTCGGCGGGGGCACCGCGGCGCAACATGTCGCCAACTTCCGACTCCGCCACGGCCGCCATGTCGTGGAGCGCGCCAAGCGGTCTTGGTGTCGTCAACGGATCGTTCCAACCCCAATGAATTCGGGGAGCTCCGTCGATTATCGCGCAAAAAGACTGGAGCAACGCGGTCTTGCCGATACCGGGCTCTCCCTCGACGACCACGACGCGTCCTCTGCTCCTCGAGGCGTCCTTGAATGCAGCGAGGAGGGCATCCGTCGCGGCTTCTCTTTCCAGCAGCATACACGCGTTCCACTCGAGCGACTAAGGTTCGCCGCTCGTGCCGCATATGGCCTGATCTGAAGGCTTCGGCCGGATCAGCGCGGAGATATGTCCGTAGCTTTCCGCGTTTTGACTTGAACGGATGCTAGAAACTATATTCGGCTGAGCTCATTTATGGAACTGCAACCTGAATTTTTTCTGCCCGCGCCTCTGGGGCGTAAGATTTCTCGCCGACCACGATATGTCCGGGAGTGAGCTAACATCCTGCCGCGCGACGGCCACATGTGTCCCCTTGGGCCCCTGAGCCGCTCACGGTTGCGGCGAACGTGAGATGTCTGCTCTGTCGAAAATGGGGCCGGAGCCGGCAGGCACCTGGCCAGCGCGGCAATCAGGGAGATCTGCGCCCTTTGGTTTGACAATATGGGGTGGTGTTGCCGACCTCTGTAACAAGATAACGGGTTGCCAGTCGACCAGCGAACTGGTGGTGGCGTCAGCGCCCACGGCTGCAAGGATTGCAAACAACCCATGCGCCGTGGACGCCCTCGCGCCGCAAACCATTCAGCGGACGGCCCCACCGAACAAGCTACGCTGAACACACATCAGAGAAACCCGGGCCGAATGGAAGGGCAATGGAAAAGGCAATCAAGGCGGTGGCTGAGATAGTCGGCATGAATGCGCAATTCCCCTCATGCATCCGTGCCGGTCCACACCCAAAAGGGGAGAGCCGCGCCATATCATTGTCATCAAGGTGCATTTCATGTTCGAGCGGCGTGTTCGTATCAGATTGCTCGAATGAGACTTTAATAACCGTTCTCCCTATGCATCACATCGGCGCAACTACCTAAATTTCGGATATCGTACGCCTATAATTCGAGGGGAGCCGCTATCCTGCCTAGTTGCGGTGGTAGAGCGTAAATTGAGACCTCACCATCAGTGTGACAAACTTTGCCATCAGCAAGTATCTTGAGGCAACAAGGAGCTCCAATGGTGATGATGAACGTATCTCTGCCAGCGCCCATGAAAGACTGGGTCGAAGCACAGGCCAAGACAGGTCGATACTCAAACGCGAGCGATTATGTCAGGGATCTGATCCGTAGAGACCAAGCCCGTACGGATAAGATTGCCGAGATGCAGCGCTTTGTCGACGACGGGATTAGAAGCGGAGTCGGGAGGCGTTCAAGGGACGAATTGTTTGCTGCAGCCACCGCTCGAGCCGAGATCGACCGTGGAAGCGCTTGATGCCCTTCAGCCTTTCGATCCAAGCGGAAGAGGACGTTGTTTTCATTGCAGAAGAAGGCATCCGCATCTTCGGAGCACTCGTTGCCAAGCGATATTACGATGAGTTTTTTGCCGTGCTCGAACTCATCGCCACCAATCCAAGAATGGCGCGCGAACGCTATGAGATTTCCCCTCCTGTCACGATCCATCCGTTCAAGGCGCACCTTGTAGTGTATCGCATCATTGAAGACGGGAGCATATTCGTGATCCGTTTCCGGCACGGCCATGAAGATTGGGCGGGAGACACTTTCTAATCAATGCCTTCGCCGAATTCATAACGTGCTGGTCGCGAGTGCTAATCCGATCAAGGCCGCCAACGCGCCTCAAACTGTGACTCAGTAAAACAGCTCGGGGAGCTCAGACATTGCAATGCTTCGCAACCTCACGGCTTCCGAGGCGTCGATCGATCGGTAAGGAAACCGCAGACGAGTCCCCACGGGTCCCCAATTGCCGATCGCGCTCAGCAATTTGTCGAGCGCGGCGTTCGAATACCCATGGTTCTGGCGGAAAGGAACGATGTGCCTGTCCATGAACGCACAGATCCGCCGCTCAAGATTAAGAGCGGCGTCGATATCGTCGCGCATTGAAGCCGTCCACGTCTGCGCCCCACGGGGACTGAGGCAGGCGACATTAGAAAACGACCCTGCCGCCACGCCCTCCTTCATGCCGGTTGCGAGATGATGGCCGGGAACGAAGAGCGATAGCCCCGACAGATGTTGACGGACTTCGGCATACCATGAGCTGTCGCCATCGGCGAGCTTGATGCCGGCAATACCGGGCACTGCCGCGCAGACGGCGCCCAGTTCCTTGGGCGTGAGGACGCGTTTTGCGTGTGGCGGATTGTAGAGGATGAGCGGGATGCCATTGGCAATTTCCGCAGCACGGCTCAGAAAATCGATCGCCTCGGCATCTGTGAGCGGCCACCAGTCCGGCAATATTACCTGAATGGCTAGGGTATCGAACTCAGAAGCGCGCCGGACGCGGTTGAGCATGATCAGCGGGTCCGGCTGGCAGGCGCCAATCACGAATGGCGTCGAGGATGCGCCGCAGCGCTCGGCCAGCAACGCTTGTATCCTGTCGAACTCCTCCTCGGTCTGATTGTGGAATTCGCCGGCGGTGCCGTTCGAATAAATGCCGTCGACGCCGGCCTCGATGAGGATATCGATCTCCTCACTCAGCTTGTCGAATTCGATGCTGTCGTCGGCCGCAATCGGCAGAAGCAGGCTCGCCCAGTTTCCGCGCATGACCGGATGCGACGTCTTCGCGTTCATCTCTTGTTTCCCTGTGATTTCAGTTCAGTTGAGATCGTCGCGAATGCAGGCCTTGAACTGACCTGGCGCGACTTCCCGCAGTTGAGGAACTGCGCCAGCGCAGGCATCAAGCGCACTCGGACAGCGCGTGCGAAAGACGCAACCGCTCGGTGGGTTGGCCGGACTTGGAATATCGCCCTTCAGGATCTGCCGGTCGCGTCTGGCATCCGGATCCGGCGAGGGAATGGCCGAAAGTAGGGCGCGCGTATAGGGATGCTGCGGTCTCGCATAGAGGTCTGCGCTCGGCGCGATCTCCATGATACGGCCGAGATAGAGCACGATCACCCGGTCGCAAATGTATTCGACGACGGCGAGGTCATGCGAGATGAACAGCATGGTCAGGCCGAGCCGTTGCTGCAATTCGCGGAGAAGGTTGATCACCTGCGCCTGGATCGAGACGTCTAGCGCGGAGACCGGTTCATCGGCCACAATGAATTCCGGCGATAAGGTCAAGGCGCGGGCAATTCCGATGCGCTGGCGCTGCCCGCCAGAAAACTCGTGCGCATACCGATTGATCGCATCGGCCGGCAACTCGACCTGGGTCAAGGCTGCGTGCGCTCGGTCTAGCCTTTCGCGCGCCGATCCGATCCCCTGGATCTTCAGGCCTTCAGTGAGGATTTCGCCGATCGTCATACGCGGTGACAGGCTGGCGAAGGGATCCTGGAAAATATACTGCATGCGCGGACGTTGCCGTCTCAGCGCGGAGGCGGAGAGGGCGGTGAGTTCGTTCCCGTCGAAGCGGACACTGCCTGATGACGGTTCAACCAGCCGAAGCACAGAGCGCCCGATCGTGGTCTTTCCGCTGCCGGATTCGCCGACAAGCCCGACGACTTCACCCTTGCCGATATCGAAGGAGATGCCCTGCAGAATATTCAGCCGCGTGCCGCGGGAAGTATAATGTTTCGAGAGGTCGCGGACAGAGAGCAGTGGTTCGCTCATCTAGATCTCCTGCCATCTGATGCAGCGGCTGCGATGCTGCGAATTGATCTCTTCAAGGGCGGGAACCGCGGCACGACAGGCATCCAGCGCGAATTTGCAACGCGGGGCAAAGGCACAGCCGCTCGGCATGTTCATCAGGCTCGGAACCATGCCAGGAATGGCAGAGAGCGTTTCACCTGCCTGTTTCATCCGCGACGCGTCGCCAAGGCGCGGCATGGAAGCGAGCAGGCCCATCGTATAGGGGTGCTTCGGACTGCGGAAAACCTCGCCGACCGGTCCTTCTTCGACGATCCGTCCGGCATACATCACCGCGACGCGATGGGCGATTTCGGCGACGACGCCGAGATTGTGGGTGACGAACAGCATCGCCATGCCACGCTCGCGCTGCAGCTTGAGAAGCAAATCGAGAATCTGCGCCTGGATCGTCACGTCGAGCGCCGTGGTCGGTTCGTCGGCAATCAAAAGCGCCGGATCGCAGGCCAGCGCCATGGCGATCGTGGCGCGTTGGCGCATGCCGCCGGAAAGTTCGTGCGGATACTGGCCGGCGCGGCGCTTGGCGTCCGGGATGCCGACACTTTCAAGCAATGTGACGGCAGCATCCAACGCGGCTTTACGGTTTGCACCGCGATGGATACGGATCGGTTCGGCAATCTGGTCGCCGATCGTGAAAACCGGATTGAGGCTCGACATCGGCTCCTGGAACACCATGCCGATGTCGTCACCCCTGATCCTGCGCATGCTCTCCTCGTCGAGGGACACAAGATCCTGGACCGCGCCGGAACGTGTGGTCAAACGGATGCTGCCGGCTGCGATCACGCCGATGTTGCGGGTGAGCAGCCGCATCACCGACAAGCTGGTCACCGATTTGCCCGAACCGGATTCGCCGACGAGCGCAAGTGTCTCGCCGGCGGCAACAGTCAGATCGATATCGTTGACCGCCGTGATCTCGCTGCCGCGGACGCGGAAGATCGTTCGCAATCCCCTGATGTCGAGTACGGGTTCGGCGGTCTGTTTCATCTGCTCGCTCAGTTCAGCAGGCCGGTTGCACGCAGGATCTCGTCGATGCGTGCCGTCTCGGCTTCGTTCAGAGAGGCGCGCGGCCGCGGCATGACGGCGGAATCGATGATGCCGAGGCTGTGCATGGCGGTCTTGAAGGCACCGATGCCTGAAGCGCCCCCGCTGACGCGACCCTGCGCGACCCAAACGATTTCGAAGAGGCGGCAAAGCCGCTCCTGCTCCTTCTTGGCGGCGACCCAGTCGCCACGCTGGGCGGCATCCCAAAGGCGCACATATCCGTGCGGATCGACATTGGCGATGCCGGGAACAACGCCATGGGCGCCCATCAGGAGGGCGTTGTCGACGACAATCTCGGAGCCGGTCATCAGGAAGACATCCTTGTGTTCGGCAAGGTCGAGAAGCGCATAGCGGAAATTGCCGTCGTCACCGCTGGAATCCTTGAGACCGATGATGGTGCCTTCCTTGGCAAGGGTCACGACCGTTTGGCGCTGCAGTTTGACGTGCACGCAGACAGGAATGTCGTAGGCGACCAGCGGAACATCCACCGCGTCGCGGATATACCGGAAATGATCGAGGATCTCGGGCTGGCTGGTGACGGTATAGAAGGGTGCCGTCACCACGACCGCATCGGCGCCGGCTGCTTTTGCGACCTTCGAATGAGCGATGACACGATCCGTGGTCGGATCGATGACGCCGACGATGAGCGGCACGCGTCCGTTTACCACCTTGGCGGAATGCTCGATGATTTCCCGCCGGGTCTTTTCGTCATGGAAGATGACTTCACTCGTCGAGCCCAGCACGAATACGCCGTGGCAGCCGGCATCGATCAGATGTTCCAGCACCCGTGTATACGAGGGGTAGTCGACAGTGAGATCCGGATTGAGCGGCGTGACGACGGGGGGAACAACACCCTTGAATTTGGTCATTTTCTCTTTCTTTCGATTGTCAGTTCAGTTCGGCACGTGGGTCGAAGGCATCTCTGAGGCCATCGCCAATGAAGTTGATCGCAAGCACGGCAAGAATCAGTGCGGTGCCGGGGAAGAGCCATTGCCACGGGTATTGTTCGAGCACGGCCGTCGAACGGGCCGCATTCAGCATGTTGCCCCAGCTTGCCGCCGGCGGCGCGATGCCCAGGCCGAGGAAGGACAGGCCCGCCTCGAGCAGGATGGCATTGGCGATCTGCAGCGTCGCGTAGACCACAAGGATATCGATCGAGTTCGGCAGGCCGTGACGGAAGAGCAGGTGGCCAATGCCGGCGCCCATGCCGCGGGCGGCCATGACGAAGTCGCGCTCGCGTAATTCCAGCAGTCGAGAGCGGATCATGCGCGCAAGCAGCGGCCATGAAAGCAGCGAGATGACGATCACGGTCGGCCAGATGCCGGTTCCGGCGATCGAGGCAAGCACGAGTAGAAAGATCACGGGCGGCAGGGTCATCACCAGATCGACGAAACGCATGGAGACAGCATCAGCCCAGCGCCCCGCCAGCGCCGAGATGGCTCCGAAGAGAAAGCCGATAACAGCGGAAAGGGCGGTCGACGCGACGGCGACCAGGAGCGAAATCCTGCCGCCTTCCAGCACCCGTGCAAAGACATCACGCCCGACACCGTCGGTTCCGAACCAATGCGTTGTCGTCGGGCCGCTGTTCATCGCCAGAAGGTCGATGTCATTCGGCCGGAAGGTCCACCACAGCGGATAGGAGAGGATCAACAGCAGCATCGGGATAGCGATGCAGACGCCGGCAACGGCGGCGCGGTTGAGCAGGAAGCGTCCGAGGGCGCGGGCAAGTGGCCCTGGGCTACGGCGTTGAGGAGAACGTGCCAGCATGGTCAGCCCACCTTGATGCGCGGGTCGACGACCGCATAAGTGATGTCGGTCAGAAGATTGACGACAATAACGCAAGCGCCAATGATGAGGGTTGCCCCCATGATGACCGGATAGTCGCGGGTCTGCACAGCATCGACGAGCAGGAGACCCATGCCCGGCCAGTTGAAGACACTCTCGATGAAAATGGCGCCGCCGATTGCTAGGCCGATGGTTGAACCGACCAGCGTGACGATCGGAAGAAGCGCATTGCGCAACGCGTGTTTGGTGATCACCCAAAACTTGTGAACGCCCTTTGCGCGCGCCGTACGGACATAGTCTTGATTGAGGACTTCGAGCAGCGACGCGCGCATGTAGCGCATGATCAACGCGGCTTGCGCGACGGACAGCAGTGCGGCCGGCAGGATCAGGTGGTGAAGGAGATCGCTGACGGAGAATTCCTCGCCCGGCGTCAGCATGCCTCCTGAAGGCATCCAGTGCAGCCGCACTGAGAAAATATAAAGGCCGATCAGTGCACTGAGAAATGCAGGGCTCGATATGCCGGCGAGCGCGACCACAGACAGCGAGAGATCGGCGAAAGAATTACGGCGGACAGCGCTGATTACGCCAAAGGCGATGCCGGCGACGATAGCGAAGGCGAGTGCGGTGCCCATCAATAGCACTGTCGGACCAATCCGCGACAGAACAAGACCTAGAACCGGCTGATCGAGACGCTTGATCGAATAACCGAGATTGCCCATCAACGCTTGCTGCAGCCAGCCGAGATACTGAAGGGGCAAAGGCTGATCGAGCCCGAGCCTGCTACGCAGATCGGCAAGGTCTGATGGCGACATCGGTATGTTCGGATCGATGTAGGCATCGATCGGATCGCCTGGCGCCAGCCGCAGCATCAGGAAGATCAGAATGCTCAAGGCGATGAGCATGCCTATTCCTATCATCAGGCGTTTGAGACTGTATCGGAGCATCGTAAATCCGTCTGTCAGGGTGGCCGAAGCCACCCTTTCGCTTTGCGGTACCGCCTATTCGGCGATCGACCATTTCTGCGGATCAGCCTGATACGGGCCGCCACCGGGCGCCGGCGTCCAGACGAAATCCTTCACCTTGGCCGAGACGACACCGTAGCGGTTTGCCACCCAGAGCGTTGCCCAGGGAAGGTTCGTGTTCATGACCTTGCAGACGTCCTGATAGGCGGCAGCCCGCTTTGCACTGTCCGGCTCGGCAAGTGCGGTATCGAGCGCCTTGCTGAGGTCGGGCATGCGAACCCTGGCGACGTTCGGTCCGGCCGGAGGGATCTGGCTCTCATTGAGGCCGACATTGATGCTTCCCGCATCCGGCCCGTTCTGCAGCCCAGCGTAGACCATCTGAAACTGGGCAACATCCGGCTTCGGGTTGAGTACGATGCTGTTATAGGTCGGTGTATCAACGGCGCGGGGCACGATGTTGATGCCGACCTGGGCGAGCATCGCCTGGACAGCGGCAAGAACGTTGGTTGCAAGCGGTGTCGTGTAATAGGTCAGAAGCGTGATCGGCTTGCCGCCATTGATCTGCTCCCAGCCCGCTTCCGTTAGAAGCTGCTTGGCCTTTTCAGGATCATAGGCATAAGCGTCGATGCCCTGCGGGATCAACTGTTCGGCGACATACGCGCAGTTGGCGGGCTTGGCTGCGCCGCCGTAAAGGCTCTGAATGATGGCATCGCGATTGATCGCATACATCACCGCCTTGCGGACCCGCACATCCTTCCAGATTGGAGAATCGTGGTTGAAGCCGAGATAGTTGACGACGAAAGAGTCGCCTTCGATAACCTTGAAGTCCTTGTTGTCCTTGAAGGTCGCAACGTCGTTGGAATCGACATAGGTGAAGTGGATTTCGCCGGATCTCAGCGCCGCAATCGCTGCGGCCGGATTGGCGAAATAGCGATTGATGACGCGTTCCAGTGCGGGTTTGCCACCGCGATAATCGGTATTGGCGGCAAGTTCGACATACTGATCCGAGACATATTTGGTGAACTTGAACGCGCCCGTGCCGATCGGCGTGGTGGACCACCACGTGCTTTTTGCCAGCTGGTCGGCCGGTATCGAGGAGAGAGCGTGCTCCGGCAGCATCATCACCTTGGTCATCGTATCGAGCAGACTACCGCTCGGCGCGCTGAGCTTGATGACGACAGTGTGGTCATCCGGCGCTTCGACGGACGATACGGCCTTCAGCCGCGCAGCGAGAACCGAGCCGGTTCTCGCATCCATCGCAAGGCCCATCGTGAACTTCGCGTCCTTGGCGGTGAAGGGCTTGCCGTCATGCCATTTGGCATCTGCCAGCTTGAACGTATAGGTCATCTGATCCGGGCTGACCTCGTAGGAGCTTGCCAGCGCACCGACGACCTTTTGCAGCTTCTGGTCATAGGTGATCAGCGGTTCATAGTAGACGCTGAGCCAGGTGAAGCCGGAGGTCGCGGCAAGCGGGTTGAAGTTGCCCTGGAAGCCGCCGGGACCGACATCGAAGCCGCCGGACAGAGTGGCAGCCTCGGCCTCGGTTACGACACCCGAAGCGACAAGCGCCGGGACGGCAACCGTCGCCAGCATGGCGCCAAGCGCGATAACGGATAATCTAGACAGTCTTTTCATGTGTTCCTCCCACGTTTGAACTTGTCTTGTTGTTGGCAATCACCCGGGCAATCCCCTCGTAGTGACGATCCAGACGCCTGCGCGCCTCCTCCAGATCCTTTGCCTCGATCGCATCGACGATCGCGGCATGATCACGCCAGGTCGCCATTGGATCGGCATTGTCGAGGTTGACGAAATCCGACGCCTTGTAGAAGGCGAGCCAGAAGACATCGATCAGCCGCACAAGGGTTTCATTGTCCTGGCAGCGAAACAGCAGCCGGTGGAACAGCTGATCGTCTTCGGCGAAAGTTTCACCGCGCTCGGCATGCGTGCGCATACGATTGACGGCGGCACGCAACTCGGCGATATCTTCCTCGCTGATCATCTCGATCGTCTTGCCGATCAAGCCCACCTCAAGTGTGCGGCGGATTTCGATCACTTCCTCGATCTGTCGCAATGCCCCGCCAAGGCCGTAGGCGAGGTTGTCGAGAAGCGGCTCGAAGGAGAAGGCCTTCACGAAGATGCCAACTCCGCGCCGCGTCTCCAGCACGCCGAGCGATTCCAGCGCCTTGATGCCTTCGCGCAGCGAATTGCGGCTCACGCCGAGCTGGGTGGCGAGCTCTCCCTCGGCCGGCAGCAGCGTCCCCGGTGCCAGGCCGTTATCATGGATGTAGGCACGCAGGCTTTCCTGCACGGATACATGCAGTAGCGGTGCGCGTGTCAGCGGCTTCATCGATTTCAACGCCATGCCCGATCTTCTCTTCGCTTCGTCGATAAGATGAAAGCCACATATCCACTTGTAGGATATCTGTCAAATGGGCAAGTTTGGATTTCCGGCTTGAAACCGATCGGCAGTCAGGGAATTGCCCTCACACGTTAATACCAGTATAGATCCAGACGGGTTCGGCAGAAAAATTTGGAAGCACCGGAAAAGTCATGGCCACGGATGAACTGATCGACGTTATCGGCAGGGGATTACAGGCATCGGCATCCGATCTGCCGCTCTACAAGCGGCTGAAATTGGCGATGGAAACTGCGATCCTCTCAAATACGCTCAAGGCCGGTGCCGTTTTGCCGGGGGAGCGCGTGCTTGCGGAGGCGCTGTCGCTGTCGCGCGTGACGATACGCAAGGCATTGGCGCTGCTTGAGGAAGAGGGCTTTCTCAATCGCCGCCACGGCTTCAAGACCGAGGTCGGATCGCGTGTCGAAAAGTCTCTTTCCACGCTTACCAGCTTCTCGGAAGACATAATTGCACGTGGGCTTACTCCCGGATGTATATGGCTTTCCAAGCAGATAAGCCGGCCTTCTCCCACGGAAATGATGGCACTCGGGGTTGCTGGAAACAGCAACATCCTACGCATGAAGCGCATTCGCACGGCCGATGGCGTGCCAATAGCAGTCGAGATATCGACTGTCCCGGTCCGCTTTATCCCTTCGGCGAATCTGGTCGGCGACTCCCTCTACCAAGCGCTGGAGGCGCGCGGTTTTCTTCCCCAGCGCGCCGTTCAGCGCATGCGTTCGCGGGCAGCCTCAGCGGAGGATGCGCAATATCTCGATTGCGATGCCGGGGCACCTCTGCTGATGACGGAGCGCCGCTGCTTCCTTGGCGATGGTCAGATCGTCGAATATTGCGAGAGCCGCTACAAGGGCGACGTTTACGACTTCGTGTTCGAACTGACGCGATGATACCAGTTATAAACTGGTTGTAATCTGGTACTTTCCAATTATCGTGATGCTGAAATGGAGTGTCACGATTGCAGCGCGACGACATCAAGAAAAGCCTTATCGTTTCCTGCCAGCCGGTTCCCGGCGGGCCAACGGACACCGCAGAATTCGTCATCGGATTTGCGAGAGCCGCCGTCGACGCCGGTGCAAAGGCATTGCGGATCGAATCCATCGGCTACGTAAAATCCGTACGTCCCGCCGTGAACGTGCCGATCATTGGCATCGTCAAGCGCGATCTCGATGACAGCCCCGTGCGGATCACGCCCTTCGTTGCCGATGCCGAAGCTCTGGTCGATGCCGGCGCCGACATCATCGCCTTCGACGCCACGGATCGTGTGCGGCCGGCGTCCGTCGAGGCTCTGGTGAAGGCGGTCAGAGCACGCGGCAAGCTGACAATGGCAGACTGCTCGAGCCTTGAAGATGCGCGTAGCGCCTTGGCGGCCGGGGTCGACTTCGTCGGCACGACGCTTTCCGGCTATGTCGGTGGGCCTGAACCGATCGATCCGGATATCGACCTGATCACCGCGATGCGCACGCTCACACCTTATGTCATTGCCGAGGGGCGCATTCGCACGCCTGAGCAGGCAGCAAGCGCAGCCGATGCCGGGGCTTTTGCCGTGGTCGTGGGCTCGGCGATCACGCGCACCGAGCATGTCACCTCGTGGTTCCGTGATGCAGTTGCTGCGGCCTATCATGCCGACGGTACGCAAACGACCCTTGCCATCGATATCGGCGGTACGAAGACGATGGCAGCGCTGGTCAGAGGCAGCGAAGTGCTGGATGAAATGACGGTGCCGACAGCACGGGAGGCTGGTCCCGATGCATGGCTTGCTGCGATCGCCAGCTCTGCGCGATCATGGGCCGATCGCTATTCCCGCGTCGGCATTGCGGTTACTGGCTTCATCCAAGACGGTTGCTGGTCTGCGCTCAATCCGGCAACGCTCGGGATTCCCGACCGATACCCACTGGTTGACAAGGCAGGGATTGCTTTTGGCAAACCGGCTTTTGCGATCAACGACGCACAGGCGGCGGCTTGGGGAGAGTATCGGTTCGGTGCCGGCGAGGGTGGGGATCTGGTGTTCCTCACCATATCGACCGGCATCGGCGGCGGCATTATCATCAATGGTCGCCCATTGACTGGGCTCGCCGGCCATTTCGGGCTGATCCGCGGTCCGTCCGCGGGGCGATCGCCACTTGAAGATCAGACGTCCGGCCGGTGGATGGCAGTCGAGGCCTCAAAAGCAGGGCATCCGGGAACTGCCGCCGAGGTTTTCGAACATGCCAACAAAGGCGAGGCTTGGGCTGCCGCGATCGTCTCGCAATCGGCATTTCGTGCGGCTACGCTCTGCCGTGACATCCAGATGATGCTCGATCCGAAACATATCGTCATCGGCGGCGGTATCGGGCTTGCAGCGGGTTATCTCGACCGCATGCGTGATTGCTTTGTGGGTGTCGATATCAGGCTGACGCCTTCTCTCGTGCCCGCCAAGCTCGGCAACCGTGCAGGCATAATTGGCGTGGCGAGCCTTGCAGTGCTGGGTAACTGATGAATTCCGGAAGACATCGATCCTAACCTAACAAAAAAGAGGGAACTACGATGACATCGAAAAGAAAGACCCTATCCGCGCTTGCCCTGCTTCTGGCAAGCGTTGCTCTACCAGGGACCTCGAATGCGACTGTGACCGTTCTCGGCTGGCCTGGCGGCTCGGAAGAAACGGCGCTCCGCGCTACTGTCGAAACCTACAATAAAACAGCTGGCATCAGCGACGCCGACAAGGTCGAGCTCCTGTTCTTCAATCGGGAAGGTTTCTTCGACAAATTGCAGGCCGACATGGCAGCGGGATCGACCGCGTTTGACATCAACCTCGTTGCCACCTACTCGATCGGTCGCTACGCGCCCTACATGGAGCCTGTCGATCTCGGCGATAGCGCTGCGAAGACGTTCGGCGATTCCGTTCTGAAGACGATGCAGTTCGACGGTAAGCAGTACGGCGTGCCGACGGACCTGTCGCTGCACTTCATGTATTATCGCAAAGATCTGATCGATGCGCTGATGAAGGACGATGCGGCCAAGAAGAAGTATGCAGAAATCGCCAAGCAGTATCTCGGCAAGGAATTGCAGCCGAAGGATCCAGACAGCTGGACCTGGGACGACTGGGCGGCGACGGCTCTCTATTTCTCCAAGCAGGTGAATTCCGAAAGCCCCGTCCGTTACGGCACCGTCCTGCAGATGAAGAACCTGCTTTTCAACATGATGGTGTTTCAGTCCTTGCCACGCTCCTACGGTGGAAACTGGACCGATGAGGAGGGCAATATCACGGTCGATTCCAACGCTTACAAGACCGGTCTCGAACTCTACAAGAAGCTTTACGACGCTGGCGCTTCGCCTAAGGATTCATTGAGTTACGAATATGCCGAGACAAATGCGGCCTTCGGTTCCGGGCAGGCCGCAACAGCACTTCAGTGGAACGCTGCTGCCGCAGATCTCACCAGTGCGGAGAAAAACCCTGCCGTTGCTGAAGTCACCGGCATCGTAGCGCCGCCGACCGGGCCGGATGGTCGCGCCGATCATATTCACGGCCTCGGCCTCGGCCTGAACAAGAACGCAAAGAACAAGGACGGCGCAGTCAAATTCCTGAAATGGCTGGCGACCGAGGATGCCGCCTTGCTCTATGCCCGACAGGGCGGTTCTCCAGCCCTGACGCCTGACGTGGTGGCGAAAGTTGCCAAGGAACGACCGGATCTCGTCAAGCTCGGCGAGTTCGCCAGCAAATACGGCTACGTGATGAACGGTGCGACGTCGGCCAACGCACTCTCCGTCTATGAACTGCAGGCGAAGGAGTTCACCGGCTATTGGTCAGGTCAGCAGAACCTCGACGATGCGCTGGCTCACACCAAGGCCGGAATGCAGGACCTCCTGAAGAAGTGATACCCGCCGAACGCCTTGCCTCATTGCAAGGCGTCCGGCCCATCCGGCGGATCGAAATGGCTATCATAAAACGTGCCGAGGGAAGGGCCTATCTCACGCCGCTCGTGGGGTTTCTGTTGCTGTTTCTCGGCTTTCCTGCAGTCATCAATCTCATCTATTCGGTCTCGACCGTCGACTTCCAGACCCTGCGAAGTCCGACGCTGAGCGGCTTCGGCAATTACCTTGCCGTGCTTTCCGACCGAGATTTCTGGCGCGCCACGTCCTTTTCCCTGCGCTTCGGCATTCTGACGGCGCTTATCGAATGCCTGCTCGGGCTGTTTCTAGCGATCTTCCTGGCGCCTCTTCTTTCCAAGCGATCGGTATTGATGGCGCCACTTATGCTGCCGCTGATGGTAGCGCCTGCCATGATCGGCCTAATGTACCGGCTCGTTCTGCACGAATTTGCCGGCCCGGTGCCCTATTATCTTTTCGCGTGGTTCGGCGACAGTCCGGCTTTCCTCGATGTCGCTCATGCGTTCTGGACGCTGATCGTGGTCGAAACACTGCAATGGACACCATTCGCCTTTCTGCTCTTTTACATGGCCTATGTCGCAGTGCCGATCGACGTGCGGGAAGCCGCCGCGCTCGACGGTGCCTCGGCCATCAAGGTTCTCTGGTTCGTCGAATTGCCGCTGATGCTGCCGACGCTGGTGATCGCCTTCTTCATCCGTTTCATCGACGGCTTTCGCGTCTTCGATAACGTTTATGCGCTGACCGGCAGCGGTGCAGGCGGCTCGACGACATCATTGTCGATCTACATCTATCAGGCGTTCTTCAAGGAGGGCGCGATCGGCAAGGCGGTGGCGGCTTCCGTCGTCCTCTTCCTGACGACGCTGGCCGTACTCTATGGCCTCAACTGGCTTGCCCGCCGCAGGGGGAAATAAGCCATGATGAACGCGCTCCGCTGGATCGTCTTTGCTGTCGCCGCTCTCGCAATGAATTTTCCGGTCATCGTCACGCTCGTCACGTCGTTCAAAAGCGCGCGCGAACTTTCAATCAATCCCGGTTTATGGATCAACCAGCCGACCTTTGAAAATTACCTGCGGGTTTTGACACAGACCGATCGTTTCAACATCTATTCCTACCTCTGGAACAGCACCGTCGCTTCCCTGATCGGCACCGGACTTGCAATCCTGCTCGCCTTTCCGGCGGCCTATGCGATTGCAAGGAGCGAGGTGGGCAAACACACGCTGCTGCCGATCGTCATTAATCTGCGCGCCGTACCGCTCATCATTTTCGCAATCCCGCTTTATATGATGTACCAGTTTCTGGGCCTGCTCGACACGCAGCTTGGTCTCGGCCTGATCTTGACCATCGTCAACACGCCGCTGGCGCTCGTCATCCTCGTCAATGCGATTTCCGACGTTCCGCTCGAACTGGACGAGGCGGCGAGGGTAGACGGGGCGAGTTCGTGGCAGATCATGGTCAGCATCATCCGGCCGGTTGTGCGGCCTGCACTGGTGACGACTTTCATCTTCGGCTTCATCACCGCCTGGAACGAGTTCCTCTTCGGTTTGATGCTGACGACGAACAAGGCTGTTCCGATGACGGTCGGTGCATCGTTCTTCTTTGCGGCAAGCGGCGGCGGGGTCCAGTGGGGCACAGCGTCTGCGGTCATGGTCCTTGGCGCCTTGCCTCCAGTCTTCCTTGGCCTGCTGATGTATCGACAGATTTCGGGTTCGATGACGGCGGGGGCTATCAAAGGCTAGGCGAGACATTTGAATGACAAACCGAAGGAATTGCGCGCCTTCCATGGTTGTTTGCCCCGACTTGAGTGAACCTGCATAAAATCCACGCGTGTTCGCAGTTCGAACAACTTCAATAGCGGCATGACATCCCAGTGCCTCACCACTTGGAGCTGATTGCCGGAATCCTGTTTCCCGACCGATAGAACGACATGGGTCCCTTTGCTGCGTTGTTGCTTATTCGAGTTGATGGTCCCTGACCTTAGACGGGGGCGCCAGTTCGTATTTCATCAAGGCGGTGGATCGAACTTCCGTATTCAGGTTAACGACCCGATCAGAGCAGCCCAATGACGTAACGTCAGCCGCTCGATGCGGCCATTAATAGCCGGGAGAGACGCACGCCCGTCGCGGGCCGTAATAGGGCTGGAACGTGTTGTCGTAGGCTCTATAGGACCGGTAGCGCGCAAAGCACCAGCGCGTATGTGAGCCGCCTCCGTAGTAGTAGGCTCGGCGGTAGTAGCGCGGTGCATAATATCGCGTCGAGCCGTAGTAGTACGGACCGTCATAGGTCGAGCCGTAATAGCGCCGATCATAATAGCCGGAGCCATAATATCCGGGCTGCGCCAGCATTCCGCCGATGATCGCGCCTGCGGCCAGGCCGCCGAGTGCCCAACCCCAGCCATCACCACCATGGTGGTGATAGTATCCACCGTGATAACCGCCGTAATAGCCGCCGTGATAGCGTACCGGTTGCACCTGCTGTGCCTCGACATCAGGGGCAACAATGGTGGGAAATGCCTCGGCCGGCAGCGTGCTCGTCAGCGCCGTTCCAAGCGAAAGTGCAATGATTGCGAGCCTTTTCATTGGCTTCACCTCCGTCTACATCGCAGCCTGTTATTATAGTGCGAAAAGGATGGAGTGGCACTTCATTTCCAAGCGGTCGCCTGATCGACGCGTTTTCGAGTTCCATGCGCGATGTCCGCGGGCACTCCTATCCGCTCCGATGAGCGTCCTTTCAAGGCATCCTAGGCGTATTGCGTCTAGCAGAAGCCGTTGAGCTTCAGGATTTTATGGGCATCGATTGCTGCCCGAAGAGCCTCCTCGGATGCGCGGTCTCCGCCGTTTGCGTCGGGATGGTGCATCTTGAGCTTCTGCTTGTAGCGGCTTCTGATTTCATCCGGCGTTGCATCGGGTAGGAGGCCGAGCGTTTCAAATGCCTTTGCTTCCAGCACCTTGAGTTTGCGGGATTGAAGCGCGGTCTTAGCCGCCTGGCTTTGCGCCGCGTTTTTTCGTGCGTTGATTGTCTTCGCGGTTCCGGAGCGAATGGACGAGGGGAGGGGAGTTTCAGAAGCGTGATTGACCCTGACCCCCCAACTCGGGCGTTTGCCGCTTGCCGCTTCCCTCTGATAGCGGGCAGTGACGGGGTTCGACAGTTTCGTCACGAAATTGTAGCCTTCGCTATAGTCTTTTGCGTGGCTACGACAAAATAGCAGATACAGGCCCTCGGCATCCGCTCCCACGGGCGCGCGGTGCGTACCGTGCTTGTCGCAGCCGTCCCATTGGCATTTCGGGCCGCTTGTTTCGCGATGTTCAGCCGGTTTTTTTCGCGTCGGTTTCAGGCCGACGAAAATCTTTGAATCAGACGTCATCGCGCCATATATGGCCGACCGGTCCCACTCGACAAGATTTTTCCCTGCATACGGCGCTCTGTTTGCTGTCAATAGACGCCGCGACACGGCAACGAAGTGACTGCGATCCATATTTTCCGTTGGCGATTATCTCGTCATCTGGAGGTACGAGGGTCAGGGGTTCTTCCGTTTCCTACCGGGCCGCAGGGCTGATGGCCTGTGTGCGTCGGGGTCGATCGGAGTGAACAGCGCTGAGACGTTGACCTCCTATACCTTTGCAAATGCCTCCAATGTTGAAACAGTGACGTTCTCTTCCCCCGTTCAACATGACCGACATAGGAACGATCGATCTCTGACTCCAGCGCGAGGCGTTCCTGCGAAAGACCTTTAGCCACCCGCAACCGTCTCAGGTTCCAGCCGATCGTTTCCCGAACATCCATTCGACAAGAAACGCATATATGAGGCTTGATAATAGACGGACTGATAGTCCCCAATTCAATCGTGATGGATATCCCAAAGGAGCACAACCGGAGTCGGTTCAAGGACCTACGCCAGCTATCCTATTTCGTTGCGGTGGCCGAGGAGCTGCATTTCGGCAGGGCGGCAGCCAAGGTGGATATCACCCAGCCGGGTCTGTCGGATGCGATCCTGGCGCTGGAGAAAGAACTCGGCGTGCAGCTCTTCAGCCGCACGACCAGGCGGGTGGAGCTGACGCGGGCAGGGGCAGCCTTCTACGAGCGCCCGATCCGGATCCTGAGCGAGCTAAGCTCTTGACCCAGATCGTCCACTCGATCGCCGGCAAGACGACGAAGAAGGTTTCGATCGGCACGGTCTATCCCGCCACGATCGGTGTGCTGCCGGCCTCCCTCTCGCGCATTGCCCGCAAATATCCCGATATCCGCATTCATATCGAAAGCGGCACCACCTATGACCTCATCGGCCTATAGAGGCAGGCCGCATCAATCTCGGCCTCATCCGGCCGGGGGAGAGTATCGGCTCGCTGCGTTTCTTCTCGATTGCCCATAAGCGCTATCTGATGGCCGTGGCCAAGGAGAGCCCGCTGGCCTTGAAGAGCGAGATCGATCTCGAGGAGCTGCGATCGGAGAAGAACATCTCCTTTTCGCGTCAGAAGCGCTCCTGCAGCGAGCAGTATTTCGCGAAACGTTCAAGGGCACGATCTGGCCGACAATGTCGCCTATACCTGTGACGACACCTTCTCGCTGGTGTCGCTGGTCTCGGCCGGGCTTGGCATCGGCTTCGTGCCGGAATGGACACAGGATCTGCCGAACCGCGGGTTTGAGCTGAAGACGGTGAGGGGCGTCGATTTCAAGATCGGGCTTGGGTCGCATGGAACCGGGAGGATCCGACCGCCGGCCGCGACGACATCATCGATATTGCAAGGTCACTGGCGCGGCCTGGCAGGTGAGGGGGAGGCCGATCGAGGCGCGCGAACGTTACGAGTATTGGATTTTTCACCTGGTCGATCCGTCACCTTGACATCATCGCGGTAGCGATGTGGTCGATGTTAAAAAGCGTATCTGCTGGTATAAGGATATCATGCTCGAATAGGATCATGAATGGACGGAAATTCATTCGATGGCCGTCGCAGTCAAAGCGCACATCTGAGAATCGTCGCGTTCTCACAATTGCGGCCGCGAAAGGGGGGATAGTGAAACGGGCTGATGCGAACGAAGCCACGACCTATTGCTTCGGCAACTACCGCTTCACGCCCGCTCGACAATCGCTGCTTTGCGGCGATATTTCGATCCGCCTCGGATCGCGGGCTATGGATTTACTGCACGCGCTTGTGCGCCGATCAGGGAGTGTCGTCCACAAGGACGAGCTTTTAAACGCGGCGTGGCCCAACGTGTTTGTTGAAGAAGGCAACCTCAAGGTCAACATCGCTGCTCTGCGGCGAGCGCTGCAGGGCAACGGTACTGATATTCCCTGCATCGCAACCGTCCCAGGCCGGGGGTATCGCTTCGTTGCACCACTGACAGTGCTGGGTCCACGGGAGGCAACGCTTCCTGCATCGATCGAAGCGATTGACGGGGCGCTTCCGGCGCCAAAACCGCTGGTCGGACGTGCCGAAGCCTTGGCGGGGATTGTCGAGGCGGTGCGGCAGACCCGGCTGCTTACGATCGTCGGACCCGCCGGCGTCGGCAAGACAAGCATCGCTATTGCAGCCGCAAGAAACATCGGCGATGCCGAGGCGCAAGTCGTGTGCTTCGTTGACCTAGCCGCCATCGAGAATGGACAGCTTGTCGCTCTGGCCATCAGCCGCGCGCTCGGCGTCGAAAGTCAGCCGATCGACGCGCTGGAGGGTCTCGTTAACGCGCTGCGCGGCAAGAACCAGCTTCTTGTCCTCGACAATTGCGAGCACGTCTTAGCGACTGTTGCCGGCATAGCCGATCATCTAACACACGCATTGCACGGCCTGAATGTCATCGCCACAAGCCGCGAGCCGTTGCGTTGTCGGTTCGAAACGATTCATCGGCTCCCCCCTCTTCAGTGTCCGCCCGAGGACGCCATTCTAGATGCCGGGTCGGCAATGGCTTTTTCGGCGGTCGAATTGCTGATTCGGCGTGCAGAGGCACATGGCTATCGACTGAAGGACTCGGATGTGTCGGTGCTCGCGAGTTTGAGCCGACGTCTCGACGGTATTGCGTTGGCGATCGAACTGGCAGCTCCGCAACTCAAGGAATGCGGTCCCGCGGGCCTGCTGCAAATGCTTGACCGTGACTTCGAAGCGCTGTCATCACCTGGGGATGGCATGTCCCGCCACAAGACGCTGAAGGCGACGCTAAGCTGGAGTTACCAGCTGCTGTCGGAGAGCGAGGCGCGGCTACTCCGTCATCTTTCGGTTTTTGGCGGCACCTTTACGCTCGATGATGCCATCGACGCCTTCGGATACCTGGCGGATGAGCAGGACGTCGGTGCGTGGTTGGAAGCCCTCGTGGCCAAATCCATGGTGTCGGGCAGCTACACGGGGAGGCGTCGCCGCTACCGGTTGCTCGACAGCACACGAGCTTTCGCCAGCGAACGACTGATTGCGCAGGATGAGCAACAGGCCGCGATGATCGCGTATGGCCGCTTCATTCTCGCGTTGTTCGAAAGAGCGGAAGAGGAATGGACGTGGCGGCCGCGCGATGACTGGATGGCGCACTACTCTGGTTGGAGCGCGGACCTCCGTCGCATGATCGATTGGGCCTACCGTTCGGAAGGACAGGCCGAACTTGGAGTGCGGCTGACCGTTGCTGCGTTGCCGTTCTGGGTAGAATTCTCTACGATGGCGGAAAGCGGATCACGCGTAAAAAAAGCGTTGTCCATGCTGGATGACCTGCCCGGTGATCACCTCCTGCTCCGCATGAAGCTGGTTGCGGCCCAAGGTTGGAATCTTTGTTATCGCTATCCTTTCGGTGATGAACTCGAGGCAACTTGGACGAAGGGTTTCGAGCTCGCTTCAGAAGCCGGAAGCGTGGAATATTGTCTTCGAACCAAGATGGGCTTGGCAATGGTCCAGACCGCCATGGGCTTTCATCGCAGGGCGTTTGAAACGGTTGCCGAACTCCGCCGCTTCATGGCGTCTGTAGACGATTATTCCGCGGCTCCCAACGCCGATCGGGAGTTGTTTACGTGCGAATTCTACCAAGGGAACATCAAATCCGGGCATGCGGGTCTCGAGCGCCTGGCTCGCGAGCACGCGACTTTCGGCAAGAGCGGTCAGACCTCGAGATTCCAGATCGACAGGTTCGTCAATTTCCGAAATCATCTCTCGTTGTCCACTTGGGTGATCGGCCAGCATCGGCGCGCACTTGGGATTGCGGAGGAAGCGCTGAACGCCGCGCTGACCTTGAACCACGACCTTTCTTGCGCGCATTCGCTGGCGGTCGCGGCGATCCCCATAGCCTTGCTATGCGGGCGAATTGATTTAGCGCAGGAGCGGGCATCGTTGCTAGCCGATCGCCTGAAGACCCGCCAGATCGACACCTGGCCGCCGTTCGCACGCTTTCATCAGGCGGCGATCGATGCTGCACGCGGAGACGCGGAGGCGGTTCAGCGGTTGAGGGACGCAATCGCCGCCATTCGAGAGTGCAATTTTCTCATCCATCTACCCCTCCGGTATGTGATGCTCGCTCATGCGGCGCTTGCGCACGATCAAGTCGCGGTTGCTCGCCAGAGTATCGAAGAAGGCGTAGACTATAGCCGGCAGCGCGGAGACCGATGGTGCGACGCCGAATTATTGCACCTTCAGGGTCTGGTATGCTGGCGGGACGGAGATGCAGATGGCGCGATGCGGCATCTTCGAGATGCGATCGATTTGGGTCGAGAGAGCGGCGGCCTCGGTTTTGCTCTGCGCGCGGCAACGAGCCGCGTTAAGCTTGCTAATGAGATCGGCGATCCGGTTTTGGCCCTGGCGGAGCTGAAGAACATTTGCGATCGCATCGAAGACAGCGGCAGCACGGATATTGCCGCCGCGCATGATGCGCTCATTTCAGCTCAAGCTCAAACGACGTGAACAAATCGGACCACCGGAGATCTTCAACCTTCTGCCGCGGACGCCACCGAAACCTTTCTCTGCGCTTCTTTTTGATTGCCCATGAGCGCCATTTGCTGGCGGTCGCCAAGGAGAGCACGTTGTCGGCCAAGAGCGAGATCGACCTTGCGGATCTGCGATCGGAGAAGATCATCTCCTTTTCCCGTCAGAATCTCTTCTACAGCGAACGGTATTTCGCGGAAAAGTTCGAGGAGCATGATCTGACCGACAATATCGC
>UCGV01000036.1 GCA_900471925.1 Hyphomicrobiales bacterium
CTTCAACTTTGCGGCTACATACGAAGATCGCATAAGATAGATTATGGAACTGAAATCCGTACCCGTCAGCTATTCGGCCGCCTGCATCTCCGGCTGAGGCCAGCGCTGCAGCGCTTCCCGCCCGGCATCCGTCAAGCCGTAGATGCCTCTGTCGAGCCGCTCGAACCAGCCGTAGACATTGGACTGCAGGATCTTGGCCGCCTCAGGCACGCCGGATCTGACATCGCGTACGCGCAGCGGTCCTGACGCCAATGCCGCCGCACAGCCGAGCGCCTGCTGACGATAAGCCGTCATCAGCGGTGTACGCGTGCTGCCGCCGAGCGCCGGGTCGCCTCGGCGTTTCTGGTGTTCACGCGTCAGCCGTGAGCGTCGCTTCGGATTGGTCCGCGGCATCGGTGATACCGAGCCGACGATGATGCTGACGTCGCCGGTATCCGAAATGCCGAGCATGCCGATGCCGAGCCTGCGGCAGAGATCGCGATAGCGCTTGTCGGCTTCTCGGCCCTTGCCCTTGGCGGAAACCCGCGCCGCGATCCACACTTCGTCCGAGACGGCTGCGCGATCGACAGCCTGAAGAATGAGTTCGAGATTGAAGCTCAGTTTCAGTTCGCAGACAACCACGACAGGCGGATCGTCGCTACTAATGCCAACGATATCGCAGCCGCCGACCTCGCCCTTGACGACGTAGCCAGCCTTTTCGAGGAAGCCTTTGACGGGCAGATAAAGTGACGTTTCCATAAGCCCACGGACCGCAAAAAGAATCGTTCCATAATCTACATCGATCCATCCAAACGCGACACTCGGCCCATGATCACAGCCGGATTACACGGCATGGCCGTGGACGCGGGCGCAACGCATCCCTTCGCCGGTTGACGGAAAAGGCTCAAGAGGCTAGCACGCTCGGAGCTTATCTGGGGGTAATACATTATGGATATTTTCACAGCGGCCGGCTTGACGGCTTTGCTGCAGGTCATTGCTATTGACCTTGTTCTCGCCGGCGACAACGCCGTCGTTATCGGCCTTGCTGCTGCCGGCCTGGAAGCCACGCAGCGTCGCAAGGCGATCCTTGTCGGCATTCTGGCGGCAACGGTGCTCCGCATCCTGTTCGCTTCCGTCGCCGTCTATCTTCTCGCAATCGTCGGATTGCTGCTCGCCGGCGGCCTGCTCTTGCTCTGGGTCTGCTGGAAGATGTGGCGTGAGCTGCGTGCCGGCCACCAGGAAGATCATGCGACCGATGCCGGCGCATCGGCGCCGAGGAAGACCTTCTTCCAGGCGGCGACGCAGATCGTCATCGCTGACGTTTCCATGTCGCTGGACAATGTTCTTGCCGTTGCGGGGGCAGCGCGCGAACATCCGAGCGTCCTGGTTCTCGGTCTTGGCCTTTCCATCGCGCTGATGGGCATCGCCGCAAACTTCATCGCTCGCCTGCTCAACAAGCATCGCTGGATCGCCTATGCCGGCCTTGCGATCATTCTCTATGTCTCGCTCCACATGATCTATCGCGGCTACATGGAGGTCGCGCCGTTCATCGGCGGCTAGGCTTAACTCTTTGATTTAATGCAATTTCGGACGCAAAATCGTGACGCATTTTTGCAGGAATTGCTTTAGGTCTCGATCTCGAAGCTCATCTGGTCGAACGCCGGCACCACATGGTCCGGCGTTTGCGCCATCACCACATCGTAGTCCAGTGGCGTATGCATATGCGTCAGGATCGCCCGCCTGGGCTTCAGCCGTTCGATCCAATCCAGAGATTGTTCCAGCGAAAAATGGCTGGGATGATAGGCGTATTGCAGCGCGTCGATGATCAGCATGTCGAGACCCTGCAGCTTCTCCACCGTCTGTGGTGGGAAATCGCTGATATCGCTGCAATAGGCCACATTCCCGATACGGAAACCGAGCGAATGAATGTCACCATGCTGCTGCAGATGCGGCATGCAGGCGATCGTTCCGCCCGGCCCGTGAATTTCAACGGGCTTTTCCAGATCCTCGATCTCGATCGGCAGTACGATCGGCGGGTAATTGCTGCCTGGTGGAGTCTCCAGGCAGTAGCCGAAAGCTTCCCGCAGCCGGCTCATGGTGAAAGGATCTGCAAAGATGGGCACGCGCCGGCGGCTGTTGTGGAAATAGCCCCTGAGATCGTCGATACCGTGAATATGGTCGGCATGCGCATGGGTGTAGAGCACGGCATCGACATGATCGACCCCTGCCCTGATCATCTGTTCGCGAAAATCCGGACCGGTATCGACGACAACGGTGGTCACTGCGCCATTGTCAGCGAACTGCTGGATCATGAACGAGGCGCGTGTCCGGCGGTTTTTGGGATTGTCTGGATTGCAGGCGCCCCAGTCGCCGGTAATACGCGGCACGCCGGGTGACGACGAGCAGCCGAGAATGGTGAACCGCTGCCGTCGTGCCACGCCGCTAGATCCTCGGCATCTTCGAAAACAGCCTGAAGGCATTGTCGGTGGTGATGCGCGCCACGTCCTCGTAGGCAAGGCCGATCGTATCAGCCAGTACCTCGGCGGTATTCACCACATAGGATGGCTCGTTGCGCTTGCCGCGCCAGCGCTTCGGCGCCAGATACGGAGCGTCGGTCTCGACGAGCAGCCGGTCATGCGGAATGTTCCTGGCGATCTCGCGCAATTCTTCCGACTTCGGAAAGGTCAGGATGCCCGAAAAGGAAATATAGCCGCCGAGTTCCACGCCGGTCTTTGCCAGTTCCGGGCCGGCCGAGAAGCAATGCAGGATGAAGGGGAAGGCCCCCTTCCCCATTTCCTCGGTCAGGATCGCGGCCATGTCGGCATCGGCGCTGCGGCTGTGGATGACAAGCGGCAGCTGCGTTTCGCGTGCCGCCGCAATATGGCGGCGAAAACCGGTCTGCTGGTCCTCGGGCTTCTGCGTGTCATAGAAGTAATCGAGACCCGCCTCACCGATCGCGACCACCTTCTGGTGCGCATTGGCAAGTCGCACCAGATCTTCCGTCTGGATGTCGAGTTCATCGCCCGCATTATTCGGATGCGTACCGACGGAGCAGAAGACGGAAGGATAGGTCTCGGTGATGGCGAGCAGCCCGTCGAGCTTGCGCACACGGGTGCAGATCGTCACCATCTGCGCAACGCCGGATGCATGGGCGCGCGCCACGATCTCGTCACGCTCCGCCTCGAAATCGGCAAAGTCCAGATGGCAATGCGTATCGACCAGCACGGCCTTAAGCCTCCGGAGCCACGTAGCGCGGGAAGACCCCCACCGGCGCCTCCAGCGGCGTTCCCGGCACCAGACGGCCTGCTTCGCCAAGGGCCGCGAAGTCACGCTTGTCCGCAGGGGCGGCCACGCGGTCGAGCAATTTACCGGCCGATTCCGGCATGAAGGGCTGCAGCAGGATGGCGATCTGGCGAACGACTTCGGCGGTCACATAAAGCACGGTGCCCATGCGTACCGGATCAGTCTTCTTCAGCGCCCAGGGCTGCTGGCTGGCGAAGTAGCGGTCGGTCTCGGAGACGACAGCCATGATCGAAGCCAGTGCCCGGTGGATCATCTGCTTGTCCATGTCGTCACGCGTCGAGGCGTAAAGCGCATCGGCTTGCGCCAGCATCGCCTTGTCCTCATCAATCAGCGGTCCGCATTCCGGAATCTGGCCGTCGCAGTTCTTCACGATCATGGAGAGGGAGCGCTGGGCAAGATTGCCGATGCCGTTGGCGAGATCGGAATTGATGCGCGTGCCGATCGCCTCTTCGCTGTAGCTGCCATCCTGGCCGAAGGAGACTTCGCGCAGGAAGAAGTAGCGCACCTGATCGAGGCCGAAATGGTTCACCAGGTTGACCGGATCGACGACGTTGCCGAGCGACTTCGACATCTTCTCGCCCTTGTTGAGCAGGAAGCCGTGGGCAAAGACGCGCTTCGGCAGCGGCAGCTTTGCCGACATCAGGAAGGCCGGCCAGTAGACGGCGTGGAAGCGGATAATGTCCTTGCCGATGATATGCACATCGGCCGGCCAGTACTTCGCCCGCGGGCCGTTACGGTCTTCAATGTACCCCGTCGCGGTGATGTAGTTGGTCAGCGCGTCGACCCAGACATACATGACATGTTCGGGATCGTTCGGTACCTTGATACCCCAATCAAAGGTGGTGCGCGAAACCGAGAGATCCTTGAGGCCAGACTTGACGAAGGAGATCACCTCGTTGCGGCGTTCGGCCGGACCGATGAAATCGGGATTTTCCTCGTAATGCTTCAGCAGCCGGTCCTGGTATTCGGAAAGCTTGAAGAAATAGCTTGCTTCTTCCACCCACTCGACAGGCGTACCCTGCGGCCCGTAGCGCACGCCATCGGCGCGCAGCTCGGTTTCGTTTTCCTGATAATAGGCCTCGTCGCGTACCGAGTACCAGCCGGCATAGGAATCCTTGTAGATGTCGCCGTTGTCGGCCATCAGGTTCCAGATGTTCTTGGACGTCTCGTGGTGACGTTCCTGCGTGGTGCGGATGAAGTCGTCGTTCGAAGCGTTGAGAAGCTTCGCCATCGCCTGGAATTCGCCGGAATTGCGGTCGGCAAGTGCCTGCGGCGTGATGCCTTCGGCACGCGCCGTCTGCTGCATCTTCTGGCCGTGTTCGTCCGTGCCCGTCAGAAAGAAGACATCCTTGCCGTCGAGGCGCTGGTAGCGCGCCATGGCGTCGGTAGCAATCAGCTCGTAGGCATGGCCAATATGCGGCTTGCCGTTGGGGTAGGAGATCGCGGTCGTGATGTAGAAGGGGGTCTTGTCTGTCATGGCGGCCAATTCCGGCTTAGTCTATAAAAATCGTCAGCCGCTATTAGCGCATGTCTCGCACAAGCGAAACATCAAGTTTGGCAGCCGCCTACGATTTCGTGGCGCCCTGAGGTGAGCTTGACTCGCGTTCTGGCGCACTCTACCCCTTCTGTCCCAAGAGGACGGGGCGGAAACAAAGTGCCATTTTTCATCGACAGGACGTGTAGTGGCTTCGCGCCGTCGGAGGCGCGTATTTGACATTCGAGCCTCTTTATTCCTTGTCCGGTCTCATGGTGGAAGCCCTGGTCGGTATAACCGGCGTCGGCGGTGGTTCGCTGATGACGCCGCTGCTCGTGCTTCTCTTCGGGGTGCATCCGGCAACCGCCGTCGGCACCGATCTTCTCTATGCGGCGATCACCAAGACGGCTGGCACTGCCGTTCACGGCATGCATGGGCGGGTCAACTGGAAGATCGTCGGCAGCCTTGCGGCCGGCAGTGTTCCGGCGGCGCTGTTGATGCTCTGGATGATGGCCGGTGTCGATCGCAAGAGCATCGGTGTCACCAACACCATCACGACTGCCCTTGGCTGGCTTCTCGTCATGACGGCGATCATGCTCGTTTTCCGCAGCCAGATCCTCGGCTTTGCCCGCCGCGCGATCGGCGAGCGCATGCCGCCGAAGCCGGCGACGATCGTCGTTTTCACGGTTGTTCTGGGCTTTCTGCTCGGCGTGCTCGTCACCCTGACATCGGTCGGTGCCGGCGCGCTCGGCGTGACGATCCTGCTTATCCTATATCCGCGGCTGGATGTGCGTGAGATTGTCGGCTCCGATATCGTCCACGCGGTGCCACTGACGCTCATCGGCGGCATGGGCTACTGGTTCATCGGCGAGATCGATTGGGCCATGCTGTTTGCCCTTCTGGTGGGTTCCATTCCGGGCATCATCATCGGCAGCCTCTTCGCACCGAAACTGCACGAGCGCACGATCCGTATCGTCCTGGCGGTTACGCTTGCCGTCGTCGCCTGGAAATTGCTGGCGGGCTGACGCGAGCAATTTCGACAAAGCCAGACCTATGCGCGTGGCTGCTTGATGTCGGATAGCACTTCCATGATCGTCTGCTTGCGATCGAGATTATAGGCGTCGGAGACCGTCAATTTCTCGGTGATCTCGGAATAGAGCCGCGCCAGCCGCTCGGCCGCTGCGATCCGCCCCTCGCCTGCCGCCACGCGCGCCCGGTTCATCACATCATCGCCGACATGGCTGACGAAGAAGTCGAAGATTGTATCGGCCTCCTTGCCGGAGAGCGCATCCGCCAGCCGGTGCATGGCCTTGCGCGCTAATGGCCCCTCTGAGGACAGCACCTCGTTGTAGGCTTCTATAATATCGCCGCCGCCATAGTTCAGCAGTTTCAGCGCTTCGCCGACGCTGCCCTTGGCGGCGTAAAGCAGGGTTTGCCCCTCACCCTGAACTCCAAGATGGGCAAGCGCCGAGGTGAGCGCGCGGTCATCCAGTGGTTCAAGCTTCAGCGGCAGACAGCGCGAACGGATCGTCGGAAGCAGTTTGCCTGGCGCATGCGAGAGGACGAGGAACATCGCCCGCTTCGGCGGCTCCTCAAGGATCTTCAGGATGGCGTTGGCCGCATTCCGGTTCATGTCGTCGGCGGGATCGATGATGACGATGCGCCAGTTGCCGGTACCCGATGTCTGCGAGAAAAACTTGCCGGCGCGGCGCACCTCGTCGACTGTGATCGCCGATTTCACCTTGCCGGTCTTCTCATCAACCGGGCGGGCGAGGTGCAGGAGATTGTGTGAGGCACCCGATGCGATCTGCCGGCTGACGGCGGAATCGAGGTCCGGATCGCCGATCCTCTCAGGCGCGCTCGCCGGATCGGGATGCGACAGAACATGGTTGGCAAAGCGGAAGGCAAGCGTCGCCTTGCCAATACCCTCTGGCCCCTCGATCAGAAGTGCATGATGACCTTTGCCGGAGCGGTAGAACTGCGCCAGGAAATCCTCGGCCTCTTCATGGCCGAAGAGCTTGGTATTCTCGGCGGGCCATATGGCGCCGTCGAGCAGTCCCGGTCTGTCTTCACTCATGATGGGCCGCTTCCGGCATGCGCGCCTCGGCGGCCGGCTTCAACAGTTGCCGGATGATGGTGAGGATTTCCGCAGCGATCTCGTCTTCCGCCTGTGTGGCGTTGACGACATGGCAGCGCTCGGGCTCGCGTGCGGCAATGTCGAGATAGGCTTCACGCCGCTTCTCATGCGTTTCGAGCGTCTCTTTCTCGAAACGGTCGGGGCCGTCGGCATTTCTCTTGCTGACGCGCTCAAGCCCGAGCTTGGCGGGAATGTCGAGGATCAGCGTGCAGTCCGGCACCACGCCGTTGATGGCGATGCGCTGCAGCGTTTCGATGAAATCAGGCTCCAGATTGCCGGTGACACCCTGATAGACACGTGAGGAATCCATGAAGCGGTCGCAGAGCACGATCTTGCCCTTGTAAAGCGCCGGACGGATGATCTCTTCGATGTGATCGTTGCGGGCGGCGGCAAAAAGAATCGCCTCCATCCGCGTGCCATAGGCTTCGGCAGCACCCGAAAGCAACACATGGCGTACCGCTTCGGCTCCTGGTGAACCGCCGGGCTCGCGGGTCACCAGCACGTCATGGCCTTCTGCCTTCAAGGCTTCGGCAAGGCGGCGGATCTGCGTGGACTTGCCCGCGCCCTCTCCACCTTCAAACGTAACGAACAATCCCGTACCGGACGACAATGATACTTTCCCGCATTCTGAGCGCCGCGCTCTTCCTCTATCTATCCGAAGTGAGTGCGGAGCGAAACCTTTTGCCGTGGCGACATATCCGCCGTCCCCCGGCAAATTACGCCGATTTCAGCCTCGAAAATGGTGGTCAACTCTGCTCGGACGTGTCCCATAGCCAGGAAAAGAACAGCGATTCGCCAAGCTCCAACAGCGCGTCGACCGCGCGGCTGCCGAGCGACCCCACCTCGACGGATTGTACCGTATAAAGCGGCACTTCGCGCAGCATCCTGTTGCCTGATACGATGCGCAGCGTGCCGACTTCGGTATCGGCCTTCACTGGCGCCATCAGCGGCCAGCGATAGACGATGCGGGCGGCAAGCCGGTCCGGATTGTTGACAGGCACATAGACGCTGACCGGCGCCTTGGCGACGAGATCGACGGTACGCGACGTACCGCCATAGACGCTCGCAGCACCGATCACTTCCTTGTCGGCAAAGACCTGATGGCTTTCGAAGGAAGTCAGCCCCCATTCCAGCACGCGCTTGGCCTCTTCAGTGCGCTCCTTGTCGGAGGCGATGCCGGCAAGTGCTACGAAAAGCCGCCGTCCGTCACGCTGCACCGAGGCGACGATCGAAAAGCCCTCGCCTTCCGTAAACCCCGTTGCCAGTCCGTCCGCGCCGAGATCCATGCCGAGCAGCGGATTGCGGTTACGCTGGAAGATCTTGTTCCACTCGAAATCCGGCTGGGCAAAATAGGGATAGAGGTCCGGATAGGATGTCTGCAGGTCGACGGCGAGCGTGACCAATTCCTTGGCCGTGACCTTGCTCTTGCCATCGGGATTCCCGGTGGAATTGCCGAAGACGGATTTCTCCATGCCGAGATCGCGAGCGCGCCGTGTCATCGATGCGGCAAACTGATCCTCGCTGCCCGCCATGCCTTCGGCAAGAATGATGCAGCCGTCATTAGCGCCCTGGATCGCCACACCCTTGATCAGGTCTTCGACGCGTACTCTGGATTTCAGCGCCGCGAACATCGTCGCCGCCCGCGAGGGCGCGCCGCCTGTGCGCCAGGCATATTCTGAGACGGGATATTCGGTATCGAGTGAAATCTGTCCCTTGCTGACGGCACTGAAGACAAGGTCCATCGTCATCAGCTTGGCAAGCGATGCGGGTGCGAAAACCTGGTTTTCGTTCTTCGCGAGAAGCACGGTTCCGGTCGATGCTTCGATCATATAGGCCTGCGTGGCCTTGGTGACGAAACCGGCATCGGTGCCTTCGGCAGCAGCGGCTGCGGAAGCAGGCAGGAGCAGGCATGCAAGGAGGCGAAGCAGCGGCTTCAACATCGCTAATCCCATTGATCGTGCGGTTGATTCAGGAGGGTAAAGCGAGGCTCAAGCCGATGCAATTACACTTTATCGTAGGTTTTATCGCGTCTTTGCAGCGCCGCCATTCTGGCGCTTGTAGGAAGCAAGGATCGATTCTTGCGTCAGCCCGTCATTGCGCACCATGACGGCATCGAAAGCGAGCGGCACGTTCACCGTCGTCACGTCTTCCTGATAGTTCATGGCAAGCGACGTGCCCTTCGACCAGCCGTTCGGACGCTCATAGGGAATAGGCCCGATATCGGGCAGAACCACCATCTGCTCCATGGCCGGCGCGGCATTATAGGCCGGCGGCGGCGTCAGGAAATGACCGCCGGCCGGGGCCTGCGTCGGCACGGGGGCCAATTGCGGAGCCGGAGCCGGATTATAGCGGGCGTTCTGCGTGGAGCCCGGATATTTGGCGCTCGGCGAGTTGCCGGCATAGGCGACCGACGAGTACGGCACGGGAACGTTGGCAGGCGACGGATTGGAATAGTCACCGAGGCTCTGCAGCTGATCGCCGGTGATCCTCTTGCTGTTGGAGGCGACCATGACGCCGGTCGCAATCTGCCCGCCGCCCGGATAGACGCCCGGGATACGGCTGCCCTTCGGCACGTAGGAGGCCATCAGATAGGGCATGTCGTGCCCGTCGAGCGGCGCCCTGCCGACATATTGTACGCGAACATTGCCGGTGCCGCTGTGCTGCAGGTCGAGCATGGAGGCCGTTTTGTTCGAAAGGTCGATGATGCGCCCTTCGTGGTAAGGCCCGCGGTCGTTGACGCGCACGATGACGGAAGATCCGGTTTCGACATTGGTCACGCGCGCATAGCTCGGCAGCGGAAATGTCGGATGAGCGGCAGAAAGGTGCATCTGGTCGTAGACTTCGCCATTCGCGGTCAGGCGGCCGTGAAAGGCCGAGCCGTACCAGGAGGCGATGCCGACCTTGTTATAGGAATAGTCTTCCTTGGGGTAATACATCTTCCCCTTCACCACATAGGGATCACCCACCATGTAGCGGCCGCCGCCCTTCGGGATGTTGTCGCCATTGGCGACGCGCGGGCTGGCTTTCACGCCATATTCGCTTTCGGAGAAATATTCCTTGCCGTGGGATTTTTTCTTGGGAACCGCTTGCGTCGTGCCGCAGGCCGCCACCGTTGCGCACATGGCCGATATCGCCAGCCACCGTGCCGTCGTTGCGAAAGACGCCGCCCCGTAATTCAGTTTCATATGCCCCACGCCGCCAAAGACTAATATGGTTAAGGAACCCACTCTTCATCGAGTTGAAGTTGCCTTATGCCGTGCTTGCCTAATGAGACTTTAATCTTGCGGATATCGTGGCAAATTTGCGAACAATATCGAGGCGATAGACCGAATAATAACAATCATGGTTAATACTTGGTTTATTTCTACCTGTTCGGGAATGGAATAGCAGCCGCGTGTACAAATATTACGCGGTTCCGCTTCGTAACAGCCTATCGCCTATGCCTTCGCGCGACTGCGCCGCAAGGAGACATCTCGTTTTTCTTTTATAAATAGTTGAATCAATTGTGTAACCTGCCGTTAAGGATGCGGCACCGATGATGCGGCGTCGCGAGATGCATGAAGCATTGCGTTGGGAGGAATGTCCGGCCTCAGTTTCAGTTTCCAGGCGTCGAATGACTTCGATCAATACCAATATATCGGCGATATCGGCTCTACAGAGCTTGAGATCCGTCAATGCTGGCCTTCAGGCGACGCAAAGACATGTTTCGACAGGCTTTCGCGTCGAAAAGGCGTCGAACAATGCTGCCTACTGGTCTGTCGCAACCACGATGCGCTCCGATAACAAGGCGATTTCGGCGGTTCAGGATGCGCTCGGCATGAGCGCCGCCGTGATCGATACTGCCTATACGGCAGCCTCCTCCTCCATCAATGTCATGTCGGAAATCAAATCGAAACTCGTGACCGCACATGAAACAGGCGCCGACAAAACGAAGATCGACGAAGAACTGACGCAGCTCAAGCAACAGCTGCGATCGACGATCGAGGCAGCTTCATTCAATGGTCAGAACTGGATGGTCTGGGATTCGAATGATGATTCCGCCGACAAGCAGGTCGTCGGCTCCTTCGTTCGCGACGGCAATGGCGGCGTCCAGCTTTCCATGATGACCTACGCCATCAATACGCCGTTGCCGCTGACGGATACGAATGTCCAGTATTTCGTCGATAACGGCGGCTCCGGCGAATACGGCATTCTCTCGAGCGGCGCCTTCGCATCTCAGGCGGGCTCGGCCAAGAACTATATTCTGCTGAAGGGGGCGACGGTGCCGCCCTCCTCCGTTGAGATCACCCTCGACAAGTCCACGACGACGGCCGAACTCGAAGACATGCTCAAGACCGTGGAAAGCATGACCAAGCAGATGGTCACCGTCGGTGCCACGCTCGGCGCGCTCAGCAAGCGTGTCGATATGCAGGCATCATTCGCCAGGGATCTGAGCGATTCCATCGATAGCGGCATCGGCCGCCTCGTCGATGCCAACATGGAGGAGGAATCCTCCCGCCTCAGTGCCACCCAGACCCAGCAGCAGCTTGCCATCCAGTCGCTGTCGATCGCCAACAGCGCGCCGCGCAATATCCTCAATCTCTTCCAGGGCTGATTGGTCGTTCGAGGCTCGATGCCGGCCACAACGCTCCGCAGCTATTGCAGTTTATCGACCCGATATGCTGCAGCACGTTGACGCTGAAACCCGAACCGCTATAAAGCCTGCCGAACCGTGATTTGGTTTGCTGCGGAGCCATCCTCGTGCGAGGGAAGCTTTTCCGGCGGAGACAAACCAGATCCATTGGATGGAAGAGTGTCCGAGTGGTTTAAGGAACCGGTCTTGAAAACCGGCGTGCGGGAAACCGTACCGTGGGTTCGAATCCCACCTCTTCCGCCACAAAATCAATCTAAGAAACTGATTTAATTGACAGATTGTCAACGTCGCTACTGCCAATCCCAGCAGCTATCCGCATTTGAAGATACGGGTCTCCTGGCGCGTTGGCCGGGTAAGCGCCTAGCCCTTTTGGATGAATTGCGAATCGATGGCGACGCGACGAAAGTAGAGGCGCGGCGGTAGTAGGATTGCTAGGACCGAACCCGATGCGGGGGGCTTGCCGAGTACCGAGTGGGAGCCCTTCATTCCGATCGAAGGCCTTCCCCGATCTTCTCCTCAAACTTCACTGCGCCTTTTCTTCACGCACATACATCGCATCGACCGATTATCGCCAATCGCAGCATTTTCTACGTCCAAAGATTGCCGGTCCTCACGACAATGCATGAGGTCCTCGGCTCCCAAATCCTGTTTTACCGCCCCGCCATTTCTGGGATAGCATCTGTCCTGAGATAACGGGCGGCTGCACATCAGGGGGTATTGCGTGGCAGATGTACTGGACCTCGACTGCGTGATTGTCGGCGGTGGGGTTGTGGGGCTTGCGGTGGCGCGTCAGCTCGCCATGTCTGGCCGCGACGTGGTTCTTCTCGAAGCCGAACCGATCACCGGCAGCATTACGTCGGCGCGCAACAGCGAGGTCATCCATGCTGGGCTCTATTATGCCACCGGCAGCCTCAAGGCGGAGCTTTCCGTTGCCGGTAAACACAAGCTCTACGAATATTGCCGGGAGCGGAACGTGCCCCACCGACCCTGCGGCAAGCTCGTGGTTGCCTCGAGCAAGGAAGAGGTCGCCTATCTCGAAAAGCTGTCGCGTCAGGCAGCCGCAAATGGGGTCGAGGACTGCTATCTCATCGATGCCGCCGAGCTTGCCCGCAGGCAGCCGCAGATCAAGGGCTTTGCCGCACTTGTCTCGCCATCAACCGGCATCATCGACAGTCACGGCCTCATGCAGGCCTACATCACCGACATTGAGGCCAATGGCGGAGCCATAGTCTGCAATTCCCCCGTCACGGCAGGCGAATTGACGGCCGACAAGGTACGCCTCTCTGTCGGCGGACGTGATCCGGTCGAGATCGAAGCCCGCCTCGTCGTGAATGCCGCCGGCCTTAATGCCTGGGCGATGTCGGAAAGGCTGCTTGGCCTTGATGCCGCGACCATCCCGCCCCGCTATTACGCCAAGGGATGTTATTTCGCGCTTTCAGGCCGTGCGCCCGCAACGCAGTTGATCTATCCGGTCCCGGAGCCCGGCGGCCTCGGCGTGCATCTGACGCTCGACCTTGCCGGCCAGGCCCGCTTCGGTCCAGATGTCGAATGGATCGACACGATTGATTACGATGTCGATCCGGCGCGGGCGGATAAATTCTATTCCGCAATCCGTCGCTATTGGCCTGATCTTGCCGATGGCGCCCTGCAGCCTGCCTATTCAGGCGTTCGCCCCAAGGTCGCCGGACCGGCTGCCGGTGGTGGCGGCGATTTCGTGATCCAGGGACCGGAAGCAACCCGGCACCCCGCTTATGCCGCTCTCTATGGCATTGAAAGCCCCGGCCTGACCGCCTCGCTGGCGATCGCCCAGCAAGTGGCGCGACTTACACTATAGGCGCTCGTCGCATCGGTGCGGGTCAAAACGCCGCATGCTTCTTTCGGGCTATCTCTCCATGGCGCTCCCAGGCGATCAGCACCAGGCTGGACGCAACGATGATCAATGCGCCGACGAAGACATTCATCGCCGGGATTTCCGCCCAGATGAGATAACCGTAGAGGAAAGCCCAGATGAGCCCGCTATATTCCACGGGCGCCAGTGCCGAAGCCGGCGCATATCGGAACCCTTCGTAGAGAAGGAACTGCCCGAGGGTCGCGATTAAACCAAGGCCGATCATCAGGGTCCAGCCTATGGCATCGGGCGTTTTCCAAATCCAGGGGAAGGATACCGCACAAGCAATGCCGAACAGCAGGCTTGTCGCAAACATTTGTGTCAGCGTGGTCTCGCTGCGGCTGACGAGCCGAATGAGGATCGTGCTCCAGGCCCAGCAGAAGCCGGCGATGAGGCACATGGCGGCCGGCACGAGATTGGGCGAATGCGTGGGATTTGCCGCAATGGCCACACCGATGAAGCCGCCGATACAGGCAATCCAGCGTCCTGGGCCGATCGCTTCCCTCAGAACCAGGATCGACAGGAACATGACGATGATCGGCGCTGAAAAATAGAGCGTGGTGAGTTCGGCAAGTCCGAGAGAGCGGGCGGCGTTGTAGAACAGAAGCCAGGCGACAAACATCAGCGCTGCGCGCAGCACGACCGTTTTTCTATATGGGCTCTTGAAGATCGACGGATGCCGCCGGTAGCGCACGAGGACGCCGGTGATGACCACGATCACCAGGCTGCGCATGAACAGGATTTCCGGAACCTCGTATTCAGCCACCAGCCATTTGACCAGGGCGTCCTGCATGGCAAAGCAGGCGTAACCGGCGCAGGCAAGCGCGATGCCTGTCAACGGCCGTGCTTCTGCGTTTTCGGATTTCATGCAAACCTCGCCACATCTCACTCTGCGAGAGGGCTCTTCATCGTGAGTCTCGCCGCAGGGCGTCTCTTATCCGCTGGCAGCCGGCAAAGCTACTGCCATGGGTGAAAGCTTTCGGGGTGCGAGGTCGTGACGCACCGGCTTCAGGGAGCCTGCTGAAGGCCGTTTCGTGGCCTATTGGAAGAGCTTGAGCACGTTCTGTGGCGCGCTGTTGGCAATCCAGAGCGATTGAACGGCAAGCTGCTGCTGCGTCTGCAGGGCGGCCAGCCGCGAGGATTCCTCCTCCATATTGGCATCGACAAGCCGCCCGATGCCGCTTGCCACGGAATCCTGCAGCGAATTGACGAAATTGTCCTGCAGATTGAGCCGCTTGCTTATATCACCCAGATAGCTTGCGCCCTTGATGATCCCCTGCTCCATCAAGTTGACGCCGCCGATATAGTTCTGCAGGTCGTTGGCAGGGTTCGTGATGTCGATATCGGTAATATCGAAATTCGGCGCAAAGCCGATATTGTCGCTCGCGCCGAAGATACGGATAGACGAGCGCGTGGCGCCCTTGTCGGGATACATGCCCGGATCTGCTTTAAACACGACATTGTTGCCCGACGCCGAAACCAGCGTTCCGCTTCCTGCAAGAGCAGCGCCGAGCACGCGCGCATAGTCGCTGGCATTGTTGATCTTGCCGTCACTCGTTCCTAGAACGCTGTCCACCAGACTGCGATCGATCTTCACATTCGTGGTGGCGGCACCGTTGATTTGCACGTTGAATGAAAAATTGACGTCGCGATGGACGAAGAAAGGGCCCGCAAATGCAAGCTGAGAGCTTGCCGTCGTTCCGTCCACGCGTGATGTCGGTGCACCGCTAAGGCCGTAGTTAAACCCGCCGGCGAGCGTGGATGAGACGTTCGAAATCACCATGCTTGATTCGCGGGACCCAGAAACTTCGCCGCTGGTCAGGATGAGCTCGGTCCCGGATCCGTCGATGGAACCTGGCGACCACCCCATATTGGCGACAGCCAGACGAACGACCTTGGCGAGATCGGCGCCGCTATAGATCATCCCGTTGTTCGTTCCGAGCGCGACATCGACAGTGTTCTTGTCGATCGTCACTCTGCGTGTATCCGTGCCATCGACCGTGAGATCGAAGGTAATGCTATCCGTTGGCGTGAATGCAACGGAGTTCGCATCCGGTAGGGTGTAGGGACTGACATACCCGTAGACGCTGTAGCCGCGTTGTCCGTATCCGGTGAAGTCGGCATTCTGCAGCCCGCCAATGAGGCCAAGCGATTTCTCGTCAGCCTGCAGCAGCCCTCCCCCGCTCGCATTGAAGAGCACCAGCTGCGTGAGGTCGACATCGGTCGTGCCGACGCTGACACTGTTATCGGCGCCGCGAATGAAGGCCGAAACGATGTTCTTGGTATATTTGTTGAGCGTTGCAAGGCCGGGAATATCGGTGTTGAGCCAATTCTCCCCGGAGAAGGAGGTCGAGGCGGCAGTCGCGACAAGCCTGCCGCTCAACGCGCTGATTTCATCCTGGATCTTTGCTTTGTCGACACTCTTTTCGGTGGCGGCGATCAGCGCGGCTTTGATGTCGCCGACAATATCGATAACAGAGGCGAGCGCCGTGGAGGTCGTGTCCACCAGGGCCTCTCCGAGGCCGAGCGCGTCGGATACGGCAGAAAGCGCCCTGTTGTCCGAGCGCATCGTCGTCGCAACCGACCAGTAGGCCGCATTGTCGGATGCCTTCTCGATGCGCAGGCCGCTCGATACCTTATTCTGCGTCGCATAGAGATCCGCCGAGACAGACCGGAGGGTCTGCAGCGCTGCGAGGCTGGAATAATTTGTATTAATAGAAGACATAAACGGCCTGAAATACGAAAAACAGCAGGGTCGATGAATCGATCTTCTTGAGATTTTGTTCACTGTGAATTGACGCTAGGTTAGGTTAATCCTGCGTAAAAAGAGCCGTGAAAACTCGAATTGTTTTTAATTGCGACTGGCCCTTTATTGGGCTTTTATTGCCGGGACGCGCTTCAACCGGGCTGCAATCTTCCCGTGCTGTCTTTCGACGAAGATCTTGTAGAAAGATGTCGCCGGCACGTCCCGTTCGCTGGTCGCGATCACTTGCCGATCATAGGTTTCCGTTGATCTTGGCCGAAGTGTTCTCACCGTCTTTCTCCGTGGCTTCGGGCGACTATCGGCTGAGCCGACGGTTGTGTGTCGGCCCCGCCCGAAGCCCGTTCGGCGATGGCGGTTCCAGGCTCGACAAGGAAAAGGGTTTCGATTTCGAAGCCCTGGCATCGGTTTTGCAGATCTGGCTTGAACTCGTCGGCACGAATTCCTGTCCGCCCTTGGCGAAGGGAGCGACAAAGTGTCGGCACAACATACGCAAAGTCGCTGGAGATGCTGACATTGCTGGAAATGCGCCTGGACCGAAATTCGATTTCTCCGAAGCCAGAGGAACCATCGCCGACTATACTGAGCTGGCGGCGACGCCTGACCCCGGCGAGGAAATCTAAATTCCCGGACGAAAAACCAGTTTCGGAAAAAATCTGGATTGATGAGGACCCGAGCGTCGATGCGCTACGACTTTCTGTGACGATATCGAGCAGTCCCTATCGAGGGTTGAGACAATCGGCTCCGTCAGGCGGCAACGGCGCTGTTCTTGCCTCTGCCAGTCTCGCGCTTGGCGGCGGCCTCTTTTGCCATCTTGATCAGATAGGCAAGGAAAGTATCGCCCTCTGCTTCGGCAAGATTGCAGGCGGCTTCCAGATGCTCGACGAGGTGCGAGTGACGCATATCAATCTCCTCCAGTTGGCGTTGAATGCATGATTGCTAATATGGGTTAATGATTTTCTAATTTCCGGACCGTTCAATATAAAATATTAGGCATATATAATTATTTGATGTGGCAATTTTACTTAAAGGTTGTACTTAACCAATCATTAATGAGGCATCTTGCCTGTATGGGGCGATGAACTATGTTTGCTCTCATACAGGGAGGATTTCATGTTCACCAAGAGCTTGCTCATGCCGGTCGGCTTTGCCGTCCTGGCCTTTTCAGGATTGATGTTTCAGATCGGGGTGCACGCTCTTTCCACGCCGGTGACGCAGCTGATCCCCTGACGGCGCCGAACGGCTGCCGCAGCGGAACTTTTTTCGATTGTGCGCGTTCTATCTCACGTTTTTCCCAGGAGGGCAGATTGTCATGGAAAACGAAGGTGTAGGTTGGATTGCGGCCATCATTATCGGCGGTTTCGCCGGATGGCTGGCGGAGAAATTCATGAACAGCAATATGGGCGTGTTCATGAATATCATTCTTGGTATCGTCGGCGCGATCGTTGCCAACTGGATCCTCGGTATCCTTCACATCCAGCCCCTGGCGGGCTGGCTTGGATACCTGGTCACCGGTTTTATCGGCGCATGTATCCTGATCGCAGTCGGGCGCCTCGTCCGCCGCTGACCTGGCACACGAGAGACTGATCATAGGAAGTCGAAAGCCGGACGTGTCATGCGTCCGGCTTCTTCTTATCAGCGGCGGCTGAGCAGGCCGAAGAGATAGGCGACGCCTGCTGTAATGGCGATGGCGGTCAACGGCTCCTCGCGCACCTTGTCGCGAACGCGCTCGGTCATGACCGAGGCCTCGTCGGTGACGACCGTCCTTGCACCCTGCCCCAGCGCAATCACGCTTTCCGAAAGGCGGGCCAGATCTTCGCGCAACGCGGCGACCTGTGCGGACAGATCGTCGGCGGCGACTTCGGCCTTGACGCGCGCAGCGGTGGATTCGGCGGAAGCGGTTTTCAATTCTGCCATGGTCTGCTCCTGTTTCTTGGAATGCGGCTTCAACGAAATGGGGGCTGGAAAGGTTCCGCAAAGGCGCATCTTTTGTCGGTCACGGCGCGCTGGCAAGAGCGTGTACGCAGCCTGCAAGCTTTTCGCGCAACAAGCCTTCATTTCCTCGCAGCTTTGTTTTATGGAACGACGAATGTCTGCCCTTCTGGGCCAATGATAATGCGAGGTTTGCGTTTCCATGTTCCATATTCTGAGAAGAGCTGCTCAGACCTGGGTTGCCAAGCTGCTCCTGCTCCTGCTCGTCGCCTCCTTCGGTATCTGGGGTGTCTCGCGTGAGCTGATCAGCGGCGGCAACAGCACGACGGTGGTCACCGTCGGCGACCAGCATGTGGACGTCAATGAATTCCGCCTCGCCTACCAGCGCCAGGTCGCGGCTCTCGGCCAGCAGTTCGGCATGCGCCTGACACCCGAGCAGGCCCGCGCCTTCGGCGTCGAGCAGCAGGTTATCGCTCAGCTCGTTGCCGGTGCATCGCTCGACCAGCTTGCGGACCAGATGGGCCTTGGCCTCTCGGAAGACCGTCTCGCGCAGCTGATCGGCGACGATCCGGCCTTCAAGGCCGTCAACGGCCAGTTCGATCGTGGTCTCTTTACCTCGCGTCTGCGCAATGCCGGCATCCGCGAAGACGATTATATCAAGGAGCGCAGCAAACAGGCTGTCCGCAGCCAGATCGTCGATGCCGTCTCCAATGGCTTCCAGGCGCCGCAGACACTCGTCGATGCCCTCAAGCTCTATGGCAATGAAAGCCGCAGCATCGATTACCTGTTGCTCACCAATGCCAATATCGAGCCGATCAAGGCGCCTGCCGACGACGTGCTCGCCAAGTGGTTCGAAGACGCGAAGCAACGCTACCGCGCTCCGGAATATCGCAAGATCGCCTACCTGAAGCTCCAGCCCGACGATATCGCCGATCCGACCACCGTCACCGACGACCAGATCAAGGAAGCTTTCGACAAGGCCAAGGCGACGTACACGACGCCGGAAAGCCGCACGCTGGAGCAGCTGACCTTCGCCAGCAAGGATCTCGCCAATGCGGCTGAAACCGCGCTGAAGACCGGCACGAGCTTCGACCAGCTCGTGACCGACCAGGGCAAGACGGCAAGCGACGTGCTGCTCGGCGAGTTCACCAAGGACAAGGTTCCGGATCAGGCCGTGGCCGAAGCCGCTTTCGCCGTGAAGACCGATGGCGGCACCACCGCCGTCATCGACGGCACCTTCGGCCCGGTCATCCTGCGCGTGACCAACTTCAAGCCGGAGACCACCAAGAGCTTCGACGAAGTGAAAGAAGAACTGCGCAAGCAGCTTTCGGTCGCCAATGCCTCGCAGGAAGTCATCAACGTGCATGACCGTATCGAGGACATGCGCGCCGGCGGCACGTCCCTGGAAGAGATCGCCAACCAGCTCAAGCTGAAGGCCGTCATAATCGACGCCATCGACATGACGGGCGCCGACAAGGACGGCAATCCGGTCAAGGATATCCCGGCCCAGCAGCAGCTCCTCCCGGAAGCCTTCAAGACCGATGTCGGTGCCGACGCCAATGCTATTGCCCTCGGCAATGACGGCTATGTCTGGTTCGACGTACGCGATGTCATGCCGGAGCGCGAGCGTCCGCTGGCCGAAGTGCGCGACAAGGCCGTTCAGGACTGGACTGCCGAACAGCAGAAGGCCGAGCTTGCCAAGAAGGCGGATGAGCTGAAGGCTCAGGCGCAGAAGGGCACCTCGCTTGCCGATATCGCCACCCCGCTCGGCATCGCCGTCGAAAGCAAAAGCGGCTTCACCCGCGCGACCGACGATCCGGTTCTCGGCCGCGCCGGCATCAACGCTGGCTTCTCCGGTCCTGTCGATACGGTTGCGACCGCTGTCGGTGCAGATCCGAGCACGCAGATCCTGCTCAAGGTCACCGAAGTTAACGACGAGCCGACGACCGACGCTCTTGAAAATCGCGACCAGCAGATCACCGCCATGGCAAATGCCGCCGGCGACGATATTCTGGATCAGATGGTCAACCTGTTGCAGACCCAGTATGGCGCACAGGTCAACCAGAACCTCGCCGAACAGGCGACCGTCCGCTAGGGGGAAGCGACGCATGTCCGATCTGAAGCCTCTTCTGGCCAAGGCAGCAAGCCGTGAGCCCCTGACCCGTGACGAGGCCCGCCAGGCCTTCGATATCCTGATGTCCGGCCAGGCAACGCCTTCGCAGATCGGCGGCTTCCTGATGGCTCTGCGTGTTCGCGGCGAAACGGTCGACGAGATCGTCGGCGCCGTCACCACGATGCGATCCAAGATGCTGCGGGTCGTCGCCCCCGCCGACGCTGTCGATATCGTCGGCACCGGTGGCGATGCCAGCGGCACCTACAATATCTCGACGCTGGCGGCCCTGATCGTCGCCGGCACCGGTGTTCCGGTCGCCAAGCACGGCAATCGGGCACTCAGCTCGAAATCGGGCGCGGCCGACAGTCTTGCCGCTCTCGGCGTCAATCTTGAAGTCACGCCTGAGATGATTGCGCGCTGCATTGCCGAGGCCGGTGTCGGCTTCATGTTCGCGCAGCAGCATCATTCGGCCATGCGCCATGTCGGCCCGACCCGCGTCGAGCTTGGCACGCGCACCATCTTCAACCTGCTTGGCCCGCTTTCCAATCCGGCTGGCGTCAAGCGTCAGCTTCTCGGTGTCTTTGCACCGCAATGGGTGGTGCCGCTCGCCGAAGTCATGCGTGATCTCGGCTCGGAAAGCGTCTGGGTGGTCCACGGCGACGGCCTCGACGAAATCACCACGACCGGCACGACCAGTGTTGCGGCCCTCGAAAACGGCAGGATCCGCACCTTCGAGCTTTCGCCGGCCGATTTCGGCGTGGCACCGGCCGTGCTTGCCGACATCAAGGGCGGCGATGGCACCGTCAACGCCGCAGCTCTTCGTGATGTGCTCGGTGGCGCCAAGAATGCCTATCGCGATATCGCGCTTTGCAATGCCGCCGCATCGCTCGTCATCGCCGGCAAGGCCGAAACGATTCGCGACGGCATGAAGCTCGCGACGCAATCGCTCGATAGCGGCGCTACGGCATCTGCGCTCGACAAACTGATCGCCGTTTCCAACGATATCGACTAGGATCGTCTCATGACTGATATCCTGAAAAAGATCGAAGCCTACAAGCGCGAGGAAATCGCAGCCGCCAAGGCGAAGACCTCGCTCGCCGATCTCAAGGCCATGCAGGCCGGCCAGTCCGCACCGCGCGGCTTCCACAAGGCGCTCGTTGCCAAGCGCGATGCCGGTGAGATCGGCCTGATCGCCGAGATCAAGAAGGCAAGCCCTTCCAAGGGCCTCATCCGCCCGGATTTCGCTCCACCTGTTCTCGCCAAGGCTTACGAGGCCGGCGGTGCCGCCTGCCTTTCCGTGCTGACCGATACGCCGAGCTTCCAGGGTGCGCCGGAATTCCTGATGCAGGCGCGTGCCGCCTGCGCCCTGCCCGCTTTGCGCAAGGATTTCATGTTCGAGACCTATCAGGTCCATGAAGCCCGTGCCTGGGGTGCCGATTGCATCCTCATCATCATGGCTTCACTCAGCGATGAAGAAGCGGAGCGCCTGCAAGACGAGGCCTTCTCGCTCGGCATGGACGTTCTGGTCGAGGTTCACGATGCGCCCGAAATGGAGCGCGCGCTGAAACTGTCTTCGCCGCTCGTCGGCATCAACAACCGCAACCTGCGCACTTTCGAGGTCAGCCTCACGGTCAGCGAAACGCTGGCGTCGATGGTTCCGGATAACCGGCTGCTCGTCGGCGAAAGCGGCATTTTCACCCATGAGGATTGCAAGCGCCTGCAGGCCGTCCGGATCAACACTTTCCTCGTCGGCGAAAGCTTGATGCGCAAGGACGACGTGACGGCGGCCACCCGGGCGCTGCTCTCTGGCGAAGCTGCCATCGCGGCCGAATGATATGAGCGGCGAAAAGCCCGGCCTCACCCATATCGATGCCTCGGGCGAGGCCCATATGGTCGATGTCTCAGACAAGGCCGAGACCGTGCGCATCGCCACGGCCGAGGGCCATGTGAAGATGGCGGCGGAAACGCTCGCTCTCATCCGCCAGGGCAATGCGAAGAAGGGCGATGTCATCGGCACCGCTCGGCTTGCCGGCATCATGGCCGCCAAGCGTACCGCCGATCTGATCCCGCTCTGCCATCCCTTGATGTTGACCAAGGTGTCGGTCGAAATCGAGGAGGACGAGGCGCTGCCCGGCCTGCGGGTCACGGCGACGGCCAAGCTCACCGGCAAGACCGGTGTGGAGATGGAAGCACTGACCGCCGTCTCCGTCGCGTGCCTGACGATCTACGACATGGCCAAGGCCGCAGACAAGGCGATGGAGATCGGTGGCGTGAGGCTGCTTGAAAAATCCGGCGGCAAATCCGGCGATTTCCGCCATCCGGAGGCAAGATGAACCTTCTGCCGGTTGCCGAAGCCCTGAGCCGCCTGCTCTCCAATGCAAAGCCGGTTGCTGCATCCGAGACGCTGCCGATTGCCGAAGCCGAAGGCCGCGTATTGGCCGTGGATCTTACGGCCGCGCTCACGCAGCCGCCCTTCAATTCCTCCGCCATGGACGGCTACGCGCTGCGTCGCGAAGATGCACCGGAGCCCGGCGCCGTCCTGAAGGTCATCGGCACGTCCTCGGCCGGTCACGGCTTCGAAGGGAGTGTCGGTGAGGGCGAAGCTGTGCGCATCTTCACCGGTGCGCCGGTACCGTCCGGTGCCGATAGCGTCCTCCTGCAGGAAGATGCCGAGAAGATTGAAGGCGGCATCAGAACCAATTTCCCGGTGCGGCAGAACCAGCATGTGCGCCCGCGCGGCCAGGATTTCACAGAGGGCGAAGTCGTATTGCCAACCGGCACGGTGCTCGATTTCTCTCGACTGACGGTCGCTGCCGGTATGAACCGGCCTGAAGTCGAGGTGCTGCGCCGTCCCGTCATCGCCATCCTAGCCACCGGTGACGAGCTTCTGCCGCCCGGAAGCACACCCGGCCCCTCACAGATCATCGCCACCAACACCTTTGGCGTCGCAGCCCTTGCCCGCCGCGCCGGCGCCGATGTGCTCGATCTCGGCATCGTGCCCGATGACAAGGTCGAGATTACGGTCGCGATTGACAAGGCGCGCGATGCCGGGGTCGATGTGATCGTCACATTGGGCGGCGCATCCGTCGGCGATCATGACCTCGTGCAGGCCACCTTGGTCGAAGCCGGCATGCAGCTCGATTTCTGGCGCATCGCCATGCGTCCCGGCAAGCCGCTGATGGTCGGCAGATTTGGTGAAACCCATGTGCTCGGCCTGCCCGGCAATCCGGTCTCCACCCTTGTCTGCTCGCTGCTCTTCCTTGAGCCGTTGATCCGCAAGCTCGCATCGCTTCCGCCGGTCCAGCGCGATATGACGATCGAAGCGGCCGCTACCCTGCGGGCCAATGACCATCGGCAGGATTATGTACGCGCAAAACTCTCGAAATCCTCTGCCGGCGGCTGGCTTGTCGAGCCGTTCGACAAGCAGGATTCGTCGATGATGAAGACCTTCGCCCATTCGGACTGCCTCATCATCCGCCCGCCGCATGCGCCGGAGCTTCCAGCGGGGGCAACCTGCCCCGTCATGCTTCTGCGGCCAGATCTCCTCGCCTGATATTTCCCGAAGAAACGGCAACCCAGAAGCAAAGCTGCGCCAGCACGCTTGCGCCGAGAATGACGGTGGCCGCTGCAAGACCCGGATCGCCGCCGATGCCGGAAAGCGCGCTGCAGACGGCGCCGACGGCCATCTGCGTCGAGCCGTAGAGGCCGGAGGCGGACCCCGTGACTTTCGGATTGACGCTGACGGCGAGCGTCAGCGCATTGGGCGAGGCCACGCCTGCACCGATCGTATAGACCATGATCGAGGCCATCATCGGCAGAAGCGTCAGATGGTCGGTCACGGCAAGGCCGAAGAAGACGAGTGCTGCGGCGATGCTGACGAGATTGGAAATCACCATGAGCCGCTTCATCGCGAAGCGGCCGATCAGCCGCGTCGCAATCATGCTGCCGATCCAATAGCCGAAGATCAGCAGCGCCAGACAAATGCCGACTTCCGTCGCCGGGCGGCCAAGCTCGTTGATGACGATGAAGGGTGCGGCCGCGGTAAAGGCATACATGGAAGTCGTCGCGCAACCGCCGCCGATGGCGTAACCGACGAAGGAGCGCGAGGCGAGCAGACCGAGATAGTCACGGCCCAGTGACGTCATTGAGGTCTCGACGTTGCGGGTTCCTGTTTCCGGCACCTTGCGCCATGTGAGCAGCAGGTTGACGATACCGAGCACGCAGAGCGCCACGAAGATCGAACGCCATCCGAGAGTGGACGCGAGCGCGCCGCCGACGATCGGTGCAAGCCCCGGCCCGACCGTGACCATCAGGTTCATGATCGCAAGCCTCTTCGCCGTCTCATCGGGGCTCGACGTATCGCGCACGATGGCGCGGGCGATCACCAGACCGGCGCAGCCGCCGAAGGCCTGAAACAGTCGCGCCACGATCAACGCATGCACGCCGGGCGAAACCAGCGCCGCTACGCCGGCGATCGTATAGAGCACGAGCCCGCTCATCAGCACCGGCCGGCGTCCATAGCGATCCGAAAGTGGACCATAGACGAGCTGGCCGACAGCGAGACCGAAGATATAGAGGCTGACCGTCAGCTGCATCTCGCCGATCGAGGCACCGAGATCGGTGGCCGCTGCCGGCAGCGCCGGCACGAAGATGTGCATGGCCAGCGTACCGCTGAAGGTGATGAGCCCGAGCAGCCAGATCGGAATGTGAAGCTTTGCGGCAAGCGGTCGGGCTTCGGTCATCAGGCCGGGATGCGAATTCACTGTTCTGGCTCCTCGATCTGCCGGGCAAACACGTCGCTGATATGGTCGAGCACGCGCCATGTGGTTTCGATATCCTCGCGCGGCAGCAGGGCAAACGCCTCCTCGCGAATGCCCCGCGCCACGCGTTCGACCGCCTCCACGGTCTTCGTGCCCTCCTCCGTCAGCAGGATCTCCTTGGCCCGTCTGTCCTCGCCTTCCCGGCGTTCGACGAGCCCCGCTTTCTCAAGATTATCGATGAGGCGCACGACCGAGGAATTGTCGAGCGACAGCGAGGCCGCCAGTTCCTTCTGGTGCATCGGTGTCGGCGAGCGGGCAATGCGCAGCAGCGGCAGCCACGTCGCTTCCGTGAGGCCGAAAGGTTGCAGTCGCAGATTGGCGACGCGCCGCCAGTAGCGCGCGGTCTGGGAGATGAGGCTCCCGAATGAGGTTGTGATCTTGTCGTCGGTCATGGGGATATCGATGAGATGACAATAGATGGCATGTCATCTATTTTCGTGCAAGCCTGAAACACGCGATGTCCGAACGCAAATCAGTATTTTCGCAGATACGGAAAGTATCTGATACAACGATCCCCGGCAGCCGCATGACGGGAGACCTTTAAAGTAGGCCGAGCTCGGGTCTGGGCTGTGTCAGCTCAAGCGGTAAACCGCGCTATTTGCGGCCACGTCTCGGGCAGCGCCGCCGAAATCGGGAACTGGATAAGCGGCAATTCGCACCAGAGACTCGGTCGGCAAAGGCGCCCTGCCCGGGTCACCGATGAGCACATCGATGCCGCCGGCGCGGCACCGCTGGAGGAAAGGCAGAACACATTCCGCCAGCGCCTCATCATAGAACACATCGCCAGCCAGAACGAGATCGGCTTGAGGCGGCTCTCCATCGATTATGTCACTGAGCAATGTCTCGATCGTCACCGCGTTCGCCTCGGCATTGAGCCGCGCGGCTGCAATCGCCTTCTCATCGATATCGACTGCGAGCACATGCGCCGCACCGCATTTCATCGCGGCGATGGCGACAAGACCGGAGCCTGTACCGAGATCGAGGACACGTTTTCCGGCGACTGCTTCGGGATGGTCAAAAAGATAGCGCGCAAGCACGGCGCCGCCCGCCCAGGGATAGGCCCAATAGGGCGGCACGAGATCGGAATCATCAGCCATTGCAAGGCGATAAAGACCGCTCCTCGGTGTCGCGATGTGGAGCTTTACGTTGGGAATGGAAGGCACCTCGGCGAGCGGCAGATTCGCCTGGATGAAGGCCGTCAGGTTGAGCGGATCATCTGTGGATGCTGGTCTCATCTGTTCCCGATCGCCCTCGTTGCGCCAGGCTATCAAGCCTTTCCGGACGGCATAATACCTCGCTGGACCTTTGTATAGTTATGGAAGCCCGCATGTCGGCGTAGCCTCCTCTCGCGATCCCCTGAAGGCATCGCCCCCATTTCCCAAAGCTGGAGGAACTCCGCTATGCAACCGATCACCAGACGTTCATTCTCGGCCGCTCTCGTTGCAGGGGCCGCACTCAGCATGTTTCCGGCCGCTGGCCGGGCCGCCATCGTCACCAAGGCAAAGAACGTTGTCCTCGTCCATGGCGCCTATGCCGATGCATCCTGCTGGCTGGATGTCATCCCGCATCTGCAAGCCGCAGGCCTGAACGTTATGGCCGTGCAGAACCCACTCACCTCGTTTGCCGACGACGTCGAAGCCACAAAGCGCATCCTGGCGCTGATGGATGGTCCGACCGTGCTGGCAGGCCATTCCTACTCCGGCATGCTGGTCACCGAAGCCGGTGTCGATCCGAAGGTGACGGCACTCGTCTATATCGCCGCCCGCGCTCCCGATGCCGGAGAGGATTATACCGCGCTCGCCAAGCAATATCCGACGCCACCGGCCAGCGCCGGTCTTGTTCACAACGGCGGTTACGCCCAGTTGAGTGAGGAAGCTTTCGTGAGGGATTTTGCCGGCGATCTGCCGGTCGCCCGCGCCAAGGCGCTCTATGCCGTGCAGGGCCGCATTTCCGACACGCTGTTCAATGCCACGACGACTGTTGCCGCCTGGCGTTCCAAGCCGTCATGGTATGCCGTCTCGAAGAACGACCGCACCATCAATCCGGATCTCGAACGCTTCATGGCAAAGCGCATGAATGCGACGACCGTGGAACTCGACGCCAGCCACGTGTCGCTGATCTCGCAGCCGCGCGCCGTTGCCGACCTTATCCTCGCAGCAGCCGGTCACAGCGAACGCAGCTGAGGCCATTGCTGCATGCCGGCCGCATTGCCTTACCGGTGCGGCCGGCGACCGCCTTAGCGGTCTTTCTTCTTGGCGAACTTAGGCTTAGGGCCGTCGAATTTGCCCTTGGGGCCATCGAACTTGCCGCCCTCGAATTTGCCCTTGCCGCCTTCGAACTTACCGCCCTCAGACTTGCCGCCGCCTTCGAATTTCGGCTTGGGGCTCTTCTTCGTCCAGGGCTTGTCGTCCTGACGCTCCGCACCGGCGGGCTTGTCCTTACCAAACTTGCCCTTCGGCTTGTCGCTGCGGAAACGATCGTCGCCACGATCCTCGAACTGCTTCTTGGCATAGGGCTTGGCGGCCGGCTTGCTGAAATCGGGCGTGCCGTTCAGCTTGTTGACGCGAATGCCGCGCTCCATCGTCTTGTTCGGGCCGAGCGCACCGAGGAAGCTTTCGGCGCTGTCTGCGGCGATTTCCACGAAGGTCTCGTCCGGCTGCATCTTGATCGCGCCGATCTCACGCTTGGTAAGGTTGCCGTTGCGGCAGAGCATCGGGATCAGCCAGCGCGGCTCGGCATTCTGCTTGCGACCGACTGAGAGCGAGAACCAGACGCTCGCGCCGAAATCGTCGCGCGGACCCTTCTGCGCCGGCGCGAACTCGCGCGCCTCGCCATTGTCGCGGCGCTTGCGGGCGTCCTGCTGTACCGAAACCTCGATCAGGTCTTCCGGTGCCGACTGGTTGGCGCGGTAGAGGCGCACGAAGGCAGCGGCAAGCGCCTCGGCGCCGTGGCTGGCGATCAGCTTCTGCACCAGGCCCTGCTCTTCGTCCTGCGGCTTGTCGGCAAAGATCGGGTCGGCGAGCAGCCGCTCGTCGTCACGTTCGGTCACTTCTTCGACAGACGGCGGACGCGCCCAGGTGGCGTTGATGCCGGCGTTCTCCAGCAGCCGCTCGGCCTTGCGGCGAACGTTGAGCGGCACGATAAGCGCGCTGACGCCCTTGCGCCCGGCACGGCCCGTACGACCGCTGCGATGCAGCAGTGTTTCCGGATTGGTCGGCAGGTCGGCATGCACGACAAGATCGAGGCCCGGAAGGTCGATGCCGCGGGCTGCGACGTCGGTTGCGATGCAGACGCGGGCGCGTCCGTCGCGCATTGCCTGCAGCGCGTGGCTGCGCTCGTTCTGCGTCAGTTCGCCGGACAGTGCCACGACGTTGAAATTGCGGTTGTGGAACCGCGCCGTCAGGTGGTTGACGGCCGCACGCGTCGAACAGAAGACGATCGCGTTGCGCGCCTCGTAATAGCGCAGCACGTTGATGATAGCGTTTTCGCGGTCAGCAGGCGAAACGACGAGCGCACGGTAATCGATATCGATGTGCTGCTTCTCTTCCGCCTGTGTGCTGATGCGCACGGCATCGCGCTGGTAGCTCTTGGCGAGCTTGGCGATCGCAGCCGGAACCGTTGCCGAGAACATCAGGGTGCGGCGCTCATCAGGTGCCGCTTCCAGGATGAATTCCAGGTCTTCGCGGAAGCCGAGGTCGAGCATTTCGTCCGCCTCGTCGAGCACGGCGGCCTTGAGCTCGCTCATGTCGAGTGCACGGCGGCGAATGTGGTCGCACAGGCGTCCCGGCGTGCCGACGACGATATGCGCGCCACGCTCCAGCGCACGGCGCTCGCTGCGGATATCCATGCCGCCGACACAGCTGACGATCACGGCACCGGACATTTCATAGAGCCATTCCAGCTCGCGCTTGACCTGCAGCGCCAGTTCGCGCGTCGGCGCGATCACGAGTGCGAGCGGGGCGGCCGCCGGTTCGAAACGATCGGCACCTTCAAGCAGTGTCGGCGCGAGCGCCAGTCCGAATGCAACAGTCTTGCCGGAACCGGTCTGGGCCGAAACGAGAGCGTCGGACATTGCAAGCGCCGGATCGAGCATCGCCTTCTGCACAGGAGTGAGCTCGGTGTAGCCGCGCTTCTGCAACGCCTTAGCGATCGGCGGAACGACGCCGTTGTAGTCAGTCATTTTTGTTCAATCTTTCGGAGTTTTCAGGTGCGTCACGCACCTAGTCGGAATCTTCCGACTGAAGAGTTGGGCCGTTCCTACTCGCTCTAGGTGCGAATGTCAAAGCATCTCACCATGCCACGCATAGATAGTCATGCCGCGCGCGCGTCCGCGCAAGTTGGTCTCGAAGGGGCCGGTGAGTTCACCTCTCTGCAGTGGTACGGCATTCGGCCCAGCATCCCGCAGCAGATCGGCGCTGAGCGCAAGCTCGGCACCGCGGCTTGCTGCCACTTCCATGAGCCGCTGGGCGACATTGACGGTATCGCCCGTCGCCGTGATCTGCTGGCGGTCGCCGGTGCCAAGGCGCGAGGCGACGATCGGCCCGCAATGGGCACCGAGTTTGAAGCCGATTCGCCGCCGGCGCAGCTCCGGATGGCCGGCAAGGAAGAGACGGGTCCGGTCCGCAAGCCTGACGGCACAGGCCGCCGCGCGTGCCGCATCGTCCTCCGTCGGCGCCGGCAGTCCGAACAGGATCATGGCACCGTCGCCCATGAAGCTGGTGATCGCTCCGCCATGCTGGCGCACCTCCTCGTCGATCAGCTCGAAGAAGCTGCTCAGGATCTCGCGTACCATAGCCGGACCGACCGCTTCGCTGAGCCCGGTAAAACCCGAGAGGTCGATGAAGACGACGGAGGCATTCTGCCGCACGGGTTCTGCGAGAAAGGCCGGATCGCGTGCCAGCCATTCACCGAGGCCCGGCGCCTCGATACGCTGCAGCCGCTCGGACTGATCGGCGAAATGCGTTGCGCGGCCACGGTCACGCCAGAGCTCGGCAGCGCCGAAAATCAGGGCCGGTGGCAGGCCGGCGGCAATCGGCAGCGCGGCACTCAGCCAGTAGCCGTTGGCGAAGGCGGCAAGATTGAGCATTGCCCAGACGATCACCGTCAGGCCGATGATGACGAAGCCGAGGGAGCTTCGACGCCAGGCGATCAAGGCGACGAGCAGCACGGGAAGGAGCACCGCGATGCCGGCATCTGCCTGCCGGGTCCTGCTGTCGCGCACCATGCCATCACCTGCAATCAGATGGGTGATCGCCGTCGACATGACCTCGACGCCCGGCAGGATGGGATCGAACGGTGTCGGAAAGACATCGCCGCCGCCCGTCACCGTCGCGCCGATCACCACCACCTTGCCGGTGACGGCGTCGGCCGACAGCTTTCCGTCAAGCGCATCGGCAGCGCTATAGGTGCGGATGCTGCCGGCTGGGCCATAGAAGGTCAGCGGCAGGCGTTGACCGGTATCTGTCGGAATGCGGCGGGCACCGAGCCGGATGCCGTTGTTTTCGATCAGCGGTTCGGCGCCGAGCCCGATTGCGGCCACCCGCAGCGGAAAGGCGGCATCCAATCGGTTGGCTGCCCGCGAAAACAGCGGGATGAAGCGCGGCACGCCGCTCTGGTCTGTCGCCACATTGACGATGCCGAGCGCGGCAGCCTCCGCAAAGCGCGGCTGCGGCAGCAGAAGCTGCTGCGCCTGCGGCACTGCCGCAAGCGGATCCTCGGGATTTTCGGTCACCGCCTGGAGACTTTTCGGAAAGGTCGCGGCGCCGGCAATGATGCTGGGCGTGTCTTTCAGCGCCGTTGCCAGGGCGGCATCCCCCTCCTCCGTGCCCGGATCGACGAGCAGGATATCGAGCGCCAGTGCCTTCGGCTGCAAGGTTCCGATCGAGGCGACCAGCCTTGCGAGTGTCGCGCGATCAAGCGGATAGCCGTGCGCTGCCGCCGTACGGTCGTCAATCGCGATGATGGAGACGATATCGGGTGACGGTCGCACGCCGACTATGCTGCTGCGCAGATCGGCAAGCGTGGCCTCTATCCGCTCCAGCGGGTCGAAGCCCGGCCGGAGGTGAAGATAGCCGAGAGCGGCACCCCAAAGACCGGCGAGCAGCAGCGCGATCACGGTCTGGACGCGATGATTCATGGTGTCTTACTGGCCGAGGCGGGCAAGCAGGGCTGCTGCGCGTTGGCCGGGCCACGTGCGCACCGTAAGCGCACTTGTCCCGCGCTCGACATCGACACCCTCGCCCGGTCCGAGCACGACAGCGGCACCAGCCGGACGACGCACGCCAACACGACCGCGGGTCACCAGCACGGATGTCATGCCGCTTTTGACATCGACGGCCCATTGCGTGCCGCGTACAGCGGCGATCGCCTGCGGCGTCACCACCTGGAAGCCGCCGCGATGCTGGGCGCTGTCGACATCGACAAGCACCGCCTTGCTGCGCAGCGAGAGCGAATCCGGACTGTTATCGCGATTGCGGTCGGTCAAGGTGAAGGATGCGCCGCGCTCGGCCGTGATATTGACACCGCCGGGGCAACGGAAAACCTGATTGCCGTTTGCCGCCCGCGAGATCGCGCAGCCGGCGGATTGGGCCTGGGCTGCGCCTTCAGGCAGAAGCCCGATGATCAGCGCAACGGAAAACAGGCTGCGGGAGATTGCTGGCATGGCTTTCATGATCCGCCCCTCGTGACCCACAGGCGCATCCTCGGATTGCGCCATCAGGCCCATACTAGCTGAATTATCCCGTTTCCCTATGCAAAAACGCGGGGCTGCACAAGCCATCCGCAGACAGTCAGGTTTCGTCAGGCGAAGGCCCGACATAGCGGGCGCGTGGGCGGATCAGATGCCCGCTCTCGATCTGCTCCATCGCATGCGCCAGCCAGCCGGCCGTGCGCGCCAGCGCGAAGATGATGATCGGCGCTTCCTCGGGCAGGTCGAACGCGGCCGTCATCGCGGCAAGCGCGAAATCGACATTGACCTTCTCGCCCACTATTTCCTCACCGGCCTGCTGTACGTCGCGAAAGACTGGCGGCATATCGAAGGACGAGAGAAGCACTCGCGCCCTGATATCGCCGTCGGGATAGAGAAGATGCCCGAAGGCCACCGGTTTGTTTGCTCGCAGCAGCAGCCGCCGGATCGCCTGCTCCGCCCCCGCAGCCGAAGCGGCCTCAGTGAGCGCATGAACACTTCGCCATGCTGAACCGTGCAACGGCCCGGTCAGCGTTGCCAGGCCGGACAGCACGGACGCGGAAAGGGCCGCTCCCGTGGAAACCGTAACGCGGACCGCGAAAGTCGAAGCATTGAGTTCATGGTCGGCAAGCATGACAAGCGCCCGCCGCAGGCAATCGGCCGCCTCGGGCCTGCCCCAGCATGCGGCAAGGCGTTGATGCAGGGGACTATCCGTCGCTCCCGGCGCCAGAGCATCTGCAACGGTCGAAAGCACTCCACAGGATTCGACCTGCAAGGCGGAGCGCGCGCGCCCCAGCGACGGCAGGTCGACGCCCGCACGGGTTGCCAGCGCGAGAAGCGCAGCCTGGAAGGAAGGCAGTGCCGGCCCGGTATTCGATGCCAATAGACAGACGAAACGCTCCGCATTCCAGAGCAACTGCGCTGTTTCCTCAAGCGTCGCATGTTCAGAGAACTTCGCCGCGTCCTGTCCACGATAGAGCAATTTTCCGTCTGATATCGTCGAGATCGAGGATGCCAGCACCGGATCGCCCCAGCGGATCGCTTCAGCCGCGACCGTCTCGCTCTTGCGTCGGCCTGCATGGCGCTCGGCAAGCCGCTTGACGTCGCTTTCCTGGTAGAGGCTGCGGCGCGGGTCGACTGGATCGGCCTTGGCGCGAATCCGCCCGCGGCTGACATTCGCGTAAAGCGTTTGCGGCTTGGTGCCGAGTTCGGCCAGCGCTTCCTCCGCCGTCAGCCAGGTCATGTCAGCCTCACATTGATCAATTACGTCAAGATTGACGTCAACCAAAGTAGATCCGATCTTTCTTCCGGTAAAGGAGAAAGAACCTATGAAAAATGGTTTGGAAGACGTCATTGCCGCTGAAACCCAGCTCTCGGATGTCGACGGCGAAGCCGGCCGGCTGATCATTCGCGGCGTGTCGCTGGATCATCTGGCGGGCCACAGCAGCTACGAGGACGTCGCTGCCCTGCTGCTGGATGGATTGATCGAGCCGCATCTCGACGCAGACGAACTGCGCCATCGGCTTGGCGAAGCGCGGGCGGAAGTTTTTGTCGAAGTCGAGACCGACGATTCTCGTCTCCTGACGCTGCCGCCGGTCGATGCCATGCGCGCCCTCGTCGCCCGCCTGCCGGACGGAGAGGAGATCGATACGGCGCTTCGCCTGCTCGCCGCTCCCGCTGTGTTCCTGCCGGCAGTACTGCGCCTGCAGCGCGGGCAGAAGCCGGTCGCGCCGGATGCCGGCCTGTCGCAATCCGCTGACATCCTGCGCATGCTTTCAGGCATAGTGCCAAGCCCCGAGCAGGCCGGAGCCCTCGACACCTATCTCGTGACGATCTCGGATCACGGCCTGAACGCCTCGACCTTCGCCTCGCGCGTCATCGCCTCCACGCGCGCCGGTCTCACCTCCTCCGTGCTGGCGGCGATCAGCGCCCTCAAGGGGCCGCTGCACGGCGGTGCGCCGGGACCGGTACTCGACATGCTCGATGGAATCGGCAGCGAGGGGAATGCCGGCCCCTGGCTGCGTTCCGCATTGGATCGCGGCGAACGGCTGATGGGTTTCGGCCATCGCGTCTATCGCGTGCGTGATCCGCGCGCCGACGCCCTGAAAAATGCGCTGAAGCCACTCGTTGCAGCGGGCCAGGTCAATGCCACCAGGATCGCGCTCGCCGAAGCCGTGGAGCAGGCAGCCCTCGCGGTCCTGAAGGAGCGCAAGCCGGACCGGCCGCTCGATGTGAATGTGGAATTCTATACGGCGTTGCTGTTGGAAAGCCTCGGCTTCCCGCGCGAAGCCTTCACCGGCGTCTTTGCCATCGGCCGCACCGTCGGCTGGATTGCGCATGCCCGTGAGCAGGCGCTGGAAGGCCGCCTCATCCGTCCGCGCTCGGTCTATGTCGGACCGCTGCCCGAGGCCGCATAGCGAAAACAAAAAACCGCTCCCTCGATCAGAGGGAGCGGTTGGATTTCAGGGCAATTCCTGCATCCGGTATTAGACCAACCGGCTCTGTTCCGTCGCCGCTTCGATGAAGCTCGCAAAGAGCGGATGCGGGTCGAGCGGGCGGGACTTCAGTTCCGGATGGTACTGAACGCCGATGAACCAGGGATGGTCGGGATATTCGATCGTCTCAGGCAGCACACCGTCAGGCGACATGCCGGAGAAGACGAGACCGCAGTTTTCCAGCCGGTCCTTGTAGTCGATATTGACTTCGTAGCGATGGCGGTGGCGCTCGGAAATATCGGTCGAGCCGTAGATATCCGAAATCTTCGTACCCTTCTTCAGGGCCGCCTTGTAGGCGCCGAGACGCATCGTGCCGCCGAGATCGCCCGCTGCCGTGCGCTTCTGCAGCTCATTGCCCTTCACCCACTCGGTCATCAGGCCGACGACCGGTTCCGGCGTCGGGCCGAATTCGGTCGAGGAAGCGTTGGTGACATCGGCGAGGTTGCGGGCAGCCTCGATGACGGCCATCTGCATGCCGAAGCAGATGCCGAAATACGGCACCTTGCGCTCGCGGGCAAAACGCGCCGCATGGATCTTGCCTTCCGAACCGCGCTCGCCGAAGCCGCCCGGTACAAGAATACCGTGGACCTTCTCGAGATACGGCGCCGGATCTTCCTTTTCGAAGACTTCCGACTCGATCCATTCGAGCTTGACCTTGACGCGGTTGGCGATGCCACCGTGATGCAGCGCTTCGATCAGCGACTTGTAGGCATCCTTGAGGCCCGTGTACTTGCCGACGATCGCAATCGTGACTTCGCCTTCCGGCGTGCGGATACGGTTGCAGACCTCTTCCCACTGGTCGAGGCGCGGCTTGGGAGCCGGCTCGATACCGAAGGCGGCCAGGACTTCGTCGTCGAGGCCTTCCTTGTGATAGGCCATCGGCACGTCGTAGATATTGGCAACGTCGAGCGCCTGGATGACGGCGGACGGACGCACGTTGCAGAATAGCGACAGCTTGCGACGTTCGGCTTCCGGGATTTCCCGGTCGGCGCGCACAAGCAGGATATCGGGGTGAATTCCGAGTGCCTGCAATTCCTTGACGGAATGCTGCGTCGGCTTGGTCTTCAGCTCGCCGGCTGCCGGAATATAGGGCATCAACGTCAGGTGCACGTAGATCGCGGTGCCGCGCGGCAGGTCGTTGCCGAGCTGGCGGATCGCTTCCATGAACGGCATCGCCTCGATATCGCCAACGGTGCCGCCAATTTCGCAGATGACGAAATCGTAGTCGTCATTGCCCTCGATGACGAAATCCTTGATCTCGTTGGTAACGTGCGGAATGACCTGGACGGTCGCGCCGAGATAATCGCCGCGGCGTTCCTTGTCGATGATGTTCTTGTAGATGCGGCCGGTGGTGATGTTGTCGGTCTTGGTCGCCGAGCGCCCGGTAAAGCGCTCATAGTGGCCGAGATCGAGGTCGGTTTCCGCGCCGTCGTCGGTGACGAAGACTTCGCCGTGCTGGGTCGGGCTCATAGTGCCCGGATCCACGTTCAGATAGGGGTCGAGTTTGCGAAGCCGGACCCGATAACCACGGGCCTGCAACAACGCTCCGAGAGCCGCGGCCGCAATTCCTTTTCCGAGGGAAGAAACCACGCCGCCAGTGATGAATACGTATCGCGCCATGGGAGTCACCGGATACCTTTTCAAAAACGATTCCACCAGCCCAAAAATTCTTTTCCAGAACTTTTGGTGCATGGCGCAGGAATCTGAACAAAAGAAAACCGGCAGACCCTGGGGCCTGCCGGCGGGTTATTTTCTGGACCGGCTTATTGTCCCGTCGGGACGCCGGAGGGCTGAGCCGGCGCGGTAGCGGCGGGAGCCTCAGGCTGGGCCGGAGCCGTAGTCGTAGGGGCTGCCGGAGCAGTCGCCTCAGGGGCGGTTGCAGCCGGAGCTGGAGTTGCGGGTGCTTCTGCTGCCGGGGCCTGTGTGGCAGGAGCGGTTGCAGCAGGAGCCTGTGCAGCCGGTGCCGGAGCGGCAGCGCCGCCATTCGGAATACCGCTGTTATCGGCAGGCTTGGCCGGAGCCGCAGCCGGCGCATTGGCGCCGCCGAGCGAATCGAGAATGCCGTTGCCCTGCCCGCTCGTTGCCGGAATACGGTCGAGAATATCGGTCGGGCGCGCTTCGTATCGGGTCAGGATGCCCAAGCCGAGCGAAGTGATGAAGAACAGCGCCGCCAGGATCGCCGTCGTGCGCGTCAGCGCATTTGCGGTACCACGCGCCGACATAAAGCCCGATCCGCCGCCGATGCCGAGGCCACCGCCTTCGGAACGCTGGATGAGCACGACGCCGACAAGCGCGAGCACGATCATGAGATGGATGACAATCAATACGGTCTGCATGGGTCCAGTCCTGCCCGTCGCAGGACGGACATAAAGTAAAAATCTGGCGGCTCTTTACATGAGGTCTTCAGCTATTCCAAGCCCTTCGGCTAGGAATATACAATCGCCTCAGGCAAGCAGCGCTTCGTAAGTGCCGTAGATGGCGAGGAAGTCGGTAGCTTTCAAGCTCGCCCCGCCGATCAGAGCGCCGTCAACATTGTCGACGGCGAGCAGTTCGCGGGCGTTGCCGGGCTTGACCGAGCCGCCGTAGAGAATGCGCATGCCCCTGCCCTCGTCGCCGAAGCGCTGCACGAGCTCGTCGCGGATAAAGGCGTGGGCGATTTCCACATCCTGCGCCGTCGGTGTCAGTCCGGTGCCGATCGCCCAGACGGGTTCATAGGCAATGACGGTATTTTCGGCGGTCGCTTCTTCCGGCAGCGACCCGGAAAGCTGGCGCTTCAAGATGTCGAGCGTCTGGTAGGCGTCGCGCTCTTCACCGGTTTCGCCGACGCAGACGATCGCCGTCAGGTCTGCCTGGTAAGCGGCCTGCGCCTTGGCGCGGATCATGTGGTCGGTCTCGGCATGGTCGATGCGCCGTTCCGAATGGCCGACGATGACATAGGTGCCGAAGCAATCGGCGATCATCTCGGCCGAAATATCGCCTGTGTGGGCGCCGGACTGCGCCTGGTGGCAATCCTGCCCGCCGATCGCGAGCGGGCTGTCTGTGGCAAGTGCAGTCGACACGTAAAGCAGTGTCGACGGCGGGCAGATCAGCGTTTCGACCTTTTCGGACAACGGAATCATGACGCCTTGGGCAATCGCCTTGATCTGGTCCAATGAATCGCGCGTGCCGTTCATCTTCCAGTTCCCCGCCACGAGCGGGCGTACGTCAGGTGTCATGCTGCTCTCCCAAAATCCGCAATCCGGCGGCCTTAGCAAAAGCGCGGCGCAAAGGAAAGCGCCGGGCGTTGCCACGGCGAAATATGATGGCCTGAAAGCCTTGTAGGGCCGGAATTCCGCCCGTTCAGGACGCCAGGATCCAGTTCAGCACCTTGCGCCAGTCGATCATGCGGATCGGCGTTCCGTGGTTGCCGTTCTGGAACAGCGTGAAATGCGTCGGATATTTCGCCTTGTGGAGCTTTTCGAACAGCGCCTGCTGGTCTGTTGCCGCATAGACGGGGTCACGGCTGCCGTGGGCAAACCAGAGCGGCAGCTTCGCCTTGTAGAATGGGCTCTTGATAAAATCCGGGTCGGAGACCCCACTCATGATCAGCATGCCCTTCAGCCGTTTGACGCTCTCGCCGTCACGCGAAATACCCCAGCAGATCTGGCTGCCCATCGAGGCGCAGCTGAGGATGACGGGACGGCCGGGAGATTGCGCGCTCGCATAACGGATGAGCCCGGCGATCGCAGCAACGCCATTGGCATCGAAGGTCTTGACGGTCGGCGAATAATAGACGCCGCCATTGCCGGCCGAGAGGTTCTTGAGCCGATTGAAATTGCCGCCGAAGGAATAGTCGTTGGCGCCGAGCCGCCGATCGCCGTCGCGACCGTGGATAAAGATCACGGTGAAGGCGGCATTCTGCGCCGGTCCCACCCTGGTGACATCGAGCCTGATGCCGTCAAGCGACAATGTTTCGTCCGCCTGCAGCTTCTTGACGCCGAGCGAGACATATTTCTGCTGAACACGCTTTTCCGGTATCTGGTCGCGCCCGTTGATATCGTGCATCTCGTCATAGTCTATCACCTCGGAGGCGCCGTCATCGCCCGTCTGCAGCACGGTCTGCGCCGAAAACAGGTCGTCCTTGTAGGGCGGCAGCGCATCGGCTGCGGCGGTTCCGATGACTGCGGACACGAAAAAGGCCGCAATTGCGGTGATCTTGGTGCAATGACTTGTGGACATCGGCATGCGGATGGTTCCCAGAGAGCTGCCGCGACTTGCCATTTGTCGCCCGGCAACGCAAATCACATCTTGAAAAGCTCCGCAAATCCGGGGCGCGTCGCGTATCGGGGCGCTTTCTGTCAGAATTCCCCTGATTCGCAAACGCGATACCGACTGCGGATATTGTGGGCCTGCGGCGGCCCTTCACGAGAATAAGATCTGAACGGTTCCATGGAAGACAGCAACGACCTCTTTTCCGGAATGCCCCTGTCACCGAAGCAGGAGGAGGCTGCAAAGCCTGCTGCCCCTGCCGAGAAGCCTGCGGCGGTTACGGCACCCTCAGCCTCTCGTCCTGCCCCGGCGACATCCAGCGGCGACGATTACGGCGCATCCTCGATCCGCGTTCTCGAAGGGCTGGAACCGGTCCGCATGCGTCCCGGCATGTATATCGGCGGCACCGACGAAAAGGCGCTGCATCACCTCTTTGCGGAAGTCATCGACAACTCGATGGACGAAGCGGTGGCCGGCCATGCCGATTTCATCGACGTCCATCTCGATATCCAGGGCTATCTGACGGTCACCGATAACGGCCGCGGCATCCCGGTCGAGAACCATCCGCAGGTTCCCGGCAAGTCGACGCTCGAAGTCATCATGACAAAGCTCCATGCCGGCGGTAAGTTCGACGGCAAGGCCTATGAGACCTCAGGCGGTCTGCATGGCGTGGGCGTTTCCGTCGTCAACGCGCTGTCGGAGGTTCTCGAAGTCGAGGTGGCGCGAAATCGCAAGCTCTACCGCCAGCGCTTCTCGCGCGGCGTGCCGCAGGGCGGCATCGAAGAGCTGGGCGATGTGCACAATCGCCGTGGCACCAAGGTTCGCTTCCATCCCGACCCGCAGATTTTCGGGGATCATGCGAAGTTCGACGCGGCGCGTGTATTCCGCATGGCCCGCTCGAAGGCCTATCTCTTCGGCGGTGTCGAGATACGCTGGAGCTGCGATCCGGGCGTGCTGCCGGAAGGTTCCGACGTGCCCGACAAGGCCGTCTTCCATTTCCCCGGCGGCCTCAAGGATTACTTGCAGGCGACGATGGGCAAGGAATTCACCGTCACCCGCGAGATTTTCGCCGGCAAGAGCGAGAAGGTCGCCGGTCACGGTGCGCTGGAATGGGCGATCACCTGGTATGGCGGCGATCCGCAGGTTCATTCCTATTGCAACACCATCCCCACGCCTGAAGGCGGCACGCACGAAGCCGGTCTACGCATCGCGCTGACCAAGGGCCTGAAGAGCTATGCCGAACTGACCCAGAACAAGCGCGCCGCGCAGATCACCACCGATGACGTGATGATCTCGGCGGTCGGCATGCTCTCGGTCTTCATCCGCGAGCCGGAATTCGTCGGCCAGACCAAGGATCGACTGGCGACAGTCGAAGCTCAGCGTCTCGTCGAAAACACGCTCCGCGACCCCTTCGATCACTATCTCGCCGATAATCCGGGCGAAGCCGAAAAGCTTCTCGACTGGGTGATCGAGCGCGCCGAAGAGCGCCTGCGCCGGCGCAAGGAGAAGGAAGTCAACCGCAAGACCGCGGTGCGCAAGCTGCGCCTGCCCGGCAAGCTTGCCGACTGCTCGCAGAACACCGCCGAAGGCGCCGAACTCTTCCTGGTCGAGGGTGACTCGGCAGGTGGCTCCGCCAAGCAGGCGCGCAACCGCGCCAATCAGGCGATCCTGCCGCTGCGCGGCAAGATCCTCAACGTTGCCAGCGCCGGCCGTGAAAAGCTCGGGGCGAACCAGCAGATCTCCGACCTCGTACAGGCGCTTGGCTGCGGCACGCGCTCCAAATATCGCGAAGAGGATCTTCGCTACGAACGCATCATCGTCATGACCGATGCCGACGTCGACGGCGCGCATATCGCTTCGCTGCTCATCACCTTCTTCTATCAGGAAATGCCGGAACTTGTGCGCGGCGGCCATCTCTTCCTTGCCGTGCCGCCGCTCTACAAGATCACGCAGGGCGCAAAATCCGCCTATGCGCGTGACGACGAGCATCGCGCCGAGCTGATGGAGACGGAATTCAAGGGCAAGGCGAAGATTGAAATCAGCCGTTTCAAAGGTCTCGGCGAAATGCTGCCCGCGCAGCTCAAGGAAACCACCATGGACCCGTCCAAGCGCACGCTTCTCAGGGTGCTGATCGACGAGGTGGATTTCGAGGGCACGCGCAACGCCGTCGATGACCTCATGGGAACCAAGGCCGAGGCCCGCTTTCGCTTCATCCAGGAACGTGCGGCATTCGCGGAAGATCTCGATATTTAAGCCCTAGCGAATTCATCGAACTGACGAAGAACCGTTACAAGTCCGTCAAAATACCGGCGCAATAGAACGGCCGGCGCTCCGCCCTCTCAAGAGGCACTGCAGCGCCGGCCCTTTTGTTTCAACCCTTTGCCGGATTTTGCCATGACCAAGCGTTTTCTTGCGACTGCCGCTTTCGTTCTCCTGTCCAGCACCGCTTCCGTCTACGCCACCGATATCGGTGCGACTGTCGAGACCGCCTGCCCCTTCGGCGATTGCGCCGCGGCGATCTCCCTCTCCTATCTCGGTGAATTCGTCATCCCGACCGGCCAGATGGAAAATGGCGTTGAATTCGGCGGCATTTCCGGCCTCGATTTCGATGCCGCCACTGGTCACTACGTCGCCATCAGCGATGACCGTTCCGAAAAGGCGCCGGCCCGCTTCTACGATCTCGATATCGACGTCAGCGCGGCCGGCCTGAAGGGCGTCGCCGTCGTCAAGCACACGACCTTCCAGGACAAGAACGGCCAGCCCTTCGCCATCCGCACCGTCGATCCGGAATCGATCCGCTTCGGCAAGGACGGCATCTACTGGGGCAGCGAAGGCGACGCCAAGGCGCTGATCGCGCCTTTCGTGCGCGTCAGCTCGCCGGATGGCGCTTTCGTGCGTGAGTTCAAGCTGCCCGGCGGCTTTGCCCCGACTGCCGACAAGTCGACCGGCATTCGCGACAACCTCGCTTTCGAGGATCTCGCAGTGTCTCCTTCCGGTGACGTCTTTGTCGGCGTGGAGGCAGCCCTCTATCAGGATGGCCCGAACCCGAACCTGACGACCGGCAGCCTGTCGCGCATCGTCCGTTATGACAGCGCAACCGGTGAACCGAAGGCGCAATATGTCTATCCGATCTCGCCTATCCCGCAGGCCGCTACCAAGGCAGACGGCGGCAACGACAACGGCATGTCGGAAATGATCGCGCTTGACGATCATCGCCTGCTCGCCGTCGAGCGCAGCTATGCCCAGGGCTTCGGCAACAACGTCAAGCTCTTCATGATGGATCTTGATGGTGCGACCGACGTTTCCGGCATTGCATCGCTTGCCAAGACCGATCAGCGCGTCGTCCCGGCCCGCAAGAGCCAGGTGCTGGATCTGCGCGCTATCGGCCTGACACCTGACAATATCGAGGCAATGGCGATCGGCAAGGCGAAGGACGGCACCGATGTTTTGATCCTCGGCGCCGACAATAATTTCTCGACCGGCCAGAAGACTCAGTTCTACGCCTTCAAGATCAATCGCCGCCCCCAATAATATCTAGGCGATTGGACGTTCGAATAACCACGCTTTGTATACCCTTTATCCGGGCGGACCTTGAATCCGCCCGGTTCATAGCCCATAAACTAGGACAAGAATAAAAAGAGGCGCGCGTGGGTGTGTTTGATCGTCAGAAAACCAATACCGAGCCACGATGGCTGGGGCCGTCGGCCACTATCCGCACGCCGCTGATACCCTCTATTTCGGCAGCTCGCTGGCTGCTCGTGCTTGTTGCCGCAGCCGGTGTCTACTTCTTCTACGGCTTCCTCGTGCCGGTGCTGGCGGCACTCGTCATCGGCTTCGCCAGTTGGCCGCTTTACCGCAAGCTGCTTGCGCGTGTCGGCGGCAATACCACGATCGCTGCGACCATCGCGATCATCCTCATCATTACCTTTCTTGTCATTCCGATCGGCCTTGCCGTCACCTACACGTCAGGCGAAGTGCGCACCTGGGTTGCCTGGGCGATCCACGCAAACCGCTTCGGTGCCGAAACGCCGCAATGGATCATCGCTCTGCCCTTCGCTGGCCCCTATCTCGATGAGGCCTGGACGAAATACGTCGGCACGCCCGGCGCCATGGGTGAGTTCATCCAGGCCGTCAGCGGCGCCAATATCGGCAATATCTATCGCGCGGTGCTGGCCGCTGGCGGCGGCGCTTTCCATCTGATCCTGACGCTGCTCTTCATGCTGATCGCGCTCTTCTTCGTCTACCGCGACGGCTTCTCCTTCTCCAAGCAGATCGACATGCTGGGCGAGCGCATCCTGCCGAACCGCTGGGAACGCATTTCCCGCGTCGTGCCCGCTACGATAAGCTCGACCGTCATGGGCATGACGCTGATTGCGATCGGCGAAGGTATCGTGCTCGGTGTCGCCTATTGGATCGCCGGCGTTCCCTCGCCCGTCACGCTTGGTGTGCTCACCGGTGTCATGGCTTTGATCCCCGGTGGAGCGCCGCTCTCCTTCACGCTGGTATCCATATACCTGGTTGCTAGCGGCTCACATGTCGCCGGCATCGCGCTCCTCGTCTGGGGCACGGTCGAACTCTTCATCGTCGACAAGACGCTGCGCCCGAAACTTGTTGGCGGACCGATCAAGCTGCCTTTCCTGCCGACCTTCTTCGGCCTTGTCGGCGGCGTGAAGACCATGGGTTTCCTTGGCCTTTTCATCGGCCCGGTTCTGATGGCATTGCTCGTCGCGATCTGGCGCGAATGGATACACGAAGTCCGCAGCGCCGAAGCAGGGCCGCAGATCATTATCGATGAGCAGGCACCGCCGGTGCAGCGCGCCGCCGAGGGCTGATCAGACGAGCCGCTTTTCCATGAAAAGGCTGAGCGGGTCCGGCTGATAGGAGCCGAAAGGCTCGATCTCGATATATCCGTATTTCCTGTAGAGGCCGATTGCCTCCGGCTGGTAAATGCCGGTTTCAAGCCGGATCGCGGCCAATCCCTTTTCCCGGCCGACGTCTTCCAGCCGATCCATGAGTCGACTTGCGACCTTGAGGCCCCTCGCCTCCGGATAGACGAACATGCGCTTGATCTCGGCGGTCCCATCGCCAGCCTCGACCAGCGCGCAGCAGCCGACGATCTCGCCGTCGTTGCGGGCGACGAGAAAGCTCACCGAGGGCTTTTCCAGCGTCGATATGTCGACGAGATGATTGCTCTCAGGCGGATAGAGCGACTGGGCATAGGCATCGGAAAGATCGAGAAGGCGGATCACGCCGACCTGACGTGGCGGCTCCAGAGCAATGGTGACGGACATTCTCTCTCCTGTCCCGGTAGGATTTCTTCCCTTGGATGACGCAGAGTTAATGTTGCTGCCTTCATTCCGTTGGAATTACGCTTTCGAAGATGATGGCACGCTCAATAGCCATGGAGGCAGAATATGCAAGCCGTCCTTATCGCCATGACGATCCTCGGTTGCGACGATTCCGTCAGCCAGTGCAATTACGTTGCCACCGTCGACAAACACTGGGAAACCGTCATCGCTTGTGATGCAGAGGCCGAACAGCGGCTGAAGACTTTCGCCAATGCGAGCTATCCGACCGTGATCGCCGTCTGCGAGGCGCCGAAATCGCTTGCCGCAGCCGAGCCGGAAAAGACGGCCGTTGCTCCCACTGCGGCCACAGCACATGACGTTGCCGACCAAAAGGCCGGGCTCGGCGGTTTCGTGGATAATATTGCCGGACGCGTACGTGCCAACCTGCCGACCGGCCAGGATGTGAGGAACACCCTGACGAAGCCTTTGCATTTTGTCTCTACGAGCTATTCCTGGGCGGCGGCGCGCTTCACCGATTAAGCGGCGGCAAGAGAAGCATAGACGCGGGCGGACCGACGCTGCTCCGCCACATGCAGTTTCTCCACCATGTCGAGCAATTCGCCGACGGCATCGTGCTGGCCGATCCGGTTGTGGAACGTCTGCAGCAGGCGCCCGCAGATGCTGCCGAGCAGCGATGTCGAGGACTTGCGGGAAGCTTCGCGCCACAGGAAGGTCGCTTCCACGAAAATGACGCTGATATCGCGCGGCAGGCCGGCAGATTCATAAAGCGCGCGCACCGCATGCATGCGGCCGGTGGCAAGGATTGCGCGCACGCGCCGGTCGCTGCAGCCTGACAGGTTGACGATGGCGCAGGCGAAAAATTCCACCTTGCCGCAGCAGAGCGCGTGCATGAGGAAGGAAGGCGTCAGCCGTTCGTTCAAGCGCAGATGTTCGACAAGATCAGGCACTTCGATCGGCGCGATATCGCCGGCTATGGAAACGATGGCCGCTTCCGTCGCCTCGCGGCTGATACGCTGCAGACGCTGAAGGCCGATCGCTGCCTGTGCCAACGGCAGGCCGACCAGCGCATTGCTGACATGCTGGGTCAGAAGCTGGCGGGCATCGGCGGGAAGGTCGCCGCGGTCGAGAAGCTGGTTTCTGATGTCGCTGATATCGCCGAGCCGTTCGGCAATGCGCTTCAGCGACGGCGCGGAGATCGAGGCGCCGTCATTTTCGAGCAGGCAGAGAACCTCGTCCTCGTCGCCGACTTCGGCGAGAGCTGCCGAAACCGGACGGGTCACATGGGCGCGTGCCGCAATCAGCATGCGCGTCGCGCCGCTGCCGCGGGCCGCGAGATCAACGAGGTCGGCATCGGTGAGGATCGGCGAGCACGTCACCGCGTGGCAGGCGATTTCAGGCTGATCCTCGGCAAGCGAGAGAATGATGTTGCGCGGCGCATGCGGCGCCCAGGCGATCGCTTCTGCCAGCGCCAGCCGCACACGCGGCGACGGATCGTCGAGCAGGAAGGTCATCGCCTTCTCGGCGGCATCGCGCCGGTCGTCCGACATTTCAGATTTGATATAGGCGCGTCCAAGGGCACTTGCAGCGGCCGCCCGGTCAGCGGTCTTGGCCGTTTCGGCCCAACGAAGAAATGCCTCAATGATCACGACCACGCCTCGGGTACTGGACGCGATTCCTTCGCGTTCCATTCAATACGAGAACGCTAGCTGGAAAAAGTTTATGATTGGTTCATCATATTTCTTAAGCTTTGCTCAAGCTTGCGCATCAGACTGACGCTCGGCCTCAAACCTTCGGCCGGATCATTTCGAAGACGTCGCTGCCTTCCGAGTAGTCCATATAGCCCATGCGCGCGATCGGTCGCGCCAGTGTCATATCAAGTCTCCCATCGGTGACGATGGCCTCGTCTATGTGGATACCGACGACCTGCCCGAACACGAAGACATTGTCGGTCGCCTCGCCCGACAGCGTCTTTGGCTCGATGATCTCGGTCACCTTGCATTCCAGCACGGCGAAAGCCTTGGCCACATAGGGCGCATCGATCAGTTCGGCCTGTTTTGCCGTCAATCCGGCAAAGTCGAATTCGTTCGTGCCGTAAGGCAAGGCGGCCGAAGAGAGGTTCATCTTCTCCGCCAGATTGCGGCTGACGAAATTGCAGGTGAAGACGCCGGTCTCCCGAGCGTTCTTCTGGCTGTGCTTGTGCCCGCTCGACGAAAACATCACCAGTTTCGGCTTGTCGGAGACCGCGTTGAAGAAGGAATAGGGCGCGAGATTGAGCGACCCGTCCCTGCCCTTGCTGCCGATCCAGCCAATCGGGCGGGGCGCGACGATCGCCTTGAAGGGATCATGCGCCAGCCCGTGATGGTTCGTATCCGTCGTGTAGAACATCAGTCTTCGCCGCCGACCCAGGTCACGGTCTCTGTCAATTCAGGGCGCGGACGCTCGATGGCCGGGAACGTGGTCGATCCGATATGGATGAAGCCGGCAACCTTTTCGCCCGGCTGCACGCCGAGCAGCGGATAGGCACGCTCGTCGAAGGCAAACCATTCCGTCAGCCAGTTGGCGACATAGCCATGCGCATTGGCCGCCAGGATCACGTTGAGGCAAAGCGCGCCGGCCGACATGACCTGCTCCCATTCCGGGATCTTGAAATGCGGAGCAGCCTTGCTGACGATGCCGATGACTACAGGCGCCCGGGTAAAGCGCGCGCGCTCCACTTGGATCATTTCTTCCGAAAGATCGGGCTTGGCTTCCAGCGCGAGCTTGAGCAACTCTTCGCCGAGCCGCACGCGCTCTTCGCCGCGATAGACGATGAAGCGCCAGGGCGCGATCTTGCCGTGATCGGGAACGCGTGAAGCAAGGCGCAGGATTTCCTCGATCTCGGGCTTTTCCGGACCCGGCTCGCACATCTGGAAGGCGGGGATGGAGCGGCGCACGGAGAGGTAATCGATCAGCTTGATGTCGGATTTCATACGGGAGAAGCTCTCATTTGTATGCAGAGGGAGGCCGGAGGTCTTGAATTTGCCATGGCATTGGTCTTGAAGTGGACTCTGCGATTTCAGAAGTCAATCGGTTCACGAACAGGATGTCTGGCATTTTGCCTTTTGCACGGATCTGCCTTGCCATTGCTCTTGTCATGCTGACGCCGTTCGGCGCTGCCGCCCAGGACGCGTTCAAGGAGTTCAAGCAGCTCGAATCGACGCCGAAAATGCCGAAGCTCAATGCGTTCATCGCACCGGGCTCGACACAGGAAGGCGTGCGCCTGCGTGACGTTTCGCTGGAAGCCAAGCTGACCGCCGACGGCGCCCCTGTCGAAGACGGACTCTCCTGGTATGTATTCAGCCCGGTCGCCGGAACCGATGGCAAATTGCCGCTGATCGCAAGCTCCCGAGGTGGTACCGCAGCCTTCCAGCTCGCCGCCGGCGATTATTTTGTCAATGTCTCCTTCGGCCGCGCCGGTGTGACCAAGAAGCTGACGGTGACGGATGAAGGCGATGTTGACAAGCAGGTCATGGTGCTCGATGCCGGCGGCCTGCTTCTCAATGCCGTCTCCGGCTCCGACGTTCGCATTCGCCCGGATCAACTGAGCTTCTCGATCTATTCCGCCGAAGTGCGCGACGACGGCGAACGCGGCCTCGTCATGGCCGATGTGCCGCCGAATACGGTCGTGCGCCTCAATGCCGGCACCTATCACGTCGTTTCCGAATACGGCAACGTCAACGCAACGATCCGCGCCGACATCCAGGTCGAGGCCGGAAAGCTTACCGAAGCAACGATCCAGCATCGCGCCGCTCAGATCAATTTCAAGCTGGTATCCGAAACCGGCGGCGAAGCGATCGCCGATACCGCATGGTCGATCCTGACGGCCGCCGGCGACAGTGTCGGCGAAAGTGTGAGCGCTTTCCCGACCATGATCCTGTCCGAAGGTGAATATACCGCGGTCGCACGCAACAAGGACAAGATCTTCCAGCGCGATTTCACGGTCGCCGCTGGCGTCAATACCGACGTCGAAGTGCTGATGAAGGACCAGCAGGCCCAGCAGCCCATGGCGCCTGCCGCTACAGCAGTGGCGCCGGGACAGTCAGCGGCAGCACCCAAGGGCGTGCCGCAGCCGGGCGGTATCATTCCGCCGCAGCCGGCATTGCCATCCTATGAAGATCTTCAGAACGGCAGCGGCGAAGGCGACAGCCTGGACTGACGCCTCTTCTCTTGTTCTGAATTTTTCAGCTTGCGCGCTTGAGGAAGGCTTTCTTCTTCGGCGCCATCGAAAAGACGGCGTCGAACAGACGGGCGAGCAAATCCTTGCGGTCGCTACCGCTGCTCAGTTCTTCGAAAGACAGAACCTTGCCCACATGCGCGGTGAGCGTGGTGCCGGAAAGGCGGCGGAACTCACGGATCAGCAGCGATAGCCGCAGCGTCATCGAGACCCTGCTGGCAAGATGGAAGAGCCGGCCGTTCTGACCTTCGAAATAGATCGGCAAAACGCTGGCGCGCGTCGCCTGGATGAGCTTTGCCGGGAACATCTTCCACGGCAGGTCCTCGGCACGACCGAAGCCCTTCTTGGCGGTTGCCACGCCGCCCGCCGGGAAGACCACGATCGTCGTGCCTTCCTTCAGCAGGCGCACAGCCTCGTGGCGGCTCTTCATGTTCATCGCCATCGCTTCCTTCGTCTCCTCGAAGGAGATCGGCAGCGAATAGGGCGCCATTTCCGGCACTTTCAGGAGGTCGTTGTGGATCAGCACCCGGAACGGGCGGCCAAGTTGCTCGGCCAGCGCCAGCACCGCAATGCCGTCGCCGATACCAAAAGGATGATTGGCGACGATGACGATCGGCTCTGCCGGCACCGGTTCCAGCGGCCAGTTGCCCTTCACCTCGATCTCGACGTTGATGAGGTCGAGCATCTTGCCGAACACGCGGTCGCTCTTGCCGACGATATCGCTGCGCCAGATGTCGTAGAGCCTGACATAACGGTCACGGCCCGAAAGCCCCTCGATTGAACGGATCAGCCAGCGCTTCAGGCGCGCATCTCGTTCGTTCGCGTAGGAAAGCTCTTTAAAACGCACTCTAATGCCTGCCGGGATAAACCCGTCCCCTGTTTTGTGGCGGCTATATTACTGTTGCATGTCAGATTTCTGACAGCGCCAGGCAGATAGGTACCCGGCGCTGTCACTATCCAAAAGGCAATTTTCAGGCTGCCTTGGCCTTTTTCGCATCAAGCTTACGACGGATATCGGGCGCAGTTGCCTCCAGGGCAAGACTATCGATCGCCGAATCGAGCGACATCGACACCTGTTCCTGGCTACCGAGGCGGCGGATGTTGACCGTGCGCTCTTCCGCTTCCTTCTTGCCGCAGACGATGATGACGGGAACTTTCGTAACGGAATGTTCGCGGATCTTGTAATTGATCTTCTCGTTACGGAAGTCGGTCTCGACATGCAGACCGGCGTCGCGCAGCGCGTCAGCCACTTCCTGGCCGTAAGCGTCAGCTTCCGAGGTGATCGTGGCGACGACCACCTGCAGCGGCGAGACCCACAGCGGCAGATGGCCGGCGAAGTTCTCGATCAGGATGCCGAGGAAGCGCTCCATCGAGCCGCAGATGGCGCGATGGATCATCACCGGCTGTGTCTTTTCCGAATTGCTGTCGATGTAGAAAGCACCGAAACGTTCCGGCAGGTTGAAGTCGACCTGCGTCGTGCCGCACTGCCATTCACGGCCGATTGCGTCCTTCAGCGTATATTCGAACTTCGGACCGTAGAAAGCACCCTCGCCCGGCAGGATGCCGGTCTTGATGCGTCCTTCGGCCTGCGCCTCGATCGTCTTCAGCACGTCGGTCATGACGGCTTCCGCACGATCCCACAGAGCGTCGGAGCCAACGCGCTTTTCCGGGCGGGTGGAGAGCTTGACGACGATTTCCTTGAAGCCGAAGTCTTCATAGACCGACAGGATCAGGTCGTTGATCTTCAGGCATTCTGCCGCCATCTGCTCGTCGGTGCAGAAGATGTGTGCGTCGTCCTGCGTAAAGCCACGCACGCGCATCAGCCCGTGCAGCGCGCCTGAAGGCTCGTAGCGATGTACGAGACCGAATTCGGCGAAACGGATCGGCAGGTCGCGATAGGACTTCAGGCCATGCTTGAAGATCTGCACGTGGCCGGGGCAGTTCATCGGCTTCAGTGCGAAGACTCGATTGTCCGCTTCCTTGTCTTCCGGATGCGTCATCGCATGCGCCGATTTCACGGCGAACATGTTTTCCTGATACCAGCCCCAGTGACCCGAGGTTTCCCAGAGCGCAGTGTCGAGAACCTGCGGCGCGTTGACTTCTTCATAATCGACGGCCAGCCGGCGACGCATGTAGGAGACCAACGACTGGAAAATGCGCCAGCCCTTGCCATGCCAGAACACGACGCCCGGGCCTTCTTCCTGGAAATGGAACAGGTCCATTTCGCGGCCGAGCTTGCGGTGGTCGCGCTTTTCGGCTTCCGCCAGCACATGCAGGTAGTTGTCGAGATCTGCCTGTTCGGCCCATGCCGTACCGTAGATACGCGAGAGCATGGCGTTGTTGCTGTCGCCGCGCCAGTAGGCGCCGGCAACCTTCATCAGCTTGAAGGCGGTGCCGATCTGGCCGGTGGAGGCCATATGCGGGCCGCGGCAGAGGTCGAACCATTCGCCCTGATTGTAGATCTTCAGATCCTGACCTTCAGGAATCGCATCGACGAGCTCGACCTTGTACTGCTCGCCCTTGGCGGCAAAGACTTCCTTCGCCTTCTCGCGCGACCAGATCTGCTTGGTGAACGGCGCGTTGCGGGCGATGATTTCCTTCATCTTCTTCTCGATCTTCGGCAGATCGTCAGGGGTGAAGGGCTCGTTCTTGGCGAAGTCGTAGTAGAAGCCGTTCTCGATCACGGGGCCGATCGTCACCTGCGTGCCGGGCCACAATTCCTGCACGGCCTCGGCCATCACATGCGCGGCATCGTGGCGGATGAGTTCCAGCGCACGGCCGTCCTTGCGGGTGATGATCTCGATCTTGCCGTCGGTCACGGCATCGGAAAGGTCCTGCACGGTGCCGTCGATCGCAATGGCGACGGCGCTCTTGGCAAGCGACTTGGAAATGGATTCGGCGACATCCTTGCCGGTCGCGCCAGCCGGGAAGCTGCGCACCGAACCATCGGGAAATGTCAGGGAAACGGATTGGGACATTTGAATTCTCCTTGTCCAGTCCCGCCAACGAATGCGGGTGGTTGAAACGGAAGCGTCATTCCATGGGAAAGCGCTGCCGCCTGATAATCGGATTTGTCAGTTTAGTAAAGAAAAAGCAGGTCTACGCGACCATTTCGAAAAGGCCGCGCACCGTGTTCCAGTTGCGCAGCGTGCCGACGCCCATGCGCTTGGTGCTGAGCGCTGAAATCAGCTTGGATTGGCTGGGTTTGCCGTGGAAATCGATCCATAGATCGCAGCCCACCAGTTCCATCCGCTGTCCCTCGGCAAGAAGCGGCTTCAGGGCGTCAACCTTTTGTGGATCGATCGGCAGGCGGCTCACGCGCACGATCACCTCGTCACCCTTGCCGTCCTTGAACGGGTTGGCACTGCACAGCGCCATCCAGGTGCAGTCGCTGCGCACGATAATATCGATATGCTTGCCGAACTTTTCCTCGAAGGCTTCTTCCAGTTGCTCTTCCACTTCGTGTGGCCGCATTCCGTCCGCTTCAAAAACCAGGTTGCCGGTCGACACAAGCGTGCGCGGGTCGTGATAGCCGAGCTCTTTGGCAAGGGCGCGCAGATCTTCCATGATCACGCGCCGCTCCGAAGTCAGCACGATGCTGTGCAGAAGTGCGATGAACGTACACATCTTATGCCTCCTTCCGCCCGAGTGCGAAGTAGCGCCAGGGCGTGAACCAGCGGAAACGGGATGCGAGATTGTCAGGCACGGGGTCAAGCCCGCTTGTGCCGCCGGGGCCGCAGCGACCGACGCGGAAAAGTGTCATCCAGCTGCCCGCCCAGAGCCCGTGACGGGCAACCGCCTCATAGCCATATTCGGAACAGGTCGGGATATGACGACAGGAATTGCCGACGAAGCCCGAGAGCGTGAGCTGGTAGAGGCGGATCAGCCCCATGCCGAGCAGGCGATCCGGCGTCTTGCGGAAAGGGCCGCGGTAGTTGCGGGAGAATGTCTGCCGTGGCTCGGCGCGTGGCTTCGGGGCGGCAGCACCGCCTTCGTCCTCTTCCTCACGCAGCAGACAGAATTCGCACATGGCTCATGCCTCGATGGTTTCCGCGCGTTTGGCCTCGATCTGGCCGATGGCGTCAACGACGGCGTCGAAGGTCAGCATGGTCGAGGCGTGGCGCGCTTTGTAATCTCGTACGGGCAGTAGATAGCGCATATCGGCAAAGCGTCCATCCGGCCCCTCACCGTCCGCCTTCAGCATCGCCAGCATATCCTCACGCGCCTTGCGCACTTCTCCCGCGGTCGCACCCACCACATGGCGGGCCATGATCGAGGATGAGGCCTGTCCGAGCGCACAGGCCTTCACGTCATGTGAAAAGGCGCTGATCGTTTCGCCGTCCATTTTCAGCCAGATACGCACTTTTGAACCGCAAAGCCTCGAATGCGCCTGAGCGCTTGCATCGGCGTCGTCAAGCGTTCCGGTCAGCGTGATATTGCCGGCAAATTCCAGGATTTTGCTGTTATAGATGTCATCCATGACGGATTTGGCTCCAAAAACGCCTGAAAGTGACGCTAGTTCCCATGTGATTGTCGTGTAAACAAAAAACACACAGTCAAACGAGAGCATACTTACATAGCCGGGTCGTCTTCCTATATGTATGTCGTTCGAGGGGCATTGAAATGCAATGGCCCTCGAGGAAGTTTGATTGGGAAACCGTGCCGGAAGGGTTCGAGGAAAACGAGCCTGGAAAGCCCCGGAGCCTGCCAAAGGTGCAAGAATTCCCCTTGGGGTACCAGTGGCTAGTCCGAATACGGTCCGCGCTGCGGGCCAGGAGACCATTGAATATGGACGCCATCGTCAAGAATTTTCCGCAGACCGCCCGTGAATCTGATCGCCCTTCCCAGCAGGAGGCAGAGGACGCCGTTCGTGTCCTGCTGCGCTGGGCTGGTGACGATCCGTCACGAGAAGGTCTGCTGGATACGCCTGCCCGTGTCGCAAAATCCTATCGTGAGCTTTTCGCCGGCTACGAGATGAGCCCGGAAGACGTGCTCGGCCGCACCTTCGAAGAGGTTGCCGGCTATGACGACATGGTTTTAGTGAAGGATATTCCCTTCTTCTCGCACTGCGAACACCATATGGTGCCGATCATCGGCAAGGCGCATGTCGCCTATATGCCGGACGGTCGCGTACTGGGCCTGTCGAAGATCGCCCGCACCGTGGAAATCTACGGTCGCCGCCTGCAGACGCAGGAAACCATGACCTCGCAGATCGCCAAGGCCATCGACGAAACGCTGCGCCCGCGCGGTGTGGCCGTCATGATCGAGGCCGAACATATGTGCATGGCCATGCGCGGCGTTCAGAAGCAGGGCTCGACCACAATGACGACAACCTTTACAGGGACTTTCAAGAGTGAACCGGCCGATCAGGTCCGATTCATGACCATGGTAAGGGGCCGCTGACCGGCCCCTCAGGAGGGCCGCGATGCGTGAACTGATTTTCAATCAGCCGTCTGACGACAAATCCGAGCTGGAAGATGCCGGCGATTTCACGCCGCATTTCGATGATCGCGGTCTGATCGCGGCCATCGTCACCGATGCGACCGATGGCGAATTGCTGATGGTCGCGCATATGAATGCGCAGGCACTGGCGCTGACCATCCAGACCGGCATCGCCCACTATTTCAGCCGCTCGCGCAACAAGCTCTGGAAGAAGGGCGAGACGTCCGGCAACCTCCAGACCGTCAAGGAAATCCGCACCGACTGCGACCAGGATGCCATCTGGCTAAAGGTCGAGGTCGCGGGCCATGACGCGACCTGTCACACCGGTCGCCGCTCCTGCTTCTACCGCACGGTTACCCTTGAGGATGGAAAGCCCATGCTGACCATCGTCGACGATGAGCTGCATTTCGACCCCAAGGATGTCTACGGCAAATAGGGTAGGTCCGAGCCCACTGCCCCTTATTGCGACGGCCATCGCCTCTATATACAATTTGGAAAGGGTTCGGGGCGGTTAATAGAAACAGAAGTGTTCTGCCGGGAGGAAGGAACGCCATGTTGGGTTGGAGTATGAATCGTCAAAGCTCCGATGGGAGCGGTTCCGGTTCGGCTATACGTGACGATACACCCGTTTCTCCCCAACTCCCTGTTCCTGAAAAGAGAGCCAAACTGGCGCTGGCACTTGGCGGCGGGGCGGCCCGCGGCTGGGCTCATATCGGCGTGCTGCGCGCACTCGACGAGGCCGGCATCGAGATCGGCATGATCGCCGGCACCTCGATCGGCGCGCTGGTCGGCGGCTGCTATCTCGCCGGCAAGCTCGACGAACTGGAAGCTTTCGCCCGCTCGCTCACCATGCGTCGTATCGCCAGCCTCCTCGATCTGACGATCGGCGGCTCCGGCCTTTTCGGCGGCATGCGGCTGACCAAGCGCATGCAGGAGCATCTGGAGGGCCTGACGATCGAGGATCTCGACCGTCCCTTTGTGGCGGTCGCTGCCGAGGTCAATACCGGCCATGAGGTCTGGATCGCCAATGGTTCGCTGATCACCGCGATCCGCGCGTCTTACGCCCTTCCCGGCATTTTTGAGCCTGTGCGCAGCAATAACCGCACATTGGTCGATGGCGCGCTGGTCAATCCCGTGCCGGTATCCGTCTGTCGCAGCTACGAGCAGCCGCTCGTCGTCGCCGTCAACCTCAACTACGATCTCTACGGTCGTTCCGCGGTCGTGCGCCACAATGCCAGCCTCTCGCCGGCCGAGGTGCAGCAGCAGAAACAGGCACCCTATTCCGCGCGCATGGGCATGACCGGCGTGATGGTGCAGGCCTTCAACATCATCCAGGACCGTATCGCGCGTGCCCGCCTTGCTGGTGACCCGCCCGATATTTCGCTGCAGCCGCGCCTGTCGGATATCGGTCTGTCAGAATTCCATCGTGCCGGTGAAGCCATCGAACGCGGCTACGAGGAAGCCCGGGCAAGGCTGCCCGAGCTGCAGCGGATGCAGGAAATCTACGCCAGGCATGGCTGACGCAGATCGCTGTTCACTCAGCTGGCAATATAGGCCTTGATCTCTTCGGCCTCACGCTCGACCTGGGCGATGCGCGACTTGACCACGTCACCAATCGAAATGATGCCGGCGAGCTTGCCGTTGGCTTCTACGGGTACGTGGCGGAAACGCTTGCTCGTCATCAGCTCCATCAGTTCGTTGACCGAGGTCTGTTCGTTGCAGCGGAACACCTTCGAGGTCATGACGGAGGTCAAGGTCTGGTCGAGCCCATCCTTGCCGAACTTGGCGATGACATGCACGAGGTCACGCTCGGTGAACATGCCGGAAATCTTGTTTTCCACGCCGACGACGACGATCGCGCCGATCTTCTTCTTGCTGAGAATCAGCGCCGCTTCCGAAACCGTGGTGTTCGGCCCGGTGGTGACGACGTCACGACCCTTCAGATCGAGTATTGCTTTGACGGAACTGGCCATTTGGACCTCCTATGGCGAAAGTGAAACACTTGTCGGGAACACAGGCTCCGCGGTGGTCTCTCCTCCCATCGCGGATGGTCATCAATGGTGCACTGCTTGGATCAGGATTGCAACTCGTCGTCGGGATAGGCAAAGGGTTCTTCAGGCACTTTCCGGTCGAACAGGCCAAACAGCAAAAAACCGAAGACAAAGCCGCCGATATGCGCATCCCAGGCGATCTCCTGGCTGCCATCGCCGACCAGCGGGATGCCAAAGGCGATCAGCGCATTGCCGACCAGCCAGAGCAGCATGAAGACGATGACCGTGCGGCTCTGCATGGCCTGTACGATCGAGAGCCGCGGATTGCGATGCGTGGGGCCGAACATCGGCTGGCTGCCTGGGAAGGCAAAGCGGCAGGCCGCGCCCATCAGGCCTGAAACGACGCCCGAGGCGCCGATCAGCAGCCCCTCGCTGCCCCAGTTCAACGCCGTATGCAGCGCCGCCGAGGCGATGGCGGAAAAGATCCAGAAAATGGTATAGCGCAACGCTCCGATGCGACGCACGACGGGGGCGCCGAAGGCCATCAGCCACAGCCCGTTGAAGACGATATGCTCGATGCCGCCATGCAGAAGCGAATAGGTGACCGGCGTCCAGTAGAGCTGCGGTCCCTGCTCTGAAAGCGAAACGGCATAGCGCAACGGAATGAAGCCGAAGTTGAACAGGAACCAGTTGAACCAGTCGTCAGGCAAGGCTGACTGCACGACGAAGATCACGATCAGAAGCAGGAGCGTGGCGAGCAGTGCCGGCGGAATATTGAAAACCGGCTGGTGCGGTGGCCGGACCGGCGGTTCGGGCTGCGAAGGCTGAAATGCCTGGTCAGGCCCGGACGTCTGTTCGTTCATGCTCTCATCGCCTCGTTTTGAGGCCACAGCCATACAGGAGCCGGCATCAAAAAAAAAGCCGTTCGGAACGGACCGAACGGCTTGCCCTGGGTTCTGCAGAGATGATGACCCTTGCCCTGGCAGTTGCGTGCAGAACTTCACTGTTTGAAGTCTGAAAAAACGGTCTCACGACAGCGGTCCTCACTCAAGCGAAACCCTTTTTTAACCTTAACTCCCCGGATTTGGCATGAAATCCGCAAGGTAGATGGTGACGGGGCGATGACCGCCCGCCTTTGAACCGAAATGAGACAGATCGCCATGCGCCTCCAACCCACTATCGACATCTTCGACTACTGGAATGCTCTGCGTGGCGGACAGGATGCTCCGCTGAAATCACAGATCGAGCCGGCGGCGATCCCGCACCTCCTGTCGAGCCTCTTCATTCTGGAGGCGTCTGCGAACGGTGATATCCGGTTCCGCCTCGCCGGCACGAAGATCTGCGATCTCTTCGGTCGCGATCTGCGTGGTGAGCGCTTCTGCGCCCTCTGGGCCAACGGTCAGCACGAGGATATCGAGAAGACCGCCGAAGGCGCCATGGATCATGCCATTCCCACCCTGTTCAACGCGACGGGATACAGCATTGCCGGCCATCATGCCGCTTTCGAGATCATCATGATGCCGCTGCGTTCGCCGACAGGCGGTTGCGATCGCCTGCTCGGCGCCATCGTTCCCGCTGTCGCCGCAAGCTGGCTGGAAATCGTGCCGCTGGAGCTTCTTGCCCTCGATCGCAGCCGCCTTCTGCACGACAAGTTCGGCCGCACTGTCCCGCTCGAACCCCGCCGTCCGATCGAGGTTCCTGCCGAAAAACATCAGACGTTCGGCCGGGCCATGCTGCGTGCCATGTCGCATTTCCTGCATGGCGCGACCGTCCGCTGATTGCCCCGTTTCGAGACGCCACCCATAGTACTTTAGGGTTAGGTGGAGGCCTGTTTCTACAACCTTCTGTTAATGGATTGCGGGTAAGGATTGGGCCTAGCGATTTCATGAAGAAGCCCTTTGATGCACTCGTTCCAGCCCGCCCAGACGCACAGACCTGCGCCGCGCCCTGAACAGGGAGTGTTCCAGCGTGTGCCCATCAATATGCAGGGCCGCCTGATGCTGGCGAACTACGAGGAATTCGAGTGCACGGTGATCGATATGTCGCCCGGCGATATGTATGTCACCTGCCCCGGCCGCCCGCGCGCCAATGAGCGCGTCGTCGCTTACATCGATCATCTCGGCCGCGTCGAAGGCCATGTGCAGACCGTGGATATGCGCGGCTTCACCATGTCGATCAACGCCACCGACCGTAAGCGCGAAAAGCTCGCGGCCCAGCTCACCTGGCTTGCCAACAAGCATGAACTCGGCCTGCCCGAAGATCGCCGCCACGATCGTCTGACGCCGCGCGAGACGAAGACCGAACTCACCCTCGAAGACGGTACGCGCTATATCTGCCGTATCATGGACCTTTCGCTTTCAGGCGCCGCCGTGGATTGCGAAGCGCGCCCGCCGCTCGGCACGCCGGTGCGCCTCGGCAACATGCGCGGCCGCGTCGTCCGTCATTTCATGGAAGGCGTGGCGATCGAGTTCCTGTCGGTCCAGTCGCGCGAGACGCTGCGCGAATTCCTCTAAGGCAATTCCGGCCGTCATCTATCCGTCACGGACGTGATGGATACAGCGCGCCTCAACGAGAGGCGCGCTCATGTCAGTCCTGTTTCCCGAAATCGAACCTTATGAACATGGTCTGCTGGATACGGGCGACGGCAATCTCGTCTATTGGGAGGCTTGCGGAAATCCCGCCGGAAAACCCGCGCTCGTCCTGCATGGCGGCCCGGGTTCCGGCTGCTCCACCACCGCCCGACGTTATTTCGATCCATCCGTCTATCGCATTATCCTCTTCGATCAGCGTAATTGCGGACGCAGCCTGCCGAGCGCTGCCGAGCAGACAACGAATCTCGCGCACAACACGACCGCGCATCTCATCGAGGATATAGAGAGGCTACGCATTCTCTTCGGCGTCGAAAAATGGACGATTTTTGGAAATTCCTGGGGCTCGACGCTAGCGCTAGCCTATGCGCAATCTCATCCTGATCACGTCCGCGGCATCGTCATAGCAGGCGTCACCACCACGCGCCGCTCGGAGATCGACTGGCTCTATCGCGGCATGGCGCCGCTCTTTCCCGAGGAATGGCACAGTTTCAGCGATGCGCTGCCGGAAGACCTTCGCGATATGGACCGCGTAAGCGCCTACCATCGCCTGCTCAATGATCCCGATGAAGAGGTGCGGCTGAAAGCGGCGCGCGACTGGCACGAATGGGAAGCGGCAACGATTCTGCTCGCAGATCCCGCCGGCCTGCCCCGTCGCTGGGCCGATCCGCGCTACCGTCTGATGCGTGCCCGCATCATCACCCACTATTTCCGCGAGGGCGGTTGGCTGGAGGACGGCATCCTGCTGAGGAATGCCGCGCGCCTCGCGCACATTCCCGCAATCCTCATTCACGGGCGTTTCGATATCGAAGCGCCGCTTGTCACCGCCTGGGAACTTGCCCGCGCATGGCCCGGTGCCGAACTTATCGTGCTGCCGAAGGCCGCCCATTCGACTGCAAATGTCGATATCGCCGCTGCAATCGTTGCTGCGACGAACAAATTTCGCGATCTCTGACGAAATTATTTTTCGGTTGGGATTCCGGATGTGAGGCAAAATCGGCTTTTGAAACGGCTATTTCTGCCGTTCGCGGGCCTTGATCGGCCTTTCGTCGCCGGCCGTTTCCGCCAGCATAAACCACAGAAGATTATCCGGCTCACCAGATTTCGTTAACGGCCTGTCCGTTTTTCGAGCATTTCCGGGCTGAAAGCCTTTTTACAGATCCTTCAATTTTAATCGAATTTGCGACGAATATGCCTCTAATTTGAACTGTATTCGAGATGGATTTGAATCAAGTTCGACGCGCATTTGATTCAACTAAGCCATTAATTCTATTGCGTAATTTTGCGTGAGATAAAAACGTCCATGTCATTGTCGTCCTCATAACGGGGAGACGATAATGTCAATTCGAAATCTTCTGAAAGCCGGCGCTCTAGCCGGTAGCGTTTCAGTGGCAATGGCGGGCGCAGGACAGGCATCACCCGCCAGCATGACACTGGCGGGCAATGCGAGCCCGCCCATCGGGCACTATGAATTCTGTCAGGTGAACCCAAGCGAATGCGCCTATGCCGGCGGTGACGCCGGCCCGGCAATCCTGACCGAGGACCGGTGGAAGAAGATCCTTGAGATCAATTACACGGTCAATTCTACCATTCAGCCGATGACGGACATGGAGATCTATGGCGTCGAGGAGCGCTGGGCCTATCCGAAGACCGCCGGCGACTGTGAGGATTTTGCGCTCCTGAAGCGCAAGATGCTGATCGAGGCAGGCTTCTCTGCGTCAGACACCCTGATGACGGTCGTGCTGCAGCCGAATGGCGAAGGCCACGCCGTGCTGACCGTGCGTACCGACCACGGCGACTTCATTCTCGACAACATGCGCAACAAGGTGCTGCTGTGGTCGGATACCGAATACACCTACCTGAAGCGCCAGTCCGCCGACAATCCGGCTCGCTGGACGAAGCTGCAGGACGGCCGTGCCGCCGTCGCAGTCGGTAGCGTGAAGTAACAGGCATACCGGCCCCGGTCTGTCCCCGCATCCCCGTCCCGACCGGCGCCCAGAGCCGTTCCCGCTGTCCCGGGAACGGCTCGCTTCTTTTGTGGTATTCCTGTGTGGCTGAGTTAACGCCTCGTTAACCGTCGCCGCCCATCATCCCCTACGAAATTCATCACCGGCACCGACGACTCGCGTTTTTCTTACGGCGGCCCGAATTCCGAGGACGACGATGAGTCATTCCGCCGTAGGCCATCCTGGCGAACAGCCCCTCCTTTCGACCCGATTCCTGGTTCGTGTGACGGCTACGATCGCAATTCTGGCGCTCCTGACTGTTGCGATCAGCATTGCCGGTCGCTGGTTCGGCCGCCACATCTCGCTCGCGGGCAATACCGAAAGCACTGTTGATATCACACTCACCATCGGCCGCGACACGATCGCCCTGCCCGCCAACACGATCCGCTTCCCGAGCGAACGCCACGATGGCGGCGCCGAGCGCGTCGATCTCTATCTGACTTGGCCGCAAATGCAGGGTTACGGCAAGGAAACGCGCGAACGTTTCGATGATATCGCCCAGTCTTCGGGCCTGATCTTCCTGCAGATCACTCAGGGCACGATGTCGCGCGATATGTCGGGCCGGCTGGAGCCGATCTACGCGCATCTGATGGATGGCGCGCCTGAGAATTTTGCCCACGGCCTGACGCTGCACCGGCTGCGCGCCGATGCCGGTTACAATGGCGAAGTGCTGCTGACCGCGCCGCGCGCCGGGGCCGCTGATTATGTCGTTCGCTGCGTCCTGCCCACCTCCCCGGAAGCGGCGACCAGCGGCGATTGTCAGCGCGATATCAAGGTAGGGAAGGATTTAAGTGTGCTTTACCGGTTCTCGAGCACGCATTTGTCCGACTGGGACCATATTGATGCCGCGATCAGAACCTTTGTGGAATCCAGACTGGTGAGCCGGTCTGTGACAGCTCGCTAAAATCCCCGCCAATGTCTGAAGAAACGATTCATCATAAACGGATTGGTAACGCTGAGCCGGTAGTCTTTCGAGACAGTCGGTTACGCAGTAGGGGGCGCGTGGCCCATCAAACACCCGAAATGCAAGCGAAGAGTGAAATAGTGTCAACGTCAATCTCCTCCGTATCGTCGCCGCGATCGGCCGGTTTCCTAGCAAAGGTGCTGACGATTTTTTCGATGGCTGTCGCGATGATCGCGATCGACTCGGTTAGCGCCGAGGCGGAAGCTGCAAATCCGAAATATGCCGGTATCGTCGTCGATGCCCGCACCGGAAATGTCCTCTACAGCGAGAATGCCGATCGCCTTCAGTATCCGGCATCGCTGACCAAGATGATGACGCTCTATATGACCTTCGAGGCTCTCGAGCAGGGTCGCATTCGCCTCGATACTCCCGTCCCGTTTTCTGCCCATGCCGCAGCCCAGGCCCCGACCAAGCTCGGCGTTCGCGCCGGCAGCACGATCACCGTCGAACAGGGTATCCTCGGTCTTGTCACGCTGTCCGCCAATGATGCCGCGACGGCACTCGGCGAAATGCTCGGCGGCTCGGAAGATCGCTTTGCCCAGATGATGACCGCCAAGGCGCATGCGCTCGGCATGACGCGCACCACCTATCGCAATGCCAACGGCCTGCCGAACACCGCGCAGATGACGACGGCCCGCGATCAGGCTCGCCTCGGCATCGCCCTTCGTCAGCATTTCCCGCAATATTACGGTTACTTCAACACGCGCGCCTTCAAGTTCGGCAATCGCGTGATCCGCAGCCATAACCGCCTCGTCGGCTCGGTTCGTGGGGTTGATGGTATCAAGACCGGTTATACCCGCGCTGCCGGCTTCAATCTGGTCAGTTCTCTGCAGGTCGATGGCAAGTCGATCGTCGGCGTGGTGCTCGGCGGTGCTTCCACCCCTGCCCGCGACTCGCAGATGCGCAAGCTGCTCGATGCCTATCTGCCCAAGGCTTCCGCCAACGGCGGTGCGCTGGTCGCTCAGTCGAAGCAGATGCCCGAAATGATCGAGACCCCTGCTCCGGTCTCTCCGGCCAAGGTTGCCCAGGTCGCTGAAAAGAAGACGATTACCGCAGATCAGCCGCCGGTCACCGCAGCCGCTGCCGATGTCGGCCTGCCGCGCAAGGCGCCGCTTCCCGATACCCGCTATCAGACGGCGAGCACCGAAGTGGCCTTTGCTGAAACCGCCGCCCCCAAGTCGAACAACCCGCTGTTGGCGCAGCCGATGCCGTCTCCGACCAAGGTGAAGACGGTTGCGATCAAGCAGCAGGAACAGGCCTACACGCCACCGGAACAGGGCGACACGTCCGTCGATGCGTTGACCACCGCCTCCACCAAGCCGGCTCCCGCAAAGGAAGTTGCTGCCAAGGAAATGCCGCAGCCGTCGGGCTGGGTTGTTCAGATCGGGGTGTCCTCGAGCCGTGAATCGGCGATGGATCTTCTGGCTAGCGCCAAGGCTAAGGGCGGCAAGGCCCTGAATTCCGCGAAGCCCTTCGCTGTCGCCTATGCCAATGACGGCGACCAGATTTATCGCGCTCGCTTTGGTGGTTTCGATGACCAGCGTGATGCGGTCAATGCCTGCAAGGCCCTCAAAAAGGCCGGCGTCAAGTGCTGGGCGGCTGCCCAATGATGTCTCCGGCGCTGCCTATCATTGAATTGGCGGTGGCGCCGTCTCCCGGCTGCGGTGTTCGCGCAGCCGGTCGTCGATCCTAGTTTGTATTGCGTACGGGGAAGATGATGTCGATCAACGAGAATGTTCCAAATGCGCCCGAGGGGCGCCGGGCGGTGAACAAGGGCCGTTCCGGCCTGCATCCCCTCCATGAAGCCGCATTGCGCCTTGCCGAACTCGGTCTGCAGCGCCCGAAGCAGAAATCGCCGAAGACGCGTGACCTCATCAATCTGCTTCTCTGCCACGGCGCTCGCGCCTGGCGCTATTCGCAGCCGGAAGCGCATATTCACCTGCACATCACATCACCGGATGGCAGCTCACCAGTCGTGATGCGCTTGCGCTGAGCTGAATCGAGAAAATCAGAGCAATCCGAGTTCTGAAAGCTCGCGGCGAAGATCCGCGGGCATTTCCGCAACGCCTGCGCCGAGACTGTCTATATCGCGCGGCACATCTTCAGGCGGATAATAGCGCCAGCCCTGGAAGGCTCGCTTCGGCTGAACCGCAGTCTCGATCACTTCGGGACCGAGAACGAGATGGCAGCGGCCGATCCCTTCTCCGTCCGTGAAGGTCTGGACGTCGAGAATCTTCTGGCGGGCCTGCACCTGCCCCTTGATCACCCAATAGAGCGAGCCGCCGTCGAGCAGTTCTTCCACGCGCTTCGGTACCATGCGGGTCGTATGGACCGAGTGTGGTTCCAGTCCTGCGGCCATGGCGCGCAAAGAGCGCTCGGCCACCCATTCGCGCAGGTCTTCGATCGAGTCGCAGCCGACGCAGAGCTTGATGAGATTGAGTGCCATGCTGCCGTTGAAATCCTTTTGTCCGGCAGCGTCAAGCATCAAGCTTTCGCGATCCACAAACTCAGCATTCGACGACGTTGACGGCGAGGCCGCCCGTCGAGGTCTCCTTGTACTTCTCGCTCATGTCATGGCCGGTCTGGCGCATGGTCTCGATGCAGGCATCGAGCGGCACGAAATGTTGCCCGTCGCCTTTCACCGCCAGCGAGGCGGCAGTGACGGCCTTCACTGCGCCCAGAGCGTTGCGCTCGATGCAGGGGACCTGCACAAGGCCGGCGACGGGATCGCAGGTCATGCCGAGATGATGTTCGAGCGCGATTTCCGCAGCATTCTCGATCTGCGCGGGTGTGGCGCCCATGACGGCTGCGAGGCCGGCGGCAGCCATGGCGGCGGCCGAGCCGACCTCGCCCTGACAGCCGACTTCCGCGCCTGATATAGAGGCATTGTGCTTGATGATGCCGCCGACGGCTGCTGCGGTCAGCAGATAGTCGTGGATGCCCTTCTGGTCCCAGTCCTCGTGGAAATGCTCATAGTAGCGGAGCGTTGCTGGAATGACGCCGGCAGCGCCATTGGTCGGCGCGGTGACGACGCGCCCGCCCGCCGCATTTTCCTCGTTCACCGCCATCGCATAGACGCTCAGCCAGTCATTGGCGAGCAGCGGATTGGCGCGGTTGCTGCGCCATTCTTCCTGCAGCTTGTCGTGAATATGCTTGGCGCGGCGCTTGACGTTGAGCCCGCCGGGCATGATCCCCTCGACCTTCAAGCCGCGCTCGATACAGGAGCGCATGGCTTCCCAGATGCGGTCGAGACCGGCGTCGAGTTCTTCGCGGCTGCGCTGGCTTTCCTCGTTCGCACGCTTCATTTGCGCGATCGACAGGCCGGAGCGCTCAGCCATTTCCAGCATCTGCTTGGCATTGGCGAAGGGATAGGGCACGCGGTAATTGCCCTGCGCCGCCTTCTTGCGGGCCTTCATCTGCTCCAGTTCCGTATCGGTGACGACGAAGCCGCCTCCGACGGAATAATAGATCCGCTTGACGAGCAGCCGGCCGTCCTTGTCGTAGCCGGAAAATGTCATGCCGTTCGCATGGCCCGGCAGGGGCTGCTTCTTGTCGAAGACCAGGTCCGTCTTCGGCTGGAACTGATAGGACGGATGTCCCTCGGGCGTGATCTCGCCACTCTTCTCCACGCTGTCGATAATCGCATCCATATGGTCGGGATCGACCGTGTCGGGCGCCTGGCCCATCAGGCCGAGAATGACCGCTCTGCCCGTTCCGTGGCCTATGCCCGTATGCGCCAGCGAGCCATGCAGGCTGACCTTGAGAGCGACCACCTGCGCACCGGTGGAAGGACGCGGCCATTCGCTGGACAGGATGAGTTCAAGAAACCGGTTGGCGGCCGTCATGGGCCCCATCGTATGCGAACTCGATGGCCCGACACCGATCTTGAAAACATCGAACACTGAAAGAAACATGGAGACGCCTTCTAAAATTCTCAATGCAGATTACGCGAAGCCGGTCCCGCCTCCGCTTGACGGACCGACATGGCCTTGAACCGATGCGACATCCGGCCGGACACTAGAACTTTTCCCGCTTGGATTGAAGCGCGAAAGCCTTAAGGAAAGGCGCTATTTCAAGCTGCGGCCGCTTGCCGGTCATTGCAGCAATCCCATGCATATGTAGAGTGGCCGCATTTGATGCGGGAACTGAATCACTGATGATGACGACGGCGGATTTTGTCGCTCTTGCCTATTTTGTCCTTATCTGGAGCGGTTATTCCTGGCTGTTGCACGGCCGGACATTCTTCGGTCGCACGAGCCTGACGCACGCTATGTCGGAGCGGCGCCGCGAATGGATATATAACTCTCTGCGCCGCGATTTGAAGATGATCGACACGCAGATCATGGCCGGCCTGCAGAACGGCACGGCCTTTTTCGCCTCCACCTCCATCTTCGCGATCGGCAGCTGCTTCGCTCTGCTCGGAGCCACGGAGAAGGTGGATGCGGTCTTTGCCGACCTGCCCTTCGTCTTCCACAGCGGCCATGCCGTTTTCGAAATGAAGGTCGGCGGTCTTGCCGCCCTCTTCGGCTATGCGTTCTTCAAGTTCGGCTGGTCCTACCGGCTGTTCAACTATTGCACCATTCTCTTCGGTTCCATGCCGATGATGCACGATACCGACAAGGATATCGTCGCCGCCGAGCGTGCCGCCGAACGCGTCATCCGCATGAATGTCATTGCCGGCAGCCATTTCAACGAGGGTCTGCGGGCGATCTTCCTGTCGATCGGCTATCTCGGCTGGTTCATAAACCCTTATGTCTTCATGGGAACGACATCGATCGTCGTCTTCGTCCTGACCCGCCGGCAGTTCTTCTCGGAAGCGCGGCTGGCGATCATGGATCCGCAGCTGCCACCAAATCTCCATCTTTCTCCTGTTCTGCCCGGTAAGTCGCCACCAACGGATGGGGACGAACTGACCAACGGTGACGAACTGTCTGGGGGACGATGAATGATCTTGCCGGCAACGGAAGCGGCGGCTGACGCAAAACCGCCGCGTATCGGCCTTGTGGACACCATGCGCGGCGCCGCGCTTATTGCCATGGCCACCTATCATTTCAGCTGGGATCTGGAATTCATGGGCTATCTTCAGCCCGGAACCGCCGAGACCGGCTGGCTGAAGATCTATGCTCGCGCCATCGCCACCACCTTCCTCTTCATCGTTGGCGTCAGCCTTGTCCTCTCAAGCCGGCCGGAGATCCGCTGGAAATCTTTCTGGAAGCGTTTCGGCATGATCGCCGGCGCAGCCGTCGTCATATCGGCTGCGACCGCCTATTTCATGCCCGGTGAATGGATCTATTTCGGCATTCTGCACTGCATCGCGGTTCTCAGCCTGATCGGCGTCGTCTTCATCCGCCTGCCCTTGCCCGTGACGCTGCTGGTCACGGCGGCGCTGTTCATCGGCTGGATCGCCGATACGTTCGTCATGCCCGGCGTGCTGGATTCGCACCTGCTCGACCCCAAGTATTTTGCCTGGCTCGGCTTTGCGGCCATGCCCGACCGGTCGAACGACTATGTGCCGCTCTTCCCCTGGGCAACGTCCTTCTTTCTCGGCATGAGCCTTGCGCGCCTCGCCTTCCGCACGAGCCTTCCGCAGCGGCTGGCAGCGCTCGGTACCGGCGGAACATGGCTTGCCCGTCTCGGCCGCCACAGCCTCGCCTTCTACCTCATCCATCAGCCGGTACTGATTGCGATCGCCTATGGCATGACCTTCATTGTCGCGCCGCCGAAGCCAGATCCGGCCGCAACCTATCTGCGCCAGTGCAATACGTCCTGCACGGTCGAACAGGGCGAAGCGCTCTGCCGCAGTTTCTGCCAGTGCACGCTCGATCAGTTGCAGGCGCAGCAACTCTTCACACCCTTCCAGTCAGGCGCGGTCAAGGCGGATGATGAGCGGATCATGGCGCTTGCCAGCCAATGCAGCGCCCAGATAGAGCCTGAAGCGCAGCCGGAACCTCAGCCCCAGCCGCAGCAGTGATCAGGTGGTGACACCAATTTCGGCGAGGCGGCCAAGGCAGGCCTCTTCGATATTGTCGAGTTCGGTAATCGTCTCGTCTATATCCTTGCGCTTCTGGCGCAGGTCTTCGCGCTTTTCGTCGACGCGCTTCATCAGGAGCTTGAGCTGGCCGAGTTCGCCCGGCGGCTCCTTGTAGACCTGGATGATTTCGCGGATTTCGGCGATGGTGAAGCCGATGCGCCGGCCGCGCAGGATTTCCTGGATCAGCCGCCGGTCGGCGGGCCGGAATAGCCGTGTGCGTCCACGACGTTCCGGATGGATCAGGCCTTCGTCTTCATAGAAGCGCAGCGTACGCGTCGAAACGCCGAACTCGCGCGTCAGCTCCGTTATGCTATAGTATTTGTTCACCGGCATCTCATCCCCGTCATCGACCTGACATAATATTGACTTTTACGTAATAGTCAATTTTTAGGGGCGCTAAATCCCGAACCACCATGTGGCGATGCCGAGGAAGGCGAAGAAGCCGGTACAATCGGTCACTGTCGTGACGAAGACCGATGACGCGATCGCCGGGTCTGCCCCCATCTTGTCGAGCAGCAGCGGCAGCAGGATGCCTGCAAGGGCGGCCGCTATCAGATTGATGATCATCGCCGCGCCGATGACGGCGCCGAGCTGGTAATTGTGGAACCAGGTGCCGGCGATGATGCCGAGCAGGATGGCGAAGAGGATGCCGTTCAGGATGCCGACCCCCGCCTCCCTCCGGATGATGCGTCCGGCATTGTAGATATCGAGGTCGCGCGTCGCGAGCGCGCGCACCGTCACCGTCATGGTCTGCGTACCGGCATTGCCGCCCATGGAGGCAACGATCGGCATCAGCACCGCAAGTGCGATCATCTTCTCGATCGAGCCGTCGAACAGGCCGATGACGCTGGCGGACAGCATCGCCGTGCCGAGATTGATCAAGAGCCATAGAAAGCGTGAACGGACGGTCGAGATGATGTTGTCGGACAGTTCTTCGTCGCCGACACCGCCGAGGCGCTTGATATCCTCGTCCGCTTCCTCATGGATCACGTCGACCACGTCGTCGATGGTGAGCACGCCGACAAGTCGTTCGTTCTCGTCGACGACGGCGGCAGAGAGAAGGTCGTATTGTTCGAAGAGCTGGGCCGCCTCTTCCTGGTCCATCTCGGCGGGAATCGGATGGTTCGTCTCCCGCATGATGCCTTCGATTTTCGTCTGCCGTTTGGTGCGCAGGATCTGGTCGAGATCGACGGCGCCGAGCAGCTTGAAGGTCGGGTCGATCACGAAGATCTGCGAGAAGGAATAGGGCAGATCCTCCTCGTCGCGCATGTAGTCGATCGTCTGCCCCACCGTCCAGAACGGCGGCACGGCGACAAATTCCGTCTGCATGCGGCGGCCGGCCGAGCTTTCGGGATAATCGAGCGCACGGCGAAGGCGCACCCGCTCCGTGAACGGCAGCTGCGCGAGAATCTCTTCCCGGTCTTCCTTGTCGAGATCTTCGAGAATGTAGACGGCGTCGTCCGAATCCAGTTCGCCGATCGCAGCGGCAATCTGTTCGTTCGGCATCTGGTCGACGATCTCGCGGCGGATCGTCTCGTCCACCTCGGTCAGCGCCGTCATGTCGAAATCGTCGCCGAGCAGGCGTACCAGCGCCAGGCGCTGATCCGGCTGTAGCGATTCGAGCAGGTCGCCTATTTCGGATTCGTGCAGCCTCGCGACGTTCTGGCGAAGAAACAGAGTGTCGCGATCGGCAATGGCAGCACCCAGCCGCGCCAGGAAATCGCTGCGCACATTGCCGTCTTCATTATAGATATCGACTTCTTCGTCAGCCGGACGTCTGCGATTGCGGTCCTCGGTGTCGGTCGTCGTCATCTGCCGCCCTCGCATCTCTTATCTGATTTCAACGACTGTCGAGCCGCATTCGAGAATGGCGGCAGAAAACGTATTGTCAACAAGCGGATACGCGAATCCCGTCCTGCCCTTGAGGCTGCCGGAATCCGCATTGACCAGCTAGCCGAAAGCACTTCAGGCGTAAAGCGTAAACCCATGCTTTCTGATGACAATGCTTGTGGCTGACGATAGTTTCCGCTGCCATTCGATAAGAGGAAGCCAAACCGTGCCGATCCGCCCGATTCTCCGCTATCCGCATGCCGGCCTGAAGACGGTCTGTGCGCCGGTGAAGACGTTTGATTCCGCCCTGTCGGACCTTGCCGACGACTTGCTGCAGACGATGCGCGCCGCCCCCGGCGTCGGCATAACGGCGGCCCACATCGGCGTCTTCCAGCGCCTGACGGTGCTCGAACTCGACAAGGCCGATGGCACACGCATCTATGCCAACCCGGAGATCACATGGTTTTCCGATGAGACGATGGTTCATATGGAGGGCAGCGTCTCCATGCCCGGTGCGACCGACGAGGTGACGCGCCCGAACGCGATTCGCTTCCGCTACCAGGATCTCCGCGGCAATAGCCATGAAGAGGAAGCCTCGGGCTTCCTGGCCATCTGCATCCAGCACGAGGTCGATCAGCTCGACGGTGTTTTCTGGCTGCAGCGCCTGTCGCGGCTGAAGCGTGACCGGTTGATCCGGAAATGGGAAAAGACGAAAAGCTGAAGGCCACCACACAATCGGCCGAACCAGGAGCGTCCTTGCCGCGTTTGCCCTGCAGAACGGAAACCGCAAGGAGATGACAATGCCTGGAATCAAGGACAGGTCCTCGCTTTCCCGCGAAGAGGATTATCGTGACTTTGAAGAGCGCGACGTGGATGACGGCTGGCCCTACGCCGATGGCAGCGGCGCCATTGCCGAGAGCACAGATAACCGCCCCTATGGTGAAACCTCGGCCAATTTCGACCGTGACCGCAACAGCGGCTTCCGCATCGACGGCACGGACGCGGAGGGCAATGAAAACCGTCTGAAGGATTCGCTCAAGCCGGATACGATTGATCGCGATGAAAGCGACGACCTGGAAGCCCGCGTGACTGACAATCTCGAAAATATCCCGGACGTAGATGTCGACAGTATCGAAGTTCACGCCGATGGCCATACCGTAACTCTGGAAGGTTCAGTCGAAACCATCGGCATTGCCCGCAAGGTCGAACTTGGCGCGCTTTCGGTAGACGGCGTCCATCACGTCCGCAATCACCTGCAGACGACAGGCGTCGACGCTCATATCCGCAGCGATGATTAAGGCCTGAAAAACACAAAGTTGCCACATTTGAAAACCGGAAAGCGACCCACTTTCCGGTTTTTGTGTCTCTAAAATTACAAATAGTTAATCAATTAAAGATTGCAACATTGTCATGTTGGTGAAAGTGCTGACATCTCAGGCGATTAAGTGTGCCGGCTAAGGTAACGCACCCCTCAAGAACGTTGACAAATATGTGATTTTATTTGGACAAAACGCCGCAACAGGGCCGACATCTTTCTCACAAAAATGCCTGAATTGGGGCGCGAACTCAACCGTGCCGAGGGTTGGCTTTACGTTGTTGAATGCAACAACAGATTGAGGAGATAGACCCCATGCGCATGAAAATCGCCGCCGCCGCTGCAGTGTTTGCTGTGAGCCTCGCCAGTGCTGCTTTCGCTCAGCCGCAGTATGATGACCAGTACTCCAACAATGGCGATGGCCTCTACCAGACACCCGTCGCACCGGCCAAGCCCGTTCACTACCCGAGCCATGTGACGCCGCCGGCCTATTCCAGCGACTATACGAATGACAGCGATGGCTTCGCACCGAGCGCGATGGCAAAGCCGGCAAAAGTCGACAATACGGCGACTGCCAGCATCAAGCCGCTTCCGAATTGCCACAGCATGGTCGGCCCGAAGGGCTCGCGCCAGAAAGGCGCCGATAGCGGTGCTTCCCGCACCGAAGCCTGCCGTGAAATGCACTGACATAATGCGAGAAAGGGCCGGTTTTCGGCCCTTTTCTTTTTTAAGTTCTTGCCTTTTTCCCTTTAATTTCAACATCTCTGGTGGCTTAATCCACACCCCGGACAAGGTTTTAAAAAAAACTGTCACATCGCGCTTGTGTCCGTCAGATGCTTTTGCTACATGCTCCCTCGCCGACGCAAATCGGCCCTACCACGATGCGGTCGTGGCGGAATTGGTAGACGCGCAGCGTTGAGGTCGCTGTGGGGCAACCCGTGGAAGTTCGAGTCTTCTCGACCGCACCAAAGAAACCCGCTTCGGCGGGTTTTTTCTTTCTTGCCAAAGGCTTGGCCTGTCCGGTCCCGACGTCCGTGCTGCGAGACGCAGCGCGCTGCGTCTCCTTCTCACCGATGCCATCCCTCGTCGATATCGTCGCAAAATCTCTCTGCAGCAGCTGCAATTCTGGTGAGCAATCTTGCGCTTGACTTCTATCTGGAATTGAGAACATAACTGGAACGGTTAGGGTCTCAGGGGGTGTTCATTTCATGAAAATCGTTTCGATTAGTCATTTTTGATGTTTCGCTAGGTACTAGCGTCTGTTGATGCCGGTTCATCTGCGCGGTCGCGCACGCTCGCTGGCAATCCAGTCTTTCTCATCATTCGAACGCAAGCCGGATATTTCGGTTTGGCGCATATTTCGCTCTGCCTGTGCAGCCGCATGGCATCCAATAATTGGGGATCGCATGACACCGGAAGATCGTTATCGATATACCAAGGGAGGCGTGAAGCTCGCCATTCTTGGAACGTTTATTTTCGCGATCTATCTCGTAACGCGTTCCATGGGCGAGACTGAAACGGCGGCCTACAAGACGCTTGACGAGTGTCTCAACGATAGCAGGTTCGGCCCTGACGATTGCAAGAACAGCTTTGAGACTGCCCGTGCCGAGCATCTGAAAAATGCACCTTCCTATCAGAGCCGTGAGGATTGCGAGGAGGAGTTTGGCAATGGCCACTGCGAGGAGACAAGTTCACTGCATGGTGCCGGTGCAGGGCACTACAGCCCCTATCAATCTGGCTACCTCATCGGCCAACCCGAAAAGGGCGTCAATGGCGTCTACTATCCGGCGGTACCGGCTTCGGCACTTTATGAAAGCAACCATGTCTCGGGTTTTGTGAATGCCGCCGGCGTATTGGTCACCAACAAAGTCGGCGGTTTCAAGATGACCTACGGCAATGGAGCGCTCGTCAGGCCTGAGGTCGTTACAACCACGCTTGCCCGTTCTGGTTTCGGCATGCGCGGTTCTGCTGCGTCCTGAGGTCCCGCCATGAAGCGCATCGTGACAGGCGAAAGGCCGGGCTGGATCCAGAAAGTCGAAGCGCTGGATTTCACCATTCATCATATGTATGGCGAGCTCTATTGGGACGAACGCAACGCATACCAGTTCACACTCGCTCAGATCGAAGACGATCTGGAGGATCCGACAAACGAGATCCTGCAGCTCTGCTACAAGGCAGTCGATCGCATCTGTGCCGATCCCGCCTTGATGGCGCGTATGGCGATCCCGTCTGCGTTCCACGAGGCAATCCGGCGGTCGTGGAAATGGTCCGATCGCGATATCTACGGCCGCTTCGATCTGCGCTACGACGGCAAGGGTCCGGCGAAGCTGTTCGAGTTCAATGCCGATACACCAACCTCGCTTTTCGAGAGCGCCGTCGTCCAGTGGGAATGGCTGCAGGATATGAAGCGTCTTGGCCGGTTGAACGCCGACACCGACCAGTTCAATTCCATCCATGAGCAATTGATCGGCGCTTTCCAGCATTTCAAAAGCGCCAGCGATAGCGGCGTCTTCCATTTCGCCTGCATCACCGAAAACGAAGAGGATTACCTCACCACGAAATATCTGGCCGACGTTGCTTTCCAGGCGGGCTTCGAAGTCGTGTTGCTCGACATGGAGGAGATCGGTATCGACCTGGAAGACTGGTTCACCGATCTGGAAGACCGCCGGATGGAGAACCTCTTCAAGCTCTATCCGCTGGAATTCATGGTCCACGAGGAGTTCGGCACGCATCTCATCTCCACGCCCACGAAGATCCACGAGCCCCTGTGGAAGATGACCCTGTCGAACAAGGGCCTCCTGCCCGTGCTCTGGGAAATGGCGCCCAACCATCCGAACCTGCTGCCCGCCTATTTCGCTGATGATCCACAGGCGCTGCGTCTGGAAAACGCCGTCAGAAAGCCGCTCCTGTCACGCGAAGGGGCAAACGTCACGCTGACGTCAGGAGGCAAGACGATCGCCGTGGATGGAGAATATGGCGCGGAAGGCTATATCGTGCAGGAGGCCTGCCTGCTCCCGCGATTCGGCGACGATTATGCGGTGATCGGCTCCTGGGTCGTCGCCGGCGAAGCCTGCGGCATCTGCATCCGCGAGGACAAATCGCCAATCACCCAGAACCTCTCGCGCTTCATCCCGCATTTCATCATGGACTGATCGGGCCCGGGCTGCCCCTTCGAGGTGACCGTCCGCCTTCAAACAGCGCCCGCTGCAAAGAGCGATTGAATCGCTCGCCGCCCAAGTCCATATAGAAGCCCGCGCCCGCCCTCACCTTTGCGGACAGCGTCAAGGACTGCCATGCTACGCACCGATCTCGATTTCTCCATGCTCCCCAAACTCGGTTCGCGCCCCGTGCGCTGGCGCATCTCGGATGAGCCTGTTCCCTATACGGAAGCGGTGGAGACGATGGAGCGGGAGGTGGCCGATATTGCCGAAGGCGGCGATGAGCTCGTCTGGCTGCTCGAACATCCGCCGCTCTATACGGCCGGCACCAGCGCCGACGCCAAGGATCTCGTCCAGCCGGATCGTTTTCCGGTCTTCGCTACCGGCCGCGGCGGTGAATACACCTATCACGGCCCCGGGCAGCGCGTGGCCTATGTCATGCTCGATCTGAAGCGCCGCCGGCAGGATGTTCGCGCCTTCGTGGCCGCCCTCGAGGAAGTGCTCATCCGTACGCTCGATTCTATGAATGTGCGCGGCGAACGGCGCGAGGATCGAGTCGGTGTCTGGGTTCGCCGACCGGAACGTCCCCTCTTGCCCGATGGCACCATGGCGGAAGACAAGATCGCCGCCCTCGGCATTCGTCTCCGCAAATGGGTGACCTTCCACGGCCTGTCGCTCAACGTCGATCCCGATCTCGACCATTTCAACGGCATCGTGCCTTGCGGCATCTCTGCCTATGGTGTGACCAGCCTCGTCGATCTCGGCCTGCTCGTGACGATGACCGATGCGGATATACGCCTGCGCTCCGCCTTCGAAGGCGTGTTCGGCGAGACCGTCAATGACACCGGACACTGTCCCTGATTGCTGACCTTGATCGAACTGCCTTCCTGTGGTTGATGACACCATCCGCAAGAAGCAGCCATCATGTCCGAATCTCCCTCCGCACAGAATCCACTTCAGGGCATGGCTATCATGGCCGGCGCCATGGCCATCCTGCCGACGATGGACGCGATCGCGAAATATATGGCGACCTTCGAGGGCATGTCGCCCGGACAGGTAACCTTCTACCGCTTCTTCTTCCAGCTCGTCTGCACCCTGCCGATCCTTTTCGCCATGTTCGGCATGAAGGCACTCTCGGCCAAGCGCCCGTGGATGAACCTCTTGCGCGGCGTCCTGCATGGCGCGGCCAGCCTGCTCTTCTTCGTCGCGGTCAAGTACATGCCGCTTGCGGACGTCTTCGCCATCTATTTCGTCGAGCCCTTCATGCTGACGGCGCTGTCCGCGCTGTTCCTTGGCGACAAGGTCGGCTGGCGGCGCTGGATGGCGATCGTCGTCGGTTTCGGCGGCGCCATGATCGTCATTCAGCCGAGCTATGAAATTTTCGGTCTCAAGGCGCTGCTGCCGGTGTTCTGCGCGTTCCTCTTCTCGCTCTATCTCTTTCTCAACCGGGCGATCGGCGAGGCGGATTCGCCGCTGACGATGCAGACGATGGCCGGTATCGGCGGCACTATCTTCATGGCCGCAGCGCTTTTTGCGGGAAACAGCGCTGGCAGTACCGACTTTACGCCCTCCCTGCCCGCCTCCTGGCTCGGCCTCGTCCTGCTGCTCATTCTTGGCACGATTTCGGGCTATGCGCACATGCTGGTCGTTAAGGCTTTCCGCCTTGCGCCGCTCTCGCTGCTTGCGCCGTTCCAATACTTCGAGATCATATCCGCAACGGTGCTCGGTTACGCCCTGTTCGGCGATTTTCCGAATGTTTCCAAATGGATCGGCATCGCCATCATAGTTGCGTCAGGGCTTTTTATCATCTGGCGCGAGCGTATTCAGGCGCGATCGTTAAAATCCGCATGAAACCTCGCATCAGGGGTTAACTCTCCTTCTTGAGGGATCTTCAATTCGGGATCGCTAAAACCATCTCTGACTTCATGATGAAGTCTGGAGATAAAACATGAGTGAGTTCCGTCTCGCTTTTCCGGCGTGCGTGATCGCCGGGAAGCATCGGCTGACGGCCGAAGACATCGCGCTGCTGCGCAAACACACCTTTCCGGAGGGAATCCGGACTTCCGATCATGTCGTGGTGATGTTGGCGCTCAATAATTCCTGCCCCGAAAAATGTTCCGAGTGGAACACGTTCTTCGTCGAACAGCTGGCAGGCTTCATCGTCGACTATACCTATCCGCAGGGCTCGCTGGACGAGATCAATGTCGCATGGATCATGCGCATGTTCACGACGGATGGCGTGGTCAATTCCGCACTTGAGCTTGAGCTGATCCTGCATGTCATGGAACTGTCTGCCCATGTTCCCGATGAGCTCAGGGCAATGGCACTCGACCAGCTCCGCCTGGCGCTGTCAGAGGATATCGGCGGCTACAAGCTGACCCGCGCCACTGATCGCAGGGGCATAACCCGGCAGGATGTGGATTATCTCATGCGGGTTCTGCGCAGCGTCAGCGAAGGCGGTATCATCGGCGTGTCGCCGCTCGAATATGGCGTGCTGCAGCGCATCGAGGCGGCGACCCTGTCAGGCGCCAATCATCAGCGCTGGGGCGAGATCATGGCTTCCGTTGAGCTGAGGGATTACGCTCAGCCGAGACGCAGCCGTTGGCTCCGCATCATCGATGAAGAGCCGATCGCCGCAGCGGTGGCTTAATCCTCACGTCTGTCCCTCCTCCTTCATCCCAATTGTGCGTTCCGGCTTTTTATGCGTAAAACTCCGGAACGCATTTCCTGGGTGGAGTCTCGATGTTCAAGAAAATCCTGATCGCGAATCGCGGCGAGATCGCCTGCCGCGTGATCAAAACCGCACGTCGCATGGGCATTGCCACCGTTGCAGTCTATTCGGATGCGGATCGGGACGCCCTTCATGTCGAGATGGCCGATGAGGCCGTCCATATCGGCGCAGCCCCGGCCGCCGATAGCTATCTTGTTGCCGAAAAGATCATTGCCGCCTGCAAGGAGACGGGCGCAGAGGCTGTTCACCCCGGCTACGGCTTCCTGTCCGAGCGCGCTTCGTTCTGCGAGGCGCTGGAGAAGGAAGGCATCATATTCATCGGCCCGAAGCCCAAGGCCATCATGGCGATGGGCGACAAGATCGAATCGAAGAAATTCGCCAACGCCGCCAAGGTCTCTACGGTGCCCGGCTATCTCGGCGTTATCGAGGATGCCGTTCATGCCGAGAAGATCGCCGGCGAGATCGGCTATCCCGTGATGATCAAGGCCTCGGCCGGCGGCGGCGGCAAGGGCATGCGCATTGCCTGGAACGAAGCGGAAGTGCGCGACGGTTTTGATCGCGCTCGCTCGGAGGCCAAAAGCTCCTTCGGCGACGACCGCGTCTTCATCGAAAAATATGTCGTCGATCCGCGCCATATCGAAATACAGGTTCTGGCCGATGCGCATGGCAATGTCGTCTATCTCGGCGAGCGCGAATGCTCCATCCAGCGCCGCAACCAGAAGGTCGCTGAGGAAGCGCCCTCGCCTTTCCTCGACGAGAAGACCCGTGCCGCGATGGGCCAACAGTCTGTGGCTTTGGCAAAGGCTGTCGATTACCAGAGCGCCGGCACGGTGGAGTTCATCGTCGACCGCGACCGCAATTTCTACTTCCTCGAAATGAACACCCGCCTGCAGGTCGAGCATCCGGTAACGGAACTGGTGACCGGCATCGATCTCGTCGAGCAGATGATCCGTGTTGCTGCCGGCGAGAAGCTGCCCTTCGCCCAGAAAGACATCAAGCTGAACGGCTGGGCGATCGAAAGCCGTCTCTATGCCGAAGACCCCTATCGCAACTTCCTGCCCTCGATCGGCCGCCTGACGCGTTACCGCCCGCCGGCCGAAGGCCGCACCGGCGACGTGATCATCCGCAACGACACCGGCGTCTTCGAAGGCGCCGAAATCTCCATGTATTACGATCCGATGATCGCCAAGCTCTGCACCTGGGCACCGAGCCGCCTGCAGGCGGTGGAAGCCATGGGCCAGGCGCTGGACGCATTCGTGGTCGATGGCATCGAGCATAATGTTCCCTTCCTCTCTGCCCTGATGAAACATCCGCGCTGGCGCGAGGGACGGCTCTCCACCGGTTTCATTGCCGAGGAATACCCTGACGGTTTCGCCCCGATGGCACCCGATGCCGCGGAAGAGGCAGCCCTTGCAGCCATCGCCCTTTCCGTCTCGCTGATCGAATCCGGCCGTCGCGAAGGCTTTGCCGATCGTCTGCGTCAGGCAAGCGGATCGCTGCGCGAAGAATGGGTCGTCAAGCTCGGCCGCAATTACGTACCGATCAAACTGCTCGATGGCTTGGTCACCATCCCCTTCGAGATGGAAATGGAAGTGGGTGGCCGCACTGAAACTGTCATCACCGACTGGAGACCCGGCGATCCGGTCTGGCGCGGCAGGATCGCCAGCCGGCCGGTGACCGCGCAGATTCGCCCGATCCTGAACGGCATGCGCATCGACTGGCAGGGCCTCTCCGTCAAGGCGCGCGTCTTCACGCCGCGCCATGCCGAGCTTGATAGCCTGATGCCGGAGAAGCTGCCGCCTGACACCTCCAAGCTGCTGCTCTGCCCGATGCCCGGCCTCGTCGTCTCCATCGCCGTCGCTGAGGGCCAGGAGGTCAAGGCCGGTGAAACGCTTGCCGTCGTCGAAGCCATGAAGATGGAAAACGTGCTGCGCGCCGAGCGCGACCTGGTCGTCGGCAAGATCAAGGCTGCCCCTGGCGAAAGTCTCGCGGTCGATGCCGTCATCATGGAATTCGCCTGAGGCGAAGCCAATCTCTAAAAAAGACTGGCGAAGCCGATCTCTAAAAAAGGCTGGCGAAGCCGATCTCCAAAAAGGGTGGCGAAGCCGATTTTCAGAAGAAGCTCAAAGGCTTTTTCGCTTGAGCCATCCTCGCCGAGCGTGCAAAAGTCCGCCACGCAAATCACGAGGAGATCGAAGATGGATGTTCGCGCCGCCGTTGCCGTTCAGGCAGGAAAACCGCTTGAGGTCATGACCGTTCAGCTCGAAGGCCCCAAGGCCGGCGAAGTGCTGATCGAGGTCAAGGCGACGGGCATCTGCCACACCGACGATTTCACGCTCTCGGGCGCCGATCCGGAAGGCCTCTTCCCGGCGATTCTCGGCCACGAAGGTGCCGGCATCGTCGTCGATGTCGGCCCCGGCGTCACCTCGGTCAAGAAGGGCGATCATGTCATTCCGCTCTACACGCCGGAATGCCGCGAGTGCTACTCCTGCACCTCGCGCAAGACCAATCTCTGCACCTCGATCCGCGCGACCCAGGGCCAGGGCGTGATGCCTGATGGCACCTCGCGCTTCTCGATCGGCAAGGACAAGATCCACCACTATATGGGCTGCTCGACCTTCTCCAATTTCACGGTCCTGCCGGAGATCGCCGTTGCCAAGGTCAACCCGGACGCCCCCTTCGACAAGATCTGCTATATCGGCTGTGGTGTGACGACCGGCATCGGTGCGGTCATCAATACGGCCAAGGTCGAGATGGGTTCCACGGCCATCGTCTTCGGTCTCGGCGGCATCGGCCTTAACGTCCTGCAGGGCCTACGTCTTGCCGGCGCGGACATGATCATCGGTGTCGATATCAATCCTGACCGCAAGGCATGGGGCGAGAAATTCGGCATGACGCATTTCGTCAACCCGAAGGAAGTTGGCGACGACATCGTGCCTTACCTCGTCAACTTGACGAAGCGCCACGGCGACCTGATCGGCGGCGCCGATTACACCTTCGATTGCACCGGCAATACCAAGGTCATGCGCCAGGCTCTGGAAGCAAGCCACCGCGGCTGGGGCAAGTCCATCATCATCGGCGTCGCCGGCGCCGGCCAGGAAATCTCGACTCGTCCATTCCAGCTGGTCACCGGCCGCAACTGGATGGGCACGGCCTTCGGCGGTGCCCGTGGCCGCACCGACGTGCCGAAGATCGTCGACTGGTACATGGAAGGCAAGATCCAGATCGATCCGATGATCACCCACACGATGCCGCTCGAAGATATCAACAAGGGCTTCGATCTGATGCACAAGGGTGAAAGCATTCGCGGCGTCGTGGTCTATTGATGACCACGCCGGCCTACACGACCGACCTCAAAAGTCTCGATGAACTCTCCGCGCGAGAGCTTTACGACCTCTTGCGGATGCGCGTCGATGTCTTCGTCGTCGAGCAGAACTGCCCCTATCCGGAACTCGACGGCAAGGATGTCGACGCCCTGCATCTGCGGCTCATGGAGAACGGCGAACTGCTTGCCTCGACGCGCCTCCTGAAGCCCTACGGCGCAGAACATCCGACAAAGATCGGCCGCGTCGTCGTTTCGCCCGCCCATCGCGGCAAGCGGCTCGGCGATGCTGTCATGGCGGAATCGATCGCTGCCTGCGAAAGGTTCTTTCCGGAAAACCCGATCGCCCTCTCGGCGCAGGCGCATCTGTGCCGCTTCTACGAATCCTTCGGTTTCGTGAAGACCTCGGAGGAATATCTGGAAGACGGCATTCCCCATATCGATATGGTCCGTCCGCTGGCCACACAGCCTGCGTGAGGATATCGCCATGATCTATGTCGATGCCGACGCCTGCCCCGTCAAACCCGAGATCCTGAAGGTCGCCGAACGCCTTGATATGGAGGTGACCTTCGTCGCCAATTCCGGCCTGCGCCCCTCTCGTGATCCGATGGTGCGCAACGTCATCGTCTCCAACGGCTTCGATGCCGCCGACAACTGGATTGCCGACAATACTGGCCCCAATGACGTGGTCGTCACTGCCGACGTGCCGCTCGCGGTCCGCTGCGTCGCCAAGGGCTCCTTCGTTACCGGCCCGACGGGTCGTGTCTTCGACGAAACCAATATCGGCATGGCAAGCGCCATGCGCGATCTCGGCGCGCATCTGCGCGAAACCGGCGAGAGCAAGGGCTATAACGCAGCGTTTAGCCCGAAGGATCGCTCGCGCTTCCTCGAAACCTTCGACCGTCTCTGCCGCCGCGCCAAGAATGCGTGAGCGATCCGAAATCGGGTGGCATGGCAGCCATGCCATTTCCTAGCTTGAACTCAGCCGTTCCCATCTGCATATAGAGCGTGACGCAGACGACTGCGGCGCCCGAACTTGTCTGAGGCGCAAAAGTCGCGGGGACGGCCTCGCTCTTGATAGGAGAGTATGATGGCCTGGTTCCTGCTTTTTCTCGCTGGTATTTTTGAATGTGGTTGGGCGATCGGTCTGAAATATACCGATGGCTTCACGCGTCCCATTCCGACGACCCTGACGGTCATTTCCATGGTGGTGAGCATCATCCTGCTCGGTCTTGCCGTCAAAACCCTGCCGATCGGCACGGCCTACGCGGTCTGGACCGGTATCGGCACTGTCGGCACCGTTCTGCTCGGTATCTGGCTGCTGGGTGATGCTGCAAGCTTTTCGCGGCTTGCCTGCATTGCGCTGATCGTCGCCGGCATTGCCGGCCTCAAGCTGACGGCCTGAAAAACAGATGTCTGAAATGAGGAAGGGCTGCGGGCGAAAACCCGCAGCCCCTTTCGTTCACGACCTGGCGTTTCTGTTATCGACGGAGAGTGCACCCGCGCCGGCGAAGAACAGGTACTGAAATACGAAGCAGAACAGGATCGCAGCATCGCCCTGGTTGAGCGCCGGGAAGAAGCTGTGCGGCATATGTGCCGTGAAATAGGCGATCGCCATTTCGCCCGACAGCAGGAAGGCGACGGGACGCGTCGCGAAACCGATCAGCACGAGAATGCCGCCGATGAGTTCCAGCAGTCCGGCAATCAGGAACAGCGTGGATAGCGGGCCATCGCCCTGGGCTGCCGGGAAGCCGAAAAGCTTCATCGTGCCGTGCTCGATGAACAGAAGCGCGGCCATGATTCTGAGAGCGGCCAGACCATAGGGGCGGTAGGCAGACAGACGCTCGAAAGTTGACATAAAGACTCTCCTTAAGGGTGTGCCGTCGAGCGTTACCGCGTCTCTATCGATGATTGAAGACACGGATTGCTGACAGGCGTTCACAAGTTCGACAGTGCGTAAACACCTGAAGAGCCTCCCTTATTCGATCAGAGCGGAATGTTGTCGTGCTTCTTCCAGGGATTGCTGAGATCCTTGTTCTTCAGCATCTTGAGGCCCCGCGCCAGCCGCCGCCGCGTCGAATGCGGCATGATCACTTCATCCACATAGCCGCGCTCGGCCGCTACGAAGGGCGACAGGAACCGGTCCTCATACATCTTCGTATGGGCGGCGATCTTTTCGGGATCTGCAATATCCTTGCGGAAAATGATCTCGACCGCACCCTTGGCGCCCATCACGGCGATCTGCGCAGTCGGCCAGGCATAATTGAGGTCACCGCGCAGATGTTTCGATGCCATCACGTCATAGGCACCGCCGAAAGCCTTGCGGGTGATGACTGTCAGCTTCGGTACGGTCGCCTCTGCATAGGCAAAGAGCAATTTCGCGCCATGCTTGATGAGCCCGCCATATTCCTGCGCCGTGCCCGGAAGGAAGCCCGGCACATCGACGAAGGTGACGATCGGAATATTAAAGCAGTCGCAGAAGCGCACGAAACGTGCCGCCTTGCGCGAGGCGTCGCTGTCGAGCACGCCGGCCAGCACCATCGGCTGGTTGGCGACGAAGCCGACGGTCGAGCCCTCGATGCGGCCGAAACCGCAGACGATGTTCTTGGCAAAGCTCGCCTGGATCTCGAAAAAATCGCCCTCGTCCGCTACCTTCTGGATCAGTTCCTTGATGTCGTAAGGTTTATTGGCATTGGCCGGGATCAGCGTATCCAGCGAATTGTCGGCATCGGTCACCGACTGGTAACATTCGATTTCCGGCACCGGAGACGTGTTCGACTGCGGCAGGAAATCGATCAGCCGGCGCACCTGCAACAGCGTATCGACATCATTGTCATAGGCGCCGTCGGCAATCGAGGAACGCGTCGTATGCACGCTGGCGCCGCCGAGCTCCTCCGACGTCACCGTCTCGTTGGTCACGGTCTTCACCACATCGGGACCAGTGACGAACATGTAGGACGTATCGCGCACCATGAAGATGAAGTCGGTCATGGCGGGCGAATAGACGTCGCCGCCGGCGCATGGTCCCATGATGACGGAGATCTGCGGAATGACGCCCGACGCCAGCACATTGCGCTGGAAGACTTCGGCATAACCGCCGAGTGCGGCCACCCCTTCCTGGATGCGCGCGCCGCCCGCATCATAGATGCCGATGATGGGCGCGCGGTTCTTCAGCGCCATATCCTGCACCTTGATGATCTTCTCGGCATGGGCTTCCGAGAGCGAACCGCCGAAGACCGTGAAATCCTTGGCAAAGACGAAGACCGTGCGGCCGTTGACCGTACCCCAGCCGGTGACCACGCCGTCACCGGCAATGCGGCTCTTGTCCATGCCGAAATCGGTGGAGCGGTGCTCGACGAACATATCGAACTCCTCGAACGAGCCTTCGTCGAGGAAGAGATCGATACGTTCGCGCGCCGTCAGCTTGCCGCGCTGGTGCTGCGCATCGATACGCGCCTGGCCGCCGCCGAGACGGGCAATACCACGGCGGCGCTCAAGCTCTTCCAGAATATCCTTCATGATCTCCCCTCGCCGCTGCTGGCGGCCGATTTTTTAGCTTGGGCAATTCCAGCAAAACGCCTTGGCGGTTTTGCGTCCGGAATTGCCTGGGAATTAACGCCCGCTGAGCGCGAAGGCCGAGCGGATGCGCGCGGCGATATCTTCCGCCAGAATATCGTCGGCAAGCGTGGGATCGGCGGTCATGCTGGTAACTTCGAAGGAGCTGACGGCAATGACCGATCCATCTTCCACTGAAGCGGCATCGGTCCTGACCTTCGCGACGTTGCGGTCCTTCTGGAAGCCGAGGCCCTTCGTGACGGAAACGATGCGGATCGTCAGCACCACATGCGGCAGATCGGTCGTGCGCACGGTCGCACGGATGGCTGCATTGACGCGGTCACTGATGCCGGAAAGCAGTTCTGCCGACATGGTGGTGCTGGAAAGCACGACGGCGCTGCGCACATCATAGATGGGCTTTTCCGGCCTCTTCGGCAGGAGACTGGCGCAAGCCGTCAGTGCCGCGCATACAAGCGCGATCAGGCAAATTCTCGACTTGAGCCAATTCATTCCAGATTCCTGCAATCCCCGTCCGGAGTCGCAGATTTCGTCATAAAGTTGGTCAAGGCAATATGATTCAGGCCCTTAGCGCGAAAAAAACATCCGTTGCGGCCCTGAAATCCTCAAAACGCTTGGCACGGCGCTGTTCGGCTTCCTCGTCGCTTCCCCAATGTTCGATCGTCCAGTCCTCATCGAGATGGGCGAGCGACCAAGCCTCGTCGGGCGTGATCCTCTCCTCGGCAATCGCCAGCGCGAGAAGTGCCGAACCGGTCAGCGTTGTCACCGTATGGAGAGCGGCAAGCGTGAGTGCGCCGTCATGGCGGCGCAGCGCGGAACCGAAAGCGGCGGTCGCCTCGCGCGGCTGCTCGTGATGCATCACGCCTTCGACGAGAATGAAGCGTGCGCCGAATTCGGCGGCTGCCCAATCGAGCACCGGATCCCAGCGCTCGGTCTGCCGTTCGATCAGTTTGTCCGGACCGTCGGCACGGTAGCAGAGCAGATCGCTCGACGAGAAGCGCAGGATATCTTCGAAGACGGCTTGCGTATCGGTCGCGACACCATCGATCGCCGTGTTGACAAGACGCGTCACCGGCATCACCGCCGGGTTGATAACCTCGGCCTGCGCCTCCCATTCGGCGGCGACCAGTTTCGCCAGCGCCTCGCTCGGCACGGCCAGAATCTGGCGGGCCGGCGTGCGCACCGCCTTGCCGTCGAGCATGATGGCGAAACCATCTTCATGCGGTTCGATTGAGACAGTCTGATAGAAGCGCTTCGGCAGCGGCTTCTTCATCTGGATCTGCGCGCGGCGGATCGGGTCGGGATGGCTCAGGCCTTCGGAAAGGTCGTTCAGCAGGTCGCGCATGGGCTCACCTCAGGAAAAATGGCGCAGTATCTCGTTCGGATGGTAGGCGATCGCATCGGCGCCGTTGGCGATCAGCTCATCCACGCTGGCATAACCCCAGGCAACGCCGATCGCCTTGGCGCCGGCTGCCTTTGCCATCTGCATATCGTAAATCGCATCACCGATGACAATGGTGTCGGCCGCGTTCATGCCGGTTTCGTCGCAGCATTCGCTCACCATCGCCGGGTGCGGCTTGGAGGGGCAGTCGTCGGCGGTGCGCGACACGATGAAATCGAAACCATGCGTTTCCGCAACGAGCTTCAGCCCGCGCCGCGACTTGCCGGTAACCGCGCCAATCAAGAGGTCTTCGCGGGCCGCGAGCGTGTCGATCATCTCACGGATGCCGGGAAACAGCGGCTCCTTGTAGTCGAGATCCTGCCGCACGACCGAAAACAGCGATTTGTAATGCGCCGTCATGTCGATGTCTTCCTGCTCGACATGCGGCTTGCCCTGCATGCGGGCAATGGCGATATCGAGCGTCAGGCCGATGATCGCCTTTGTGTCTTCGAAACGCGGCTCCGGCTTGCCGAACTTTTCGAAGGTGCGGCGCATGGTTTCATGGATCAGCCCGGCGCTGTCGACCAGCGTGCCGTCGCAATCAAACAAAGCGAGTTTCATTCGTCGTCTCTCTCAGCCCCGGCAAGGTCGAGACCGAGCAGGTTCCATGTCTGTACCATGTGCGGTGGCAGCGGCGCACTGACGCGCAGGCGCCCGCCCGAGGGGTGCGGGATATCGATATGGCGCGCGTGCAGATGCAGCTTCTTCTGGACGCCGCCGGGGAAATCCCAGTTCGGATCCTCGTCGTAATATTTCGGATCGCCGATGATCGGGTGGCCGATATGCAGCGCGTGGACGCGCAGCTGGTGGGTGCGCCCCGTATAGGGTTCCATTTCCAGCCAGGCGAGGTTCTGTGCTGCCGTTTCGCGCACGCGGTAGAAGGAGATTGCGTGATCGGCGCCCTCTTCGCCGTGCTTGGCAATGCGCATGCGGTCGCCGTCGACCGTCGGCTCCTTGACGAGCCAGGTCGAGATCCTGTCTTCGTGCTTGCGCGGCACGCCCTTGACCAGCGCCCAGTAGGTCTTCTTGGTATCGCGCTCGCGGAAGGCGGCCGTCAGCTTCTGGGCAGCACCGCGCGTCCGGGCAATCACGAGCACGCCCGACGTATCGCGGTCGAGGCGGTGGACGAGGCGCGGCTTCTCACCCTTGGGGCTGGTCCAGGCTTCGAGCATCTGGTCGATATGGCGCGCGACACCCGAGCCGCCCTGCACGGCAAGTCCGGGTGGCTTGTTGAGGACGATGACCTTCTCATCCTCATGCAGCACCATGCGCGAGAGAAGTTCGAAATCGCTCGAATGCTTGAGATCCTTGCCGGCGATCGGTCCGGACTTCGCCTTGGCATCGACGTCGAGCGGCGGTATGCGCACCATCTGGCCGGGCTGCACGCGGGCATCCGATTTGACGCGGCCGCCATCGACGCGCACCTGGCCGGAGCGCAGCAACTTCTGCAGCGGGCCGAAACCGAGACCCGGATAGTGGATCTTGAACCAGCGGTCGAGCCGCATGCCCGCTTCATCGGGCTCCACCTTGATGTGTTCTATGCCTGCCATGGATATCTTTCGGAAAATATGGGCGCGATCGAAGCCAGCGCCTCTCTTGCCGCTGCCTTTAGAGCATTTTTCACAAAACGGAAATCGGAATCGAAATCAGATCAGCGCGCGCATTAGTCCGAGGCCTGCCATGACAGCCAACATCGAAAGCCCGACGCTCGCCGCGATGTAGAGGCCGCCGACAAAGACCTCGCCGCGTTCGAACAGCGAGATCGCATCGAGCGAGAAGGCGGAGAAGGTCGTGAAGCCGCCGAGAAAGCCGGTGATCAGCAACAGCCGCAGCTCCACCGAAGCGTTGAAGCGCCGCGCAATCATCTCGGCGAAGACACCGATGATGAAGCAGCCGACAACGTTGACGGTGAGCGTGCCCCACGGAAAGCCCGGCCCCATGAGCCGCACCGACCCGAGCCCGACATAATATCTAAGAAGCGAACCGATAGCGCCGCCGACGGCGACGAGCAGAGCCTGGAACATGCCTCCGGTTTATGGTGATTCCGGACTGATTCCAATCGCAGGTGTGGAAATCTTACCATCAGGTAAAATGCGAGCGATTTTCTTAGCGGAACGCGAAGATCGCGCCGGTATGACGGCCTCATGACACAGCTTGTTTCCATATCCGCGACCATGGCCGCCTCCGCTGCCGAAACCCTGCGCATCCCCCAGCGCGTGGCGACGGCGACGGCTGCGCGTGAGGCTCGCAAGCTTGTGGAAAGGCAGCGCAGCCACGAGACCGGTCACGATCCGGAAGACACGTCCAACGTCATTCAATCGACGGAAGTCGCGCTCGATCTCATGGAGAGAGGCTATCGCCAGCCGCAGGCCGGCCTGAGACAGGCGCTCAAGTCCTACGACGAAGTCTAGACCTCAGCCTCCGCTGGCCCGATAGTACAAATCCAGGGACCCCTATCGGACTTGGAGCATGTGGATGATAGCGCAAGCAGACGACATCAGGGCAATCTGCGACATTATCGAGCGCCAGTTCAAAAGCATGAGCTGGACGACGAAATCTGCGCCCGACATGGCAGCATTCGCCGGCGACTTTTTGCCGGGTGCAACGCTCTATCCTTCCGCCCGTCCCGTTTCCGGCAGATCGGTCGCCGAATTCTCTTCCCGCATGAACGATCTTGCCGGGAAAGCGCTCATCTCATTCGATGAAACGGTACTGGGCGGCAAGGTCTTCATATTCGGCAATATCGCCATCGCCGCGGTTGCCTGTGAAAACATCGAGAACGGTGCCGAGATCAACCGCAATGTCGAGATGATGCTCTTCGTCAAAAACGACGGTCACTGGAAGATCGTAGCGCAGGCCTGGGACCGGGAAAGCGAAAGCCTGCCGATCCCCAATGAACTGCTGACGCCTCTGCGGACGGCCTGAACGCCCTTACTTGCCTTGGGCGGACAGCACGTTCAGCACCAGATCGACCTTGCCGGCTTTTGCGAAGGTCAGCGTGACCGGCACCTTGTCGCCCTGCTTGAAAGGCGCGGCCACCTTTATGAACATCAGGTGCAGGTTGCCGGGCGTCAATTCCACGGTCTTGCCGGCCGGAATGGTGATGCCGTCCTTCAGTTCGCGCATCTTCATGACATTGCCCTGCATCGACATTTCATGGATCTGCACCTGCCCCGCTGCCGGCGAGGCGACCGAAAGAAGCTGGTCGTCGGCCGAGCCATTATTCTTCACGGTAAAGAAGCCGCCGCCGACCGGCTGGCCGGGCAGCATTGCCTTGGCGAAGCCGCCGGACACTTCGAGATCGCCTGCCTTCACGACGTCACCGTCTGAAGACATGCTCATGCCGTTCATATCCATGCCCTGCATATGCTGATGATCCTGGCCGATGGCCGATCCGGCAAAACCGGCGACGCAAAGCAGGGCAGCAAAACCAAATGTCCTGATCTTCATGAAATATCTCCTCGCTCCCGGAGCCTTTGCTGATCACAATGTTTCATCATCGGCAATGGCTCCAGGCCCGCGTTAGCCAATTTCACCCGCAAATGCAAAAGCCCAATTGCCGCTGCCGATATCAGCTATTCCGAAGCCGCGACAAAAATTTGTGCGGTACCGACATTTTGCTTGCCAAGCCCCGCCACCCCCGGATAATTGCCGCAACCTTGTTGGGAGAAGCCGGTACGCTGATGCCGGTGCCGAAGGAGCAACCGCCCCGGAAACTCTCAGGCAAAAGGACCACAAGGGGCAGACGGAACTCTGGAGAGAGGCGTTCTCGTAACGTCCGCCGAAGGGATAACAATCTCAGGCAAAGGGACAGAGGGGGCTCAAGGAGACAAGGCGCAACCGCGTCTTCAGTTTTGAGCCCGCGCCCGGATTTTCCGGCGCAAACCCCGGAGGCGTCTTTTGGACGATACTGCTGCCCTCAAGAAAACCCCGCTGCACGCGCTGCATCTGTCGCTCGGCGCCCGTATGGTGCCTTTCGCAGGCTATGACATGCCGGTGCAATATCCTGCTGGAGTCATGAAGGAGCACCTGCAGACCCGCACTGCCGCCGGCGTGTTCGATGTCTCCCATATGGGCCAGGTCATCATCAAGGCGAAGTCCGGCAAGTATGAGGATGCGGCGCTCGCGCTCGAAAGCCTCGTGCCGGTCGATATTCTCGGCCTCGCCGAGGGACGACAGCGCTACGGTTTCTTCACCGATGAAAACGGCGGCATCCTCGACGACCTCATGATCACCCATCTCGACGACCACCTTTTCGTCGTCGTCAATGCCGCTTGCAAGGAGCAGGATATCGCGCACCTGCAGAAGCATCTTTCCGACACCTGCGACATCACCGTCCTCGACCGCGCCCTGATTGCCCTGCAGGGTCCACGCGCCGTTGAAGCACTTGCCGAACTCTGGGCCGATGTCGCCGCCATGAAGTTCATGGACGTGCGCCATTGCCGCCTGCACGACGTTTCCTGTCTCGTCTCGCGCTCGGGCTATTCCGGCGAGGACGGTTTCGAAATCTCCATTCCCGCCGACAAGGCCGTCGATGTCACCAACCGGTTGCTCGAGCATCCCGATGTCGAGCCGATCGGCCTCGGCGCTCGCGACTCGCTGCGCCTTGAAGCCGGTCTTTGCCTCTACGGCAACGATATCGACACGACGACCTCTCCGGTCGAAGCCGCCATCGAATGGGGCATGCAGAAGGCTCGCCGCACCGGTGGCGCCCGCGCCGGCGGTTTCCCGGGTGCGGAACGCATCCTCGGCGAACTGGACAAGGGTGTGACCCGCAAGCGCGTCGGCCTGAAGCCTGAGGGCAAGGCGCCGGTACGAGGCCATGCCAAGCTCTATGCCGATGCCGAGGGCAAGACCGAGATCGGCGAAGTCACCTCGGGTGGTTTCGGTCCCTCCGTCGAAGGCCCCGTCGCCATGGGCTATGTGCCGGTCTCCCATGCCGCAGCCGGTACGCAGATCTATGCGGAAGTGCGCGGCAAGTACCTGCCCGTCACCGTCTCCGCCCTTCCCTTCATCACGCCGACCTACAAACGCTGACCCCTATTGCGAGAGGATTTTTCCATGCTGAAATTTACCCAGGAACATGAATGGCTGAAGCTCGAAGGCGATGTCGCGACCGTCGGCATCACCACCTACGCTGTCGAGCAGCTCGGTGACCTCGTTTTCGTGGAACTGCCTGAAGTCGGCGCTACCTTCTCCAAGGATGGCAATGCGGCGACCGTTGAATCCGTCAAGGCTGCCTCTGATGTCTATTGCCCGCTCGATGGCGAGATCGTCGAGGTCAATCCGGCGATCACCGCCGACCCGTCGCTCGTCAATTCCGACCCGCAGGGCGCCGGCTGGTTCTTCAAGCTTAAGCTCAAGAACCTCTCCGATGCCGATGGCCTTCTCGATGAAGCGGCCTACAAGGAGCTGACTGCGTAATGACGACGCCTACCGAATTCCAGTTCACCGACTATCAGCCCTATGACTTCGCCAACCGTCGTCATATCGGCCCCTCGCCGTCTGAAATGTCGGATATGCTCGGTGTCATTGGCTACAAGAGCCTCGACGCGCTGATCGACGCCACCGTGCCGCCGGCGATCCGCCAGAAGGCGCCGCTCGTCTGGGGCGCGCCGATGACGGAGCGCGAAGCGCTCGACAAGCTGCGCGAAACCGCCAACAAGAACAAGGTTCTGACCTCGCTGATCGGCCAGGGCTATTACGGCACCATCACGCCGCCGGTCATCCAGCGCAACATCCTGGAAAACCCGGCCTGGTACACGGCTTACACGCCCTACCAGCCCGAAATTTCGCAGGGTCGCCTCGAAGCGCTCCTGAACTACCAGACGATGATCTGCGACCTGACCGGTCTCGACGTCGCCAACGCCTCGCTGCTTGATGAAGCAACGGCCGCTGCCGAAGGCATGGCGATGGCGGAGCGCGTCTCCAAGTCGAAGGCCAAGTCATTCTTCGTTGATGCCGACTGCCATCCGCAGACGATCGAACTGATCAAGACCCGCGCCGAACCGCTCGGCTGGTCTGTTATCGTCGGCAACCCGTTCACAGATCTCGATCCGGTCGATGTCTTCGGCGCGATCTTCCAGTATCCGGGCACGCACGGCCATGTGCGCGATTTCACCGGCCTGATCTCCCGCCTGCACCAGACGGGCGCGATCGCTGTCGTTGCGGCCGATATCCTGTCGCTCACGCTGCTGAAGTCGCCGGGTGAAATGGGCGCCGATATCGCCATCGGTTCCTCGCAGCGCTTCGGCGTTCCGGTCGGCTACGGTGGTCCGCATGCGGCCTACATGTCGGTCAAGGACGCCATCAAGCGCTCCATGCCCGGCCGCCTCGTCGGCGTGTCCGTCGATGCCCGCGGCAACCGCGCCTATCGCCTGTCGCTGCAAACGCGCGAACAGCATATCCGCCGTGAAAAGGCGACGTCGAACATCTGTACCGCGCAGGTCCTGCTCGCCGTCATGGCCTCCATGTACGCCGTCTTCCATGGTCCCAAGGGCATCAAGGCGATCGCCCAGCAGGTCCACCAGAAGGCCGTGCTGATGGCAAAGGGCCTGGAAAAGCTCGGCTACAAGGTTGAACCGGATACCTTCTTCGACACGATCACCGTCGATGTCGGCCATATGCAGGGCCTCATCCTGCGCGCAGCCGTCGCCGAGGGCGTCAACCTGCGCAAGGTCGGAGCGACGAAGATCGGCATGTCGCTCGACGAGCGCACCCGCCCGGCAACGCTGGAAGCCGTCTGGCGCGCCTTCGGCGGCAATTTCCAGATCGCCGATTTCGAGCCGTCCTATCGCCTGCCTAGGGATTTGCTGCGCACCAGCGAATACCTGACGCATCCGATCTTCCACATGAACCGTGCCGAAAGCGAAATGACCCGCTACATCCGCCGGCTCTCCGACCGCGATCTGGCGCTCGACCGCTCCATGATCCCGCTCGGCTCCTGCACGATGAAGCTGAACGCCACGGCTGAAATGCTGCCGATCACCTGGCCGGAGTTTTCCGACATCCATCCTTTCGTGCCGGCAGACCAGGCGCTCGGCTACCGCGAAATGATCGATGACCTGACGGCAAAGCTCTGCGCCGTCACCGGCTACGACGCCTTCTCCATGCAGCCGAATTCCGGTGCGCAAGGCGAATATGCCGGCCTCCTGACCATCCGCAATTACCATATTGCGAACGGCCAGGGTCACCGCGACGTCTGCCTCATCCCGACTTCGGCGCATGGCACCAACCCGGCTTCGGCCCAGATGGTCGGCATGAAGGTCGTGGTCGTCAAGGTGCGTGAAAACGGCGATATCGACCTCGACGATTTCCGCGCCAAGGCCGAGCAGTATGCAGACAACCTGTCATGCTGCATGATCACCTATCCCTCGACGCACGGCGTCTTCGAGGAAACCGTCAAGGAAATCTGCGATCTCGTGCACCAGCACGGCGGTCAGGTCTATCTCGACGGCGCCAACATGAACGCCATGGTCGGCCTGTCCCGCCCTGGTGACATCGGCTCCGACGTCTCGCATCTCAACCTGCACAAGACTTTCTGCATCCCGCATGGCGGCGGCGGTCCCGGCATGGGCCCGATCGGCGTCAAGTCGCATCTGGCACCCCACCTGCCGGGTCATCCGGAAACGGACGGTCGTTCGGGTGCGGTTTCGGCAGCAGCTTTCGGCTCGGCCTCCATCCTGCCGATCTCCTGGAGCTACTGCCTGATGATGGGCGGCGAAGGCCTGACACAGGCGACGAAGGTGGCAATCCTCAACGCCAACTATATCGCGGCTCGCCTCAAGGGCGCTTACGACGTGCTCTACAAGTCGGCTGCCGGCCGTGTGGCGCATGAATGCATCATCGACACGCGTCCGCTTGTCGATAGCTGCGGTGTCACCGTCGACGACGTTGCCAAGCGCCTGATCGACTGCGGCTTCCATGCCCCGACCATGAGCTGGCCGGTTGCCGGCACGCTGATGATCGAGCCGACCGAGTCCGAGACCAAGGCCGAACTCGACCGCTTCTGCGAAGCGATGCTGGCGATCCGTCAGGAAGCCCGCGACATCGAAGAAGGACGTTCGGACAAGCTGAACAACCCGCTGAAGAACGCTCCGCACACGGTCGAAGACCTCGTCGGCGAATGGGATCGTCCCTATTCGCGCGAACAGGCCTGCTTCCCGCCCGGCGCCTTCCGCGTGGACAAGTACTGGTCGCCGGTCAACCGTGTCGACAATGTCTATGGCGACCGTAACCTGATCTGCACCTGCCCGCCGGTCGAGGCCTACGCCGAAGCCGCCGAATAGCGTTCAGTGAAATGCCCGATGCGCAAGCGGAGGGCCAGCAATTGAAGCCCCTTCCATCATGGGAGGGGCTTTCCTAATTCCGATAAAGACTGCGAGAGGAAACCCCATGACCCAGGATCAAAGCGAAGCAAGAATGCAGGCGCCCTGGTCGAAGCCCGTGCTCGTCGCCCTGGAAGAGCCCGGCCAGTTTGTCACCGTGGATACCACCCAGGCCGCCTCCTGGGCGATGATCGAAGACTGGCCGATCGAGGATGGAGACGCACTCGACCGCGCATTGCTGGTCTGCGCCGATGTTATCAAGGGCAAACGCACCGGAGAGGATGCGCGCAAGGCATTCATCGCCGCCGCGATCGAAGCCGGTCTCGATATCAAGGAATGACCGGACGCCCGGCAAGCGGGCTTACGCGTTTCCGCCGATGACATCATCGGCGGCGGCGCTTCAGCCCTGAGGCGGGATTGCAAGCGGCGGGCCGAGAAATTCGACCTTCCACGTCTGCGCAAAAGCGTTGAGCGCTTCCGTATCCGGCCGGCCGTTTCGCATCACATGCGCTAGGCCGGTGAAGAAGGCCGCGGCATCGAGGCCCGGAGTGATCATGATATATTGGCGAGCGGGCCTGTCGGTCACATTGACGAAGGAATGCGCCGCACCGCCGGGAACGGTGATCACATCTCCCTCCTCCGCGTAAAACTGTCGGCCGTCCACCTCGAAGAGATAGCGGCCCTCCAGAACCCGAAAGACTTCCGTCTCGGTATGGCGGTGACGCGGCGGGCCGAAGCCGGGCGCATTGACCGTGTCGATGAAACAGAATGCGCCGCCTGTGGTGGAGGGGTCGACACGGACAGTGAGATCGAGGCCGATGGCCGGGATCTTGATGATCTTTTCAGATGCCCTGGAATGAGATGTCTGGATGCTCATCGGAATATCTCGGTCGGGGTTGATCTGTCGACGCTGAGCGCGGGGGGTGTCCGACCCATCATAGCATCGAAAGGTGGAGCACACCGAAAGCGACGACCGGTGAGCCCGACCGATTTTTGGAAAATTTGACGATGAGCGGTGAACCATTTTCGGTTCACCGCGTATCTACTCTTGCTGGACGCTGCAAGACCAGCAGGGAGAAGGGTTGCCTGCCCCTGTACCGGGCACTCTTCTCCCTTCTCAGCGTTTCCGCTCCCGGATTAACCTTCTCCCGAAGCTTCGTTGGCGAATGAATGTGTTTTCTGGCATAGAGAAATCACGCCCCTCGTAGCTCAACGTAAGAGCAGCTGTATGGTTTGCAGCCGATCCAGGTTCAATTCCTCGGCAGGGGCACCAGTTTCCCAATCCCCCTGCGTGAGAAATCGGCAAGCCGCCTAGAAGCGCTCGCCGACCAGCTCTTCACTCTTGGCCCACAATGCCCGCGCCGTTTCCGGATCGAGCGCGTAGGAACGCACGCCCTCTGAAACCGGGCTGATCTCCGCGTCCGTTACTTCGGAAACGTGGCAGTTCTCGCAATATCTGCCACCGACCTCGTCCGACGGGGCAACGAAACCGGCCCAGACGGAAGTGGCCGCACCTTGCGGAATGGTTTTCCACACATAGGGAGGCTTGCCCTCGATGGCGAGTGCAGCGTTGATCTGCGCCAGCATGCCTTCGATCATGCCGGGGTCGAGGTGGCGGCCGAGTTCGGTGTTGATACCACCGGGATGCAGCGCCGTCGCCCGGATGCCGCGATCCCTCAGGCGGCGATCAAGCTCCACAGCGAAGAGAATGTTTGATGTCTTGGACTGCGCGTAGGCAGCCCAGGGTTCGTACGGCTTGCTCGCATAGTTGAGATCGTCGAGGCTGAAGGGCGCCATGCGATGGCCCGACGATGCGACGATTACCACGCGACCGCCCGATTTGATCAGCGGCGCGATGCGGTTGACCAGCACGAAATGGCCGAGATGGTTGGTGCCGAACTGTGTTTCGAAACCATCGGTGGTGCGGCCGAACGGAGCGGCCATCACGCCGGCATTGGCGATAACGACATCGAAGGGGCGCCCATCAGCGATGAGCGCGTCGGCGCAGGCCCGGACGCTTGCGAGAGAAGCGAGATCGAGCGCGACGAGTTCGAGGCCGCCACCATTGGCCGCATCGGCGCGCACGACATCCGTAGCCGCCCTCGCCTTTTCAAGATCACGCGCCGCACCCACGACCTGCGCACCATGGGCTGCGAGCACACGCGCGGTCTCGACGCCGAGGCCGGCCGAAACACCGGTTACCAGAACTCGCTTGCCCCTGAGGTCGATGCCGGAGAGCACGTCGTCCGTGGTCGATGTCGCGCCAAAAGGTCCATTCATTGTTATCTCCTAGATCAATGGACGCACCGCTCCTGGCTGGAAGGCATTGCCCGCCGGCCTCTGATGGAATAAAAGGAGGATGCCTCCAGATAAATACGGAGGATGCCTCCGTTTATCAAGGGGACGTTTCGGAAATGGCCGAAAAAAGTGACGGGTCCACCGTCCGGAAACCGCGTGCGGATGCTGAACGCAACCGCCTTCTGCTGATGGAGACCGCAAAGACTGTCTTCGCGGAAAAAGGGTCCAGCGCCAGCCTGGACGAAATCGCCCGCATGGCAGGCGTCGGCATCGGTACGCTCTACCGCCACTTCCCGACCCGCGACGCCCTTGTTTCGGCAATCTATCGCAACGAGACGACACAGCTTGCCGCCGCCGCCCAAAGCCTCTCCGAGACGCATCCGCCGGTCGAAGCATTGCGGCTGTGGCTCGCGCAGTTTGTGGATTATGTCGTGGCGAAACACGGCATGTCCGAACTGCTGGATTCGCTTGTTGGCGGCACATCCGAGCTTTACGCCGAGTCCTTTACTCCGATCACAGATGCCGTCCGTCTGCTGATCGACCGAGCGACGGCGTCAGGTGAAATACGCCTGACGATGGACCCGCTGGACCTTCTGCGCGCGCTGGCCGGTGGCGCCAGTATCAGCTGCGGTCCGGCGTGGCGCGAGGCGGCGCGGCAGCTTATCGATATCCTGATCGCGGGAATGCGGGCCGGCCGCTGACGCGCGCGTATCGTTCCGGCACATCAGCCGCCGATCTCCTCGCCTTTTGCTAACCGAAGCTCTTCAGCTTTCCCTAAAGCCTTGCCGGTAAAACGCTTGATGTCCGGAAACAGGGAAACGGTCGATGAGCATTTCTGCAATCACGCATACGGCGCTTTCGGGAATGCAGGCGCAGACGACGCGCGCAAGCGCGATCGCCAACAATGTCGCCAATGCGAGCACACCCAATTATGGCCGGCTGAACACCAGCTTCCAGTCCGTTGACCCCACAGGTGTTCAGGCAAGCGTCACCGGGACGGACCAGGACGTCGATTTTGCGACCGAACTGACCGACCTTGTCGAGACCGAACAGAGCTACAAGGCCAATGCATCGGTTTTCGAAGCTGGCGCCGATCTCTGGGACGTTCTGATGAGCATCAAGCGCGACTGAAGCGCCCCTGCCCCTTATACGATCGAATAGGCTACTGAACCGAGCGCTACAGCGCCGAAGGCGAGCAGCATGTAGCTTGTCGCGCGGCCGATTTTTGCCGTGAAATCGGTTGAGAGCCGGTTCCGCGCAAGGCTGACGGAGCCGCTGAGACAGAACCACCAGAGCAGCGAACCCAGGAACACGCCCGAGACGATGGCGGCCGAGCTGAAACGCCGCGTCTCTTCCGTCAGGCCAAGGCCGGCAAACAGCGCGCCGAACGACAGGATCGTCGCTGGATTGGAAATGGTCAGCAGGAAGGTCGAGACGGTCGTGTGCAGGAAGTCGGCCGCATCGATCTTCGCCGCCTTGATCGCCCCCTTGTTCTTCAGTCCGCGCCAGCCGAGCCAAAGCAGCATCAGCCCGCCGCCGAGCGCCAGCGGAATGGTGGCAGCCGACATGGTTTCGGCGAAGACCGCAAGACCTGTGACCGCAACGAGCGCGTAGCTTGCATCGCCCAGCGCCGTCCCGAGCCCACCGGAAAAGCCATACCAGAACCCCTTCTCGAGGCTTCTGTTGATGCAGAGAGTTCCGATCGGCCCAAGCGGCGCGGTGATGATGACACCCAGGAGGGCGCCCTTCAGGAACAGGAGGAGCATTGTCCGTTTCGTTTCTTCTTGGTCGCTTGCCGGTCTCGGACAGGCTCATCAAAATCAAAAGGCCGCCAATTATGGCGGCCTTCCGGCAAACTCAATGGAAAACTGTTAATGCTGGGCAGGAACCACGGCATCGCCGCGTGCGGCGAGCGCTGCGAGATCGGCAGGCTTCAGTTCCACGGATTCACCGCAGCCGCAGGCCGATGTCTGGTTCGGGTTGGTGAAGGTGAAGCCCGAGCGCAGCGTCGTGGTCTCGAAGCCGAGTTCGGTGCCGAGCAGGTAGAGAACAGCTGACGGCTCGATCCAGACCCTTGCGCCATCGCGCTCGATCAGATCGTCCTTGCCATTGGGCTCTGTCACCAGGTTGATGGTATATTCCATCCCAGCGCAGCCACCCTTCTTGATGCCGACGCGAATGCCCTTGGCATCCGGCCCGCCACTCTCGACGATCGCCTTCACGCGCTCGGCGGCGGCTGTCGTCATGCTCATCACTGCAAAGCCCATCGGCTCTTTCTCCTTCCACGACCGGGGTCAAGATCCGGCGCTTCATGAATCAATGTAAGGCTGCGGCCTTAATCGATCAATACCAACCGACCGCGACCTGTGCTTCTTCGGACATACGATCAGGCGTCCACGGCGGATCGAAGGTCATGGAGACATCGACACCCGAAACGCCTTCGACGGCGCCAACCGCATTTTCCACCCAGCCGGGCATCTCGCCGGCAACCGGGCAGCCCGGTGCTGTCAGCGTCATCATGATCTTGACCATCCGGTCATCTTCGATGTCGATCTTGTAGATGAGGCCGAGCTCGAAAATGTCTGCCGGAATTTCCGGGTCGTAGACGGTTTTGAGCGCGCCGATCACGCCTTCGCTGAGACGCGCCAGCTCCTCTTCGGGAATGCTGGAATGCACGATGCCTTCGCGCACGTCGATCTTCTCGTCATTCAGGCTCATGGCTTCTTCCTCAAGCAAAGAACTTGCGCGCATAGTCGAGCGCATCGGCCAGCGCGTCCACTTCGGCACGGGTATTATACATGCCGAATGATGCCCGGCATGTGGAGGTCACGCCGAAGCGTTTCAAGAGCGGCATGGCGCAATGCGTGCCGGCGCGAACGGCGACACCCTGGCGGTCGATCACCATCGAGACGTCATGCGCATGGATACCCGCAAGCTCGAAGGAGAAGATGGCGCCCTTGCCGGGCGCATTGCCGAAGACGCGAAGTGAATTCACCGCCTTCAGCCGCTCCTCGGCATAGGCCGTCAGGTCGGCCTCATGGGCAGCGATATTCTCGCGGCCGATCTTGTCCATGTAGTCGAGCGCATAACCGAGCCCGATCGCCTGCACGATCGGCGGCGTGCCTGCCTCGAACCGGTGCGGCGGATCGTTATAGGTGACGACATCTTCGCTCACCTCGAAGATCATCTCGCCGCCGCCCTGGAACGGCCGCATCTCCTTCAACCGGTCCTTCTTACCATAGAGAACGCCGATTCCGGAGGGCCCGTAGAGCTTATGGCCGGTCATGACATACCAGTCGCAATCGATGTCCTGAACATCGACCGGCAGATGCACGGCACCCTGCGAGCCATCGATCAGCACCGGAATACCGCGCTCATGGGCAATGCGGCAGACTTCCTTGACCGGTACGATGGTGCCGAGCGCATTCGACATATGGGTAATCGCGACGAGCTTGGTCTTGTCGGTCAGGCTCTTCTCGAACGCCTCGATATGGAAGGCGCCCTCGTCATCGACGGGAACCCAGACGAGCTTGGCGCCCTGCCTCTCCCTGATGAAATGCCAGGGCACGATATTGGAGTGGTGCTCCATGATCGTCAGCACGATCTCGTCGCCTTCGCCGATCTTGGGCATGCCCCAGCCGTAGGCGACGGTGTTGATCGCCTCGGTCGAGTTCTTGGTGAAGACGATATCGTCTACCGAAGGAGCGTTCAGGAAGCGGCGAACCTTTTCGCGCGCCGCTTCATAGGCTTCGGTCGCCGCATTGGAGAGGTAATGCAGGCCGCGGTGCACATTCGCATATTCATGTGTGTAGGCATGCGAGATCGCATCGATCACCGCCTGCGGCTTCTGTGCGGAAGCGCCATTGTCCAGATAGACCAGCGGCTTGCCATGCACCTTCTCCGCAAGGATCGGGAAATCCCTGCGGATGGCTTCGACATCATAGGCGGTTGCCGGCACGATCTTGTCCATGGCGCTTTCCGATCAGGCGTGCTTTTCCAGCCAGGCCGAAATGACGCCTTCCAGCGCCTCGACCAGGGCTTCGTCTTCCAGTTCCTCGACGATCTCGGCAACGAAGGCGTTGACGAGCATGGCGCGCGCCTTGTTCTCCGGAATGCCGCGAGCCATCAGGTAATAGAGATGGTTGTGGTCGATATCGGCCACCGTCGCACCATGGCCGCACTGTACGTCGTCAGCGAAGATTTCGAGCTCGGGCTTGACCGAGAACTCGGCATCGTCGGACATCAGCAGCGTGTTGCAGGCCATCTTGGCATCGGTCTTCTGGGCATCGGGCGCAACCCGGATCATGCCTTGGAAGACGCCCCTGGCGCGATCGAAGACGACGTTGCGGACCACTTCCGTCGAGCCGGTATGCGGCACGTTGTGGCCGAGCACCATCGTCACGTCGGTATGCGTCTCGCCGCCGAGCAGGTTGATGCCGCGCAGCGTCAGATCGGCGCCCTTGCCGCTCACCTTGATGTGCAGCTCCTGACGCACCAGCTTGCCGCCGGCGTTGATGACAAAGAGCTTCAGCTTGGCGTCGGCAGCGAGATCGACGCGGATCTGGCCGAGATGCGTATCCTCACCACCCTGCTGCTGCAGGATGATCCAGGTCAGTTCCGTACCCTCACCCACCGTGATGTCACTGACATGCGACACGAGCGCGGCATCACCTGTCACCGACTGGTGACGTTCGATCACGACGCCCTTCACATTGGCGCCGAAGGCGACCGGCAGGCGGGTATGGATATCGCCGCCTGCATGGATGAACTGGATTTCCAGCGGCTCTTCGAGCTCGGTGCCATCAGGCACCTCGACCACATAGCCGTCCTTGACGAAGCTGCCATTGATCCGGCCGACCGCATCGTCATTGCCGAGCGCGTCGAGGCCGGCAGCGGCCGAACCGTCGGTCAGCTTTTCGGAATAGAGCGAAACCTGGAGGTCACCAGCCGAAGCCTTGTTGGCGGCCTTGCCCTGGATGACGGAGAGGACCGGGGAACCCTCGACCAGCGGCTCCAGCGCTTCCGAGCCGGCGTCACCGGCGTGAGCCGGAACAGCGCGCAACAGGTTCTTGAGGTCGGTATAGTGCCAGGCCTCGATGCGTCGCGTCGGCAGGCCCTGCTTCTTCAGGTCGTCGAGCAGCCGGTCACGCAGCGCGGTAACCGCACCATTGCCCGGCAATTCGCCGATCTGTTCGTTGAAGGCTTCGATCAGCGCCGCTTCGGCCGCGGTCAGGCGGCTCGTCGTTTGCATGTTCATGGACGTCGTCCTTTCCGCCACGCTCAGGCTGCGGCGCCGATAATGTCGGCGTAACCGTTGGCTTCCAGCTCGTGGGCGAGCGTCTTGTCGCCCGACTTGATGACCTGGCCCTTGTAGAGAACGTGGACCGTATCGGGCACGATATAGTCGAGCAGGCGCTGGTAGTGAGTGATGACGATGACGGCACGATCCGGCGAACGCAGCGCGTTGACGCCGTCGGCCACGATCTTCAGCGCGTCGATGTCGAGACCGGAATCGGTTTCGTCGAGCACGCAGAGCTTCGGCTCGAGCAGCGCCATCTGCAGGATTTCGGCGCGCTTCTTTTCACCGCCGGAGAAACCGACGTTGAGCGGGCGCTTCAGCATATCGGTATTGATCTGCAGCTTGGCGGCAGCGTCCTTGACGCGGCGCATGAAGTCAGGCGTCGTCAGCTCGTCTTCGCCGCGCGCCTTGCGCTGCTCGTTCATCGCCACTTTCAGGAACTGCATGGTGGCAACGCCCGGAATTTCGACCGGATACTGAAAGGCCAGGAACACGCCCTTGGCGGCGCGCTCGGCAGCGTCGAGTTCAAGAATGCTCTCGCCGTTATAGAGAATATCGCCCTCGGTCACTTCATAATCTTCGCGGCCGGAAAGGATATAGGAGAGCGTCGACTTGCCGGAGCCGTTCGGGCCCATGATGGCGGCAACTTCGCCGGCCTTCACGGTGAGGTTCAGGCCACGGATGATCTCGGTGCCGTCTTCGGCGATGCGGGCATGAAGGTTCTTGATTTCAAGCATCTTTGGTTCCTGCGTTTTCTCTGCGCAGCTCACTCAGAGCCTCGCGTAATTTCTAAGAATGTCGACCTGTTGCGTTAGCCGCTATCGCCCAAAACGGATCAAAGCGAGAAGCAATTCGACAAGACTCGGGAGACTCAGAATGACCTCTCCCGGCTTTTCTACGCGCTGTCGAAGAAACACATAGGGCTGCTCCGGCGGCACTTCTGTCTCGTATCTGTGCTCGCGGGACCCTATCTTCGACAGGATCTCCCCGCGCATATTTGTCAGACGTTCAAGAATTCGCTTCTTGTCCGCCTCGCTCATGTCAGCCGACCGAGCCTTCCAGCGAGATGCTGATCAGCTTCTGCGCCTCGACGGCGAATTCCATCGGCAGCTCCTGCAGCACTTCCTTGACGAAGCCGTTGACGATCAGTGCGATCGCCGCTTCCGTCGGAATGCCACGCTGCAGGCAGTAGAACAGCTGGTCTTCGGAAATCTTCGAGGTTGTCGCTTCATGCTCGAACTGTGCCGTCGAATTCTTCGCTTCGATATAAGGCACCGTGTGAGCGCCGCACTTGTCACCGATCAGCAGCGAGTCGCACTGCGTGAAGTTGCGTGCGTTCGAGGCCTTGCGGTGGGCCGAAACCTGGCCGCGATAGGTGTTCTGCGAAACGCCGGCGGCAATGCCCTTGGAGACGATGCGGCTCGACGTGTTCTTGCCGAGATGGATCATCTTGGTGCCGCTGTCGATCTGCTGATGGCCGTTGGAAACGGCGATCGAGTAGAACTCGCCTCTGGAGTCATCGCCGCGCAGGATGCAGGACGGGTACTTCCAGGTGATGGCGGAACCGGTCTCGACCTGAGTCCAGGAGATCTTCGAACGGTCGCCACGGCAATCGCCACGCTTGGTGACGAAGTTGTAAATACCGCCCTTGCCGTCCTTGTCGCCGGGATACCAGTTCTGGACCGTCGAATACTTGATCTCGGCATCATCGAGAGCAACGAGCTCGACCACGGCCGCATGCAACTGGTTTTCATCGCGCTGCGGTGCGGTGCAGCCTTCGAGGTAGGAGACGTAGGCGCCTTCCTCGGCGATGATCAGCGTGCGCTCGAACTGGCCGGTGTTCTTCTCGTTGATGCGGAAATAGGTGGAAAGCTCCATCGGGCAACGCACGCCCTTCGGCACGAAGACGAAGGAGCCGTCGGTGAAGACAGCCGAATTCAGCGTCGCGTAATAGTTGTCGGTCGTCGGAACGACGGAACCGAGATATTTCTGCACCAGTTCGGGATGCTCGCGGATGGCTTCCGAGATCGACATGAAGATCACGCCGGCCTTCTTCAGCTCTTCCTTGAAGGTGGTCACGACCGAGACGGAATCGAAGACGGCATCGACAGCGATCCTCGGCTTCTCGACGCCGGCGAGAATCTCCTGTTCCTTCAGCGGAATGCCGAGCTTCTCGTAGACCTTGAGAATCTCCGGATCGACTTCGTCGAGCGACTTAGGGCCGGGGGAGCTCTTCGGCGCAGCGTAATAGTGGATCTCGTTGAAATCGATCTTCGGGTAGTCGACGCGCGCCCAGGTGGGCTCTTCCATCGTCAGCCAGCGCTTATAGGCTTCGAGGCGCCATTCGAGCATCCATTCCGGCTCCTGCTTCTTGGCAGAAATCAGGCGGATAGTGTCTTCGGAAAGGCCCTTGGGTGCCTTGTCCATTTCGATGACGGTTTCGAAGCCATATTTATACTGGTCCACGTCGATTTCGCGGACGCGATCGACTGTTTCCTGGACAGCAGGCATGTCACTCTCCAATCTCGCCGGAGAAAAGGTCCGGCAGCTTGTTCAGTGGGGCAATTTGTGTGCCCCTGATGTAAGTGGCCAAAAGGGACTTTTCAGCCCTGTTGGCAAGTAGAAATTTGCGTTTCCGCAAGAATGTGAGGCGTCAGGCCGCCTCGCCCGCCAGCTTTCGCCGGGAGGCAATCTTGGCAAAGGCGGCAATCGCCCTGTCTATGTCTTCATCCGTCGTCGAAAAGCCGAGCGATATGCGCAGCGCCCCGAGCTTCGGATCGCGGCCCATCGCCGTCAGCACATGGCTTTCGCCGACCCTGCCGGAAGAGCAGGCCGAACCCGCCGAAAGAGCGACACCTTCAAGATCGAAGGCGATCTGCCCCGTCTCGGCCTTCATGCAGGGAAGCGTGAAGAAAATGGTATTGGCGACACGCGGGCCGCCGGCGCCATGAATGATGACATCGGCTGCGGCAACGCGCATCCCCTCTTCCAGCCGGTCGCGCAGGACGGCGATCGCAGCGTTGCGCTCTTCGAAATTCTGCAGAACGGCTTCCGCCGCCGCGCCGAAACCGATCAGCGCCAGCGAATTCTGTGTCCCTGAGCGGTGACCCTTTTCCTGCCCGCCGCCGCGGATCAGCGCCTTCGGCATCAGCGCTTCGCCGCGGGCGACGAGTGCGCCGGCGCCTTTGGGGCCGCCGATCTTGTGGGAGGAAATGATCATGAAGTCCGCGCCGATGCGCTCGATCTCGATCGGCAGGCGGCCGGCCGCCTGAACGGCGTCGACCACGAACAGCCCGCCATGGGCGCGCACGATGCGGCCCGCTTCCTCGACCGGCTGGACGATGCCCGTCTCGTTGTTGACGAACATGATCGCCACCATCGGCAGGCCGCTTGTCTTGTCATGCGCATCGAGAAGAGCCGCAAGCGCAGTCAGATCGACCGTACCGGCTTCGGTGACAGGGATCTCTGTCGTCTTGTCCTTCGGGAAGCGGCCGCCTTCGCGCACCGCCAGATGTTCTACGGCGGAATGATAGAGATGGCCGAGCTTCAGCGGCGTGCGACCCATGCTGAAATCAGGCGTCAGCACCATGTTGGCAGCTTCGGTGGCGCCGCTGGTGAAGATGACATTGGCGGGGTCGGCGCCCGTCAGAACGGCAATCTTGCGGCGCGCACCCTCGATGGCAGCACGCGCGGCACGGCCCTCGCCGTGGACGGAATTGGGGTTGCCGAAGACATCCACGGCACGCATGATCGCTTCACGCGCTGCGGGGTGCATCGGCGATGTTGCGTTCCAATCGAGATAAAGGCGTGGCGGCGCCATTGTCTTCGGTCCTGCGCTTGACGAGCTTGCTTCGGGCGCGGCGGTGCATTTTTCTTGAAATTTCCGCCGGGCTTGCCTTATGACACGTTCCACGCTGCGTGGATCGCCATGCAAGTTTCGAATTGTTCTAAACTGCGTTTTAGAAAAGCTGACAACTGTCGTCAAGTCATGTTGTCGCCCAAACGTGGCGTGGACGCGAAATAAAACCCGGAGTACCGATGCCCGAAGTCATTTTCAACGGCCCAGCCGGCCGTCTTGAAGGCCGCTACCAGCCCTCCAAGGAAAAGAGCGCACCGATCGCCGTCATTCTGCACCCGCATCCGCAGTTTGGTGGCACGATGAACAACCAGATCGTCTACCAGCTCTTCTACATGTTTCAGAAGCGCGGCTTTACGACGCTGCGCTTCAATTTCCGTGGCATCGGCCGCAGCCAGGGCGAGTTCGACCATGGCGCCGGTGAGCTTTCGGATGCCGCTTCTGCGCTCGATTGGGTTCAGGGCCTGCACCCCGATTCGAAGACCTGCTGGGTTGCCGGCTATTCCTTCGGCTCCTGGATCGGCATGCAGCTTCTGATGCGCCGCCCTGAGATCGAAGGCTTCATGTCGATCGCGCCGCAGCCGAACACCTATGACTTCTCGTTCCTGGCGCCCTGCCCGTCCTCCGGCCTGATCATCAATGGCGAGGCGGACAAGGTTGCTCCGGAAAAGGATGTCAACGGCCTCGTCGAGAAGCTGAAAACCCAGAAGGGCATTCTCATCACCCACCGCACGGTGCCGGGCGCCAACCACTTCTTCAACGGCCAGGTCGATACGCTGATGGCCGAGTGCGAGGATTACCTCGACCGCCGCCTCAACGGCGAACTGGTGCCGGAACCGGCCGCCAAGCGCATCAGGTAACGGTCTGCCGCATGGCGGCCGTCATCTCGAATTCGGCACATTCGATGCCTTCGATAAAGATCGGCCCGCGTTCTCGCATGCCGATCTTTTTTAATATGTGCTGAGAGGTCAGATTGTCCGGGTGCGCGAAGGCAATGAAATGCGGCGCGACGTTCCGGGCGAAGAACCAGTCCGCAAGGCCGCCGGCGATTTCCGTGGCATAGCCCTTGCCCCATTCACGGGCATAGAAGGCATAGCCCATCTCGTATTCGCCGGTGGCGTAAAGCGAGATTCCTGCGCGGCCGATGAAGCGGCCATCCTCGCGGCTGACGATCTTGTATTTCGTCGTGCCGTCGCGCGCCTGTTCCGCAAGATAGGTCCGCAGCCGCTCCTCGCATTTTTCCCTGGGCCAGGGAGCGCCGCCGGACATGTAGCGCGTCGTCTCGATCGTCGAATGCAGGTCATGGATCAGATCGGCATCGCCGTTTTCCCACATGACAGCGGCAAGCCGAGATGTTTGGAAAATGATCTCGCCGCTCATCGGGCCGCCTCCGCCAGCACACCGCCGGTCACCGGCTGGTTGACACCCGTCGTGCCGGGATAGGTCAGCGGCAGGCCCTCCAGCGAGCGTACCGCAAGATAGGCCCAGGCCTCGGCCTCCATCGCATCGCCGTCGAAACCGGCCTCTTCCGCGCTCATGACGGTCGAGCCTTTCCTCTTTGCCATCTCGGCAAACTCGCTCATGATCGCGCCGTTCAGCCGCCCGCCACCGCAGACGATATAGACCGATGGGCTTTCCGGCAGGTAGGAGGCCGATTTGACGATCGAGGCGGCTGCGACATGCGCCAGCGTGCGCGCGCCGTCCTCAAGGCTCGCCTCGCCATCCGCCAGCGGCTTGAAATCGCCCCGGTCGAGCGAACGCCTGACATTGCCGCTGAAGAAGGGGCTGCCGAGATAGCGCGCGGCAACATCGGCCACCACCCGCCCGCGCCCGCCAATCTCGCCGCCCGGATCGTAGGTCTTGCCGGTCTGCATCTCCACCCACTGGTCGATCAGCGTATTGCCGGGGCCGCTGTCGAAGGCGGCGATGCGGCCTTCCGCGCCGATATAGGTGAGGTTGGAAATACCGCCGATATTGACGAAGCACACGCTCTGTCCGCCCGTCTGGAAGCGGCCGGCGAGCGCTGCGTGGTAAGCCGGTACCAGCGGCGCACCCTGCCCGCCATGCACCATGTCATTGGCGCGCATATCATAAACGACGGAAATGCCGGTGCGTTCGGCGAGAAGCGTGCCGTCGCCGATCTGGATCGTCAGGGCATCATCCGGCCGGTGCAGCACGGTCTGGCCGTGGAAGCCGAGCACGTCGATCTCATCGCGACGAAGGCCGAATTTGCCGATAAATGCCGTAACGGCATCTGCGTGACGTTCGGTCAGTTCCAACTCGATGTCACGCAGTTCATCCGGTCGGGCATTGCGGTCCGTCAGCGGCCGGGCCAGCTCGAGCGCCCGCTTCAGCCGGTCGCGAAAACCGCCGTCATAGGGCACGCCGAGAAACGGACCGCGCTCGATAAAACCGCGTCCGTCTGTCCGCAGAAGCGCCACATCGATGCCATCCATCGAGGTGCCGCTCATCAAGCCGATCGCAGTCCTGATGATATCCATTGCGCCGCGCGCCTTTCATGCGATTCCCGGATGCACTTTTGCAAAAACAGTGCTAAACGCGCCGCGACGGTTCAACAAGCGTCAATCCCTTTCCTGTCCGACGTTCAAGAGACGAAGCCCATGCCCGAGTTCAAGTCCGATTTCCTCCGCACGCTGCAAGAGCGCGGCTTCATTCATCAGATTTCCGATGAAAGCGGCCTCGACGATCTTTTCGCCAAGGAAACCGTGACGGCCTATATTGGCTTCGATCCGACGGCCCCCAGCCTGCACGCCGGATCGCTCATCCAGATCATGATGCTGCACTGGATGCAGAAGACCGGCCATCGCGCCATCTCGCTGATGGGCGGCGGCACCGGCATGGTCGGCGATCCCTCCTTCAAGGAGGAAGCACGCCAGCTGATGACGGTCGATACGATCGAAGGCAACATCGCCTCCATCAAGCGCGTCTTCTCGAACTACCTGAACTATGGCGACGGTCCCAAGGACGCGCTGATGATCAACAATGCCGAATGGCTGCGTTCGCTGAATTATCTCGAGTTCCTGCGCGATGTCGGCAAGCATTTCTCGGTCAACCGCATGCTCGCCTTCGACAGCGTCAAGACGCGCCTCGACCGCGAACAGTCGCTGTCCTTCCTGGAATTCAACTACATGATCCTCCAGGCCTATGACTTCGTCGAACTCGCCAAGCGTTACGACTGCCGCCTGCAGATGGGCGGTTCGGACCAGTGGGGCAATATCGTCAACGGCATCGACCTCGGTCACCGTATGGGGACCAAGCAGCTCTACGCGCTGACCTCGCCGCTGCTGACGACCTCTTCGGGCGCCAAGATGGGCAAGTCGGCGACCGGCGCCGTCTGGCTGAATGCCGACATGCTCTCGACCTATGATTTCTGGCAGTATTGGCGCAACACCGAAGATGCAGACGTCTCGCGCTTCCTGAAGCTCTACACCACGCTGCCGATGGATGAGATCGCCCGCCTTTCGGCACTCGGCGGCTCTGAGATCAACGAGGTCAAGAAGATCCTGGCGACTGAGGTCACCGCGATCCTGCACGGCCGCGAAGCCGCCGAACAGGCGGCCGAAACCGCCCGCAAGACCTTCGAGGAAGGCGGCCTTTCAGACAACCTGCCGTCGGTGGAAGTTCCGGCTGCCGAACTCGATGCCGGCATCGGCCTGCTCTCGCTGATCGTCCGCGCAGGCCTCGCCGCCTCGAACGGTGAAGCGCGTCGTCACGTCCAGGGCGGCGCCGTGCGCATCAACGACCAGGCAGTCAGCGACGAGCGCACGGTCATCGGCAGCGGCGAGATCACCGCTGATGGCGTGATCAAGCTGTCGCTCGGCAAGAAGAAGCACATTCTGATCCGCCGCGCAGCCTGATCGGCCAAGCGGATGACACGATAAAAAAGGCCGGCCATTGTGCCGGCTTTTTCTTTGCCTGGTTCAAATCACTGGAATTCGAAGATCTGGCGGAAGACGCCGGGCGCGATCACCGAGAGCGGATTGATCTGCAGGTTCGGCTGATCGAACTTGCCGGTCAGCTTGAAGGTGATGCCGATCAGGCCGCGATCCGAACCGTTGCCGAGAATGACGCCGATCAGCGGCAGTTCGGCGAACAGACGGTTCAGTCCATAAGCCGGCATGAAGGTGCCGGTCATGTCCATGTTGCCCTTCGCATCGCGCACCACGCCCTGGAAGGTCGCGCCGATCTGGTCGCCGCGCAACACGCCGTTTTCGATGGCGATCGCTCCGCCTCGTGATACGACGCGGGCAAAGCCGCGTTGGAAACGCTGCGAGGACGTGTCGATGTCGCGCTTCACCGCTTCGTTGAGACTGCGCTGATCGGACCCCACGGGCGTGGAAACGATCGAATGCAGGCGCTGTTCGTTGACGATCGAGAAGCGGCGCACATCGAGCGAGCCGTCCCAGCCGCGGCCTGCGCCGAGGCGGATGGCGAGATTGAGCAACCCGCCCTGCATATGCTGGTAGAGATCGGCGAAGCGCGAGACCGATCCTGCGTCGCCACTGGTAATGTTGATGACGCCGCCGTTCTGCATCTGGCTGACGACCGCCTCGCCGCTGTCGGTGATGCCGGAGAAGTTCAGCGACTGCAGCTTGCTGCCAACAAGACCGGTCTGCGCCTGGAAATTGCCGATCTTCTCGTCGTTGAAGCCGATGATGTTCTGAAGCTTGGCCTTGACGCTGATGCTGGTCGCATCACCGTCACCGCCGCCATTGCCGCTGTCCGAATCCGATTTCAGCCGGGCGATGATCGGCCGCGCATCGGCGCTGGCGCCGGAGACGACGATATCGAAGCCGCCCTTGCTGCGCTTCAGCGACAGCGCGAAATCGTCGACGGAAGAGAGCTTGACGCTGTCGAAATCCGCAGAGGTAAGGCCGCCCTTGCCGAGCACCATCGCACCCGCTGCACCGAAACCATCGCCCTTCAGCTGGAAATTCCTGATCTGCGTATTGTCGGCCGGGCCCGATATCTCGAATTCGGCATTGGCGGGAATGCCGACGCCCTTGGACCAGCCGATCCAGGGAAGGTCGAGCGATGCCCTGCCGAGGTCGAGCTGCACATCCTGCCGGTCCTCGTCCATCCGCGTCAGCACCAGCTTCACGCTGCCGCCGAGGATGCTGGAAAGGCCCGGCAGAAGCTTCTCGCGCTGGTCGCCGTTCAGCGTCGTCGTGATCACGCGCTGCGGCTCGATGCCGGAGTTCTTGTCCACCGGCTCCAGCATGTCGATATCGGCGGAAACGCCATCGATGTCGGCCTTGCCATCGACCTTGACCTGCTGCGGATCGGCGTCGAGCGTGCCGTCGAGATTGCTGATCGTGCGCCCTGAAAACGGCTTGGCGAGCGCCACGTCCGTCAGCTTCATCTGCGCCTTCCATTCGGCCGGCGGCGGATTCTGCGAGGAGAGCAGGCCGAAATGCGCCTGCACATGCGCGTTGATGTTGCCCTTGAGATCATCGGGCGTGAAGCCGGCACGCTGCAGCACCTGGATCGGTTTGTAGGTCAGAAGCTCACCCACCGCATCGGCCGTCCCTGCAACGGAAAGGTCGATATCGGCCATCAGCGGCTTGTCGTAGGTCGCAGGCATCACGAAGGTGCCGGGCTGCAGCGCCACCGACCGGCCTGACGGAAAATAGGATGTGCCGCTCTTCAGCGAGATCGTCGCCCGTGGCCCCGTCAGGTCGAAATGCGCCGCCGTATCGCGCACCGGTGGGATTTCACCGGCGACATTCAGGCGTGTTCCGACAATGTCGAAAGAGATGCGGAGCTGGTTCTCGTCGAGTTTCAGGCCGCGCCCGCCTGATGCCTCATCCAGGCGTCCCGGCGGAATGAAGACGGAGATGGAGGCGTCGGTCACCACGCCGCCGAAGAGATTGGAGAGCACCCATGTGCGCACTTTCGGTGCCATCCAGAACGGCCAGAGCTGTTTGATCGCCGTCGTCTGCATCTGCTGCGACTGGCCGGCGAAACTGATCTCCGGCGATTTGTCGTTCAGGCGCAGATGCAATGCACCGTAGAGAGAACCGAGCGGCGAGGACGCCACCATATTGGTGAACTGGAACTCACGGCCGGCAACCAGATAGCGCCCGGTCGCCTGGAGGTCGAAGGAGAGCGGCTGCTCGCCTGAATTGGGTGCTGCCGTGCCGCCACTGATCAGTGCGTCGATGCCGAAACCCTTGCCAGCATTAGGGTCGAGCTTGTCGAGATCGATGATGGCGCCGTTGAATGGCAGCGTGGTGGCGCCGAGCCTGAGCTGCGACTTGGCGATCTCGAGCGTCTCCTTGTCGAAATCATAGGCAAGGTTGAGCTGTCCATCTGTCAGATCCTGCCAGTCGCCATCGACATAGATGCGGCCGGGGTCGAGGTCGAGAGACGCGGTAAGCTCGGGTTTGACGCCATCGGCGGCACGGATCGCCGAGAGCGTCAGATTGCCGAACGCATTGAGCCCCTGGCGGATTTCGCCGTCCTCGTTGCGCTTCAGCGCAAAGGGCGTCAGGTCGGCATGAGTGAGCGTGGCGATCAGGCGTGAGGCGTGACCATCCGCCTCCTCGGCGATGACATTGAGGTCTGAGGCCTCGCCATTGATCGAAATCTGACCGCTGAGCTGCAGAGAATGCGGGCCGGCATGTTCGAAGGCGAGATTGTCGACGACCAGTGACACCGGTCCGTTCGCGGTATCGGCGAGCTTGATGTCGATACCGGAAATGCGCACCGAATCGGTGCCGCCGCGCTCGACGAAGGTCTCGAATATGTCGAGATGCGAGAAAACCGTCTCCACGACGCCGGGAATGGCATCGACGCGCAGATTGTCCATCCTGATGGGATCGCTGGATGGAAGCAGCGACGTATCGAGCGCGATCCCCTCTGCCTCGACGGCCGTCACCGCGATCCGGCCGCGGAAGAGCTGCAGCGGATCGAGCGCCATGCGCATGGAGGATGTGGTGGAAAGATGCTGACCGCTTTGCTGGTCGATCATGTTGACGTCGCGCGCTTCGAGCGCCAGCCTGAGGCCCGATGTGAAACGGATGACGGTCGAGCCGACCTCGGCGCGGTAGCGCGGACCGAGCGCACCGTTCAGCGCCATCTGCGCCTGCCTGGAAAGTGGCGCGTCGATGATCCCGCTTTCGATGGTGAAGACGAGCGCCGCCAGAAGGAACAGCAGGACCACGCAGAAACCGCCGGTCACCTTTGCCGTGCCGCGCATGCGCGAACGCGGCGGCGGGCAATGCACAATAAGAGGATCCTCCACCTGCGCGGAGGGCAGATGGTGCAAGGCGACGATGTCCTTCTTACGGAACGTGACTTTTTCGCCGCGAATGGCTGACATGCGCCTTGGGAAACTCCTCGACTGGGGTTGATTCTCTGTGCGGGACGCCGGTTCGTCCACTATATAACCGGTTCGATATAGTATCTCTCCTAAACCCGGCAAAAGAAAGTTTTGAGAATGTCCGCTCCCGGTATTGGCTCTGCCGCTCCCGATTTCAGCCTGCCCCGCGATGGCGGCGGCCGTATTTCTCTCTCGGATTTTCATGGAAAGCCGGTGGTTCTGTTCTTCTACCCCAAGGATGACACGACTGGCTGCACGACCGAATCGCTTGACTTCACCGCCCTTGCCGAAGAGTTCGCAGCCGCGGGTGCGGCCGTCGTCGGCATGTCGCCCGATTCGGCCACCTGCCACGATCGCTTCGTGAAGAAACACAAGCTGACGGTGGCACTTGCCTCCGACGAGGAGAAGACCACGCTGCAGGCCTATGGCGTGTGGAAGGAAAAGAAGATGTACGGCCGCACCTTCATGGGGGTCGAGCGCACCACATTCCTGATCCGTCAGGACGGCACGATTGCCACCATCTGGCAGAAGGTGAAGGTAGCAGGCCATGCCGAAACGGTGCTTGCAGCCGTTAGGAACCTCGCCGCGTGACCACCATTACCTCGCTGCGCGGCGGCGCGATCGATGCGATCCGCTCCGCCGATCTCGACCGCAAGACGGCGCTGGCCCAGGAGAGCGCCACCAGATGGTTCGAGCGGCGCATCTCGCTGCGCTCGCCGCTGGATGCCCCCCTGCCCGAGCGCCCCGGCCGTCCGGACAAGCCGTTGCTGGTGCCGCCGACCCAGGTCAAGAAGCGCTCGCTGCACACCATACCCGGTCGCATTTCACTGCTGCACGCGATCGCCCATATCGAACTCAACGCCGTCGATCTGGCACTCGATATCGTCGCACGGTTCGCTTCTGCTCATGTGCCGAACTCCTTCTTCGACGGCTGGATGCAGGTGGCTTTCGAAGAGGCGAAGCATTTCCGCATGGTGCGCAAGCGGCTGAACGATCTCGGCGCCGATTATGGCGACATGCCCGCCCATGACGGTCTCTGGCAGGCGGCACACTCGACCCGCAACGACCTGACGGCCCGCCTCGCTGTCGTGCCGCTTATTCTCGAAGCGCGCGGGCTCGATGTCACGCCCGCGCTGCAGGCCAAGATGCGCGAGACCGGCGATCTCGAAAGTGCTGCCGTTCTCGATGTCATTTACAACGACGAAAAGGGCCATGTCGCCGTCGGCGCCAAATGGTTCCGCTTCCTTTGCGCCCGTGAGAAGCGCGATCCGGCAAGGACCTTCCAGGAGCTGGTGCGGGCGAATTTCCGTGGGCCTTTGAAGGCGCCTTTCAATGATGTGGCGCGCGCCGAAGCCGGCCTGACGCCCTCGTTTTACAGGGCGCTGACCTCGACCAGCCAGAGCTGATAGGTAAGCTCTGGCTTGCCGATGTAAACCGACTGTTAACCATAAATGTATGTAATCGGACCCCATAGAAGCGGGCGCTGAAAAGCGAATCTTTGGGAGGCCCTCCGTGACGAGCGGACATCACAGTCGGGTATTCGGCAAGAGGGCACAGGAACACGTTCTCATTCTCGCCAGCGGCGACAAGGTGCGCCACATGACGGTGAAGCCGTGGATGGCGGCTCTTGCTTTTTGCTTCGTCGGCGTCTTCTCCATCGGCTACCTGCTTGCCACCTCCTACCTCGTGCTGCGCGATGACCTGATCGGCGCGACCATGGCCCGCCAGGCCCGCATGCAGCATGATTACGAGGACCGTATTGCCGCACTGCGCGCGCAGGTCGACCGCATCACCTCCCGCCAGCTGCTCGACCAGCAGGTCGTCGAGGACAAGGTCGACAAGCTGATGGAGCAGCAGATGGCGCTGACCTCGCGCCACGGCAAGCTCGACAATCTGCTCGATCGCGCCGAAAGCTCCGGTCTCACGGGCAAGGAAGCGCCTGCCGATGGCGTGCCGGCGCAATCCTACGCGCCTGATATCAAGGACAAGCGCGCTTCGCTGTCGGGCGGCGCCCAGGCGATCGAAAAGCTGATGTCTGCGGACAATGAGCCCGCGGACGCGGGAGCGCCCGACAATTCCACCCTCGCCTATGTTCCATCGGAGGAAACCGTCGGCGACCGCGCCGACCGCATCTTCTCCAAGGTCACCCTGTCGCTGAAGAGCGTCGAGCAGGACCAGAAGAGCCGCATCGATCAGCTGACGAGCGATGCCGGCAATGCTGCCGATACGATCGAAGGCGTGCTCGACCGCTTCCATATCCCGGTACCATCGGAAACGGTGGCAGCCAGGCAGGACGAAGACGCCGTCGGCGGACCCTATGTGGAGCCGGAAAGCAACGACGATTTCAACAATTCTCTGATCCAGCTCGACGGTGCCCTGACTCGGCTGGAAGCCGTGCGCAGCACCGCCGAATCCCTGCCCTTCCGCAATCCGGCCATCGGCAAGGAAGTCACCAGCCCCTTCGGCAACCGTCGCGATCCGTTCCTCGGTCGACTGGCACTCCATTCCGGCATCGATTTCCGCTTCTCGCCCGGTGAGCGGGTTCGCCCGACGGCGCCCGGCAAGGTCACCACCGCCGGCTGGACGGGAGGCTATGGCAATATGGTCGAGGTCGATCACGGCAACGGCATCTCGACGCGCTACGGCCACATGTCGGAAATTCTGGTCAAGGTCGGCGATACGGTCGACCGCAACGACGTCATCGGCCTCGCGGGCAGCACCGGTCGGTCCACCGGTACGCACCTGCATTATGAGGTGCGTCAGGATGGACGTGCCGTCGATCCGATCTATTTCATGAATGCCGGCCTTAAACTTGCCACTTATATAAAATAGCTCCTCGCGGTAACGAACACTTCACCTCGCTCCCTGGGGTGGAGCCTCTATTCCTTGACTTGCCGGCCGTTTCGGACTATGTCGCGCACCATTGCGGCATGCAATCCTGCCGACTCGCCAGAGACCGGCCGAACGGAACGGAAACAGTTTTCCCTTTGACGACATTTGCTGAACTTGGTTTGAGCCCCAAAGTGCTCTCCGCTGTTACCGATGCGGGCTACACAATCCCCACCCCCATTCAGGCCGGGGCCATTCCCTTCGCGCTTGAACGCCGTGATATCTGCGGCATCGCGCAGACGGGCACCGGCAAGACGGCATCCTTCGTTCTTCCCATGCTGTCGCTTCTGGAAAAGGGCCGTGCCCGCGCCCGTATGCCGCGCACGCTGATCCTGGAGCCGACCCGCGAACTGGCCGCTCAGGTTGCCGAAAACTTCGAAAAATACGGCAAGAACCACCGTCTCAACGTCGCCCTGCTGATCGGCGGCGTTTCCTTCGAGGATCAGGACCGCAAGCTGGAGCGCGGCGCAGATGTTCTGATCTGCACCCCCGGCCGTCTTCTCGACCATTTCGAGCGTGGCAAGCTGCTGATGAGCGGCGTCGAAATCCTCGTCATCGACGAAGCCGACCGTATGCTGGACATGGGCTTCATTCCCGATATCGAGCGTATCGCCAAGCTGATCCCCTTCACCCGCCAGACCCTGTTCTTCTCGGCCACCATGCCGCCGGAAATCCAGAAGCTTGCGGATCGCTTCCTGCAGAACCCCGAGCGTATCGAGGTTGCCAAGCCCGCTTCGGCTTCCAAGACCATCACGCAGCGTTTCGTTGCCTCGCATGGCAAGGATTATGAGAAGCGCGCCGTTCTGCGCGATCTCATCAACGCTCAGGACGATCTCAAGAACGCGATCATCTTCTGCAACCGCAAGAAGGATGTCGCCGATCTCTTCCGTTCGCTGGAGCGTCACGGCTTCTCCGTCGGCGCCCTGCATGGCGACATGGATCAGCGCTCGCGCATGGCCATGCTTGCCAACTTCAAGGACGGCAATATCAAGCTGCTCGTTGCCTCCGACGTCGCCGCCCGCGGCCTCGATATTCCCGATGTCAGCCACGTCTTCAATTTCGACGTGCCGATCCACTCGGAAGACTACGTTCACCGTATCGGCCGTACCGGCCGTGCCGGCCGCTCCGGCGCGTCCTTCACCATCGTCACCCGTCATGACCAGAAACATGCGGATGCCATCGAAAAGCTGATCGGCGAAAAGGTCGAGTGGCTGAATGGCGATCTCTCCGCCCTGCCGCCAGCCGAGGAAAGCCGCGACAGCGAGCGTTCTCCGCGCCGTGGCAAGGGCCGTGAGCGGGATAAGGATCGTGGCCGGGAACGCCGGTCTTCGAGTCATAAATCTGATATCAACTCCGAAGATAATGGCGTTGAAGTCGTGGCAGCAGCACCAGTAAAGGCCGAAATCGTGAAAAACGAGCGCAAAGCAGAACAGAAGCCGCAGAACAACGCGCGCGGCGGACGGCCTTATCCGGCAAACGACGACAGCCGTGACCGCCGCCGCCATCGCGACCATGATGACGGCCCGACGCCTGTCGGTTTCGGCGACGACATCCCAGCTTTCATGCTGATCGCTGCCAACGCCAAGGTCTGATCGTCCAATGGGCAAGCCCGGTATTGATTTCCCGGGCTTCGGCGTAGGCCTGGTGATCTTGCGCGACGGCAAGATCCTTCTCTACAAGCGCATGCGTCCGCCTGAAGCCGGCTATTGGAATATCGTCGGCGGCAAGGTCGATCATATGGAGCCGGCTGAAGAGGCCGCGCGCCGCGAGGCGGAAGAAGAAACCGGCCTTGAAATCGGTCATATCGAGCGGATCGGCCTCACCGAGCAGATCATCGCTGCCGACCGCCAGCATTGGATTTCCCTGCTCTACATAGCCCGCGACGTCACCGGCGAGCCGCAGCTCACTGAACCTGACAAGCTTTCCGATTTCGGCTGGTTCGGCCTTGCCGATCTGCCGGAGCCATTGTCTGCTTTTACGAAAGCGGCAATCGCATCTCTTTCGGCCGGCGAATTGCGCTGATCATTCCGCGCGCAGCGCCGCCTCGTAGGCGAGCCGCACCCATCGCGCCATGACGTCAGGGTCGTCATAGGCTTCGTCGGGGATCGTCCAGTAGGGCATCTTTACCGGCGTGCCCTTCTTGCCGTCGTAGGACCATTGGCTGGACCCGGCTGCGGCAAATTCAGGCGCACTCGTCTCATCCGCCTTCAGCAGGATTTCGTCGCTCACTTCGAGCGCCAGGATTCTGCCGAGATGATAGATGCCCTTGCCGCCGAACATGCGCTTGATGGTGACGGGTCCAAGCGACTGAAACATTTCCTCGATGCCGGCATTGTCCATGGCCCGCCCCCTTCTGCGCTCAGCCCGACCTATACCGAATGATAGCCGCGGTTCAGATAGAGCAGCGCCGGATGGATCTCGGTAAAACGGACGGCTGCGACCTCGCCGAAGACGACATTATGTGTCGGCATTTCCTTGATATCGGTCACCCGGCAGTCGAACACCGCAAGCGCGTCGGCAAGCACCGGTGCGCCCGTTGCCAGCGTCTCGAAGCGGGCGCTTGAGAAGCGCTCGTCATTTTCCAGATGCGTGCGGCCCGAAAACGCGTCGGCGACACCCTGATGGTGGGCGCCGAGGCAATTCAGCGCGAAGATGCCGCTGCGCCAGAAGATCTCGTTCTTCACGTTGGTATTGTTGAGGCAGACGAGAACTGAAGCCGGATTGTCTGATACCGAGCAGGCAGCGGTGATCGTGACGCCGCGCCGCGTCTCGCCAAGCGCTGTCGTCACAAGCTGCACATGGCCGGCGTAACGGCTCATGGCATCGCGATAGAGGCCGGGATCGATATGCTGCCTGTTCAACACCTGCTTCTCCGCGTGGAATGTCTTATTTTTGTTATTTCTCCAATATGGCGGGCATCGGTTACGTTTTCTACAATAGCCCCCGTTAAAAGCTGCAGAACACAGTTGTTTTTCTTTGACGATTGCCGTCGTGCGGATAAAAGGGCATGGACAAGACGAGAGATCTGCACCTTTCATGATGAGCCTGCGTGTCATAGCCGCCCTTCTGTCGCTCCTGGCGATGACGGCCGAAAGCCGCGCGGCCGGCGTGACCATCGGCGTCGTGGCGCCTCAGGACGGCACCTTTGCCTCGCTCGGCGCCCAGATTCGTGCCGGCGCGCTTTTCGAGATCGGGCAAGCCGGCGACACGATCGTTCCGATCGGCGAGACCTGCCAGGACAATAGCGGCCAGGCGATCGCCGACGCGCTGATTGCCGCCAAGGTTCAGATCGCCATCGGCTTCCTCTGCAGTGAAACGCTGGAAGGCGCGCTGCCGAAGCTCAAGGATGCCAATATCCCCGCCATTACCGTATCGGTGCGCTCGCGCATCCTGATGGAAGATGCGCTGAAGAACGGCTGGCCCCTCTTCCGCCTCGGTCCGCAGGACAGCGATGAGGCAGCCAAGATCATCCAGGTCATCCTGCAGCAATGGGCGGCGTCTCCGATCGCTCTCATCGAGGATGGCACGATCCACGGCCGCGAACTGACGGAAGCCGTGCGCAATGCGCTGGAGGAAAACGGCCTGAAGGCGGTCTTCACCGACACATACAGGCCGGGACAGGAACAGCAGATCGGTCTCGTGCGCCGCCTGAAACGGGCCGGCGCCACCAAGGTCTTCATCGGCGGCGACAGGAGCGATGTCGCCATCATCGCGCGCGACGCCAAGGCTGAAAACATCCCGCTCGATATTCTGAGTGGTGACGCCATGCGGGCAGCGAACCAGCCGCTGGCACTGGCCGATGGCGTGCGCGCCGTCGCGATTCCGGAATACGCGCTTCTGCCGGAGGCAGATACAGCCGTCCACGCGCTGCGGGTGGCAGGTGTCGAGCCAGAAGGTTATGTCCTGCCTGCGGCAGCCGCGGCATTCATTGCCCATCAGGCCGTGCAGGCAGCTGTGGCCGAAGGCAAGCCGGTGACCGACAAGCTGATCGAAACGGAATTCAGCACGCCCATAGGCTCGGTCACCTTCACGCCGGCCCATGAATTGTCGCAAAATCCCTATCGTCTCCTCGAATGGCGCGGCGACGCTTTCGCCCCGGCCACCGATGGGACGGACTGACCTGTAGAATTCGCCGCACGGCAGCTTGCCGCTGAGATGGAGACGAGACCATGACGACACTGCCTATCCGCATCGCCCCATCGATCCTGGCGGCAGATTTCGCCAAGCTCGGCGAGGAAGTGCGTAATGTCACGGCCGCCGGTGCCGACTGGATCCATCTCGATGTCATGGACGGGCATTTCGTGCCGAACATCTCTTTCGGCCCCGACGTCATCAAGTCTCTGCGCTCCTATACGGATGCGACCTTTGACTGCCATCTGATGATCTCGCCGGCCGATCCCTATCTGGAAGCCTTCGCCAAGGCTGGTTGCGATCGTATCACCGTCCATGCCGAGGCCGGCCCGCATCTGCACCGCTCGCTGCAGACCATCCGTCACCTTGGCAAGAAGGTTGGTGTCACCCTCAATCCGGCAACGCCGCTCTCGGTCGTCGAGAACGTGCTTGACGATGTCGACCTCATTCTCATTATGTCCGTCAACCCCGGTTTCGGCGGCCAGAAATTCATTCCGGCAATGGCAGACAAGATCGCAGCGGCAAAGTCACTGATCGGTGACCGTCCGATCGAACTTGAGGTGGACGGCGGCGTGACGGTTGAAACCGCGCCCACCGTGGCAAAGGCCGGCGGCAATGTTCTCGTCGCCGGGTCGGCAATTTTCAAGGGCGGCTCGGTCGAGGCCTATCGCAACGCGATATCAGCCCTTCGCAACGCTGCTGAGGGAGCTCGCTGATGACGAAGCGTATCTTCATGGGCGGTCTTGTCGCCGCCCTGCTGACCGGCATGACGGCCACCGCCTCCGCCGGCGATATCGCCAATATGCAGCCCGTCGGCTTTTCCGCCGATGGCAAGGTCTTCGCCTTTCAGGAATTCGGCATGAAGGATGGCAAGGTGCCCTATTCGGACACCTATTTCATCGACACCGAGACGGGGGCAAACCTCGAAGGCACGCCCTTCCATCTGGAATTGACGGACAAGGATGCCGATCTTTCCAAGGCCCGCCGCCAGAACCTGACGGCCGCCCGCAAGCAGATGGACCAGTATGACCTTCTGACCAATCCGGGCCTGATCGCCGCCTTCAACCCGCCGACCGAACTCGGCTCGCCGATGAAGACCATCCGCTATACGGCGCTGGCCAACGACGGCCCTCCGCGCGGCGCCTATACGTTGCGGCTCGGCGATGCGCCGGTCCCGACACCCGACGCCTGCAAGGGCGTGAGCAACCATGTCGTCGGTTTCTCGCTACAGCTGATCGAAAAGGAAGGTGCGCCGAACCGCCAGGTCGTGCATGAGGACAAGACGATCCCGGCCGATCGCGGCTGCCCCGTCGAATATCGCATGGGTGGCGCTCTGGTCTATCAGCCGGAATCCGGAAATCCCGTCCATATCGCTCTCATCCTGGCACTGAGCGCTGCTCCAGACGGGCGCGACGGTCGCTGGATCGCCATTCCGGTTCACCCCTGAGAATGAACCGTCTGCGGGCGGCGTGGCCGTCCTTATCGGAGCTTTTCGTCGGCGCCCCGTTCTGGGGCGTCCAGATGCTGATATCGGCCATGTCGGGGCTCTATCTGCGCAATGGCATGGAAACCAGCCATACGCTTGATCTCGCCATTCTCTATTTTGGCGGCGGCTTCCTTTCCTGGCCTTTCAATCTGATCGTCGGGCGATACTTCGCGCTTGGCCACCAGGTGGAAACCCGTTTTGCCGCCTTCTTTCTGGCGCTGACGATGGGCACGATCCTGATGACGGCCTTTCTCTTCGCCATGGATTACCGGATTTTCTATTCCCGCTGGCACGCGCCGTTCGGCTCCGTCATCTGGATGTTCCAGTTCGTATTTACGGGCGCCAGCGCCGTCTATCAGTTCCTCGTTCTCGGTCTCGGGCTGTTTTTGCCGCTCGGATTGGTCTGCCTTCTGGCAACGAGTCTGGCTCTTGCCAAACGCATGCCCAAACACGTGCCCAAACACGTGCGTTGAGATTGCCGGCCGTCTTTGCTACAGGGGCCGCAGCTACTGTCACGAAATGAAGGCGCTCGCCCATGATCCCTCGTTATTCCCGGCCCGAGATGGTCGCCATCTGGTCTCCCGAAACCAAGTTCCGCATCTGGTTCGAGATCGAGGCCCATGCCTGTGATGCACTTGCAGACCTCGGCGTGATCCCGAAATCGGCGGCCGCCACGATATGGGAAAAAGGCGGCAAGGCGACCTTCGACGTTGCCCGCATCGATGAAATCGAGGCCGTCACCAAGCATGACGTCATCGCCTTCCTCACCCATCTTGCCGAAATCGTCGGCCCCGACGCCCGCTTCGTGCATCAGGGCATGACCTCATCGGATGTGCTCGACACGACGCTGAATATCCAGCTCGTGCGTGCTGCCGACATCCTGCTCGCTGGCGTGGACCGGGTTCTGGCAGCCCTGAAGACCCGCGCCTTCGAGCACAAGGATACGATCCGCATCGGTCGCAGCCACGGCATCCATGCCGAGCCGACGACGATGGGCCTGACCTTCGCTCGCTTCTATGCCGAGATGAGCCGCAACCGCGCCCGCCTCGTGGCTGCCCGCGCTGAAATCGCCACCGGCGCCATTTCCGGCGCGGTCGGCACTTTCGCCAATATCGATCCCGTCGTCGAAGAGCATGTCTGCGCCGCCCTCGGCCTCGTTCCCGAGCCCGTTTCCACGCAGGTCATCCCGCGTGATCGTCACGCCATGTTCTTCGCGACACTCGGCGTCATCGGTTCGTCGATCGAAAACGTCGCGATCGAGATCCGCCACATGCAGCGCACGGAAGTGCTGGAAGCTGAAGAATTCTTCTCGCCGGGCCAGAAGGGCTCGTCGGCCATGCCGCACAAGCGCAACCCGGTCCTGACCGAAAACCTGACGGGCCTCGCCCGCCTCGTGCGCATGTCGGTCGTGCCGGCAATGGAGAACGTCGCTCTCTGGCACGAGCGCGACATCAGCCATTCGAGCGTCGAACGCGCCATCGGCCCGGATACGACCATCACCCTCGACTTCGCGCTGAACCGTCTGGCCGGCGTCATCGAAAAGCTCGTGGTCTATCCCGAAAACATGATGAAGAACCTCGACAAGTTCCGCGGTCTCGTTCATTCGCAGCGCGTCCTGCTCGCACTCACGCAGGCCGGCACCTCGCGTGAGGATGCCTATCGCCTCGTGCAGCGCAACGCCATGAAGGTCTGGGAACACGGTGCGGATTTTCTGGAGGAACTGCTTGGCGACGCCGAAGTGCGTGCAGCGCTTTCGGAAGAGGAGATCCGGGAGAAATTCGACCTTGGCTACCACACCAAGCATGTCGACACGATCTTCCGCCGCGTTTTCGGCGAAGCCTGATCGATCGAACATATGTTGTGAGACGGCGCCCGCGAGGCGCCGTTTTCATTTCCGCTTGCGCGTTGCTGCTGCGGCCGGGGCTCTGCGCTTCTTCGCCTCGGGTTTCGGCTTCGGTGCATCCGAAGCTTCTGTCCGCTGCGTCTCCCGCACGCCCTTGGCGGCCTTGGCGACCAGCCGGTCGAGATGTTCGAGGTCTTCCTCGTCGAGATTCTCGATGCCGATGAAGCGGTTTTCGGCATGGCTGGTGAGGATGATCTCGTCGAGCTTGGCCTGAATGGCGCGCGTATCGCGTGTCTGCGCATTCTGCAGCACGAAGACCATCAGGAAGGTAATGATCGTCGTACCGGTATTGATGACCAGCTGCCAGGTCTCGGAATAGTCGAAGATCGGTCCGGTGGCGGCCCAGATGATGACGCTGACGAGCGCTAGTACGAAGATAACAGGCTTGCCTGCCCACTCCGAAACCTTGGTTGCGAAGCGGGCAAACACATGTCTCATCGTCGCCATGCATATCCTCCCCGAAGCTGGCGCTCTCTAAACGTCGGAGAGGATCGCCGGTTCCTTATTCAGCAGGCGCAATCAGCTTGCGGTAGAGATGCCAGGTCGCATGGCCGAGGATCGGGATGACGAGTGCGAGGCCCGCAAAGACCGGGATCGTGCCGATAACGAGCAATGCTGCAACGATCAGGCCCCAGGTCAGCACAGGCACCGGATTGGTGAAGGTCGCCCGGATCGAGGCGCTCATCGCTGCCACCGCCCCGCAATCCCTGTCGAGCAGCATCGGGAAGGTCACGACAGTAATCGCGAGAACCACGAGCGCAAAGCCGAGACCGACCAGATTGCCCCAGAGGATCAGCTGCATGCCCTCGGGCGTGCCGAAGACCTGCTGCATGAACAGCGACATGGAGCGCGGGAAGACTTCGCCGAGAAGGTTCGTATAGATCGTCTGCGCCGTCACCAGCCAGACGACGAAGGTCGCAAACAGAAGCAGGCCGACGGCGATGATCGATGGCAGCGCCGGCGAGCGGCGCACATTGAGCGCATGATGCCAGGATGTGTCGAGCCCGGCTTCGCGCCGGCGGCTGATTTCATAAAGGCCGATCGCGGCTATCGGGCCGATCAGCACGAAACCCGACATCAGCGGAAAGACCATCGGTGCCAGGTTGGCGCCCGAGGTCAGCATCGTCAGGAAGATGCCGGCGATCGGATACATGAGACACAGGAAGACATAATGCGAAGGCTTCTCACGAAAATCCTCGAAACCGAGCCGTAGCGCGTCGAAGACATCGGCAATGCTGATGCGATTGATGACAGGCCGTGCGAAGCTTTCGCCAGCGCCCGTCATGACATGGAATGCCGTCATGGCTTTCTCCTCCTCAGCCAAGATGAGCCGGAGGCGCAGGTGACGGCGATGACAGGCCGACACGAGAACGCAACCGGCAGACCGACACAATAGCAAATTTCTGACGCCAAGTCGCTCTCTCCCTTGACATATCGGTCAAGCTTTCTCACATCGGCGGCACTATGAAAGCGTCAGAAGCAGATATTCTCATCGTCCCCGGCTATACCAATTCCGGGCCGGACCATTGGCAGACCCGTTGGGAGGCCAAGCTCTCCACCGCGCGCCGCGTCGAACAGGCCGAGTGGTCGAAGCCCGTGCGCGACGACTGGATCGCCCGTATCGCCGAGGAGGTGAACGCCTCCACGCGCCCTGTCGTGCTGGTCGCCCATTCGCTCGGCGTGCCCTCGGTCATCCACGCGATCCCGCTGTTCGAAAAGCGCGTCGCCGGCGCCTTCTTCGTGGCCCCGCCCGATGTCGCCAATCCGGACATCCGCCCGAAGCACCTGATGACCTTCGGCCCCTACCCGCGCGATCCGCTGCCCTTCCCGTCGATCACGGTCGCCAGCCGCAACGATCCCTTCGGCACCTATGAACATGCCGACGAGATCGCCAACAGCTGGGGCTCCTTCCTCGTGGATGCCGGCGAATCCGGCCATATCAATGCCGATTCCGGCCATGGCCCCTGGCCTGAAGGCACGATGGTCTTTGCCCAGTTCCTGAGCCGCCTGCCCGGCTGAGAAACCGGAAAATCCGGTATTTCCAGTGGATTAAGTGATCGCTTTCTAAGCATTTCTTAATGTAAGACCCGCACACTGCGCTCACGCCAGATAAGCGAGAGCGCGCCCAGTGAAGCAGACCCATCCGCCCAAAGCCGCTGCCGATATCAGTTGCGACGAACCGGTTGCCGATGGCTTTGCAAGCTATACTGATGATTCCGACATTGCCGAGCGCGAGAGCCGCTGGAACTACGCGCTTGTCGGCTCGGGTCTCGGCGTTTGGGATCACAATTACCGCCTCGACAAGAAATTCTATTCGCGGACCTGGAAGAACATTCGCGGCATGGCGCCTGACGAGGAGGCCGATGGCGACTACGAGGCGTGGCTGCAACTCGTCCACCCCGCCGACCGCGATTTCGTCGTCAATGCCATCGAGCGGCAGAATGCCGGCGATCCCAACTATCATGTCTTCGAATATCGCGAGCGCCACAAGGATGGGCACTGGGTCTGGATCGAATGCCGCGGCGCACCAGTCGAATGGGATGAGACTGGGGCGGCCCAGCGTGTCGTCGGCACCGATACCGACATTACCGCGCGCAAGGAAACCGCGGAGATGCTGGCGCAGCTTTCCCGCCGCCTCGATCTTGCCCTGCAGATCAGCGACATCGGCGTTTTCGAAGCCGATATCGACCACGGCACGGTGGAATGGGATGACCGCCTCATTGCCATCTACGGATTCAGGAATGCCGATCGCTTCACGGCCGGCGATGCCTGGCTCGGCAGCATTCACCCCGACGATCGTGATCGGGTGAACGAAACCGTCGTCAGCAATGTCGACAACGAGACCGGCTTTCACCAGGAATTCCGCATCATCAGGGGCGATGGCGCCGAGCGCATCATCCGTGCCCGCTCGGCCTTCTTCGTCGATGGCAATGGCTGCCGCAAGCTGATCGGCGCCAACTGGGACGTGACGGAGGAAGTGGCGCTACGCAACGAGTTGCGCCGCGCCAAGGATCTTGCCGAAGCCCGCAACCGGGAGCTTGAAGCCGCCAAGGAAAGCATCGAGCACCTGGCGCTCCACGACTATCTGACCGGGCTGCCGAATCGCCGCTACCTCGACAAGATGCTTGGGGAGCGCTCGGCCCAATGCCGCGAGGAAGGTTTGGCGCTTGCCATCCTTCATATCGATCTTGACCGCTTCAAGCAGATCAACGACACGCTCGGCCACCGCGCCGGCGACCACATGCTCAAACACGCCGCCCGCGTGCTGCGCGATTCCATTCGCGGCACCGATTTCGTCGCGCGTATCGGCGGGGACGAGTTCGTCGTCCTCTGCGTTGTCGATACCGCCTCCAAGAAGATCGCCACCGTTGCAGAGCGCATTATCCGCGAACTGCGCAAGCCCATCAAATATGAGGGGCATGACTGCCGCTTCGGCGCGAGCATCGGCATTGCCATCGATGCCGGCCCGAAGCTCGACGAAAAGCAGCTGCTGCTCAATGCCGATATCGCGCTCTACCGGGCCAAGGGCTCGGGCCGCAACCGCCACGAATTCTTCTCCAATGCCGCCCGCCACACGATTCTGACGGCCAAGCGCCTCGCCGACGAAATCCTGATCGGCCTGGAACGCAACGAATTCGTACCCTTCTACCAGCCGCAATTCGACGCTCGTACGCTCGATATCGCCGGCATGGAAACGCTCGCCCGCTGGCAGCATCCCGAACACGGCCTGCTTGCGCCCGATCGTTTCCTCGATATCGCCGAGGACCTCGATGTCGTCTCCACCATCGATGCGCTGATCCTCGAACGGGCTATCGCCGAGCGCAAAGCGTGGGTCCGCGATGGCCTTGCCATTCCCCGCATTTCCGTCAATGTCTCCGGCCGGAGACTATCCGATCCGCAGCTTGGCAAGAAGCTGCGTTCGCTGAAGATCGAGCCCGGCACGGTCTCCTTCGAACTTCTGGAATCGATCTCGCTCGACGATTGCGACGAGGCCGTCACCGCCAATCTGAAGAAACTCAAGAAGCTCGGCATCGACATCGAGGTCGATGATTTCGGCACGGGCCACGCCTCGATCGTCAGCCTGCTCAGGCTGAGCCCGAAGACGCTGAAGATCGATCGCGAGCTGATCCGGCACCTGCCGCAATCGGCCGAGCAGCGCAAGCTGGTGCGCTCCATCATCGAGATCGGCCGTTCGCTGAACATCCTCGTCACCGCAGAAGGTGTCGAAACCGCAGATCACGTCCGCATCCTGCAGGAACTCGGCTGCGACATGCTGCAGGGCTATGCGCTGGCCCGGCCAATGTCCGGCCTGCAGATCCCCGCCTTCATCCGCGGCGAGAGCTGGCGGCATCCGGAAGGGGCAGCCCGCACGCTGCAGACGAACCTGCGCCGCTCCGTCGGTCGCGGTGTTCCCAAATGACGGGCTCCAAATAAAGCCCTGTATAACCCGTCCGGGATTTTGCCTTCATTCCACCGTAAAGAAAAAGGCGGTAGTCTCCCTTTGCGAAGACTTCGATTCTCTTTGCGGTTTTCCCGCCCGAGGCGGAAACCGGGGAAGGAGTGACAGGCGGATTGTGAAACTCTCTCTTTTCCTTTAAGGGGACGCCACGAGATCGATCCACGCGCTATCCCAAGAGCGCCAACAGCTAGAGAATAACCACAATGAACCGTCGCCGCCGTATCTACGAGGGCAAGGCAAAGATTCTGTATGAAGGGCCTGAACCGGGCACGCTGATCCAGTTCTTCAAGGACGATGCCACTGCTTTCAACAAGAAGAAACACGAAGTCATTGATGGCAAGGGCGTCCTCAACAACCGTATTTCTGAATATATCTTCAGCCATCTGAACAAGATCGGCATTCCCACCCACTTCATCCGCCGGCTCAATATGCGCGAGCAGCTGATCAAGGAAGTGGAGATGATCCCGCTCGAGATCGTCGTGCGCAACGTCGCCGCCGGTTCGCTCGCCAAGCGCCTCGGCATCGAGGAAGGCGTGGTCCTGCCGCGCTCGATCATCGAATTCTATTACAAGTCCGATACGCTCGAAGATCCGATGGTCTCCGAAGAGCACATCACCGCCTTCGGCTGGGCCAATCCCGCTGAACTCGATGACATCATGGCGCTCGCCATCCGCGTCAACGACTTCATGACCGGCCTCTTCCTGGGCGTCGGCATCCAGCTCGTCGATTTCAAGATCGAATGCGGTCGTCTCTTCGAAGGCGACATGATGCGCATCATCCTGGCCGATGAAATCTCGCCGGACAGCTGCCGCCTCTGGGACATCGAGACCCGCAAGAAGATGGATAAGGATCTCTTCCGCCGCGATCTGGGCGGTCTCCTGGAGGCCTATTCCGAAGTTGCGCGCCGCCTCGGCATCATCAACGAAAACGAGCCCGTGCGCGGCACAGGCCCCGTTCTGGTCAAGTAAGTAAAAGCAGGGAAACACACGTGATCAAGGCTCGCGTCACCGTCACGCTGAAAAACGGCGTTCTCGATCCCCAGGGCAAGGCTATCGAAGGCGCGCTCGGCGCGCTGGGCTTCGGTGGCGTCGGCCATGTCCGCCAGGGCAAGGTCTTCGACCTCGAACTCGAAGGCACGGACAAGGCCAAGGCCGAGACGGATCTCAAGGCCATGTGCGAGAAACTCCTCGCAAACACGGTCATCGAGAACTATTCTATCTCTCTCGATTGACGCCTGCTGGATTGGCGCGCGATCCGCGCCGGTCCATCGCCCTTCGGCAACTGGCATAAGCACTAGCAAGGTTTGAACCGCCATCATGAAATCAGCCGTCGTTCAACTTCCGGGCCTCAACCGCGATCGCGACATGATCGCCGCTCTCACCAAGATCTCCGGTCAGCAGCCGGTGACGATCTGGCAGACGGAGACGGAAATTCCTGACGTCGATCTGATCGTCATTCCAGGCGGTTTCTCCTATGGCGATTATCTGCGCTGTGGCGCCATCGCCGCCCGCATGCCGGTCATGCAGGCGATCATCGAGAAGGCCAACAAGGGCGTGAAGGTTCTGGGCGTCTGCAACGGCTTCCAGATCCTCGTCGAAGCCGGCCTCCTGCCCGGCGCTCTGATGCGCAATTCCTCGCTGAAATTCGTCTGCCGCGAGATCAAGCTCGAAGTCGTCAATGCCGAGACGGATTTCTCCCGCGCCTATGCGAAGGGCCAGATCATCCGCTGCCCGGTCGCCCATCACGACGGCAACTATTTTGCCGATGCTGAGACGCTTTCTGCGATCGAAGGCAATGGCCAGGTCGTCTTCCGCTATGCCGAAGGCACCAATCCGAACGGTTCGGTCAATGATATCGCCGGCGTCATGAACGCCAAGGGCAATGTCCTCGGCATGATGCCGCATCCGGAAAATCTCATCGAAGCCGCTCATGGCGGTTCGGACGGCCGCGGCCTCTTCGCTTCGGCGCTCGACGTTATCGCTGCCTGATCATTTCATCAGGCAGCCCGTTCGCCGAACCACTGGAGAAGCTGGATGCGCCCTCGCCTTTTTGTCGCCCTTGCCAATGCCGCTGCTTTTGCCGGCCTCGCCGCACTGGTGGCTGCCTGCCAGTCGCCTGCGCCCGCAAGGGCTCCGGACCGCACGGCGCTGTCGACGATGGAACGCGTGGCGCTCGGCGCCAATAGCTGCTGGTTCAAGTCGGGCGATCCGGCTTTCGCGGCTTACAAGCTCGCACCGGAACTCAATTCCTTCTCCGGCCGCCCGCGCATCCTCGTCGTCCATAAGGGCAGCCCGGAAAGCCGGCCGCTGCTCGTCGTCCAGGCCGAAGGCAATCCGGCCAAGATGCAGGCTTTCGGCCCGATGATGTCGGAGCCCGTCGCCGGTCGCATCGCCGCCGATGTCACCCGCTGGTCGGGCGGCAGCAAGTCCTGCAGCTAAGTTTCAAACTTAGTCCCAGAAGAACGACTTGCCGACTTCACGTGCGGCATCGGACTGTGACAGGCCGATATCCTTGAGTTCGTCTACCGTCAGGTTGCGCAGCGCGCGCCGGCTTTCCCGCTTCTGCGCCCATAGATAATAGGCCGCCCACAGGCGGCCAAGCCAAGTCGTGGCGGGCGCCTGCTTCGGCAGAACAATCTCGTGCGGACTATCGACGGATACAATCGATACAATCTCGCTCTTGATTTGAGGTACAACGGACATCAATCGCTCCTGTTGTTTCAGTCGGTGCGATTGTCACATAGTCTTGACAGAGCAAGGGTGACAATCTATTCATTGTCACCATGACAAATTGGCTTCCTGATCTCTCGCAGGGCTCCGGCCCGGTCTATATGCGGCTCGCGGACAGTATTGAATCCGCTATTGCCACCGGCACTTTACCGGCCGGCGCCAAGCTGCCGCCGCAGCGAAATCTGGCCTATGATATCGGGGTGACAATCGGAACAATCGGCCGCGCCTATGCGCTGGTTCACGAGCGCGGTCTCGTGGCGGGTGAAGTCGGCCGCGGCACCTATGTGCTTGATCGGGCCGATACGCCGCCGAGCGAACAGACCGATCCCATTACCCTTCAACTGAGCGGCACCCGCGTTGCCGAGGCGCCGGCAAACAAGCTGCGCTTCGATACGACCGCCGCCCCCGACCTCGGCCAGGGCAAGGTCATTGCCGGCATCATGGCCGAGATCGGCGAGCAGCATATGGCGGAGATTTCCTCCTATTCGCGCAGCTTCCCGCCGAACTGGTTTGAGGCCGGGCGTCTATGGCTGGCGCGCAACGGCTGGTCGCCGGATGTCGAGAATGTCGTGCCGACGCTCGGTGCGCATGCGGCGGCCGTCTCGGTGATTGCCGCCGTGTCTGCGCCCGGTGACAAGATCGTTTTTGAGAACCTCACTTACACGCAGGTCAGCCGCAGCGTTCGCCTTCTCGGCCGCCGCACGCTGACGGTCGAGTCCGACGACCAGGGTGTCATTCCTGAGGATTTCGAGCGGCTCTGCCAGCAGCAGCATCCGAAGCTGATCTTCCTGATGCCGACGGTACACAATCCGACGCTTGCCATCATGCCCTATGAGCGGCGCGTCGCCATCGCCGATATCGCCAGGCGCCACGGTGTCTGGATCATCGAGGACGATCTCTATGGCGGCATGGCGCAGGACGATACGCCCCTGCTCGCCTCGATCGCGCCCGACCGCACCTTCCTCGTCAACGGCCTGTCGAAATCGGTTGCCGCCGGCGTGCGCGGCGGCTGGGTCGCCTGCCCGTCGCATTTCGCCCAGCGCATCAAGGTCACGCACAAGATGGTTACGGGCGGCCTGCCCTTCATCCTCGCCGAGACCTGCGCGCGGCTTGTCGCCAGCGGCAAGGCGCACGAGATCCGCAATGCGAGCGTCGTGGAACTGTCGGCTCGCGTTCGCCTCGCCCGCGAGCAGCTGCAGGGCTTCGAATTCGAATCCCATCCGCACGCGCCCTTCCTCTGGCTGAAACTGCCGGAGCCCTGGATGTCCGGCACCTTCAAGAATGCCGCCTACCGGGACGGCGTGCTCGTGGACGACGAGGACGAGTTCAAGGCGGCGCGCGGTGAGAAGGTCTACCATCGGGTGCGCATCGGCATCTCCTCGCCGAAGGATAGAAACGAGATGGTCGTAGGGCTTATGATATTGAAAAGATTGCTGGAAAATGGTGGCTCCGCCTATGACGGAGAGATCTGAACTGTTGCAATTCGGTGTCAGGAATCTGCAAAAATCCCTGACGGAAACGCGAGCGCTTTACCGCTGACATCTGCATGTTACCTCTGTCTCATTCCGCTTTTTTAGTGGGAATCAAGGGACAGCAGATGAAAGCCGATTTCCGTTCATGCCTGTTGCGCCTGTCGAGTATCGCGTCGGTCGCAGTGATTGCCAGCAGCTTGGGAATGTCATCAACGGCTCAGGCCGGTAGCCAAGTTTTCGACGAACTGCGCTTTGGCGCCTCCGCCTCCATCCAGGGCGGCCATTCGGGCGAAGACGGCGTTTTCCCGGAAATTACAGCCCTTTTCGATCCCTTCGGTTTCGAGCAGGCCACGGGCTGGAAGCAGCAGCTCATGCATCCGCGCGTCCATGTCGGCACTTCGATCGGCACTGAGGGTGAAGCGACGCAGTTTTTCGCCGGTTTCACCTGGACCGTGGATCTTAGCGACAAGATCTTTGCCGAAGCCGGTTTCGGCGGCGTCATCCACACCGGTGACATCAGGGGTAGCGACGACGGGCCGGATCTCGGCTGTCGCGTGCTCTTCCACGAATATCTCGGCGCCGGCTACCGCTTCACCAGCAACTGGAACCTCATGGCGCAGGTCGCGCATTCCTCGAATGCCAATCTCTGCGACGGTCCGAACGACGGCATGACCCGCGCCGGACTGCTCGTCGGCTACAAGTTTTGATCGATCGCAGGCGTTCGCGACATCATCGAGAATCCTTTGATGCCTGCCTCTGTTGATGGCAGGCATTTTCCTGTCGCGCGCCGTTCCTACATAAGCTAAAGACACGACAAACGCGCGAGAGCATGCTTTGAAACCGGGGCATGCTCTATCTCTTTGTTTTCACGCAATCCGGACGCAAAACCGCTGCGCACTTTTGCTGGATCGCTCTAGGCAGGGACTTTCAAGAGCTCATGACCATTCCAAACACCATCAAGATCACGCCGGAACTCATCGCTTCACACGGCCTCAAGCCGGATGAATACCAGCGTATTCTCGATCTGATCGGCCGCGAACCGAGTTTCACCGAGCTCGGCATCTTCTCGGCCATGTGGAACGAGCACTGCTCCTACAAGTCTTCCAAGAAGTGGCTGCGCACGTTGCCGACCAAGGGTCCGCGCGTCATTCAGGGGCCGGGCGAGAATGCCGGCGTGGTCGATATCGATGACGGCGATTGCGTCGTCTTCAAGATGGAGAGCCACAACCACCCCTCCTATATCGAGCCCTATCAGGGTGCAGCGACGGGCGTCGGCGGCATTCTGCGCGACGTCTTCACCATGGGCGCGCGCCCGATCGCTGCCATGAACGCGTTGCGCTTCGGCGAGCCGGATCATCCGAAGACCCGCCACCTCGTCTCCGGCGTCGTTGCCGGCGTCGGCGGCTATGGCAATTCCTTCGGCGTGCCGACTGTCGGCGGCGAAGTGGAATTCGATGCCCGCTATAACGGCAATATCCTCGTCAACGCTTTTGCCGCCGGCCTTGCCAAGTCGAACGCCATCTTCCTGTCGGAAGCCAAGGGCGTGGGCCTGCCTGTCGTCTATCTCGGCGCCAAGACCGGCCGTGACGGCGTCGGTGGTGCAACGATGGCATCGGCCGAATTCGATGAATCGATCGAAGAGAAGCGCCCGACCGTTCAGGTCGGCGACCCCTTCACCGAAAAGTGCCTGCTGGAAGCCTGCCTGGAACTGATGAAGACGGGTGCCGTCATCGCCATCCAGGACATGGGTGCGGCGGGCCTCACCTGCTCGGCCGTCGAAATGGGCGCCAAGGGCGACCTCGGCATCCTGCTCGAACTCGACAAGGTGCCGGTGCGCGAGGAGCGCATGACCGCCTATGAAATGATGCTGTCGGAGAGCCAGGAGCGCATGCTCATGGTGCTGCAGCCGGAAAAGGAAGAGGAAGCCAAGGCGATCTTCGTCAAGTGGGGCCTCGATTTCGCAATCGTCGGCAAGACCACCGATGACCTGCGCTTCCGCGTCATGCACCAGGGCGAGGAAGTCGCGAACCTGCCGATCAAGGATCTCGGCGATCAGGCGCCGGAATATGACCGCCCCTGGAAGGAATCCGCCAAGCGCGCCGCCCTGCCCGCCAATCTCGTTGCCGCACCCAAGGATTATAACGAGGCGCTGCTCAATCTCGTCGGCTCCGCCAACCAGTCGAGCCGCCGCTGGGTCTACGAACAGTATGACACGCTGATCCAGGGCAATTCCCTGCAGCTGCCGGGCGGCGACGCCGGCGTCGTACGCGTCGAGGGCCATCCGCTGAAGGCGCTCGCCTTCTCCTCCGACGTTACGCCGCGTTATGTCGAGGCCGATCCTTTCGAAGGCGGCAAGCAGGCCGTTGCCGAATGCTGGCGCAACATCACCGCAACAGGCGCCCTGCCGCTGGCGGCAACAGACAACCTGAACTTCGGCAATCCGGAAAAGCCCGAAATCATGGGCCAGTTCGTGGGCGCCGTGAAAGGTATCGGCGAAGCCTGCCGTGCGCTCGACTTCCCGATCGTTTCCGGCAACGTCTCGCTCTATAACGAGACCAACGGCGTCGCGATCCTTCCGACCCCGACCATTGCCGGCGTCGGCCTGATGCCCGACTGGCGCAAGATGGCCCGTATCGGCAGTGCTGCCGAAGGCGACAAGGTTCTGCTCATCGGCACCGACGGCAGCCATCTCGGCCAGTCCGTCTACCTGCGTGACATCGTCGGCAGCACCGAAGGCCCGGCGCCTGAGGTCGATCTTGCCGCCGAGCGCCGTAATGGCGATTTCGTTCGCTCGGTCATCCGCAACGGCCAGGCAACCGCCTGCCACGACATTTCCTCGGGCGGCCTCGTTGTCGCCCTGGCCGAAATGGCGATGGCCTCGGGCAAGGGCCTGAAGATCAGCCTCAGCGAAGGCAAGGGTGCAGCCCATGCCCAGCTCTTCGGCGAAGATCAGGCCCGTTACGTGCTGACAGTCGCCAAGGACGTCGCCGATTTCATCTGCGCCAACGCGGAAGGCGCCGGCGTTCCCTTCCGTCGCCTCGGCACGGTCCAGGGTGACAGCCTCGTCGTCGATGATCTGATTGCGCTGCCGATTCAGCAATTGCGCGATGCCCATGAATCGTGGTTCCCTGACTTCATGGATAACAGCGGCGAACTGGCCGCTGCGGAATGATGCATAGGGAGTAACGATCATGCCCATGAAACCCGGCGACATCGAAGACATGATCAAGGCCGGGATTCCCGGTGCCAAGGTTACGATCCGCGATCTGGCAGGCGACGGCGACCACTACGCCGCCGAAGTCGTCGCGGAAGCCTTCCGCGGCAAGAGCCGCGTGCAGCAGCACCAGATGGTCTACGAAGCGCTGAAGGGCAATATGGGCGGCATCCTGCACGCCCTTGCCCTGCAGACCTCGGCACCGGATTGACATCGCGGCCGCAGTCGGTCGCATCGAAATCCTGAAAATGAAAGGCCCGGCTGGAAGGCTTCCTTCCGCCGGGCTTTCGTTTTTCTACACAACCGCCTAGGCCGTGAAGGTGAAAAATCGCAGCTGCGATTAAAACGAGACGATTGAAATATAAAATGCTAATATAAGTTGCGGTGCCGAAACCGATCACAGAATAGCGCCGCGAAAATCCCCGAAATACGAAAATGACGAGCAAGTAAGTCTTATCACTCTCGCACCCGTGACTGATGGAGAGAATGAAGATGGTTCAGCTCATCGATACCGATCTCGTTCCCTCGTGGAAACGCGCCTCCTATCTCTATGAGGCGATGGAAGGTTCGCCGCTGCCTTTCATCAATCTCTCCCGGTCGCACTTCAAGGATTCGAATTTCCGCGCGAGTTTTTCCGGCCGTATGTTCGGCAATGCCTTCCTCACCCGTTTCGGCGCCAATGCTGTTCACATGGCGCGCGATTCCGATGAGATCCTGGAGCGCTCCAGCAGGATGATCCTGCTCGCCATGCTGCATCAGGGCACTTACGAGCAACTGTTCGATTATCACGCGCCGTTCCTCTCTACCCGGCCGGGCGATATCATGCTGCTCGACCTCGATGCGCCCCAGAGCGTGACCTTCACAAATTCCGCGCTTACTACCTGTGTTTACGTTCCGCGCCAATATTTCGAGCCCTTCGTGGATGGCGGCCCCTTCGTCAAACCGGCGCTCTATCGCCCCGGACACGAACTCTACGGTCTGCTCGCGGCTTGCTTCCGCGAATGCTGCGCCATGCCTGCACCCTCCGCAACGGCGGCTGCGGCGGCGTTGACGACCCTGACCCACATCACGCTGATCGCTCGGGGCCTGCATCCCCGCGAACATGGTGACCTCGGCAAATCGCTGCAGCAGGCCCGACGCCAGAAGGCGCTGCAGTTCATCGCCGCCCATTGCGACGATCCGCGCCTCGACCCGCGCAAGGTGGCCGATCATCTGCGCCTGTCGCTCCGCTCGCTGCATCTCGCATTCGAGGAAACAGGCGATGGGATCGCAGCCCGCATCCAGATGGCTCGCCTGATGCGTGCGAGGGATATGCTCCTGCACGAGCCGCAGCGCTCGACGCTGGACATCGCGCTCTCCTGCGGCTTCAACAATCTCTCGACCTTCTATCGCGCCTTTGCCGACGCCTATGGCATGCCGCCCGGCGAGTTCCGTAAATCCCGCAACTAGGATTTGACGGCCATGCGCTTCCTATTGTTGCGCAAGTTCGGAAAGCGTCTGCGCCCATCCGGAAGACCGCAGGGTTATATTGATACTAGTATGACTTCGAAATGGGTGGAAAAGTCCGAGACAGGCCTCTCCTGCCCGCATCGTCGGAAGCAATCGGCAGCAGTGAAAACGCGGGCTCCGTCCCTGTATGGCATGGGCGGTGGACCACCCGTGCGTTCGAGCGGGGACGGATGTGACATGCTGGCAGATCAGAACGTTTTCGAGCCCGTCGGCGCCGGATTGCTGCTCGGTTTCAGCTTCGTCTTTTCGATCGGTCCGCAGAACCTGATGCTCATCCAGTCGGGCGCCGACAGGGACCATCCGGTGACGGTGGCGACGACGGGTTATCTCTCCGAGGTTCTGATTGTTACGGTCGGCGCGATCGGGCTCAGTGAATCCCTGCGCGAGCTCACAGGCCTCGGTCTGGTGCTGCGTCTGCTCGGCATCGCCTTTCTCGTCTGGTATGGGCTCTACGCCATCGCCAGACGGCATCAGGCCGCCATGCCCGGTCGGGAACAGATCCCGCGTCGCAGCCGGCAGAGAGCGATCCGCTCCATGCTTGTCGTCACCTGGCTCAATCCGCTCGTCTATGTCGAAGTGGTCTTCCTTCTCGGCATCGTCGCCTCGGGCTTCGGCCATGAGCGGCGCTGGTGGTTTGTCACAGGTTTTCTGATTGCCTCCGGGCTGCGCTTTTACGGCTGGAGCCTCGCCGGCAGTCTCTTGCATCCCTGGCTCGCCGTGCCGCGCCGCCGCGCCCAGTTCTCCGTCCTCTCCGGCTGCCTGCTGCTCTGCTCGGCCGGCCTGCTGAGCAGTCAGATTGCCGGGCAGATCGTCGGCCAGATCGGGGAATGGCCAGGATGAGCCCGACATCAGCCCATCTCGCACTTCTTTTGGCCGCTGCCTTCTGGGGCTTCGGCAATGTCGCGCAGAAAACGGTGCTGGATTATCTCGGTCCGCTCGGCGCTACCTGCCTGCGCTGCGCGATTGCCGCCGCGGTCCTGCTGCCGTTCGCCCTGATGGAGCGGCGCAGATATGATGACGAAGCCTGGTGGCGCAGCATCTTTATCGTTTCCGTCACCTTCGCCGCCGCCATTTCGCTGCAGCAGATGGCCTATCAATCGACCTCGGTCACCAATGCGAGCTTTCTCGTCAATACCGCGACCGTCCTGACCCCGCTTGCCGCCTGGCTCTTCCTGCAGCAGAGAACCGGGCGCACCGGCCTTTTCGCCGCCGCCATGACGCTGCTCGGCGCCTGCCTCATGTCCGATGCCGCTGGTGGATTTACCGCGCTGACGGCAGGTGATGTTCTCTGTCTGCTCTCGGCGGTATTCTACGCATTGTGGATGGTGGCGCTCGGCCAGCATGCGCAGAACCACGGCCAGCCCTTCTCGTCCGCCTTCGTGCAATTCGCCTTCGCCGCGGTTGCAACCCTTCCGCCTGCCATCGTCATCGAGGGCATCGATATCGAGGCGGTTGCGGCAGCAGCGCCCGAGCTTGCCGTTCTCGGCCTCCTCTCCACGGCCGCCGCGTTCAGTTTGCAGACCGTTGCCCAGCGTTATACGACGGCATCGCGGGCTGCAGTGCTCGTCTCGGGCGAAAGCATTTTCGGCGCGCTCGGCGCCTATGCCTTCCTCGACGAGAGGCCGCCATGGCACGTGCTCTCGGGTGCGCTGATGATCTTCACTGCGATCATGATCGTGGCACTGTCAGCCCACGTCCCCGCCCAGAGGCTGGAGGCGGAGCCGGAAGGATAGGGTTTCAGGCCGGCAGCTTGTCCTGCTCGGGATAGGCAAAGACGGCGGCCGGCATCGGCCCTGCCGTCAGAAGCGTGAAATCGAAGGAGGATTTCATGTCTGGCCCCAGCACATATTGACGGTGCACGCGCAGCTGATCCTTGCGGACTTTCTTATAGTGCTCGGGCGTCAGCATCTGCCGCACGCGGATATGGATCATGCTCGCCTGCTGTGCGTCCGGATGGCCTGATACGCTGACGACGGGCACCTTGTAGAAATTGATCGAGTCCGTCAGGCACTGCACATCCAGCCAGAAAATATCCGGACAGCGGGCGATCAGCCCGACGCGCGAGCGCAGAAGCGTGGCTGACGACATCAGGGCGCATTGCAGGATGGCGCAGCCGAGTGTCGCAAAGACCACCCGCTTGCCCTTGAAGACATCGGGCTCCCGCTCCAGCAAGATGCCGACCACATGCGCCGCCACGCTGCAGCCCATGCTGTGGGAGGAGATGACATATTCATCCGCTTTCTCGTTAAGCGCCGCGCGCATCGCCGTGGCGCATTGCTCCAGCCAGTTGTTGAATTCGGGCCGGTCCATGCGCGCCAGCGCCACTGCCATTTCCCAGTCGGCAAACAAATGCAGCGTGTGGAAGCGCTCGGAGAATGGCAGGAAGCCGAAGATGAAGAAGATGGCCGCCAGCGGCGCGCTCCAGCCGAGATGCCAGACGGGAAGCCCGAGCCAGTAATGCAGCGTCAGGATCGTCAGCGTGACGAGGATGGCGAGCGCCGTGAGCAGGAAGGGAAAGATGAAGAACAGGGCGAAGCGCCAGGCGTGGCGGAAGTAACCGGCCATGCCGCCTTCGCTCACCACCTGCCAGAAGCTCGCAAAGCCCGCCGCAATCTGGCTTGCCGTGTTTCCGGCGCGCAACCGCCGCACCAAGTCGTTATGGTCGAAGACATGCAGCCGCGTCTGCGTCCGCCAGCCCTCGGCATCGGTGCCGACATCGAAGGACACGGGATATTGCCCCTCGCCTGCCCCGGTCGCGACGCTATAGCCCCAGACGGACGCGCTCTGGCGCGCGGTACGCTCATACCGCGCCCTGTGGGCGGTTCCATCCAGCGGTTCGAATCCGGGAAAATGCAGGACGACCCGCTTCTCGACGAGGTTCATAGTCTTTTTCTTCTTTCCGGCGCGTTGCTTGCGGCGTTGATCGCATGACCGGTTCGCCTGAAAATACGGCGAAAAACCGGATAAACTTCTTGTGCCGTCTTGCTAAGCGAACGCGTCCGGAATTCAATAGCCGAAGTCGCATTTCGATCGGTATGGGGGAATTTTGTGGCCAATCTCGTGAATGAACTGGTGTCCGGCGTCGTCGATAGCGTGCTGAAGGAAATCCTGAAGAAGACGCTCGGCACCACGACGACCAAGCGCAAACGCCGCAAGGCCGCCTCCACGACCGCGAGCCGCACCACCCGCAAGCCGGCAGCGACGACCCGCAAGCCCGCCCGCAAGCAGGTCAGCAAGCGCCGCACTGCGGCCGGCCGCAGCAAGCAGCGCGGGCTCTAGGCTTCCGATCTCACGTGAGAGCCCGGCATTTCTTGCTTGGACGGGTAAGAAGAACGATGGAACATGCGCTGAAGGCGCCATTCCCTCGGCTATCCAGTAATATTTTGATACTAAACCTCTGGATCAGAAGTCGGCATACTTTTCAAACGGATTGATATTCAGTCTGATTGAAGCATTGAGGCCGGGTGGCGCGTTATTCCTGTCGATTTGCCTTGGTAATACGTGGCTGGTCTGGGTAATTCCATGGGGGGTCTTCAATGTTTCGCATCCTGAAAATCATTCTCGCAACACTTCTCGTGCTCTGTCTCGTGGCGGTTGGCGCCATCTATGGCCTGTCCGAAATGCGCCTCGCCAAGACCTACGATCTTGCGGCCGCCGATTTCACCGTCAAGACGACGCTTTCGCCTGAGGAAGCGGAGCGACGCGCCCGCACCTTCATGTGCGGCGGCTGTCATCACGATGCGGGCAATGTGCTGCTGGATGATCCGGCCCTCGGCCGCCTCGTCGCGCCGAATCTCACGCGTCTGGTTCCGGCTTATACGGATGCCGAGCTGGTGCGTCTCATCCGCCACGGCATCAAGCGGGATGGCACAGGCGTCTTCATCATGCCCGCCAGCAACCTCTCCAATATTTCGGATGAGGACATGGCCGACATCATCGCCTGGCTGCGCAGCCTCAAGCCACTGCCGGATGCGGTGCAAGGCGGAACGAGCTGGGGTCCGGTCGGGCGAATCGCCCTGGCGCTCGACCAGATCCCGTTCGAGGCCGACGACGTTGCGCCGACCTTCAAGCCGGTTGCCGCCCGCCCTGCCGATATCGGCGAATATATGTGGAAGACGGATTGCAGCCATTGCCATAATCTCGATACCGAAAAGCAGTCGCCGGCCTTCAAGGCCCCGGCCCTGCGGCCGCTCGCGCAATCCTATCAGCCCGAGCAGTTCAAGGCCCTCATGCGCACCGGCAAGGGCGTGGGCGGGCGCGATCTCGGTGTCATGACTGAAGTCTCGCAATGGGATTTCAGCCACTTCACCGATGCCGAGATCGAGCAGATCCAGGCCTATCTCGGCAAGGAGCCGTAACACCGGGGCAACAATACCCGTCACAGAGTGTCGCGGATTGGTCTTTTTTTGGTTTTGGCGGGTGGAATTCCGGCCTCCACATGCTATCTATGACAAACGATTGAAACGGCGGGCCTTTAACCCGCCTGTTGAAAGGATTAGGGCCTATGAGCGGTATCAACGAATTCATCGAAAACGAGATCAAGAGCAACGACGTCGTCCTCTTCATGAAGGGCACGCCCCAGTTTCCGCAGTGCGGTTTCTCCGGCCAGGTCGTCCAGATCCTCGATTACATCGGTGTGGACTATAAGGGCATCAACGTGCTCGCCGATTCGGAAATCCGCCAGGGCATCAAGGATTACTCCAATTGGCCGACGATCCCCCAGCTCTACATCAAGGGCGAGTTCGTCGGCGGCTGTGACATCGTCCGGGAAATGTTCCAGGCCGGTGAACTGCAGCAGCACCTCCAGGAAAACGGCGTCACGGTCAAGACCGCCGTCGCCTGATCGGTCACCGGGCGTCCGCCCGGTTTCCAAATCTGTATCTTGAGTTCGAGGCGCTGCGCCAAGCAGCGCCTTGACCTGTTTATGGGAATTTCATTGTGACAGATTCATCACAAGCCATGTCCACGGGTCGGCTACCCATGGGCAAGCTCGAATTCATCGCGCTTGCGGCTTTCATGATGGCGGTCAACTCGCTGGCGATCGATATCATGCTGCCCGCACTGCAGCAGATCGGCGCGAGTCTCGGTGTCGAAAACGAAAATCATCGCCAATATGTCGTTTCCGCCTATCTTTTCGGCTTCGGCCTCGCCCAGCTTTTCTACGGTCCGCTGTCCGATCGCTTCGGCCGCCGCATTCCGCTGCTGATCGGCCTTTGCATTTACGTCGTTGCCGCCTTCGGCATTGCTGTCGTCCCGACCTTCGCCGGTCTTCTGGCGCTGCGCTTCATCCAGGGCCTCGGCTCGGCCGCCACCCGCGTCATTACTATCTCCATCGTCCGCGACGTTTACGGCGGGCGCCAGATGGCGGAAGTCATGTCGCTGATCATGATGGTCTTCATGGTGGTGCCGGTCATTGCGCCCGGCAGCGGCCAGATCATCATGCTCGTCAGCACCTGGCACATGATCTTCGTCTTCATCGGCACGATGGCCACAGCCGTCGGCATCTGGATGTATCTGCGCCTGCCGGAAACGCTGGATCCCGCCAATGTCAGGCCCTTCACGGCCCGCTCGATCCTGAAGGGTTTCGGGATCTTCCTGTCGAACCGGGTCGCCCTCTGTTACACCATTGCCAGCACGATCCTGTTCGGCGCGCTGTTCGGCTTCATCAATTCCGCCCAGCAGGTCTATGTCGGTATTTACGGGCTCGGCGTCTATGCGCCGGTCGCCTTTGCCGGGGTGGCGCTGTTCATGGCCTTCTCGTCCTTCATCAATTCGCAGCTCGTCGGACGGTTCGGCATGCGGCGCCTGTCGCACGCCTCGCTGCTCGGCTTCAGCGCGTTGAGCTTTATCTGGATGCTCGTGCAGGTCTTCGGGCCGCAGCCGATGCCCTTCCCGATCTTCATCATCTTCTTCGCGCTTGTCATGTTCCAGTTCGGCTGGATCGGCTCGAACTTCAACTCGCTTGCCATGGAACCGCTCGGCCATCTCGCCGGCACGGCTTCTTCGGTGATCGGTTTCATGAGCACGGTCGGCGGGGCATCGATCGGCGCCATGATCGGCCAGTCCTTCGACGGCACGGCGACGCCGATGATCGTCGGTTACTTCGTCGTCTCGTTGATCGGTATCGTCTTCGTGCTGATCGCCGAAAAGGGCAAGCTCTTCAGGGCGCAGCATGCGCCCTTGTCGAAGGACGCATCGCTTTCCAGCTTCACCGATATGGGACACTGATATCGGCTGCCCATACAGGGACTGAAGCTTTCACACACATCAGGCGGCGGGGCATCTTGGTAGGGGCTCGGCGCCTCCCTCTTCATTCGGCCGCGTTCCGGCCGCTCTTACGTCATTCAGGGGGATTCGAATGACTCCGACACATAAACCGCATACGGAAAACCAGGGCTCGGCCCGCATCGGCATGGGCTTTGTCGAATTCGTGGTGACCATCGCCATCATGACGGCCTCGATCGCTATGGCGATCGACAGCATGCTGGCGGCACTGCCCAGCATCGGCCATTCGCTTGGCGTGACCAACAACAACGACACGCAGCTCGTCATCGGCGTGTTCTTTCTCGGCTTCGGCGCCTCGCAGATCATCTTCGGCAGCCTGTCGGATGCTTTCGGCCGCCGTAATATCCTGCTCGGCGGCCTGGTCTGCTATGTCGTCGGCATGTTTGCCGCAGCCGCCACCGGCAGTTTCGAAATGCTGCTGATCATGCGTTTCGTCCAGGGCATCGGTGGCGCTGCCGTGCGCATCACGACGATGGCGATTGTGCGCGACTGCTTCGGCGGCCGCGAGATGGCCCGCGTCATGTCCTATGTCATGATCGTCTTCATGATCGTGCCGATCGTCGCCCCCTCGGTCGGCCAGCTGATCATCACCTATGCCGAATGGCACTGGATCTTCATCCTGCTCGGCATCGTCGCCTCGATCCTCTTCGTTTGGGCGCTTTTACGCCTGAAGGAATCCCTGCCGCCGGAAGAGCGCATTCCGCTCTCCTTCGCCGCTGTCGGTGATGGCTTCAAGACGGTTCTGACCAACCGCATCACCTGCGGCTACATGGTCGGCCTGACCATGTTCACCGGCGTCATCAGCGCCTACGTGATCTCGGTCCAGCAGGTCTTCGGTGAGGTCTACGGCCTCGGCGACTGGCTGCCGATCGCCTTTGCCGCAACGGCCGGCGGCATCGCAGTCGCGAACTTCCTGAACGGCATGCTGGTGCGCACCTTCGGCATGCGCCGAATCTCGCACGCCGCCATGCTGCTCTTCACCTTGATCTCGGCGATCGGCTTTATCGCGGCACTCGGCGGCACACCGGCCTTTGCCTTCTCCTACGCGCTCTTCACGATCCTGCTCATGATGTTTGCGGTGATCGCCACCAATTTCACGGCGATCAGTCTGGAGCCGATGGGCAATCTCGCCGGCACGGCAACGGCGGTGACGGGCTTCGTCTCGACCACCTTCGGCGCCCTCCTCGGCGGCGGCGTCGGCCAGCTCTTCAACGGTACCGTACAGCCGCTGTTCGGCGGCTTCGCGCTCTTCGGCGCCGTCACCGTCGTCATGGTGCTCTGGGCCGAAAAGGGCAAGCTTTTCACCCATCCCGGCGACAGCCCGCAGATCGACCCCGGCGCCGTTCACATGTAATGGTGCCTGAAAGACAATAACTGGAATTTCACGATGAGCCGTTTCTGGAGCCCCATTGTTCAATCCCTGACGCCCTATGTGGCGGGCGAACAGCCCGTCATTCAGGGGCTGATCAAGCTGAACACCAATGAGAACCCCTACGGCCCATCTCCCCATGCACTGGCAGCGATCTCGGAGGCGGTCAACGACACGCTGCGCCTCTATCCCGAGCCGACGGGCCTCAAACTGCGCAAGGCGATCGCCGCAAGCTATGATCTCGACGCGAGCGAAGTCTTCGTCGGTAACGGCTCGGACGAGGTTCTGGCGCACACGTTCCAGGCGCTGCTGAAGCACGATCTGCCCCTGCTCTACCCCGATATCACCTACAGCTTCTACCCGACCTATTGCGGCCTCTATGGGATTGATTTTCGCGAGATCCCGCTGGACGAGAAGATGCAGATCCGCATCGAGGATTACCGCCAGCCCTGCGGCGCGCTCATCCTGCCGAACCCGAACGCGCCGACAGGTACCGCACTGCCACTCGCCGCAATCGAGGCGCTGGTCGCGGAACACCCGGATCAAGTCGTCGTCATCGATGAAGCCTATGTGGATTTCGGCGGCGAAAGCGCCATTCCGCTGGTGCGGAAATACCCGAACCTGCTCGTCATTCAGACCTTCTCCAAGTCACGCGGCCTTGCCGGCCTGCGCGTCGGCTTCGCCGTCGGCCAGCGTCCGCTCATCGATGCGCTGGAAAGGGTCAAGGACAGCTTCAATTCATATCCGCTGGACAGGCTGACCCAGGCCGGCGCCGTGGCCTCCTGGGAAGATCGGGATTGGTTCGAGAAACATTGCGCCCTGATCGTCGCAAGCCGTAAGCGCCTGACCGCTGCGCTTGCCGAACTCGGCTTCGAGGTCCTGCCCTCTTCCGCCAATTTCGTCTTTGCCCGCCACGCTACCCGCGGCGGTGCGGAACTCGCTGTGCAATTGCGTGAGCGCGCGGTGCTCGTACGGCATTTCCGCAAGCCACGTATCGAGGATTTCCTGCGCATCACCATCGGCACGGATGCCGAATGCGACAGGCTTCTGGACGCATTGAAGGAGATATTGGCCTGAGTTCAAACACAGGCCAATTCAGGCTCAGACCGTCGCGACTTCGCGGCGGAAGATTTCCCAGCTTTCCTTGTCAGGCGTGATCAGCAATCCGCCGCTGACATGGTGCGGCAGATAGGCCGATCCGTCGAAACGAGCGGCATAGGCGCCGGCTTCCTGGCAGATCAGCGTGCCGGCAAGGTGGTCCCAGGGCATCAGCTTGTTGTACATCAGGTAATGCACATGCCCGCCGGCAAAGGTGCGGTATTCATGGGCCGCACAGCGGTAGTTGGTCAGGAACCGTACCTTGGCGAGATTGCCGAGGATCTCGGCCCGCTTCTCCGCAGGCAGGTAGCCGGCGGAAGCCATGCCGACCATCTGGTCAAGCGCAACAGGCTCTGCCACCTTCAGCCGCTGCGCATCGCCGTCAGGCCGCCGCAGCCAGGCACCACCACCCTTTTCCGCCATGACCCAATCGTCGCCCATCGGATCGTAGATGATGCCGGCAACCGTCTCGCCCTTGGAGACGACAGCGGCCATGACGCCGAAGGCCGGAATGCCGGCAGCGAAGTTGAAGGTGCCATCGACGGGATCGACGATGATGGCGAGATCCGCACCGGCGATCTTGTCCAGCAGCGAGGCGTCGGCCGCAACCGATTCCTCGCCGATGAACAGCGCTTCCGGCCACAGCTGCGCAGCCTCCGCCTTCATCATCCGTTCGGCCTGTTCGTCGGCCTCGGTCACGAGGTCGGTCGCTTCCGTCTTGGCGCGCACATCACCGCTGCCCAGCCGGCGAAAGCGCGGCAGGATCTCGGCTTTCGCTGCCTGCCGCAGAAGATCGGCAAGCTTCATCACATCTACGGCAGTCGTCATGGCGCTTTCCTCTCGATTTATCGGTGGCCGACGATCTCGCGACGGATCATCTGCCAGCTTTCCCTGTCGGGCGCCGAGATGATACCGCCGGAAATCTCGCCAGGCTTGTACGGCGTTCCATCGAATTTGGCGGTATGACCACCGGATTCCTGATGCGTCAGCACGCCGGCCAGATGATCCCACGGCATCAGCTTTTCATGGCCGATGAAATGCAGCTTGCCCGACGAGACCATCCAATATTCATAGGCCGAGCAGTTGAAGGCAAAGGTCATTCGGGTCTTTGCCATGTTGCCGGCGATGCGCGAACGGTCCGGCTCGTCCATGTGGCTGAAGGACATGGCGCCGACCATGCGGCCAAGTTCGATCGGCTCCGCAACCTGCAAGCGGACAGGCTGGCAATTGCGCTTGTGCAGGAAGGCACCGGCGCCTTTCTGCGAGATGACGGTATCGCCGAGTGCCGGATCGTGGATGATGCCGGCAATGGTCTCACCCTTGACCGTGACGGCCAGGATCGTGCCGAAGACCGGCAGGCCGGCAGCGAAATTGAACGTGCCGTCGACGGGATCGATGACGAAGGCAAGATCGGCATCGGCAAGCGCCGGCACGACGGAACGATCCGCCTCATAGGCTTCTTCGCCGACGATCAGTGCGGTGGGAAAGCGTTCGCGGATCGCTGCCGTAAGGTAAGCCTCGGAGCGCAGGTCGGCTTGCGTTACGAGATCGACGGAAGACGTCTTTTCGGAAACATTGGCGGCAGCTGCATTGCGGAAGCGCGGCATTATCTCTTCTTCGGCGACATGCCGGAGGCAATCGCCGAGAAACTCTATGTCATTGTCTGAGAAAATCATTTTGGACTCGTTGCATGGATCTGCAGAGGCTCATAGCAAGTCCATTATGACGTTTGGGTGACGCTCAGTGCAGAAAAGTCGAAAAGTTTGGAATCAAGGAGATGCGAGGGGTTCACATGCGCGAGCGCGCGCAGCATCGTGTCCTTTCGGCCCGGCATACGCCGCTCGATATCGGCGAGCATGTCCTTCATCGCATTGCGCTGCAGACCGTCCTGCGAGCCGCAGAGATCGCAGGGAATGATCGGAAACTGCATGGCGGTGGCGAATTTCGCCATGTCGTCTTCGGCGCAATAGGCAAGCGGCCGCAGCACCATCAGATTGCCTTCGTCGTTCAGCAGCTTCGCCGGCATGGCGGCCATGCGCCCGCCGTGGAAGAAGTTCATGAAGAAGGTTTCAAGGATATCCTCGCGGTGATGGCCGAGCACCAGCGCGTCACAGCCTTCTTCCTTGGCGATACGATAGAGATTGCCACGGCGCAGGCGCGAACAGAGAGAGCAGTAAGTCGCTCCTTCCGGCACCTTCTCCTTCACGATCGAATAGGTATCGCGATATTCGATGCGATGTTTGACGCCGATCCTGGAGAGGTATTCCGGCAGCACGTGCTTCGGGAAGTTCGGCTGACCCTGATCGAGGTTGCAGGCGATCAGCTCCACCGGCAGCAGCCCGCGCCATTGCAGGTCGAGCAGCAGCGCCAGCAGCCCGTAGGAATCCTTGCCGCCCGATATGCCGATCAGCCAGCGCTTCTGGCCCTTCAGCATGTCGAAATCTTCGAAGGCCTGACGCACCTGCCGCAGCAGGCGCTTGCGCAGCTTGTTGAATGAGACCGAATGAGGCGCATCGGCAAACAGCGCATGGCCGATACCGGCTTCAGCCGCTTCCAGGTCATCGGCAATATTGGCTGCGATATTCATATTCCTACCCGTCTGATGTGCCTGCCCTGCTTAGCAGAAAGCCACCGTTCTACCCAGCCTCAATCGCCGAAAACCGACCAGCCGGTCCGCGCCGCCAGCATCTCCAGCGCCACGGCGCCAAGCTGCGAGTTGCCGACCTTGTTCAGCCCCGGCGACCAGACCGCGATCGAGGCGATACCGGGTGCCACGGCAAAGATACCGCCGCCCACACCGCTCTTGCCTGGCAGGCCGACATGATAGGCGAAATCGCCGGAGCCATCGTAGTGGCCGCAGGTCAGCATCAGCGCATTGATGCGCCGTGCGCGCTTTGGCGAGACGACCGAATGGCCGGTCAGCGGATTGCTGCCGCGTGCCGCGAGAAACAGGCCGGCGCGGGCTAGCTGTTCGCAGGTCATGGATAGCGCGCATTGATGGAAATAGACGCCGAGCACATGATCGACCGGGTGGTCGAGATTGCGATAGGAGCGCATGAAATTGGCAAGCGCGAAATTGCGGTATCCCGTTGCCGTCTCCGAGCGCGCCACCTTGTCGTCGATGGTGATGGATTCATCATCGGCGAGGTAACGCACGAAGCGCAGGAATTCGCCGATCGCCTCGCGCGGCGCATGGCCGGCCATGACGACATCGCTGACGGCGATCGCGCCGGCATTGATGAAGGGATTGCGTGGGATTCCGTGCTCGTGCTCGAGCTGGACGATGGAATTGAAGGCCGAGCCCGAGGGCTCGCGGCCGACGCGCTTCCACAGCCCCTCGCCCACCTTGCCGAGCGCCAGCGTCAGCATGAAGACCTTGGAAATGCTCTGGATCGAGAAAGGCACATCGGCATGGCCGACGCTATAGACCTTGCCATCGACGGTGACGACCGACAGGCCGAACTGGTTCGGATCGATCTTGGCAAGTTCGGGAATATAATCCGCGACCTTCCCCTCGCCGATGCGTGGCCCCAATTCCTTGTAGATGCTGTCGAGGACTGCCTGCAAATCCACCATCGCTTCTCTCCAAAGACAAAAAAGCCGCCTTGGAGGGCGGCTTTTCTGTATGCGAAAACGCCTCGCGGATTAACGCGAATAGAATTCGACGACCAGATGCGGTTCCATGATAACCGGGTACGGAACGTCGGCAAGCGTCGGAACGCGTGCGAAAGTGGCAACCATCTTGTTGTGGTCGACTTCGACGTAATCAGGAACGTCACGCTCTGCGAGCGAAACAGATTCCAGAACCGTAACGAGCTGCTTGGACTTTTCACGAACTTCGATAACGTCGCCGGCCTTGCAACGGTAAGAACCGATGTTGACGCGGACGCCGTTGACCGTGACGTGGCCGTGGTTGACGAACTGACGGGCAGCAAAGACCGTCGGAACGAACTTGGCGCGGTACACGATCGCGTCGAGGCGGGACTCCAGAAGACCGATCAGGTTTTCCGAGGTATCGCCCTTGCGGCGGTCAGCTTCAGCGAAGATGGCGCGGAACTGCTTCTCGCGCAGGTCACCGTAGTAACCCTTCAGCTTCTGCTTGGCGCGCAGCTGCACGCCGAAGTCGGAAAGCTTACCCTTGCGGCGCTGGCCGTGCTGGCCCGGGCCGTATTCGCGGCGGTTCACCGGGGACTTCGGACGGCCCCAGATGTTTTCGCCCATACGGCGGTCGATCTTGTACTTGGACGATTCGCGCTTGCTCATCGTATTTCCTTTCAAAGTGTTATGACGGTTTGTTGCCAAACCGCGCGAAGGAAACACGCCCTCCTTTGATCCCGTTTCCGGGAGCCGACAGGATCTTTCCATTACGCGAACGGATCTGATCCACGGGACATGTCAAATGAAACACCGGACATTGCTGCCCGGTGCTGGCGCGGTCTTTAGGGATAAGTCACAGGATTGTCAAACAGAATCTGCCGCAGCAGGCCCGTTCTCGCCTGCCTGCTCGAGCGAACCGGCAAGCTTGCGCAGCAGTCCCGCCAGCGCCCGTCGCTCATCCTCATCCAGCCCGTCGAGATGTGCAAGCTCTCGCTTCATGTCTTCGCGGAACGCAGCTTCGGCGCGGCGGATGCCCTCATCCGTCAGCACCACCTCGAAGCTGCGCTTATCCTGCGCCGAACGCTCCCGCCGTACAAGTCCCGATTTCTCCAGTCTGTCCAGCCGGTGCGTCAGCCCGCCGGAAGAGATCATCAGCAGGCCATAGAGTTCCGTCGGGATCATCCGGTAAGGCGGCCCTGCCTTGCGGATCGTCGAGATCACGTCGAACTCGCCTCGGTCCAGATCGAATTCGGCAAATGTCGCTTCGATGGAGGGCCGCACCAGATTGGAGATCCTGTAGATGCGCCCGAGAATGCTCATCGGTGTCGTGTCGAGATCGGGTAATTCCTCCGCCCAGAGCGCGCGCAACCGGTCCACATGGTCTTCCATTTCCATGATCACTCCAAAACTATCTTGACGAGAAGATAAATTGGGCGGATTATCTTCTTGTGAAGATAAATTCATAGCGAAATCCGCAGCGTGATCCAAGGAGGAAAATCATGTTCCATGTGATACCGCGTGAGAGCCAGCAGCAATCCGCCAACCGCACGATTCGTTTCGAAGGCGGCGACTATGGCGCTCCTGTCTCCATCTTCCTGATCGACAACGAGCCCGGCCAGGGTCCGGACCTGCATGTCCATCCCTATACGGAAATGTGGATCGTGCGCTCCGGCAAGGCACGCTTCACGGTAGGTGAGCAGACGCTGGAGCCCAATGTCGGCGACATCGTCGTCGTCAATGCCGAGATACCGCACTGCTTCAAGAATGTGGGAACGACACGGCTGGAGCTCACCTGCATCCATGCCAGCCCTGAAATCATCCAGAGCTGGGTCTGAGCAAGCTTATTCGGCCGCGCTCTTCAGAAAGTCGCTGTCGGGCGCGTCTGCAGAGCCCGGCGCCGTCTCGGCCTGCAGGTCCGGAAAGGCAACGATGCGCTTGCCGGTAAAGTCCGTATGCACGACGATGAGCCCCTGCTCCTCGAAATAGCCGAGAAGCCGGCGCGCGCGCCGGGCCGAATGCGTGCCATAGGCGCGTGCGATGCGTGCGTCCGAAGGGCATGTCTCGCCGCCGATTGCGGCCTTCGCCATCATCAGGAACACGCCCTGCAGATCGTCGGTAACGCCGTTGGAGAGCGACAGCGCCGTCGCCCAGGCCTCGCCTGCCGCCATTTCGGGATCGACGCCGGAGCGGGAAACCGCAACCCGCCGACGGAATTCCGGCAGCGACATCGGCGGACCGGGAGCGCGGCGCATGCGCAGCCGGAAATTTCAGC
>UCGV01000054.1 GCA_900471925.1 Hyphomicrobiales bacterium
CTATTGGTATACCAATAGCCGTTTCGCCCGAGGGGCGGTCGCCTCAAAGGCGAGCGAGGGTTTCCCGATCTTTCAATTCTCAAACGAAACAAGGCCATGAGGAAGAGGCATTGAGCTGGTAGGAGGGGGTTGGGGAGCCGGCTCTTTGGGGAAAGAGGCTCCGGTCGCCGTGAAATGCAGTAGCATCTAGGAGGTCAGGCGCTTGCGCTAATCAGCGAATGGGCGGTCGCGCCGATAGGTGGTTCGCCGATTGGGCCAACTGGCGAATGTGCGAATAGGCGGATCCGCGCAAATGTGAATAAGTGCGTCGCCGTTTGGGCGTATCGGCACGTCGGCGAATGAGTGAAGCGGCGATTGGGTCATCGGGTGAAACGGCAGATCGGCGAAATAGCAAATCCGTGAAATGGAGCGACACCGATCGGGCGAATGGGAGGCCGGCCGATTCCGTTAATCAGTGAATCGGTGATTGCGCGGATCGCTGAATCGGTGGCTGCGTGGCGCGCGATTGGGCCCCTCAGCGAACAGCTTATTCTGCGAATAGGCATTTGAGCGATCCGGCGCATCGGTGAATGAGGGCTTCACCCGTCTGGCGAAACGGTGAAAGCGCGTCCAGACGGCGTCTTCGGACAAGCACTCAATTGGCAAATTTATAACTGCAATCGTGGTTGCTGCGGTTTTCGCAACAACCAAGACCGCGACAACAAGACCTCGGCAATGCCTCTATCGCAACCGATCATCTACTCATCTAGCACGGAGCCTAGATATCTAAGTCTCAGACTTTTTCCCGCTTGAGCAAGCGATCTGCTGCTGATAAAATTATACCGGAGTACAAGTTATTCATTCGATCCAAGCTGCGGGCCAGGCGCTATTCCGTTTCTTCAAGAAATAGGGTTTGACACTGATACACAATCGATCCCTCCTGACGAAAGAGTGGTACAAGGTGCCATTCTCAGCGGATTGCCCTGGCTGTGGTGCACAGACGCGGTCCGCCGCTGTCGTGGTTGGCCCTTCTAGCCTGGTCGGGGACGCGGGGTCGCCCCCGGAAAGCGATATCTTGGCGAGGCCGCGCAGACGTCTTGATGCATTCGCATTCGTCGAGGCGCTGGGCGGTCAGACCGAACATGTCGAACGATTCGTCGTCAACCGCTTCCACAGCACCTTGGCCTTCGTGAACGGCAGGCTGACATCGATTTGCGAACACTGCGCCGAAAATCTTCCGCCCGCTGCAATCCGCTCCGCTGTCATGAACAGCTTTGTCCGGCTTGGCCAGAATCGCCTTCTGGTGAACGAACGCTTGATGCTTTTTGCCTCTGACGTGGTGCTGACAGAATTTCGCGGGGAGACCTCGATAGAGGAAAGCGCGATGCGCGATCCGGATTACGCCCTCCTGCTCATCTGCGACACGGAAAGCGCAAACGGCGAAACCGGCACGATCGAGCTCTGGCACAGCATTGCACGTGACGACTACGCGATCCTGGTCAGAGGTCACGATGGTCGCGAGATGTTGCGGGACACGTTCAACGATGACCTGAAGGATGTCGTAACGACCATTTTGGATCTCGGGCTGGTCCTTACCCAGCTTCACCTGGCTCAGTCCTCGTCACCCTATTGCGGGCTTGCCCGTGATCTCTTTCTCGAAGCCCTCGAACATGCCGGTTATCGGCAGGCAAGCTAGAAAGCAACACCATGCGGACTTTCACGAAACTCTTCGGATCTTTGGCGGCAATGACGGTGCTGGCTGGATGTGGTCATCAGGTTGAGCGGCCGCAACCACGGCCGCCGGCGCCGTTTGCGTATCTCAGCCTCACAGCTTGCAAAGCCTATCGCGACAACATCGTCGAGTGCCAGCTGGAGTATGGCACCGAAGTCGGGCGCCAACGTCTTGGCCCCGTCCAGGAGAGGGGCCTGACGATTGCCGGCGACGGCGAACGCTACCAGATCGAGTCCTGCTATCCAGTGGCGAGGATAAAGAGGGAATTGCCCAATTTCGTGTGCCGAATCTCTGTCGGGAGCTCGGGCGCTGAAGCCGGTTCTATACTGGTCAAGGGCGGAACCGCGGTCCGTCTTGCTCGCATTTTGGGAGACCGCGAACAGCTTCAGTATCGCTGGACCCCGGATAAATGGTCGCGGCTAAACGACTGAATTCTTTTAGGAAGCTCTCCTGGGATGTAGCGCAGCCATTCCATAATTATACTCCCGTTAAACTTTAGGGTTGATTTCCGCAGCCGAATGCAGTTCAAATTCTTATACCGCAGTATAAGTTTGCATTGGTTCGACCATGGATCGCATCCCGCTTTCGTCTGTGAAGAGACCGCACAAAACATGGTCGCGGAGCGCGCTGTGGATCGCCGGCACGTCGGCTTTTCTCCTCACCGGTTTCGCCTCCGGCCCAGACGACAGCAGCGGTTACATCGTCTCGGGAAAGTCGATGCAGGCCGAGCATACTGCCAGCCGGATGGAGCTGAAGGCTGACGAGGTGGCGGCCGTGCCGCCAAATCCGGAGGCCCCCGCCGCTGCTTCGACACTCGATATCCCCACGATCGATTCTGCCAGCTTCAACGATCGATTTAGCGGCCCGGTCACTGACGCGCTTCAAATTAGCGCTCGCCCGTCGGAGTTCATCGGAGGGTTTGGTGACATCGCGGGGCGATCATCAGGATCAGCGGCCGGGAGCACGAATGACCGTCGGGAACGCGCTGTGCATTCGCTGGTCAGCGTCTACTCGTTTGAGCAGGCAACAGCCGTCGCCGAGCTTGCCGAGCCGGCAACCGCGCATCATGTCAATGTCAGCGAGCCACTAGCACAGGCCCGACCGGATCTTTTGTCCGGCGTCCCCACGGACTATGCCAGCCTTGCATTGAAGGTTGCCGGTGAGGAGGAGGTTGATCCGAACTGGGTGCTTTCTGTGATGCGGGCCGAAAATGCCGCATTCGATCCACACCTGGTAAGCTCCGCCGGCGCCATCGGTTTGATGCAAGTCATGCCACGGATCGGCGAAGCCTTTGGCGCGGCGGATTTGACGGATCCCGAACAGAACATCCGCGCCGGCACGCGATTTCTCCGCGTCTTGATCGCCAAATATAGAAACCCTGTGCTGATCGCGGCTGCCTATAATGCGGGCGAGCCCAACGTGGACCTTCGCCATTCCCTACCATTGATCCGCGAGACCGCCGACTATGTCACGCGTGTCGTCGGATACTACACCGGCACAGCGGCCGATCCAACCATCCCACGAGCCGGCTCGCCGTCGGAGTTCGTGCCCACTTCCAAGCGCCGCACCGGGCCTGCCGAGCGGGCCAAATCCCCCATGCTTGTTTTCTCAGCCGCTACACCGTCCCCACCAGATGTCCGTCCTCAGCGTGATGAGGCTCGGAAGGATACCGGCGGGCCGGNNGTTTGAATGAATCCCATCGCGTTTGCAGTCCAGACAGCCGTTCTCTATGGCAGCGTTGCCTGGTCCTCAATGGCCCGAAGGAAATGGGTCGGTAATGCCGCCGTCGTGCTTGCGGCGAGCCTGATCCTACTCGTCAGCCAGTACGAGCCGGCGGCGGCGCAGAACCTCGATGCGCTGCAAAACGCCGCTGACCGGCTCGTGCAGTTTTTTACCGGCCCGTTCGGCCGATCCGTAGGAGCGATCGCCTTCATCGGCATGTTTCTCGCCGCAGCCTTCGGCTACTGGTCCTGGGGAGCACTGCTTCGGGTTGGGGGGAGCCTTGCCGGCATGTTTGCCGCAGCCGAGCTCGTCGACTTCCTCGCTGGTAGCGGATCTTGATCATGGCGGGATCGGGCAACACGGCCGACGGAGGCGATGAATATATCGAATCCCATCCGGTTATATTGGCTCTGACGCGGCCGCCGACGGTGATGGGAATTCCGTACACTTACTTCCTGGCGGAATGCTTTGTTTCGCTGATGGTCTTCATGATTCTGGGATCCATTCTCTGGTTCCCGGTCTCCTTCGTGGTCCTCCACAGCATTCTCTACGTGCTCACCGTCAAGCTCGATCTCTGGTTTTTCGAGATCGTCGGGCGCCTCAGCATGTGCGGTGTCAACCCTCTTGGCCGAAAGCTCGGTGGCGGCGTCAGAACCTACGGGGTGTAAGCTATGAACACGATGGCGAGATCGCTGAAAGGCAGTCTGTCGAAGGGTTGGGAGATCTTTGCGGACCGCAATGTCGCGACGCATGTTCCTTTCTACGTCCCGATTGAAAACGGCATCATCCGCCTGAAGAACGACTGCCTCGTCTCGACCCTAAAGCTCACCGGCTTTTCCTTCGAGACGGCCGATATCGAAACGATCAACATGTTGCAGCGGCAGCGCAACGCCGCCTTCCGTGCGATCGCCTCCATCGGCAGCTTCGCACTCTATACCCATGTGATCAGACGCAAGGTTGCGCCGTCGTTGCCGTCGGCCTTCGACGATCCCTTTATGGATCGTCTCGATCACGTCTATCAGTCGAGCATCTCGAAGAACGAGATGTTCGTGAACGACACTTATGTCTCTCTGGTCGTGCGCCCGATGTTCCGCAAGGGATCCGCGCTCTCCCGCCTCATGGGGGCCGGCGGCACGATCGTACGGAAGGAACAGTTCCGCGCGATGCGTGACAAGCTGGTCGAGGCAACGCGGGCGCTCGAGAAATCGCTTGCCGTTTATGGCCCGAAGGTCCTGCGCGACGTGCAACGCGTACAGGTCGACGTCGGCGACAACAGGACGATCTTCCGCGACGTGCTGGAAGACATGGTCGTCGAGGAGACCGCACGCAAAGTCTGGTTCTCTGAACAATGTGAGTTCTTCTACACACTGCTGAACGGCGGACGCGTCCGGCCGATCCGTCTTGGGAACATCCCGATCGACGAGATGCTGCCGGCGCGCCGAACGTCGATCGGTAACCGCATCATTCACCTGCAGGGCGACATACCGGACGACGATCGGTACGCGGCGATCGTTTCGCTGAAGGAATATCCGCCAGAGACCGGTGCCGGCATGCTCGACTATGTCCTCAAACTGCCGTTCGAGCTTGTGCTGACCCAGTCGATGTCCTTTGTCGACGACATGGCGGCGCGAAGCCGGATCGAACGGCTAGACCGACAGATGTCGAAGGCCGACGAAGGCGGATCGAGTGTCCAGGCCAATCTCGATATCGCCCGGGATGAACTTGCCCGCAAGCGCGTTGCGTTCACCGAGCATCATCTCACTGTGATGCCGGTCGCCAAAACCACCGCCCAGCTTGACGACGCGGTGGCTCTGATCGGCAACGAACTTGGCGCGCTCGGCGCCTCCTATGTCCGCGAAGACCTGAATGCGGAGCCTGCCTACTGGGCGCAACTGCCCGGCAACCAGGCTTATATCGCGCGGCGTGCGCTGATCTCCACGCTGAACTGCGCCGGCTTGAGCAGCTTTCACGCCTATCCCTACGGCAAACCTGACGGGAACCACTGGGGGCCGGCGATCACGATCTTCGAGACGACGTCAGGCACGCCCTTCTTCTTCAACTTCCACCAGGGCGACGTTGGGCACACGACCGTCTTCGGCCCGACCGGGTCCGGCAAGACCGTCATCATGGCCTTCCTGATCCTGCAAGCCTATCGCGTCAGTCCGCGACTGAAGACCATCGTCTTCGACAAGGATCGCGGCCTTGACATCATGGTACGTGCAGCGGGCGGAACCTACATGTCGCTTGAGCCCGGACAGCCGTCGGGTTGGAATCCGCTTCTGCTCGACGACACCGAGGAGAACCGCGTTTTCCTTTACGGGTTACTGAGCTTCATGCTGAAGCCATCGAAGGAAGGCGAAAGCCTAACCCCGCAGGAAGAATCAATCATCCGCAATGCGATCAAGTCGGTCCTCAAGACGAAGGACAGGTCGTATCGTCGTCTTTCGTCGCTGCGGGCACTGCTCGCCGGCAGCGAAAGGACCGAAGGCAGCTTGATCGCCCGTCTCGACAAATGGGTCGATAAGGGACCGTACGCCTGGCTTTTCGACAACGCCGATGACGATCTCGATATTTCGCGACCGATGATCGGCTTCGACATGACGTCGATCCTCGATGATCCAACGGTGCGCACCGCAGCCCTTCTCTACATGTTCCACCGGCTGGACGCGATCTACGACGGTAAGGCGCCGATCATCAACCTGATGGACGAAGCCTGGAAGCTGCTCGACGACGACGAGTTCAAGCGCACGATGAAAGACTATTTCAAGACCATCCGAAAGCGGAATGGTCTTGTCATCTTCGGTACGCAGTCGGCGGACGATGTGGTGCGCTCGAGCGTCAGCCGCACGATCATCGAACAGACATCGACCAATATCTTCTTTGCCAATCCGAAAGCCGACGAGAGCTCCTACATGGAGCATTTCGGGCTGTCGCGAGCAGAATTCGACTGGGTCAAGAACGGCGATCCGAGCTCGCGTTTCATGCTGATCAAGCAGGCAAAGAGCAGCGTGATTGCTCGCGTCGACATGTCCCACATGCCGGAGTTCATCAAGGTGCTCTCGGGCCGCGAGGAGACGGTACGCGAAGTCGAAATGTTGCTCGACGAGTACGGCGACGATCCGAAGAACTGGCTCTCGAAATTCTGCGACTGGAATGGGGTGACGGTCGATGAAGAACGCAAAGCACCTTGAGGGAGCCGCGGCCGGCGCTCTGGCCCTCGCTCTCATCTTTCCCGTCAGCACGGGCTACGCGCAGGTGCCGGTCATCGACAACGCCCGCCAGAAGATCCAGCAGGCCACCCTGAACTGGTATCAGTCCTATCAGGCCGATACCCGGAAGGTCAAAGGCGCCTCGGGCGGTACGACCGATAGTGTTGCGCCCGGTGAGGGCTCGGGCGCGCCGGCCGATTGCTCCGCCGATGGCATGGGGGGAGACACCACGCCCGCAGCGCCATCGTCTCGGACGCCGAGCCAGCGGGAAGTTGCCAGCATGGTGCAACAGGAGGCAATCCGGCAGGGCGTCGATCCGAATTTCGCGATGGCTATCGCCGAGCAGGAATCGCGCTTCCGCCAGTCGGCGCGGTCGGCGGTTGGCGCCACCGGTGTCATGCAACTGATGCCGGGCACCGCCGCACAACTTGGCGTCAACCCCTATGACACGCGTGACAATATTCGTGGCGGCGTCAAATACATCAAGCAGCTCCAGGGCATGTTCGGTGACCGCTATGACCTGATCGCTGCCGGCTATAATGCCGGTCCGTATCGCCAGTCGCTGCAGAACGGTCAGATCCCCAACATCCCCGAGACACAGGACTACGTCAAAAAGGTCTCCGCTTACTACGCCCGTAACAAGGCCCAGAACGCTGATAACACTCCGGCGGAAGGTACAGCCGAGCCGGAAACTGCGAGCTACGCAAACGGCTGCGGCGAGCAGCTGAAGAAGGCGGTCGATCGAAACACTCAAGCGCAGATCGAACGCGGTTCGGTCTGGAACGAGCTGCTCGGAAAGTCGATCGCTGCCAACCAGCAGTATCTGCAGCGCCTTCAGTCTAGCCTGCAATCGTCGTCGGCAAGCCTTCGTGGCAGTGGTGGCGGTAATTCGAAAGACCATGACGGCTCACTTGTCATGGCCGAGATCCGGTGCCCGACCAACATCATCGATACAGGTGGCACGCGTTGCTTCGCTGTTCCGCAGAACGCCACCACGGAACAGATCCAGCAGTGGCTCTCCGACCTGCAGGATGAGGCACGGGCAAATGGCGCGGTTGCGACCTTCACGGCGTTGCAGGATCCGGCGCTCGGCCTGGTCACGGTCGTTGATTCCAGGCCGACGTCAAATTGAGAACGAGAGAGGTTAGGCACATGAAGACAGCAGTGATCGCAGCGACCCTCGCCATTGTTTCCGTCCCTCAGGCTTATGCGCAAGTCCCGGTGAAAGACTCGGAAAACATCTCGATCAGCGAGGACATCAAGCGCCTGTCGTCTGAGATCCAGCAGGACACATCCGTCGTCAAGGATAACACGACGAAAACTCTGCAGGCGATCACCGGCGACCGGACGCAGGATGCGAGCCAATTCGCCAAGCTCGCAACCGGCAGTGGCTTCACCATGGGACAGGCACCGGATTTCAGCACGGTGCTGTCGAGCAACGCGGCCGTGTTCGGAGGCATCGGCGGTCAGTTCCAGAATACCGCGGCAAAGCTCATCAATGGCCTCAACCTGGTGAAGATGGTGGTCGATACCGTCAAGGGCGGTGAGCTCTCGGGCGCCAATCAAGCCTATTCGCAAGGGATCAACGCGCTGACGACGTTGACTGCGCTGACCGACGCGATGAACAGCGCCACCAAGGACCGGCAGAATTCCTTCATGCAGGCCACCCAGCAGATCGGAACCGCGAAGGATCTGAAGGGGGCGCTGGAGCAAAACACCCAGATGGTGCTGCAGGGCAATCAGACCGCGAACGAAGCCGTCGGCTCGCTCAACAACCAGGTCATGCTGCTGAACCAGCAATATAAAGCGGCCCTCGCAACGTCATCGCAGAACCTCAAAACCTTCGCGCCTCTACCCGACAGCGTCATGCGTGACGGTGGGACGCAGCCGCAAGGCACCTCCGTTCGTGATCAGCTGAAGGCATTCGAGGACCAGAACCAGTGAAGGCGGTTCTCGTGCTGATAGGCAGCCTGGCGGCCCTTGCCGGTTGCGCCGGGAAGTACGAACAGCTGGCGAAATGCTCCGCTGACGAAAACCCGGTCCCGGCTCTCGGCTTCGCATCCGAGCCCACGACCACCGCCGCTGAGAACGGACTCGCCGGCGCCCTCAAGGAGGGTTGCGGCCCGATGCGGCCGGTCAATAATTTTCAGGAAGAGACATGGATCCCGTCAGCTACGCGATAAACTTCTATGGCGACGCGCTTCGATATTTCGACAAGATCAACGAGGCGTCGCTGGAACGGGCCTGGGGGCTGTTTGCCGAAAACAGAAACCTCGTTTCCGGCATCCTGGCGATCTTCCTGATCCTTTATTTCCTCTGGGGTGCGCTCGGACTATCGAGCGTCTCGCTTCAGGATATGGCGATCACCGCGTTCAAGATCACGCTCGGCTACACGCTCATTATGTCCTGGGCGCTCTTCTACGACAATATCGGCCAGTTCGTGCTGTCGTCACCGCAGGATCTCGGATCGGCCATATCTTCGGCGATGGGCGGTCAATCGGCCGGAGCGGACATCGCCCAACAAGTCGCCAGCATGGCCCGCAAGGTCTACGACTTTGCCATGCAGCTCTTCAATTCCTACGAATCCGGATGGCTGCCGAATGTCACCGGCGCTGTCGTCGTCTTCATCGTGCTGGTCTTCGGCCTCCTACCGATGCTGTTGATCCTCACCGGCGTCACGCTCTTTGCCAAGATGATCACCGCCGTCATGCTGGCAATCGGACCGATTGCCATCCTTTGCTACTTCTTCGGCATCACCCGCTTCGTCTTCGACGCCTGGGTGAGGGGTGTCGCCTACGGCATGTTCATGCTGCTCTTCACCTACATCATGGCTGGCCTCTCGTTCGGCTTTCTGATCGGCATGATGGATACGATCAACGGCGACATGGCGACCAAGGAAAATGCGTTGGCGATAGTGCTCGCCATGGTCCTCTATTTGGCGCTGATCTCCTATTTCATCTTCCAGGTGCCGGATTTTGCGCGGACCTTCGCCTACGGCGCGGCCTTCTCTGGCGTCCCGGGCGGAGGTGGCGTCGACACCGCCTACAGCACCGCCCGCAGGGGCCTTTCCTCCAGCAATTCCCGCGCCGGCCAAGCCGCGGCCATAGCACTTAGCACGCTTGCCGGACCGAGGGGCGCCGTCACCGCTGCGGCGCTTGCAGGCCGCGGCAGTATCGCGGGCGCTGGCGCTCTCGGCCGCATGCTCACCAAACGCCGTCGNNAACAGCGAATGACGCGCCGGCTGCGAGGATAACGTTCACATTTTACCTATTGCGACTTCGAGGTTTGAGATTTGGCATTGTTCAAAAGGCAATTGAAGCCGGCGCCGGCCGATCGTGTCCCCGGCCCGCAAGACATCTACCATCAACACCTCTCATGGGGGGAGAAGAACCGGTCCCTGCGGACCCTGATCGGGCTCATCCTGCTGGTCTTTGCGGTGGCGGGCTGGATCGTGGCCGGCGTGCTGTCTTTCTCCGTCGCGCAGCTCTTCCCGCTCGTCCGAACCGAGGTCGTGCCGCTCATCGTCGACAAGAATACCGGCTACATGGAAACGGTGACGACGCTCGATAAGGACCGGGCAAACGTTTCCGAAATTCAGGCCGTTCGTGCATCCTTCGTCGGCAACTACGTCATCCGCCGCGAGACCTACGATCCGCGTTACCTCTCGGAAAATTTCGACATGATCGCCCTTTGGTCGGACCCGGATTCGCCGGCTTTTAAAGACTACTCGGAATGGATGAACCCTTCCAATCCGAGAGGTCCGGTCAAGACCATGGGAACATCGGGCGAGATCCGACCGGAAATCCTGTCCGTCAATCCGCTCAACGCAACGACCATGGCAGTGCGCTTCGAGACCAGGGAGCGCCGGCGCGGCGGCGACGTCGTCAATCGCTGGTCGGCGACGGTCCGCTACCGCCAGATCAATCTGCCAGCCAGCAATAGGGTCCGGCTTTACAATCCCCTTGGCTTCGTCGTGACCGAATATGTCAAGGTTCCCGAGACCATGCCGTCGGGGCTCGTCCCATGAGGCGAGCGTGCGTCGGAATAACGCTGTCACTGCTGCTGGCGGCCTCTTCGGTTCATGCGGAATTGACTGCCCGGCCTGGCCGGCTCGATCCGCGGGTTCGGACGTTGCCCTATTCGGCCGAACAGGTCTTCGTCGTCACCGGAACTTACGGCATGGTGACGACCATCCTCTTCGGTACGGACGAAGAGGTCACCCAGGTGGTCGCGGGTGACACCGTTTCCTGGCAGATCCTGACATCGGCCGACCGGCGCTCACTCACCCTGAAGCCGATGGAAAAAGACGCGCCGACAAACCTCTCCGTGGTGACGACGAAACGAACCTATTCGTTCGACCTTGAGGTCAACGATAGCAGGTCCATCCAGAACCAGACCTTCAAGCTGCGGTTCATTTATCCGGAAGACGCCGGGCTGAAGGGCACGGCCGAATTGTGGAAGCAGGCGCAGGATGCAGAACGCAATCCCAACATCAAGAACATCCGTCGTGACAAGGTCAATTACGACTATGGCTTCAAGGGCAGCGATGCCGCCAAGCCTTTGTGGGTGTTCGATGACGGCTTGAAGACCTTCATGAAGTTCACCGGCGACGTGCCGGCGATCCTCATCGTCGATGCCAAACGGCGAGAGAGCCTCGTCAATTNNCCGCCGTGAGGCCGACTACATCGTTATCGACGCGGTCTCGCGACAGTGGACGCTTCGTTACGGCACCGAGAACGAGACCTGCCTATTCAATCTAAGGACCTCTCCAGCCGACGTGCCGGCGCCGATCGAGGGTGCCGTGGCGCCGAAGCGCCTTGGCTCGGCTGGCGCCAGCTCACCATCAAAATCTCGATAGGGAGGCACGATGTCTGATCCAAACTATCATTCGATAGACAACGACGCCGCCATCGGCGGTCAGGTGAGGCGCTCCGGGGTCGGGCTGATGCGGCCGGTCGCCGTGGTGGCGGCAATCGCCGGCGTTGGTGTGGTCCTCTATTTCCTTCTCTCCGGCGGCGAGCGGGAACCGGCGATCGACAATACGCCGCATGAAGAGTTCCGCCCGGTGCAAGCGCCTAGAAACGAAGGCTTCAATCCGCCAGCGCCGCCACCCTTGCCGACGGTGCAGGTGCCGGAGGCGCCACCCCCTCCGCCACCCCCGCCACC
>UCGV01000011.1 GCA_900471925.1 Hyphomicrobiales bacterium
GTCGGGCCGTAGGACGTGCCAAGGATACCCGTGGAGGTTTCGACCTGGCCACCGCTCATGCCGAACATGACGTTGCCGACGGACGAGTTGTCCAGCTTGTAGTCGGTCATCTTGACCGAAACGCCGTTCGAACCGTCACGAACGAAGGAAGAAACAACGCTCTTCGTGCCCGAAGCGCCAGCAACCCAGTTTTCACCGGAGAAGGAAGCCGACTGAGCGATGGAGACGAGCTGGTCCTGCAGCTGGTCGATTTCTTCCTGGACCTTCTTCTTGTCAACGCCGTTTTCAGTAGCGGCAACGATCTTCGCCTTGATTTCGCCGACGACGTCGATAGCGCTGTCCATGGCGGTGTAGGCGGTGTCAACCTTTGCAGCGCCGAGGCCGAGAGCGTCAGAAACAGCGCCGAGAGCCTTGTTGTCCGAACGCATGGTCGTTGCGATCGACCAGTAAGCAGCGTTGTCAGAAGCCTTGCCAACGCGGTAACCCGTCGAAACGTGGTTCTGCGTGGTGTTGAGGCCCTGGTTGACGTTGCGCAGCGTCTGGAGAGCGGCCTGGGCGGAAGAGTTCGTGTTAATGCTCGTCATAAGTGTGTCCCCTAGAAAACTAGATACAAAAAAGGAGGACATACCGGACTATTAATACCGGCGATGACGGACCAGCTTCATGCCACTCGGTGCCTTTGTCTCTTGGCCCAAACCCGTCATGTCCAGGGCAATTTCGCAGCCAATACTTGCCAACTTCTTAAAAGCGGGAGGCCTGGCGAAGTTGCTTCAATCGCATGGTTAATGTTGTTTGAATTCAGCTTTCTGATGCTTCGGCTTTCGCGGAAAGCGGGTATGGCGCTGCACCGGTTTCAAGCAAGCTTCAGCTGTCAGTATGGCAGAGCCGGGATCGTGTTCTCGGGCGAACCAGCATCCTGCCGGCGCCCGATCACGTGTTCCGTCGGTCAACATTTCATGCCGGAACATTTCCTCACGGAGTTAGGTTTTGAACAGCAAAGTTTCCTTCTCGGCCGCTTCCCGCGACTATCAGGCGGGCCGTTATACACAATCTCTGGCGACGCTTAACCAGCTCATCGACACTCAGAAGGATGCCAAGACCTACGCTCTGCTGGCCAAGAACCTGTTGCAGCTGGGCTTCAAGGCTGATGCAGCCAAGGCCTATGGCCTAGCGGCCGATTGTGCCGGGCAAGGCGGGTTCGAATTTCAGAAGACTGCCGCCAAGCTCCACCTGGAGGCCGGCAACGACGACGACGCGCTGCTGATCGCGATGCGCAATCTCGGCAAGGCGCAAGAGGATGCAGAACTCGCGTTCATTATCGCGACGGTCTATGTACGCCGGCAGCGGCGGGATCTGCTGCGTCCCTTCAAGAAAATTCTGTCCGAAAGCATGAACCCGGACCATATGCGTCTCGCCGCGTTCTTGCTGAGCGACGATCTCATGGACGAGACGAACCAGCAGCTTGCTCGCAATCTCTTCCGGCGCTTCCCGGGCAACCTCGCCTTCCGTTTTCTGTACCTCGTCTGCGTGCGCGAATTCAACGAGTTCGACGAGACGAACAAACATCAGGCACCTATCGATGCCGCCCTTGCCAAGGGCGAGTTCGATACACTGAGGAAAGACAACCCGTTCTATCATCTTCATTGGTGCGGCAACGAGGATTTCAATCGTTATGCGACGATCGGGACGCAGCCGCTGGACCCGGTGAGGGTGGGCTTTAGGCGCGGACTGCCGCATACCTGGTCCGACAAGATCCGCATCGGCTATATGTCCTCGGACTTCTGGGACGGTCACGCGACGATGAAGCTCTTGCAGCGAGTTCTCGAGCTGCATGATCGCAACCGGTTCGAAATCACGCTCTTCGATCACACGCAGCCCGAATTTCTGGAAAAGAACGTTACCGATCGCAGCCGGTGGGGCAAGATCGTCGATACGCACGGCATGTCGGACGCAGCTGTCCTGAATGCCGTTCGTGCCGAAAACATCGATATCATGGTCGACCTCAAGGGCCACACCTCCGGAAGCCGCGCCTCGTCCTTCAATCAGCCGCTAGCACCGATCCAGGTCGCCTGGCTGGGCTTCCCCGGCAGCACGGTCAATATCGATCTCGATTACGTCATCGGCGACTACTCGGTACTGCCTGAGGCCGCCAAGCCCTTCTACCACGAGAAATTCCTGCGCATGCCGGAGAGCTATCAGCCGAACGACCCGGCAAACCGTCCGCGGCCAAAGCCGGTGACGCGCGAAGAGCTCGGTCTTCCGCAAGACGCATTCATTTTCGCCTCCTTCAACGGTAACCGCAAGATCACCTCCGAAGTGGTCGATAGCTGGTCCAGGATCCTCAAGCGCGCGCCGAACAGCGTGCTCTGGCTGATGGCCAACACACCGCGCAACAAGGACAACCTGCTGGCACGCTTCCAGGCCAACGGCATCCCGGCGAAGCGGATCATCTTCTGCCCGCGTGCGCCCTATGACATGCATATCAGCCGTCAGCAGGCCGCCGATCTCGGCATCGATACGTTCCCCGTCAACGGTCACACGACCACCTCGGAACAGCTCTGGGGCGGCCTCCCCGTCCTGACGATGAAGGGCACGAACTTTGCGTCGCGCGTCAGCGAAAGCCTGCTCAAGGCCATCGACCTGCCGGAACTCGTTGCCGACGATCTCCAGGCCTATGAGGATCTTGCCGTCGGGCTCGCAGCCAATCCGGACCGTGTCACCGGCTACAAGGCCCATCTGAAGGATAAGCGCTACATTGCGCCGCTCTTCGATGCCGAACGTTTCTGCCACCATCTCGAGCGCGGCTACGAGCTGATCATCGAGCGCAGAAAGAACGGGCTGGCGCCTGACCACATCGACGTTCCGGCGCTGCCGCCGCGCACCGAGCCTTTCGGCTCGAACGACTGAGACTGTAGCCAGAGCAAACATACGAAGCCCGCCGGAGCGATCCGGCGGGCTTCGTGTTTGAGAGAAGGCAGAAGCGAGACTGGTTAACCAGTCCTTATAGGTTAGCTGAAGGAGCGTACCAGGCTGCCGACCAGCAGGTTCCAGCCGTCGATCAGAACGAAAAACAGAATCTTGAACGGCAGCGAGATCGAGGTCGGCGGCAACATCATCATACCCATGGCCATGGTGATGGTCGCGACGATCAGGTCGATGACGAGGAAAGGCAGGACGATGAGGAAGCCGATTTCGAAGCCGCGCCGGATTTCCGAGATCATGAAGGCCGGAAGCAGGATGCGATAGTCGATCGGTTCGGTCGTCTGGATGTTCTGGCCGCGCTCCCGCGCAAGATCGGCAAACAGCGCCAGATCCTTGTCGCGCGTATTGGCCGACATGAAGGTGCGGAACGGCTCGGCGATGCGCTGGACGGCGGTCGCCTCATCGATCTGGTTTGCGAGCAGCGGCTGGACCCCGTCCTGCCAGGCCTTATCGAAGGTCGGCGACATGACATAGAAGGTCATGAACAGCGAGAGCGACAGAAGGATCATGTTCGACGGCGTCGAAGACAGGCCCATGCCCGTGCGCAGGATCGAGAAGGCGATGATGAAGCGCGGAAAGCTCGTCACCATGATAAGGATACCCGGCGCGACCGAAAGTACGGTCAGAAGGCCGAACGTCCTGATAATCCAGGCGGCGACAGAGCCGTCGACCGGGATATTTAGCAGATCAGTCGGCAGCTGCTGGGCCACCGCCAGTTCCGGCACCGCCATCATGGCGGCAAGGCAAACTATGAATCGAATCATTCGATGACAAAGGTCCTGAACATGACCTTCGATACGCGCCCTTGAGAGCGAAGGTCAACACGTTCCTGGATGTCATCCTTGAGATATTGAAAACCACGCGGCCCTTCGATCTGCTGAAGGGAAATCGTCCTGATGTAAGCGAGGATATCCTGATGGACGTCCTCTGCGACCTTGACATCCGGTGGCCCGTTGAACATCAGCGCCACCTCGAGTCGGATCCAGTTTTCCGAGGGATAGGCAAGGTTCGACGTGATCGGATCGAGCACCACGATATTGTTGGCGTTGGCGTCGATCTTCGGAAGGCCGCCTTCGGCCTTCTTCTTAGCATCGGCCTCTTTCGCCTGCTCGGCCTCGGCGGCGCTGCGGATGTTCGGGGCCACCATGTTGCCGACCGCCCAACCGCCGCCGGCGCCGACCACCGTCAGCACGGCAAGACCGATGATGGTCATCATCATGCCGCCCGATTTCTTCTTGGCTTTGCCTTCGCCTGCTTCGTTGTCTGCCATCTTTGTTCAGCCTCAGAGCGGCGAGAAGAGATCGACTGCCTGCTGGCCGCGCGGCGGCTGCTGCACTTCCATCAGGCGACCGCGGCCACCGTAGGAGATGCGGGCTTCGGCAATCTTGTCGTAGGAGATCTGGTTGTCGGAATTGACGTCCTGTGGGCGCACGATACCGGCGACGTTCAGGATGCGCAGTTCCTGGTTCAGGCGCACTTCCTGAGAGCCGCTGATGACCAGGTTGCCATTTTCGAGAATGCCGGTGACGACGGCCGCGACCAGAAGGGTAATCTTGTCGGTGCGCTGGATCTTGCCCTTACCATCAGTGCTCGTATCGGAACCGTAGGTGAGATCCGTCTTGGACTGCGGCGTCCAGCCGAAGACCTGAGCATTGACGTCCCAGTTCATGCCGCTGGAATTGGTGCGGCTGCGATTGGTCTCGTTGTCGAAGGATGCCTTGTCGTTCATCTGGATATCGACCGTCAGGATGTCGCCGACGTTCAGAGCACGCGCATCCTTGAAGAGAGCCGCCTGGCTGTCGCTCCACAGTGAATAGCCCTGCGCGACGGCGCGCGGCTGCTTCGGATAGAGCGCCATCTGCGGCGTTTGGCCATAGGCCAGACCGCTGCCGATCGGGCTCATGGCAGGCGCGCGGCCGATCTCGTTGACTGCCGTGGACTGGCAGCCGGCGAGCATGGCGACGGCGGCGATCACAGCCGGTAAACGCTTATTCATGTAGGATCCTTCGAGGTATTGGGATCGGATGCACTTGCGATGATGCCGGCAATGGTCGCGGCCTTGGCGGAATCCATCTCGTTCAGGATGAGGCTGGACCGGCTCGGGCCGAGCCGCATGATGACGGCGGCCGCGAGTTCGGGCCTGACATCCTGCAGTTGCACGGCCGCTGCATCCGGCTTCATTTTCTTGTAGATGTCCGTCAAGCCGGCTTCAGCCTGCTTGAGGAAATCGTCACGCCGCTTCAGCCAGTCCTGATATTCGGCCTTGCGCTTGTCCATTTCGGCAATGCGGCTGTCGATATCGGCACGCAACTTCTCAAGCTCCTGTTTCTGCAGGAGATAGCGCTGGTCGCGCGCCGGATCGGCAATATTCGTGCAGAATTGCTTGACCTCGTCCGTCGTCGGGGTGATGTCGCCTTGCGGCGCCACTTCCTGTGCGAATGCGCCGGGAATGGAGAGCAATACCAGGCCCGCCGCCGGCAAAGCAAGCCGGCGCAGCAGTTCGAGGATCGAGTTCCGGTTCGTGATCTTGGTCATTGCAGCACAAGCTCCGCTTGCAGGGCGCCTGCAGATTTGATGCCCTGGAGAATGGCGATGATGCCATCCGGTTTGACGCCGATATTGTTGAGGCCGGCAACGAGGGTGCGAAGGTCGGGACCGTCGATGATGGCGACCCGGCCGCCTGACTTCTGTGCCTGGATATCCGTCTGCGGCTGAACAGCGGTCTCACCGCGCGAGAAAGGCTCAGGCTGGATGATCTGCGGCGTCTCGGTGACCTGGACGGTGAGAGTGCCGTAGCTGACGGCGACCGGCGAGACGCGGACATCAGAACCGATGACGATCGTGCCGGTGCGTTCGTTGATGACGACCTTGGCCGGCGTGTCGGTCTCGACCACGAGATTTTCGATATCGGCCATCAGGCGTGTGAGGTCGGCCTCACGCGGCTTTTCGATGACGACTTCCTGCGAATCCTTGGCTTCCGCGACCGGGCCGCCGAAGCGGGCCTTGGCATAACCGTTGACGATATCGGCGATACGGATCGCGGTGGAAAAATCCGGGTTGCGCAGCTGCAGGACGAGATTAACCGAATCCTTGAAGCGGGACGGCAACTCGCGCTCGATGATAGCGCCGCCAGGCACGCGGCCGGCCGTTGTCACACCTTCAGTTACGGACGCGGCCGCGCCCTGCGCCTGGAAGCCGGAGACGACGGCGGCACCCTGGGCAACGGCATAGATCTGACCGTCGGCGCCGGAGAGCGAAGTCATGACCAGCGTGCCGCCACGCAGCGAGGTCGCGTCGCCAAGCGAGCTCACCGTCACATCGATGCGGCTGCCGGGGCTTGCGAAGGGCGGCAGGTTGGCCGTGACCATGACGGCCGCCGTGTTCTTGGCGTTCGACTGGCTGCTCTGCGTGGAGATGCCGAGGTTCTGCAGCATCGCGCGCATGGACTGCTCGGTAAACGGCGACGCACGGAAACCGTCGCCGGTTCCCTGCAGGCCGACGATCAGGCCGTAACCGATGAGCTGGTTGTCGCGGCCGGCCTGAAGCGAGGCGATATCCTTGATGCGGGACGTCAGCGCCCAGGCGGGCGCGACATCGGTCAGGCTCATTGCCAGGACCGCAACCAGGCCCAGAATGCGAAAGAGAAACTTCATTTTGCCCTCACATGGACCGTACCGTCAGCAAGCACGGTGCCGCTGACGATGACGCCGGAATCCATATTGCGTGCGCGAATCAACTGGCCGGTCGCGCCGTCTTCAAGCGGCGTGCCGGCTGCGGAAATGGTCATCTGGCCGAGCTGAAAGACCAACCGGATGTTGGAGCCGCGCGTCACCGTATAGGGTTCGCGCAGGGCGGAGACCGAAATCGTCCGGCCTGGCAGGAGCGTGCGCTTGGAGACCAGACCTTCGACCTGGGAGATCGACTTGGCGTAATCTCCGGCGAGGTTGGGATTGGTGACTTCGACTTCCTGAAGCTGGGCGCCTGAAATGGCGTCGCCGGGGTAGATGATCGTCGTCGGGACGACGGCATAACCCATGCCGGCATCCGCTGCTGCCGGCATGAAGATGCCGGCGATTGCGATCGTGGCCGCAGCCACCCATCCCTGGACGTGTCGTGCCCGGCGAAACATCATGTTCGGCCCTTCCCTCTTACTTCAGGTTCTTGCTGACGATGGATGCCATTTCATCAGCGGTGGTGATCACCTTCGAGTTCATTTCGTAAGCGCGCTGGGCGGAGATCAGCTCGGTGATTTCCTTGACCGGGTCGACGTTCGACGATTCCAGGTAGCCCTGCTTGAGATAGGCGAAGCCTTCTTCATCCGGATTGCCGATGACGGCGGCGCCGGATGCCGGCGTTTCCTGGAAGAGGTTGTCGCCGATCGGCTGCAGGCCGGCTTCGTTGACGAAGTCGGCGAGCGTCAGCTGGCCGAGGGTGGTCGGAGTGGTCTGGCCGGGCAGCTTGGCGGTGACTTCGCCGGAGCGGCTGATCGTCAGTTCCGTGGAGCCCTGCGGGATGGTGATGCCCGGAACGACTTCGTAGCCGTCGATGGTGACGAGCTGGCCCTGGTCGTTCTTGTTGAAGGCGCCGGCGCGGGTATAGAGCGTCGTGCCGTCGGTCGACTGGATCTGAAAGAAGCCCTTGCCGATCAGCGCGACGTCGAGATCGTTGCCCGTCTGGGTCAGTTCGCCCTGGAGGTGCAGATTGCGCACGGCCGAGGTCTGAACACCGAGACCGATATTGGCACCTTCCGGAACGACGGCCTGATTGGCGCGGTTGGCGACACCCTTGGCGCGTTCGGTCTGGTAGAGAAGGTCGGTAAACTCGGCGCGGGCACGCTTGAAGCCCGTCGTGTTGATGTTCGCGATGTTGTTCGCGATGACTTCCAGGTTGGTCTGCTGGGCATCCATGCCCGTTGCTGCAATGGCGAGCGCTCTCATGTGTTCGTCCTCAAATCAGTTTACATCTGCATCTTGGTGACTTCGAGGAAGGCCGAGACGACCTTGTCGCGAATGGCGATTGCGGTTTGAAGGGTCTGCTCGGCCTGCAGCATGGAATCGACGACTTCACGCGTCGAGGCCGTGCCCTTGATGCCGGCGAAAGACATGCTTTCCGCGCCCTTCAGGCTGCTCACAGCTTGGGTCGCCATGTCACCCATGACGGAGGCGAAGCTCAGGCCGCCGGATGCGCCGGCGGTGGCCGGAGACATAGCGGTGGAGGAGGAAGCGGAATTTTCGGTATCGATGGCGCCAACGGCGCGAGTCATCGAGAGATTGCTGACATTCTGTACGCTGCTGATCATTATTGGCTCTTCAGGAGATCGATCGTCGATGAGATGAGGTCGCGCGTCTGCTTGATCGTCTGCAGATTGGCGTCATATGAGCGATTGGCTTCGCGCATGTCGGCCATCTCGATGAGAATGTTAACGTTCGGCATCTTGACGATGCCCTTTTCATCCGCGGCAGGATTGCTCGGATCGTATTCCTTGGTGAAGTCGCCGTCGTCGGTGCCGATCTTCTTGACGTTAACGGTTTCGACGCCGCTGGCGCGATCCATCTGCTGGCCGAAGGTAATCGTCTTGCGGCGATAGGGATCGGCACCGGGCGTATCACCGGTCGAACGGGCGTTGGCGATGTTTTCCGAGACGATGCGCAGACGGGTCGACTGCGATTCGAGACCGGAACCGGCAATTTTCATTGCGGCTGAAAGCGGATCCATGAGTTTACTTCCTTACCGTCATCAACATCATGCGATTGAAGGAACTGACCAGCGACGTATTCAGATCGTACTGACGCTTGATTTCGCCGGACTTGGAGAGTTCTTCGGCCACACCGACGGTGTTTCCGGATTCCTGGACGCCGATTTCCTGGTCAAGTGCTGCATCCTTGACGTCGATGCTGCCGCTCGTGCTGAAGTCGTTGCCGCTCAGGTGCATCGGATTGGTGCGCGCCATGCCGATATCGGCCTTGTCGATCACCGCCTGGAAGGGCGTGACATCCTTGGCGCGGAACTTCGGCGTGTTTGCATTCGCGATGTTGCCAGCAACAACCTCCTGACGGATCGTCAGCCATTCCGCCTGCTTTGAAGCCAAGTCGAAAAGTTGAATCGGTTGCATGAGAACTCTCCGTTTTTACTAGGCCGAACCTAGGCCGGTAATCTTGCGTGGGACTTACGGTAAATGCAGGCTTTACAGGCCATTCATGCGATTTACTTGCAGACATTGGCGATGCGTTGCCCGACCGTTTCTTCGACCGGACCTCGCAACGATTCGCCTTCGCGACTGAACTAGTTGTTCTGGTAGACTTCACCCTTGGAGGTGACGATTACCCATTTGCCGTCGCGCTGTTCTAATGTGGCGAGGCGGCTTTCGTCAGGCAGGATCGAACCGACGCGCACGACATACATGCCCGAAGGGTCCTCGATCAGCGCCCGGCCGTTTGCGACATGCAGCAGGCGGAAAGATCCCTTGCCGGGGAAAGGCTGATTCTCCATCAGCGTGTCGGCGTCGCGTTCCTTGCCGAGCTCGGAAACGGTTGCCGTCGTGATGTTGTCGATCGGCGGAACCTTGCTGGCGGGCTCATTCTTGTTGACCATGGCGAGCGGCGAAACGGAAAAGACGTTGCGCGCCGGCCAGTCGGGCAGTTCCCTCGAGGTCCCGGTATCGGCAACGTTGATGCCGAACTTGTCCTCGTTGAAGAAGACGTACCAGGGGAAGAAGGCGGAAGCGCCGGCAAGTGCGAGACCGGCAAAGGTCAGCGCGCGATCGAGCAGCGCACCCTTCTTGCGCTCTTTCAGCGCGGCGATCTGTTCGTCTTCGAAATTGGCCATGATCAGGCCCTCCTTTGAATGGGCGCACCCGGGCTCGGTACGCCGGCGGCGGCCTTGAGAGCGCCGGCAAGATCAGCGAAGGCATCGAGCGATTCGCGGTCTCCCGGAGATTGTTTCAGGACGTCATAGATGATCGGCACCTGCTTGACCGCCATGTCGAGATCGGGATCGGCGCCGGGGCGGTAGCCGCCGATGAGGCGCAGATCGCGCGTTTCCTCGAAGCGGTGAATCAGCACCTTGAGGCGGGAAACCAGCTTTTCCTGGTCCGGCGTCCAGGCCTTGCGGGCAAGACGCGAGATCGAGGCGAGCGGATCGATCGGCGGATAACGCCCTTCTTCCGCCAGGCTGCGCTGCAGGACGATGTGACCGTCCAGGATGCCGCGGGTCGAGTCGGCGATCGGATCGTTGTGATTGTCGCCATCGACGAGGATGGAGATGATTGCGGTGATGGTGCCCGCACCCTCGGGGCCGGGACCGGCACGCTCGAGAAGGCGTGGAAGCTCGGTAAAGACGGAGGCCGGATAACCGCGAGCGATCGGCGGTTCGCCCGAAGCCGTGGCCACTTCGCGAATCGCGTGGGCGAAGCGCGTCACGCTATCGACGATGAAGAGAACGTTTTCGCCCTTGTCGCGGAAATGTTCGGCGATCGTGATCGCCGTCAACGGCGCCATCTTGCGCAGCATCGGGCTCTCGTCGCTGGTGGCAACGATGGCGATCGCCTTCTTCATGTTTTCACCGAGCGTATCCTCGATGAATTCGCGCACTTCGCGGCCGCGTTCGCCGACGAGCGCGATGACCACCTTGTCGAAGGCGTCGGCGCGGGCGAGCATCGACAGCAGCGTGGATTTGCCGACACCGGAGCCGGCGAAGATGCCAAGGCGCTGACCGAGGCAGAGCGGCGAAAAGATGTCGATGGCGCGTACGCCGGTCTTGAAGCCCTTTTCGACGCGCTGGCGCGTCATCGAAGGCGGCGCGGTATTGGAGATCGAGCGACGATCGAGGCCGTCGGTGATCGGACCGCGGCCGTCGATCGGTTCGCAGAGGGAATTGATGGTGCGGCCGCACCAGCTGTCCGACGGAGAGATACGGAAGGCACCCTTGCGGATGACGACATCATGGATGCCGATCGGCTCGCCCGGCTCGATGGGGCAGACGTAAACCAGATCCGGCTCCACCCTGACCACTTCGCCGAGATGAACGCCGGTGGGCGACTTATGCGCCACGAATTCGCCGAGGCGCACGTGCCGGGACAGGCCGCGCACGGTGTAGTGGCCGGCCGCGATAGTGTGGACGCGGCCGCCGTGGCTTACCGAATATTCCGGTGCAGAGTAACGTTTTGCAAGATCGCCGAGATGGGTGAGCTTCGGTGAAAGCGCATCCTCGGTCAGCAGGGTGGTGTTCATGTTCTACGCCCCGCTTAGCGGCTGCCGCCCAGCGTCTGAACCGCTTCCTTGAAGGAATCTTCGCTGTCACGCATCAGCGACGACACGCTGTCGAAGGCGCGGTTCACCTCGATCAGCTGCGTCATCTCGTGCATGGCGTTGACGTTGGAATTTTCCAGATAGCCCTGCTCGACGCCGATATTGAAGCGATCGACAACGGCGCGCGGCTGCTCGGTCGGCATGACGCCGCTGTTTTCGTAACGCAGGTAGCCCTTGCTGATATCGGCTTCGAAAAGGCCGAGCGAACCGACCTGCCGGTCGTCCTGGTAAATGATGCCATCAGTGCCGACCTTGGGCTCGCCGCCCTTGGTGTTGAGCACGATCGGCGCGCCGCCTGCATCGAGAACGGGATAGCCTCTGATAGAGACCAGTTCGCCGGTCTCCTTGATCGTGAAGCGGCCGTCTCTCGTCAAAACCTGGCCGGCCGGCGTATCGAGGGAGAACCAGACATCGCCCTTGATGGCGAAGTCGAGCATGTTGCCGGTGTGCTGCATTTCACCATGCGTGCCGTCCAGATAGTCATTGCCCTGGGAAACGAAAGCGACCTTGGTGTTGGTCTTGTTTTCGTTGTTCGCCATCATCTCGTCGAACTTGACCTCGGTGCCGCGAAAGCCGGTCGTGTTCACGTTGGCCATGTTGTCTGCGATCGTCGTGAGGCGCTTTTCGAGGGCCATCTGCGACGACAGGGAAACATAAAGACCGGATTGCATGGCGGTAAGCTCCACATTGACAATGAACGGAACGAAACACCGGGCACCTTTTAATTCGGCCACGGGCTCCGCTGAGCGGCATCTCAGACATGGGCGCGCATGCACCCACTCGTCACGTTCAATATGAAGGCAAATCCTTGCGCGAAGCTGGCAACACAAAAGGCCGGCGAAAGTCGCGTTCATCAGCCTCACGCAAGGCACAATTCTTATCCGTCGCAGAGAAAAGCAACGTTCAGATTGGGCTGACGATGAATATTATTATCGGATTTATTGTTGTTTGCGGTTGTATCGTCGGTAGCTTCATGGCGATGGGCGGCGAAATCGACGCCCTTTTTCAGCCCTTCGAATTCGTGATCATCGGCGGCGCCGGTCTTGGCAGCTTCATCATGGCAAACCCCATGAAAGTGGTGAAGGACTCGGGCAAGGCGCTCGGCGAGGCCTTCAAGCACGCGGTTCCGAAAGAACGCAACTACCTCGACACACTCGGCGTGCTCTATTCGCTGATGCGCGACCTGCGCACCAAGTCGCGTAACGAGATCGAAGCGCATATCGACAATCCGGCCGAATCGACGATCTTCCAGCAGGCTCCGACGATCCTGAAGAACAAGGAACTGACGGCCTTCATCTGCGACTACGTGCGCCTCATCATCATCGGCAATGCCCGCTCACACGAGATCGAGGCGCTGATGGACGAAGAAATCAACACCATCCTTCACGACAAGCTGAAGCCTTACCACGCGATCCAGACCATGGGCGACGCATTCCCGGCTATCGGTATCGTCGCCGCCGTTCTCGGCGTTATCAAGGCCATGGCGCATATCAACGACTCGCCGGAAGTGCTCGGCCACCTCATCGGTTCGGCACTCGTCGGCACATTCCTCGGCATTCTGCTTTCCTACTGCGTCTGCTCACCGATCGTGTCGCAGATCAAGATCGTGCGCACCAAGCAGCACCGCCTCTACATCGTCGTCAAGCAGACCCTGCTTGCCTACATGAACGGCTCGGTACCGCAGGTCGCCCTTGAATACGGCCGCAAGACGATCTCGGCGTATGAACGCCCGTCGATCGACGCAGTGGAACAGGAAATGATGAACCCAGGTGGCGAAAACAAGGCAGCTTAAATGACTATGAGCAATGCTTCGCATGACAACCCGACGATGGACCCCGTCCTTCTCGCCAAGCTGACAGGCGGTCTTGGCGACAAGGGCAAGGTCGCCAAACTCTGCAGCTCCTTCGGCGATATCTATGGTGAATTCCTGCCGGATATCCTGAAGAGCGAGACCGGTCTGGACGTAATCGTCAACTATCTCGGCTGCGAGATGGGCTACAAGAATCATCTTATCGACGATCTCACCACCAACATGACGCTGGTCGATGCGACGCTGCGCAACTGGTCGAACAATATCACGATCGCCTGCGGAAACGGCTTCATCATCACACTGATGGAACATCTGCTCGGCGCCACCGCCGAAACGATCGAGGAGCCGGCCGACCGTCTGCTCTCCGTTATCGAGCTCGATCTCGCCGGCATGGTGTTCGACAAGATTTCCAAGGTGCTGCGTTCTGCTGTCAATGCGCCCGGTGGTTTCGAACCGAGCCTTTCGAGCCCCTACGCGCTGGAAGCGCGCATCCGTCCGCCGGAAGACAAGCCGGACGAATTCGCCGCCGCGATCAACCTGTCGGCAACGCTTGCCGGCATCGTCTCGGAATTCACGCTGATCGTTCCTCAGGTGGCTCTTCTGAAGACCAAGGTCGCGCCGCCGAAGCCGAAGAAGCAGGCGACCAAGTCTCCGGAATGGACGGAGCAGATCGGTGACCAGGTTCGGCGCTCTCAGGTGACGCTCGAGGCGAAGATCCGCCTGCAGGACCTGACGCTTCGGACGATTTCCAAGCTGATGGCCGGCGACGTTATCCCTTTCCGCGACAGCGGCGACGTGCGCGTCGAGGTCAGCGCCAACAGCAAAGAGTTGTATGTGTGCGAGTTCGGCCGTTCCGGCGACAACTACATGGTGCGTGTGAAAGACACCATGAATTCGGATGATGAGCTAATCCGGCACTTAATGAATTAATCGGTTCTCTCGCATTCAGCTGCAAAGGCAGTTTGAGGCAAGTTTCAACTGGAATAGTGATTTCATGGCTACGAAGAAAACACAGCAGAACAGCGACCTCTCCCTGGACATGCCGGGCAATGAAGCCGATCTGGATCAGGCTATCGACGATCTGCGCGGCGTGCTGAAGAAAGATGCGGATGGCGATTTTCCGCAGTTCGGCGACGACCTGCAGACGGATGCCTTCGCAGCAGGAACGGACCTCTCGCCTTTCGGCGGCGATGCCGGCGAAACCGCCTTCGGTGGCGGTGCCGATTTCGGCGCCGACGACTTCGGCGGCAGCCCGACGGCCATGGGAGGCGCAAGCGCCCCCAGCTTCGGCGCGACGCAGAGCTTCGGCGGCGGTAATTCCTTCCAGTCCGCTCCGGCACCGCTCGGCAGCGCACTGAACTCCAACCTCGATATGATCATGGACATCCCGATCGATGTCCAGATCGTACTCGGGACGAGCCGTATGCAGGTCTCCGGCCTGATGAACCTCACCGAGGGTGCGACGATCGCACTCGACAAGAAGATCGGCGAGCCGGTCGAAATAATGGTGAACGGCCGCAGGATTGCACGCGGCGAGATTACGGTTCTTGATAATGACGACACGCGATTCGGTGTAAAACTGATAGAAGTTTTGAGCACGAAAAAAGCCTGATCCCTGTGCGGGACGGAGAGGTTAGACCATGATGGACTTTGACGATTTCGGCGGCGCACTTGCCGGGAAACCGTTGACCCAGGCTGAAAAGGCGGCGGCTGTTCTTCTTGCTATGGGGAAGGGTGTCGCCGGCCGACTGCTGAAATATTTCACGCAGGCCGAGCTGCAGACCATTATCGGATCTGCCCAGGCGCTTCGGGCCATCCCACCGGACGAGCTTCTGCAGCTCGTCGGCGAATTCGAGGATCTCTTCACCGAAGGCGCGGGTCTTATGGACAACGCCAAAGCGATTGAGGCCATCCTCGAAGAAGGCCTGACGCCTGACGAGGTCGATAGCCTCCTCGGTCGCCGCACCGCTTTCCAGGCCTACGAGTCCTCGATCTGGGATCGTCTGGCAGAAGCAGAGCCTGCTTTCGTCGCCCAGTTCCTGCTGCGCGAACATCCGCAGACCGTCGCTTACATTCTCTCCATGATGCCTTCCTCCTTCGGTGCGAAGGTACTGCTGCAGCTTCCCGACAATCGCCGCGCCGACATCATGAACCGTACGGTCAACATGAAGGGCGTCAGCCCGAAGGCCGCGCAGATCATCGAAAACCAGGTGATGACGCTGCTGGCCGAAGTCGATGCGGAACGCAACGCATCCGGCTCGACGAAGGTCGCCGACCTCATGAACGAGATGGACAAGCCGCAGGTCGACACGCTGCTCACCTCGCTCGAATCGATCAGCCGCGAGGCCGTCAACAAGGTTCGTCCGAAGATCTTCCTCTTCGAAGACCTCATGTTCATGCCGCAGCGCAGCCGCGTCATGCTGCTCAACGACATCTCGGGCGACGTTCTCACGGTCGCGCTGCGTGGCGCATCGGCAGAAATCCGCGAATCGGTGCTGTCGGCCATCAGCCCGCGCCAGCGCCGCATGATCGAATCGGATCTGCAGAGCGGCATGGCCGGCGTCAATCCGCGCGAGATCGCGATCGCCCGCCGCGCCGTCGCGCAGGAAGCGATTCGTCTGGCCAATGCCGGCCAGATCGAGCTCAAGGAAAAAGAGGGCGGCCCGGCGGCCGCCTAAACGATCGCAACTGTTGACAAAACCGCCGCCAGGCAAGGCGATGGTTGATCGGCAGCAAGCACACGTCTACCCTTCAGGGAAACAGGCCGCGCTCCAGCAGCGGCCTTTTTCTTTGACGGAGGGCCGCGCATTTGGCCGATGATGACAAGGACAGCAAAACAGAAGACCCGACCGCGAAAAAGCGGGCTGATGCTGCCGAGAAAGGTAATACCCCGAACTCGCGCGAACTGTCGATCTTTGCGACGGTACTGGCGACTTTCGTCTATCTGGTCTTCTTCCTTCCCGACGCCACCGGTCATATGGCCGAAATGTTGCGCGATATTTTCGAACAGCCGGATCAATGGAAGATCGATACCGGACCAGATGTCATCTCGCTGTTCGTCAAACTCGGCTGGGCCTGCGCTGCGCTGCTGGCACCGGCCTTCATCCTGTTCATGTCGTTCGGCATCGCGTCATCGGTCCTGCAGAACCTCCCGACACCGGTTCTGGAGCGAATCCGTCCCCAGGCTTCGCGCCTTTCGCCGATCAAGGGATGGTCTCGGCTCTTCAGCCTGCCCGGCCTCGTCGAATTCGGCAAGGCGCTGTTCAAGGTCGTGGTTGTCGGAGTGATTCTCTTCTTCGTGCTCAGAAGCGAATATTTCGGCTCGATCGATGCGATGTTCTCCGATCCGCAGACGATCATGGTTCGCATGATGACGTCGATGCGCAAGATCATCATCGTCATGCTCGTCGCCACGGCCATCGTCGCCATCGCCGACCTCTTCTGGACGCGGTACCACTGGTTCACCGAACTGAAGATGACGAAGCATGAAATCAAGGAAGAAAACAAGCAGTCGCAGGGCGACCCCTTCGTCAAGAGCAGGCAGCGTTCGGTCATGCGCGACCGCGCCCGCCGTCGCATGATCGCCAATGTTCAGCGCGCGACACTTGTTATCGCCAACCCGACACACTACGCGGTGGCGCTGCGCTATGTGCGCGAGGAAAACGACGCGCCGGTTGTTCTTGCCAAGGGTCAAGACCTAATTGCGTTGAAAATCAGAGAGATCGCCGAGACGAACGGCATCCCGGTGTTCGAGGATCCGCCACTCGCGCGCTCCATGTTTGCGCAAGTCTCGGTGGATAGTGTCATACCGTCAGTCTTCTATAAGGCCGTCGCGGAGCTCATTCATCGGGTTTACGCCGCGCAGGCCAAGAACAAACGGGTAAGATAAGCCGAATGAAAAAATGCCCCTACTCTGCCCAGCGTGAAAAAATCCTTGCAGAAGCGATCAGCCCGGTCGCAACCGAGCTCAGGCTTCTGGATGCATCCGATCTCATTTCTCTGCTGCGCTTCGAGTATTACGGTAATCTCGCCGATCTCGTCGCTTCTGCGGCCGAACTGTTTTTTCACCCTGGCACGGTCAATTTCGGCCTGGGCGGGAACTATACGCTGGAATGGGGCGGCAAGCCCGAAGTCGTGCTCGATCTCGAAATCAAGCCGCGCGGTGTTACCGTCTATGCGCAGCTGACGCTGACGGAAGATCATGCCGGCATCGAGATCAGCCATATTGCCTTCCAGAACGCTTCGGCCAATCCGGATGAAAACACGGTCTTCCTCGAAAGAAGCCTGCGCGAGGCGCGCTATACCGTATCGCGACCGCAGGCGCTGGCCGGCTAAGGCATTTTCTGTTTGGTAATATCAGGCCCGGCCCGCAAGGCGCCGGGCCTTGCTGTTCCGAAGAGACCTGCACGCTTCTGCGATGGGGAAATGTTCAGCTGATGTAGCCGAGACGAATCGCCTTGGCGATCGCCTGGATGCGATTGACCGAATCCAGCTTGATGGTCGCGGAGCCGAGATAGGCATTGACCGTATGGACGGAGAGGCCGAGCTTGTCGGCAATCTCTTCGCTGATACGGCCGTCGCCGGCAAGCTGCAGGCAGGCGATTTCGCGTTCGCTCAGCGCTTCAGTCGCCGCGGCACGACGCTCGTCGAGCGAGAGCAGATCCATCATGACGTTGCAGCAGCGGCCATGCAGTTCGATGATCGTATCGTTCTGCGGATCGATATCGTCGCCCGTGAAGAGCACGAAACCATTGCCGACAGCGCCAAGCCGCACCGGGAAGGCAAGGCCGGAGAAAGGCACCAGACCGTCCTTCAGCCGCACCATGAAGGGCGAGAAGTCGATCGGGCCGGGTGCGGCACGATCGTGGCTGGCGGCCCAGAACAGCGGCAGCAGAGAACGATCGATATGCTCGAGCAGAGCTTCGCCATAGGCATCGACGAAGGCCTTGCCGAAGGCGGCATTGGAGGAACCCCAGTTTTCAAGCTCGCAGACCAGTCGCTGCTTTGCCGGCACGCCGGAGCCGGTCACGCGAAAGACCGCGAAGCCCTGTGCATCCGCGAGCTTCTGCATGGCGATCAGGCGCGGGAAAAGGTCGGACCGACTGGAAATCCTGTTCACACGGACCATGCGCATCTGGTCCGCATTGCTAATCGCCCTGCCTGTGTGATGGCCCATGATTTCCCTCAGACGAGATTGTTGCGAACGGCGAAGGCTATCGCCTCGGAACGTGTCTTCGTTGCTGTCTTGCGCATCACGCTGGTGATGTAATTGTTGATCGTATTACGGGAAATGCCGAGAATCATGGCGATCTCGTCGCTCGTCTTTCCCTCGGCAATCCAGAAAAGGCATTCCAGCTCGCGTTCCGTCAGCTCGAAATCGCGATCGACCTTCGTGCCGCCGCAGCGCAGGAAGCTGGCGAAATAGCCCGCAAGCAGGCCAACGTCGCGCAGACGCTCCGGCGAAAGCACGATGCCTTCCCGGAACAGGAACATCAGCGCCAGACGGGAGCGGCCGACATTGATGGTCAGCGAGCAATATTGGCGGCTTGCGCCGTCAGGAACTTCGGCGCTATCGGGCAGCAGCGCAAAGCCCGGCTGCAGCACCTGCATGCATTTCTCGAATTCCGTCGAGCGGGCATAACCGGAGACCAGGTCGTTGGCGACCTCTTTCACCAGATCGAAGGGCCAGTCCGAGGAGACGATGAAATCCAGGCCGCTCTCCTGGATGAGGTCGCAGCGAACCATAAGATAGTGCATGGCGCCGACATATTCGGTCAGCGCCCGAAGACCTGCCTGCAGTTTGCCACCCTCGGCGATGACACGCAGGCGCTCAATCAGCGCATCGCGCGGCTGAAGGTCCGGCATATTGACGCCAGCGAAAGTCGCCACCTGCTTCTCGCCTTTATTCGCCTGAAATATGTCCATATCCATTGGCAGCGCCCTGCGGCTGAGAACTCTTGGCTCTCACAAAGAATTTCTGTTTTTGTGAAAGGGATTCAAATACATGCCCCACACGAATCCCACTTCGAATCACTAAAGGGTAAGCCAAACCTCGTAAATCACCATCTCCGACTTCTGGGGATTTACTTTTACAGTCGTCCATGCGGTGATTCGATCACCGCTAAACTCTCGTGGTGATATGCGAGAACTAGGCTGATTCTGGCATTAGCCGCAATGTTTCTCGCCTTATGCGCGAGTGCGATCCAACAGAATTATCGGGACTAATGACGTAATTATCACAGTCCCGCCCAGAGGAGCGGCGTAAGAATCGCCGCCGGAAGCACATTTCAAGCATTTTAGGGCAGAGCATTATTTCTCTACTGGAGAAATACTTGTGCCTTTATGCTTGTGCCGGCTTCGAGCAGCAGAACGAATAGATCGCTTGAGTATCGGAAGGTTTCTACACCGCAATTCTCTGTAACGAAAAGCCGGCTCCTGGGAAGCCGGCTTCAACTGGCGGTAACGCTGTCGTGATCGTATAGGGATGTTCGATCAAAGAGAAAGGGCCGGTTCCCCGGCCCTTTTATCATGCTGCTTCGTCGATGGCCCATTTCCTGAGGATCTTTGCGGCGCGTTCCTCGTTGATCTCGACCATGCGCGCAAGCTTGCGTTCCGGGCCTTCCTTGACGCGACGGTTGAAGTTGCCGTCGTCGTCGCCAAGGCTGAGCAGGTCCTCGGTACTGTCGAAGCCGAAGTCCGAGCCGAAGCCGTCCATGAGCGAGCTGCCCGGGGCAGACCCCGCCGGAGCGAAATCCGGCAGTTCGAGGCCCGCCGATTCGGGCGTCGAATCTCCGAGCGCAACGGTGGAGGAGGAAGAGCCTGCGCCGTTGACGGTGCGGATAAGAGGACGAACACCCATCCAGACCACCACGAAGGCGACTGCGACGAAGGCCAGCGAGTTGATGATGCCGGCAAGGTTGCGGCTCAGCATATCCATGACGTGGATACCGCTGTTGGCATCGTCGAGCAGCTGGTTTTCGAGGAAGTCCATGGCGGTGACAGTGACGACGTCGCCACGGCTGGTATCGAGGCCGGCGGCCGAGGCGACGATCTTCTGCATTTCAGCAAGATAGGCGTCGATCTTCGCCTGGTCGGCAGGCTCGCCCACCATCTTGGCGATGCGGCCCTTGTTGACGACGACGGCGACCGAGAGTTTTTCGACCTTGTAGCTGTTACGCGTTGTGGCCGTGGTCTTGCTGTTGATTTCGTAGTTGGTCTGCTCTTCGCGCTTGTCGGACTTGTCCTGCGACTGCGGGCCGCCAGCGCCGCCGGCCTGAGGTGCAGCCTGCGGAATGTTCTGCTCGACAGTCGTCGCATTGTCGGAAGCGTTCTGCTGCGACTGGTTCGCTTCCTTGGTGGAACGGACCGAGCGCTCGACCTTGGATTCCGGATCGTAAGTGGTTTCCTGAATCTGCTGGGCATCCGTGTTCAGATTGGCCGTCACGCTGGAACGGAAGTTGTCCATGCCGAGGAAGGGAGCGAGCGCCTTGTCGATATTCGATTCGACTTCCTGCTGGACGTTCTGGACGATGTTGAGCGAGCGGTTGAGCGTGCCGTTGGCGGCGTCATCGCCGGAGGCGAGAAGCTGGCCGGCCGAATCGAGGATCGTCACGTCAGCGACATCGAGCCCCGGCACGGCCGAGGCGACGAGATGGCGGATAGAGGTGGCGGCATTTCGTCCTGTCGCGGCACTGGCGCGAATCATGACCGATGCCGTCGGCTTCTGTTCGGCTTTCCGGAAGTTGCCGACCTCTGGCATGACGATATGGACGCGCGCGGCGGTAATGCCGGAGATCGACTGGATGGTGCGGGCGATTTCGCCTTCGAGGGCGCGGACGCGGGTCACTTCCTGCATGAAGGAGGTGAGGCCGAGAGAGCCGACATTGTCGAAGAGCTCATAGCCGGCATTGGCGCTGTTCGGCAGGCCGCGTTCGGCAAGCAGCAGACGGGCCTTGCCCGTCATGCCCGCCGGTACGGTGATGCTGGAACCGTCAGACCCGACCTGGAAATCCACATTGCTTTCAGCGAGGGCCATGCTGATCTGATTGAGATCAGTCGTCTCCAGGCCGACATAAAGCGTTTCCTGGGCCGGTTTGTTGACGAAAATTGCCGCCGCCAGGATGATTGCGATAGAACCGACGCCGACCCCACCAAGGATCATCAAGCGCGTCCGCCCAAGCGAACCAAAGTTCTTAATAATCTGAACTAATTGATTTAACAGATTCATTCTGTTCTCGCACGATCGTCAAAGACAAAGCAGGCTTATTGCCTCATTTGACGAATAGACGCCGAAACTTGTGCGAGCGTTTCGTTCAGCGCAGCAGGGAAAGAATTAAACTATCAGAAGAAATCGAAGTCGCCGGCAGCCTTGCTGAGCGGCTGGGAATGGCCGTGGCGGGTGCCGCCGGCGAGCGCCTTCTGCATTTCGGCAAGCTTGACGAGGCTCAGAGCAGTCGCGACATCGATCGACCAGCCTTGCGGAATTTCGCCGGTGATCGTGTCGATGAATTCGGCCAGACCGCGTGACTTCTGCACCGCGAGATCGATGCCCTGCATCACCTTCATGCTGTCGGGAGAGTTGAGGATCTCGGAGCCGCCGAGTTCCAGCAACTGCGGTTCGATCCGCTCGATCAGGTAGGCAACGTCATGAAGCTCGGAAACAATGCGCATCAATATGTCGCTCAGCGCCTCCACCGGCGCCGGCGGCTCGATGATCGGTGTAAAAGTCATATAATAATCCTCGCCATTAAAAGAATTCGATACTGGTCTCGGCGGGCTTCTGCGGAGCGGCGGGACGCTGCTCGAGAGCGACGGTTTTCTGCGTTTCGGCACCGGTCAGGGGGTACTGCCGGGCCCGGCCGGAAACCGGCCAGTACTCGATCTTGCGTCCGTGCTCACCGCCGGTGCTGGAGCCGACCACCGGAATGCCTTCATCGCGGAGGAACTGCACGGCGAAGGCCGCGTTCTGCTCACCAACATTCGAAAATGTCGAGATCGTCTTCGCGCCTCCGAAGATCTTGGCCTCCAGCCGGTCGCGCCGGGCGCCCTTTTTCAGGAGGCCGTTGATCAGCAGTTCCATCAGATGCACGCCGTAGCGCGTGGCATCGCCTCCAGTCATCGGGGTGTTGCCCGTCCCCGGCAGCAGGAAGTGGTTCATGCCGCCGACACCAGCGACGGGATCTCTCAGGCAGGCTGCCACGCACGAGCCAAGGATCGTCGTGAGCACCGCATCCGGATCGCTCAAGACCTTATATTCACCCTGAATAATGTGCACGCGGCGAACCGCACCCTCGGTGATCATTTCAGGGCTCCAAACACGGCTTCGATAGCCGCTTTCATCTTTTCGATGGTAAAGGGCTTGGCGAGCACGTTGTTTGCACCGAGCTGGGCGGCTTTCGTAACCAGCGCACGGTCGCCCTGTGCGGTAAGGATGATGAAGGCGGCCTTCTTGGTGTTCGGGTTGGCGCGCACGGCCTGCAGGAAGCCGATGCCATCCATCTTCGGCATGTTGAAGTCCGAGATGACGAGATGGTGAGGCTGTTCGGCCATGATCTTCATGCCCTGCTCACCGTCGCCGGCAGAGGTGATCTGCTTGAAGCCGAGCTGCGTCAGCGCGTCACTGAGCAGCAGGCGACTGGTAACCTGATCGTCTACGATCAGAACTTTGATTTTCTCCGCGATCGACATTATTCGGTCCCTTCCTTTCGGGCGGCTGTCATTTTCAGTATTTCTTCGCCGATAGCAGCAAGCGGGAGCTGCTGCTCAACTGCGCCAAGTTCGTAGGCAACTCTTGGCATTCCGTAAACAACGCAGGTTTTTTCGTTCTGACCGAGCGTTCTTGCCCCTGCGTGTCGCATTTTTAACAGTCCGGCAGCCCCATCGCGGCCCATACCGGTCAGGATCGCACCAACGGCATTGCGTCCGGCGAGCTCGGCAACCGAATCGAAGAGCACATCGACGGACGGACGATGCCCGTTGACGGGCGGCCGTTCGACCAGCCGGCAGCAGGGTGCCGATGCATTGGCAACCTGCAGATGACGGTCACCACCAGGTGCCAGGTAGACCTTGCCGATCTCCAGGCGCGCACCGTCGGTCGCTTCCTCGACAACAGGCGCACAGAGCCGGTTCAGGCGTTCGGCGAAGCTCTTCGTGAAGGTCGGCGGCATATGCTGGGTGATGACGGTCGGCGGGCAGTTGGCCGGGAATTTCTGCAACACGGCGATCAGGGCTTCCACGCCACCGGTCGACGAACCGATTGCGACGATCTTGCGGCCGACGCGGAAGTCGGCGACGGCCGGTGGCGGCGTTACGACGGTCTTCGCCGGCTGGACAAAGCTACGTTGCGTGCGGGCGGCGGCTTTGACCTTCTCGGCGAGGTCGCCGAAAGGACGCGGCTCACCCGGCTGCGGCTTGCCGACGCAATCGAAGGCGCCGATTTCAAGGGCGGCAAGCGTGGCCTCCGCGCCGCGGTGCGTCATGGTCGAAACCATGATGACCGGCATCGGACGCAGCGTCATGATCTTTTCCAGGAAGTCGAGGCCGTTCATGTTCGGCATCTCGATATCCAGAGTGAGGACATCAGGGTTCAACCGCTTGATGGCCTCACGCGCTTCCAGAGCGTCGCCGGCCTGCCCGATGACGCTGACTTCGGGGTCAGCACTCAGGACGGCCGTGATCAGGCCGCGCATGGTCGGCGAGTCGTCAACAACGAGAACTCTTGCCGGAGCGCTCATGCCTTCCTCCCAAGACCCTTGGTCGTATAGCGATAGGTGGTGATGCCGATATTGTCGAAGACGTTCTTGGCTTCGCCCGAAACGCGCTCGGAATGGCCGATATAGAGATGGCCGCCTTCCGGCAGAAGGCCGGCGAAACGCTGCCAGATCTTCATCTGCGTCGGCTCGTCGAAATAGATGACGACGTTGCGGCAGAAAATGACGTCGAACTTGCCCTTGAATGGCCACTGGGCCATCAGGTTCAGCTCGTTATAGGTGATCAGCCGCTTGACCCGGTCATCGACCTGGAACTTGCGGCGGCCCTGCATCTCCACCTCGGTGAACCATTGCTTGCGCATGGCGGGCGAGACGGTTTCGAGAGCATTTTCGTCATAGGCGCCGGCCCGGGCGATCGCCAGGATCTTCGGGTCGATATCGGTCGCGAGGATCCTGAAGTCGTAGTCGGCGATGTTGGGCATCATCGACAGCACGGTGAGCGCGATCGAATAAGGCTCCTGGCCATCCGACGATGCCGCCGACCAGATGCGGACACGGCCTCCGGAGCGCGCCCGATTCAGGAGATCCGGCAGAACATGATCACGCAAATGCTCGAAATGATGGTTCTCGCGGAAAAAGCGGGTGAAGTTGGTCGTCAGATGCGACAGCATCTCGCGACGCGGTGCCGCGCCGGCGGGCGAGGCGACAAGTGCGCAATATTCGCGGAAGCCGGAAAGGCCGAGACTGCGGATATGCTTCGACAGACGCGAATAGACCAGCGAAGCTTTTGTCTCGTTGAGATAGATGCCCGCATCCGCATAGATCATGGCAGCGATTTCCGTGAGGTCGCGGCGCGTCAGCGGGTATTCGCCGCTCGCCAGAACCTCGTCGGAACCGGATTGCCTCTGATCTTTTACGCCAAGTGCACTCATGCGGCTTCGCTTTCGATGTCGGGGAACAGGGCTTCGAGCTCGATCAAGCAGATCATGCGCTTCTCGATCGACAGAATGCCGCGGGCGAACTGGCGCTGGAGGTCCGAAGAGATCTCCGGCGTCGGCTGGATGTCACTGTCCGTGACCGTCAGGATGTCAGAGACCGCGTCGACCAGCAGGCCCACCACCTTATGGTGGACCTGGGCGACGATGATGACGTGGCGGGCACTCGGATCGGTCGGCTTCATGCCGAGCCGGGCCGACAGATCGATGATCGGCAGCACCGCACCGCGCAGGTTGATGACGCCCACCATATAGGATGGCGAGTGCGGCATTCCGGTCGCCGGGGTCCAGCCCCGGATCTCGCGGACCGCCATGATGTTCACGCAGAATTCCTGATCGCCGATGCGAAAAGCGATGAGCTCGTTTCCGCCGAGGGTCAGATTTTTTGCCGTGTACGACATTGCCTCTTATCCTACTGCCGCCAGAGACATTTCAGCCTTCAGGGACTGACCGCGCGAGGCGCCGACCACTGCGTCCACGTCCAGGATGAGAGCCACGCGGCCGTCACCAAGGATGGTTGCTGCGGCGATGCCCGGAACGTGGGTGTAGTTCGCTTCCAGGCTCTTGATGACGACCTGGCGCTGGCCCTGGATCGCATCGACCATGAGCGCGCGCTGACCGCCGCCTTCGGATTCGACGAGAAGGGCGACACCTTCGACCGGATTGGCCTGGGTGGCACGGAAGTTCAGGATGCGACCGACATCGACCAGCGGGCAGAAGGAGTTGCGGATCGAGATCAAGCGGTGGCTCGCACCGAAGGAGTGGATCGCGGCTGCTTCCGGCTGCAGGGTCTCGACGATGGCCGTTAGCGGCACGACCAGCGTCTGGCCGGCGACCGTGACCACCATGCCGTCGAGAACCGCGAGCGTCAGCGGAAGGCTCATCGTGAAGACCGAACCGTGGCCGGGCTTCGAGGTGATGTTGATACGACCGCCGAGTGCCTGGATGGAGCGCTTGACGACGTCCATGCCGACGCCGCGGCCGGAAATGTCGGAGATCTTGTCGGCCGTGGAGAAGCCCGGCAGGAAGATCAGGTTGTCGATTTCCTCGTCCGACAGGTTGGCGTCGGCCGGGATGAGGTCGTTCTGGATCGCCTTCTGGCGAACCTTTTCGCGGTTGATACCGGCGCCGTCGTCGGCCAGTTCGATCAGGATGCGACCCGAACGGTGCTTAGCCGTGAGGCGGACCGTGCCTTCGGTGTTCTTGCCGGCGGCGGAACGCTTTTCAGGCGTTTCGATACCGTGGTCGACGGCATTACGGATCATGTGCGTCAGCGGCTCGGCCAGCTTGTCGATGACCGTCTTGTCCACTTCGGTGTTTTCACCTTCGGTGATCAGGCGGATCGACTTGCCGGTCATGTCGGCGATTTCGCGAACGATACGCGACATGCGCTGGAAGACCGGCTTCACCGGCTGGGCGCGGATCGCCATGACCGAGTCCTGGATCTCACGGGTGAGCTGCTGCAGCTCTTCGAGGCCCATGTTGATCGAGGATGTGCCGGTCGTGTCGTTTTCGATGACGCTCTGGGAGAGCATCGCCTGGTTGATGACAAGCTCGCCGACGAGGTTGATCAGGCGGTCGACACGATCGAGGTCGACGCGGATCGTCTGACCGGCACCGGCAGCGGCATTGTTCTGGGCCGCGGCATTTGCGGCGGCAGCTGCGGCGGCGGCCGATTCCTTCTTTTCGACGCGGGCAGCGGCGGCAGCCATCTGCGCGACGTTGGTTGCCGTTTCAGCGGCAGCGACGGCAGCGGCCGCATCGCTCGCCTTCGTCTCGGCGGCAGGCGCTTCGTCGGCGCCACCATCGTCGAGGATCGAAAGATCGAACGGAACCGGGATCATCGGCAGTTCGTCGTTGGTGTCGCCCGGCTTGCTGTCTTCCGCCGGCCTTACGGTCAGGTCGCAATCCCATTCGGCGAATTCGAAGACCGTGCGGATGGCGTCTTCACCCTTGTCGGTCTTGAGCGTGACGTTCCAGAAGAAATAGGCGCCTTCCGGATCGAGCTCGTCGAGACCCGGAAGGGCATCGGCGTTGCAATAAATGCTCATCTCGCCCAGGCGGGAGAGATCGCGCAGCAGGAGCGTCGCGTCATTGCCCTTCGAGTAGAGTTCGAAGCGCGGCTTGAAGGTGATTTCGAAAGCCGGCAGATCGATCGGCATCTCTTCGCCGTCGAAACCGTCGAAGGAGAAGGGGATCGGCTGGAAGCCGCTTTCGTCGGTGGGCTTGGGAGCCGGGGCTGCGGCAACCGGAGCGGGGGCAGCCTTCGGCGCCGGCTTCGGTGCAGGTGCCTCAGCTGCCGCCGAGGGCGACGGCAGTTCGCCATTGGCGAGCGCTTCCAGTTCCTTGACGAGGCCGCGGCTTCTGCTTTCATCGACGCTGCCGCCATCACGGGCAGCGTTGGTCAGGTCGGCGAGAACGTCGGCCGACTTCAGCATGACCTTCAGGACATCCTGGGTAGGCTCAAGCTTGTTGGAACGAACGCAATCAAGTGTGGTCTCAAAGACGTGGGCGAAGGCGACAAGGTCATCCAGGCCAAAGGCGCCGGCACCGCCCTTGATCGAATGGACCGCACGGAACACCGCGTTGACGGTTTCCGGATCGCGATCGCCATCATTCATTTTCAGGAGACCGGATTCCAGTTCGGCGAGCTGTTCCTCGCACTCCTGGAAAAAGATCTCTTTGATTTCGTTCATATCCATAGGAGCAAATCCTGGGCTTTTAAGCGGTTACACGCTCGATGGCATCGATCAGCTTGGCGGGGTCGAAGGGCTTGACGATCCAACCGGTGGCACCGGCCTGACGGGCGCGGTTCTTCTTTTCTGCGTCGCTTTCGGTGGTCAGCACCAGGATCGGGATCGCACGGTACTTTTCGTTGCGGCGTACGCCTTCGATGAAGCCGAAGCCATCGAGGCGCGGCATGTTGATGTCGGTGACGATGACATCGGGATTGGATTCCTCGAGAACTTCGAGGCCCTCAACGCCGTCTTCAGCCTGGATCGTCTCGAAGCCCGCATTGTTCAGCGTTACGAGAAGCATGTTACGGATGGTGCGGGAATCGTCCACCGTCAGTACTTTTTTCTTCATTGCCGGATCTCCTTGGCAAGCAGATGGTCGATGTTGACGCCAACCAACTGCATGGTTTTCGTGAATGCGTCGGACACCTTCGCGAAGGTGAACGACTGCTTGTCCTGGTCCCACGTCTTCTCGGCGGCCATCAAAACCTGGGCGCACAGAGCGCCGATGCGTTCGACGGACGAAGCGTCGACCGCCAGAGGGTTGCCTCGCATGGAGAGAAGCTTGTCGCGCAATGCGGAAGCCTCATTGAGATCAAGAACCGCCGGTAATTCCAGCGTCTTGCCACTCTTCTTTGCTGCCATCAGCTTTTCCTTGTCCCCTTGTCCCCGACCCGCGAAAGCGAGCCGACGTCATAATCTGATAGGTTAGTAAACATTCCGCCCACCTCCGGCGCTTGCGAGAGGCAGCGGCATGCTGAAATCGTCATTTTCGTATTCGTCTTCGAGCAATTCCTGACGGGCTGTGATCACAACCGGCCGGGCGGGCGCGACACGCGCCTGTTGCGGCCGGGTTGCATAGGTCTTTTCGCGGGCGATACGGAATTCGCGGATCGTCTGGCCAAGTTCCAGAATCACCGTGTGCAGGTGATCGGCGCCCTCGGCCGAACGCTCCGCAAGGCCGGCATTGTCGGCGACTTCGCCGCCGAGACCATTGACCTCTGCCGTCACCGCTTCGAGACCGGCGGCGTGTTCGCCCGTTTCACCGGCAATGTTGGCGATGGCTGCGTTGATATCCGTCACCTGCCTGACGATGCTGGCGATCGAATCCTGCGTGCGACCGACCATCTGTACACCGGCATCCACCTGCGTCTTCGTGGTCGTCACCAGGGTCTTGATTTCGCGTGCGGCTTCCGCCGAGCGCTGGGCGAGCGCGCGCACTTCCTGCGCGACCACGGCAAAGCCGCGGCCGGATTCGCCGGCGCGAGCGGCCTCGATGCCTGCGTTCAGCGCGAGAAGGTTCGTCTGGAAAGCGATCTCGTCGATCGCGCCGATGATCTGGCCGATCTTTTCGGCCGACTGTTCGATATCGGCCATTGCGCTGATCGCGCGGCCGACGACCTCGCCGCTTTCCTCGACGGCAGCACGCGTGGTAGCGACAGCCTTTTCGGCTGCGCGGCTGCCGGCGGCACCCTCGCGCACACGCTCGGCGATGCCGGCAAGCGTCTTTGCCGAGATCTGCAGACGATCGGCCTGGCCGGAGGCATTGCCGGCGAAATTGCGGGATGCATCGGCAAGCGATTGCGTCGCGGCTTCCGACTTCGCGTTGCGCTCGGCAATCGTCGTAAATTCCGTCTGGAGACTGTCGAGTGCCGCATTCAGCGCCTCGGCAATATCGGCATGGGCGCCATCGACCGGGGCGCGCGCAGTCAGATCGCGAGCCGTAAGACGCTCGATGACATCGCCGAAGACACGGGCAACTTCAGCCTCGCCCTGGGCGCGCTGATCGGCGAGCGCGCGCTGCTGAACGGCGCGCAGAGCGTTGAAGCGCAGGGAGACGGCGATTTCGACATCGACCATGACGATGCGAATGACCGACATCATCAGATCGGAGATCTCACGAGCGCGGCGCTTGGCCGCAGGCAGCATCGGCTTTCCGGCCAGCTCATCGGCGAGACCGGAAATGACATGCTCGAGCATGACGCCGTGACCGGCCACATGCCAGCGCGGGTCGAGCCCCATCTTGCTTTCGGTATCGGAGAGAACCTTGACGCGCTCTGCATAGAGGCTGTCGAAACGGGCATCCGTCAGCACATCCCAGTGCGAGGACTGCAGGTCATGCAGGCGCTCGATCTGGCGCTCGCTTTCGAAATTGCGGGCGGCATCGGGGAAGGACTGGAAGCGATGGAAAAGATCACGCAGACCGGCTTTCAGATGCGCTTCAAGTGCCGGCCGGCTGCGGCGCACCATCTCGCACTGCTCGGTATCGAGACCGGCAAAGCGCAGGCGGTCGCGAAGGCTGCCTGCCTGCGCTCCTCGAGCCTGATCTGATGGCATATCCTGCCTCAACGCCTGTCCCCAACCACTTTCCGGGACGAACCCGGCCAAAAACTTTCGCTGCTTCCGAAGAGCGCAAAATGCAGTGAGGCCTGCACCATCGGTAGCGACCGACGGGCTGGAACCTCCTGATCAGCAATTCTGTTTCGGAGCTGCCTGAAGAGATGGATACCGGATCAACCCGGTACGGCGGGGCGGCGTCATGCCTGGTGGGAACGAGTGCATCTTCCCATTCCGACGTGTAACCCAATGTTTATGGTTAATTCCTTGCTTGAAGGTTAATAAGCCCTTCAAGCCTGTACCATTTAAAACAACTAGCCGAACTGAAATAGTAAATACTGGCGGGGAGTTGCATCGCTGCTACAAGGTACACGCAAGCTCTATGTTATAGACCCATGTAAAGAATCAGACATGATGTCGACAAGGAAAGAGAAATGATAGTTCTCGGAATGGGTTCCTGCCTGATCGCCGTCGCGATCGCCGCGGCCGTCACCCTCCTCGATTTGATCGCGGCAAACCGCGACAACCGCACGCTCCGCGTCTTCTAAGACGCCGAATCCCGGCCCCTCCACCTTTCCCGTTGGCAGCCCTGTAGCGTTGGTGTATCGACACGCGCTCCTGTGTCAGCGGAAATAAATTAGACCATGTCAGCCCGGACCGGCCTCCTTATCATCTTGGCGTTCACGATCTTCCGCATCGTGACGCTGCATTTCGATGCGACGGATCTGTTCGTCGATGAGGCACAATACTGGTTCTGGTCGCAGAATCTGGATTTCGGCTACTATTCCAAGCCGCCGATGATTGCCTGGGTGCTTCGGGTCTTTACCGGCCTCGCCGGCTCCAGCGACATTTTCTGGCTGCGGCTGCCCGGCCCCCTCTTCCACGCGGCCACCGCTCTGGTGCTGATGCGGCTTTCCAGGCGTTTCATCAGGCCCGAGATCGAAGGCTGGGTCGGCGCGACCTATGTCACGCTGCCGGCAGTGGCGCTTTCCTCGGTCTTCTTTTCGACCGACGTCATCCTGCTCTTCTTCATCGCCCTTGCGCTGATTGCCTATTTCGAGCTGACGAAGCGCCGCTCGGTCGGGCTCGCGCTGCTGATGGGCCTCGGCGTTGGGCTAGCGTTCCTGACGAAATATGCCGTGCTCTTCCTCGTGCCGGGTGGCGCGATCGCGCTCTTCTTCATTCCGGCGGCGCGGATTTCGGTGCGCGATTTCATCATAGCCGTTGCCACCTCCGCCGTCATCGCCTTCCCGAACCTCTGGTGGAACCTGCAGCACAACAATACGACGGTGCGCCACACGCAGGATATCGCTCACTGGAGCGATCTCGGCATCAATCTGCACGGCGGGCTGGAATTTTTCTCCGCGCAGTTCGGCGTTGTCGGCCCGATCGTCTTCTTCGCCATGCTCTGGGCCACCTGGAACATGATCCGCGGCCGCAGCGAACCGCGCGAAAAGATGCTCGTCTGGCTGTCGATCCCCGTCGTGCTGCTCATCACCCTGCAGGCAACGGTCGCCAAGGCCTATGCCAACTGGGGCGTGACCGCTTATGTCGCCGGCATCGTGCTGGCAGTCTGGCTGCTCTATCGCCTGTGGCCGAAGGGATTGCGGATCTCCTTCACGATCAATGGCATCGCCTGCCTGCTCTTTCCCTTTGCGGCCATTTTTTCGCATCAGCTGATATTGCCCAATGGCAAGGAAGTCATGCAGCGGTATCTCGGCCGGGCCGATGTGAGCCGCCAGGCCGGCGATCTTGCAACGCAGGCCGGCATCGGCACTGTCGTCACCGATAACAGGGACATGGTCGCCGATCTCTTCCATACGCTACGCGGCACGCCGCTCAAACTCTACGCGCGACCGCCGGCCGACCTGCCGGAGAGCTATTACGAACAGGAATTCGCCCTGCCGGCCGACAGCAGCGGACCGGTGCTTTTCCTGACGACCAATCCGCTGAATTGCGCGGCCGAGACGCCTGAGATGCTGAAGAGCTGGACGCCGGAAAACGGCAACTACCGGGGCAAGACGATCTATGCCTACAAGGTCGGCGCAGGCTGCCTGATCCAGCCGTAGAGTCTTTCGCGCAATTCCGGACGCAGAGCCCCTACACGCTTTTGCTGGAATTGCTTTGACGACCTCAATTGGGACCGGGCAGGCAAAGCCCGGTGCCGCAGCCTTCCACTTCGACAAATTTTACGCCACCTTCTTCGAAGGCAAGGCGCAGCTGTGCCTCCGTCGCACGATGGATTTCGTGGTGGCGGCCTTCATAGTCGCGTATCGTGCTGCGGGAGACAGCGGCCTTCTCGGCAAGGTCGGCTTGCGTCCAATCGAGCAGACCGCGGGCCGCGCGGCACAAAGCAGGCGTCAGAATTGTCTCTTTTGCGCCTTGACCCATAATTCTAAACCACCCATATTGGTCAATATAGATCATATATGTCATGTTTTGAGCGAGATTTCCAGAGCGGGAGAGAGCGATGCCACACGATACGCCTTTGATTTCGACGATCGTCGGGGGCCTCGTTCTGGCATTTATCCTGGGAGCGCTAGCCAATCGGCTGCGCCTGCCGCCGCTGGTGGGATATCTTGTCGCAGGCGTTCTCGTCGGCCCGCATACGCCTGGTTTCGTTGCCGATCAGAGCCTGGCACCCGAATTGGCCGAAATCGGGGTCATCCTTCTGATGTTCGGCGTCGGCCTGCATTTCTCGCTGAAGGATCTCCTGTCGGTGCGCGGCATTGCCGTGCCGGGCGCGGTCGTGCAGATCGGTTTTGCCACCCTGCTCGGCTGGGGGCTCGGCGCGCTGATGGGATGGCCGACGGGCGGTAGTCTCGTCTTCGGCCTTGCGCTCTCGGTCGCGTCGACAGTGGTGCTGCTCAAAGCCCTGCAGGAGCGGCGCCTCGTCGAGACCGAACGCGGTCGCATCGCAGTCGGCTGGCTGATCGTCGAAGACCTCGCGATGGTTCTGGCGCTGGTGCTGATCCCGGCCGCTGCCAGCATAACAGGTGACGGTCATGGCCCCGTGGAGCCACTCTCGGCGGGGCTGAACCGACTTCTCGGCCTCGATCTCGGCGTCGGCGGCATCATCGCCATGACGCTGGTCAAGGTGGCGCTGTTCGTCGCGCTGATGCTGGTCTTCGGCCGCAAGCTCATTCCCTGGACGATGCACCGCATCGCTCATACCGGCTCGCGCGAACTCTTCCGCCTCGGCGTGCTGGCCATCGCGCTCGGCGTCGCCTTCGGTGCATCCAAGCTCTTCGGCGTATCGCTGGCGCTCGGCGCGTTCTTTGCAGGCATGGTTCTCGCAGAAAGTGAACTCAGCCACCGGGCCGCGCAGGAGAGCCTGCCGCTTCGCGACGCATTCGCCGTGCTCTTTTTCGTTTCGGTCGGTATGCTCTTCGATCCGAACATCCTGATCGAACGACCGCTACCGGTGTTGGCGACCGTCTTTATCATCGTTATCGGCAAGTCGCTGGCGGCCTTACTGATCGTGCTCCTTTTCAGGAAGCCAATCAGTACGGCGCTGACGATTTCGGCGAGCCTCGGACAGATCGGCGAGTTCTCCTTCATCCTCGCCGCCCTCGGCGTCGATCTCGGCCTGTTGCCGGGGGAAGGCCGCGATCTGATCCTTGCCGGGGCGATCATTTCGATCATCCTCAATCCGCTACTGTTCTTCGTCTGCGACCGCATCCGGCCGCTGCTGGAAAGCCCGAAACGCGAAGAACCGGCCCCCGAGACGGCAGCCACCGTCGAAGCCTTGCCCGCGGCAGCGGAGGCAGAGGCCGACAGCGACGAAGTCCATCCGACAACGCTGAACCGCCATGCGATCCTTGTCGGCTACGGCCGCGTCGGCAGCATCGTCGGACAGAATCTCAAATCTTCCGGCACGCCCTTCCTCGTCATCGAGGATTCGGACAAGCGCATCGCCGAACTGCGGAGCCAAGGCATCGAAGTGCATTCCGGCAATGCCGTCAGCCGCGAAACGCTCGATCTCGCCAATATCGCCGGTGCCCGCAGTCTTGTCATTGCCATTCCCAACGCCTTCGAAGCCTGCAGCATCGCCGAACAGGGCCGCACCATCAATCCGTCGATCCTGATCGTGGCGCGTGCCCACTCGGATGCCGAAGTGGACGAACTGCGGCAATACGGCGCCGATACGGTCATCATGGGCGAGCGGGAAATTGCACTTGGCATGGTTGACCGGCTGGCCCAAGTGCATCATGACAGTGCACCCTATGAAGACGGACCTTCGGCTGGTACAATCGTGCCGTCGGTGGAGCCTCCGCCTGAAAAAGAATGAGAGATTGCCGCGCCTTTGAGCCGATCCGGGAGCGAAATAGCCAAGACGGGTGAGACGGAGCTGGAACAGCGCCGCCTGGCGAGCCGTATTGCCGCTTCCGTCGTCGTCGCGTTTCTCGCCTATCTCGGCCTTCTCTTCGGTGGCAATATCGTCATCGGCCCCTCCTCGGCGCCGAACAGCCTTTCCTCTTCCAGCCGGGATTCGCAGCAGACGCAGGTGACTGCGCGCGACGCTATCAGAGGCTTGTTGATCAGCGACCGCAAGGCGCCGCCGAAACAGCAGGTCCACGACGCCGGCCCGGCATCGCTGAACGCGACCCCCGCATTGCAATTTGCCGACTGGCGCCAGGCCGCGCCGCGCCCTGAATTCGAAGCCCCGCTGCGGCCTGCCGCAGCCCGGGCTCACCAGCCCCGCGCACCACCGCAGGCTGCCTGAATCACATCGCCCTCGGGCGTTTCTGATCCAATAGACATAGACATGCCGTAGCGCGGTTGCGCCGGCCAAAGCATTATCCAAGGACTTAGAACATGCGCAATTCACCATGGCTGGTGTTCACCTATTCGGTGATCATCGTGCTCGGCCTGTTGATCGCCCTGCCGAACGCATTGCCGCAAAGCGTGCTTCAGCGCCTGCCCGCCTGGCTGCCGCACAGCCAGGTTTCCCTCGGCCTCGACCTTCGCGGCGGCTCGCATCTCGTGCTCGAGGTGGACGAAGCCGACCTGACCAAGGAGCGCCTGAACTCGCTGCTGCAGGACGCACGCCGCGTGCTGCGCGAAAAGAACATCCAGCCGAAGTCGGTCGTGCGCAACAATAACAACATCGTTGTTTCGCTTGCCGATCCGTCGCAGAGCGATGCGGCCGTCACCCAGCTTCGCACGCTCGGCAACGTGATCGCCAGCGGCATCAGCGCCGGCCAGTCCGACCTTGCGGTCACGGCCGATGGCGGCAACATCACCGTCGGCTTCTCGCCGGCCGGCATCTCCACCAACGTGGACAATGCCGTCGCGCAGAGCCTTGAAGTCATCCGCCAGCGCGTCGACCAGGTCGGCGTTGCCGAACCGACGATCCAGCGCATCGGCGCCAACCGTATTCTCGTGCAGCTTCCGGGCGCGCAGGATCCGTCGCGCCTTCGCGAACTTCTCGGCTCCACCGCCAAGATGTCTTTCCACATGCTCGCCCCGAACGGCCAGGCCGGTCCTGGCGTGACGATCATGAAGGATGAGGAAGGCAACTCCTATCCGGTTCTCGACCGCGTAGAAATCTCCGGCGACCGTCTTTCCGACGCCCGCGTCAGTTTCGACCAGAGCCAGCAGCCGGTCGTCACCTTCCGCTTCGACAGCGCCGGTGCAACCCGCTTTGCCGATATCACCCGCCAGAACGTCGGCAATCCCTTCGCCATCGTGCTTGACGACAAGGTGCTGAGCGCGCCTGTCATCCGGGAGCCGATCACCGGCGGTTCGGGCCAGATTTCCGGCAATTTCTCGACCGACAGCGCCAATACGCTCGCCGCCATGCTGCGGGCAGGCGCTCTGCCCGCCAAGCTGACCGTCATCGAAGAACGCACGGTCGGCGCCGACCTCGGCGCGGATGCGATCAAGATGGGCCTTTATGCCGGCGTCGTCGGCTTCGTGCTCGTCGCCGCCTTCATCTTCGTGCTCTACGGCGCATGGGGTATCCTTGCGAATACCGCGCTTCTCATCCACACGATCCTGACCTTCTCGGCACTGACGCTTGTCGGCGCAACGCTGACGCTGCCCGGCATCGCCGGCGTCGTGCTCGGCATCGGCCTTGCGGTCGACGCGAACGTCCTGATCAACGAGCGCATCCGTGAAGAAACCCGCAAGGGCAAGAGCGCCTTTGCGGCGATCGATACCGGCTTCCGCCGCGCCTACTCGACCATTATCGACGGCAACATGACGGCGCTCATTGCCGCCGCCATCCTGTTCTGGTTCGGCTCCGGCCCCGTTCGCGGCTTTGCCGTGACCATGGCGCTCGGCCTGATCATCTCGATGTTCACCTCGGTCGCTTTCGTGCGCGTCACGATGATCGAGATCACCCGTCGCCGGAAGATGAAGGTCTTGAACATCAAGCCGATGTTCTCCTTCTTCAGCCCCTACGACAAGCATATCCAGTTCATGAAGGCGCGCTTCTTCGGCGTGACCGTCTCCGCACTGCTGTCGATCGCCTCGATCGCCCTCTTCATCTATCCGGGCCTCAACTACGGCGTCGACTTCCGTGGTGGCATCCAGATGTCGGTGAAGACGCAGGATGCTGCCGATCTCGGCCGCTTCCGCGAGGGCCTGAACGGCCTCGGCCTCGGCGAAGTGGCGCTGCAGTCCTTCGGCGACAACAATACCATGCTGGTCCGCGCGCAGCGCCAGGACGGTGGCGAGGAAGCACAGACGGCGGCCGTCACCAAGCTCAAGGCGGAGATCGTCAAGATCGACCCGTCGGCAACGGTGACCGGCACCGATGTCATCGGTCCGAAGGTCAGCGGCGAGCTTGCCTGGGCGGGTATCCTGTCCGTCGTCGTCGCCAGCCTTGCGATGCTGTTCTACATCTGGTTCCGCTTCGAATGGCCGTTTGCGGTCGGCGCCATCGTCACGCTCATTCTCGACGTGACCAAGGCGATCGGCTTCTTCGCGCTGACGGGCCTGGACTTCAACCTGACGGCCATTGCCGCCATCCTGACGCTCGTCGGTTACTCGGTGAACGACAAGGTCGTCGTCTACGACCGCATGCGTGAAAACATGCGCCTCTACAAGTCGATGCCACTGCGCGAGATCATCGACAAGTCGATCAACGAGACGCTGGCCCGAAGCCTCTACACCAACGCGACCGCCTTCCTCTCGCTGCTGCCGATGGCGATCTGGGGCGGCAGTGCGGTCGAAAGCTTCGCAATCCCGATGGCCTTCGGCATTCTCGTCGCCGCCGCTTCGTCGGTCTTCATCGCAGCGCCGATCCTGCTCTTCCTCGGCGACTGGCGCCGCCGCCATGCCAAGGCGGTTGCCGCTTCCAACGACGCGGCCGTGGAAATCATTCCGCCAGATGCCGGCCAGCCGCGCAAGTCGGCAGGCTGAGGCAACAGCATTCGATGTGAACTTGAAGAGGGCGCCGGTTGCACAGCCGGCGCCCTCTTTCTATGGTGGTTTCAAAGAGATCGGGAGCACCGCCGCATGTCTTCCAGCCCAACGGCGAAACCGCCGGAAACCGGTTCCACCGAAAATCAGGAGGAGCGTATCAAACGCTTCCTCGCAACCGCTTCGCACGACCTGCAATCGCCGCTACGCCATATCGCGATGTATGCGGAAATGCTGCTCGACGAGCTTGAGCCGACGCTGGACAGCGAACAGCTGCAGAGCCTGCGCACGATCATGGACAAGGCGCAGACCGCGCAGCGGCTGACCAAGGCTCTGATGGGCCTTGCCGGCACCACGCCTCAAGTCACGATCGGCGAAATCAGCCTCGGCAATCTCGCGCAGGACGCCTGGAAACAGGCGCTCGAGGAATTTCCCGCCGGCGGCGCGACGCTCACGGCGGAGGCACTGCCCGTCATCCGCAGTGATGCCGCGCTGCTAACCATCGTGCTGAAGCACCTCTTCTCCAATGCGCTTGCCTATCACGGCACTGCCGCACCGCATGTGACCGTGACCGCGCGCCGGGAAGGTGCGGACTGGCGCATCACCGTTGCCGATAACGGCTGCGGTATCGAGCCGGCCCACCAGGGAAAGATCTTCGATGCCTTCTGGAAACTGCCGAAGGCAGGCAGCGTGCCCGGACCAGGATTGGGGCTGACGACGGTGCGCGACCTCGTCGGTGCGCTCGGCGGCGATATCAGGCTCGAACACTCCGACGAGAGCGGCAGCCGGTTTGCTATCCGCCTGCCGGTCTAATCGGCCAGCCTCGCCAATTTTCCGCATCAGACACTGTAGTCGTCCTTCCAGAAATCCGGCACGTCGTAGGTCACGTATTCGCGGATGATGTGCTGGAGCGTCTGCACATCGATCTCATCTTTACCGATGCGGAAATCCACGCCGTAATCGAGGAATTCCTGGAAATAGTTGCCGGAGATATCCGTCGAAACCACGCCGATCGGGCCAGTATAGCCGATGCCTCTCAGTTCCGGCACCGTCTCGCGAAAATCGGCGTTCGGCAGCAGCCTGTTGTCGAGAAGGATGAGATCGAAGCGGGCAGCCTTGATCTTGTCCAGCGCATCGCCGATCGACTGGGAATATTCGACATCGACGCGCGGCTCGGAGAGATCGGCGATCTTCTTCTTGAGCGAGCGGAATTCGATGAATTCGTCATCGACGAACAAAACCTTCACCGCGTTCCTGCGCATTGCTTCCGCACTCATCGTTTCATTTTCCCCCGACATGAAACCCGCTCACGAAACCAAGCCGTTTCGCAATGCGATCGCCACCATATGAACGCGGTTGACGGCATCCAGTTTCCGAACTGCGGCGGTGATATGCGAATTGACCGTATGTTCCGAAAGGCCGAGGATAATGGCAATCTCTGCAGACGTCTTGCCTTCGCTCGTCCACCTGACGATTTCGGTTTCGCGCTGTGTGAGCCGACCGGACATTTCCTGGGTCAAGATTTCCTCATACAGCTTGTCGAATATGCGCATGGCATCGAGCAAGACGTCCGCCACCTCTCCCTGGTCGGGTTCCAGGCGCTGGCCGCTCAGCACCAGGCAGTAGCGGCGGCCTTCCGGCGTGAACAACGGAATGAAAAGAAATGTCTTGCCATTGAACTCGTTGAAGACGAGGTCGGGCGGATGGCCCTCCACCGCCTGACTTTTTCCGTGAACCGGCGTCGTCAAAAACTGCGCGGTGCGCGCCTTGGAGGTTCCGAGAGCCTCCTTCAGTGTCTTGGCAAAGAGGCTCATGCGCCGTTCGGCGACATTGGTGATGACGATATCGCGTTCGCCGAAAGGCGCTGACGTCTCGGAAATACGCGCCAGCGCGAAATGGTCGAAATTATAATGCTGGGCGGCCGCCTTCAGCAGCCGAAAGAAATCGGTGCGATTGATAGCCCGGCTAAGTTCCGGACCTGCATGAAAAGGGACTGCGGCAGCACTGGTCATTCCCACTCTTCCTCCTCCCCACTTTCCATCAGGCTGATCCCGAAATCTTGGGATATACGTCTTAAACGCGAGCAGCTACAAAAAATGCGGGACAGTTGATGATCGATAGCGAGAACGGGGACTTTTCGATATCACAGGCGGAAATCATCAAACATCTCAACTACAGGTGATGCAAAGGCAGTTTACTCGAATAGTAGCTCTTACCTAGGTATCCCAATCTTTCTGCATTCAACATCCATGAATGCAGAAGACAGTGCCAGCAGTAAGCGCGGGAGAGCCGTTCAGCCCATCCAGCTAAGGGGTTGGCTGAAGTTCGTGGCGGCGAACACGGGTCGGGCGGCTCTCCCAGCGCTTCTTTTCCTGCTGCTCTTCGTTGCATCTTGAGATGCACTGTCAGCCTTGTCAATTGTACATTGTCGCACCGCACGCGCACTCGGGCATGACTTTCCGCAATCAATGATTGCCGAGAATGGCGGCGAAATCCAGCGGCTTCTCCAGATAGAAATCCGCACCCGACGCAAGCGCGCGCTGCCGATCCTCCATCGCATCCGAACCGCTGCAGATACCGAGCCGCATGGCGATGTATCGTGCATCCTGCCGCAGCCGGTGAACCAGCTCGCTGCCGCTGTCGAGCGGCATATAGAGATCGGCAATGAGAATATCCGGCAGGGTTCCAGCCCCCTCAAGACGCTTTTCGAGCGCCTCGAATGCGGCATCGGCCGTCGGGAAGCAGAATAGCTCGACCTCTATCTGCTGTTTCTTCCTGATATAGTCGAGATAGAAGAGATCATCCCTGCTATCGTCGACGTAAAACAAGGTCGGCATCTGGCACCGTCATTCGGATATTATATCTGATGTCCTGCACTGTCCTTCTGCGAGACAGTAGCGCGACTTCACTAAAATTCGATATCGCTCATCAGCGATTTGCAGTCGAAAAGCTGCGAAGACGCAGCACGCTGCCTCTTGAGTATTCCGCGATTTCGGAAAAGATGGCTCGCCAACAGGGATAGGGGGAAGGTGCGTGCAGGTGCGGGATACCACCGGGTCGGATCGGGACGAAACGGGAGGCGAGCGCTACCGCATGGTCGCAAGCATCATCGGCTACCTGCTGATCCTGCTCGGGCTGACGGCGCTGACCGGCTGGTTTCTGGAGATCGAGGTGATTATCTCGATCGTACCGGGCTTTCCATCGATGGCCTTCAATACCGCCATCTGCTTCGTGCTGTCGGGGATCGGCCTCGCGACGTCGATGCAGATCGGCAAACGCTTTAATACGGCTACCGTCATCGCGTCCGGCCTTGCCGTCGCCTTTTCCGCCGCACGCCTCACGGAAATTATCACGCTCGGCCGCACCCTGCACAATGTCGACGTGTTCCTCACGCAGATATTGATCGATCCGACCTTTGCCGAACAGATCGGCGGCGGCATGGGGCCGAACACGGCGCTGATCTTCCTGATATCAAACCTCTCCATTCTCTACGGACAGTATGGCAAGCGCGTGCGCAGTCAGCTGGTGCAGGAGCTGACCAGCTATATCGCAATCACGCTTGGGATGATCGCGCTTGCCGGATATATCACCCATGCCGAACAGGGGTACCGCTGGGGGCCCTATGCGGCGATGGCGCTGCATACGGCGATCGGCCTCGTGGCTTTCGGCGGCGGGCTGCTTGCGCGGTCTTGGTGGCTCCTGCCGTCCAGCAGACCGCAAATCCCGCTCTGGATACCAGCAACGATTTGCTTTACCGGCCTGATCGTCGACCTCTATACGCCGCTCGGCGTGGCGAACGGCATTCTCTACGTGCCGCTAGTGCTGACCGCGCTCTGGTTTGGCAATCGCAACGCCCCGCTGTTCTTTGCCTTCGTCTGCACCGTGCTGATCCTGCTCGGCTTTTTCGCCGTCGATCTGGCGCCTGATGATTACTGGCGAGAGGCCGCCAACCGCTCGATCACCACGGCGACACTCTGGCTGGTCGCCATCTTCGTCTTCTATTTCATGCGAAACAGCCAGCACCTGGAGACAGAGCGAATCCGTTTCAGCGCGCTGGTGCGCAATACGCCTGATGCCGTAATCACCATCGACGAGATCGGTCAGATCAGAAGTTTCAACCCTGCTGCCGAAAGCATGTTCGGCTACACGCCGCAGGAAGCGATCGGCAACAATATCAAGATGCTGATGCCGGAACCCTATCATTCCGAGCACGATGGCTATCTCGGCAATTATCGCCGCACCGGCGAAGAACGCATCATCGGCACGACACGCATGGTGTCCGGCCGGCGCAAGAGCGGTGTGGTCTTCCCGCTCGATCTGTCGATCAGCGCGGTCGTGACCGATGCGGGAAAGACTTTTGTCGGCATCGTGCGCGATATCAGCGAGCGAGTGAGGCAGGAAGAGCGCGTGAAGACGACGCTCAGCCAGCTCGAGGAATATACGGCAGATCTCGAGCGCTCGAACCACGATCTCGACGAATTCGCCTATATCGCTTCGCACGATCTGAAGGAGCCGTTGCGCGGCTTGCACAATCATTCCCGCTTCCTGCTGGAAGACTATGAGGATAAGCTCGACGAAGACGGTGTTCGGCGGCTGAACCGCCTGGTGCGGCTAAGCCAGCGCATGGAAAAGCTGGTCAACGACCTCCTCTATTTCTCACGCATCGGCCGCCAGCAGCTTGCCGTAAAGCGCACCGATATCGGCGCAGTCGTGCGCGATGTCGTCTCCACCATGGAGCTCATGCTGGAGGAGCGGAACGCCAAGGTGGTGACCGATGGTGTGTTGCCGGAGGTCGTGTGCGATGCGCCGCGGCTGACCGAGGTGTTCCGCAACCTCGTCACCAATGCCATCAAATACAACGACAAACCTGTGCCGCTCGTCAGCATCGGCTATCTGGAACGCTATATCGGCAAGGACGGGACGATGGCCCGCAATGTCTTTTACGTGAAGGATAACGGCAAGGGCATACCCCAAGAATTCTACGAGGATATTTTCCGCATTTTCAAACGCCTCGAAAAATCGCAGGATTCGGACGACGGCACCGGTGCGGGACTCACTTTCGTGCGCAAGATCATCGGGCGTCACAATGGTGAGATATGGCTGGAGTCCGAAGTCGGCGTCGGCACGACATTCTATTTTACATTGGGCAGGAAGCGCGAGGGGCAGAATGCAGCAGCGTGACACGCAACCGATCCTCATCGTCGAGGACAGCGAAGACGATTTCGAAGCGACGATGCGCGCCTTCAAACGCACAAACCTGCGCAATCCGATCCGCTGGGCCGCATCCGGCCAGGAAGCGCTGGACGTGCTCGCCACCATGACGCAGAGGCCGGGCTTGATCCTGCTCGACCTCAATATGCCGGGTCTTGACGGGCGCAAGACGCTGGAAGCGATCAAGTCCAACGCGCAATGGCGCAAGATCCCGGTCGTTATCCTGACGACATCTGATGACGAGCGCGACATCGAAGGCTGTTATGCGCTCGGCGCCAACACCTATGTACAGAAGCCTGTCGATCTCGACGGCTTGTTTGCCGCGATCCAGCGGCTGAAGGAATATTGGTTCGAAATCGCGATCCTGCCTCAAGAGGACTGACGTTTGGCGGAAGACTGCAGCGTTCTCATCATCGACGACAGTATCGACGACCGGGAATTCTATCGCCGCATGCTCAGGCGCGTCTCGGGCACGAATTATACTGTCATCGAGGCGGAAAGCGGCGAGCAGGGCCTTGCGCTCAATCTCCAGAAGCGCCCTCACTGCATCCTGCTCGATTATTCGCTTCCCGGCCGGGACGGGCTCGGCGTGCTGTCGGAAATCCTCGAACAGGATGCGAGCGCCAATGTCGTGATGTTGACCGGCCAGGGCAACGAAACTGTGGCCGTCGAAGTGATGAAGAGCGGCGCGCGCGATTACCTCACCAAGGATTCGCTTTCGCCGGAAACACTGCACCGCTGCATCCAGAGCGCGCTCATGCATGGTGCGCTGGAGGCCAAGCTGGAGCAGAAGCGGCAATCGCTCGAAATCTTCACGCGGGCCATGGCGCATGATCTCAAGGAGCCGCTGCGGACGATCAAATCCTTCAGCCGTATCCTGCACGGCTCCGCCGATCTGCCGACGGAAGACCGGGAACTGCTCGACTATATCCTGAGTGCAGCCGACCATATGGAAGACCTGATCGTCAAGGTTTCTGGTTTCACGCGGCTTGAAGTTTCAAGCGAGCTGGAACTGAAGCCAGTGTCGCTCTCGGCGGTGCTCGATCAGGTGGAGCATAATCTGCACCAGCAGATCGAAAGCCGGCAGGCGATCATCGTTCGCGGGAAACTGCCGGAAGTGATGGGCGATGCGACGCTGCTTACCCAGCTTCTGCAAAATCTCATTTCCAATGCGATCCGCTATTGCGAAGACGCCGTTCCGGAAGTCAGGATTTCGGCCGTCGAAGATAACGGTACCTGCCGACTGACGGTCGGCGACAACGGGCCGGGGATCGATCCCGAACATCGCGAGTTGATCTTCCAGCCGTTCAAGCGCCTCGTCGGCCGTGGCATCGAAGGTACCGGCCTCGGGCTTGCGATCTGCCGGCGCATTGCGCAGCTGCATGGCGGCTCCATCTGGTGCGAGGCCAGGGCCGGCCGAGGCGCGACCTTCCTTTTCGAAGTGCCGCTCTCCCGGACGGCAGGCGAACGACCTGATGTCAGCGAACCACCGCAAACGGTGAAGGCCGTCGACCCGGCGAGCGAAAGCAGCGGCCGGCTGGCCGAAGTGCTTCTGGTGGAAGACAGCCCGGCCGATATCCAGCTTCTGAAAATCAAGCTGATGCGGCGCGAGAAGGTGAGCTTCAACCTGCATGTGGCGACGAACGGGCGTGAGGCGATGCGGCTGCTGGAACAGCGGGCCGGCATTGCCGACGAGCCCCAGATCGATCTGATGCTACTCGACATCAACATGCCGATCATGGACGGTTTCGAGGTGCTGCATGCGCTTTCCGCCGACGCGCGGCTGAACCGGATTCCAGTCTGCGTACTCAGTACATCGAGCGATGAAAGCGACATGCAGAGGGCTAGGGATCTCGGCGCTCTCGCCTACATGGTCAAGCCGCCGACACTGCAGCAACTCGAGGAAGCACTTGAAGATGTGGACACGCTGGAACTGCTGCCGCGTGGTGACGCACTTGTGCTTTTTGCGGAACAAAACTAGGAAAACATCATTGGCAACGGTATGACGCTCGCAACAACACTCATACTCGCGCTCCTGGCCTCGCCTCTTCAATTCGGGCTTTCATCTATGGCTTCAGGCATACACCATATCACGCTGATCACCCGCAAGGTGCAGGCGAATGTGGACTTCTACGCCGGATTCCTCGGCATGCGGCTCGTCAAGCAGACGGCCGGTTTCGAGGATGCGACGCAGCTTCACCTCTTCTATGGCGATGCCCAGGGCACGCCGGGATCGCTCGTGACCTTCCTCGTCTGGGAAGACGGTGCCCCCGGCCGCGCCGGTTATGGCCAGATCAGCGAAATGTCGCTGGCGATCGACCCATCCAGCATCGGCTACTGGCTGACGCGCGCCATGCGCTTCGGCTTCCGCTCGGAGGGCCCGGCCGATGAATTCGGCGAGCCGGTGCTGCGGCTGAAGGATCCCGATAATGTCATCGTCAAGCTTGCCGGCGCCAAGGATCTGAAATCGCCAGCCGCCTGGGACGGTGCCGACGTGCCCGTCGAACATGCCGTGCAGCGCGTGCGCGGCGCGACCATGCTGACAGAGAAACCAACCGAAAGCCGTCATTTCATCGAGAGCCATTTCGGCTACCGCTTCCAGGCCAATCGCGGCACGATCGACCGTCTGGTGTCGCAGTCGGGCGATACTATCGACGTTCGCGATGCGCGCGGCTTCTGGTCCGGTGCGCCGGGCACAGGTACGGTCGATCATGTCGCCTTCCGCGCCGATGACGATGCGGCGGTGCTTTCGGTTCACAAGGCGCTTGAGCAGGAAGGTGCTTCGGCGACCAATCTGCACGACCGCAAATATTTCCGCTCGCTTTACGCACGCGAGCCCGGCGGCACGCTGATCGAGCTTGCCACCAATCAGCCGGGCATGCTGGTGGACGAGCCGCAGGCGACGCTTGGCACCAAGCTCTTCATTCCGCCGAAGGAATCGATCACCAGTCTCGACAATCTGCAGGTCGTGCTGCCGCAGTTTTCCATGCCGGGACAGCCGCGCATCAACTATCGCGATCTGCCCTTCGTCCACCGCTTCTACACGCCACCGGACCCAGACGGCAGCGTCTTTGTCCTGTTGCACGGGTCCGGCGGCAACGAAACGACGCTGATGCCGCTCCTGCACAAGGTGGCGCCGCGCGCGACGCTTCTGGGTGTGCGCGGACGCGCGACCGAGGAAGGCTTCCCGCGCTGGTACAAGCGCATCACGCCTTTCTCCTTCGACCAGGACGACATCAAGAACGAAGCCGAAGCCTTTGCCGCCTTCATCGAGGGCGCAGTCAAATCCTACGGCCTCGATCCGAAAAAAGTCGTCTATGTCGGCTATTCGAACGGTGCGAACCTTTTGAACTCGCTGCTCTACCTGCATCCCAACCTCGTCCACAAGGCCGTGCTGCTGCGTTCTATGCCAGTGCTCAGTGCCTATCCCCATGCGGACCTGAAGGGCACGGACCTGCTGGTCATCAGCGGCAAGATGGATGCCTACGGCAAATATGCGGGCGAACTGGAGGAGCGGCTGAAGACCTCGGGCGCCACGGTCGATTCCGACGTGCTGCCCGGCGGCCACGATCTCGGGGATGCGGATGTGCCGGTCATTCAGAAATGGCTGTTGCAGGAAAGCAAATAGGCTACCAGCGCACCGTTGCGGGGCATGAGGCAGGTGCGTTTTCCTGCCCTGCAGATGCATTGCGATCGATGGTATAAAGCCTGGCAAAGCCCGCATCCTTCACCAGATTGACGCCTGGGGGCATCAGATCGCCGACATTCTGGTCGGCTATATCGGCGTTGACGACCAGCACGAAATCGAACTTGTTGCGCCAATCGACGAGATAGGGCGTGAAGCTGGCCGCGATCGCCATCGGGCCGGGGCAGGACAGGACGGCGGTAGAGAACAGATTTCCCTCGGGCACCGCGCGCTCCGACCAGGGCGGCAACACGGCAAGCGGTTGTTTGCCGCGGGCGCTGAACAGGGTGGGGACGAAGGCATGGGCGAGCGGCACGGCCATCGTCGGCAGATGCCGGTAGGTATCCTCGATAAATGCGTAGTGCCGCTGATCCGGCCTGATATCGGCAGCGGTCGGCACATGCTGCAACGGCAGGATGGCCGATCCCGGCGGCACTGCTTCGAGCACTGACTGGATGCTCGCGACATCGGCCTGACCGCGCCACCAGTTGAAACCGACCCAGGCTGTCCGGCCGAAAACGGCGAGGTTCAAGGCAAGGAACAGGATCGTAGCCTGACGCCGGCTGACCCTCTGGAAAGGGCAGATCATCACCATGCCGACAAGTGCCGCCATGATGGGAAAGCGCCAACTGATCCAGCCCGTGCCGAAGGCATGGCGAGGCGACAGGACAGACAGGAGAAGCAGACCTACGGCCGCGACGGCAAGCCCGGCGTGAATGCGGATATTGCGAGATGCGATCGCCCTGCTGCAGACGAGCAGGATCGGCAGCAGGAAGATGACATCGGCGAATGCGACATAGGTCCAGACGGCTGAGAGCAGATTGAGTATCTGCAGGATCGGGCTGTCATTCCAGGCCGCCGCGATAGCGCCTGCCTGACTGCCGGGGAGATCGGCGGCCGTCAGGGCAAGGGCTGCCGGCGGCAATAGGCAGGCAATCATCGCGGCCGCAAGCCTGCCGGCAAGGCGCAGAATTGATGCGCGCGATGCCAGGACATTGAAGCGCCAGGAAAATTCCAGCCCGCAGACAATAGCGAGAAAGAAGCCCACCGAAAATATATGGACGACGGTGAGAAGCAGCGACACGACCACGCGCCACAGGAAGAGCCGCAGCGCTGAACCGGCCTGCAGGCGATGATCGATTGCAGCAAACAGCAAGGCCAATCCGAGACCGATCTGGAAATTGATGAAACCGCCGATCAGGGTCGCGCACCAGGCGAGATACAGCATACCGATCTGCCAATAGTAGCTGCCGCCGAACAGCCGCCGATGCAGCACGATGGCGCCTAATGGAGGCAGGACGATTGCGAGAAACAGCAGAATGCGGGCGAGCAGCGAGACGCCGATGAGCGGACCGACGAAACGGGCGAGCAGATCGATGCCGACATTGGTGAAGGTCCGGTTCCACTCCACCGCGTAGATCTGAGAGAACGATGCTTCCTTTATGCCGCCGGCAAGCAGCCACATGCGGGCGTAGTGATTGGCGTAGTCGAGGAGCGGAGGAAACTTGAAGAGCGCGACCAATACGGCGACAAGGGCCATGAAGATCAGCAGCGGCCCGGTCGAAGCCTGACTGACGGTGGCTTCCTGCGTCTTCTCCACATTACCGACATCTGCAGAGAACGTCCGCGCAAGATCTATCATGATCATTCCTGTCCGAAATTTCGGACCGGTCTAGCAGAGAATGGTCAAGCTTCTTTTAAACGGGACTATCCGCGCCGGGCAACCGTAATGCCGGCAAGGACGATAAGGCCGCCAAGCGCCTGCATGCCGGTGATCGGCTCGTTGAGCAGCACCCAGGCGAGGATTGCCGCGACGACCGGCTGGAGAAGCAGGGTCAGCGACGAGAAGGCCGCCGGCAGATAGGCGAGCGCATAGGCAATCGCCACCTGCCCGCCGGCATGGCTGATGAAGGCAAGGCCGAAGACGACCGCCCAGCCGTAGAGGCTCGGCGGCAGAATGTGGCCTTCAAAGAAGAAGGCGAGCGGGAAGACGCCGACGGCGGCAGAGGCCGTGCTCCACAGCATGATGCGGATCGTATCGAAACGGCTTCGCAGCTGGCCGATCGACAGGATATAGCAGGCGTAGAAGAAGGCGGCGATCAGGGCGACGCCATCACCGCGCAGGTCGCCGTTGCCAAATGCAGCCGGGCCGCCCTTCAGCACGACCACGCCCACGAGTGCCAGCACGAGGCCGAGCACGAAGATGCGGGTGATCTTCGCCCCCAGGAATAGAAAGCCGATGACGGTGACGAAGACGGGGGCGAGGTTTGCGAGCAGCGTCGCATTGGCAACCGAGGTCATGGTGATCGACAGGTGCCAGGCGGCGAGGTCGAGTGCCAACACGGCGCCCGGCAGGATCAGCATGCCGTAATCGGCAAGGCTTTTCGGCTTCGGCCCGCTATCCTTTTTCAGCAGCGAGAAGATGAAGATCGGGATCAGCGCCAGCGCCACGCGCCAGAAGGCCGTCGCCATCGGTCCTACTTCCGAGAGCCGGACGAAGATCGGCGATCCGCCGATGGCCGCACCGCCGAGAATGAGGGCGACGAGCGGGATGCGACTTGACGACGGAGTTTCGGAAACGGGGGAAGCGGCCTGCGACATGATCTCGATGCTTTCTGCGCGGCCGATCGTTCAGGCCACGCTTGAGGCTGCGAGTACCAGAAGTCGCGCACCGAGGACAGTCAGGGAACGACGGATCGAGCAGAAATAGGTCGCGAATTATCGTGCCGCGGCGGTCTTCAGCTTCTCCGCAATCTCGCGGGCGACGAAGAGCGCATGTTCCGAGATCTGCGGCAGGCCCATCAATTCACCGAAGGTACCCCGCGCAAGCGGACCGGAAATGAGCAGCGACGGGGTTACTCGTCCATCCGGCCCCATCGCCTCGGAGTGCTCCGAGCAGGCAAGTCCTAGGCCGCTCGGATCGAGAGCGAGATAACCTTCGCGCTCGAGTTCGCTGAGCCAGGGCTGCGTCTGCAGGATGCCGCCATGCGCCGGGCCGGTCGTGACGATCACCGCATCGAATTCCTGTGTCCGGCTTTCGCGAGCACGGCGCGGCTGGAGACTGACGCGGATGGTTTCACCATCGATCTCGGCGCCGGCCACGGATGCAGCAAGGATTTCAAGCCGGCCGGCATCGATTGCGGTATCGAGCGCCGCTTCCACCTGGGGAGCGATACGGAAACGGTGCACATCCCAGAACGGCCTGAGATGGCGGACAATGCGCTGCCGCTCGGCAACCGGCAGCGCGCGCCAGAGATCATGACCCTGCGTGCGCACCTGATCGATGACGGCATGCCAGGTCATTCCCTGCTCAGCCGCCTGTCGAATGGTCAGCTTAACCTTACGCAACAGGGCCACGGCCGAGAAGGACAGCTCGGCAACGAAATCGCCGAAAGGCTCCTGCGCAATTGCAGCATGGCCGCGCGAACGCAGGCCGCGGCGGGAGATGGCGACAATCGGCCCCTCGTGGCCATTTCGCGCAAGCGAGGCAATGACGTCGGCCGCGGTCAGGCCGTTACCGATGACGAGAACCCTGTCCCCAGGCCTGACGACCTCAAGCGCGCCCGGCTTTGTCGTGTCGGCAACAAAACGCGGATGGTCGCCGAGAATGGCGGCAAGCCTGCCGGGTGCCACCGGTGGTGGATGGCTGGTCGCAATGGCCACGATATCGGCCTCGGTGCGCCCGCCCTTGTCGTCGAGGATCGTCCAGCCGTCGCCATTATGGCGGAGGGCGGTTACGGTGGCGCGGCGATGGGCGATGGCGCCGGATTTCAGGAACGGCTGCAGCAGCGAACCGACATAATCGCCGAAAACCCTGCGGCGCGGAAAAAGCTGGCCGTTTTCGCGCCGGGCTTCGGGGTCGTCGCGAACGGCGTGGTTGGCCTCGACCCAGCGCTGGAATTCTTCCGCATCATCAGGCTGCAGGCTCATCTTGGCGGCCGGCACATTGATGCGGTGCGCGGGGTCGGCCGTATCATAGGCAAGACCGCGCCCCAGCATGGGCCGCGGTTCGAAAACCTTGATCTCGGGGGCATCCCCATCGGTAAGTTTCACCAGATGATAGGCGACGCCACCGCCGGAAACGCCACCGCCGATGATGGCGACAACCGGCCGCCTGGGTTTCTGTTGTGTCGAGGATTGGATCTTGGACTGCATATCGGCCGGCATGATTTCATTCGATGGCTGACCATAAAAGCAGCAGGCAGGCCGCGCAATGCTGCGGCCTGATTGTCTATAATTTTTATGCAGAAACTTGAGGCAAACCGGTCAGCCGGAGATGGTGGTGGAAAATTCCGGAGTACCCCTGATCGTGTTGCTGACCGTGCAGATTTCGTCTTCGGCCATATGGGCGATCTTGCGGCGCGTTTCCTCGTCGATATCGCCCTTGATGGAGAAGGCGATATTGAATTTAGCGACGCGCGACAGGCCTTCCGTAGCCTTTTCGCCCGTCACATTGGCCGTGATTTCGGTGATCTTGTCGAGAATTCCGAGCTGGCTTGCGGCCATGCGGGCGCTCAGAACCAGGCAGGCGGAGAGCGACGAATAGAGCAGGTCGAGAGGGTTGAACCCCGGCTGCGACGGGCCGGTAACGATATCCAACTCACCGCCGGTAACCGAGGTGACATGCGGAAAACCGGTGCGGCCAAGAACGGCATTGGCACCTGTGGGACGGGGACGAGCCTTGAGATCGGCCATTTTGAAATCCTCTATCGAATATAGCTTTCAGATAGTGTTTCCGGCGCGACGCCGCAATGCGACGATTTGATTTTCATTGTGCCCGATTGCGGAACCTTTCCATCGGCCATTGGTTTTTTCACCTGAACAACCGCATGAAACGGCAGGATTTTCGCCATGCCCGATATTCGCAAGACGGAACCCATGGATGCGCGCGATCGGTTGATTGTCGCGCTCTATGCCGAGCTCAAGGCAGAGCGGGAAACGCGCGAGACGCTGGAATGGGCGATCCGCAATGGTGCCCTCTCACGCGAAGTGCTGGAGGCGATCGCCGCTGATCCGGTTCCCATCGTCACCAGCGAGGATATCGCATCGGTCGAGAAGATCATCGCGCTCGACGAGCGGCGCGGCCGCGCCAAGGACTGATAAAACGGCTGACAAGGAGGAAAGCACATGGCCGACATCACCTATCAGATCGTCCCGCATGACAATGGCTGGGCCTACAAGCTCGGCGACACGTTGTCCGAACCCTATGCCACTGCCGAACAGGCAATGGACCGCGCAAGAGACGCCGCCTCGCGCCAGAAGATCGGCGGCGGGGACGCGCTGCTTGCCTACCCGGCATCGGATGGAAGCGGCTGGAAATTTCAGGAGCTTGAAACAGATAAGAGCAATAGCAGGCTCTGAGCGGAGACGAACATGGCGGCACGGGCAAGCTGGAAGGGCCATTTGAAGATCGGCGACCTTGTCTGCGCCGTCGGTCTCTATACTGCCGTATCCTCTTCCGACCGCCTCTCCTTCAATATCATCAACCGCCGAACCGGCCATCGCGTCGAGCGCCAGTTCGTCGACAGCGAGACCGGCAAACCGGTGGAGCGCGACGACCAGGTCAAAGGCTACCGGCTGGACAGCGGCGACTATATTGTCATCGAAGGCGACGAGATCGCCGAGATCATGCCCGAGAGCGACAAGGTGCTGGATATCAGGGGCTTCATCCCTTTGGACGGTATCGACAAGCTCTATTTCGATCGACCTTACTATCTGGCGCCGGTCGATGAGCACGATGCTGAAGCGCTCGCCCTGATCGCCAGGAGCATGCTGGAGGGCAAGGTGGCAGCCCTTGCAGAAGCCGTGCTTTTCCGCCGCAACCGCACCCTGCTCATCCGCGCACATGATGACCATATCATCGCGACCATGCTGAACTTCGATTACGAAGTGCGATCTGCAAGTTCCGTCTTCAAGGACATTCCCGAGATCAAGTTCGACAAGGAAATGCTGGAGCTTGCCGGCCATATCATCGGGACCAAGAAGGGCCGCTTCGACCCGGCTGACTATCACGATCGCTACGAGGCTGCCCTTGTCGAACTCGTGAAAGCCAAGATCGAGGGCCGTGCGCCTCCGAAGCGCAAGCGCGAGCCGGAGCGCAAGGTCGTCGATCTCATGGAAGCGCTGCGGCAAAGCGCCGGGATGGGCAAGGCACCCGCGAAGAAGCCTGCGGCGCGCAAGAGCGCTGACAAGACCAGCAGGAAAGCGAGCTGATCATGGCGCTCGAAGCCTATCAGGCCAAACGCGATTTCAAGGCGACACCGGAGCCGCGTGGCAAAAGGGGCCGCACAAAGGGCAACAGTTTCGTCATCCAGAAACATGATGCCACGCGCCTGCACTATGATTTTCGGCTGGAGATGAATGGCGTGCTGAAAAGCTGGGCCGTCACCAGAGGGCCAAGCCTCAATCCCGAAGACAAGCGGCTTGCCGTGCATGTCGAGGACCATCCCCTCGCCTACGGCGATTTCGAAGGCATCATTCCCAAGGGACAATATGGCGGCGGCACCGTGATCGTGTGGGATCGCGGCACGTGGACGCCGCTTGGCGATGCCGGCAAGGCCTATCGCAAAGGCCATATGGAATTCGAACTCGATGGCGAAAAGCTGAAGGGGCGCTGGCATCTGGTTCGCATGCACGGAAAACCCGAGGAAACGCGCGAGAACTGGCTGCTGATCAAAGGCGAGGATGCCGAAGCGCGACATGAGGGCGAGCCCGATATCCTCGACGAGCGTCCGGAATCAGCCAAGACCGGACGACAGCTGGAAGAAGTGGCGAAGAACCCCGATGCCACATGGCAATCGAAACCGAAGGGCGGCAAGGCGGTGGCGACCAAGACACCTGCCCGCAAGGCAAGGCCCCCTGCACCACAGGAACGCGACTGGCCGAAGGGTGCCAGGACGGCTGCCATCCCTGAATTCATCGAGCCGGCGCTCGCCAAGCTAAAGCCCAAGCCGCCCGTCGGCGAGCGCTGGATCCACGAGATCAAATTCGATGGCTATCGGCTGCAGGTGAAGATCAAGGATGGGCGCGTGACGATGCTGACCCGCGGTGGTCTCGACTGGACGGAGAAATTTGGAAAGGACATTGTCGAAGCCTTTACGTCGCTGCCGACGGAAACCGCGGTGATCGACGGCGAGCTCGTCGTCGAGCGCGAGACTGGCGCATCGGATTTTTCCGCCCTGCAAAGTGATCTCAGCGAGGGGCGGTACGACCGTTTCATTTTCTACGGCTTCGACCTGCTTTATCTCGACGGCCATAGCCTGCTCACTGTAAGCCTTCTCGAACGTAAACAGCTGCTGGAAGGATTGCTGCCACAAGATGGTGGCAAGCTACGCTACAGCACCCATTTCAACGAGAATGGCGGCCTAGTACTGAACCATGCCTGCCGGCTCAGCCTGGAAGGCGTGGTCTCCAAACAGCGTGACAGCAAATATGTCTCCGGCCGAACGGGCGAGTGGATCAAATCCAAATGCTCGCAGCGCCAGGAATTCGTCATTGGCGGCTATGTGCCTTCGACCGCGATGAAGAATGCCATCGGTTCGCTCGCCATGGGTTATTACGAAGACGGCGCGCTGAAACATGTCGGCCGCGTTGGCACCGGATACACGGTGGCGACGGCTCAGATGCTGTACGAGCGGCTGTCGGCGATGGAGCTGAAGCGTAACTCTTTCGACGACAAGTTGACGGCTGAGGAGCGGCGAGGCCTGCACTATGTCAGGCCGCAACTCGTCGCCGAAGTGGAGTTCCGCGCATGGTCGGCCGATGGTAATCTCCGCCATGCGGCCTTCCGGGGATTGCGGGAGGACAAGCCGGCAAAGGATGTTGTGCGCGAGATGGAAAAGACGACCGCGAAGAACCTGCCGAAATCAGCCGTGCAACTGACCCATCCCGACCGCATCTACTGGCCGGATGAAGGCGTGACCAAGGAAGGGCTTGCCAATTATTACGCGCAGGTCTGGCGCTTCATGGCGCCCTATGTCGTCAACCGGCCGCTTGCACTCTTGCGCTTGCCGGACGGTATTGCCGGCCATCAGCGCTTTTTTCAGAAACATGCCTGGAAGGGCATGAACGACCATATCGAGGAAATTGCGGATCCCAAGGACAAGGGCGGCGAGAAGCTGCTGCGCATCACCGATTTCGACGGCCTCGTCGCGCTGGTGCAATCCGCAGCGCTGGAAATTCACCCCTGGGGCACGACGACCGACAATTGGGAAAAGCCCGACATGATCACCATGGACCTCGACCCCGCCGAGGATGTGCCATGGGAAAATGTGATAGCGGCCGCTTACGAACTGAAGGAGCGTATCGAGGGCGAAGGGCTCGCAGCCTTCGTCAAGACATCGGGCGGCAAGGGCCTGCATGTGGTGACCCCTCTTGAGCCGAGGGCCGGCTGGGACGAAGTGAAGGCATTTGCGAAATGGCTGGCCGACAGCATGTCCAGGGATGATCCGGAGCGCTATCTCGCCACGGCGACCAAGGCGAAACGTGGCGGCAAGATCTTCATCGACTATCTCCGCAACGGGCGCGGCAATACTGCCGTTTCCGCCTATTCCGCGCGGGCGCGGCCCGGAGCGGCAGTATCCATGCCGCTGGAATGGAACCAGCTGACATCGGAAATCGGACCGGCCTATTTTACGGTCGATAATGCGCCGGCGCGGCTGGATGCGCTCGGAAAGGATCCCTGGGATGGGTTCTTTGCTGCGGCCAAGCCGCTGCAGAAGCGGAAGCGCGTTTGAAAGAAGGTCCCCTGCCTTCTTGGGAGGGGTTTTCAAACATTTACCGCGATTTCCCCCGCCCACCTTCAGCCGCCAGGCTCTTCTTCAGCGCATCCATGATGTTGATGACGTTGCCAGTCGATTTGACAGGCGCAGGCTTGCGAGCCGGAGCAGCCTTCTTGACGCTCTTCTCCTTGCCGCGGATCAGCGCTTTCAGCCGCTTCTGCACCGGATCCTGCACCATCGAAGGGCTCCAGTCTTTCGTCTCGTCCTTGACCAGCCTTTTCATCAAGCCTAGCAGCTCGCTGTCGACCTTCGCCTTCATGTCAAGTTCGGCCGCTGGCTCACGAAGCTCGTCGCCATAGCGCAGCGTCCAGAGAATAATACCCTTGCCTTGCGGCTCCAGCAGCACGGCGCGCTCACGCCGATAGAGCACCAGCCGGGCAATACCGACGACCTCATTGGCTTTCATCGCCTCGCGGATCACGCAGAAGGCCTCGACGCCAACCTTGTCTTCAGGCGCCAGAAAATGCGGCTTGTCGTACCAGACCCAGTCGATCGATCCGCGCGGTACGAAGCTGTCGATATCGATGGTGCGGGTGCTTTCCAGCCCGACTTCCTCGATCTCTTCGTCCTCGAGCAGAACGTAATCGTCCTCCCCGCGCGGATAACCCTTCACCTGATCCTTGTCAGCGACGGGCTTGTGCGTGACGCTATCGACATAGCGGCTTTCGACACGGTTCTTCGTCGCGCGGTTCAGCACATGAAACCGCACCTTGCTCGCCTCCGTGGTCGCCGGCGTCAGCGAAACCGACGCGGTGACAAGGGAGAGCTTGAGGTAGCCTTTCCAGAATATTTGCCTGGCCATGAGCCAGAAACGGATATGGTGCCGGGAGGTTCCGACCAGCGGCGTTTCAAGCGAGCAACTGCGGCCGAACGGCCCGGTTGTGATCACTTATTCGTTTCGACAATTTCCTGACACGATTTCGTCGCCAACTGATCTGCTGTCGCTACGAGCAGGCAAGCACATGCTAAAAGAAGATGTTGCCAAAGCGAAGAAAATCGCTCTCGTTCTCACGCTGGTTTTCGGCGCTCTCATATCCTACGCGAAGTTCGCCGGACTGTTTCCGCCACCCAATTTCAAAGAGGAGGCCAAGTACGGGCCGCCGGGCTGGTTCTCGCGCTTCGACCTTGGACCTTCGCCATCCCATCAACCCGCGGACTTCCGACCGGCTGACCCGCGGCGCAATACTTCTGTTTAATGATGCGCTGGCGAGCAACGCAATCTGTCTCCGGCGGTGAAAACCACTAGCGACGCAAAGCAACTGTGCCTGATATTGGCTGAGTGGAAAAATGGTGCCCAAGACCGGAATCGAACCAGTGACACGCGGATTTTCAATCCGCTGCTCTACCAACTGAGCTACTTGGGCTTACCATGCTTCCTGGAAAACATTCCACTTTGGAATGTCGGGGCCTTGGTGCGCCCCGGAAGCGAGCGGGGTTATAGCATCTTGTTCGGCCATGGCAAGCATCAAATGATAGTTTTTTGACGGTCCTGCAAATTTTGGCGATTTGCGAGGAAAAATAAGGGCTTCGCGGTGGAAAACTGTCAGCTTTCCTCGTCGGTATAATCTGCCTTCGTCTCATCGTCGGCTACGGGAATGGCGTAGGAGCCCGTCAGCCAGCGCGACAGGTCCACTTCGCGGCAGCGATTGGAGCAGAAGGGATAGTGGTCGCGGTTCGAGGGTTTGCCGCATTCCGGGCACGGACGGGTCTTGCGCAGCGGCTCGACCTTGGCGCCGGTTTTCATTTCATCAGACATGGTTTTTCCTCCTACAGTATCGGTGCGAAATCAGAGCGATTTTTGCAAAGTCCGATGTGTAGCTTCAGCCTTCGGGCCAACGGCTGTGGACATCGAAGCCCTCGCCGGTCAGAAGCAGGATGGTTTCGTAAAGCGGCAATCCCACGACATTGGTGTAGGAACCCACCATTTTCTGCACGAAGGTGCCTGCCAGGCCCTGGATACCGTAGGCACCGGCCTTGCCGCGCCACTGGCCTGACGCGATGTAGTTTTCAATCTCGAAGCTCGACAAGCGTTTGAAGCGCACCTTGGTCTCGACGATCTTCTGGCGCACCTTGCGATCGGGCGTGATCAGGCAGATGCCGGTATAGACGACGTGGTTGCGGCCGGAGAGAAGGTGCAGCGAGTTCGATGCCTCATCGGCGAACTCCGCCTTGCCGAGAATGCGACGGCCGACAGCGACCACCGTATCGGCGGACAGGATGTAGCTGCCCTTCCAGGTGATATCGCCCTTGATGGCGGCCAATGCTGCCTCGGCCTTCTCGCCCGAAAGGCGACGGGCAAGCGAACGCGGATGCTCCGACTTCTTCGGCGTCTCGTCGATATCCATCGGCATCAGGCGCGAGGGCTCGATGCCGGCCTGATTGAGCAGATCGACGCGGCGGGGCGAGCCCGAGGCCAGAATGAGCTTGTATTTCAGCGCCATGGAACCTCGACCATCGGCAGGCGGGAGCGGAAGCTCCGGGGAGCTTCGCAGACCAAGCTTACTTGAAGCGGTAGGTGATGCGGCCCTTCGTCAGGTCGTAGGGCGTCATTTCCACAAGCACCTTGTCGCCGGCGAGAACGCGGATGCGGTTCTTGCGCATGCGGCCGGCGGTGTGGGCAATGATCTCGTGCTCGTTTTCAAGCTTCACGCGGAAAGTCGCATTCGGCAGAAGTTCGGTCACGATGCCCGGGAATTCGAGGACTTCTTCTTTAGGCATATAAGGGTTTTCTTCCTGTGTGTTGGGTAAAAAGGCGCAAGGCGCCTGAAAATTTGCGCGGAAACTACACAATCAACGGGGATTTGTGAACCTCGTAGATCAGGCTTTCCGACTTTTGTTTCACGCCGATTGCGCGGCGATGCCATTTCTCTTGAGTAGCCGGCTCTCGATGAGGCCGGCCAGGTGATCGCGAACCTCACGATAACCGTCCAATATCTGCTCGCGCGTACCGGTCACGACGGTCGGATCCATGGTCGGCCAATAGACGACATCCACCGCGCTGGAGCGGGTGAGCTCGAGTGCTGCATGATGGGCCGGCGGCGAGAGCGTGATGATGAGATCGAAATAATCGTCCTCGAGCTCTTCCAAGGTCTGCGGCTGTTTCCGGCCGAGCGAAAGGCCGATTTCCTCCAGCACGACATCGACAAAGGGATCGCGTTCGCCGGCACGAACGCCGGCAGACCTTATATAAGTGTTGCCGGGCAGAATGCTACGGGCGATCGCTTCGGCCATCGGCGAGCGGATGGCGTTCATGCCGCACATGAAGAGAATGGCGCCCGGCCGCTTCCCCCCTTCCGTTTCGACATGCGGCTCCATCGCCGTCATCCGCGCCAGTAGAGCACGCAGACCAGCGTGAAAAGACGCCGGGCGGTGTCGAAATCGACGTCGATCTTGCCGGAGAGGCGGTCTTTCAGCGTCTGCGAGCCCTCATTGTGGATGCCGCGCCGGCCCATGTCTATCGCCTCGATGCGGCTCGGCGAGGCCGAGCGGATCGCTTCATAATAGCTTTCGCAGATCATGAAATAGTCCTTCACGATCCGGCGGAAAGGCGTCAGCGACAGGATGTGGGTTGCAACGGCGTCGCCCATCTCCGTGGTGATCGCGAAGACCAGTTTGGAGTCAACGAGCGAGATGTTAAGCCGGTAAGGTCCGCCGGAATGGCCTGCGGGCGTGAAGGTATTTTCCTCGATCAGGTCGAAGATCGCGACTGCACGCTCATGCTCGACATCGGGAGTCGAACGGCCGATCGTATCGTCAAGGACAACGTCGCAGAGCCGGAAGTTGTCCCTGCCCATCCCCTCACCTTTCGAGATTCAGGCGGATCGCGACCGATCGCGCATGGGCATCAAGGCCCTCGGAAACGGCGAGTGCGATCGCTGCCGGGCCGAGATCGCGAAGCTGCTGGGGGCCGAGCCGCAGGATCGATGTGCGCTTGACGAAATCGAGAACCGAAAGGCCGGAGGAGAAACGCGCCGAACGCGCCGTCGGCAGCACGTGGTTGGAGCCGCCGACATAATCGCCGATCACTTCGGGCGTATGCGCGCCGATGAAGATCGCGCCGGCATTGCGGATCTTTTCAACGAAATAATCCGGATTGACGACGGCAAGTTCCAGATGCTCGGCCGCGATGCGGTTTGCGAGCGGGATGGCATCCTTGAGATCGGAGACGAGGATGATCGCGCCAAAATCGCGCCAGCTCGCAGCGGCAGTTTCCGCGCGGTTCAGCGTCTTCAGCTGCCGCTCGACGGCGGCTTCCACAGCCTTGCCGAATTCCTCGTTGTCGGTAATCAGGATCGCCTGCGAGCTTTCGTCATGCTCGGCCTGGGCAAGCAGATCGGCAGCAACCCAGTCGGGATTGTTGTCCTTATCGGCAATGACGAGCACTTCGGAGGGGCCGGCGATCATGTCGATGCCGACGGTGCCGAAGACCTGGCGCTTGGCAGCGGCGACATATGCATTGCCCGGGCCGGTGATCTTGGCGACCGGAGCGATCGTCTCCGTGCCGTAGGCAAGGGCGGCAATCGCCTGCGCGCCGCCGACGCGGTAGATTTCGCTGACACCGGCAAGCTTGGCTGCAGCCAGAACGGCCGGATTGACCGAACCGCCAGTTGCCGGCACGGCGATGACGATGCGCTCGACGCCCGCGACCTTGGCCGGCACGGCGTTCATCAGCACCGAGCTCGGATAACTTGCGGTACCACCCGGCACATAGAGGCCCACTGCTTCGATCGCCGTCCAGCGCGAACCGAGGCCGACGCCCATGGCATCTTCATAGATGTCATCCTTCGGCATCTGACGGCTGTGATGGGCTTCGATGCGAACCGCCGCGACCTTCAGCGCGCCGAGCACTTCCGAAGGAACCACCTCGACGGCATTCTCGATCTCTTCCTCGGACACGCGCATCGGTACTTTCGCGTAATCGATGCTGTCGAATTTCTTAGAATATTCAGCAAGGGCGACATCGCCGCGGGCGCGCACGTCATCAATGATGGTGCGCACGACTGCGTTGACGTCTTCCGAGACCTCGCGCTTGGTGGTCAGAAAAGCCGCGAAACGCTGCTCGAAACCATCGGATGCCTGATTGAGCCAGATTGCCAAGGCGGTATTCCTTTTCTACTCGAAACTGTTTCGCTCAAGTGCCCGGATGGCGCGGCTTGGAACCCGTTTCCCAGGCGCCGCCGATATCGGCAAGCTGCACCTCGATGCATTCGACCTCGAGCACGATGGAAGCCGTGCCGGACAGGGAAAGTTCCAGCGTACCTTCCGGCCCCTCGCCCTTCTGTTCGAAACGCAGCGCCAGCAGCGAGAGCACGTCGTCACGCCGCGCCCGATCGATGCCGATCGAGCGGACTGACAATACACGCTTGAAAACGAGGGCGGCGCGGCGGCGTTCGAAGCCCTTGCGCTTGCGGGCCGCCTCTTCCCAGACGAAACGGTTGGCGGCGAGCGCGAACTGCTTGTCGCGCGGCGACCAGTCGATATCGGCCACCTTGAAGACACTGTCCTGCATATGCGCGGAAATGACCGCAAGGTCTTCACTATCGAGCGCAACAAGCTTCAGGTCGGTCATCCAGCCTCTATCCCGTGTCTTGATGCCGCGCCTGCGGCGATCTGTCAGACAACGGAGATAAGGCGCGGCGGCCAAATACGCAACCGGGATAAAGGGCGCATAAGCGCCCTTTTCTTACTCGCTGACGCGTTCGACGATGGCGCCGCAGCGGGTCAGCTTTTCTTCCAGCCGCTCGAAGCCGCGATCAAGGTGATAGACGCGGGAAACCGTGGTTTCGCCTTCGGCGGCAAGGCCGGCGATGACGAGGGAAACGGAAGCGCGCAGATCGGTTGCCATGACAGGCGCACCCTTCAGCCGCTGGACACCTTCGATCTTGGCCGTCTGGCCCGAGAGCGAGATCTTGGCGCCGAGACGGGCAAGCTCCTGCACGTGCATGAAGCGGTTTTCAAAAATGGTTTCGGTGACATGCGAGACGCCGGAAGAGCGGGTCATCAGCGCCATGAACTGCGCCTGCAGGTCGGTCGGGAAGCCCGGAAAGGGATCGGTGACGATATCAACAGGGCTGATGCCGGCGCCGTTGCGCTTGATGCGCATGCCGTTGTTGGTCGGCGAGATATCAGCGCCGGCGCGGCGCAGCGTTTCCAGCGCCGTTTCGAGCAGGGCCACATCGGTATTTTCGAGCACCACGTCACCGCCGGCCATGGCGACAGCCATCGCATAGGTTCCGGTCTCGATACGGTCGGGCAGGACGCGATGGCGCGCGCCGGAAAGCGAGGTGACGCCTTCGATGGTGATGGTGGACGTACCGGCGCCGGAAACCTTGGCGCCCATGGCGTTCAGGCAGTTGGCAAGGTCGACGACTTCAGGTTCGCGGGCGGCATTACCGATCACGGTCGTGCCACGAGCCAGCGTTGCCGCCATCATCAGCACGTGTGTCGCGCCGACCGAGACCTTCGGGAAGGTATAATGCGTGCCGATGAGGCCGCCCTGCGGCGCCCTGGCGTTGATATAGCCTCCGTCGATTTCCATTGTCGCGCCGAGCGCGGTCAGGCCTTCGATGAAAAGGTCGACCGGGCGCGTGCCGATGGCGCAGCCGCCCGGCAGCGACACGCGGCAATAGCCTTCGCGCGCCAGAAGCGGGCCGATGACCCAGAAGGAGGCGCGCATCTTAGAGACCAGCTCGTAAGGCGCAGTCGTATCGACGATGGTGCGGCAGGTGAAATGGATCGTGCGGGCGTAGGAATCTTCCTGGCGCTCGCGGCGGCCGTTGACGGCGACGTCAACGCCGTGATTGCCGAGGATGCGCATCAGCAATTCGACATCGGCGAGATGCGGCACGTTTTCCAGCGTCAGCGTATCGCTCGTCAACAGCGAGGCGATCATCAGCGGCAGCGCGGCATTCTTGGCGCCGGAGATCGGAATGATGCCGTTGAGCTCATTACCGCCGACAATTCTGATACGATCCATGTGTACCTACGGGCGAGGCCCGCCTTTCCTCAAAAGTTTTGCCTCAAGGGGGCAAGGCAAGAAGTGCGGGTCTTTAGAGCAAATCCCCGCACGCTTCAATTCGTCGCGGACCGAACATTACGATTCGTCCATTTTTGCGGCGGTGGCCTTTGCCGCAGGCAGGCCATCCGTCTCGTCAGCCTGACCGGACCGGCGAGCACGCACCTGTTGTTTGCGTCTTGAAAGATTTTCTCTCAGCTTTTCGGCAGCCCGCTCGCGGCGCAATGCCGCCTGTGCTTCCATGGCTGCTTTCCGGCTCTGCCGGGCCTTTTCAGTCTCTTCGTTCATGCCTCAGGAGTAACCGAATTCGCGCCTTTCCAAAAGTGGTCCGAACGTTATTCCCAGAGAAGTTGGAAATTGCGGCTTGCACTCCTGCCGAACCTGTGGCAATAGCCGCCCCGTTCACGCGAATTGAGCGTTTCCGCTTCACGCGTCTGGTCCTGCTGCCGTAGCTCAGTGGTAGAGCACACCCTTGGTAAGGGTGAGGTCGGTGGTTCAATCCCACTCGGCAGCACCAGTTTCTCCCTTAGCATTATCCACCGCGCCAATTGGTGCCATTGCTGCCGGCGAAAATCTCGCTAGAATATTAGCATTCTGAGGTCTTCACGCAGGGAACCTGAAGGCTTCATTCAATGTTTCTATCGAGACATGCTGGAGGAGTATCGATGGCGACTGAACGATGGAATGGTCCGATCAAGGTAGGTTTCGACGAGGCGGGAGCACACACGGTTAATGGACCGTTCGACGCTCTGGCATGCCTTGCCGAGCACTGGCCGACCGCACGCGGATTGCAATATCTGAAAGCACGCAGCGCCTGCCGCGCGGCACTCGACGGAAGAAAAAGCGTCGAAGAGGCACGCGAGGAGTTCATGGCGGCGGCAAAGGAAGCAAAGCTTAAGGTGCATTAAGCTTTCGGCGGCGATCGCGGGCAAGTAACAGGCCCGTGCGTGCCGAAACAGAGCAATGCTTAATTTTGGCTTAACCCTGCACGGAGCTCGTGCAGGGTTTTGTTTTGAAAGACATTGCGCAATTCAATTGTTCAACAATAGAACGGCGACAGCCATCATGATGATGGTTAGAGGCTCGTCACCCTCTGCGGGAGACTGCAGACGAGCCTCGTCCGCAAGCAATTTCGAATATACTCTTCAGCAATCCGAAGTATTCTCATCCTCGACCTGAATATAACCGACACCGATGATTGTGCCATCGGCGGCGCGAATGAAGGATGGCAGGTAGTGCGGATCGGCGGGCTTGCAGGCAACGGCACTGGTATATTCGTTCAGCGCGATTTCATCCTTGGGCAGAGCCGAATAATTCCTATCGGTTTCGAGGGAAGCATAGGCGGAGCCGGCAAAGGCGCCGCATCCGAGAAGCAGGGCCGCAGCCCATGGGCGTATGAGCGTTTGCATTCTTGTCTCCAGCTTTGAAATCCAGCCTTTCAACACCTGAGACGGGGAGTTGGTTCCTTGGAAATCGCAGCCGAAAATGCGGCTTCATCTAAGCAGCATGCGGCAATGGACATGACCCTTGCCGACGATATCCTCGGCGATTGCGAGCGCCCGCTCGCTATCGCCGTTCTGGCGCACGAAACCTTCGAGAATGACGAGGGAATCCAGCATGGAAACCATGATTTCACCCGCATCGAGATCGCCTGCGGCATGCAGGGCGCTTTCCACGGATGCGCGTGTCGCGGCCTCGTTATGACCTCTCATGCAGGCTTCCTCGTGGCTGAACGCGTTTTGAAACCGCAGCACCATGACCGTTCCTGACATTGGCTAACAGGATCTTAACGCGAGAGGACGACGTTTTGTTGCGTCCTCGTGCTGGCCGGATGCAAAGTTGAGAGTATTGTGATGCTTCGATCTTGCAGATCCTGCCGCGGCCGCGATGGCGATTGCATCAAGAGGAGATGATGATGAAAGCGCTGATGCCCGCCCTTTTTGCCGCCGCCCTTGTCGCCGGCTGCTCGGCCGCGGACGCGCCTGCACTGGAGCCTATTCCCGGCAGCATCACCTATGGCGGGCAGCCGCGCACGAAGCTGACGAAATCGCCGATCGGCAGCGTCGTCTATAATGATTTCTACGATCAACAGGGCCAACACGTCTACGAAACCTACATTCTCCAGCCCGATCGCAGCCTGAAACTGGTGCGGCGCCAGATCGTACCGGACTTCCCGCAATAGTGTATGGCCCGTCCGCGCAGCTTGACAGGCGCGGCGATCAAGAACATTCAAGGAACGTCTTATGTTTAAGCCGGTGATTCTCCGGCGCGAGCCAACCGGACGGCTGGATGTATCTCGAAAAGCTCAATCCGCAGCAGCGTTTGGCCGTGGAGCACGGCACGCTCGTCGACGGCAGCCATATTGCGGGGCCGCTGCTCATCATTGCCGGTGCCGGTTCCGGCAAGACGAATACGCTTGCCCACCGCGTCGCACATCTCATTCTCAAGGGCGCCGATCCGCGCCGTATCCTGCTGATGACCTTTTCCCGCCGGGCAGCGGCCGAAATGGGCCGACGCGTCGAGCGCATCTGCGGTGAAGTGCTCGGCAAGAATTCCGGTGTGATGGCGGATGCGCTCGCCTGGAGCGGCACGTTCCACGGCATCGGCGCGCGGCTGCTGCGCGACTATGCCGAGCAGATCGGCGTCGATCCCGCCTTCTCCATTCATGATCGGGAAGACAGCGCCGACCTGATGAACCTTGTGCGCCACGATCTCGGCTTCTCCAAGACCGAGAGCCGGTTTCCGACGAAGGGCACCTGCCTTGCGATCTATTCGCGCGCGGTAAATTCCGAGAGTGAGCTGCCAAAGGTGTTGCGCGACGCCTTTCCCTGGTGCGCGACTTGGGAAAACCAGCTTCGCGAACTTTTTGCCTGTTATGTCGAGTCCAAGCAGAGTCAGAATGTGCTCGATTACGACGATCTCCTGCTCTACTGGGCACAGATGGTGGCCGAGCCCATGATTGCCGAGGATATCGCCAGCCGTTTCGACCATGTGCTTGTCGATGAGTATCAGGACACCAACAGGCTACAGTCGTCGATCCTGCTGGCTCTCAAGCCCAGCGGCCATGGGCTGACGGTCGTCGGCGACGATGCGCAGTCGATCTACTCCTTCCGTGCCGCGACGGTACGAAACATTCTCGATTTCCCCGCCGCCTTCAGCCCAGCCGCCAATGTCGTCACACTCGACCGCAACTATCGCTCGACGCAGCCGATCCTTGCGGCGGCCAACGCCGTGATCGACCTTGCTTCCGAGCGTTTCACCAAGAACCTCTGGACGGAACGGGAATCGCCCGAACGGCCGAAATTGGTGACGGTGCGCGACGAGAACGAGCAGGCGCGCTATGTGGCGGACAAGATCCTCGACAACCGCGAGGAAGGCGTGAAGCTGAAGAGCCAGGCCGTGCTCTTTCGCGCCTCGCATCACAGCGGCGCACTCGAAGTGGAGCTGACCCGCCGCAACATTCCCTTCGTGAAATTCGGCGGCCTGAAATTCCTCGACAGCGCGCACGTGAAGGACATGCTGGCCGCGCTCCGCTTCGCCCAGAATCCGCGCGATCGGGTGGCAGGCTTCCGGCTGATGCAGATCCTGCCGGGTGTCGGGCCTTCCACGGCACAGAAGGTGCTGGACCAGATGGCCGAGGATGCGAGCCCGCTGACGGCGCTTGCCGCCCTGCCCGCACCACCGCGCTCCGGCGAGGACTGGACTTCCTTCGTTTCGACCATGCAGGAACTGAAGACCGGCAAGGCCGGCTGGCCGGCCGAAATCGAGCTGGTGCGGCAATGGTATGAGCCGCATCTGGAACGGCTGCACGAGGATGCGAGCGCACGGCTGGCCGACCTTATCCAGCTCGAACAGATCGCCGGCGGCTATGCCTCGCGCGAGCGCTTCCTGACGGAGCTGACGCTCGATCCGCCGGATGCGACTTCGGATCAGGCGGGTGTGCCGCTGCTCGATGAGGACTACCTGATCCTCTCCACCATCCATTCGGCCAAGGGGCAAGAATGGACCAAGGTCTTCATGCTGAATGTCATCGACGGCTGCATTCCCTCCGATCTCGCCGTCGGTACGACCGCGGAAATCGAAGAGGAGCGGCGGCTGCTCTATGTGGCGATGACGCGCGCCAAGGATAATCTCGACCTCGTCGTGCCGCAGCGCTTCTTCACCCATGGACAGAATTCGCAGGGCGACCGGCACGTCTATGCCGCTCGCACCCGCTTCATTCCCGCCACGCTGCTGCAATTCTTCGAGGTCTGCGGCTGGCCGCAGACAAAGTCCGACACCGCCGCGAGCCAGCAGGCACGGCAGGTGCGCATCGATGTCGGCGCGCGCATGCGCGGCATGTGGCGCTGAAACAAAGACTTAGAGCATTGCTACGCAATTCCGGACGCAAAACCGCTGCACACTTTTGCTGGAACTGCTCTATAGAGCAAGCTTCGGCTTCGGCGGCTCAAAGAAGCGGCTGATCATCTCATCATTGACCAGAGCGATTGCTGCCGGCGACCATTTCGGATTGCGATCCTTGTCGACCACGGCCGCGCGCACGCCCTCGTAAAAATCGTGACCATGCAGGATCTGCATGCAGGCGCCGAGCTCGCGGGAAAGGCATTCGCCAAGCGTGCGGCTCTGGCGCCCAGCGCGCAACAGGCGCAGTGCCAGCTTGAGACTGGTCGGGGAGCGCGTGAGGATCACGCGGCGCGTCTCGGCGGCGAACTCAGCCTCTTCCCTGGCGAGCGTCGCGACGATCTCCTCGACGCTGTTGAAGCGGAACGCACGGTCGATCAGGGCGGCATTGACCTCCAGCCTGCCCTCGCCCGGCTGGTCGGAGAGATCGCGCAGGGCCGCGTCTACATCGACAGAGGAACTTCCGACGGGCAGGTTCGAGACAAGCACGACCAGCTCTTCAAGACGCGAGCAGGATATGCAGAGATCGGCGAGACCGATGTGGATCGCATCGGCGGCATTGATATCCAGCCCGGTCAGAGCCATCCATGTGCCGCTTTCGCCCGCCGTGCGCGGTAGCAGCCATGTTGCGCCGATATCGGGGAAATAGCCGATACCGGTTTCCGGCATGGCAAGGCGGGTGCGCTCGGTGACGATGCGATGGCGACCGTGCGCGGAAAGGCCGACACCGCCGCCCATGGTGATGCCGTCCATCAGCGCCACATAGGGTTTGGGATAGTTGGCGATCCTATGGTTCAGGCGAAACTCCTCGCGCCAGAAGATTTCCGCCAGGCCGTCGCCGGCGCGTCCGCTCTGGTGCAGGGCGCGAATATCGCCGCCGGCGCAGAAGCCGCGTTCGCCTTCGCCCATGACGATAACGGTTGCGACGTCCTCGTCGCCGGCAAAATCATCGAGAGCGACGGCAATGGCGCGCACCATGGGGATCGTCAGGCTGTTCAGTGCCTTGGGGCGGTTCAGGCGGATAAGGCCTGCCGTACCCCGTCTTTCAACAATGACGTCGCTTTGATTGCTGCTGTTCATGGTCCCACCTCGCTCCTGCCCTAGGAATAAACGGGGTCGAGGCGGGATTCCAGTGGCTTAAGGGTGCAATCAGGCCGGGATCGATTGCGAAACGGCTGCGTTGCGCTTGGCAGCGTAGTCTATTGCCATTTCCAGCGGCAGCGGCCGCGAGAAATGATAGCCCTGCGCCAAACGCACGCCGAGCCCCTTCAGCGACTCGGCCACTTCTCCGCTTTCCACACCTTCCGCCACGGAGGCGATTCCGAGGTTCTGGCAGAGGTTGGCGACGGAACGGGTGATGTTCATGCAACGTGCGTCGCGATCGAAATTCATCACGAAGGCCTTGTCGATCTTCAGCTTGTCGAAGGCGAGGCGGTGGATGTGGCTGAGGCTCGAATAGCCGGTGCCGAAGTCGTCGAGCGCGATCGAGATGCCGGCGGCGCGCAACACGCCGATCACCTTGTCGGCCGTGTCGAAGTCCGACAGGAGCGCTGTCTCGGTGATCTCGAATTCGATGCGCCTGGGATCGACCCCGGAGCGCGTGACCATGGCAAGCAGTGCCATCGACGTTTCGTGGTCGCAGATATCGCGGGCCGACAGGTTGAAGGAGACGCGCAGATGCGCCGGCATGATCTTCAGCGCGTCGAGGGCCTGGCCGAGGAGGATGCGCGTCATGCGACCGATCACGGCGGTGCGTTCGGCAGCGGGAATGAAAGCGTCGGGGCTGATGCGGCCGAAGCGGGCGCTGTCCCAGCGGGCCAGCGCCTCGAAGCCGACGACACGATCGCTGCGCAATTCGATGATCGGCTGATATTCGAGTTTCAATTCCCTGGCGAAATTATCGGTCTGCAGCTCAAGTTCGATGAGGTAGCGCTGCGTGAGGATCTTCTCATGCTCGGGGGAGAAGAATTCGACGCCGCCGGTGCGCTTGCTCTTGACCTGATAGAGCGCGAAATCGGCCTTTTCGTAGAGGTCTTCGGCCGTGTATTCGCCGGCTTCAGGATAGACGATGCCACAGGAGCCAGACACCCGCACCGAACCGTCGGGAATTTCATAGGGATCGCGCACGGCCGCGCAGAGGCCAAGGCCCAGTTCCGAGACAGCACGCAGCGTCAGATCGGACGGGAAGATGATGCCGAACTCGTCCCCACCGAGACGCGCGACGATGCCCCGTTCGCCGACGAGCGAGACGAAGCGGCGCGCTGTCTCCTTCAGGACGAGATCACCGGCTGCATGGCCGAAGACGTCGTTGACCGGCTTGAAACCGTCGAGATCGACGATACCGATAACCGGCGGCGAGGACGGATTCTGCTGCAGCATCCTTTCGAGCGACAGGAAGAAGCTGCGGCGATTAGCAAGGCCGGTCAGCTGGTCGTGCAGGGCATTGCGGCTGTTGACGAGGTTCAGCTCCTCGGCTTCCGCCTGCTTCTGCTGCAGTTCGTCGGTCAACAGCACCAGACGGGCGAAATTCTGGAAGTAGCTGTTGATGACGCGCAGGAAGGGCAGAACCAGGAAAAGCCCGCTGACGGCCGTGGCCACGAAGACCGGATTGCCGGAAAAGAGGAAGGTTATCACCATGGCCGTGAAGGTGATGACAGTGGTGATGGTTGCCGCAAGCGGCAGGTGCGTGAGACAGAAAACGCAGGAAATGCCTGTAACAACGAGGAAATAGGCGATCTGGCCCTGCTGCGAGGCATCGCCATACTGATAGAGCGCGATGGCCCAGCCACCGAAGCCGATCGTCAGGATCACGGCACCTGCCAGCGTTCCCTTCATCAGCCGCAGGGCGCGCTCCGGTGTGACGTTTTCCTTGCCGTTGATCTCCCACCAGCAGAGGCGGAAGATGCAGACGATGCTGAGGCCGACGGGAATATAGAGCGACAACCAAAGAGGCGCGGACTTGATGTGGGTGATGGCCACGGCCAGCGCATTGATGACAAGAAGAACGTAAAGAATCGGAATTTGCGACGACAAAGCTTTGAACTGTGCCACCAGAAACTTCGGATTATCTTTTTGCAGCCGCAACGAGGCTATGAAATTCTTCATGATCCCTTTTCCCTTGGCAGGAACGAACCAGAAAAGGCTTGATTATTCCTTATTCACGTAACGTCAGGCAGCCCCGTCTGCGGAGAAATAGTAAATGCAAGGTTGCGCGCGGTTGCATCTTAGAAAGAAGCTGCAGCCAGTGCGCGATGAATGCTGTGAAGATCGTCGACGCTCCTGTTCATCAGGAAGAGTTCCCAATCGAGCGAGCTGCGGACGATGGTTTCAAGGGAATCGTGCTGCGGTGCCCAGTCCAGAACGCGGCGGGCAAGCGTCGCATCAGCGACGACACTGGCTGCATCGCCCGGGCGGCGCGGTGCCATATTGATCTTGAAGGAATGGCCGTTCAGGCGGGTAACCATGTTCAGGACGTCGAGCACCGAATAGCCGTTGCCGTAACCGCAATTGGCAACCAGCGGCCCCTTGCCCTTGCGCAGATGCTGGAGCGCCTTCAGATGCGCAGCTGTGAGATCGCTGACATGGATATAGTCGCGTACTCCAGTGCCGTCATGGGTCGGGTAATCGAACCCGTAGACCGAAAGGCTGTCACGCTTTCCAAGTGCCGCCTCGCAGGCAACCTTGATGAGATGGGTCGCACCCGCTGTGGACTGTCCCGCACGCATCTGCGGATCGGCACCGGCGACATTGAAATAGCGTAGCGCCACATAGTCGAAATCATAGGCGGCGGCGGCATCGCGCAGCATCATCTCGGTCATCAGCTTGGACTGGCCGTAAGGATTTTCCGGATTGAGCGGCGCGGTTTCCTTTACCGGTGCGGAACTCTTCTGCGGACCATAGACGGCCGCAGTCGAGGAGAAGACGAAGTTGCGGATACCGGCCTTGATGGCGGCACTCAGGAGCACGCGGGTCTTGCCCGAATTGTTGTCGTAATAGGACAGCGGATCGGCGACCGAGACCGGCACGACGGCCGAGCCGGCGAAATGGATGATCGCCTCGATATCGTTCTCGATGAAGATCTTCTTCAGAACGTCGGGATCGGCAACATCCCCAAGATAAAAGCGCGCGGCGGGCGCCACGGCCCATCGAAAACCGGTGGAGAGACGGTCGAGCACGACCACGTCTTCACCGGCATCAAGCAGCGTCCAAACCATGTGGCTGCCGATATATCCAGCACCACCTGTCACCAGAACCGCCATGTCTGCATTCCCTGTTTTATAATTTTTTCGGGAGCATCTGAACGGGTTTTTCCTTTCCGATTTTGTTATCAAACAGCCTCGGAAAGCCTTTGCGGCCGGTATGTTTGGCGATGTGGTTAGAGGCGGATTTCGAGCTTTGCTACAATTTTATCGACCAGCCTGTTTTGGGACAAAATGGCCTGCGCACCCCTTTTTCGGGTGCGTTGACAAGTTGCGAGCGGAGCGTCACATTGGGGCCATGAACAACTTCGCGTTTCAGGCTATGACGATGGGCATGACGACCACCCTTTGCGGTGGGGGCGTCGGCTTGTGACCTGAAAACAGTTCATTTCAACCGACCCAACCCCGCCGGACACGCGCGGGGTTTTTCGTTTCTGCCCCGATGTCCGCCTCACGCAAAGGACTGCTCGTGGCACACTATCTTCTCCCAATGCCGGCTCGTGACCTGACCCTTGATAACAGGGAGCGGCAACGATGAGGCTCTACCTGTCATCCTACCGGCTGGGCGCGAGCGCCCCCCGGTTGAAGAAGCTGCTGCGAGGCGGGCGGCGGGCGGCCGTCATCCAGAATGCGCTGGATTTCATCCCCGCCGAGGCGCGACGCGCCTATGAAGCCAATGTCTACGACCCCAGGGATGAACTTGCCGATTGGGGAATTGCGGCGGAAGATCTGGATCTGCGGGACTATTTCGGACGGGCAGATGCTCTGAGAGAAGCGCTTGCCGGTTTCGATCTCGTCTGGGCAGTGGGCGGCAATGCCTTCCTGCTGCGCCGTGCCATGCGGCAGAGCGGCTTCGATCACGTGATCGCGGACTTGCTGCACGAGGATGCGCTCGTCTATGGCGGCTTCAGCGCGGGAGCGGTCGTGGCGGCACCTTCGCTCGAGGGCATCGAGATCATGGACGATCCGCGACAAGCCGCTGCGGGCTACGATGAGACGATCCTGTGGGACGGCCTCGGGCTCATCGATTTTTCCATCGTACCGCATTACCGCTCCGACCACGACGAAGCCGAAGCGGCCGAAAGGGCCGTCGAGTTGCTTGATGAGGCGGGTGCGCCCTTTCAGCCGCTGAGAGACGGTGAGGTCATCATCGTCGAGGGCCGCAACGTGACGCTGCTTCCGGTGCTTCCGGAAGCCATGCGGCGTTCAGCCTGAAGCGCATGTCGCTTCAGGCTGTTTCTCGATTTATGTGTCAGAGCTTCAGGATGTAGTCGCAGAGCCGTTCGGCCGCGATCGTCACCTGCCCCGGATCGCGCAGGAAGCAGGCGCGCAGGAATAGGCCGCCGCCCGGACCGAAGGCCGTTCCGGGTGCCAGACCGACGCCGGTCTTGTCGACGATGTCGATGGCAGCCTTGCGGCTGTCGGTAACGCCGTCGATCTTGAGGAAGGCGTAGAGCGCGCCATCCGGCTTCAGGGTCTCGACGCGGTTGGTGGCGATCAACGCATCGCAGAGGATATCGCGCGACCGCGTCGCCTTTTCGATATTCGTCTGCACGAAGGCGTCACCCTCGTTGAGGGCTGCGACCGCCCCCTTCTGCATGAACTGCGCCACGCCTGATGTCGAATACTGGATCAGGTTTTCCAGAACCTGGCCAGTCTCGGGCGGGGCGACGATCCAGCCGACGCGCCAGCCTGTCATCGACCAGTTCTTGGAGAAAGAGTTGACGAAGATGATCTTGTCGCCCGACTCCATGACGTCGAGGAAGGACGGAGCGCGGCCGCCGGCGTAGAAATAACGCGCGTAGATCTCATCGGCCATGATCCAGAGATCATGCTTGCGTGCGAGCGCCAGGATGTCTTCGAGATTCTTCCTGGTCGCGGTCCAGCCCGTCGGGTTCGACGGCGTGTTGACGAAGAGGCCGCGGGTCTTCGGGGTAATGGCCGCTTCGATGCGGTTGAGGTCGACAGACCAGGTGCCGCCTTCGAACTGCAACTCGACGCCGACAGAGCGGGCACCGGCGATTTCCAGCGCTGCGGCAATGTTCGGCCAGGCGGGGCTCAGATAGACCAGTTCGTCGCCGGGCGAGGTTATGGCCTGAACGGCAATCTGGATCGCCTGCATGCCGGAGCCGGTGACATAGAAATGTTCCGGCGGCAGGCGGGTGCCGAAATGCCTGAAATAATAGTCCGACAGCGCCTGGCGCAACTCGGGAATGCCGCGCTGCCAGGTATAGAAGGTCTCGCCGGCGGCAAGTGCCTGCATGGCGGCCTGATTGATGAAATCAGGCGTCGGAAGGTCGCCCTCGCCGACCCAGAGCGGCAAGAGACCTTCACGGCCACGGGCATAATTGACGACTTCGACGATCCCGCTTTCTGGCGCTGCGACGGCGCGCGGGCTGAGGCTGTTTATAATCGACATGCATATCTCCAGTTCACGCCTTCATAGCGGATTTGCCGGAGCAAATCCCATGACAAAGCGTGATGGCATATCGATTTTCGTGATGGATGAGCCCGGCCGGAATGGACGGGCTCCAGGCAGGCTCAGACGGCAGGACGCTTGGCGAGAAGGTCGCGGATTTCGGTCAGCAGCGCGACATCGGCCGGTGGCGGGGGAAGCTCTGCCGGTGCAGCCTTTTCCTTGCGCTCGACTTGTTCACGCAGCGTATTCACACCCTTGACCATGAGGAAGATGATCCAGGCAAGGATCAGGAAATTGATGAGGACCGTGATGAAATTGCCGTATGCGAAAACGGCGCCTTCGGTACGGGCCGCAGCAAGGCTTGCCGAGTGGACATTTGGCGACAGTCCAATGAAGTAGTTGGAAAAATCGAAACCGCCGAAAATCGCACCGACGATAGGCATGATGATATCTTCGACCAGCGACTTGACGATGCCGCCGAAGGCGCCGCCGATGATGACACCGACTGCGAGATCCATGACATTGCCGCGGGCGATGAAGGCTTTGAACTCGTTGAGCATCAGATCTGTCTCCCCTTGATGCATTTTCAGAGGCATGCCGTTGTTTTCATTAGCTACACCTTCATCTCAATTAATCAATCGTCAATTGGAAATATTCGGACACTGTCCCCTTCCGCGTAGGACTTAAGACGAAGATCGCGGGAATGTTCAAACTCGCTGATTTGCCCTAATCTTCAATCTGTTCCGGGAGGACGGCGGATTATCCGCCGCGGAGGGTTGATGCTTCCAGGCTGGGTCATATTGGCGTTTGCGCTCGGCTATCTGCTGCTGCTCTTTGCCGTGGCAAGCTATGGCGATCGCAGGAGCCGCAATTTCGGCGTTCCGGAAGGCGGCCGGCCCGTCGTCTATGCGCTGAGCCTGGCGATCTACTGCACGTCCTGGACCTATTTCGGCGGCGTGGGCCTGGCTGCCCATCATGGGCTGGAATTTGCCGGCATCTATATCGGGCCGATTCTCGTCTTCACGCTCGGCATGCCGCTCCTGAAGCGCATCATCGAACTTGCGAAGGCCGAGAAGCTGACCTCGGTCGCCGATTTCGTTGCCGCGCGCTACGGCAAGAATTCCACGGTTGCCACCATCGTGGCGCTGATCTGCCTTGTCGGCACCATTCCCTATATCGCGCTGCAGCTGAAATCCGTTTCGGCGACCGTGTCAGCCATGGTCAATCCGTCCGATTACGGCATCGGCAGCGGCAATCTCTACTTCCTCGACCTGCCGCTGATCGTAACCCTGGTGCTTGCCTGCTTCGCCATCATGTTCGGCACTCGTCATACAGACGCGACCGAACATCAGGACGGCTTGATCCTGGCGGTCTCGATGGAATCAGTGGTGAAGCTTGTGGCCTTTCTCACCGCCGGCATCTTTGTCATCTGGTTCCTGTTCGATGGTCCCACCGATCTCTGGCGGAAGGGATCGGACAATGCGCTGGTCGCCGCCGCGCTCGACTATCAGACGCCGCTCAGCCGCTGGATCACGCTGACGCTGCTGTCTGCCTTCGCCATCATCATGCTGCCGCGCCAGTTCCATGTGACCGTCGTCGAAAACCGTACGGCGAAGCAGCTCAAGCTCGCGGGCTTTCTCTTCCCGCTTTACCTGATCGCCATCAATCTCTTCGTGCTGCCGGTGGCGATCGGCGGTCTCCTGACATTCGGCGGAAACGGCAATGCGGATCTTTACGTGCTCTCGCTGCCGCTCGCCGGCCAGATGCCAGTCGTGTCGCTCATCACCTTCATCGGTGGTTTTTCGGCTGCAACGGCGATGGTCATCGTCGATTCCGTGGCACTCTCGATCATGGTGTCGAACGATATCGTCATGCCGTTCTTCCTGCGCCGCAGGCTGGCGGGGCTTGCGAGCCAGCGCGACGACTTCGCCAAGAGCCTGCTCAATATCCGCCGCAGCGCGATCTTCGTCGTGCTGCTGCTCGGCTATGCCTATTACCGCTCAACCGACAGTACGGCCGGGCTCGCCTCGATCGGCCTGCTCTCCTTTGCAGCCATCGCGCAGATTGCGCCCGCCCTTTTCGGTGGCATGATCTGGCGGCGGGCGAATGCGCGCGGCGCCATCCTCGGGCTTACCTCCGGCTTCGCCATCTGGTTCTACCTGCTATTCCTGCCATCGCTCGGTGGCCCCGACTATTCCTATGTGGCGAGCAGTTTCCTTGGTTTCCTCTTTCCTGGCACGACGCTTTTTACCGGGCCGGAAGCCGATCCGCTGGTCAATGCGACGGCGATGAGCCTGCTCGTCAACACGGCTGCCTACATCGTGGGATCATTGACCCGCAATGCCAAGCCGCTGGAGCGCATCCAGGCCGGCATCTTCGTGAAGCGGCATTCGCGCTCGCAATTTGCCACGCGTGGCTGGAAGACCCGCATCAGCGTCGGCGACCTGAAAACGGCGATCGCGCGCTATCTCGGCGAAGAGCGGATGCAGCGCTCGCTTGCCACCTACGAACAGACATCGGGGCGCAAGTTGGAGGACGACCAGCCGGCCGACATGGCGCTCATCCATTTCACCGAGCAGCTTCTCGGGAGCGCCATCGGCTCCTCCTCGGCGCGGCTCGTGCTTTCGCTCATTCTGCAGAAAATCGAGGATGCTTCTTCGGATACGGCCTGGCTGCTCGATCAGGCGAGCGAGGCGCTGCAATATAACCAGGATATGCTGCAGACCGCGCTGTCGCAGATGGATCAGGGCATTGCCGTCTTCGACAGTTCCAACCGGCTGACCATCTGGAACCGGCGCTTCCGGCAATTGCTTGATCTGCCTGAGAATGCAGGACAGGTCGGTTTTCCGCTGTCGGAGATCGTCAGCATTCTCGGCCAGCGCGGCGACATCGCGCCAGGCGACCAGGCACAGGCGGTGCGGCATTTCCTGACGCTCGACAAGCCCTTCCCGCTGGTGCTCGGCGGCGGCGAGCGCATCATCGAAGTGCGCTCCAACGCCATGCCGGACAAGGGCATCGTCGCGACGTTCACGGATATCACGCAGCGCGTCGCCGCCGACCGGGCGCTGAAACAGGCCAATGAGACGCTGGAGCAGCGGGTGGCGGAACGCACGGCGGAACTGACCCGCGTCAACAAGGAGCTTGGCGAAGCGCGGGCGTCCGCAGACGAGGCCAATATCGGCAAGACCCGCTTCTTCGCCGCCGCCGGGCATGACATCCTGCAGCCGCTCAATGCGGCGCGGCTCTATTCCTCCGCACTGGTCGAGCGCATGGCGCAGTCGGAAAACAGCCTGATCGTGCGCAATATCGATTCCGCGCTCGAATCGGTCGAGACCATTCTCGGCGCCGTGCTCGATATTTCGCGGCTGGATACCGGCGCCATGCGGCCGCGCGTCGCTTCCGTGCCGCTCGCCGATCTCCTCGAACGCATCGAAACCGATTTTGCGCCTATTGCCCGCGAGAAGAAGCTGAAGCTCAAGGTGATGCCGACATCGCTGCGCGTGCGCTCCGATCCGAACCTCCTGCGCCGGCTGGTGCAGAACCTCGTTTCCAATGCGATCAAATACACCGTCAGCGGCAAGGTGCTTGTCGGCGCGCGGCGGCGCGGCAACCAGGTGATCATTCAGGTGATGGATTCCGGTATCGGCATTCCGCCCTCGAAATTCCGCACCGTATTCAAGGAATTCGCGCGGCTGGACGAAGGGGCGAAGACGGCCTCCGGCCTCGGGCTCGGGCTCTCCATCGTCGATCGTATCGCCCGCGTGCTCAATCACAAGGTCGAGCTGCATTCGACGCATGGCAAGGGAACGGAATTCCGCATCCTCATGCCTCTCGATCTTTCCAGGAGTGCCGAAGCCGCAGCCACCATGCTTCCTGTCGATCGCACTGCCCAGCCCCTCAAAGGATTGCGCATTCTCTGCATCGACAATGAGCTTAACATTCTTGAGGGCATGCGGCTTTTGATCGACGGCTGGGGATGCGAGACGGAGGCGGTGGATTCGCTTGTCTCCGCAGAGGCATTGCCGATGCGGCAGCCCCCCGATCTCGTCATTGCCGATTATCATCTTGCCGATGGCACCGGCGTCGAAGCGATCCTGCATCTTCGCCAACGTTTCGGCATCGATATCCCGGCCCTGCTCGTCACCGCCGACCGGACGCCTGAAGTGCGCAGCGAGGCGGAACGGCAGGGCATCGCCGTGCAGCACAAGCCGGTGCGGCCGGCGGCACTGCGCGCCTATATTACCCAGATTTCCGGCTTGAAGCGGACGGCTGCGGAGTGACGATCAGACGGTCGGGGGACTGGCGAAGACGTCGCCGACAAGCTCCCGCACACGCGCGGCACTCGGCACTTCGCCGAACAGGATACGGTACATGATCGGGGCTGCCACGCGATCCATCACCGTCTCGACATCCGGAAAGGTTTCGCCCTTCGCCTTTGCGCGCTCGGCAATCATGCCGATCTGCTGGCGAATGAAATTACAGCACTTGTTCGCATTGTCGGCGGTCTGGGCAGCGAGCACGTCGCGGATATATTCGCGCCCAGGGCCTGATGACATTTCCTCGGCATATTGCTCGGCCCAGGCTTCCAGATCGCCGACGGCACGTCCGGTATCGGCAGGTCCCGTATCCGGACGCAGGCGCTCGACGGCGACATCAGCCAGCAATTCCTGCAGGTCGCCCCAACGGCGATAGATGGTGGAAGGGGTCACCCCGGCCCGTGCCGCGATCAGCGGAACAGTGATGTCCGCCCGGCTCATCTCCGCCAGCAATTCGCGTACAGCAGCGTGAACTGACGCCTGGACGCGCGCGCTTCTGCCACCCGGACGGACATTCTCTTTCATTGCCATTTCAAACTCGACCTTCTCCTCCCAGGGCGTACCGTGATCCTTCGGATTCGTCCTGCGCGCTTCAAATTCCCTTCCGCAATCCCGAATGCAAGCCCACAGGACACTTCAATCGGCACTCCTTGAACGCCAAGCATCAGAATCTTTCATCGACCCATTAAAGCAAATTATTTGCTTTTAGGTATCTCCGAACTTAGATGAAACTAACGCAACGATTTAGCTTTAAGGGGGTATATATGGTCGCCGCTCCGGATGCCATCAAGAATTCGTCACCGATGGGCTTCCATGCCCTGACCCTTGCCATCTTCTTCGGCGCATCTGCAGCGCCCACGCCGCTCTACCGCATCTATCAGGAGGCCTTTGCCGTTTTCTCCGATCCTGATTACCGTGATCTTCGCCGTCTATGCCTTCGCACTTCTCGCTGCACTGCTGATCGCCGGCTCGATCTCCGATCATCTCGGGCGGCGGCCTGTCATTTTCGGTGCTCTCCTGCTCGAAATCGCTGCCATGGCGCTGTTTTCCCTCGCAAGCGGGCCGGAATGGCTGATTGCCGCGCGTATCGTGCAGGGGCTAGCAACCGGCATTGCCGGCGCCTCGCTCGGGGCGGCTCTTGTCGATATCGACAGGGCCAAGGGACAGATCGTCAATTCCATTGCACCGCTCTCCGGCATGGCGATCGGTGCGATCGGCACCAGCGCGCTCATCCAGTATGGGCCGGAACCGCTGCACCTCGTCTATGCGCTGCTGCTTGTCGCCTTTGTGGTACAGGCCTTTGCACTGTGGCTGACGCGGGAAACAGGCGACAGGCGGCCGGGCGTCTTCAATTCTCTTAAGCCCAGCATTTCCATTCCCCAGCAAGTCCGGCGGCCGCTTGCGCTGGTAGCGCCGATCAATATCGCCAACTGGACGCTCGGCGGCTTCTATCTCTCGCTCGTGCCGTCGCTGGTCGCCTCCACGACCGGCAGCCGGGCGCCGCTGACGGGCGGGGCGGTTGTCGCCGCGCTTATGCTGTCGGGTGCAGTCGCCGTGCTCCTGCGCCGCAGCCGTAGCCCGAAGGGCAATCTCGCCTTCGGCGTCGGCGCCCAGACGATCGGCATCGCAACCGTGGTTGCGGGCGTGCATTTTGCCAATGTGCCGCTCCTGCTCATCGGGACGCTGTTCACCGGTGCGGGCTTCGGCACCAACTTCCTCGGCGCAATCGGCGCGATCATGCCGCTCGCCAAGCCCGAGGAACGGGCCGGCCTGCTATCGGCCTTCTACATCCAGAGCTATCTCGCCTTCAGCCTGCCGGCGATCCTTGCCGGCTTTCTGGCCAAATCGATCGGGTATGATACCACGACCGATATCTACGCGATCGCAATCGTGCTCATCAGCCTTGGCGGCCTGACGGCGATGAGGACAACGAAAGAGACGGCGACCGCATAAGTCGGTCGCTGGACACGATCACCGCCAGCCGAGCGCCGGCGCGACATATTTCAGGATCGATTCGATGACATGAGCATTGTATTCGACGCCGAGCTGGTTGGGCACGGTCAGGAGCAGCGTATCGGCCTCGGCAATCGCCTCGTCCTTGCGCAGTTCCTCGACAAGGGCATCCGGTTCGGCGGCGTAGGAGCGGCCGAAGATCGCCCGCGTATTCTCGTCGATGAAACCGATCTTGTCCTGGCCTTCGTTGCCATAGCCGAAATAGGCGCGGTCACGATCGTTCACCAGAGCGAAGATGCTGCGGCTGACGGAGACGCGCGGTTCGCGCTGGTGGCCGGCTTCCTTCCAGGCCTCGCGATAGGCACGGATCTGCTTGGCCTGCTGAATGTGGAAAGCTTCGCCTGTCTCATCGTCCTTCAGCGTCGAGCTCTGCAGGTTCACACCAAGCTTGGCGGCCCAGACGGCCGTAGCGTTGGACCCGGCGCCCCACCAGATACGCTCGCGCAGACCCGGGGAATGCGGCTCCAGGCGCAGGAGGCCGGGCGGATTGGGGAACATCGGCCGCGGGTTCGGCTCGGCGAAGCCCTCGCCCTTCAGCACTTCGAGGAAGACCTCGGCATGGCGGCGGCCCATATCGGCGTCACTTTGCCCTTCCGGCGGGTTATAGCCGAAATAGCGCCAGCCCTCGATGACCTGCTCCGGCGAGCCGCGGCTGATGCCGAGCTGCAGGCGTCCGCGCGAAATCAGGTCGGCGGCACTGGCATCCTCGGCCATATAGAGCGGGTTCTCGTAGCGCATGTCGATCACACCCGTACCGATCTCGATGCGGTTCGTGCGCGCCCCGACGGCGGCCAGCAGCGGAAAAGGCGAAGCGAGCTGGCGGGCGAAGTGATGGACGCGGAAATAGGCGCCATCCAGGCCAAGCTCCTCTGCGGCAACCGCAAGGTCGATCGACTGCAGCAACGTGTCGCCGGCCGAACGCGTTTGGGATTGCGGCGAGGGCGTCCAGTGCCCGAATGAAAGAAATCCGATCTTTTTCATGATTCCATCGCTTTAATTTGTCATATGCCGTCATGCTTCTTCGCATGATTTCGGACAGGCATATAGGCGTTGCCCAGCGAATTTGTGAGGCGAATTCAGCCGGATGCTGTGAAAATCGTGGCGCGCAGGAACACGCTTCCTACCCGGCAGCCCCTAAAAACGAGGGAGGACAACTTGTCATTTGTCCCCATGTTAAGATAATTCTTTATTAGTTATATGAAATTACGTTCTATTAAATTGCGAGGGCAAAAATCATGGATACAGACAGTTTTGAGAAAAAAGCCGACCTGTTGCTGGTCATGGCGAATGCCCATCGGCTGAGGATGCTGCAGACGCTCGCGGAACGTGAGGTCGCGGTCAACAATCTCGTTGATATCATTGGGATCAGCCAGTCGGCACTCTCGCAGCACCTTGCAAAGCTTCGCAGCAAGGATCTCGTCAAGACACGACGCGATGCCCAGACGATCTACTACTCTGTCAAATCCGAGAAGGTACACGTGGTCCTCGAAATGCTCCGTGAGATGTTCGACGAAGGACAGACGAAGAGCTTGCGCCTGACAGGTTGACAGGTTGGTCAGTGAATGCTGGCCGAATGAGTACCGATCTCACCGCCAGCAAGGTTGCGACCGCATTGGCGCAGCGCCTTTTCCAGAACCTTGACCATCTCCCATTGCTTGGCATTGCGCGCAATTTCATAGGCCTGCAGGCAATGCCAGAACATTGCATCTTCCGCTGACGGCTGATCGATCCTCGGGCAGATGATCCCGGCAAAGTGGGCAGGCGTGCCCTCGGAATCCCGAAAGCAGCGGCCGAAAGCAGCAACTTGCATATTAGTGCCATCCGGCCTGATGACGCGGTAGTCCTGCTGATAGTGCTCGCCGGTCACGATCGCCTCATGGATCGCCCGGGCGGTTCTGGGCCTGTCCCTGGGGTCGATCCGGTCGAGGAAACTGACGATCGGTTGGCCGCTCTCCATCTGCTGAGCATCAAAACCATAAAGCACAGCGACGGCAGCATCGGCATAGACGGTATCGGTGCTCAAAACCCAGCTGAAGATGCCGGCATCCGATACGTTGAGATTCTTATCCAGCAGGATCTCGTTCTTCGTGGTGATACTCAAGTACGCCTCTATCGGATAGTGAACATGAGATGCATTCGTGTCCACTATCGCACCTTGCAGTTGAGCGCACTATCCCAAAAAATTAGGATGCAGAAATATTCAAAAATCCTTTTCTTGACTGATCTTTGCGGCAAGGCGGCGTACCATTCACCTGCCATCACCGGTTGTCTTCGGTGAATTATTCAGGTGTCGGCGGCACGAATATGCCCTATCCTTCGACCAGCTTCGCGAGCTGTTCGGCAACCGTGCCCCAGCCGTCATGGAAGCCCAGTTCCTCATGCATGTTGCGAGTGTCCTGATCCTTGTGCATGACGAGCGCATGATAATCCGTACCGTCGGGATGATCGGCGAAGGTGATGATGGCGGTCATGAACGGGTTCTGCGCCGGACGCCAGCCGCCGAGCAGCGCATTTGTAAAGACGATGCGGCGGCCATCCTGCACATCGAGGTAACAGGCGCTGAGATGTGGCTGGAACGGGCCGCCGTCCTCGCTCATCTCGGTGACAAGGGCACCGCCCGGCCTGACCTCCATGGCGGCGACGCGGCAGAGCGCCGGCGCGGGTATCCACCACTTCTCGAATTTCGTCCGGTCGGTCCAGGCGCTCCAGACGGCGGACGGAGGGGCCTTGATGATGCGCGAGAGGGTGAGATCGAGATCAGGATTCATTTTGGCGGTCATTGAGACTTCTCCTCCTTCGATTGCGTGGCGGTGACGAAAGCTTCGAGCCTGTCGGTGCGGGCTTCCCATATGGCGCGCTGGGCGGACAACCAGCCGTCGACCATCGCGAAACGGTTCTTTTCCAGAGTGCAGGTGCGAACGCGGCCCTGCTTTCTCGTTTCGATCAGGCCCGTCTCTTCCAACAGATGGATGTGCTTCATGAAGGACGGCAAGGCCATGTCGAAAGGCTTTGCAAGGTCGCTGATGCTGGCTGGGCCGGTACCGAGCCGGCCGATGACAGCGCGGCGCGTGGGATCGGCAAGCGCCAGGAAGATGCTGTCGAGCTGATGCGAATAGTAATCCATAAGGCTAAGTATCACGATCTGATACTTAGCGCAATGGCTAAGTGTCTCGAGATGCCGATCGCGCGAGCCTGACACAGCAGCCTCGCTCAAGCAGTGCCGAACTGTTTATGTAAAGGCGGACGGCGCAGCTCTCGCAAGCCCCGCCACCTGGCAATCAAGCAGCCTTGTCAGCCGCCGGATAGGGATCGAAGCGACCGTAGAAGGTTTCGCTCTTGGCGGCCATGTCCTTCAAGAGCGGCGTCGGCTTGAAGTGGTCGCCATAGACGGCAGCGAGCTTTTCGGCCAGATCCACGAAGGCCTTGACGCCCATGCCGTCGATATAGCTCAGCGCACCGCCGGTATAGGGCGCAAAACCGAAGCCGAGGATGGAGCCGACATCGGCTTCGCGCGGATCGGTGACGATGCCCTCTTCCATGGTACGCGCGGCTTCCAGCGCGATCGTCACCAGGAAGCGCTGCTTCAGAGTGTCGACGTCGATTTCACTGGCCGGCTTCTGCGGGTAGAGGGTCTTCAACTCGGGCCAGAGGAACTTCTTGGCGGGCTTGGCCGGATATTCATAGAAGCCCTTGCCGTTCTTGCGGCCGCGACGGTCGAGCTCGTCCACCAGCTTGTCGATAAGGGCGAGGTGGCGCTCATCGACGGTCTTGGGGCCGAGATCGGCGACGGTTGCCTTGAGGATCTTCTGCGAGAGATCGATCGCCACTTCATCATTCAGCGACAGCGGGCCGACCGGCATGCCGGCCATCTTGGCGGCATTCTCGATCATCGCCGCCGGCACGCCTTCGATCAGCATGTCATAGGCTTCGTGAATGTAGCGGAAGACGCAGCGGTTGACGAAGAAGCCTCTGGTATCGTTGACGACAATGGGCGTCTTCTTGATCGCGGCAACGTAATCCAGGGCCACGGCGAGTGCTTTGTCGCCCGTGTTCTTGCCGAGGATAACCTCTGTCAGCATCATCTTTTCGACCGGCGAGAAGAAATGCACGCCGATGAACTGGTCCGGACGCTTCGAATTTTCGGCAAGACCCGTGATCGGCAGGGTCGAGGTGTTCGAGGCGAAGATGGTCGTTTCCGGGATGACGGCTTCGACCTGTTCGATGACCGCCTTCTTGACGGCACGATCCTCGAAGACGGCTTCGATGACGAGATCAGCGTCCTTCAGGTCGGTATAATCCGCCGACGGCGTGATACGGGCGAGAAGGGCAGCGCCCTCCTCTTGCGTCAGACGGCCCTTACCGATGGAATCCTTGACCAGTCCTTCGCCGACGCCCCTGCCCTTGGTGGCGGCCTCGATATCGCGGTCGATCAGCACGACCTCGAAACCGGCAGCGGCCGTGACATAGGCGATCGAGGCGCCCATGAAGCCGGCGCCGACTACGCCGACCTTCTTCAGCTCCGTCTTCGGAACGCCGGCCGGGCGACGGGCGCCCTTGCCGAGTTCCTGCATGGAGATGAAGAGCGAGCGGATCATCGAGAAGGCTTCGGTGGTCTGCAGCACCTGCGTGAAATAGCGCTGTTCGATCTTCAACGCCGTATCGAAGGGAACCTGCAGGCCCTCATAGACGCATTTCAGGATGGCGAGCGCGCCGGGATAATTGCCCGCGGTTTCGCGGCGCAGGATGGCGGGCGCGGCCGGCCAGAGCTGGGCTGCGGCCGGCGTCCAGATGCCGCCGCCAGGAACCTTGAAGCCCTTTTCGTCCCAGGGCGCGACGGGCTTAAGGCCATCCTTGATCATCTGCTTGGCGGCAGGGATCAGCTGATCCGGCTCGACCACCTGATGGACAAGGTTCATGGCCTTGGCGCGCGAGGCGTTCAGCGACTGGCCCGTCGTCATCATCTGCAGGGCGGACTGGGCATCGGTGAGGCGCGAGACGCGCTGCGTACCGCCTGCACCCGGGAAGATGCCGACCTTGACTTCCGGCAGGGCGATCTTGACGCTCTTCGCATTGGAAGCAACGCGGCCGTGGCAGGCGAGCGACATTTCCAGTGCACCGCCCATGCAGGTGCCGTTGATGGCGGAGACCCAAGGCTTGCCGCAGGTTTCGAGCTTGCGGAAGAGGCCGGTCATGCGGCCGACGAGATCGAAGAGTTTCTGCGCGGCGCCGTCAGGATTCGCGGCTTTCTCCTGCTGGTAAAACGAGAACATCGACTTGATCATCGACAGGTCAGCGCCACCCGAGAAGGAGGACTTGCCTGAAGTGATGACGACGCCCTTCACGGCGCTGTCCGCAACCGTCGCATCGATGATGGCATCGAGTTCGTTCATCACCTCTTCGGTGATGACGTTCATCGACTTGCCGGGCATGTCCCAGGTAACCAGGGCAATACCATCCGCATCGGTCTCGACGGTGAAGTTGGTGTAGCTCATCGTCTCTCTCCCTTAGACGCGTTCAATGACGGTTGCCGTGCCCATGCCGGCGCCGATGCAGAGGGTGACCAGCGCTGTATTGAGATCGCGGCGCTCCAGCTCGTCCAGCACGGTACCGAGGATCATGGCGCCGGTGGCGCCGAGCGGATGGCCCATGGCGATTGCGCCGCCATTGACGTTGATCTGGTCATGCGGGATGTCGAAAGCCTGCATGTAGCGCAGCACGACGGCGGCGAAGGCCTCGTTGAGTTCGAAGAGATCAATGTCGGCAAGCGTCATGCCCGTGCGCTTCAGGAGCTTTTCGGTGACATCGACAGGGCCGGTCAGCATCAGCGCGGGGTCGGAGCCTATATTGGCGAAGGCCTTGATGCGGGCGCGTGGCTTCAGGCCCATGCTTGCCCCCCCGGCCTTCGAGCCAAGCAGGACAGCAGCGGCGCCATCGACGATCCCTGAGGAATTGCCGGCATGGTGGACGTAGTTGACGCGTTCGACTTCCGGATGCGCCTGAATGGCGACGGCTTCGAAGCCGCCCATTTCGCCCGGCATCTGGAAGGATGGATTGAGCGAGGCGAGCGCCTGCATGTCGGTGCCGGGGCGCATATGCTCGTCATGAGCAAGGATGGTCAGGCCGTTCTGGTCCTTGACCGGGATGACGGAATTCTTGAACCAGCCGTTGTTCCAGGCATTGGCGGCCCGTTTCTGGCTTTCGACAGCATAGGCATCGACGTCATCGCGGGAGAAACCGTATTTGGTGGCGATGAGATCGGCCGAGACGCCCTGCGGCATGAAATAGGCCGGGAAGTTGACGGAGGGGTCCATGAACCAGGCGCCGCCGGACATGCCGAGGCCGACGCGCGACATGCTTTCGACGCCGCCTGCAATGACGATATCGTCAGCGCCCTGCGCGATCTTGCCGGCGCCGAAATTCACGGCATCGAGGCCGGAGGCGCAGAAGCGGGAGATCTGCATGCCGGGCGCCCTGGTGGAATAACCAGCCTCGAAGGCGGCAGCCTTGGGGATCACGGCGCCGGCGTCCATGACCGGATCGACGCAGCCCATGATGATGTCATCGACGGTTTCGGTGTTAAGACCGTTGCGGTCGCGGATCGCCTCCAGCGTCTTGGCCGCAAGGCGCACGGAGGGCACTTCATGGAGTGAGCCATCCTTCTTGCCGCGGCCGCGGGGCGTGCGGACGTGATCGTAAATGAAAACCTCGGTCATTGTCTCATCTCCCTGGCGGCGCACAGGCGCCGGTGAATTCCATTTTTTCCGACCCTTTGGGCCACCTGACCGGGGTCTCGACCCGTCCCTCGGCGCTCCACTGGGGAGAAGGGGATCGTAATCAAAATGCTTCTGCGGCCAGTTCCATCATCGTGTCGGCGCCGGTTTCGATGCGGGTTTTGCGCAAGGCGGTTTCCGGCATGACGCGCTCCATGAAGAATTTCGCCGTGATCAGCTTGTTCTTCAGATAGTCCTCCCTCGCATCACCGGCGGCAAGACGTTCGTTGGCGGCTTTGGCCATGCGCGCCCACATATAGCCGAGGATGACGAGGCCGAAGAGGTGCATGTAGTCGGTGGAGCCGGCACCGGCATTGTCGGGCTTGGCCATGGCATTCTGCATGAACCACATGGTCGCGCCCTGCACGTCGTTCAAGCCCTTCTTCAGGTGCTTGGTGAAGAAGGAGAGCTGCTCGTCATTGCGGTTTTCCTCGCAGAAATCGCCGATCTCCTTGAAGAGCGCCATGGCGGCGCGGCCGCCATTCAGCGCCAGCTTGCGGCCGACGAGGTCGAGCGCCTGGATGCCGTTTGCGCCTTCATAGATCATGGCGATGCGAGCATCGCGCACATACTGGCTCATGCCCTGCTCTTCGATGTAGCCATGACCGCCGAAGACCTGCTGGGCCATGACGGCATGATCGAAGCCCTTGTCGGTCATGACGCCCTTGAGGATCGGCGTGACGAGGCCGAGGATGTCGTCCGCCGTCTGGCGTTCCTTCTCGTCGCTGGCGCGGTGGGCGATATCGGATTTAAGCGCAGTCCAGAGCAGGAAGGCACGGCCGGCCTCGTTGAAGGAGCGGATCGTCATCAGCGAGCGGCGGATATCCGGGTGGACGATGATCGGATCGGCCTTCCGATCCGGCGCCTTCACGCCCGACAGAGAACGGCCCTGGATGCGATCGCGGGCATAGTTGGCAGCATTCTGATAGGCGATTTCGGAGATCGCGACACCCTGCAGGCCAACGCTGAGGCGTGCCTCGTTCATCATCACGAACATGGCATTGAGGCCGCGATTTGCCTCGCCGATCAGGTAACCGGTCGCCTCGTCATAGTTCATGACACAGGTGGCGTTGGCGTGAATGCCCATCTTGTGCTCGATTGCGCCACAGGAGACGCCATTGCGCCTGCCGATGCTGCCATCTTCGTTGACGAGGAATTTCGGCACCAGGAAGAGCGAGATGCCCTTGGTGCCTTCGGGGGCGCCTTCGATACGGGCAAGCACGAGATGGACGATATTGTCGGCCATGTCATGTTCGCCGGCGGAGATGAAGATCTTCTGGCCCGAGATCCGGTAGCTGCCGTCAGCCTGCGGCACCGCCTTGCTGCGCAGCATGCCGAGATCCGTGCCGCAATGCGGTTCGGTGAGGTTCATCGTGCCGGTCCAGGCGCCTTCGACCATCTTCGGCAGATAGGTCTGCTTCTGCTCGTCGGACCCATGGACGATGATCGCGGCAATAGCGCCCTGTGTCAGCCCCGGATACATCATCAGCGCCATGTTGGCAGACGACGTGTACTCGCCGACGGCGGCATGCAGTGTGTAGGGCAGACCCTGGCCGCCGAATTCCTCCGGTACGGCGAGGCCGATCCAGCCACCTTCGCGATAGGCCCTATAGGCGTCCTTGAAACCCTCCGGTGTCGAAACCGCACCATCCTCGTGACGCACGCAACCCTGCTGATCGCCGGAATAGTTCAGAGGAAACATAACCTCCTCGGCCACTTTCGCGGCCTCGCCCAGAATAGCCTCGACCATGTCAGGCGTGGCATCGGCAAAACCCGGGAGATTGTTGTAGCGTTCGAGACCCAGAACATCGTTGAGCACGAAGAGCGTGTCGTTCACCGGGGCCTTATAGACTGGCATGGTTCGAATTCCTCCAATTCGGCAACCGGATCGCTCCGGCCTTGAGACTCTTACAAAATATTGACGTTTGCGTAAACGTCAAATTCCGTATGCGCGCGATTTTGTGAGGTGGTGCGGAGAGGACAATGATGCACTGCCATTGTCACAGAATGGTAATAGTCCGTTGCTTCCTTGGCCAAGCGCGCTACACTCTTGCCGACGACTTTGGAAAAGCCTGGGAGGAGCTGTTCATGAAAAGAGCGTGGCCTGCGGAGTTCAATTCCATCTTCGATACGGCTGAGGTCGTGACCATCGAGCCCGTGACGGTCGAGCCGGTCAATGGCGAAAAGCTCGTTGCGCATGACGAGCCGCCGGCTCCGCGCAAGGCGCTGAGGGTTCGCATTCCCATGGAAACCTATGAACGCATCTGGCCGCTCGCCGAGATGCGCTTCCGGCCGGCCGAAGGCCCCTTTGCCGGCAAGGCGGTGACGCTGATCGCCACCAATCCGCACTATCATCCCTGGCACCCGGCCGATGGCGGCTCGGAAGAAAAAGTCGCCGACAGCGGGCGCCACTACAAGACCGATTATCTGGTCGTGCATTTCCTGCTCGACGACGTGCGCGAATCCGTCGCCGCCTGAGCATCGATCGGATCGCTTGATGGCTGGGCCGCTCCCGGATTAGGCTTGCGCCAGCAACCTCTATTCCGGGAGCCGAGCCTTGAGCGATTTCGATATTATCCGTGAGCGCGCCGAACAGAGAAAAGGCGGCGCCGATGCGCTGAAAGCGATGCTGCCGGCAACGCCCGACCATGAGGCACTGCGCGCCCTGCCGGACGACCGCATTCTCTCCGACATGACAAGGCGGATCTTCTACAGCGGCTTCGTCCATAAGGTGATCGACAATAAATGGCCGGGCTTCGAAGAAGCCTTCGAAGGCTTCGATCCGTCTGCTCTCAACATTGCTCCCGATGAATTCTGGCATGACCGGACGAGCGACAACCGCATCATCAAAAATGGCGCGAAGGTCATGTCGGTGCGAGCCAATGCCGCCTTCGTGCGCGAACTGGCAAATGAGGCCGGCAGCGCCGGCGCCTTCTTCGCCGACTGGCCGCGCGGGGATCATATCGGACTGCTCGAAGTGCTGAACAAGCGCGGCAACCGGCTGGGCGGGGCGACGGGACAATATTTCCTGCGCGGCATCGGCCGCGACTGTTTCATCATGACCACTGACGTGCTCGCCTGCCTGCGAGACGCGGGTGTACCGCTGTCAGCGTCCGGAACCGGCAAGAAGGACCAGCAGCTGATCCAGCAGACCTTCAACCGCTGGGCCGCGGAAACCGGACTGCCGCTTGCCCATCTCTCACGCATCTGCGGGCTTTCGATCGACGCGCCTAAAGAATGAAATATTTCCGGCCAACGGTTTTTTGACGCGCCCGGACTGCCTACCTCTCCGGCAGGCTCATCCTGAAGGAGAAGATCATGGCCGACTTTCCCTATCGCAGCGCGCTGATCGTCGGCGCCGGTTCCGGCATCAGCGGCTCGATTGCCCACATGCTTTCCGAGCACGGCGTCAAGGTTGGCCTTGCGGCACGCAATATCGGCAAGCTCGGGCCGTTGATCGAGGAAACCGGCGCCAAGGCCTTCGCCACCGATGCCTCGCAGCCGGCAGCGGTTTCCGCCCTGTTCGAACGCGTGGATGCCGAGATCGGCGAGCCCGATATCGTTGTCTATAATGCCAGCGGCCGCGTGCGCGGGCCGATTGCCGAACTCGATCCGGCAGAGGTGGAGCAGGCGATCGCCACCAGCGCGTTCGGCGGCTTCCTCGTCACGCAGCAGGCGGCCAAACGGATGATCCCGCGTGGACGCGGCGCGATCCTGCTGACGGGGGCGACGGCCAGCATCAAGGGCTATGCGCAATCGGCACCCTTTGCGATGGGCAAATTTGCATTGCGCGGATTGGCGCAAAGTGCCGCCCGCGAGCTCGGGCCGCTCGGCATCCATGTGGCGCATTTCATCATCGACGGCGCCGTGCGGTCGGAGACGAGACCTGATCGGGAGGACAAGCCTGACGGTACGCTCTCGCCCGATGCGATCGCGCAGTCCTATATCGATGTGCTGCTGCAGCACCGCAGCGCCTGGTCGCAGGAGGTGGAATTGCGGCCCTGGACGGAAAGCTTCTGATCCGGCGAGCGCCGTATATTCCCTTTTACTAAATCATCGAAGCCGGTAGGATCGGACCGGCTTCGAAAGCTTGGGAGGGAACGATGCTGCGCCTGGACCATGTGACGCTCGATATCCGCGATGCGCCTGTCATGATGGGCTTTCTGGAAAGCATTCTCGGCGTCAAGGAAGGATACCGCCCGCCCTTTTCCACGCCCGGCCACTGGCTCTATCTCGACGACCGGCCGGTGATCCATCTCAGCATCACGACGCGCGAAAACGACTTTCCGCCCGGCATCTTCAACCATGCCGCCTTCAGCCTTTTCGAATTCGAACCGGCGCTCGCCCGTATCAAGGCGAGCGGCTATCGCTACGAATGCCGTGATATTCCGGAGACAGATCTCGGACAGGTCTTCGTCTATGGCCCCGAGGGTGTGAAGATCGAGCTGCAGTACAAGCGGCCCCTGTGAACAGTTTCGGCACGTCACATTGGCCCGAAAAGGGCAAAAGTTAAAAAATTCTCATTTCGGTTAACGAGTTCTTTACCACGTTTCGTAAAAGGTGCGCGGTGAGCATTGGCGATCTGCATTCCTTTCTACCTGTCTCGCGTTTCAGGAGTGTCGCCGTAAGTCTATCCAGCTTGAGGAAAGTCTAATTGACTATTTCCTTATGGATGGCGCTCTCCGACGTGTGCCCCGGCACGCTTCGGAAAAGGCAATGATCGGGCCCGAACAGGGCAATCGAAGCGAGCAAGAACATGAACGGATCGCGATCAAATACTTCACGGCATTCCGACAGGACTTCGCTCGACGCGTTGAACCGCACCATCGAGGGGCTGGAAGCGCGGATCGAGGGCCTGATGGGCAGCGGGCGCGAACAGCGGCCGCGCGATCCGGCACCGGAGCGCGAACGTGAACGCGATCCTTATTCCAATTCCTATGCGCCACGCGCAGCCGATCCGCTGGCCGAGATCCGTCAGCGCCAGCGCGCGCTCGAGGCCAGCAGGGAGAACCGCAACCGTGCCTATACGCGCGAACCGGCGCCGGCCCTTCTGCGCGAACCCGCATCCACCCATCTTCGTGAGCCGGCACCTTCCCATCTGCGGGAACCGGCGCCGCAGCGCGCTCCGGCGCAGCAGCCGGCCGCGGCGGCCTTTCGCGCCTCCGACGAGACGATGACGGAAATCGCGCAGGCGCTCGTCAACCTGCGGCAGGATCTGAAGCGCGACATTTCCGAAGGTGTGACGCGTGAGATGAACGCGCTGCGCAGCGAGCTGCGCGAAATCAAGGTCAGCGCCCAGGACAAGCACTTCGCCGACGATATCCGTGCCGACATGGGGCGCCTGTCGCAGAGCATCGCGCAGCTGACCAGCCGCTCGGTCGGGCCGGAAGCGGCCGGTCTGCGCAACGATTTCGAAGAGCTGCGCTCACTGATGGACGGGCTGGCGCGCGAAGATTCGGTGCGCCACATGGAGCAGCGCTGGGACAATGTCGAGGGGCGTCTGGCCGAACTCGATACGGCCGGGCTGCAGGAAGAGCTGGTCTCGCTCGCCTACCGTCTCGACGACATCAAGCGGCATCTCGGCGGCATGGGCGAAAGCCCTGCAGTGCGTGCGCTCGAAGACAAGCTGATCACCATTGCTTCGGCCATCGAACAGTTCGGCAACATGATCCAGCCGCACGACCGGATCATGTCCGAGCAGTTCGCCGCTATGGACGGCAGGCTCGACGAGATCAGCCGCGCGATTGCCGCCAGCGGCCGCACCGCTGCCGCCAACTCCGATCCGGCATTGATGCAGCGGCTGGAAAACCGCCTGTCTGCTCTTGGCGAACAGATCGAGCTGATGGGCCGCGCCGCCATGAGCCGGCCGAACCCGGCCGATGAGATGGCGGGCCGTCTGGAAGCGCTGACGGCGCGCGTGGAAGATCTCGCCAAGACCGAAGCAACCTCGCGGCTCGACGAACGGCTGGAACATCTCTCCTACCTCCTGGAACGCACGCACAAGGCGGCGCCGCAGCCGGACCTGACCGGTGCTCTCTCCGACATTTCCCGCAAGATCGACGCGCTCGAAAATGGCTCCGTCAACGAGGCGCTCGGCAAGCGGCTCGACTATCTGGCGCGGCGCATCGACGAGATGGAAGTTCGTCCGATCCCTGCCCCCGTCATCGATGACAGCGCCTTCCGCCGTATCGAAGGGCGTCTCGGCGATATCGCCGCGCGGCTGGAAGAGAGCACGGCGGCAGCGCCGACCGACACGCAGGCGCTGAAAAACCTCGAAGAGCAGATCGCCAATCTTTCCGAGCTTCTGAACGCGCCACGCGAACATTCCGAAGTCTCCGTCGATCTCGACCGCCGCATGGGCGCGATCGAGGACTATATCGCAACCAACGACGAATATATCATCGAGGCGGCGCGGCAGGCGGCCGAGGCCGTAGTCGACGCCTATTCCCGCAATGGCGGAGCGCAGGGCGCAGCACCGGCACCCGCCGATATGTCGGCGCTCGTGGCACTCGCCGACGACCTCCGGCATCTCGAAGATCTGAGCCGCGACAGCGAAGAGCGCACACACAAGACCTTCCAGGCCCTGCATGAAACGCTCGTCCATATTGCCGACCGGCTGGACAGCATGGAAGATCGGGTGCGGCCCTCCGTCAGGATGCCCGCTGCCGAGACCGAATTCGACTTCGATCCCTACGCGCTGGTCGATGCCGGCCGGGCGCCGGAGCCGGTGAAGGCTCCCGTCATGCAGGCGGCGCCCCCCATGCAAGCGCCTAAAGCCTCCCCTGTCCTGCGTACGGCCGATATCGCCGAAGAGCCGGTCGGCCGCGCGCCGGAACCGGCGCTTGCCGACAGCACCAGCGCGCTTGCCATCGAAGCCACCAGCCAGCAGGAAAAGCCTGCTCTTGCCGCCAAGGGCAGCCTGCTCGCAACCCTCGGCCGCAAACTGATGCCGTCGCGCAAGAGCGAAGCGAAGGTCACCGAGCGTACGGTCATCGACCCGGCTCCGTCGATCGATCCGGTCGATGTCGTGCCGGCGGAAGCGGCAAACGAATTGCTCGAGCCGGGTTCCGGTGCGCCCGATGTCAAGAAGATCCTGGAGCGCGTGCGCGCCAGCCAGAATGCCCAGCGCGGCAAGCCGGCCGCCGAGAACGACCGAGCCGACTATATCGCCGCCGCCCGCCGCGCCGCTCAGGCTGCCGCCATGGAAATCGACGGCAATGCCAAGCCCGCGACCCGCGCCGAACGCCGCGCCGCCAAGCCAGAGAATGCCGGCAAGGGCGGTGCCTTTGCGCGCTTCCGCCGGCCGATCCTGCTCGCGGTCGGTGCGGTGCTGCTTGCCATCATGGCCTTCCCGCTTGCCCGTACGTTGACATCGGGCCACAAGGCGCCGCCGCCGGCCGAAATCTCGGCACTGACAGGTGCCACCGAAGCACCGCAGGCCAATCTGGTTGCGCCGGCGACGGTCATGCCGGAAGCAAGCGCCCCTACCTCTGAGATGGCTGCCCAGCCATCGACGGTGGCACCGGTACCGGAAGCCGTGCCGCCCCAGGCGGCTTCAACTCCCGAGCCTCAGGCTGCCGCACCCGAGCACCTGACCGATGCCACGCCGCTTGACGGCGAAGGTGCGGAAACCTTCGGCCAGGCACCGGCGCAGGATACGTCCGGCTTCGTTGCGAACGCGCCCTCCACACCGGCAGCCGCACCCGTTGCCCCGGTAACCCCTTCCGTCACCGTGCCCGACACGGTGCAGCCGCAGCCGCTTGCCGAAGCGGCCCGCAACGGCGATGCGCTGGCACTCTTCGAGATCGGCGCGCGTTATACCGAAGGCCGCAATGGCCTTAGCGCCGACCAGAAGCAGGCAGCGAACTGGTATCAGCTTTCGGCCGACAAGGGCTTCGCACCGGCGCAGTACCGTCTCGGCAGCATGTATGAGAAGGGCAACGGCGTCGATCGCGACGTGCAGAAGGCCAAGGGTCTCTACGAACAGGCGGCAAACCAGGGCAATGCAAGCGCCATGCATAATCTCGCCGTGCTGTACGCCTCCGGTGCGCTCGGCCAGCAGGACTATGCGACGGCCGCCTCCTGGTTCCAGAAGGCTGCCGACCTCGGCATCACCGACAGCCAGTTCAACCTTGCCATCCTTTGCGCCCGCGGCAATGGCGTGACGGCGGATCTGCAGGAATCCTACAAGTGGTTTGCGATCGCGGCCAAGGCCGGCGACAAGGATGCCGCCCAGAAGCGTGATGAAGTGGCAAACGCCATGAAGCCGGACCAGCTCGAGCGCGCCCGCGCCAAGGCTGACCTCTGGAAGCCGCAGCCGCTCGACAACAAGGCGAACGGGATCGAAATCCCGGACGCTTGGGCAAGCGGCGCCGCCCCGAAGACGGCAAGCGTCGACATGAAAAAGGCGATCCGCAACATCCAGGCGATCCTCAACAATAACGGCTTCGACGCCGGCGCGCCTGACGGAGAGATGGGCGCCAAGACCGTGACCGCCATCAAAAACTTTCAGAAGTCGATCGGCCAGGAGCCGACCGGCAAGGTCAATGACGATACGGTCAAGGCGCTTCTGGAGCGCAACAAGCCGGGCGCCAAGGCCATCTAAGAAAGCCCGGCGGCATTCCGCCGCAGGGCTTTCGGCCTTTTGGGGCCAGCTGTCACAAAATCGGAAAAAAGCCGGATTATGCGGGACATATCGGGCCTGCATCCGGCTGATCGCGCTTTTTTCCTTCGAAAGCCTCTGGCAACGATTTCACAGTAGGATGCGCCATTCGAACGGGACGTGAGACGGGCCGCTGCGGCGGGCGCGGCGACAAGCGGGGTCGGCTGTGACAATCTATCTGCCCATCGCAGAATTGTCGGTGAACATCTTCATCATCCTCGGCATGGGGGCCGCTGTCGGCTTCCTGTCCGGCATGTTCGGCGTCGGCGGCGGCTTCCTGATCACGCCTCTCCTGATTTTCTACAACATCCCGCCTGTCGTTGCCGTCGCCACCGGCGCCAACCAGGTGGTTGCCTCGTCGATCTCGGGAGCGATAACGCATTTCCGGCGCGGTACGCTGGACATGAAACTCGGCTCGGTGCTTCTCGTCGGCGGTCTATCGGGGGCGACGGTCGGCATCTGGATCTTCTCGCTGCTGCGCGCGATCGGCCAGCTCGATCTCTTCATTTCGCTGCTCTATGTCGTCTTCCTCGGCACGGTCGGCGGGCTGATGCTGTGGGAAAGCGTCAATGCCATGCGCCGGGCCGCCCGCAACGAGGCGCCCGCACCCCGCAAGCCCGGCCATCAGCACTGGGTTCACAAGCTGCCGCTCAAGGTGCGCTTCAAAAAATCGAAGATCTATCTCTCTGTCATCCCGATCGTGACACTCGGATTTTCGATCGGCATCCTGACCTCCGTCATGGGCGTCGGCGGCGGTTTCATCATGGTGCCGGCGATGATCTACCTGCTGCGCATCCCGACCAACGTGGTCGTCGGAACCTCGCTGTTCCAGATCATCTTCGTGACCGCCTATACGACGATCGTGCAGGCGGCGACCAACTATTCCGTCGATATCGTGCTTGCCTTCTTCCTGATGCTCGCCGGCGTCATCGGTGCGCAATACGGCGTGCGCGTCGGCCAGCGGCTGCGCGGCGAACAGTTGCGCGCGCTGCTCGGCCTGCTGGTTCTCGCCGTCGGCCTGCGCCTTGCCGTCGCGCTCGTGGTGACACCAGAAGATATCTATTCGGTGGTCATGGGAGCGGGGAACTGATGCGCTGGCGTGCTCTTGCCGTGTTCCTTGCGTTTCTGCTGCCATCGCCGGCGATGGCGCAGATGTTGCCCGGGCAGAGCACACAGGCCGAGCGCGAAGGGCTTGAGATCGGCACCTCCACCAGCGAGATCGCCATCACTTCGGATTTCCGCGGCGCGGACCTGACGATTTTCGGCGCGGTGACCAATACCGACGACCTGCTGCTCGCGATCGGCCAATATGATGTCATCGTGGTTCTGGAAGGTCCGCGCGAAGATGCGACCGTGCGCAAGAAGGAACGTGTCTTCGGCATCTGGATCAACGCCTCATCGATGACATTCGCCGACGTGCCGCATTCCTACTCGATGTCGAGTTCACGCTCCATCGACGATATCACGACGCCGCTCGACCTTACCGGCGAGGGTATCGGCATCGATCATATTCCGTTGCGGCCGATCGATTTTGCCGGCAACTTCAACAGTCTCAACGAGTTCCGCACAGCCTTCCGGCGCATCCAGCAGGGCGGCGGACTCTACGAGCGCGATCCGAGCGGCGTGCGCTTCGTCTCTTCCAACCTCTTCAAGGCAAGCCTGCGCCTGCCCGCCAATATTCCGAACGGCGTGCATACTGTGCGCGCCTATCTCTTCAAGAGCGGAAAGTTCGTGACCCAGAAATCGCAGCCGCTGCGCGTCATCAAGACCGGCATCGAGCAGACGATCACCGATGCCGCACATGAACAGCCGATCCTTTACGGCTGCCTTTCGGTGCTTTTGGCCGTTATCACCGGATGGGGCGCCAGCCTGATCTTCCGCAAGGATTGATTATTCGACCCGTGCTATAGCCGCAGTCACCAAACCCGCGGCCGCCTCTCCGGCCGTTTCCATATAGGTGGGATCGCGGTGCAGAAGCACGGCGGCAAAGGAGCCGTCGAGCAGCAGGACAATCTGGCGGGCGAGTTTTTGCGCTTCGGCCAGATGCGCATCCTCAAAGATCGCAGCCAGCCATTGTTCGACATTCTTCTTGTGCGCGGCGCCGACCTTGAGAGCGGGATGGCCGGGCATGTTCGCAAGCTCGGCCGAGGTTCGGAGATAGCCGCAGCCCTTCCATTTCGGATGCCGGGCCGAGCGGGCAAGATTGTCGAATATGCCCTTCACTTTCGTCGGCAGATTGCCTTGCGTCTCAGCAAACCAGCGCCTGTAGACAGCGAGATTGGGCTGGTCGCGGGTTTCCAGATAGGCGGCGATCAATTCGTCCTTGCTGTCGAAATGGTAGTAGAGCGTGCGTTTGGTGACATCGGCCTTCTCCGCCACGGCATCGACGCTCACAGCGCGGATGCCCTCACTGTAGAAGAGTTTTGCGGCGGCAGCGACGATGCGCTCACGCGTGTCCGATGCGGGTTTTGCCATCACGGCAATGTATACCGACTAGTGAGTATCATCAACGTCGGATGCTGCCTAATATCCTTGTCGAACACGGGCAAAGGAAGCGATCATGCCGGCCATGAACAAACGCAGGGAGAGCGATCTTGCGCGGGAGGCGGAAGCCGTCGTGATCGGCTGTAGCGACGGCTTGGCGCTTCGCGGTCATTTCTGGAGCGCCGAGGGCCGTAGCAACGGCAGCGTCATCATCAATCCGGCAACCGGCGTTGCGGCGCGCTACTACCATTATTATGCACGCTTTCTTGCCGAACATGGCTTCGACGCACTGACCTATGACTATCGAGGCATCGGCCTGTCGCGCCCGGAGCGATTGCGCGGATGCGGCTATCGCTGGCGGGACTGGGGCGAACGGGATTTCGATGCGGCACTGCTGTTCATGGAGGGCCAGAGGCCCGGCCAGCCGCTTGATGTCGTCGGGCACAGTATCGGCGGCTTCCTTCCCGGCCTTGCGGCCCATGCCGATCGCGTCGGCCGGATGTTGGCGGTCGGTGCGCAATATGGAAACTGGCGGGACTATGCCCCGGCGCATCGGCTGCGGCTGTTTGTGAAGTGGCATCTGCTGATGCCCGCAGCGGCCGCGCTGGCAGGTTATTTTCCCGGCCGGCGTCTCGGCTGGCTCGAGGATCTGCCGAAGGGCGTGGCGCTCGACTGGGCGTTCCAGCGCGGATGGAGCGACCCTCATTCAGCGGCAAAAGCCTTTGGAAATTTCCGGGCGCCGATCCTCAGCCTCACCGTCACCGATGACGAGATTGGCACCGTGCCGGCCATTCGCCGGGGCCTGTCGCACTACCGCAATGCTGACGTGGAGGAGGTGTTGCTGACACCCGACGAGCTCGGATTTGCGCAGATCGGGCATTTCGATCTTTTCCACGCGCGCCATGCCACCGGTTTCTGGCTCGACACGCTCTTGTGGCTGCGCGACGGGACGAATCCCTGGCCTCACAAAAAGCCTTCGGAACATCTCGTATTCGCATAAAAACCGCTCCTTAAGATTTACGAGTTAGTAATCTCTCGGAAACGAGAGGTTTGTATCATGCGTACTCGTACCGTGCTTGCGGTCGTCGGGCTGGCTTTGCTTGCCGGCTGCGCGACGGCACCCCGCCAGACGCGAAATATCTGCGCCGTCTTCGACCAGAAGGATGGTCTCTTCACCAGCTGGCAACGTGCTGCTGAGCGTACCGAGAAGAAATACGGCGTGCCGGTGCCGATCCTGATGGCGACCATGTATGTCGAATCCGGCTTCCAGCCCTATGCGCGCCCGCCGCGCACGAAACTCTTCGGCTTCATTCCCTGGACGCGCCCCTCGACCGCCTACGGTTATTCGCAGGCGCTGAACGGAACCTGGGACCACTACCAGTCGGAAACCGGCAACTGGTCGGCAACGCGCACCAACTTCGCCGACGCGATCGATTTCATCGGCTGGTATCACTACAGCAACAGCCAAGCGACCGGCATTCCGCTCAACGACGCCTATAATCTCTATCTCGCCTATTATTCCGGCCCGACCGGCTACAAGCGCGGCAACTGGCGCAGCGACGGTCAGCTGCAGCAGACGGCGCAGAAGTTCGCGCAGATGGCCGGAACCTATCAGCAGCAATTGCAGGGATGTAACTAAAGCGTGGCGCGATCTTTCAGATCCGCTTGCCACGCTTTAGATTCTTGTTTTCGCATGTCGTTATCGCAAAACCGCTGCACACTTTTGCGCGACATGCTTTAAGCACGCAGATTGCCATAGCGGACGGAGTAAATCCGGTCGCGACCGAGCAGATGGGCGATCAGGGCGCCGGTGTCGAAGAGGCCCTTCATCGCTTTATGGCCGAGATCCAGCCCACCGCTCATGACGCCGAAGGCGGGCATCAGCAAGCGGGCGCCATCCGTGGCAAAGCAGGGACGGCGGACGGATTTTTCGCGGCGGCGGACGGTGGCGGCCGGGTGCAGGTGGCCGGCTATCTCGCCCTTCTGCAATCCGTCGCGCGGCTCGTGGCGGAAGGTCAGGCCGGCGTAGAAGAGCTCATCCGAGCAGGTCCCGGGCAGGTCGACCGTGCCATCGGGGTCGTGATTACCGTTGATCCAGATCCATTCGCGGCCGCGCGCCATTTCCACGATCAGCGTGCGGAAGGCTTCGGGCAGATGCTCGGAACCGACGCGGTCGTGGAAATTGTCACCGAGAGATATGACGAGCTTCGGATCGTAGCGGGAAATGACGGCGGCAAGCACCGTCAGCGTCGCCAGCGTATCGTAGGGCGGCAACATCATGCCGCGGCGGGCGAAGGCTGCGCCCTTTTCCAGATGCAGGTCGGAAACAACGAGAATGCCGGCATCCGGCAAATAGAGGGCGCCGAGCGGATCGCAGACGGCAGCAACACCGTGAACGGCGGTTTCGACGCCCGGTATCGCGGCAAGGCTGGTCATGTCGCGCACAAGCGCCAGGCGGTTCATCACTCTCGTCAGTCCTAAATTCATGCCATCGCCTCGGCGATCAGATCGTCGGCGGCTTCGGCCAGCAGCGCGTCATGGGCCTGACCCGGCACCGATTCCTTGCCGATTTCCAGCATGACCGGCACGGCGAGCGGGGAAATATGATCCAGCGCCCGGTGGGTGATGTGGCCCTTGATTCGTCTCAGCATATCGCCAAGGCGGGAAATATCCAAAAGACCGGTGGCTGCATCCTGCCGTGTCGCCTGCAGCAGGATGTGGTCGGGCTCATGGGTGCGGAGCACATCATAGATCAGATCAGCTGACACGGTGACCTGCCGGCCGGTCTTTTCCTTGCCCGGATGGCGCCGCTCGATCAAGCCTGCAATCACGGCGCAATTGCGGAAGGTACGCTTCAAAAGGAAGGATTCGTTCAGCCAGGATTCCAGATCGTCACCGAGCATATCCTCGTCGAAGAGATCGGAAAGGCTGAGGCGGCCATTGGCGATCATCAGGCCGAGATCTTCCAGTCCCCAGATGGCGAGGGAATAATCCGTCGCCACGAAACCGAGCGGCTTTGCCCCTGCCCTGTCCAGCCGGCGGGTGAGCAGCATGCCGAGCGTCTGGTGCGCAAGCCGGCCCTCGAAGGGATAGATGACCATGTAGCCGCGACTGCCGCGCGGGAAGGTCTCGATCAGCAGTTCGTCGCGCTTAGGCAGCAGGGATTTTTCCTTCTGCAGCGACAGCCAGTCGCGCACCTGATCCGGCAGGCGGTGCCAGCGGTCGGGATCGTCCAGCATCGAACGAACCTGATCGGCGAGATAGGTCGAAAGCGGGAACTTGCCGCCGGCATAGGAAGGGATTTTAGGGTCGAAGGAATAGGCCTGGCTGACCAGCGCCTCGTTTTCCCTGATGCCTTCGAAACGCAAGACCTTGCCGGAGAAGATGAACGTGTCGCCGGGGGCGAGCTGTTCGAGGAAATATTCCTCGACCTTGCCGAGCACGGCGCCGGGACGACCAAGCCTGCCGCCCTCGCCGCGCTTGGCCATGCGGATATTCAGCATCGGATCCTCGACGATGGTGCCGAGGTTCAGGCGATATTGCTGGGCGACCTGCGGATTGGAGACGCGCCAGCGATTTTCCTTGGTCTTGCGGATGCGGGCGTAACGCTCATAGGTGCGCAAGGCATAACCGCCGGTCGCGACGAAATCGACGACGCGCTCGAAGGTCTCCCAATCGAGATCGGCATAGGGCAAGGCGCTGGTGATCTCGTCATGGAGTTCTAGCATGTCGAAGGGTTCGGCGCAGGCCATGCCGAGAATGTGCTGGGCCAGCACGTCGAGGCCGCCGCGCCCGACAGGCGGCGTGTCCTGCGCGCCGATATAATTGGCGTCAAGGGCTGCCTGGCATTCCATGACCTCGAAACGATTGGCGGGAACAAGGATCGCCTTCGACGGCTCGTCCATGCGGTGATTGGCGCGGCCGATGCGCTGGGCAAGACGCGAAGCACCCTTCGGCGCGCCGACATGGATGACGAGATCGACGTCGCCCCAGTCGATGCCGAGATCGAGGGTGGAGGTGGCAACGACGGCGCGCAGCCGGTTGGCAGCCATGGCGGCCTCCACCTTGCGACGCTGGGCGACATCAAGGGAACCATGATGAAGCGCGATCGGCAGGTTCTCTTCGTTGACCGTCCAGAGTTCCTGGAAGAGCATCTCGGCCTGCGAGCGTGTATTGACGAAGAGCAGCGTCGTCTTGTGGTCGAGGAGCTGACGATAGACATCCGGGATCGCATATTTGGCGGCGTGGCCGGACCAGGGAATGCGCTCCTCCGTATCGAGAATGGAAATATCGGGCTTGGCCCCACCTTCGACCAGCACGAGGCCGGCGTGGTTGTCCCCGCCCTCCTGCTGCGCCACCAGCCATTTCTGCAAATCCATCGGCTCGGCAACGGTGGCTGAAAGGCCGATTGTCTTCAGGCCGGGTGCCAGCCTGCGCAGCCGGGCAAGGCCGAGCGAGAGCATATGACCGCGCTTCGACGTGACGAGCGAATGCAGCTCATCGAAGATGACGTATTTCAGATCCTTGAAGAAGCGCTCGGCTTCCCGGTTTGCGAGCAGCAGCGCCACCTGTTCCGGCGTCGTCAGCAGGATATCCGGCGGGTTCAGCTTCTGGCGCTGGCGCTTGGCATTCGGCGTGTCGCCGGTGCGGTTCTCGATTGTGATCGGCAGGCCCATTTCGGTGACGGGTTTGGTCAGGTTCCGTTCGATATCGACGGCGAGCGCCTTCAGCGGCGAGATGTAGAGCGTATGGATGCCGGTGAAGGCCGAGCCCGGCGGGACCTTGCCGCGGCGGGTGAGATCGGTCAGCGACGGCAGGAAGCCGGCAAGCGTCTTGCCGGCACCGGTCGGTGCAATCAGCAGCGTGCTTTCGCCGGCCTCCGTGCGGGCCAGCAATTCGAGCTGATGGGCACGCGGGCGCCAGCCCTTTTCTGCAAACCAGCGGAGAAAAGGGGTGGGCAAGGCAAGGCTGGTCTCGGCATCGATCTGATCCACGGGGCAAATGTAGTTCAAACTCAGACGAATAGAAGCGGGATTGACTCCCTGACAGAATCATAGATAAATTATATCCACAATAAGGAGATCAGTTGTGAAGCTTGGTGACGGTGTCGAACAAGGCATTCATTGCGTAGCGGTGCTCTCGGGCCTTTCCGAGGGGGGCGTGCTCTCAGCGGCAGCGCTTGCCGAATTTCACGGAGTATCGACGAGCTATCTCCTGAAGCACCTGCAGGCGCTCTCGGGTGCCGGAATCCTGGAGACGGTGCCCGGACCGAAGGGCGGTTATCGGCTGGCGAAGAAAGCGGAGGACATATCGCTGCTCGATATCGTGCTGGCGATCGAGGGACCGGCACCTGCCTTCCGCTGCGCCGAGATCCGCCAGCGTGGACCGAACCCGCTGCCGCAGCGCTATTTCACCAAGCCCTGCCAGGTGAGCGCGGCGATGCTGAGAGCCGAGCGCGCTTATCGCGCCGAACTTGCGAGCACCAGCGTTGCCGACATCCTGACCGAGCTTGCCGCCGACGATGACGGCGGCATCGCCGCCCGAGGCTGCGCCTTCATGGATCTGCATGAAAGAAAGGCGGCTCGCTGAGCCGCACCCATCCCAACCCCCGACCTTCAACTCCCCAACCTTGAACTTAAGGAGAAGACCCATGCAACCACGTTTCAATTTCGCCAAGGCCTCCTCGGATGCCTACAAGGCGGTTGTCGCCCTGGAACAATATGTCCAGACCTCCGGCCTCGAGCGCCGTTTCATCCACCTGATCAAGCTCCGCGCCTCGCAGATCAACGGCTGCGCCTATTGCGTCGACATGCATGTGAAGGAGGCCCGCCATGACGGACTTTCCGAACAGTGGATCAACCTCATGTGCGTATGGCGGGAGTCGCCCGTTTATGACGCGCGCGAACGCGCGCTGCTCGGCTGGGTCGATGCGGTGACGAAGATTGCCGAAACCGGGGCGCCGGATGCCGATTACGAGGCGCTGAAGGCGCAATTCTCCGAAGAAGAGATGACGAATATCACGGTTGCGATCGGTACGATCAACATCTGGAACCGGCTTGCCGTCAGCTTCCGTGCCCAGCATCCGCTCGATGCGCCGCAGAAGGCGGCCTGATCATTTCCTGCTGATAGGGCACTTCGGCCCGGCGACCGACCCGAGAGATCGGGTCGGTTGAATATCCTTCGTCAGTGGCCGATATCGGCCCTGTGGGCAGCGGCTTCAGGCCATTTGCCCGAGAGGTCGATGCTGTTGAATATGTCGCGAACGACCTTGGCGATTTCCTCTGCGGAAGAGCCCTTGGCGTATTCTTCCTGCATGCGGCGTCTGACAAGCTTTTCCAACTCTGACATAGCTTACCTCATCAATTCCGGCGCGAGGAAAAGTGTCGCGCCGGTGGCGATCACAGGCAAGTTACGTTTTGTTTAGAACGGCTTACAGATTCGTAATCTTAGAAGGCAATGTAGCGATCGGCCCTGTGGTTGATCGTGACGAAGAGGTTGAGAACCACCGCGCCAAGCACCGAGTAGAAGACGACCGGCGGCGTGGTGACGAAGAAGGCTGCGGTCAGCACGCACATGTCGATCGCAAGCTGCACGAGGCCGGCGCGAATGCCGAAACGCTCCTGCATATAAATGCCTAGGATGCCGACGCCGCCGAGGCTGGCGCGGTGGCGATAGAGCGCCAATAGGCCGTAACCGAGCAGCAGGCCGCCAAGAAGGGCTGCCCAGGCCGGATGGATGGCGGCGATTTCCATGACCTTCGGCTGCAGGCTTGTCAGAGCCGAGGTAAGGCCGATGGCGATGAAGGTCTTGATCGTGAAGGCCATGCCGAGGCGCTTCCACGAGAGATAGAAGAAGGGCGGGTTCAGCAGGAAGAAGGCGAGGCCGAAGTTCACGCCGAAAGCATAATGCAGCAGGAAGGCGACGCCGGCGGTGCTGCCTGTGAGGAGCCCGGCGCTGGCGAGCATATAGAGGCCGAGGGCGGACACGAGGCTGCCGGAGAATATGCCCTGCACATCCTCGACCGGCGTATGGCGCGTCGCAGTGGTATTCCAGAAACCGAGGGCACTGATGAGCTGGCTCATGTCGCGATCTCCAATAGCGGCTGCTCCGGACCGGCCGGAGGAAAAGGCAATGTAGGGATGGATGCGGCGCGTGCTGCACCTTTGGGGCGCGTCGCTGTCTCGCGGGATATGAGGATTATCAGGCTTTGCCCGGTTGCGCGCAAGCGAAATACGTAAGCAATGCTGACCTATTTTAAAATCGCAAGAAATATGCGCTTAAGCCGTCTTGCGTGTAAGGAACAGAATGCCGGAAACCGGTTTGCCGCCATCTTTGCGAATGGTGGTTTTGACGATATCGAGGATTTCGAGACCGTGGGCCGCCGCGAGCCCTTCGATGTAGGTTTGCGAGTGGGCATAACGCAGTGATGGCGCCAGGCTGAAGCCATCCCCCTCGCCGCCATCCTCGACCGAAAAGACAAAGTCGGCGCCTGTCATGGCGAGGTCGTCAACGATCGCAAAGACGCTTTCGAGATTGCCGAGATACATCAGCACATCGGCGGCAGTGACGAGATCGGCGCGGTGCCGCGCGCCATCGGTGAAGATGCCGGAGGCTTCCGGTATCAGCGACAGGTCCGCCTGGGAGAGATAGTCGTAGACGTGTTTTTCGGCGGCCTTTACCAGCATGTTCTGCGACAGGTCGAAGCCTTCGAGGCTGACGACATGGGCGCGGATCTCGGGGCCGAGCAGGCCCGTGCCGCAACCGAGATCGACGGCGCAGCGATAGTGCCGGCCGGTGGATGCAACGAGGGCGGCAAGCTTTTGCGGAACGGAATAGTCCAGCTTCTCCACCAGCGATGTCTCGAAGCGATCGGCATAGTCGTCGAAGAGGCGCTCGACATAGCGGCTGGATGGCTGCGCCGGCGTTTCGGCATCACCAAGAAGCGCGAGTTTCAGGCCCGCGCCGAAAATATCCTGCGGGTCGAGATCCAGCGTGCGGCGATAGGCTTCGACGGCGGCGTCCATCTTGCCAGCCTTCTCCTGATAGGTGGCGAGACGATACCAGCCTGCCGCCCAGGCTGGCGCGAGTTCCAGCGCCTGTTCCATCAGCTCGGCCGCCGCTTCCGCATCGCCGCTTTCGGCGAGCATCTTGGCATAGTCGGCGCGGCGGTCGGCGATGACGTCGCCGGAAGAAAGCTGGCTTGGCTGCATGATCGGACCCTTTGGCTGGCCGCATTTGGCGGCGGCCACAAAAAAACTCAAGTCCTATTTCAGAGGCGAGGCTGCCTTGGCGGAAAAGGCTTGCGGCCGAATCGCCGCAACCGTATCTCAAGGCAAACAGGAGATGGCGCATGTCCGATCAGGTAAACAGGTTTCTCGGCGATTCCATTGGCCGCACGATCATCAAGCTTCTGGTGGTGTCGCTGATCGTCGGCTTCGTCATGGCCATATTCGGGCTGACCCCGTGGGAGCTGATCTACAGTTTCCGTGATTTCGTGGTACATCTCTGGCGGCAGGGTTTTTCGGCGCTCGGACGCGTCGGCGACTATCTGATGCTGGGTGCGACCATCGTCATCCCGATCTTCATCATCATCCGTCTCTTCAGCTATCGTAAGTAACCATGGCCTCCATCATCCTTTCACGCCGCGGCGTTCTGCAGCTTTCCGGTCTCGCGCTCGTGGCCGGCATTGCCGGTTGCACGACCACGCCGAAAATGGCGAGCACGCCGTCCGATGGCACGGACCAGACCGCCTCGGCGCTTCCGCTCGTCAACCAGCTGCGCGCCAAGAAGGGTCTGCCGCCGCTCAGCGTCGATCCGCATGCGACTGCCGCGGCAATCTTTCAGGCAAAGCGCATGGCAAGTGCCGGCAAGATGGCGCATCTGATGGGCATGAGCGACAGTTTCGGCGCCCGCGTCAAGGCGAGCGGCGTTGCCCTGCCGGCTGCCGAAAACATCGCCGCAGGCCAGCAGAGCGTCGATGCGGTGGTGACCGCCTGGATCAATTCCCCCCACCATCTGGAAAATATGCTCGGACGCTATAGCGGTCTCGGCGTTGCCGTTGCACATAATACGTCCTCGAAGAATCTGCCCTATTGGGCGATGGTGCTTTCCAACTGAGGCGAACCCGCCTCTTTCCCCAAGAGGCGGATATGGATACCGGCGGCAACAGAAACACTTTGGCCTTCGACGTGACGCACCGTCTGGTGCTGTCGATTGCCATTCCGATGACGCTCGGCTTCATGACCACGCCGCTGCTCGGCATCACCAATACCGCCGTCGTCGGCCATATGGGCGATCCGGAAGCGCTGGCGGGGCTTGCGATCGGCGCCATGCTGTTCGATCTGATCATGGGCAGCTTCAATTTCCTGCGGGCTTCGACAACAGGGCTGACGGCACAGGCGCTCGGACGTCGCGATCAGCACGAGCAGCAGGCAGTGTTCTGGCGGGCGATCGTCTCTGCCCTCGGCTCCGGATTGGCGCTTCTGGTCCTATCGCCGCTCCTGATCGTGGTCGGCCTGAAACTGATGGGCGCCGAGGGCCGGATTGCCGAGGCGACCAGCACCTATTTCTCGATCCGCATCCTTGCTGCACCGGCCGCGCTCGCCAATTACGCGCTGCTCGGCTTCGTGCTCGGCCGAGGACAGGGCCGCACGGGACTGCTGCTGCAGGCGCTGATCAACGGCATCAACATCCTGCTTTCCATCTATCTGGGCTTGTCGCTCAACTGGGGTGTCGCGGGCGTCGCCTGGGGCACGATGGCAGGCGAGACGGTGGGCGCGCTTGCCGGTCTCTTCATCGTGCTGCGCGGCTTCGACCGGTCATATCGGCCGAGCCGGATGGAGGTGTTTTCGCGTGCCAAGCTCGCCGAACTCTTCGCGCTGAACCGCGATATCCTGATCCGCACCTTCGTACTGATCGGCTCATTCGCCATCATGACCCGCATCGGCACCAGCTTCGGTGCCATCACGCTCGCGGCCAATGCGGTACTGATGAACTTCTTCCTGCTTTCGGGCTATTATCTCGACGGCCTTGCCAATGCCGCCGAGCAGATCACGGGCCGCGCGATCGGGGCGCAATACAAGCCAGCCTTCGATCGCGGCCTGAAGCTGACGACGCTCTGGTCCTTCGGGCTTGCAGCGATCATTTCCGCCTTCTTCTATTTCGCCGGCCCCGCGCTCATTTCCGGGCTGACGAGTTCGCCTGAAGTCCAGGCCACGGCCGAGACCTACCTGCCCTGGGCGGCGGTGACGGGACTGACGGGTGCGCTTGCCTTCCTGATGGACGGCGTCTTCATCGGCGCCACATGGTCCGTCGACATGCGCAACCGCATGCTGATGTCCTTTGCCGGCTACCTTGTCATGCTTGCCGTCTTCGTACCGCTCTTCGGCAATCATGGCCTGTGGCTGGCCATGAACGCCTTTCTGCTGTTTCGCGGCTTTTTCCTGGCGGTGCTGGTCAAGCCACGTGCGGCTCAGACGTTTCGCGCTGCCCAGTAATCCATCCGGCTATCCCTGAGATCGCGGATCGAGGCCACCTTCTCGCGGTCGAGCAGCTTCGACAGTCCGCGCACGACGGTACCGGGCAGGCCCGGGCCTTCATAGACCATGCAGGAATAGAGCTGCACGAGATCGGCCCCTGCCCTGACCTTTTCCAGCGCCGTCTCGGCCGAGGAGACGCCGCCGACGCCGATGATCGGCAGGCTTGGGCCGACGCGCGTGCGCATCTTGGCGAGCACGATTGTGGATTTCTCGAAGAGCGGTGTGCCGGAAAGACCGCCGGTCTCCTTCGCCTGAACCTGATCCTTCAACCCGTCGCGCGACAGCGTCGTATTGGAGACGATCAACCCATCGAGCGCGTGCGACAGCGCCTCGGCGGCGATATCGTCCATGCCCTCTTCGGTGAGATCGGGCGCGATCTTCAGGAAGACCGGGATCTTTCGTCCAGCCTTTTCCGCTTCCTCGTCACGCGCCTTCAGCACCGCCGAGAGCAGGGCGGCGAGGCTTTCGCGCGCCTGCAGGTCGCGCAGGCCGGGCGTATTGGGCGAAGAAATGTTGGCGGTGAAATAGCGGGCGACGGAATAGAAGCGGCGGATGCCGGCAACGTAATCGGCGATACGGTCTTCGCTGTCCTTGTTGGCGCCGATATTGACGCCGACGATGCCGGCGCGGCTGATCCCGGAAAGGCGACGGAAGGCCGCTTCATGGCCTTCATTGTTGAAGCCGAGGCGATTGATGACCGCATCGTCTTCGACCAGACGGAAGATGCGCGGGCGCGGATTGCCGGACTGCGGCTTCGGCGTGACGGTGCCGATCTCGGTAAAGCCGAAGCCGAGCTTCAGCAGCGCTTCCGGCACTTCGGCATTCTTGTCATAACCGGCGGCCATGCCGAGCGGATTGGGAAAGTCGAGGCCGGCGACGGTCTGGCGCAGGCGCGGATCGGGCGCGATGCGGCAGGCGGGCACGACGCCGGATTTCAGCGCGGCAATCGACATGCCATGCGCGGTTTCGGGATCGAAGAGGAAGAGGCCGCGGCGGGCAATGCGCTTGAAAGGATCGATCACGCCGCGAGCTCCGGAAAGATGTGAAGGCCGGCGTCATCGAGCGGCAGGGACGCTTCCCACAACACTGATGAAAGCGGCAGCTCGGCATAAAGATGCGGGAAGAGTGCGCCGCCGCGCGAGGCTTCGAAGACCAGCTTGTCACCGAATCCACCGCCATCGACGGCAACGACGAGAAGGCCTGTCTGGCCGGCAAAATAGAGGGCTGCGGTCTGCTTCACCTGATCTGCCGTCGAGAAATGGATGAAGCCGTCCTTGATGTCGATGCCGGCGCCACGAAAAACGCCGGTTTGTCTGGCTTCCTGCCAGAGCGCCTCCGGCACGATCTTGTAAAGGGTCGGTGTCGTGGTCATGATGATCCTGTTGGCTGGCCTTGTAGGAGGGCTTTGCCCCAAAGAGACGGCGATGTCCACGCCCGCGGGCGCAAAAATGGACGGGCACCATCGTTTGCGGAGGATGAGACGATGAAGGCATTTGCAATCCCGCTTGCCGCCGGTCTTCTGCCGCTTGCGGCACTGGCTGCAGAGCCCGACGCGACGCGTTTCCAGCTCGAACGCAGCGGCGATCATTTCGTGCGCCTCGACCGGCAGACGGGCGCGATGTCGCTCTGCGTCGAAAAGGACGGCACGCTGGTCTGCCGCATGGCGGCCGACGAACGCGCGGCTTACGAGGACGAACTCGACCGGCTTTCCGACCGGGTGGGCGCGCTGGAGAAGAACACGCCCGCCGCCCGCCCCGCCCTGCCGACGGATGCGGAAGTCGACCGCTCGATCGGCATCATGGAGCGGATGATGCGCAGTTTTATGGGTATAGTGCGGGAATTCCAGGCAGAGGATGGGGCCAATCCTCTTCCGCAGCGGAGTTGATCCGGTTATATTCATATAAGTAGAGAGTCATATCCGTGCTGGGGAGCCGGACAGGACTTGGACCGGATCGAGCTCTTGGGAGGGAGTTTTCGATGCAACAGACCATCATCATCGCTGACGACCATCCGCTTTTCCGCGACGCGCTGCGGCAGGCGGTAACAGGCATGGAAGGACGGCAGACGATCGTCGAGGCCGGGGATTTTGCTGCGGCACGGACGGCGGCATCGTCACATCCGGATGCGGACCTGATGCTGCTCGATCTCGCCATGCCAGGGGTCAGCGGTTTTTCCGGCCTGATGGCATTGCGCTCCGAATTCGTCAGCCTGCCGATCGTCATCATCTCGGCGACTGATGATACGGCGACGATCCGCCGGGCGCTGGAACTCGGCGCTTCCGGCTTCATCTCCAAATCGTCAGGCATCGAGGACATTCGCGACAGCATCCAGACGGTGCTGGCGGGCGATATCGCCATACCGGGCAGCTACCGTGACGGCCAGGAGCAGGATCCCGATGTCGCCGATCTCATCCACCGGCTGCATACGCTGACACCGCAGCAGAGCCGGGTGCTGACCATGCTCGGCGAAGGTCTTTTGAACAAGCAGATCGCCTATGAACTCGGCGTTTCCGAAGCGACGATCAAGGCGCATGTCTCGGCGATCCTGCTGAAGCTCAATGTCGACAGCCGCACGCAGGCGGTGATCCAGCTCGGCAAGATCAATATGGCGATGGTCGCCTGAAGCGTGTCGCGATCCTCCGGATTCGCTTGCCACGCTTCAGGCTTTCGTTTTCGCATGTTCGTTATCGCAAAACCGCTGCGCATTTTTGCGCGACATGCTTTAGGCCCTGACACCAACAGGACAGGATTTTATTCCTCATTTTCACTTTACTCGGGGAAATGCCTCGGTTAATCTGCCGGCGATAGAAAGCGGCCCGATGGGCTGCGGGACCGGGCGCATATGCTGTCACATGACCAGATCTGGGGGGCTATAGACAGGCTTGCCGAAGGGCATGACCTGACGCCGTCCGGTCTTGCGCGGCGGGCGGGTCTCGATCCCACCTCCTTCAACAAATCCAAACGGCTTTCGGCGGACGGGCGCCTGCGCTGGCCTTCGACGGAATCCATTGCCAAGGTGCTGGAGGCGACAGGCGCCAGCATGGAGCAGTTCCTCGGTTTCATGCGGCCGGCGGGAGCCGCCGCCAGCCTGCCGGACAGCATTTTTGCCTCTCAAGGCAGCTCCATTCCCCTGCTCGGCTTCGCGCAGGCGGGTGCCGGCGGCTTTTTCGACGATGGCGGCTTTCCAGCGGGCCAGGGCTGGGACGTGGTGGAATTTCCGGCCGCCCCTTCGCAGAAGGCGGGAGTCTATGCACTTGAGGTGCAGGGCGAGAGCATGATGCCGCTCTACCGGGACGGCGATGTGCTGATCGTCGAGCCCGGCGCACAGGTGCGCCGCAACGACCGCGTCGTCGTCAAGACCCGCGAGGGCGAGGTGATGGCCAAGGTACTTTTGCGCCAGAGCCCGCGCTCCATCGAGCTTCTGTCGCTCAACCCGGAACACCCCAACCGGACGATCGAGCTTTCCGATGTCGAGTGGATTGCCCGCATCATCTGGGCCAGCCAATAGGAAAATAATCCATGCGCCCTGCAGCCTTCATCACAGGTATCGCGGGGATGGCGATCATGGTCGGCCTGCTGCTTGCAGGCCAGGCGCGGCTGAATGGCAGTGGACCTGCCGATACCGGCGCCGGCAATGTGGCCGCAGAACTGCCCGATGCGAATGCGGATGCCGCAGCACCACCCGCATCGCTCAGCGATGAGGATGCGGCGCTGATCGCCCGGGCTACGGAGCCTGCACCGGCGGAACCGGCATCATCGGAACCGGCAGTCGCCCCTTCCCCAGCTCCCACCCAAAATGCGCCGACGGATCAGGCGGCTGAGGGCGCTCCCGCACCGGCCGAGACGCCGCCCGCCACATCGGATGGAAAAGACAGCGTGGAACTGCTGCGGCCGACGGTGGAGAATGCCGGCATGCTCTCCTTCGGCAAACGCAGGCTGCAGATTGCCGGTGTCATTGCGACGCCGGCCGACAAGAGCTGCGGTTCGCAAGGCAAGCAGTGGCCATGCGGCATGATGGCGAAGACGGCGCTGCGGCTTTACCTGCGCAACCGCACTGTTGATTGCGACCTGCCCTCCGATGCCTGGGAGGACATGGCGACCGCGGCCTGCCGGCTGGGGCAGCAGGATATCGGCACATGGCTGGTGGAAAACGGTTGGGCGGAAGCGCAGCCGGGCTCGTCGCTTGCTGCCGCCGGCGACAAGGCAAAACAGGCGAAGGCAGGCATTCACGGCGAGGACCCGCGCCGCAGGTCGCCGACGACCGTCCGACCCCAGACTGATAACGCTCCACAGGGCGATCCCTTGTAATGACGTCTGCCAGTTCCTAATCTTCGCTCACTCAAGAGGGAATCAGAGATGAACAAGCCGCTTTCCGCCCATGACGCGCTGATCTACGTGATGGTGATGGCCTCCGCCGTCGACAGCACCATGAACGACAGGGAGATGGAAAGGATCGGCCAGCTCATCGGCTTCTTGCCGGTGTTCCGCGATTTCGACGACGACAATCTGATTTCCATCGCCCGCGACTGCGCCTCGCTGCTGGCTGGCCCGGAAGGGCTCGACGTCGTGCTGGAGACGGTGCGCGACACGCTGCCCGCTCGCCTCTACGATACGGCCTATGCGCTGGCCGTCGAAGTCGCCTCCGCAGACCTTTCCGTCAAGGCGGAAGAACTGCGCCTGCTCAGCCTGCTGCGCGACCGCCTCGGCCTGGACAAGCTGACCTGTGCTGCCATCGAGCGCAGCGCCATCGCCCGCTTCCGCAAGGGCTAAGGCCCGGCTTTTTCGTCGCAATTCCGGACGAAAAACCGCTGCGCACTTTTGCTGGAATTGCTTTTCTCTGCGCAATTCCGCACGCAAAACCGCTGCACACTTTTGCTGGAATTGCTTTTCTCTGCGCAATTCCGGACGCAAAACCGCTGCACACTTTTGCTGGAATTGCTTCAGTAAAGCCCGTTGGGGAAATAGCGCAGATAGATTTCCTGCAGGCGGCCGTTGCGCGAGAGCGCGGCCAGCGCGTGATCGATTGCGGCCGTCAGCACGCTGTCGTTCTGGCGCAGCATGATCGTCATGCCCTCGCCCAGAAAATGCTCCGACATATAGGGGCCGTCGAACAGGGTGCAGCATTTGTCCGAGGCGGGTGAGGCAACCCAGAAGGAAAGCTGCAGCGCATCGGCAAAGACCGCATCGACCTTATGTTCCTTCAAGGCCGTCAGCATCGCTTCCTTATTGTCGAAAGGCTCAGGCTTGATGGCCGGAAAGAAGGCCGAAAGCATCGCCTCGTGCACCGTACCCTTGACGACGCCGACGGAACGGCCCGCAAGACCCACAGCGGTCGTTCCGGGCACGATCGCTGCCGTATTGCGCACGAAGCGCGCCGGCAGCATCAGGTAGGGACGGGAGAAGAGAAACTGGCGGCGAAGTTCCGGCGTGACCGCAAGGCCGGCAATCACGGCATCGCCCTGCGAGCCGGCCAGCGCCTTTTGCAGGTCGGCGAAAGGCAGTGCCTGGATCTGGCACTTTTCGGCAATCTCCAGCTCGCCGCAGATCTCACGCGCCAGATCGACATTGAAACCGGAGAGCTTGCCGTTCTGATCCGTAAAATCGAAGGGCGGGAAATCCACCGAGGTGAGAAAGCGCAGGCGCACCAGCGAGGAGAGATCGGGCTTTGCAAGCCGCTCGCGGGAATCGAACAGCAGCGGCACGGAGGAGCCGGATTGCGGGGCAGCGGATTGCTGGGCGCCGGATTGTTGGGCTAAAGCCGAAAAGGCCGACAGCAGGACCATTGAAAACAGGCCGAGGACGACAATCCACCCGGAAGCCCGGAACGCCTGACCGTATTGCATCATTCTGACCCGCCTTGAGGCTAAGCACTGCGCTCGCCGCCCGGCTGAGATGTAACAGAATCACACGCATGGGGGAATATGCCTGGCGATGCGGCGCAGCTTGACTGGATCAAGCCGTCACAGGCGGTCCACAGGCCGTGCATTTCGCGCAGAAATATCAGGCTCAAGCGTGATAATTCCGCATAAATTGCACCTTTTCAGGCCTGCGCACAAATAAGGGCCGCGCCCGTCAATATTACAGTCAATCGCACAGGCCCGTTAGCGCGGAATTAAGCAATATCCCGTCTTACTTCTCCCGACGACATCGGTCTCACCGGCCGACCGCATGATGCGCATGTCGAACCAAATTAGGTATTCCCGTCAGCGCATTATCGAACAACCGTTCTGCAACAAATGATTTCAAAACGCCGGGTCCGCAACACGCCCGGCCAATCGGGTGACATTTCCATGTTGAAACATCTGAAAATTCGCACAAAAATCATATCTGTCGTCGCGCTTCTCGGGGTGATCGCGATGGGCGGACTGGTTTACATCATTTCCGAATTCCGCGGCGCGGATGCGAGCTACAGTGATTTCATCGATCATGAAGCCGTCGCTGCGATGCAGGGTTCGCGCGCCAGCGCCTCGATCGTCTCCTCCGTGCTGCAGATCAGCATGCTCGCCAATATCAAGCCCGACACCCCGGCTTTCGCGACGGCGGTTTCCACGCCGAGCAAGCTGCCGCAGGCGCGTGACCGCCTGAACCAGGCGCTGTCGCTGGTGCCGAGCCGCAAGGCCGCGATCGACGAAATCCAGGCCGGCATCAAGGAACTCGAAGATCTCTCCGGCAAGGCAGTCGACCTGGCGAAGGCCAAGGACAGCGCCGGCCTCCAGCAGGTCATCACGCAGATGAACGCCAAGCTGAACGTTCTGACGCCGAAGATGACGGCCAATAACGATGCGATGATGGGCATGCTCAACGATGGCGGCGATGCGCTTTCGGCCACCGTCAACGGCCGCATCGACCTCTGCTTCGCGCTGATCGGCCTTGCCGTCGTCGGCGCCATCGGCCTCAGCGTCGTCATCTCCCAGATCGGCATCACCACGCCGATGGCGAAGCTGCGTGACCGCATGACCTCGCTGGCAGCCGGCGACACAGATGCCGAAATCGACGGCCTCGACCGTGGCGACGAAGTGGGCAAGATGGCAGAAGCCGTTTCCGTCTTCCGCAACAATGCGATCGAGCGCATCCAGCTCGAAGCCCGCGCAGAAGCCGACCGCAACCTCAGCGACGGCGAGCGCCGGGAACGCGAAGCCCAGAAGGCAGCGGAAGCCGCCGACCTGGAGCGCGCGGTCAACGCTCTCGGCGACGGCCTGCGCCGTCTGTCGGCAGGCGACCTCGTCTCCCATATCGACACGCCTTTCGTTGCGCATCTCGAAGCGCTGCGCCAGGACTTCAACAACTCGGTCGAAAAGCTCAACGAGACGATGAACACCGTTGGTTCCAACGCCCGTGCGATCAGCGCCGGCGCCAACGAGATCCGTTCGTCTGCCGATGAGCTTTCCAAGCGCACCGAACAGCAGGCCGCTTCCGTCGAAGAAACGGCAGCCGCTCTCGAACAGGTCACGACGACAGTCAAGGACGCGGCTCGCCGCGCTGAAGAAGCAAGCCAGCTCGTTGCCCGCACCCGCATCGGCGCCGAAAAGTCCGGCGAAGTCGTCCGCAAGGCGGTTTCGGCCATGCAGCAGATCGAGCAGTCTTCGGTCGAGATCGGCAACATCATCGGCGTCATCGATGACATCGCCTTCCAGACCAACCTGCTGGCACTCAACGCCGGCGTCGAAGCAGCGCGCGCCGGTGAAGCCGGCAAGGGCTTCGCGGTCGTCGCACAGGAAGTGCGCGAACTCGCCCAGCGCTCGGCAAACGCCGCCAAGGAAATCAAGGCGCTGATCACCACGTCCGGCACGCATGTCCAGACTGGCGTCAGCCTCGTCGGCGAAACGGGCAAGGCGCTCGATGCGATCGTCCACGAGGTGCAGGAAATCAACCAGCACGTCCACGCGATTGCCGAAGCCGCCCGCGAACAGTCGACCGGCCTGCAGGAAATCAACACCGCCGTCAACACGATGGACCAGGGCACGCAGCAGAATGCGGCCATGGTCGAGGAATCGACCGCCGCAAGCCATAGCCTTGCAACAGAGGCAACGGCGCTCAACAACCTGCTCGGCCAGTTCCGCCTGACCGGCACCGGCGGTTTCGTCGCCAGCACGCCTGTGACCACGGCATCGACCACGCCACGCGCTGCCGCACGGCCTGCCGCCAAGCCCCTGGTTCGCGTTGCCGAAAGCACCGCCCGCCCGAAGGCTTCGCCGGCACGCGCCCTTGGTCAGAAGCTCGCCAGCGCCTTCGGTGGAGGCAGCAGCGCCGCTCCGGCCGCCAGCCAGGAAGCCGACTGGACGGAATTCTGAGCCTACGGCTCTCTTGAATAGCAAGTAGGAATGGGCGGCTTCGGCCGCCCATTTTCGTTTAAGCCTTTGCGCCACGCTGCCGTTAGCGGTGGCCGGCTCAGTCGAGCGGGTTCACAAGAGCCGAGACGAGCGCGAGCACGGCAAACACGCCGCCACAGCCGCAGACAGCAAGCCAGCCGCCATAGCTCCATGCCGGGCCGGCAATGGCCGAACCGAGCGCGCCGCCCAGGAAGAAGATACCGACGAAGAGGCCGTTCAGCCGGCCGCGTGCTTCCGGGCGCAGGAGATTGATCGCCCGACGGCCGAGCGTCTGGTCGCCGGTCACGCCGACATCGAGCATCACCGCGGCTCCTCCGAGGAGAACGAGCGGCAACCAGAAACCGTCCGTGAGCATCATGCCGGCATAGGCTGCAAGCGCCATGGCGGCGATCATGATCAGGTCTGCGATGATGGTTGCCCGGCGGCTAAGACCGCGATCGCCGAGCCGGCCGAAGAACGATGTGGAGATCGCGCCGCCGGCGCCGACAAGCGCAAAAAGGGCGATCTGCGCCTGATCGAGGCCGAACGGCGGCAGGGTGAGGCGCAATGCGACCACCGTCCAGAACAGGCTGAAGCTGCCCATGGCCATCGCCGCACTGAAGGCGCGGCTGCACAGGACCGGTTCGTCACGCAACAGATGCCAGAGCGAGGCGATCAGCGCGCCATAACTTGCCGAGGCGGCCGGCTGACGCTCCGGAAGACGCACGGCAAGGACAGCGGCCAGCATTGCCATGGCAACGCCGCTTGCAATGTAGAAACTCCGCCAGCCCCAGCCATCGGCGATCATGCTCGCGATCGGCCGTGACAGGAGAATGCCGACCATCAGGCCACTCATGACATTGCCGATCACCCTGCCGCGATGCTCCGGCGCCGACATGGATGCAGCGATCGGAACAAGGATCTGGATGGCCGAGCAGGCAGCACCCAGCAGGAAGAGGACGATGAGGATTAGCCAGCCGCTGGGTGCTGCAGCAGCGGCGAAGGCCGCCACAACGGCGCAACCGAGCAGACGCAGCACAAGGCGCCGATTCTCGACCAGATCACCAAGCGGCACGAGGAAGAAGAGCCCGGCGGCATAGCCGAGCAAGGTCACCATGGCGACAAGGCTGGCGCCGGCCTCCGAGAAGCCGAGAGACGGACCGATGACGCCGATCAGGGTCTGCGGCGCAAAGAGATTGACGATAATGACGCCCGTCGACAGGGCAAATAGCGTGATGAGCGACGGGCTGATGCCGGCGGCAGGCACAAACGGCGCCGCTTCGGCAAGATTCGATTCCGATGACATGGGCTCTCCAATAAATTTATGGCATATCGAGGAGCCCATTTATATTTTCCTCGCATAATGCTACAATTGAATTGAACTTATAGTCTTAATGCGGATTTTGCATGAACATTCATGACCTTGAAGCCTTCGTCGCCGTTGTCGAAACGGGATCGATCGTGGCGGCCTCGGCGCAGATCAATCTGACGCAACCCGGCATCACCCGGCGCATCCAGAACCTGGAGGACAGTCTCGGCATCATCCTGCTCGACCGGCAATCGAAACCCCTGAGGCCCACGGCCGCGGGCCGCGAAGCCTATGAGCACGGCCGCCGGGTACTGCGATCGCTTGACGATCTCAAGGCAGGCGTTTCGCCCGGCGGCGAGATCCGTGGCGAATTCCGCCTCGGCATCATGCCCTACCTTTCCGAAGCAGCACTTGCCTTCCCCCTCGACCGGCTGCGCAGCGAGTTTCCCGAACTGACGCTCAGGATCGTTGCCGGATGGACGCCGCATCTGATCGAGCAGGTGTCGCGCAGCCAACTCGATGCGGTTGCCGTCTGCCTTGCCGAAGGCGTCAGTCCGCCCGACGATCTGATCGCGGAGAATATCGGCGCGCAATCCATCTTGCTGGTCGCCTCCCCCGCGCTCGGCGTCCCCAAGGCGGCGAAGCTGGAGGAGCTGTCCCAATTTGCCTGGGTGATGAACGAAACCGGCTGCGGCTTCCGCGCCTATATCCGCCACCGTTTCGAAAGCGCCCGCCTGCCGTTTCAGGTCGCGGTGGAGGCGCTGAGCGCCGATCTCAGGCTGTCGCTTGTCGCACGCGGCCTCGGCATCGGCATCATCACGCCGGCCGCTCTTGCGGGAAGCCCCTGGCGCGATCAGGTCGATGTCATCGATTCCGCCGATTTCCGACCGACGGTGAATGCCTGGGTGCTGCACCGTCCGCCGGCCGGACGGCTGGCACAACCGATCGCAACTTTCAGCGCAGCACTTGTCGAAGGATTAAAAACATCGAGACCGTTTCTTTCGTGAGCTTTCGTCTATTTGCGGTAGAATGGCACCGTGCTGCGGAAAGAAAGGCATACACCATGAAACTCATCGCACTTGGCCTCATCGCCGCGCTGGCGCTCGCCGGCTGCACGACCGTCGACTATACCGGCCCCGGCCTCGAGCCCATTCCCGGCAGTATCACCTATAACGGCCAGCCGCGCACGAAACTGACAAAGTCGCCCATCGGCTCCACCTTCCCGCATAATTTCATCGACCAGTACGGAAGGCAGGTCGAGGAGACCTACATCATCCGCCCCGACCGGAGCCTCGCGATCGCGCATCGGCAATACCGGCCGATCAATATTTTCGGGGATGATTGAGGGTAAAGCTGGAGCGTCGTTCCCTCCCGAGGCTATCGCCCGTGCCACAATGATGGAAGGCGCCGCCATCGTCGTTTGGCGGCGCCTTTCATGTGTTCGAGCCTATTGCGCTCGGAGATCAGGCCTTGATGAAGGCCAGCAGATCGGCGTTGATCTGAGCTGCATGTGTGGTTGGCATGCCATGCGGCAGCCCCGGGTAGGATTTCAGCTGAGCGCCTGGTACCAGCGTTGCGGAGATCTTGCCGGTGGTTGCGAAGGGTACGACCTGGTCATCCTCACCATGCATGACGAGCGTCGGCACCGTGATGCGCTTCAGATCCTCGGTGAAGTCGGTTTCGGAGAAGGCGGCAATGCCTTTATAGTGGGCGAGTACGCTGCCCATCATGCCCTGGCGCCACCAATTGTTGCGAACCGCTTCCTTCACCTCAGCGCCATCCCTATTGTAGCCAAAGAAGGGCAGCGTGAAATCGTAAAAGAACTGGGCCCGGTTGGTGGCCGTCTGTTCGCGGACATAGTTGAAGACATCCATCGGCACACCATCGGGATTGCTGTCGGTCTTGACCATGATCGGCGCCACGGCGCTGACGAGTACGGCCTTGGCGACACGGCCGTGTTTTGCTCCAGCGACGTAGCGGGCAACCTCGCCGCCGCCTGTGGAATGACCGATATGGATGGCATTGCGCAGATCGAGAGCATCGGTGAGCGCTACGACATCGGCAACATAGGTATCCATGTCATGGCCGGTGGCGGACTGTGTCGAATGACCGTGGCCGCGGCGATCATGGGCGATGACCCGGTAGCCCTGTTCCTGGAAGAACATCATCTGTGCATCCCAATCGTCGGAGCTCAGCGGCCAGCCGTGATGGAAGACGATCGGCTGCGCGTCCTCGTTGCCCCAGTCCTTGTAAAAGATTTCGGTTCCGTCCTTGGTGGTGATCGTCGGCATTGGTCTTCTCCTCAAAAATCTCGATGGGTTAAATCTTTGTTTCTGTTCCGTTATCGAAGGCCCCTCGCCTCTCTCGCAAGGCCCTGCGCTGCTTCGATGACCAGAAGATGCTGCAGCTTTCGAATTGACGAAATAGAAACATTGGAAGAGTATTGTTTCCGGAAATGACAAATAGACTTCCCGATCTTGAGGCCTGGGCCATCTTTGCGAAAGTCGCCGAATGCGGCTCGTTTTCGCGTGCCGCCGATGAACTCGGCCTCTCCAACCCGACAGTTTCCAAGGCAATTTCGCGTCTTGAGATCAGGCTCGGTTTTTCGCTCTTTGCCCGCACCTCCCGCCGACTCTCGCTGACCGAGGCCGGGCGCAACTCACTTGGGCGGGCGAACCGCCTCCTCAATGAAGGCCGGGCACTGGAAGAAGAGGCACTGGAACAAACAAAGGTGCCGCGCGGGTTGGTGCGCATCAGCGCGCCGCTCTCCTTCGGGGCGACCTATCTTGGCGCGACATTGCCGTCGCTGCTCAGCGCCTATCCCGAGATCACGCTCGATTTCGCCTTGAGCGACCGCAAGGTGGATCTGATTGCCGAGGGCTTCGATCTGGCTCTGCGGATCGCCAGCCTCGACGATTCCTCGCTGCTCGCTCGCCGGCTGTCCACCGTGCGCATCCTGCTGGTCGGCGCGCCGAGCTACTTCGAAAGGCATGGACGGCCGCAACATCCGGCAGATCTCGCAAAACATTGCGCCTTCGCCTATACGGACGCCGCCGCGCGTGGCAGCTGGACATTTCACCATCCCAAGCTCGGCGAGCAGGTGGTCGAACCGCCGTTCAGGATCTGGAGCGATAATGTCGATCTGCTGAATCCGGCACTGATCGCAGGACAGGGGCTCGCCCTGCAGCCGGAATTCCTGGTCTGGCGGGAACTTGCTGCCGGCCAACTTGAGATCGCCATGCCGGAATGGTCGCACAGGTCGCTCGGCCTACACCTCGTCACGCCGCCGAGCCCGCTTCGGCCGCTCCGGGTGCAGGTGGTCATCGACCATCTCGTTCAGGAGCTTTCACGCGCGCCGTGGTCCGGGCAGTAGCAGGCACGTAAGCGCAAAAGCGCGCGTCGATGTCGATCTGCGTTTCAGGCGACGGGATACTGCTAAAATAGCTGGAGCGGGTGAAGGGAATCGAACCCTCGTATTCAGCTTGGGAAGCTGCTGCTCTACCATTGAGCTACACCCGCCTGATGGCTTGAGATTTCCAACAGAAGGCCGCCGCTGTCAAGCGGCTGCCATCCGGCTTGTCAGATACGGAAATGCTTCGAGAGTTTCAGGCCCTGGGCCTGATAGTTCGAGCCGAGGCCCGAGCCATAGAGGCTCGATGGTTGTTCCTGCATGTGTTCGTAGATCAGGCGGCCGACGATCTGGCCGTCTTCGAGGATGAAGGGGACCTCGTGGCTGCGTACTTCGAGTACGGCGCGGCTGCCGCGGCCGCCGGCCGGAGCATGGCCGAAGCCGGGGTCGAAGAAGCCGGCGTAATGGACGCGGAATTCGCCGACCAGCGGGTCGAAGGGGGTCATTTCGGCCGCATAATGCGGGGGGACGTGCACGGCCTCGCGCGAGACGAGGATGTAGAATTCGTCCGGGTCGAGGATCAGCTCGTTGCGGCCGCGGCTATAGAGCGGTTCCCAGAAATCGTAGATATCGTGCTGGGCCTTCTTGTCGACATCGACGACGGCGGTGTGGTGCTTGCCGCGATAGCCGATCAGGCCTTCCTTGTCGCCCGTCAGGTCGATTGACAGCGCAATGCCGCCGCCTGAGACATTCGGCTGCTTGGCTGCAACCAGCGTTTCCGTTTCATGCAGCTTCTGAAGCTCGGGCTCGCCGAGCACCGAATGGCCGACGCGGAAGCGGATCTGCGACAGGCGCGAGCCGCGGCGCACGACGATCGGGAAGGTGCGCGGGCTGATCTCGAGATAGAGCGGGCCTGAGTAACCGGCGGGGATCTTGTCGAATTCCTGCGCGTAGTCGGTGATGACGCGGGTGAAGATATCGAGGCGGCCGGTGGAGCTCTTCGGATTGGCCGAGGCCGACATGTCGGCCGGCAGATCGAGGCGTTCCATCAGCGGCACGATATAGACGCAGCCGGTTTCCAGCACCGCGCCCTCGCTGAGGTCGATGACGTGCAGGCTCAACCGGTCCAGCTTGTCGGAGACGAGATGCGAGGGGCCGGGCATGAAGCTGGCGCGCACGCGAAATGCCTTGGCGCCGAGGCGCAGGTCCAGGCTCGCGGGCTGGATCTGATCACGATCCAGCTCACACTCACTTTGAAGACGCCCCGTTTCAAACAGCGCGGCAATTGCGCGGTCAGCCAGAATTCCAGTTTCGCGAGCCATCATGCTCCATCCATATACTGGCGCAGACAAAACCAAAGTCGGGGAATTGACGCAAGCTTAGAACGGCAGTATTGCAAATTTATCCCGTGGTGATTTGGCCGGTCGGCTTGCAGCCACGTTAAATAAGTGGCTAAAAAGACCGGGTTGAAAACCGGTCTGCATTTGCGGCCGGTTTTTTTGTTGTTTGAAAGTGGTGATGGCATGAGCAAGACCTGGCGCCCGGCAACCCAACTCGTCCACGGCGGAACGCTCCGCTCGCAATATGGCGAGACATCCGAGGCAATCTATCTCACGCAGGGTTTCGTCTACGATACATCGGAAGCCGCAGAAGCGCGCTTCAAGGGCGAGACCGACGGTTTCATCTATGCGCGCTACGGCAGCCCCACCAATGACATGTTCGAAAAGCGCATGTGCATGCTGGAAGGCGCCGAAGACGCCCGCGCCACCGCTTCCGGCATGGCCGCCGTTACCGCCGCCATTCTCTGCCAGCTGAAGGCCGGCGACCATATCGTTGCCGCCCGCGCCCTCTTCGGCTCCTGCCGCTGGGTGGTCGAGACGCTCGCGCCGAAATACGGCATCGACTGCACGCTGGTCGATGGCCGCTACCTGGAAAACTGGGAAAAGGCCATCACGCCGAAGACCAAGGTGTTCTTCCTGGAAAGCCCGACCAATCCGACGCTGGAAGTGGTCGATATTGCCGGTGTCTCCAAGCTCGCCAACCAGATCGGCGCCAAGGTCGTCGTCGATAACGTGTTTGCGACGCCGCTCTTCCAGAAACCGCTGGAACTCGGGGCCCATATCGTCGTCTATTCCGCCACCAAGCATATTGACGGCCAGGGCCGCTGCCTCGGCGGCGTCGTGCTCTCCGACAAGGAATGGATCGACGAGAACCTGCACGACTATTTCCGTCATACCGGCCCGGCCATGTCGCCCTTCAATGCCTGGACGCTTCTGAAGGGCATCGAGACCCTGCCGCTGCGCGTCAAGCAGCAGACGCAGAATGCCGCCAAGATCGCCGATTTCCTCGCCGATCAGGGCAAGGTCGCCAAGGTCATCTATCCCGGCCGCAAGGACCATCCGCAGGCCGATATCATCGCCAAGCAGATGACCGGCGGCTCGACGCTGGTCTGTTTCGAGTTGAAGGGCGGCAAGGATGCCGCGTTTGCGCTGCAGAACGCGCTGGAGATCGTCAAGATTTCCAACAATCTCGGCGATTCCAAGAGCCTGATCACGCATCCCGCCACGACCACGCACAAGAACCTGACGGACGAGGCTCGCGCCGAACTCGGCATTTCGCCCGGCACCGTGCGCCTGTCGGCCGGCATCGAAGATACCGATGATCTGATCGAGGATTTCGCCCGCGCTCTGGCCAAGGTTTCGGCCTGATTTTAGAGCATTTCCGTTTTTCTTCGAAACTCAGAAATGCTCTACCTCTTTGTTATAACGCAATTCCGGACGCAAAACCGCTACGCACTTTTGCTGAATTGCTCCAGATGCGACGGCCGCCCTTAAAACCGCGGCCGTCGCATTTGCCTCGAAATTAACACTGAGAGTTAGTCTTAATAAACGAAAGGCCGCCCAACCGGGGGTGGCGAGGCCGCTATAACTGTACCGTTTCTTGACGCACGCGGCCTATTATAAGATACGGGTAACGTATCTTGGACTAAGGTGTCAGGCATGTATCGCGCCCTCACACGAGATATCGAAGTCGTTGTCGAACCCTTTTATCTGGAGGAGCAATCCGATCCGGATGACGATCGTTACGTCTGGGGTTACCGGGTCGTGATCAGCAACAACTCCGCTATCGCCGTGCGTCTCATCAACCGTTACTGGAATATTACCGACCAGAACGGGCAAATCGACGAAGTCAGCGGCCCCGGTGTCGTCGGCGAACAGCCGCGGCTTGAGCCGGGCGATACCTATGAATATTCATCGGGCTGCCCGCTCGATACGCCATCCGGCCTGATGTTCGGCCATTATCAGATGGAGACGGATGAAGGCGCGACATTCGATGTCGATATACCCGCCTTCTCGCTGGATGCACCCGGCCTGCTGCGCGTGCTGAACTAAAGCGCGGCGCGATCTTTCAGATACGCTTGCCACGCTTTAGATCTTTTCGCATGTCGTTGCCGCAAAACCGCTGCACAGTTTTGCGGGACGTGCTTTCGGTCACTCCGCCGGTGCGAGTTCGTCCACCGGGAAGCGATAGGTGGTCGAGCAGAATTCGCAGGTCACCGAGATCTCGCCGTTTTCCTGGCTTGCCTCGATTTCCTCGGCGCTGAAGCCCTTCAGCACGCCACCGATCTTTTCCCGCGAACAGGAGCAGCGATCGAAGACCGCACGCGGTTCGTAGACGCGCACGCCGCGCTCGTGGAAGAGGCGGAAGAGAAGGCGTTCGGTGCCGACCTGCGGATCGGTCAACTCATCGGCATCGATGGTTTCGACGAGCGAGCGGGCTTCGGCCCAGGCATCGTCTTCGACATCGGCGCCCTCATGCGTATCGCCGTCGCCGCCGTGGAGATCGGCCTGGCGCATGCGCTCCGGCGCTTCCGGCAGGAACTGGGCGACGAGGCCGCCGGCCCGCCAGCGGTGACGCGGCTTGCCGTTCTCGTCGCGGTCGAAAAGCTCGGCGGCAGCCAGGCGAACGCGTGTCGGGATCTGTTCCGACTGGCGGAAATAGACGCCGGCAATGTCTTCGAGCGAGGTACCGTCAAGTGCGACGATGCCCTGATAGGGCTGGCTGAACTTGCCCTGGTCGATGGTGAAGGCGAGCACGCCCTTGCCGAGCAGCTGTTCCGGCTCGGTCTGGCCCGAGGCGACCGCCTGATCGAGCAGGGCCTGATCGAAACGGGCATAGGCGCGGACATTTTCCGGCGTCGAGAAATCGGCGACCAAGAGATCGACGGGGCCGTCGCTCTTGGTCTGGACGGTAAACTTGCCGTCGAATTTCAGCGAGGTGCCGAGCAGCACCGTGAGCACCACGACCTCAGCCAGAAGGCGGGCGACGGGGGCGGGATAGTGATGGCGCTCGAGGATCGCATCCAGCATCGGGCCGAGCTGGACGGCGCGACCGCGCACATCAAGCCCTTCCACCTGGAAGGGGACGACATGATCATCGCCGGCGAAATCGAACTCGCCGAGAGCGGCTGCAGCTTCTGCCATGGCTTATACTCCTGTTCTCTGGGAGCAGCCGGCTAGCGCGCTGGCTGCTCGCGCAGCCGCGAGTTCGGGACTCGCGACATCCGATTATGGTTCAGATCGCGCCCAGGCACCAAGCAAGAATCGACTTCTGCGCATGAAGACGGTTTTCCGCCTCATCGAAGACCACGGACTGCGGACCATCGATCACCTCGTCCGTCACCTCCTCACCGCGATGCGCGGGGAGGCAGTGCATGAACAATGCGTCTTTGCCGGCCTGCGCCATCAAATGCGCGTTGACCTGATAAGGCTGGAAGACATTGTGACCCCTGGCCCGATGTTCCTGATTCATGGAGACCCAGGTATCGGTCACCACGCAATCGACGCCGGCGACCGCACGGTCTGCATCATGGTAAAGCATGACTTCGGCGCCCTCATTGCGGGCCCAGTTCAGATAGTGATCCTTCGGCTCGGAACCAAGGGGTACGGCCATGTTCATGCGATAGCCGAAACGGGCAGCCCCTTCGACGAGAGAATGCAGCACGTTGTTGCCGTCGCCCGTCCAGGCGATCGTCTTGCCCTTGATCGGGCCGCGATGCTCTTCGAAGGTCATGATATCGGCCATGATCTGGCACGGATGGGTATCATCCGTCAGCGCGTTGATGACGGGCACGGTCGCGTGTTCGGCCAGCTCCAGCATGCGGTTATGCTCGGTCGTGCGGATCATGATCGCATCGACATAACGCGAGAGAACCTTGGCGGTATCGCCGATCGTCTCGGCGCGGCCGAGCTGCATTTCGGTGCCCGAGAGAAACAGCGTCTCGCCGCCGAGCTGGCGCATGCCGACATCGAAGGAGACGCGGGTTCGGGTGGAGGGCTTCTCGAAGATCATGGCCAGCATCTTGCCGGCGAGCGGCTTGTCGCCGGCGCCTGCCTTGAATGCCTGCTTTCGCACCTTTGCATCGTCCATGATGGTTCTGAGGTCGGATGCGGTGACTGCGGAGAGATCGAGGAAGTGTTTGGGGGAAGCCATCGTTCGTTACCTGCTACGCCCGCCAGCGGGCGGGGCAATGTCCTATCAAGCGGTCTTCTTGACCTTGGCGGCGCGGATGCTTTCGGCGGCGCGTTCGAGGCGGGCAATGCCCTCGCGCGCTTCCTCGGCGGTTACGACCAACGGCGGCAGCAGACGGATGACATTGTCGCCGGCGGGGATCGCCAGGAGATGTTCGGCACGGATCTCCTTCAGCAGTTCAGCCGAGGGGATGGCAGCCTTGATGCCGAGCAGCAGGCCCTCGCCCCTGATATCCTCGATCACGTCGGGATAACGATCCTTGAGTGATGCGAGACCCTGGCGGAAGACGAGCGTGACGTCGCGCACATGCTGCAGGAAGCCATCGGCCAGGATCAGGTCCAGAACCGCATTGCCCACGGCCATGGCCAGCGGATTGCCGCCATAGGTGGAACCATGCGTGCCGGCCTTCATGCCAGACGCTGCTTCCGCCGTGGCCAGGCAGGCGCCGAGCGGGAAGCCGCCGCCGATACCCTTGGCGACCGCCATGATGTCAGGCGTGACGCCTGACCACTCATAGGCGAAGAGCTTGCCGGTACGGCCGACGCCGGTCTGGACTTCGTCGAGGATGAGGAGCAGGCCGTGCTCGTCGCAGAGCTGGCGCAGCGCCTTCATGAATTCAGATGTCACCGGGCGCACACCGCCCTCGCCCTGCACGGGCTCGATGAGGATGCCGGCGGTCTTGTCGGAGATCGCGGCGCGCACGGCCTCGATATCGCCGAAGGGAACCTGATCGAAGCCGGGGGTCTTGGGGCCGAAACCTTCCAGATATTTCTCCTGGCCGCCGGCGGCGATCGTTGCCAGCGTGCGGCCGTGGAAGGCGCCTTCGAAGGTGATGATGTGGAAGCGCTCCGGATGCCCTTTGGAGAACTGGTAGCGACGCGCCGTCTTGATGGCGCATTCGAGAGCCTCGGCGCCGGAATTGGTGAAGAACACCTTGTCGGCGAAGGTGGCTTCCGTCAGGCGATTGGCAAGCTTCTCCTGGCCCGGAATTTCATAGACATTCGACAGGTGCCAGACCTTCTCGGCCTGGTCCTTGAGTGCGGCCACGACATGCGGATTGCCATGACCGACAGAGGTGACGGCCACGCCTGCGCCAAAATCCAGATATCGTTCGCCGGTTTCGGTGATCAGCCACACGCCCTCGCCTCGCTCGAACCGCAGCGGGGCACGAGAATAGGTATCATAAAGCGGCGAGGCTTCAGCCATGGCGCAATCTCCTGGTACGGCTCAAAGACAAGGACTCCGGCTAAGAAAACCAGGTCCGAAAAATTAAAAATGCCGCCTTGCGGCGGCCTCTCGGACACTATTTCCCTTTCGCACTGCAATGTCAACAAAACTGAGGATTTAGCGCATGCGTCAAGCGCCTAATGGGCTTTTCAGGTCTATCAACAGCTAATGTTGCAGAAATGACTCTCACGGGAAGCAAGTTGGGGAAAACCCCGAATTCGGATTCATCGGATTCCTGCGACTCTTGTCACAGAGTCAGGCTCACACTAGGTTAAAGTTCAATTACTAGACTGCATGCGGCGGAACTAGTCACCAAAATTGATCAGGCGTTTCTTGCTTCGGAAGCTTCCGAGGCAACGGTGAGGGATTCTGCCATCACCAACGCAAAGGCGGAGACAGGGCATGAACTGGACAGACGAGCGTGTCGAGAAACTCAAGAAGCTTTGGTCGGAAGGGCTTAGCGCCAGCCAGATCGCAGCGCAGCTTGGCGGGGTGAGCAGAAACGCCGTGATCGGCAAGGTTCACCGCCTCAGCCTTCCCGGCCGCGCCAAGGCCGGCGGGACAGCAACCACTGCGCGCGCACCCAAGCGCAACACGTCGGCGCCGCGCGCCCCGAACTATGCATCTCGCATCGCCACCCGCACCGTGACCCGCCAGCAGGGCGCCACGATGCTGAAGGAAGAGATCGAGATCGAAACGGTCGAGGAAATGGAATACGTGCCGGCCAAGAACGTGGTCGTGCCGATCTCGCGCCGCCTCGGCCTGACGGAACTGACCGAGCGCACCTGCAAGTGGCCGGTCGGCGATCCGCTGAAGGACGACTTCTATTTCTGCGGCTGCGACTCCCCGGACAATTCTCCCTATTGCAACTATCACGCACGCATGGCCTACCAGCCGGTGAGCGAACGCCGCAAGGCCGTCAAGGTCGCCTGAGACCCACGCCTTAAAACAGATGCAGCATCCGCCGCCCCTCTTCGCTGACGCGCAGGGGGGCGTAATTTTTTGGGCGTCGCTGAGCCCTTATCGTGGAATTACCCGGTGGGCGCCTTTTGACGGCCCGAAGCGAACGTTCCACATTTGCATCCAGTTTAGGTAGCCTCTGAAACTATCGCGATATCCGTTTCAGACTCCCATGCCGAGCAGCCCGCAGGCCAGAGATATCGACATTCCGCCTAGTATGAGACCCGACACAAGATCGAATGATGCGAGCAGTCGAGTCGCGCCCAGCAGACGCGATACCGCCACGCCGCCGTACGCGTATCCCAGGCAGCACAGCGCCGACATCGCGAGCAAGGCGGCGGCGAAGGCCATCCGGTCGAAGTCCTCCGTCATCGACTTCGCCAGGCTCAGGGGAATGAGGAACAGCTCCACGAAGGTGAGCGGATTGAGCCACACGGTTCGAAGTACCGTGCCCAGACCGACCGCATCCACCTCCTTGCCGCGACCCTGCCTTTTTGCGGAGAGACCAGAGCGGAACGACATGACAGCGAAATTGGCGAGAGCCACGAGACCAGCCCATTTCAGTAGTCTCTCTGTCGCTTCATTCACGGTGACTGCGCTTCCCGCCATCACGGTGGCCATCACCACCAGGAGGACGTAGCTGCCCAGGATTGCGGACACCGCTGGAACAGGGCTTCTTCCGCATAGGCCCGATCTCAGGAGCAGGAGATTGTTCGGACCGACCGAGAGCATTGACGCTGCCCCCATCGCCAGTCCCATCTGAAGCCCAACGTCCGTCATTGTGCTTCTCCCGGTTCATAAGTCGAATGAAACACAGGCATGGGGTCGCTCCCTCGAGCAGTCATCGTCCAACCGACATGGCGCGTCCGCCGAACGAGGCCGATGTCCGCCAGCCGTTGAGCGTCCAATCGGCCCAACTGCGTGGCGAGTTCGCGTGCCGAACGACTGCGTCTGTACCAGTCCCTAAAGGCTGAGCCGAGGATCATGGGCAATCGGCTCGCTCGCCACACGAGGAGGTGGTCGTGCACTGTGGCGTCGTTGATAATCGTCATTTGCGTGCTCCATCAGTTGATGAGGCATCGTGGCAGTCCCACAGGGAGGAGTACCGAGACGGAAATGAAAGTCGGCTGAAACTTTGATGAACCCGCGACTTGGCAGACTTCATTGCGGCGTCATGGCCCGTTTGTTACGCTTCGTCAGATTTGTTTCCCGGTGCTGGATGTACGAATTCGCGGGACATACGCTCGACGTGCGCCATGGACGGCTTCTCAAGGAGGGCCGCGATGTGCCGCTGCGGGCGAAATCACTCGCGCTGCTCACTTTCCTCGTCCAGAATCCGGGGCGGGTCATCGGGAAGGAAGAACTCGTCGAAGCGGTCTGGCCGGATGTGGCTGTCACCGATGACTCATTGACCCAATGCGTGATGGATATCAGACGCACCCTCGGAGCTGATGCCAGCGACTTCATCCGCAATGTGCCACGGCGCGGCTATATCGTCGACGAAGCGCGGATCGTGCGCGCGCAGGAGACGTCGGCGCGTGGAGCCGCCCGCCCGGACAAGCGCCCGTCCATCGCCGTGATGCCGTTCACCGTGATGTCGGGTATCGAAGACCAGCGGTGGATCGCCGACGGCGTAGCCGAGGACATTATCATCGCGCTCTCTCGAAATCCGAGGCTATTCGTGGTTTCCCGCAACGTCTCCTTCGCCCATCGCACGAATGGGGATCAGCTCGCTGAAACCGCGTCCGCGCTGGGCGTCGAACACGTTTTGTTGGGAAGCGTCCGCGTTCAATCCGGAGTGCTCAGGCTGACGGCCCAGCTTGTCGAACCAACGACCGGCGGCGTGTTGTGGGCCGAAAGGTTCGACCGCAAAATGGACGATGTGTTCGCGGTACAGGACGAGATCACCGTCGCCGTCGTCGAACGTCTGAACATCGAACTTGCAAACAACAATGTTCCCGCTTTGGACAGACCGGGCAGCCTTGAGGCCTACGAGTGCTATCTGCGCGGCAGGCGGCTCTGCGAGGAATGGGTTCCGAGCGGAGTGACCCGGGCCAGGAACATGTTCAGGCGGGCGGTGCAGCTCGAACCCAGTTACGCCCGGGCGCTCGCGGGCGTCGCGACATGCGATTCCTTCCTGCACGAATGGAACACCGCCTCGTCGCCTGATGAGACAATCCGGACCGCTGATCGGGCGCTTTCTATCGATTCCTCTCTGGGCGAGGCTCTGGCGGCACGAGGCTTCGCTCGATTCAGGGTGGGGCAGACTGAACAGGCGAGACATGATTTCGAGCATGCTTTCCGTGTCGAACAAGACTGCTATGAAGCGCATTTCTTCTTCGCCTTCATGTCGCGCAGTCTTGGCGACTATCGGGCCGCGATCAAGCATTACATTCGAGCCTCCCAGCTCCGCCTGACCGACCACGTTTCGGCCAACGCCATCATCGGGCTTCTCGACAGGGACGATCCTGCCCTGCAGGAATGGGCCCGCATTTGCGTAACCAGGGCGGAAGCGGCTGCGGCATCGAATCCTGAGGACTCCGCTCCGCTCTGCCGAGGAGCGCTTGGGCTGGTATATCTTGGCGAGGAAAAGAAGGCGCTCCGCCAGATCGAGCAGGCTATGGCTCTGGATCCTGACGATCCGATCGTCATCTACAACGCTGCGAGCTTGTATGCATTGCTCCATCGCACGGAGGAGGCGCTCGACTTGCTGGAACGGTACTTCGAGATGAGCGAGAGAGCGGCTGCACTCGGCACGATCGCGCACGACCGGGAGTTCGAAACGCTCCGTCATGAGCCAAGATATCGCGCGCTGATCGGGTAGTCGTCTTGCGAAACGTATATCCCATTGACATATCCCAACCGTCATTCCTAAATGGATGTGGCATTCTTATGTGGCCAGCGATTGAAAATGGAGCGGATTGAAGATGGAGCAGGGTTCAGTGTTTCAAAGCAATCGCAGCCAAGCAGTCAGGCTACCCAAGGCTGTGGCTTTGCCAGATGACGTAAAGCGGGTGGATATCGTTGCTGTCGGACGCACGCGGATAATTTCGCCCGCCGGTGAAGCTTGGGATAGCTGGTTCGAGGGCGAAGCAGCGACATCGGATTTCATGAACGAACGTGATCAGCCGGCCATGCAAGAGCGCGAAACGTTTTGATGCTGAAGTACATGCTGGATACGAACATCTGTATTTTCACCGTGAAAAATCGGCCGCAGCACGTGCGAGAGGCTTTCAATCGACACCATGGCCAACTCTGCATGAGTTCGATCAGCTTGATGGAGCTGATCTATGGTGCGGAAAAGTCCGCGGCTCCTGAAAAGAATTTGTCTGTCGTCGAAGGCTTTGCTGCTCGACTCGATGTCCTCGCCTACGACGAAATAGCCGCTGCCCATACAGGCCAGTTACGCGCCGAACTTGCGCGCGGCGGGACTCCCATCGGGCCTTACGACCAATTGATTGCTGGTCACGCGCGTTCGCGAGGGCTGATCCTGGTCACGAATAACAGGCGCGAATTTGATCGCGTGCCTGGCTTACGCGTCGAGGATTGGGCAACTTAGGCATAGCCGCCGTCCCCATCTTGGCTTCGGCCCTCGCGATGCAAGAAATATTTCGGTCGAAGTTTTAAAAAGCCAAACCCAACAAACAAACGGGCCGCCCGGTTTCCCGAGCGACCCGTTCATGACCTCCGATCACTCGGATCAGGCTTCCATGGAATATCCCGCGCCGCGGACGGTGCGGATGACATCCTGCATGTTGGAGAAATTCAGTGCCTTGCGCAGGCGGCCGACATGGACGTCGACGGTGCGTTCGTCCACGTAGATATCATGGCCCCAGACGCCGTCGAGCAGCTGCGAGCGGGAGAAGACGCGGCCGGGCGACGACATCAGGAATTCCAGCAGGCGGAATTCGGTCGGGCCGAGGCGGACTTCGCGGCTCTTGCGGTGAACGCGATGGGTCTCGCGATCAAGCTCGATATCGCCGCATTTCAGAACGGTGGAGAGAACTTCCGGGCGGGCACGGCGCAGCATCGCCTTGACGCGGGCGACAAGCTCGGGCGTGGAGAAGGGCTTGACGACATAATCGTCCGCGCCGGTCGACAGGCCGCGAACACGCTCGCTTTCTTCGCCGCGCGCCGTGAGCATGATGATCGGCAGGCGCTCGGTTTCCGGCCGCATGCGCAGCCGGCGGCAGAGCTCGATGCCGGAAACGCCGGGCAGCATCCAGTCAAGGATGAGCAGGTCAGGTGTGCGCTCCTGAAGCCGGATCTCGGCCTCGTCGCCACGAAGGATCGTATCCACCTCGAAACCTTCAGCTTCGAGGTTGTAGCGGAGAAGCACGCTCAGCGCTTCTTCATCTTCAACAACTGCAACTCTAGGGATCATGCGTGTCAGTCTCCTAATGCATGATCTTTAAACCGGGGGTAGTTTAAACAGGAGATCATGCAGAAACTCGGAATTGGCTGCACTGAGCGCGCCCCCGGATGGGGCGCGCATGCAATCGGCAGGCCCGGATTACTCGGAAGCGCCGACGGTGTTGGCGCTGTCGTCCTTCGGACGCTCGCCTTCCGGCTGTGCGCCGGTCGCCATGTAGTAGATCGTCTCGGCGATGTTGGTCGCATGGTCGCCGATGCGCTCGATGTTCTTGGCGCAGAAGAGAAGATGCGTGCAGCTCGTGATGTTGCGCGGATCTTCCATCATGTAGGTCAGGAGTTCGCGGAACAGCGAAGTGTACATCGCGTCGATCTCGTCGTCGCGCTCACGGATCGCATTGGCCTTGTCGGCCGAACGATTGGTGTAGACGTCGAGCACTTCCTTGAGCTGGACGAGCGCCAGTTCGGAGAGGTGTTCGAGACCACGCGCGAGCTTGCGCGGAACGCCGGTGCTCTGAACGGCGATGACGCGCTTGGCGGTGTTCTTGCCGAGATCGCCGACGCGCTCAAGGTCAGCGGCGATACGGATCGAACCCATGATCTCGCGAAGGTCGGAGGCCATCGGCTGACGACGGGCGATCGTGACGATCGCCTTGTCGTTGATTTCGCGTTCGGCGTGATCGAGGATCACGTCGTCGGAAATGACCTTCTGAGCGAGTGCCGTGTCGCCGTTGACGAGCGCGCGAACTGCGTCGGCGCCCATCTGTTCGGCAAGGCCGCCCATCTCGGAAATACGCCGGGACAGGAACTTCAGATCGTCATCGTAAGCAGAGAAAATATGTGTCGATGCCATGGGGCTTTGTCCTCGAAAATCGGGAAGGCTTCACATCGCCAAACTCAGCCGAACCGGCCCATGATATAGTCCTGGGTACGCGGATCGTCCGGGTTGGTGAACATCTTGTCGGTATCGTTCTCCTCGACCAGGTTGCCGAGGTGGAACATGGCCGTACGCTGTGATACGCGAGCGGCCTGCTGCATGGAATGCGTCACAATGACGATCGTGTAGTTCTCACGCAGCTCGTGGATCAGCTCTTCGACCTTGGCGGTCGCGATCGGGTCCAGCGCCGAGCAGGGCTCGTCCATCAGAATGACTTCCGGGCTGACGGCGACGGCGCGTGCGATGCACAGACGCTGCTGCTGACCACCGGAAAGGCCGGTGCCGGATTCGTGCACGCGGTCCTTGACCTCGTTCCAGAGGCCGGCGCGCTGCAGGCTGGTCTCGACGATCTGGTCGAGATCGGCCTTGGACTTTGCCAGACCGTGGATGCGCGGGCCGTAGGAGACGTTTTCATAGATCGTCTTCGGGAACGGGTTCGGCTTCTGGAACACCATGCCGACGCGGGCACGGAGTTCGACCACGTCAATATCGGGATCGTAGATATCATCGGTATCGAGCGTGATCTTGCCGGTGACGCGGCAACCATCGATCGTGTCGTTCATGCGGTTCAGCGACCGCAGGAAGGTGGACTTGCCGCAGCCCGAGGGGCCGATCAGCGCGGTCACGGTGTTTTCGCGGATGTTCAGATTGACATCGAAAAGCGCGCGCTTCTCGCCGTAATAAACGGAGACATCCTGACCGATCATCTTATACGGGACGTTGCTCATTTTCTGGTCCAGCGCCTTCTCAACTGCGGCTTCCGTCAACATGTTCATGATCTCTACTCCGTTTACCAGCGGCGCTCGAAGCGACGACGCAAGAGGATAGCTCCGATGTTCATGACGATCAGGAACAGGAGCAGGACGATGATGGCACCCGAGGTTCTTTCCACGAAGGCGCGCTCGGCTTCATTGGCCCACATATAGACCTGAACCGGGAGAGCCGTGGAAGGATCGAGCGGGGTGGCCGGCGCCTGGGCGACGAAGGCGACCATGCCGATGAGCAGCAGCGGCGCGGTTTCGCCGAGTGCGTGGGCAAGGCCGATGATCGTGCCGGTCAGGATGCCGGGCATGGCAAGCGGCAGCACATGGTGGAACACCATCTGCATCTTCGAGGCGCCGAGGCCGAGGGCGGCAGAGCGGATCGACGGCGGCACGGCGCGCAGAGCCGCACGCGTGGCGATGATGATCGTCGGCAGCGTCATGAGCGTCAGCACCAGACCACCGACGAGCGATGCCGAACGCGGCAGGCCGGCGAAGTTGATGAAGACCGAGAGGCCGAGCAGACCGTAGACGATCGAGGGAACAGCGGCGAGGTTGTTGATATTGACCTCGATCAGGTCCGTCAGCCTGTTCTTCGGCGCGAATTCCTCGAGATAGATCGAGGCGGCCACACCGATCGGCAGGGCAAGCACGAGAACGATCAGCATCAGGTAGAGCGAGCCGATGAGGGCGACGCCGAGACCTGCGGCTTCCGGACGGCTGGAATTGCCGTTGATGAAGAGGCCGGTGTTGAAGATCTTGTGCAGCGAACCGCTGGTCTTCAGCTGGTTCATCCAGCCGACCTGCTTGTCGTTGACCTTGCGGTTCTTCTCATCGACGGTCAGATCGATCTGGCCCTTGTTGGCGCTGTCGACATTGGCATCGGCCAGCACCGTGACATTGACGGTCTTGCCGATGATCGACGGGTCGGCGACGACCATGTCGCGCAGCTGGATCGGCGCGCCCTTGGAGAGCATGTTGGATGCATCGCGCACGTCGGGACGGCTGGATGCATTGATGCCGAGCTGCTTGACGATCGCGTCACGCAGCAGGACCGGATAGTTGGCGGCGATCAGAACCGAAGGATCGGTCGCGCGCTTGTTGTCAGGATCGATGGTCTTTTCGGTGAACTCGATTGGCAGCGTGATCGCGGTCTGCTGGAAGGCGGTATAGCCGTTGCTGATGACCGTCCAGAGCAGGATGAAGAGGAACACGAGGCCGAAGAGGATGGCGGCGATGCCATAAGCCTGGAAGCGGCGCTCGGCGGCGTAGCGGCGCTTGATGCCGATATCGCGGCGGGCGGGCGCCTTGGAAACGGTGACGCCGGCGACGGGGGAAACAATATTCGTCATTCGTACTGCTCCCGGTATTTGCGCACGATGTAGAGCGCGTAGATATTGAGGCAAAGCGTGATGCAGAACAGCGTGATGCCGAGAGCGAAGGCAACGAGCGTCTGCGGCGAGGTGAACTCAAGGTCGCCGGTCAGCTGGTTGACGATCTTGACGGTCACTGTCGTCATCGGCTCGAAGGGGTTGATCTGGATACGGGCGGCAACACCTGCGGCCAGAACCACGATCATGGTTTCGCCGATGGCGCGCGAGGCCGTCATCAGCAGAGCGCCGACGATGCCCGGAAGGGCTGCCGGCAGAACCACCTTCTTGATGGTTTCGGAGCGGGTGGCGCCGAGACCGAGCGAGCCGTCGCGAAGGGCACGCGGAACGGCAGTAATGATATCGTCCGACAGCGAGGACACGTAGGGGATCAGCATGATGCCCATGACGATACCGGCCGTCAGAACGCTCTGCGCCTGGATGAAGTTGGTGTAGCTGCCGGAGAGCAGGCCGCTGATCTGCGCCGAGAAATCACGCAGGAACGGACCGACCGTGACGAGCGCGAAGAAGCCGTAGACGATGGTCGGAATGCCGGCCAGCACTTCGAGCAGCGGCTTGGAGACCGAGCGCACTCTCGGCGAGGCATATTCGGCCATGTAGATGGCGGCGAAAAGACCGACCGGAACGGCGACCAGCATGGCGACGAGGCCGATATAGAGCGTGCCGAGCAGGAGCGGGATGAGGCCAAACTGGCCGAAGGACGAGCTGCCGGCGCCGGCAAAGCGCGGATCCCAGACCGTGCCGAAGAAGAAATCGGCGAAGGGAACGACGGCAAAGAAGCGCGCCGCTTCCGAGAGCATCGAGAGCACGATGCCGATCGTCGTCAGGATGGCGATCGAGGAGGCAAGGAGCAGCGCCCAGAGCATGACGCGCTCGACGCGGTTGCGGGCACGGAAGCGCGGCGTGACGGAGCGAAGCGCGTAGAAGGCGCCGGCCACCGAGATCACCAGAACGATTGCCGTCATGATCAGGCGGCTGGTCATGGCCTCGGAATTGAGGGTCTTGGCGGCCTCGATCATGTAGGGCTGCGGCTCGCCTGCGAGCGGTACGCCCTTTTCAGTGAGTTTCGCCTGCAGACCGGCAGGATTGCCGGAGAGGGAGGAGAGCTCGTCCGAGGTCAGCATGTTCATGCCACGGGCGACGGTGGCGACCATGCTGTAGGCGAGATCCTGCTGGACGGCCGGCTGCGCCTTCACGTCATCAGGGAAACCGCCACGAACGGAGGAAGAGATAATGCCGGGGCTGATGGCCAGCCAGGCAAACAGGACGATCAAGGACGGCAGGATGGCCCAGATCGCGGCATACGAGCCATAATAGGCCGACCGCGAATGCATGGCAGCGGACCTGCCTCCGGAAAGTGCCGTGGCACGGCCGCGCGCAGCCACGTAGGCAACGGCACCGATCACCAGCAGGCACAAGAGTATGATGGATGTGCTCATTCGTTACGTCCCCAGGCCCACAGCCCCCAAAGAGCCCGGCAGCTCCAGGAGCATGCCATCGGCTTCAATATCATGGAGAAGAATTTCACCCGGCACCTCATGTGCCGAATGGATAAGGCAATGCCGGCGCGACACCCCCCAGGCGTCGCGCCGGCAAAGTTCATTACATGGTCTTGCCGGCGTCGACGTCCTTGCGGATCGCGTCGCGTTCTGCGTCCGGAGCAGCAACCAGGCCGTATTCGACGAGCGGGCTGTCAGGGCCGATCATCTGGTCGGATACGAAGAAGTTGACATATTCCTTCAGGCCCGGAACGGCGCCGAGATGTGCCTTCTTGACGTAGAAGAACAGCGGGCGGGAAACCGGATAGGTGCCGTTGGAGATCGTTTCCGTGGACGGAACGATACCGCTCATGGTCGCAACCTTGAGCTTGTCGGCGTTGTTTTCATAGAAGGAAAGGCCGAATACGCCAACGCCGGTCTTGTTGGCAGCGATGCGTGCCAGCGTTTCCGGATAGTCGCCGTCGATGTCAACAGCAGCGCCGTCCTTGCGAACTGCGACGCAAGCCTTCGCCTGGGCAGCCTTGTCGGCGATTTCCTTGGCGATGACGTCCTGAGCGCCGGATGCCTTGCAGCCGGCAGCGAGAACGTTCAGTTCGAAGACTTCGCGCGTGCCGTGCTTTTCGCCCGGGATGTAGGCAGCGATATCAACAGCCGGAAGCTTCGGGTTGACTTCAGACCACTTCTTGTAGGGGTTGGCGACGAGCTTGCCGTCAACAACGACCTGGGCAGCGAGGGCCTTGTAGATGTCTTCCGGAACGTAAGCGACGTCAGGGTTGGACGAGTCGGTCGCGAAGACGATGCCGTCATAACCGATCTTGACTTCCTGGATGTCCGTTACGCCGGCAGCCTTGCAGGCTTCCATTTCGTTCTTGTTGATCGGACGCGAAGCGTTAGCAACGTCGATCGTGTCTTCACCGACGCCCTTGCAGAATTCCTTGAGACCAGCGCCCGTGCCGCCGGATTCGACGACCGGCGTCTTGAAGTTGGTGAAGGTTTCACCAAAGGACTCGGCAACGATCTTTGCGTACGGCAGGACGGTGGACGAACCAGCAACCTGAATCTGGTCGCGAGCAACTGCAGCGCCAGCGAAAGCGGCGGTTGCAGCAAGCGCGGCAACAGTAAGTTTAAAGGTGTTCATTTGAATCTCCCGGCATTTGGGCTTGTGTGAGTGCGGCCTCGAAGAGGCCCTCGCATTGCCTTTTTTCATCGGCAGGACTCTCTTAGCGCCTTAAGCACCGTCCTTTTATGTCAGATCGATGAAACATTTATGACAAGTTAAATTACTGATTTTAAATGTAAAAATTCACTCGCATAAAATTGTCTGCGACATATTGCGTCAGAGGCGCCCCTAGAAGCGCACGGTAAACTCCGTTCCCTTGCCCACTTCGGATTTAACGATCAGCCGTGCACGGTGGCGCGTCAGAATATGCTTGACGATGGCAAGCCCGAGACCAGTACCCTTCTTGGAACGGCTGTCTTCGATGCTGACGCGGTAAAAGCGCTCGGTCAGGCGCGGCACGTGTTCGGCGGGAATACCCGGCCCCTTGTCGACGACGCTGACCTCCACCGGCTGGCCCGGTCCATTCTTCAGCCAGACATCGACGGTCTCGCCCTCCTGGCCGTATTTGCAGGCGTTTTCCATCAGGTTTTCAAACACCTGAACCAGCTCGTCTCGGTCCCCTAGCACCTCCACCTTGGCCTCGGGCAAATGCAGGTTGATGGAGACGCCGACATCCTTGGCGAGCGGCACGAGCGAATCCCGGACGTGGCCGAGAAGCGGCACGAGATCCACCTTCTCGTCCGGCGCGATATGCGACTTGAGCTCCAGCCTGGAGAGCGACAGCAGATCGTCGACCAGCCTGCTCATGCGCGTCGTCTGGTCGAGCATGATGCCGAGGAAACGAGCCTGCGCCTTCATGTCGTTCTTGGCCGGGCCCTGGATCGTCTCGATGAAGCCGCGGAGCGACGCGAGCGGCGTGCGCAGCTCGTGGCTGGCATTGGCGACGAAATCCGAGCGCATGCGGTCGATGCGGCGCACTTCGGAAATATCGCGGAAGGAGAGGATATAGAAGCGCTCGTTATGGCCCTCGTCGTCCTTGAACTCCACCGGGGCGCTGCGCACGATATAGACGCGCTCGGACGGCAGCCGCTCGGAATGCTCGATCTGGTTCGGCGCATTGGTGGCGATGGTTTCGCGCACCATGTCGAGCACGCCGGGCGAGCGCAGCCGCGCCGATATGTGCGAGCCGAGCACCACTTCGCCGAAAGCCTTTTCGGCCGCGCGGTTCTGGAACAGCACGGAGGCATCTTCTGACAGCACCATGACCGGGATATCGAGGCCGGCCAGCGTGGCGGAGACTTCCGGCAGGCGGCTTGGCAGCAGTTCCGGCTCGGGCTCGGCGGGCTCTTCGACATCCGGCTTTATGATAGGCGCCTCGTTGAAAAGCGCGGTAATGATCATGACGAGCAGCAGGGCAAACACGATCCATTTGTTCATGCCGGCGGCAATCGCCACCAGCGCGCTCAGGAGCGTTGCCAGCAGCACCGGGCGTTCACGCCGGATGCGCGCCCACAGGCTCGTCGTCCATGATGTTTCGTCTTGCAAGGTGCCCCTCACGGCATCGATTCGTTTTCTTTATATTCAAACTCTGCCTGATAGCCGCCTTTCATGACAGAAGTTTACCGTTCGGGAGACTTGTACGAAAAGCCGCAGTTCAGCATCGGCCCGAAAATCGGAATCGGTTTTCGGAAGGTCCGATGCGCAGGTTCGAAGCGCGGGAGCGCCCCATGCGCATCTATATAGATGCACGGCGTTTCAGGCGCGCGCGTTTGCGCCATGCCGACGCGGAAGATTTGATTTTCAATGATAAATATGTTGGCCTGCTGCACAACCAGATCATGCGCAGGAGGAAACGATGGCCGAAGACGTGGAAAGCAGAGCAGTCGAGCTGGAGATCAGGGGCAAGCGGCGCATTTTCGACATCGACGATCCCGTTCTGCCCGACTGGGTGGACGAACATGCACTGGAATCCGGCGACTATCCCTACAAGAAGAAGCTGAAGGAAGAGGAATACGCGGAGGAGCTGCAGAAGCTGCAGGTCGAGCTCGTGAAGGTGCAGTTCTGGCTGCAGGCGACCGGCAAGCGGGTGATGGCGCTGTTCGAGGGGCGCGACGCGGCCGGCAAGGGCGGCGCGATCCAGGCATCCTCGGCACATATGAACCCGCGCCTTGCCCGCGTCGTGGCGCTTGCCAAGCCGACCGAGCGCGAACAGGGCCAATGGTATTTCCAGCGCTATATCGCGCAATTCCCGACCTCGGGCGAATTCGTGCTCTTCGACCGCTCCTGGTATAACCGCGCCGGCGTCGAGCCCGTCATGGGTTTCTGCACGCCGAAACAATATGAGGACTTCCTCAACCAGACACCGCAGGTGGAGAAGGTCATCGCCCATGAAGGCATTTATTTCTTCAAGTTCTATCTCGATATCGGCCGCGAGATGCAGATCAAGCGCTTCCACGACCGGCGTCACGATCCGCTGGCCGTGTGGAAACTCTCCTCGATGGATATTGCCGCGCTGACCAAATGGGATGCCTACAGCGAAAAGCGCGACCGGATGCTGAAGGAAACCCATACGGAATTTGCGCCCTGGACCGTGATCCACGCCAATGACAAGCGCCGGGCGCGGCTGAACCTGCTGCGCCACATGCTGAAGACCATCGATTATGACGGCAAGGACAAGGGCGCGATCGGCGACCTCGACGACAAGATCATCGGCTCCGGCGCCGGCTTTCTGAAATGAATGATGAGATCGGCCCGAAAACCGGCATGGGTTTTCGGGCCGCGATTTCAGGCTGAACGGGCAAACGAACTCTTTGCTTATTGCCCCGGGAGGATACGCACCGCAAAGAGATTGATGCCGCGGGCCTTGCCGTCGACATCGCTGTTGATCATCAGCTTGCCTGCAGAATTCGGCGCCAGCGAGCGATCGAAACGCACCTGCAGCAGCGCGTCGGATTTCTCACGCGTCACCTGGAAGCGATGGCGGGCGCAATTGCCGAGCGACTGGAAATCGCATTCGACGGTGATCTGTGTCGGCTCGTCGGTGGTCGATTGCAGTGTCAGCGCGATGGTGGAGGACTTGCCGGCAAGCTGCTGCAGCACATTGGCCGGAACGCTGATGGAAATATTGCCGTCGGCATTGCCGCTCTGCGATGTCAGGCGCACGGCCGGACCTTCGGTTTCATTGACATTTTCGGTGCGTGCGCGTGCGCCGCTTTCGATCTTGGCGGCATCGGAGGGTTTGAAGACCTCGATCCAGTCTGCCGAGAAGCCGTTCTGCGGATCGATGGTAACAGGCGCATCCACATGCGAGGACGAGCCGTTATCGGCGCCCTGGTCGCCGTCGAAATCTTCCGGCTGGGTGCGGGCCGGCGGATTGGCAACGCTCGTGTCGCGCTCAGCCGCCGTCAGCAGGATGCCCGATGTATAGGCCCACCAACCGCCCATGCCGATGAAGGCGAGCAATACGCACCAGACGAGCAGGCGCGAGAAGAACTTGCGCGGCTTGCGGCGAACCGCAGCGCGCTCGGGGCGGAAATCCATGTTGCCGCGCTTTTGCGGGGCGGCGCGCTTTTGCGGCTCCGCACGCATCTCGCCTGATGGTGCCGCGCCCAGCTGATCGCCGCTGCCGGCGCTGACATCATCGAGGCTCATATCGTCGGCGTGACGGGAACCGGCCCGATAATCGCGGGTCTCGCCTGCTACGGCGAGGCTGTCGTCATCATCCAGGGAATGCGCGGCAACCGGATGCGCAGCGACCGGATCGGGGGCCACGTCAGGCGAGGCCACGGGCTCAGGAGCGGCCCGATAGGCAGGTGCCTGCTGCTGGCGGGGCGGCTCCGGAATTTCGGCGACCGGCGGCACCGGCACTTCCGGCGGCCCCTGCCTTGGATGCAGGCGGGCGCGCTCCTCGTTTTCGATCGCGTGGATCGTGGTTTCGAGACGGTGGCGGTGATGGGCGACGACATCGGCATCGGTAATATCCTGCTTGCGCAGGCCGGCCTCCAGCGCCTGACGCGCCGACTGATAGATGCGCGCACGAACTTCCGCACTGTCCCGATCGGAATTATCCAGCGCAGTTCTGATAGCCGTTTCTAGTCCGCTCACATCAGGCCCTTCACGTTTCGTCCCGGCATCGCCTCGCAATGGATTGAATGCCTGTCAAAATTCGGTAGCGGCAAGCGCGGCAAACCGCAAGTCTTGCAGCCCTTTCGGCAGACATCGCCGGGGGAAAAGACCCGCCATGCCAAACTCCGCACACTTCATTAGATAGTTTGAAAGTGGACAGGATTACGGAAAAGAGCGCAACTGGTGGTTCGCACCCTTTTCGCCGGCCGCTGCCCCTGCTATTTAATTGACGTTTTCGTAAACGTCAGAATTGGTGGAAGCATGGCCCTGCCCGCGATACTTAGGGATAATCTGAGACTGCCGGTCATCGGCTCGCCGCTTTTCATCATCTCCCACCCTGCCCTCACATTGGCGCAATGCAAGGCGGGCGTGATCGGCGCCTTTCCGGCGCTGAACGCACGGCCGGAAAGCCAGCTCGACGAATGGCTGGCGATGATCACCGAAGAGCTCGCTCATCATAATGCCGCGCATCCGGAGCGGCCGGCTGCCCCCTTCGCGGTCAACCAGATCGTCCACATGTCGAACAAGCGACTGGAGCACGACCTGATGGCCTGCGTGAAATACAAGGTGCCCATCGTCATCTCCTCGCTCGGCGCCGTGCCGGAGGTGAATGCGGCCGTGCATTCCTATGGCGGCATCGTGCTGCATGACGTGATCAACAACCGCCACGCCAATTCGGCGATCCGCAAGGGTGCCGACGGGCTGATCGCGGTTGCCGCAGGTGCCGGCGGCCATGCCGGCACACTTTCGCCCTTCGCACTGGTGCAGGAAATCCGCCAATGGTTCGACGGCCCGCTGCTGCTCGCCGGCTCGATCTCAACCGGTGGCGCCATCCTGGCCGCAGAGGCCATGGGCGCCGACATGGCCTATATCGGCACCCCCTTCATCGCGACCGAGGAGGCGCGCGCCACCGACGCCTACAAGCAGGCGATCGTGGAAGGGGCGGCCGGCGATATCGTCTATTCCAACTATTTTACCGGCGTGCACGGCAATTACCTGAAACCCTCGATCCGCGCCGCCGGCCTCGACCCCGACAACCTGCCGGAAGCAGACCCTTCGAAGATGGATTTCGAACAGGCAACCGGCGGCGCCAAGGCCTGGAAGGACATCTGGGGCAGCGGCCAGGGCATCGGCGCGATCAAGGCCGTGGAGCCCGTCGCAAAGCTGGTGGACAGGCTGGAGGCGGAATATCGGGCGGCGCGGGCGCGGCTGGCGGTTTAAGGGTTTGGTCTTCCACAGCCCTCAGCTTTTTTGTCCGAGGGCATAAGAGGGTGCTTGAAATCTTCAAACAATGGCTGTATCAGCCCCATGCAAATCGCGGGCGACACGCTTCGTCCGCCGGATTGCCGCTTTAGCTCAGTCGGTAGAGCACATCATTCGTAATGATGGGGTCACGTGTTCGAGTCACGTAAGCGGCACCATTTTTCCTGTGCAAAGAGAGTTCAAATAACTGCCGATCGAGAGGCGGGGATTTTCAATCCACCTTTTTGTCCATCTAATGGATCGCGATCAGGCACCTTGCAACAAGCAGAATAACTGCCAAGCCCACTCGGAACGATGAAAATAGCACCGCCAGACCTATCCGAAGCTCAAGATGACAGGTTCCTGCGCTGTCAGGACGCGCTGTATGTTTCGTTTCTGAAACTGCTGGAGGACGCGACTGAGGCAGGGTGGCGGCCGCAGGAGGCGCTGGTGGCGCTGATTTCGCTCGCGGATAGCCATGCGCTGATGCTCGATTCGAATGCCGAGATCGAGGGGTTGCTGGCGGTGTTGAAGAAGCGGCGGTGATAGCTGCTCGCAAAATTCCTTGGGCTGGCGCCGCCCGCGACCATAACAGCCACTGTTCGCGGTAACGATCGGGCAGTCACTGCCGCTGCAGATCGATGCGGCTTGTGACCACGGATCGGCCGGACGCCAGATCGCGATCCACCGTCTGCACGCGAAGACCGTTCTGGCCGACCTTCTCGATCATCATGTTGCCGCTTCTGTCACCATTGGTGACGCGCGCCCAGGTGACGTCGAAAGTAAGGGCATTGCCCTTGCGGCTTCCGGCGAGCTTCGATGGCTGACCGGATGGCCCGGTATAATTGCCCAGATAGCGCGGGCCTGCCGCCTTCACGCTGGCAGAGAAGGATCTGGCCATGACGGCGAGGGCGCGGCAGGTGCCGTTCATGTCGAGGCTCGTGGCGCTCGCATCGGATTTCATATTGCAGGAAACGTTGACCCTGGTGCCGCCGATCCGGGTGAGCACCATGCCGGTACCGGTCCAGTTGCCCTCGAGCGAATTCAGGAAATCCGCGTCGGAGGCCTCAGCGCCTGCAGCCAGGCACAGGCATGTCAGCATTGTTGCGCATGGAAGAGCACGCATGAGAGCACCCCCTGAGCCATGAGAGCGCCGTGCGTTCGTTCGCACGCACATAACACGCTCCCGATCGTTGAATTCACGCATTAGGAGTTCCGAAAATCTCACACGATTTTCGGGCCGACCCTGTCGCTCAATCAGCTAAAAACACCCGACGGCCGGATTTGTTCCCCGGAACCGGAAGCCGGCTGCCTATTCTTGTCAGTGATCGGCCACCCCGGGTGGCCAGTCACTCATGCCAGTGATCGGCCACCCAGGGCGTCGGCAGGATATAGTGGCGCAGGTAGCGGAAGGGCTTCTTGCCGTCGCGTTTGGAGATGTCGAAGACACCTTTGATATGCGTGAGGCGGGTTTCCCCGCGGCCCCTCGGGCCGAACTTGCCTTCGATGGCATTCTGCGGATGAAAACCGCGCGGGAAGAGGATGACACGAGCACTGGACGGCAGGCGCGGGGTGAGGAAATAATTGAGCGGGAAGGCCCAGTGGCAGTCCTGCCGGAAATGCAGAACCCAGCTGCGCGGGAAGAATTTCACGCCACCGGGTGCGTTACGGGTTACGAAGCGCTGTTCATACTTGTAGTCGTCGGCAACCTTCTGCGGGTTGGCCCGGAACTTCTCCTGCAGCGGCACGAGCTTTCCGACCGGAAAACGGAAGAGCGAGCTCTGGCCGAGCCTTTCGAAAGGCGTGGTCTGGTTGCGGGCCATGACGATATCGTCGGGACCGCCGACCTTGAAGAAATCATCGAGCGAGGAAACGATGACGAGATCCAGGTCCAGGTAGAGGACCGGGCCGCTCAGCGTTCCGAGTTTCGGCCCCCAGAGCCGCGCCTTCGGCCAGATACCCCTCGTATTGACCGGCATTTCGACATCGAGAGGCGGCAGATCTTCACAGAGGATGCCCGGGTGGAGATCATCGCGACAATCGGTGAAACACGTAAATGTAAAGGGCGGCGTTATATTACGCGCTACCATTGCATAGAGTCGGTTAATAAAAGTCGGGCCGTATCGGGTGCCCCAATTAATACAAATTACCTGTTTAACGCCACCGCTCGCAGCCAAAACACTTATCGTCATATCTCGCCATTTCCGTGCCCGGATCCGAAACTCTTCGTATCCGCGATGGAACGAGCTCCAGGCCTGCATCAGATATTCAACTGAGAATACCCGGCGGAAATGCAATCCTGACACCTCAGAATCGCGGCAACGTGCCGCGATCCCTTTCCCGGCCGATATCAGCCGGTCCTTCCTTCGCAGACTGCCTTGTATTGGAAAATTTCGCGGGCCGAAAGCAATTTAAGGCAGCGGCCACCAAGAAAGCACTTCCCCCGCGCTTTACCTGCCATCGGCAGGAGCATAAAAGACTGCCGACATCACGCCTTCTATCCATCCCCCGCCGACAGCGGCTTTCCCTTGACCGGCATCCGCCGGAACGAAAGCCGGAGAGGTCCATCATGTCCGCTACCGCTCAGCAGTCCAACCGCACGCTCGTCGTTGCCACCATCATGCTCGCGACCTTCATGGTGGCGATCGAGGCGACGATCGTGGCGACCGCCATGCCGCGCATCGTCGGCCAGCTCGGCGGCTTTTCCTATTACAGCTGGGTATTCTCTGCCTTCCTGCTGGCGCAGTCCACCACCACCGTCATCTATGGCAAGCTTTCGGATATTTTCGGCCGCAAGCCGGTGCTGATCGGCGGCATCCTCGTCTTCCTCGTGGGATCGCTGTTCTGCGGGCTTGCCTGGTCCATGACCTCGCTGATCGTCTTCCGCCTGGTGCAGGGGCTGGGTGCCGGGGCGATCCAGCCGGTGACGATGACGATCATCGGCGATCTCTTCAAGCTCGAAGAGCGCGGCAAGGTGCAGGGCGTGATGGCGACGGTCTGGGCGACATCCGCCGTCGTCGGCCCGCTTGCCGGCGGCATCATCGTCGATACGATCTCCTGGGCCTGGATCTTCTGGATCAACCTGCCGATCGGCATTTTCTCCATCATCGCCTTCCTGCTCTTCCTAAAGGAGGACGTGGCACATAAGGATGCCAAGATCGACTATCTCGGCGCCATCCTGTTTTCGATCTCGATCATCGCGTTCCTGACGATCCTGACGGAGACGGATGCGCCGGCCTGGGTGCTGATCTCGCTCGCCATCGTCTTCGTGGTCACCGGCATCCTCTTCGTGCTGCAGGAAAAGCGCACGCCGGAGCCGATCATTTCCATCGCGCTCTGGAGCCGCCGGCTTGTGGCCACCAGCAATGCCTGCATGCTGCTTGCCGGCATGGCGCTGATCGGCCTTTCCACGATCCTGCCGATGTATGTGCAGGGCGTGCTCGGCCGCTCGCCGATCGTCGCCGGCTTCACGCTGACCATGCTCGTCGTCGGCTGGCCGCTCTCGGTGATGCTGTCGAGCCGCTTCTTCAAGGCATTCGGCATCCGCAACACGCTGCGTGTCGGCAGCTTCATGTTCCCCTTCGGCGCCTTCTTCCTGTTGTTCCTGACACCGGAGAGCCACCCGGCGGTTGCCGGCGCCGGCTCCTTCTTCATGGGCTTCGGCATGGGGCTCATCAATCTCACCAGCATCGCGCTAGTGCAGGACAGCGTGGAATGGTCGATGCGCGGCAGTGCGACGGCCTCGATCATCTTCGCCCGCAGCCTCGGCAACACGCTGGGCGCCACCGTGCTTGGGGCCATCCTCAATGCCGGTATCGATCACTATGCGACGGGGGATGCAGCGGACAGCCTGCACAATGTGCTGAATGAACCGACGGGGCTATCGGAACTCGCAGGCGACCCGGTGGTGCGTGGTATCTTCGATGCGGCGCTGCACTGGAGCTTCTGGGGTGTCGTGGTCGTGGCCGTGCTCACCTTCGCGACGACCTGGCTCATTCCGATCGGGCGCAACGTCAAGGCAGGCGGTGCAAACAGCTCGGCCAGCGAAGCGGCTTCGCACTGATCTGGTGCTGCGTTTTCAGCTGGCGGCGCTTTCCGTGGCACTCTGCGGAATGGACTGCAGCAACGTCTGCCGCGCCGAGCCAAGGTGCACCCGACAGGCCGCCTCGATCCGCGCCTGATCGCGCGCCTCAAGCGCTGCGATATAATCCAGATGCTCGTAGATCGCCCGCTCGTTGCGTTCGCGGGCGGCGGCCTTGTTCCACTGGTAGTGATAGTGGAAGATGATGGCGATCGCGTCGTAGAAATCGGCGATGAAGCGGTTCTTCGAGGCACGGTGGATCAGCAGGTGGAAGCGCTCGTCGAGTGCGGAAAATTCCTTGTAGCGGTTGTTGATATCGGCAAGCACCGAGACGTGCTCTTCCCTGATCGCGGCAAGATCGATCCAGGCCTGATGATCCGCCGGCAGCTTGCCGAATTCGGCGGCCGAATGCAGCTCGAACATTTCGCGCACATCGGCGAGTTCCAGCGCGAATTCGCGGGTAAAACCCTTCAGCGTCCAGTGGCTGTTCGGACGTTTCTCGATCAGGCCGAAACGGGAGAAGCGGATCAGGAATTCGCGCACGCTGGTCGTGCCCGTGCCGATCTCGCGGGCAAGTTCCAGCTCGTTGATCTGCATGCCGGGGGCGGCTTCATCGGACATGATGCGCTGCATGAAGCTGCGCTCGATGATGTCGTGCAGACTATCTGTTTCTTCAGAAGGGAAAAAATCGCGGTCGATCGGCTGGCGCAGCACGATCTTCTGGCGCTTGTTCCAGCGGATGATGCCCTCTTCGCTGAGGCGGGTGAGGATGGCGCGCGCCGTGCTGCGGCTGACACCGAGCTGGGCGGCGATCTCCGGCTCGGAGGGGAGCGCCGTATCCATGCGCAATGCTGCCGCATATCGGTTATAGGCTTCCTTGAAGACCGTATTCTGCCTTGCCATCAGACCCTGCTTTCCGCCCAAGCGACACGGCGATAATGCCCACTGCCGAGAGCGGGCACAGCCGGACCAGGAGCCTCTTCAGGCGAGCTTTATCTTATTTTCGCCCGCCCGCGGCTGTTTGCCTCCCTCGTCCACAGGATCAATATTCCCGTTGACTTGAAAATGTTTATTGTAGATAAAAAACAAAATCAATGCGCATTATTGAGGCGGCGCTGCTGATATCGCGGACGCTTCCTTGAGGAGAAGTAGAGTGGAAAAGCAGCCCTGGATCATCCTGTCGACCGGAGACAATGTCGCGGTCGCGACGGCGGCGATTGCCGAAGGATCTGATGTCGCAGGTGTCACGACACGCCAGAAGATCGACGCAGGCCACAAGATCGCCCTTACCGACATGCCGGTTGGAACGCCCGTCGTCAAGTACGGCCAGGCGATCGGCCGCACGACCGCCGACGTAAAGGCGGGCGACCATGTGCACAGCCACAATCTGCATTTCGAAAACGACCGTCTGGCCGCAACCGCCAATTCGGCGCCGGAAGAAGCAACTGCCGAAGACAAGGCGCGCACCTTCATGGGCTATCGCCGTGCCGACGGGCGGGCGGCGACGCGCAACTATATCGGCATCATCGCCAGCGTGAACTGTTCCACCACGGTCTGTCGGGCAATCGCCGACGAGGCCAACCGCACCATCCTGCCGCATTATGACGGCATCGACGGTTTTGTGCCGATCGTTCACGATCAGGGCTGCGGCATGAGCTCGACCGGCGACGGCATGAACGTGCTGCACCGGACCCTCGCCGGCTATACGCGCCATGTGAATTTCGGCGGCGTGCTGATGATCGGCCTCGGCTGCGAGGTCAACCAGCTCACCCTTTACGGCCAGAGCGGTGCCGGCGCTTCCAAGCGGCATTTCAACATTCAGGATGCCGGCGGTTCGCGCCGTGCGGTCGAGCGCGCCATGGGCATGCTGCGCGAGATCGCTGCCGATGTCGGCCGTGAAAAGCGCGTTCCGATCTCTGTCGGCGAAATCATCATCGGGTTGCAGTGCGGCGGTTCGGATGGCTTTTCGGGCATTTCCGCCAATCCGGCGCTCGGCATCGCGGCCGATCTCCTGGCGGCAGCCGGCGGCACGGCGATCCTTTCGGAAACCTCCGAGATCTACGGCGCCGAACATCTGCTGCGCAGCCGCGCCGTCAGCGACGAGGTGGCCAAGAAGCTCGACGAGAAGATCGCCTGGTGGGAAGACTATGTCGCCCTGCACGGCGCCTCGCTCGACAATAATCCTTCGCCGGGTAACAAGCGTGGCGGCTTGACGACCATTCTCGAAAAGTCGCTCGGCGCTGTCGCCAAGGGCGGCCGTTCGCCGCTGACCGCCGTCTATGGCTATGCGGAGCGCGTGACCGCGCCCGGCCTCGTCTTCATGGATACGCCCGGCTACGATCCGGTTTCTGCCACCGGCCAGGTTGCCGGCGGGGCGAACATGATCGCCTTTACCACCGGCCGCGGCTCCTGCTTCGGCTGCCGCCCGGCGCCGTCGCTGAAACTGACCAGCAATTCGGCGCTCTATGCCTCGATGGAAGAGGACATGGATATCGATTGCGGGACGATCGTAACCGGTGACGCGACGATCAGCGGCAAGGGCCGCGAGATCTTCGAGCTGATCATCGAGACGGCCTCCGGCCAGAAAACAAAAAGTGAGCTTTTCGGCTATGGCGATAACGAATTTGTGCCGTGGCATCTTGGAGCCACGCTCTAAATAATACCTATAAACTTTCGGGTCTTCACAAGGAGGAATGATGAAGACGAGGAGGATCGGCAAGACGGCGCTCGAAGTGACGGAGATCAGCTTCGGCGCCGCAGCCCTCGGCGGCCTTTACCGCACCTGCCCGCGCGACGTGGCGATGGAAACACTGGAAACGGCCTGGGATCACGGCATCCGCTATTTCGACGTGGCGCCGTGGTACGGCCTCGGGCTCGGCGAACGGCGGGTCGGCGATTTCCTGCGCGACAAGCCGGAGAACGACTATGTGCTGTCGACCAAGGTCGGGCGCCTGCTGCGGCCGGTGCCGACAGGTACGGTGCCGGACTATAGCTATGTCGATCCGCTCTCGTTCGATGCGGACTACGACTATTCCTATGACGGCATCATGCGGTCGGTGGAATTTTCCTATGCGCGCCTCGGCCTGAACCGGATCGACATCCTGTTCGTTCACGATATCGGCGCCTACACGCATGGCGCCGCCAAGAACGCCGTGCATCTGAAGAATTTCCTCGATACCGGCGTCAAGGCGCTGGAACAGCTGAAATCCTCTGGCGCGATCAAGGCGTTCGGCCTCGGCGTCAACGAAGTGCCCGTGTGCCTCGACGTGATGCGCAATGCCGATATCGACACGATCCTGATGGCCGGCCGCTATACGCTGCTCGACCGCTCGGCGGTATCGGAACTGATGCCGCTCTGCCGGCAGAAGGGCACCTCGCTCGTCGTCGGCGGCGTCTTCAACTCCGGCATCCTTGCAACCGGCCCGGTGCCGGGCTCGCATTTCGACTATATGCCGGCCACCGAAGAGGTGCTCGGCAAGGTGGCGGCGATGGAAGAGGTGGCCAAGCGCCACGGTGTGCCGCTCGCAGCACCCGCCCTGCAGTTTCCGCTGCGCGACCCTATTGTCTCCTCGGTGCTGATCGGCACGGCAAAGCCGTCGAGCCTTGTGCGCAACATGGAGAATTTCGAGCCGCAGCTCCCCGCCGATATCTATCCCGAATTCGAACCCTATACGCTCGTCGCTGCGCCGCTCGGCGAAGAAGCCGTGCGGATGTGAGGAGGCACCATGCTTAAAGGTATTCACCCGCTGCTCGGCCCCGATCTGCTCCATGCACTGAAGACCATGGGGCATGGCGACGATATCGTCATTGCCGATGCCAATTTCCCGGCCGCCAGCATGGGGCCTGAGGTCATCCGCGCCGATGGCGTCAGCGCCACCGACATGGCCAAGGCGATCCTCACCCATATGCCGCTCGATACGTTCGTGCCGCAATCGGCATGGCGCATGGAGGTGGTGGGCGACCCGCAAGCGGTGCCCGAAGTCTGCGCCGAATTCCAGGCGATCGTCACAAGGCTGGCCGGCGATTTTCCGATCGCCTCGGTCGAGCGCTTCGCCTTCTACGACATGGCGCGCAAGGCCCGCTATGTGGTGGCGACCACGGAATTCCGGCTCTACGGCAACCTCATCTTAAAGAAGGGTGTCGTGCAGCCGCACGAGCTGCAATTCGACTAAAGACGGTATTTTAGGTCTTTATGTATTTGAAATAAAAACAATTGCTTGAGAGATAAATTAGCAGGCCGGGCAAGCGAAATCAGCGCACTTGCAATTTGCTTGCGCCTCAGCTAGCTTCTCCTCGTAAATGTTTTTTATCGATAAAAATCGTCCGCCTGCGTTCTGCGGTTCGGTTTCACTGGAGGAGAACGCACCCTGAGAGGAGAACCCTTATGAGCATCGTGAAATCCCTTCTGTCCCGCCGGGCCTTTACGGCACTTGCAGGCGCAGCTGTCATCGCAACGTCGATGCCGGTCGCGTCCTTTGCTGCCGAAGTAACGATCCCGATCATCGTCAAGGACACGACGTCCTTCTACTGGCAGATCGTTCTGGCGGGCGCCCGCAAGGCTGGTACCGACCTCGGCGTCAAGGTGCCGGAACTCGGCGCACAGGCTGAAACTGACGTCAACGGCCAGATCAGCATTCTCGAAAACGCCGTTGCCGGCAAGCCTGCTGCCATCGTCATCTCGCCGACAGAATTCAAGGCACTCGGCAAGCCGATCGATGAAGCTGCAAAGTCCGTTCCGATCATCGGTATCGACTCCGGCGCTGACTCCAAGGCCTTCAAGTCGTTCCTGACCACCGACAACGTCCAGGGCGGCCGCATCGCCGCTGACGGCCTTGCCGCTGCGATCAAGGAAATGACCGGCAAGGATGAAGGCGATGTCGTCATCATCACCAACACACCCGGTGCAGGCTCGCTCGAGCAGCGCCGCGAAGGCTTCCTGGATCAGGTCAAGACCAAGTATCCGGGCCTGAAGGTCGTGGCCGACAAGTATGCTGACGGTCAGGCAACCACCGGCCTCAACATCATGACCGACCTGATCACCGCAAACCCGAAGATCGTCGGCGTTTTCGCTTCCAACCTGATCATGGCGCAGGGCGTTGGCCAGGCGATCGCTGAAAACAAGCTCGGCGATAAGGTCAAGGTCATCGGCTTCGACAGCGACGACAAGACGATCGGCTTCCTCAAGGATGGCGCCATTGCCGGCCTCGTCGTTCAGGATCCGTACCGCATGGGTTATGACGGCATCAAGACCGCACTCGCTGTTTCCAAGGGCGAAAAGGTCGAAGCCAACGTCGATACCGGCGCCAACCTCGTCACCAAGGCGAACATGAGCGACCCGAAGATCGACGCTCTTCTGAACCCGAAGCTCAAGTAAACTGAGATTGATGGCCGCGCGGCAGCAATGCCGCGCGGCCTTTCGTTCATTCGTGCTATCGTTCATGCTGATAGCGCGGACTGCGGCGGGTGGAGACGCCGGAATTCGCAAGGAGAGGAGATGTCCATGAATGGACTTGAAGAGGTCGCTCATCGCCATGATGACAGCGCCACGCTGAAGGAAGCAAACCGCATCGCGGCGGGAACACCCATCCTCGAATTGAAGGCTCTGCAGAAGAACTACGGTTATGTCCAGGCGCTGAAACCGGCGACGCTGACCTTTCTTGCAGGCGAGATCCACGCCATCGTCGGCGAAAACGGCGCCGGCAAATCGACCCTCATCAAATTGCTGACCGGCGTCATCAAGAGAACGTCAGGTGAAATCTTCTGGTGCGGCAACCCGGTTGCGCTGGCGACGCCGAACGAGGCGATCGCGCGCGGCATCAATGCCGTCCACCAGGAAGTCGTGCTGTGCCAGCACCTGACGGTGGCTGCCAACATGTTCCTCGGCGACGAGGTGAACCGCAACGGCCTGATGCGCCGCAAGCAGATGGAGAGGATGGCGCAGGCCGTGCTCGACGATCTCGGCTTCGGCCTGCCGGCGGAAGCGCCGCTGAACTCGCTGACGATCGGCCAGCAGCAGCTTGTTGCGACTGCGCGCGCCGCCATGCGCGGCACGCAGTTCCTGATCTTCGACGAGCCGACGGCCTATCTGACGCGCCAGGAATCGGCGCAGCTCTTCAAGCTGATCCGCCGTCTCCAGGCCGAAGGCGTCACCATCGTCTATATCAGCCATCGCATGGAAGAAGTGTTCGAGCTCGCGGACCGCGTCTCGGTGCTGCGCGACGGCACGCATGTCGGCACGCGGCTGATCGGCGAGACCAATGAAGACGAGCTGATCGCGCTGATGATCAACCGCTCGATCGAGCAGATCTATCACAAGGAAGAAATCCCCTTTGGCGAGACGATCCTCGATGTGCGCGGTTTGTCCGGCCCCGGTTTCGACGACATATCGCTCTCGGTGAAGGCGGGACAGATCGTCGGGCTCTACGGCCTGATCGGCGCAGGACGCAGCGAATTTGCCCTCGGGCTCTATGGTCGCCAGCCGACGACCGCAGGCGAAATCCACTGGATGGGCAAAAAGGTCGATATTAGCAACGAGCGGGCGGCAATGGAACTCGGCATCGCGCTCGCGCCCGAGAGCCGGCGCGACCAGGGCCTTTGCCTGAACATGCCGATCGGTTTCAACATCAACCTGCCTGTTTTCAACAGGCTAAGCCTCGGCCCCGTCATCAACCGCGCCGAAGAAACCGCCAATGCGGATAAGCAGATCCGCGATCTCTCCATCAAGACGCCGAGCCGGCGTGTGACGGCCTCCAGCATGTCCGGCGGCAACCAGCAGAAGATCGTCATCGGCAAGTGGCTCAGCCACGGCGCGCGGCTCTTCATTTTCGACGAGCCGACCGTCGGCGTCGATGTCGGCACCAAGGCGGAAATCTACCGCCTCTTCGCCAAGCTTCTCAAGCAAGGCGCCGGCATCATCCTGATCTCATCCTACCTTCCGGAAGTCTACGAACTCGCTGACCGGCTGCATGTGTTCCGCGGCGGCAAGCTGGTCTCGAGCCATGATTTCCATGCGGCGACGCATGAAGAAGTGCTCGGCAAGGCAATCGGTACCTGACACAAGAATAAAAGGGAAACAAATCCATGACCGCCACCCCCACCGAGATCGCAGCCCCGCAGCCGCGCCGGAAGGTCAATATCCTGTTCGGGCTGACGCTGATCGGCCTGCTTGCCTTTCTCTGGATCCTGCTCGCCTTCGTAACCGACAGCTTCTGGACGCCGCTCAACATCTCAAACCTGCTGCGTCAGGGCTCGATGACCGCGATCCTCGCGCTCGGCCAGACCTTCGTCATCATCACCGCCGGCATCGACCTTTCGGTCGGCGCGATCGTCGGCTTTGCCGGCGTCATCATCGCCTGGCTCTTGCAGGCGGGCGTGCCGGTCTGGGCAGCGATCCTGATCACACTTCTCTTCGGCGTCCTTATCGGCACCTTCCACGGCTTCGGCATCGTGCGCATGGGCCTGCCGCCTTTCATCATCACGCTGGCGACGCTGACCTCGCTGCGCGGCGTCGGTCTTCTGATCACCAACGGTTCGTCGATCAACATCACCAACGAAGCCTTCAGCAATTTCTCGCGCGCCGATTTCCTCGGTATTCCGAGCCTGTTCTGGATGGTCATCCTGGTGGCGGTGCCGTCCTTCATCTTCCTGCATCTCAGCCAATGGGGCCGCTATCTCTTCGCCGTCGGCTCCAATGCGGAAGCCGCGCGTCTTTCCGGCGTCAACGTCAACCGGATGATCTTTCTCGCCTATATCCTCTCGGCGACCTTCGCGGCCTTCGTCGGTGTGCTGCTCGCCTCGCGCATCGCGATCGGTAACGCGACGCAGGCTGACGGCTGGGAACTGCAGGCGATTGCGTCTTCGGTCATCGGCGGCACCTCGCT
>UCGV01000014.1:0-2500 GCA_900471925.1 Hyphomicrobiales bacterium
TTGGTTGCGGGGGCAGGATTTGAACCTGCGGCCTTCAGGTTATGAGCCTGACGAGCTACCGGGCTGCTCCACCCCGCGTTACCATGTTTTTGCCGAAGGCAAAATACCGGTCAAGCAAAGCGCGTGCGCTTTGCGGATTACTGCCGGAGCAACTTGGCGAAGCCGAGTTGTCTCCTGTAAGGGACGCACCAATATGCGGCGCACCAATTTTCAGTCTGCATAGAGACCCAAAAGCAAAAGGCCGCTTTGCGAGCGGCCCTTGTTATCGGCTTTGGGCCGTAGAGTTTGTGAAGAGAAGATATTCACGAGTTGCGTTTAGCAGACCTGGCAGCGACCGACTCTCCCGCGTCTTAAGACGAAGTACCATAGGCGCTGGGGCGTTTCACGGCCGTGTTCGGAAAGGGAACGGGTGCAGCCACCCCGCCATGACCACCAGGTCAGCGAAGCGCAACTTGCGTGTGAGAAGCTGGCGATGTTTTCACATCTTTTTTGAACACGTCTTTAGCATCATCAGGCTTCCGGACGAACGTTTCACGTTCGCCGGGTGATGAGCATAGTCAATGAGAACGATCAAGCCAATCGAGCTATTAGTACCGGTAAGCTTCATGCGTTGCCGCACTTCCACACCCGGCCTATCAACGTGGTCGTCTTCCACGGCTCTGATAGGGAATACTCGTTTCCAGGTGGGTTTCCCGCTTAGATGCCTTCAGCGGTTATCCCGTCCATATATAGCTACCCTGCTATGCCCTTGGCAGGACAACAGGTCCACCAGAGATATGTCCATCCCGGTCCTCTCGTACTAGGGACAGATCCTGTCAATATTCCTACACCCACGGCAGATAGGGACCGAACTGTCTCACGACGTTCTGAACCCAGCTCACGTACCGCTTTAATTGGCGAACAGCCAAACCCTTGGGACCTGCTCCAGCCCCAGGATGCGATGAGCCGACATCGAGGTGCCAAACAACCCCGTCGATATGGACTCTTGGGGGTCATCAGCCTGTTATCCCCGGCGTACCTTTTATCCGTTGAGCGATGGCCCTTCCACGCGGGACCACCGGATCACTATGACCGACTTTCGTCTCTGCTCGACTTGTCAGTCTCGCAGTCAGGCGGGCTTATGCCATTGCACTCGACGACCGATTTCCGACCGGTCTGAGCCCACCATCGCGCGCCTCCGTTACTCTTTCGGAGGCGACCGCCCCAGTCAAACTACCCACCATACACTGTCCCGGACCCGGATAACGGGCCGCGGTTAGACATCCATGACGATAAGGGTGGTATTTCAAGGATGGCTCCACAGAAACTGGCGTCCCTGCTTCAAAGCCTACCACCTATCCTACACATGCCGACACGAATGCCAGTGTAAAGCTATAGTAAAGGTGCACGGGGTCTTTCCGTCTGACCGCAGGAACCCCGCATCTTCACGGGGAATTCAATTTCACTGAGTCTATGTTGGAGACAGCGGGGAAGTCGTTACGCCATTCGTGCAGGTCGGAACTTACCCGACAAGGAATTTCGCTACCTTAGGACCGTTATAGTTACGGCCGCCGTTTACTGGGGCTTCGATTCAAAGCTTGCACCTCTCCTCTTAACCTTCCAGCACCGGGCAGGCGTCAGACCCTATACGTCGTCTTGCGACTTCGCAGAGCCCTGTGTTTTTGATAAACAGTCGCTACCCCCTGGTCTGTGCCACCCCATCATACTTGCGTAAAATGGGGTCACGCTTCTTCCGAAGTTACGCGTGCAATTTGCCGAGTTCCTTCAACATAGTTCTCTCAAGCGCCTTGGTATACTCTACCTGACCACCTGTGTCGGTTTCGGGTACGGTCTATACGGTGGAGCTATTTCCTGGAACCGCTCCGCTGCCCATCCAATCCAATAAGAATGAACAACTTGTGCGATCCGTCACTTCCACCAGGCCCACGAATATTAACGTGGTTCCCATCGACTACGCGTGTCCGCCTCGTCTTAGGGGCCGGCTAACCCTGCTCAGATTAACTTTAAGCAGGAACCCTTGGTCTTTCGGCGAGAGGGTCTCTCACCCTCTTTATCGTTACTCATGTCAACATTCGCACTTCCGATACCTCCAGGACCCCTCACGGGTATCCCTTCATCAGCTTACGGAACGCTCCGCTACCACTCCTCAAAGAGGAATCCTCAGCTTCGGTGCATGGCTTTAGCCCCGTTACATTTTCGGCGCAAAGACCCTTATTTAGACCAGTGAGCTGTTACGCTTTCTTTAAATGATGGCTGCTTCTAAGCCAACATCCTGGTTGTTTTGGGATCCTCACATCCTTTCCCACTTAGCCATGACTTGGGGACCTTAGCTGGAGGTTAGGGTTGTTGCCCTTTTCACGACGGACGTTAGCACCCGCCGTGTGTCTGCCTGGTAGTACTTCCCGGTATTCGGAGTTTGGTTAGGATCAGTAAGACGGTGAGTCCCCATAGCCCATCCAGTGCTCTACCCCCGGGAGTATTCGCCAGACGCTCTACCTAA
>UCGV01000029.1 GCA_900471925.1 Hyphomicrobiales bacterium
CGGCTAATAAGATCGCGAAACATAACCCGCCGGGTAACCGGCGGGTCTCATGGAAATCGAGCCGCGCTTCGATGGAGCGCGGCTTTTTTTAATTTCCGTTAACGATTCATTAACCATATTGCTGTTTTCTGCGCATCAACGAGACGACGAGTTAACCAAATTTAAGAACGGGTTAACAGGCATGAAGGCTGATCGTCGTTCCCGGGCGCTATTCCCGAATGTCCCTTTTATTAACGTCTGCCAACAAGGGGCAATCATTTCATGACCAGCATTTTGACGAACGTCGCGGCCATGGCCGCTCTCCAGACACTGCGCGGCATCAGCAGCAGCCTCGAGGATACCCAGAACCGCGTATCTTCCGGCTACCGCGTCGAAAAGGCAGCAGACAATGCCGCTTACTGGTCGATCGCAACGACCATGCGTTCGGATAACAAGGCTGTTTCGGCCGTTTCTGACGCTCTCGGTCTCGGCGCCGCTAAGGTCGACACCGCCTACACCGCGATGGACAACGCCATCGACGTCGTCACCGAAATCAAGGCGAAGATCGTTGCCGCGACCGAAAAGGGCGTCGACAAGACCAAGATCCAGGAAGAAATCAGCCAGCTGCAGGCACAGCTGATGAGCATCTCCCAGTCCGCCACCTTCTCCGGTGAAAACTGGGTCGCCGGCAACACGACCAAGAGCGTCGTTTCCACCTTCGTCCGCGACGGCAACGGCAACGTATCGGTCAAGACGACCGACTATGTTCTGAACTCTGCCTCCAACGGCAACGTTCTGTTCGGCATGACCAGCCTTGGTACCATTGACGCAAGCAGCGGCATCATCGGTAGCTCCAACGGCACGATTGGCTCGATTTACACCATGGACATCACCACTTTTGGTCAGGCGGAAATTGCTATGGCACTGACTTCCATCGAATCTGGTCTCGAAGCGATGACGAAGGCTGCTTCTCAGTTGGGCTCCATCTCCAACCGTATCGAGCTGCAGGAAAACTTCGTGAGTGCGCTCTCCGACTCGATCGAGTCGGGTGTCGGTCGTCTCGTCGACGCCGATATGGAAGAGGAATCGAGCAGGCTCACGGCATTGCAGACGCAGCAGCAGCTGGCCATCCAGTCGCTCTCGATTGCAAATTCCAGCGCTCAGAACGTCCTCACGCTCTTCCAGCGCTAAGGCGCCGGCTGAAGCTGGACCAAAGCTTATGCCGCCGTATGACGGTAGCCCGGAAACCGCGCCAGAAAGGCGCGGTTTTTCTTTTATCTCCAGATACTTATAGGGTAGGGGGCAGTGCGGCCCCGATCTCCGATTCGGCACTTGCGAAAGTGGTTGATATCGGGTTAACTTTACCGGCAATTGATTTGTTTTAGCGACGCACCGGTGTGAGGGACACATCGGGAGGCATGAAGCCAGCTCTGTCGCCGCCGGCAATCCGGCCTGATCCCTTCATCTTTCCGAGACCATGTCGATGACCGTCAAGATTACCAACGCGGCCGCGGTGAGTGCGCTTGCAGTGCTGCGCAGCATCAATAAAGAAGCAACCGACGTGCAGGAGCAGATTTCGACCGCAAAGCGCGTCGCGACCGCTGCCGACAGCGCCACCTATTGGTCGATCGCGAGCGTCATGCGCTCCGACAGCACCAACCTCGGCACCATCGGCGACGCGCTGGGCCTCGGCGCCGCCAAGGTTGACTCGACTTACACCGCGATGAATTCCGCCATCGACCTTCTCGGCGACATCAGGGCCAAGCTGGTAGCTGCGCGCGAGCCGGGTGCCGACAAGGACAAGATCAACGCCGAAATCACCGAATACAAGAACCAGCTCGACACGATGGTCGAGGCGACGTCCTTTGCCGGCGAAAACTGGCTCCTGAACGGCGAACCGGCAGCACCGCCGCAGTGGAAGATCATTGGCAGCTTCGTGCGCGCCCCGACCGGCGAATACCAGGCGCAGACGATCGACTTTCCCTCGTCCCAGACCATCCTGATCGACAAGAACAATGCCAATGGCGGCCTGTTCACCAAGGCGATCAACGGCAATACCGACGGTACGCCGGTGCGCAACTACTATCTGTTGAACGCCAATTCCGCGACGCCGGCAACCGGTACGGAAATCTCGATCAGCAAGACGACCACCGATCAGCAGCTGACGGATATGTTGAACGCCACCGACGCGATGCTCAGCCAGCTGACGAGCTCGGCCGCCTCCATCGGCGTCATGAAGGCCCGCATCGACGACCAGATCGATTACACCGCCGACCTCTCCGACGCCATCGACAAGAGTGTAGGCGCCTTGGTCGATACGGACATGGACGAGGCCTCAACTCGCCAGAAGGCGATCGACACCCAGAAGCAGATGGCCGTCGAAGCCATCTCCATTCTCAACACGTCGGCCAGCAAAATTCTTATCCTGCTCCAATAATCTCCGGCGCGAGGGCGGCACCATTCATCCTCGCGCAAGTTTGGCTTTCTAGTTTCCGGCATGAAGGCAATGGCCGAATCCATGCCGGCGACGGGCCCCAGGCCTCTCCCGAGCCGGACCGGCGTGCCGGCAAGGACGATGGTTTTTTCAAGCGGGGGCAGCCGCTGTCCCCCGAATGCTGGACGGTTATTTATGAGCATTATGCTTTCCCGGTATTTGAAGGATTTCGGTGACCCGAGTCCCTCGGCACCGATCATCGATGTAGATGATTTTGCCACCGAAACCGTCGCTGCTTTCGCGGAGCTGCCGAAGGAGCCCGAAATCGATGTCGAAGCGGAGAGGCGCGAAGCCTATTCCGAGGGCTTTGCGGCTGCCACGGCGGAATTGACCGAAAAATACGAACGCGAAGCGCAGGCTGCGGCTGAAGCGCATATGCGCGAGATCGAGGAGCTGAAGCTCCGCTACGAAATCGAGGCGGCTGCCGTGATCGCCTCCCGTATCCGCGACATGGCCGAAGAGATCGCAACCGTCGTCAGCGAAGCCACGGCGACGGCGATCACACCTGTCCTGACCGACGAACTCTCGGTCAAGGCGGTCGAAAATCTCGCCGTACTGCTGCGCGAAGCGATCCTGGACGGCGCGGTCGCGCCGATCGTCGTGCGTGGTCCTGTTAAACTTTTCGATATACTTAAGGATAAATTCGCAGAGCACACCGCATTGCTGCGCCATCTCGAGGCTGATGACATCGACCTTGCCGTCGAGATTGGGGAAACCGTGCTCGTTACCCGTATTTCCGCCTGGGCGGCTAGCGTGAAGAAAGTTTCCGAATGAGCGACGGCGAAAATCATCACCACGGCAAGAACGAGGTCATTATCGTCAAAAAGCACGGCGGTGGTGATCACGATGGCGCCCATGGCGGCGCCTGGAAAATCGCCTACGCCGACTTCATGACCGCGATGATGGCCTTCTTTCTCGTCATGTGGCTCGTCAACGCCGCCAATGAGGAAACCAAGGCGTCGGTCGCAACCTATTTCAATCCGATCAAGCTGTCCGATGAAAAGCCGACCGAAAAGGGCCTGAAGAAGCCCGTCGATCAGGCCGAAGGCGAGCAGAACCAGGAAAAGTCGAAGACAAAGGAAGAAAACCCGAACGAGGGCAAGTCCGCCGCCGATGGCGACGACCAGACCTCGACCTCCGGCGACAAGACCAACTATTCGGAAGCCGATTTCTTCGAAAATCCCTATTCGGTTCTCGCCGAAATCGCGCAAGAAGTCGGCCAGCAGGCAAACGTCAGCGCCAAGGGCGACGGTGGTGCCGCGGATTCGGGCCCGGCGACCGGCGCCGATGGCGGCGAAGCCTATCGCGACCCGTTCGATCCCGATTTCTGGACCAAGCAGGTGGAGGTCACCACCGCCGGCAAGCCGCAGCAGCCTTCGCCGCTGGACACGCATGCCGACCCGAACGAAGTCGCCAAGGCCGAGAATACCCAGCCCGCCACGCTGCTGAGCAAGGATCCTAACAGCGCCGCTGTTGCCGCTTCGGCAGAAAAGCAGGCCGACAAGAAAGCCGACAAGCAGGCGGATAAGACCAAGGACAAGCAGGCCGACAAGACCAAGGACGCCGACAAGAAGGAGGAGGCCAAGCAGGCCGAGCAGAAGCAGGAGGCGAACGAGCTGCAGCAGGAAATCGCCCAGCAGATCGCAGGCGTTGCCGGCAAGCTCGCCGAGGGCCTGACCGTTACGGCTTCCGAAGGCGGCCTGCTGGTCAGCATTTCCGACCAGAACGACGACTCCATGTTCAATGTCGGCTCTGCGGTCCCGCGCCAGGAAATGGTGCTTGCCATGCAGAAGATCGGCGCGATCCTGAAGGCGAGGGGCGGGGCAGTTGCCGTTCGTGGCCATACCGACGGACGCCAGTTCAAGGGCGGTCTCAACGAGAACTGGCGCCTGTCGATGGATCGTGCCCAGAGCGCCTATTACATGCTCGTGCGCGGCGGCCTGGATGAGAAGCGTATTTCCCAGGTCTCCGGCTTTGCCGACCGCCGCCTGAAGACGCCTGACGATCCCTTCAACGCGTCGAACCGCCGGATCGAGATCCTCGTCCAGGCAGATCAAGGATAAGTCGCATGACGCGCAGGCAACATCGCTATTTCAGATATGCGGTCGTCGGCCTGGCGATGATGTCGCCGGCCGTCGGTCACGCGGCAGATCCCGACGATCTCGAGCCATACAAGATGATACGCTCGTTGCAGTTCGTTCAGGATTCTGTTGTCGCAGGCGATCACTCTGCCGGCGAGATGCAGCGCTTCATGCTTGGCAAGATCGATCAGCGCCTGCGCACGGTCGATCCCTCGGTTTATGATGACGACCGCAACGTCGATGCCGCGCTGATGTATGTGATGAGCGGCGGCAATCCGCAGACGCTCGAATATCTCATCGCCCATGACGTCAACGGCTATTTCGATAACCGCGTCACCGATGTCCTGCGCAAGTATCTGAGCGGCAAGGGCCTGCTCGTCGCCAAGACGCTGGAAGAAACCGCCAAGGAATATGAAGGCAAGAAGATTGGTCCCTACCTGTCGTTGATCGGCGGCAACGTGATGATCGCCTCCAAGCCGGTGGACGCGCTTGCCATGTACGATACGGCGCGGCTCAACGCGCCCGGCACCATCATCGAAGAGGCAGCACTTCGCCGCTCGGTGGCCATCTGCGTCGAAACCAATCAGATCGACAAGGGGCTTGCCTATTCGCAGCGCTATGTCCGCCGCTTCCTGCATTCGCCCTATGCCAGCCAGTTCGCCGATCTCTTCGTCAAGCTGATCGTCAATCACGACCACGACGTCAATCCGCAGACTGTCGTCGATATCCTGTCCTTCATGGACGCGCCGCGTCAGCGCGAAGTCTATCTGCGCGTCGCACGCGCCGCCGCAATCGCCGGAAAGCCGGACTTGGCCCGCATGGCCGCCCAGCGCGTCCAGTCGCTCGGTGAGGGCACCGACAATCCGTTCGGACCGCTCGCCGACTTCTATAACGGCATGGCGAACGTCCCGACCGATGATGTCGACCAGGCCGCAAAATACATCGCCAATATGTCCGGCGCGTCGCTGTCTCCGCAGGACCAGGCGCTGCAGGCGGCCGCAAGATCCGTCGCCGAGCAGATATTGCGGGCACCGGACCCGGCAAGCCTGACGCAAGGCAGCGGGCCTAACACTACTAATCAAGAAATTACTTCTGAACAGGCTGCAGCCGCCCCGGCTGCGCAACCGGAAGGAGCGCACGGCGCCTCCCCGGAACCTGTTGGCGAAGGCGCGGCGTCTGCTGGCACGGGGGGCCAGGATGTCGACCCTTCATTCACCTCTTTCGTGACGACCAACCGATCCAAGCTCGACGAGATCGACGGTCTCCTGGCCAAAGAAGGCAACTAAGATGATGATGGATATCAGCGTCTCGGGCGGCACGCCCGGCACGGATGCATCTGCGTCCGTAAAATCCGGTCGGGGGGCCGGCAAGGACGAGGCTGCGGATCAGAAGGGTGGCTTTTCGGACGTTCTGTCCAAGGCCGGCAATTCTGACCATGGCGCCGATACCGTCGAAACATCTGGACGCAATTCTGCCGAAGAGAATGCCGAGACCGTGGCGCGCAACCTGCGCGGCCGCAATCCGAAGCCGATACTCGACCTCAACGACTCCGCTCTCAAGGGGCAGGTGGACGTGAAGCCGGAAAACATCGTCAATGCAGGCAAGACGCAGGTCAAAGCCGGCAAGGATCAGGGCAAGACCATGCCTGACCTCGGCAAGCCGGATGCCGGCGATCAGGCTCAGGCTGCTGTTCATGCGGCGGGCAAGCCCGCCAAGCACACCAAGGCAGGCGCGCTCGATGACGACACCGCTGTCGATGCAGGCGCCGATAACGAAGCCGGCGAAGGCGACGTTACCGATGTCCTCGGCCTTCTGAAGCAGGCGCCGGGCGATGCCGCGGCCGTTCTGCAGGCATCCGCCCATCACACGGTCGCCAAGGCCGACGACGTGACGGCCGGCAAGAAGGACGCGAAGGCCGAAGGCGTCAACGCCGCCAAGTCCGATGCACACGTGTCCGATGCCCTGGCAGCCGTTGCCCCACATGGTAACGACACAGCCCTGCCGGGAACGGAAAACGCCGAGGGCGTCGAGGGCAAGACGTTCAGGATCAGCCGCGCCGATGGCCGCGGCCAGACAATGGACATGCAGATCGGCACCGAACAGGCGGGCTCGGAGAAGTCGGGCAAGACGAGCGTCGAAAACGTGACGGTCCTCGATTCCCGTCGTTATCTTGGCCTTATGCAGAATACCAATTCGGCCAACGTCACAGCCACACTTTCCGGCGACAAGGAATGGGCGCAGGCCATGCAGCCGAGCTCCGCCTTGTCGAACGCCGCGGAATGGACGAGCACCGGCAAGGTGGTCAATACGCTGAAGATCCAGATGAACCCTCTCAATCTCGGCCTCGTCACGGCCACGATGCGTCTGTCGGGCGATGCGCTGAACGTCGATCTGAAGGTCGAGAGCGGTGCGGCTTATCGTCAGCTCAAGGAAGATCACGGCAAGATCCTCGAAGCGCTGCGCAGCCAGGGCTATGCTGTCGACAACGTCACGATCAGCATGGCTCCCGTCGAGCGCTCCGATACCGGCAGTCAGGCAAACAGCCAGGGACAGGCTTCCCAGCAGCAGTCGCTCGCCCAGCAGGGTCAGGGCGGCGAGGCGCGTGAGCGCCAGAACCAGACAGCGCAGCGGACGGATGGAGGCTTCAATGGTGCGGGCGGGAACAGTGCTGAAGGCGCTTCTTCTGTCGACGCTGGCGGCGGCCGCTCTGGCAGCGTTTACCTCTAGCGCATCGGCTTCCACAGGCGCCTGTGAGCGTGAAATCCAGTCTGCGGCAGCCAAGTACGGCATTCCGGAAGGCATTCTCTATTCGGTCGGCTTGACGGAAACCGGACGCAAGGGCTCGCTCTATCCATACGCGATGAATGTCGAGGGCAAGGCGTTGTTTCCGCCTTCCGAGCAGGCCGCGCTGCGGCAATTTGACGTCTCCAGCAGAGGTGGCGCCAAGCTCATCGACATCGGATGTATGCAGATCAATCACTATTTCCACGGCGAGAATTTCAGTTCCGTCGAGGAAATGTTCGACCCTCATCGCAACGTGGAGTATGCAGCAAAGTTCTTGCGCAATCTCCACGATCGTCATGAGACATGGACGATGGCGGTAGCCAGATACCATGCAGGGCCGAACAACAATCCGGCGCAGAAACAATATGTCTGCCGGGTCATCGCTAATCTGGTCGCCACCGGCTACGGCAAGTGGACTCCCAATGCGAGTAATTTCTGCGGAAATTAATTCAATTAATAATTGAATCGGCGAAATATGACCGAACTGTGTCACAGTGTGGCAGGAATCCGGCATGAATCCTGCTTGCAAGCCGTAATTAAGCGGTCGTTAACTTTTCCACGAAATATTTGTGTGCATAATGACTACGGCATACTATATGTAGATCAAATCGGCACCCAATTCTTAATCAATTATTAATTTCTGCCATTAACTTTCACGAGTAGCCGCTGATTCGCGCGATTCGTATCCATAGATCATCGATGTGCCACACTGATTCGGAGGCGGACGAATGATCGTAGTGGTTGATGAGCGTGAGCTCGTGAAGGATGGTTACACTTCTCTCTTTGGCCGTGAGGGCATTCCCTCAACCGGCTTTGATCCCAATGAATTCGGCGAGTGGGTGCAGACGGCGGCTGATTCGGATATCGCCGCAGTCGAGGCATTCCTGATCGGCCAGGGTCAGCGGGCGATGGAATTGCCGCGTGCGATTCGTGATCGCTCGATGGCGCCTGTGATCGCAGTCAGCGATCAGCCCTCGCTCGAAAACACGCTTGCTCTCTTCGATTGCGGCGTGGACGATGTTGTACGCAAGCCGGTGCATCCACGCGAGATTCTCGCCCGTGCCGCTGCCATCCGTCGTCGCCTCAAGGCGATCGCGAACTACACCGATATCGGCGCGATCCGCGTTTTCTCCGACGGTCGTGATCCCGAGATCAACGGCGAGACCTTCGCCCTGCCGCGCCGCGAGCGCCGCATCCTGGAATACTTGATTGCCAATCGCGGCCGTCGCGTCACCAAGACCCAGATCTTCAACGCGATCTACGGGATCTTCGACGAGGAAGTCGAAGAAAACGTCGTTGAAAGCCACATCTCCAAGCTGCGCAAGAAGCTGCGCAAGAAGCTCGGTGTCGACCCGGTCGATTCCAAGCGCTTCCTTGGCTATTGCATTGATTGGAATTGATTTTTCGGCGCGGCTCATGCCGCGCCGGACAGCCGGAATATTTCGTTCGGCGACCGGGCATTACAGACAGCTTCACGCAAGGCCCGCCAAATACTGTTGCAATTAGCAGGTAAAACGAGGTTTTCAGATGAGCATTTTCGGCAGCATGAAGACGGCAGTCTCGGGGATGAACGCGCAGGCTAACCGCCTCAGCACCGTCTCCGACAACATCGCCAACGTGAACACCAGCGGCTACAAGGCAGTCTCGACCGCGTTCTCGTCGCTGGTCCTGCCCTCGGGCGCCGGTAACTACAATTCGGGTGGTGTTTCGACGACGGTTCGTCAGGCTGTTTCCGCCCAGGGCGATATTTCCTACACGACCTCGGGTTACGACCTCGCCATTTCCGGCGACGGCTTCTTCATTGTCGAAGGTGCAGACGGCGTTCCGGTTCTGACCCGCGCCGGCGATTTCACCAAGGACGACAGCGGCAACCTCGTCAACTCGGCCGGCTTCACGCTCATGGGCTATCCCTGGGGCGCCTCGGCTCCGGCAGTTGTCGTCAACGGCTTCGACGGCCTCGTTCCGATCAACGTTCTCGGTGACCAGAAGCTGGAAGCTGTTCCGACCGCAAACGGTACATGGAACGGCAACCTGAAGCCCGGCGCCAAGATCGTAACGGTTCCTGCCAACCTGCCGAGCGCAAACCAGGCTAGCGTCACCAGCGACACGCAGAAGTACTCGATGGTCACCTACGACAAGCTCGGCAGTAAGGTGATGTACGACATCTACTACACGAGGGTTCCAGATCCTGCGACGGGGACGACCCAGTGGGAAATGGCGGTCTACCGCAATGCCGACAAGGCGACGACCGGCACCAGCTCCTTCCCGTATTCTTCCGGGCCGGTGAATACGACCACCATCCAGTTCAATGACAAGGGCCAGATGACGGTTCCGGCGGCACCTTCTACGACCAACATCGTCGATCCGAAGACCGGCCTCACCATCAAGATGACGCTCGACCTCTCCCAGGTCGGCGACAACTTCTCCGGTTCCGGTAACGTCGACGGCCAGGGCGCGAACTCGCCGGTCGACATCACGATCGATTCCGATGGTGTCGTCTACTCCAAGTATGACGACGGTTCCACCAAGCCGGTCTTCCAGATCCCGCTCGCCAACGTTCCGAGCCCGGACCTGCTGACCCTGATGTCCGGCAACGTCTACTCGGCCAACGGCAAGTCGGGCGTGACCGTCACCGGTTTCCCGCAGACCAGCGGTTTCGGCAAGATCCAGTCGGGTGCGCTCGAAGGCTCGAACGTCGACCTCGCAGGCGAACTGACCGAGATGATCGAATCCCAGCGCAGCTACACCGCCAATTCCAAGGTGTTCCAGACGGGTTCCGATCTCATGGACGTCCTCGTCAACCTCAAGCGTTAATTCAGGGTAACGGGTAAGCCATGTCGCTCACTTCAGCACTTAATACCGCGCAGAGCATATTCAACAATACGGGCACGCAGAGCAGCATCGTATCGAACAATATCTCGAACGCCGGCAACAAGGACTATGTGCGTCGGCAGGCGATGCTCTCCACCTCGCTGAACGGCGCCCAGGTGGTCAAGATCAGCCGCGCGCAGGAAGATGCGTTGCTGAAACAATATCTCAAGGCCTCCTCGCAGGACAGCTCCCAGCAGACCTTGCTGAGCGGCCTTGAAGATCTCAAATCGATCATGGGCGGCAACGATAATGAAACGTCGCCGGAAGTTGCACTGCGTGCCTTCCGCGACAAGCTCGGCACGTTCCGCGCCACCCCTGGCGATCTGATCGCGGCCCAGGGCGCGATCACGGCCGCGCAGGATGTCGTCACGTCGCTGAACAACGCCTCCAAGGCAGTTCAGCAGCAGCGTGCCGATGCGGACAAGGCGGTCAAGAACCAGGTCGACTCGCTGAACGCGCTCCTGAAGCAGTTCGAAACGGCGAACAATGCCGTCAAGAAGGCGACGGCCGGCAATGAGGATCCGTCGAACGCTCTCGACGAGCGCGAAAAGGTTCTCAAGCAGATCAACCAGATCGTTGGGGTGTCGACTGTTCAGCGCCCCAATAACGACATGGTGCTCTATACGGCCGACGGAACCACGCTGTTCGAGACGATCCCGCGCACGGTAAGTTTCGAGCCGACGCAGTCCTATGCGGCAAGCACGGTCGGCAACAAGGTCTATATCGACGGCGTCGCCGTCAACATGGGGTCGGGTGCATCGACGAATGCCAAGGGCAGCCTTGCCTCGCTCCTGCAGATCCGCGACGATATCGCGCCGACCTTCCAGAGCCAGCTCGACGAAGTCGCCCGCGGTCTTGTCAATCTCTACCAGGAAGACGGCAATCCCGGCCTCTTCGTCTGGACCCAGCCGAACGGCACGGCAGGCGGCGTTCCGCCGACAGGCACCGTCATCGACGGCATTGCCGGAACCATCGCGATCAACGACCGCGTCGTCACGGCGAAGGGCGGCGACCCGATGCGTCTGCGCGACGGTAACATCAACGCATCCAGCACGGCGGCCAACACGACGGGCTCCAGCGGCTACTCCGCGGAACTCGACCGCCTCTACACGGCAATGGATACCGGCATTCCTTTCGATCCCTCGACGGGTCTGGACACGAATGTCAGCATCATGAGCTACGCCACCAATTCGATCGGCTGGCTCGAGCAGAACCGCAGCGATGCGACCACGGCTGCGGAAAATACCCAGGCTGCCTCGGCGCGAACCGATGAAGCTTATTCCAATGAAACCGGCGTCAACCTCGACGAGGAACTGACGCTCCTTCTCGACATAGAGCAATCCTACAAGGCGGCGACCAAGATTTTGAACGCCGTTGACGAAATGTTGAAGTCATTGCTGGATATTGCGAGTTAAGCCATGAAAAGCTCATTTATTTCAAGTTCGGCCATCCAGAACGCCATGCGATTAACGATCCGCCAGGCGCAGAACCAGATGACGAAGGCGACGATGGAAGCGACCACCGGCACCTACGCCGATATTGGTGTGTCGCTTGGCGGTTACGCGGCCAAAAGCATCGACTTCACCCGCGAAGTCGATCGTATCAATTCGATCAAGTTGAGCAACGCGCTCGTCGATGCCCGTATGGAATCGGCCCAGAACGGTCTCACCAAGATGAAGGACGCTGGCGACGGCTTCCTCTCCAAGCTGACCGCGCTGCAGAGCAGCCACGATCCGGGCAGCGTCACGGTCGCCATCCAGTCGGCGACGAGCGCGCTCTCGACCATGATGGATACGTCGAACACGATGGTGAACGGCGAATATCTCTTCGCTGGCATCAACACCGACGTCCAGCCGCTGACAGACAAGACGGCGGCGGCGACGACGGAAATCACCAACAGGCTCAACGCCTACGCAACGACGCTGGGCAAGCCGGTCAACGCGCTGACCGGTGACGAGATGTCGACTTTCATTCAGACGCAGGTCGAGCCGATGTTCTCCGAAGCGGCATGGACCGATCCGACGACCGGCTGGTCGAAGGCATCGAGCCAGAACATGACGAGCCGCATCAGCAACACGGAAGTGGTCGATTCCTCGACCAGCGCTAATTCCGAAGGCATGCGTTACTTTGCACTCGCAACCGTGATGACCTCGGCCCTGTTCGGCCAGAACCTCAGCACTGACGCGATGAGCGCAGTTTCGTCCAAGGCGATCACCTACACGACCCGGGCGACCACTGGTCTCGTGACGCAGGCGAGCCAGCTCGGTCTGTCGCAGGAACGTGTCAAGAAGGCGAACGACGCCCTCGATGCCCAGTCGAACATCATGCAGACCAAGCTCGTCGATATCCAGGGCGTAGATCCCTACGAAGCGTCGACACTGGTCAAGACTTTGGAAACACAGCTCGAGACCGCTTACACGATCGTATCGAAGATCCAGCAGTTGAGTCTCGTGAACTACCTTTGATGATCAAAGGCGCGCAATATAAAGAAGGATGCATGAATGTATCAGTTCTCTTATGCCGAGGTCATGCAAGACTCGGTTGCCGATGCGAAAGAGCGGGAATGGCAAGTTCTCGACCGTTCGATCGAACTGCTTTCGGTGGCGCGCGACAAGGAAAAGTACAGCCGGGAAGCCATTGAAGCGCTCTTCTATACGCGAAGAGTGTGGATCAGCTTCATCGAGGATCTCAAGCATCCCGACAATCAGCTGGAAGTCGAGCTCAGGGCGAACCTTATCTCGATCGCGATCTGGATATTGAAGGAATGCGACAGAATTAGAAAACGTCAGTCTAATAACTACCAGGGCATCATCGACGTTACCACCATCATCAGGGATGGACTTAAATGAAAAGTACACTTCGCATTTCTCTGAAAGCCGGAGAAAGAATCTTCATCAACGGCGCTGTCCTGCGTGTCGACCGTAAGGTCGCCCTGGAATTCCTGAATGATGTGACGTTCCTTCTCGAAAATCACGTCCTGCAGCCGGAGGGCGCGACCACGCCGCTTCGTCAGCTCTACTTCATTGCCCAGATGATCCTCATCAATCCCGAGGGCAAGGAACATTCGACGACGATGTTCCGCAAGTCGATCACGATGCTGCTCACGTGCTTCAAGAACGAGGAAATTCTCGCCGAACTGAAGCGGATCGACGCACTCGTTTCGACCGGCCGCGCCTTCGACGCGCTGAAGGCGATCCGCGGTCTCTATGCGATCGAAGACAGCATTCTCAACAATCACGAGCTGCCGCCGACGATGGTCGAGCAGATTCGCAGGGAGATCGCACCATGGCGGTAGATGGTACCCAGGGCGTAGGCGGCACCAACGGCACGGGCAGCAGCACATTCGGTTCGTCCGGTGCGGCCCAGCAGAAGGCCACGCTGAACTACGATAACTTCCTGCAGCTTCTCGTCGCGCAGATGAAGAACCAGGATCCGACCGATCCGATGGATGCCAGCGAACAAATGTCGCAGCTGGCAAGCTTCTCGCAGGTCGAACAGACGATTCAGACGAATTCGAAGCTCGACACGCTTCTGACGAGCTCCAGCCTGACCCAGGCAAGCAGCTATATCGGCAAATATATGGAAAGCGCCGACGGCAGCTCCAAGGGCACGGTCGAATCCGTCAAGGTTTATTCCGACGGCCTCATTGCAACGCTCGACAATGGGGGTAAGATTCTCATTCAGCCGGGCATCTCGATCTCCGATTCGGCGCCGACCAATGGTTCGGGCGACGACAGCAGCTCGAACGACTCCGGAGATGACTCCGCCACGGATGGAACGTCCGGCGTCTGACGCTCGTTCATTCGCTCGGATGACGCAATAAATACCAGTCCGGCCATGGCCGGACTGAATGCTTTCAAGGCGATATGAGGTTGCCTGACGATGAATGAAGCTGATGCACTCGACCTGTTCCAGGCTGCGATCTGGACCGTTCTCATTGCTGCCGGTCCCGCGGTCATCGCGGCAATGGCGGTCGGTCTCGTGATCGCGCTCGTCCAGGCGCTGACCCAGGTGCAGGAAGCGACTCTTACCTTCGTACCGAAGATCGTTGCCGTTCTGATCACGGTCGGCATTTCGGCCCCCTTCGTGGGCTCGCAGATTTCCATCTTCACCAATCTGGTTTTCTCGCGCATCCAGTCCGGTTTCTGAGCTAACCTCGCGCAAGCTTCGCCATTTAACTGTCGATCCGAACTGGGCGGACTCTGAGGTCCGCCTCCTCTCATGAAGAGACGGAATCGCTATGGCGCAACCACCTGCACTACCCCTTCCGAAAGCCGCTCCCAGCCTGCGTGATGTCGGCTTTGCCCTTGGCATCATCGGCATCATCTGCATCCTCTTCCTGCCGATCCCGCCGTTTTTGATCGACATGGGGCTGGCATTCTCGATCGCCTTCTCGGTGCTGATCCTGATGGTCGCACTGTGGATTCAGAAGCCGCTCGAATTCTCGTCCTTCCCGACCATCCTTCTGATCGCGACGATGACGCGACTGGCGCTGAACATCGCCACCACGCGCGTCATTCTCTCGCACGGTAACGAGGGGCATGATGCGGCAGGTGGCGTGATCGCCGGCTTTGCGAGCCTCGTCATGTCCGGCGACTTCGTGATCGGTCTGATCGTCTTCCTGATCCTGATCACCATCAACTTCATCGTCATCACCAAGGGTGCGACGCGTATCGCGGAAGTCGGCGCGCGTTTCACTTTGGATGCCATCCCCGGCAAGCAGATGTCGATCGACGCCGATCTCTCGGCCGGTATCATCGACGAGAAGGAAGCCCAGCGCCGGCGCAGGGAGCTGGAAGAAGAAAGCTCCTTCTTCGGTGCGATGGACGGTGCGTCGAAATTCGTTCGCGGTGACGCGGTCGCCGGCCTTCTGATCACCTGCATCAACGTCTTCGGCGGCATCATCATCGGCTATTTCCGCCACGGCATGCCGATCGGCGAAGCGGCTGACGTTTTCGTCAAGCTGTCGGTCGGTGACGGCCTCGTCTCGCAGATGCCGGCCCTTATCGTTTCGCTTGCTGCCGGCCTTCTCGTGTCGCGCGGCGGTACCAGCGGTTCCACCGACCAGGCTGTCGTCAATCAGCTGAGCGGCTACCCGCGCGCGCTCTCGGTTTCGGCTGTGCTGATGTTCGTGCTCGGCCTGATGCCCGGCTTGCCGACGCTGCCCTTCTTTGTCCTCGGCAGCCTGCTCGCCTTCGGCGCCTGGTTCATCCCGCGTCAGGTCGAAGCGGAGAACAAGGTCCGTCGCGAAGCCGAAGAAAAGAAGGTCGTGCAGACCAAGGAGCTCGAAAAGGACTCCGTCAAGTCGGTCCTTCGTACCTCCGAAATCGAACTCGCTCTCGGCAAGATGGTATCGACCCGCCTGCTCGGCGCCCATCAGGAACTCGCCTTCCGCGTCGGCAAGATGCGCAAGAAGTTTGCGACCCAGTACGGTTTCGTCGTGCCGGAAATCAAGGTCACCGACGATATCGGCATCCCCGAGAAGTCGTACCAGATCCGCATCCACGGCACGACCGTTGCCTCCAACCTGCTCCGTGTCGGCGAAGTTCTCGTCGTCACCGGCGCCGGCCGCAAGCCGAGCATTCCGGGTGACGAAATCCGCGAACCCGCTTTCGGCATGCCGGCGGTTTCGATCCTCGAAAACTTCGCCGACGATCTGAAGCGCGAAGGCTTCCAGCCGATCGACAACGTCTCCGTCGTGCTGACGCATATGAGCGAAGTCATCAGAAACAATCTGCCGCAGCTTCTCTCCTACAAGGACGTGAAGATCCTGATCGATCGTCTCGATCCCGAATACAAGAAGCTCGCCGACGAAATCTGCTCGTCGCACATGTCCTATTCGGGCCTGCAGGCGGTGTTGAAACTGCTGCTTGCCGAGCGTGTCTCGATCCGCAATCTGCACCTCATCCTCGAAGCGGTCGCAGAACTCGCCCCGCATGTCAGGAAGACGGAGCAGATCGTCGAGCACGTTCGCATCCGCATGGCCCAGCAACTTTGCGGCGACCTTGCCGACAACGGCGTGCTGCGCGTCCTGCGGCTCGGCAGCAAATGGGATCTCGCCTTCCACCAGGCGCTCAAGCGTGATGCCAAGGGCGAAGTCGTCGAATTCGACATCGATCCGCGCCTGCTCGAGGAGTTCAGTGAACAGGCGACGAAGGTTATCCGTGAATTCATGGACAGGGGCCTGCCTTTCGCCCTTGTCACGTCGCCGGAAACACGCTCCTATGTGCGCATGATCATCGAGCGACTCTTCGCAACGCTTCCCGTCCTTTCGCACGTGGAACTCGCTAAGGGCATCGAAATCAAGATTCTGGGCTCGATTTCATGATTTCAGACCCGCAAGGGACAGTACTGGCGCTGTTTCTGGTTTTCTGCCGGATCGGCGGCTGCGTGCTGACCCTTCCGGGTTTTTCATCGGGCCGTGTGCCGGAGCAATTGCGCGTCTTCATTGCAGGCGCGCTTTCGCTTGCCGTGCTGCCGGTGCTCTGGGATACGGTCTACCCGTCAGTTCATGCCAGTTCCGGCACCTATATCGGCCTGATTTTCAGCGAATCGCTGATCGGTGTCATGTATGGAATGCTCGCCCGCGTCTATACGCTCGGGCTTCAGTTCGCCGCCTCGATCATTTCCATGATGCTCGGCTACACGCAGCCGAGCGCAAGCGATGTCGTCGAAGATTCGGCCGAAATCAGCCTGACCGCGTTTATCACGATGACCGGCATGATGATTCTCTTCATCATGGATTTCCATCACATCGTCTTCCGCGCGTTGATCGATTCCTACACCACCATGCCCTTCGGCGGGTTGATGCAGATGCGCTCGACGCTCATCACCTTCACCGATACGCTGGAACAGACGACCTACATCATGCTGCGGTTGGCGAGCCCCTATCTGATCTACGGATTGATCTTCAACGTATCGATCGGCTTTATCAACAAGCTCGCCCCGCAGATCCCCGTCTACTTCATCTCCACGCCCTATCTGCTGATGGGCGGCCTGTTCCTGTTCTATCTTTCGGTCGCAGCCTTGATCAGCCAGTTCGGCCAGTCCTTCGGCAGCATATTTTCGGGGTTCTGAGACGCGATGGTCGAGAGAAAACGCTCCGAAAAGCTCAAGCGCCTGGTCGCGGTGCAGCGGCATCTGGAAAAGATGGCCGAATATGATCTGGCAGAGACCAGCCGGCAGCGCGCTGAGGTCAATGCGTCCATGGATGTTGCCATCCAGGCGCTCGGTTCGCTGGACCCCATTCATCGCGCCTTTTCGCAGAGCTATGCCGATCGCTTCGGCAGGCTGAGCATCAAGGATCAACAGCTGACCGGCATGCAGCAGGTCCACGAAATGCGCCTGACGCGCGAGCGCGCCAAGGGCGACCGGCTGGAAGAAAACATGCTTGAGGCACTTCAGGCAGAACGGCGCGAAGCCGATGACAATGCGGTCTACGACGTGATCGACCAGCAATTCGCAACGCCAGCCTCCAGCAAGCTTCAAAAATAATAATCGCCACGATCTCAGCGCAATGCCGGCATGAACGCTTCGGCGATTCCCTATCGGTAATAGCGTGAAAACAAAGAGATAGAGCCTATCCGTGATCTCAGGAAAACGGCGACGCTCTCGTTTAGAGGATTGTAACGTGGCTATTTCACCCCCCAGCGATCTGGTGATGGACGTCGTCAAGGCGGCCGATCCGATGGAAGTTCAGGCGGCCCAGGAAAAGCTGAAGGCCAACCGTGCCGCTTTCGCAGCAAACAGCCTGGCCGACAGCGGCAACGGTTTTACCTCGGCGGTCGATATTCTCGACCATGTCAAGCAGAAGACCGGCCTGAACAACATCCAGAACCGCCAGAAGACCGAGGAAGTGCCGGAATCCTACCGGAAGTTCGAGGCCATGGTTCTGCAGAATTTCGTGAAGTCCATGCTGCCGAGCGATGCCGAGAATGTCTTCGGCAAGGGCGCCACCGGCGACATCTGGAAGGGCATGATGGCCGAACAGCTCGGCAACGTCATGGCCAAGGGCGACGGCATCGGCATCGCCAAGCAGATGTACGCCGAGCAGCTGCATCGCCAGGAAGGCAAGATCGTCAACGCTTCCACGAATGAAGACGATCGCAAGACGGCCATGAGCATGATCGACGAATTTCAGCGCAAGACCTTCGGCACCCCGACTGCCGACAATAAGTCCGCAACAAGCGACGCATAATCGAGGATAAGATGGAAATAGTTTCGAACGAATACAGGATCAAATCCGTTCTCGGGCGCCTCGAAATGATCATCGACAATGAGAACACTCGGATCGGCAGCGATCCGCAGTTCGATCTCAAGGTCTCCAATGCGCATAAGAGCCGTTGCCTGTATGAGCTGTCGATGCTCTTCCGCGACACCGATCCGGCCGAGCTTGCCGCATCCCATCTGGACCAGCTCCACGGTCTCAAGAAGAAGCTTTCGCTGAACGCGCGTCGCGTCGAAGCGCATCTGGAAGCGGTTCGCGCCGTTGCCGATCTCCTGAAGAATGCCGTGCAGGATGCCGATGCCGACGGCACCTATTCCCAGGAACAGTTCGTCGCGCGGGATGCCTGATGATCAAGCTCGTCCTCACAGGTGTCTGGGTCTGCGCCGTCACGCTGGCATCGGTCTATTTCTCGGTGAACATGGCGACTGCGCCGGCGCCGGCTGCTGCCGATACCAAGCAGAGCGCGCTTGAGCTGGTGAAGGGCGAGTCGATCACCGTGCCGGTCATCAGCAACGGTGCGATCAACGGCTATTTCCTTGGCCGCATCTCCTTCATGATGCACAAGGACATGATCGCCGGGCTCAACCTGCCGCTTACGGAAATGACGACGGACGAACTCTTCAGCCTGCTCGTCGGCAACAAGAGGGTCGATATCACCAACATCAAGTCCTTCGATCCCGGCGCCTTCCGCGAAGAGATCAAGAAGGGCATGAACGAACGTCTCGGCGGCGACTATGTGGCGGAAGTCATGCTCGAGCAGCTCGACTACCTCTCCAAGGACGACGTCAAGGCAAGCTCCGGCGGCCAGGCGCCGAAGGTCGGGGCTCCCGTCAAGATCGTCGAGACCGCTCCTGCTGCCGAGAAGCCGGCTGCATCTTCCGGTCACTGATCGCCATCTGCTCAAATCGTTAAAAAACAACGGCGCCGAGAGGCGCCGTTTCTGCGTTTCCGTCTTGGTTAATGAACCACTTCTACGAGCACAGAAATCCAATCGTTTTCCCTAAGGGTTGCTTGAAATCAAGCTGATATAACCCGCGATACAGGCTTGAAGGAGACCGTCACGGCAGTGGCGGCGACCACTGGGCTGAAACGCTGCGGGTCCGTTAGAAGATCCACGCCGCGCGAACAGGGGCTACTTTTCGGGATGTCGGGCGCATGACGCACCCTCGGCAGGAGGTTGGAATGAACTTGATTGCAAACTTCGCGGTGCTTGCATCGCGGCGGACGATCTTCGATCTGCCGGTCTGCGATCTTGGCTGGGATGATGCGCTGGTGTTCATCAACGAACTGGCATCCATTCCTGTCGGGCAGACCGTGGTTTGCTTCGTGAACGCCCATAACATGCTGACCGCGCTGCGCGACGACGACTATTATCAGATCATGTCGCATAATCTCGTGCTGCCTGACGGTATCGGCCTCAATATTGCGTCCCAGGTCACGCACGGTTCGCCGTTTCCCGCCAATCTGAACGGCACCGATTTCGTGCCCGCCTTCCTGACCTTCATGGAAACGCCGCGTCGCATCGGCCTGATCGGCGGTTCGCGCGCCGTCGTCGAAAAGGCGGCCGAGAATTTTTCCAGGCATGCGCCCTGGCACGAATTCTGCGTCATTTCCGACGGCTTTTTCGACAAGGACAATCCGGAAGCGGTGATTGCCGAGGTCGAGCGCCAGAAGCTCGATATCCTCATCGTGGGCATGGGCACGCCGCTGCAGGAAAAATGGGTTCACCAAAATATCCGCGCCGATCACGCCCGCCTCGTGCTGACAGTCGGCGCTCTCTTCGATTTCGTATCGGGCGCCGTGCCGCGTGCGCCGAAGACCGTGCGCATGATGCGTCTGGAATGGGCCTACCGTCTGCTGCAGGAGCCGTCGCGCCTGTGGCGCCGCTATATTATCGGCAACCCGGTCTTCCTGTTCCGCGTCTTCCAGTACCGATTCAGCCGGCGCGCCCGCATTCTGAGCCAGCCGGAAGAACGGATCGTTCCGCCGCCTCTGGCGAACGAGCAAAAGCGCATCGAACGGACGAAGAAAGCCGGCTGATTACTGATTTCTGCAGGCTGCGGTTAACCATTTATTTGCCATGTATATTTAGAGTAGCTTAATCAGCCGTGTCATCGCGGTTGAGCGAACTCGGCCATCATGCGCATGAGATGTGACGCCAATGCACGATTCCAGGGCGAGAAACGGTTTTGATAATCGCGCGGCGGGCTCGTCGCACGACATGCGCAGGACATATGCCGATACGGCCGCTCCGCAACCGGAGATCAGGCCTTCAGAAGCCGAGCTGCTGCGCGCCATCGGCAACCTGCTTGCCGAGCAGCGGGCGAAGGCCCGCCAGACGGAACCGCTGGTAAGTCGAATCGAGACGATCCTCGGATCACGTCTTCAGGCCGCAAACGATATCACCGCCGCCGCCGCAGATACGCAAGAACCCTTGGCGCCGACGCCGCAGGCGGAACCTGCAGAGCTTCCGCTCATCACGCTTCCTACGGTCCGCCCGGTGGTTAAAGCGTCTCTTCCTCCGGTTTCGACAAATCAGCCGCGCCCGAACTGGGCTGGACGTGCGCTCGTCGCTGCGGCACTCGCGCTCGGCGGCGCGGCTGTGCCGCTGCTGATGCCGTCCGCGCCGGCACTCTATACCGCAGAGACGACACTTGCTGTCGATGCGGGCAACCGGGCTACTCTCGCAGCTGATACGGCCAGAAAGCTTTCCTCGGTTCCCGTCATTGCGTCAGCCGTTGCCGCCCTGAAGCTCGACCATGATCCTGAATTTGCCGGCAGCAGCGGCAACGCGATTGGTGTCGCCTTCGATCTTCTCTCCGGCAGCGGAGCCGCTGCCGATCCGACGTCGCGCGCCGAAGCCGCGCTGAAATCCTCGATGAGTGTTGCCGTCGATGAGCGCGCCGGCACAGTCCGCCTGTCCGTCACGACAGGCGATGCCGCCAAGTCCACGCGTATCGCGACACGGCTGTCCGATATGGCGACCGGTGGCGATGCCACCACCAAGGCCACCGAAACGGCTGTAGCCTTGAAGAAGGACAATGATCAGGCGCAGGCCGATCTTGCCGCGTTCAGCCAGAAAAACGGCGAGGGCAATGTCAAGGTCGCAACCCAGCTGCAGCGCCAGATTGCCGGGCTCGATGCCGACCTGAGAACCGCCGACGAGACGATCCTCACCACCAAGCGGGAAGCCGACAGACTGAAAGCCGCAAAGCTTGCCGATGTGCTGGAAGGCTCGCTGCCCGACGAGACCATGTCACCGGCCCTTCAGGCTTTGCGTGAGAAATATGCGATCGCCAAGACGACACTGGCGCAGCTTTCGGCCGATCTCGGCCCGCGCCATCCGCGCCTCGTCCAGCAGCAGGCGGAGCTTGATGGCTTGAAAGACGGCATCGGCAAGGAACTGGTGCGTCTCGCCCAGAATGCCAATGTTGCAGCGAAATCCGCAGTCGATGCACGCAAGGGGCTCAGCGATCGCCGCAACGCACTCATTGCTCAGAGCCGCGATACCGGGGTTGATCTCGCCAAACTGACCGAGTTGCGGGAAAAGGCTTCCGCCGCTCGCTCGCGTCTGGAAGAAGAGGTCTCCACGACGGGCGCGATCGGCGATAACGCCGTTACGGTGCGCATGCCAGCACTTGTCCTGCCGGTCTCCGGCAATGACGGTTTCCTCCTCCAGTCGTCGCTCGGTGGTCTCGCCGGCCTCGCACTCGGCTTCGGCATCGCCTTCTGGCCGCGCCTGTCTCGCCGACAGCCGGAACAGATACCGCTCCGGGCGCCGGTCTCTGCTGCGACACCCAAGCCCGTGCTCGCTCCCGAACCCGAGCCGACGCAGCTCCTCGATGCTGTCGAAGCCTGCGAACCGGTTCATATGCCGGAGCCGGTCATGGTTCCGCAGACAGCGGATGAAGTCGATGCGCTGCGTTCTCAGATCGCCAGCCTGCGCAATCGTTTTCACGCCTACCAGTCCTCCCGATAGACGAAGATTCATCTCAGGATTGCTCTTGCATTTGCCGTTTTTAAACGGGATAGGGCGTTATCGGGAAATCATTCCCGCGGCCGGCGTCTAGACTGGCGCGGGAATAGGCGGAGAAGACGCGTGACGACAGTAATCGATGGCAAGCAGGTAGCCGCTTCCGTAATCGAAACCGTGAAGTCGGCCAATGCAGCACTTCAGTCGGCGAAGGGCATACAGACGGGCCTCGCCGTCATCATCGTCGGCGACGATCCGGCCAGCCACACCTATGTGAGCTCCAAGAGCCGGATGGCTGGGGAATGCGGCTTCAAATCCGTCCAGCATACGCTGCCGGCCGAAACGAAGCAGGAAGAGCTCGCAGCCCTCGTCGCCTCGCTCAATGCGGATCCCACCATCCACGGCATTCTCGTGCAGCTGCCATTGCCCAGGCATCTCGACAGCGAAGCAATCATCCAGTCGATCCTGCCGGAAAAGGATGTCGATGGCCTGAGCGTTGTCAACGCCGGCAAGCTGGCGACCGGAGACCTGAAGACGGGCCTCGTCTCCTGCACGCCGGCCGGCGCCATGGTTTTCGTCCGCCGCACTCATGGCGAGGACCTCTCAGGTCTCAACGCCACCGTCATCGGCCGCTCCAACCTCTTCGGCAAGCCGATGGCCCAGCTTCTGCTGAATGCCAACGCGACTGTTACCATCGCCCATTCGCGCACGAAGAACCTCGGTGAGATCTGCCGCAACGCCGATATCCTGGTCGCCGCCGTAGGCCGTCCGGAAATGGTCAAGGCAGACTGGGTAAAGCCAGGCGCGACCGTGATCGATGTCGGGATCAACCGCATCCCCGCACCCGAGCGGGGCGAGGGTAAGACCCGCCTCGTCGGCGATGTCGCCTTTGCAGAGGTTTCGCCGGTCGCAGCCGTCATTACCCCGGTTCCCGGCGGTGTCGGCCCGATGACCATTGCCATGCTGATGGCCAATACGGTCATCGCTGCACATCGTTCGGCGGGGCTTACACCGCCGAGCTTCTGACAAGCAATCCAGCAGAAATCTGCAGCGGTCTTGCGTCCGGAATTGCGCTAAAAAAGTTGCTCAATCCTGCGGGGCAGGGCCGGTCGAGGCCCTGACGATCAACTCGGTTTTCCAGAGTTCGTGCTCGGGGAAGGGGCCGGCCTGCTTGACCGTGCCGATCAGTCGCTGGGCGATACGCACGCCGGCGGCCCTGAGTGACGAACGGGTCGTCGTCAGCGGCACCGAGAAATTTTCCGGCTTCAAGAGCGGCAGCACGTCGTCATGGGCGATCAGCGAAATATCTTCGCCGAGCTTCAGTCCTGCCTGATTGACGGCTCTGATGGCGCCGAGTGCCAGAACCGTACTGGAGCACAGGATCGCGGTCGGCCGTTCGGGAAGCTGCAGGAAACGCTCCATGGCGATCAGCCCTTCTTCGTCCGACATGACGCTGTGGGTGGTGCAATCCTCGGCAAGCTCCAGTCCGCGTTCGGAGAGAGCGGCGACGACGCCGTTCCTGCGGCGGATGGCGAAATCGAGATGGGCCGGCCCGTTCATCAGCGCAAAGCGCGTATGACCGAGCTGTAAAAGCAGCCGCGTCGCATCGTTGAAGGCCGCCTCGTTGTCGATGTCAAGATAGGGATAGTCCGGCTCCGTGCCGAAGGAGCGGCCGTGCACCACGAACGGCATCGAGAGCGATTTGAGCATGGCGAGCCGCGGATCATGGCCGCGCATATAGGCAACGAAAAGCGCATCGACATTGCCGCTGATGGCCAGGCGCCTGAGTGCCGCGACCTCGTCGTCGGGATCGGCCGGCATGATGACGAAATGGAAGTCGTGGCGGACAGCCTCTTCGCCGAGGCCGGTCAGGAACTCGCCGAAATGCACGTCGGATTGATGGCCAGGCGCCGTCGGCATGACGAGGCCGATCGAACCGGCCTTGCCCGTCGCAAGCCGCTGGGCAGCCTTGTTCGGCCGGTATCCGGTTTCCTTGACTGCCCGGAGCACGCGTTCCCGTGTCGCTTCATTGACTTCGGGATAGCCGTTGAGCGCGCGGCTCACGGTCGTTTGCGAAAGCCCCAGCAATTCCGATAGTTGTTTGAGATTCACCTGCTATGCTTCCTCCCGGCCTGCCCTGTGGCCGTAAAATTAGGCCCTCCGCCTCCCATGGCACCCAAAGCGCTTTTAAATATGTAGCATCTGCTGCGCTTGACTCAAGAAAAATCGCTCCATATTCCCCGGTAAGCCTTGCTGCAACGCGATATTCCGGCGCAACTCTAGCCGTTTTCGCGAAATGGCTTGACTTCACTCCACCGAAAGTGAATCAGTTGGTGTGTCAAAGCGCTTTGAAATTTCCTTTGAATGAAATTCGGCGTCGATGGGATTGTGATGGGAGGTTGATCACATGAAAAAGTCTTTCTTGATGGGCGTTGCACTTGCGGCGCTGTTTGCCGGCGCTGCGTCGGCGGCTGATCTGAAATTCGCACCGGGTCAGGACTCCAAGTTCAACTGGAAGAGCTATGACGACTTCAAGGCTGCCCATGCCGACCTGAAGGGTCAGCAGCTGACGATCTTCGGCCCCTGGCGCGGCGAAGACGAAGCCTTCTTCCAGAGCATTCTTGCCTATTTCGTTGAGGCCACCGGCATCGACGCCAAATATTCTTCCTCTGAAAACTACGAGCAGCAGATCGTCATCGATACGCAGGCCGGTTCGCCGCCGAACATCGCGATCCTGCCGCAGCCCGGCCTTCTCGCCGATCTCGCCGGCAAGGGCTATCTGACGCCGCTCGGCGACGATACGTCCAAGTGGGTCAAGGATAATTACGGCGCCGGCGACAGCTGGGTCGGTTACGGCACCTACAAGGGCAAGGACGGCAAGGAAGCCTTCTATGCATTCCCCTACAAGGCCGACGTGAAGTCGCTGGTCTGGTACGTGCCGGAAAACTTCCAGGAAGCGGGCTACAAGGTTCCGACCACGATGGAAGAGCTGCATGCCCTGACGGACCAGATCGTCAAGGACGGCGGCGTTCCCTGGTGCATCGGCCTCGGTTCCGGCGGTGCGACCGGCTGGCCGGCGACCGACTGGGTCGAAGACATCATGCTGCGCACGCAGAAGCCTGACGTCTACGACAAGTGGACGACCAATGAAGTGAAGTTCACCGATCCGGCCGTCGTTGCCGCCATCGATGAATTCGGCAAATTCGCCAAGAACGAGAAGTATGTCGATGGCGGCGTGGCAGCCGTTGCTTCGACCGACTTCCGCGACAGCCCGAAGGGCCTCTTCGCCGTTCCGCCGAAGTGCTACCTGCACCACCAGGCTTCGTTCATCCCGTCCTTCTTCCCTGAAGGCACGAAGCTCGGCACCGATGCAGACTTCTTCTACATGCCGACCTACGCCTCGCATGCCGATCTCGGCAAGCCGGTTCTGGGTGCAGGCACGCTCGTCACCATCGCCAAGGATTCTCCGACGGCCCGCGCCTTTGTCGACTTCCTGAAGACGCCGGTTGCTCATGAGCTCTGGATGGCGCAGTCGAGCTTCCTGACCCCCTACAAGGGCGTCAACGTCGATGCCTATGCCAATGAGCAGATGAAGAAGGAAGGCGAGATCCTGACCTCGGCCACCACCTTCCGCTTCGACGGTTCGGACCTGATGCCCGGCAAGATCGGCGCCGGCGCCTTCTGGACCGGCATGGTCGATTTCGTCGGCGGCAAGTCCGCTCAGGACGCCGCAGCCGAAATCCAGAGCGCCTGGGACGGTATCAAGTAATTCCTGAAAATTCATGCCGCCGGAGAACCGGCGGCATCACCGGAATGAGCGGCCGGGTTCCAGAGGGGGAGCCCGGTCGAGCCGGATCCTGTGGTCAGCCGCATCAGCACTATTGACGGTATCCGGCACGAACCCTTCAAAATAAGACAGGGAAGCAGGGGAGGGACGAAATGCTGTCGCAGATAGTGTCCGCTTTGGGCGTCGTGGTCGTAGCCGTTTTCGCATGCTCGGCCTATTTCTATTTCTCGAACAAGATTCTCGATCTCGCCTTGCCGGTCAAAGACGGTGACATCCGTCAGGCCTCGACCAATCTGAACCGGCGCGCGATGATCCGCCCCTGGCTGTTTATCGGCCCGGCACTTTTCCTGTTGATCGTCTATCTCGTCTATCCCGTCGTCGCGACCTTCATCCTGTCCTTCTATGACCGGACCGGCGAGCAATTCGTCGGCGCGCAGAATTATCTGTGGGCCTTGAACGACCGCGAGTTCCGCCAGTCGATCTTCAACAATATTCTCTGGCTCGCCGTCGTGCCCGCCTGCTGCACCTTCTTCGGCCTTGTCATCGCGGTCATGACCGACCGCATCTGGTGGGGCAATATCGCCAAGAGCATTGTCTTCATGCCGATGGCGATTTCCTTCGTCGGCGCCTCCGTCATCTGGAAGTTCATCTATGAATATCGCGGCGGCAACGATGTGCAGATCGGCCTGCTGAATGCCATCGTGCAGACCTTCGGCGGCACGCCCGAGGTGTGGATCTCCATTCCCTTCTGGAACAATTTCTTCCTGATGGTCATCCTGGTCTGGATCCAGACCGGTTTTGCCATGGTCATCCTTTCGGCTGCGCTGCGCGGCATTCCCGAGGAAACGATCGAGGCTGCCGTCATCGATGGCGCCAATGGCTGGCAGATCTTCTGGCGCATCATGGTGCCGCAGGTTTGGGGCACGATCGCTGTCGTCTGGACGACGATCACCATTCTCGTCCTCAAGGTCTTCGATATCGTGCTGACCATGACCAACGGCCAATGGCAGACCATGGTTCTCGCAAACCTGATGTTTAACTGGCTGTTCCGCGGCGGCGGCGATTCCGGCCGAAGTGCCGTCATTGCCATCATCATCATGCTCGCCGTGACACCGATCATGGTGTGGAATGTGCGCCGCGCCAATGCCGAACTGAAGGGACGCTGAGATGACCACAGCTGCAAGCTACTTCAAGATCGGCCCGGCCCGTCTCTTCGTCCATTTCTGCGTTCTCGTCATCGTCATCATCTGGCTGGTGCCGACCCTCGGCATCTTCGTCAGCGCGTTGCGCGACAAGGACCAGATTACCGTTTCCGGCTGGTGGACCGCCTTTGCCGGCTCCACGCAGACCGTGGCAGCCCGCCTCGGCACTCCCGATCAGGCGAAGCAGGAAGGTGATATCTTCGTCATCACCGGCAACGTACTTGCCGATCAGCCCGGCCGCTCGGTCAAGGCCTTTGGTGTGCGCGTCCAGCAGCCCTCGGCCTTCGAAGCAGGCCAGACCGCCGACCTTGGGGATGGCGAAAGCCTCGTGATCAACAGCGACGGCAGCTATCGCTACATGAAGAATGCCGCCTTCGCAGCCGATGAGCGTCCGCGTCGTATCTACGTCGCGGCTTCCGCCCCGCCCGAATTCACCCTGCGGAACTACCAGACGGTTCTCACCGGCGAAGGCATCGGCCAGTCCTTCATCAATTCGCTGACGGTGACCATTCCGGCCACCATCATCCCGATCCTGATTGCCGCTTTCGCGGCCTATGCACTGAGCTGGATGGAGTTCCCCGGCCGCGCGCTTCTGATCGCGTTGGTCGTCGGCCTCATCGTCGTGCCGCTGCAGATGTCCCTCATTCCACTACTGCGGCTCTATAACGAGATCGGCTCCCTGATCAACCAGCCGTCGAAGACCTATCCCGGCATCTGGCTTGCTCATACCGCCTTCGGCATGCCGCTCGCCATCTATCTCTTGCGGGCCTATATTTCCGGCCTGCCCAAGGAGATCATCGAATCCGCCCGCGTCGATGGCGCGAGCGATTTCGAGATCTTCACCCGTATCGTATTGCCTCTGTCCTTCCCCGCGCTCGCGTCCTTCGCGATCTTCCAGTTCCTGTGGGTGTGGAACGACCTGCTTGTGGCCATGGTCTTCCTCGGCACCGACAAGGACCACCTCGTGCTGACCGGAGCGCTGAACGCGCTGCTCGGCTCGCGCGGCGGTAACTGGGAAATCCTGACGGCGTCGGCCTTCGTCACCATCATCATTCCGCTGCTCGTCTTCTTCTCGCTGCAGCGTTACCTGGTGCGTGGCCTGCTGGCGGGGTCGGTCAAAGGAGGCTGACCAATCCCAAGACGTAATTTTAGACAGGATATCCCATGAGTGTGGCTTCTCAATCCAACTTGACCGCCGACAAGGACTGGTGGCGCGGCGCGGTGATCTATCAGATCTATCCGCGCTCCTACCAGGATTCCAACGGGGACGGCATCGGCGACCTGAAGGGCATCACCGCCCGCCTGCCGCATGTCGCAAGCCTCGGTGCCGACGCGATCTGGATTTCGCCCTTCTTCACCTCGCCGATGCGCGACTTCGGCTATGACGTCTCCGACTATGAAAATGTCGATGCGATCTTCGGCACGCTGATCGATTTCGACACGCTGATTGCAGAGGCCCACCGCCTCGGCATCAAGGTGATGATCGACCTCGTCATCTCGCATTCCTCCGACCAGCATCCCTGGTTCGTCGAAAGCCGCTCGAGCCGCACCAATGCCAAAGCTGACTGGTATGTCTGGGCCGATGCCAGGCCTGACGGTACCCCGCCGAACAACTGGCTGTCGATCTTCGGCGGCTCGGCATGGGCGTGGGATCCGACGCGCATGCAATATTACATGCACAACTTCCTGACCTCGCAGCCGGATATGAACCTGCATAACCCGGAAGTTCAGGATCGTCTGCTCGATGTCGTCCGCTTCTGGCTGAAGCGCGGCGTCGATGGTTTCCGCCTCGACACGATCAACTTCTACTTCCACGACAAGCAGTTGCGCGACAACCCTGCGCTTGCCCCGGAACGCCGCAACGCTTCGACCGCGCCTGCCGTAAACCCCTATAATTTCCAGGAGCATCTTTACGACAAGAACCGCCCTGAGAACCTCGAATTCCTGAAGCGTTTCCGTGCGGTGCTGGAAGAATTTCCGGCGATTGCCGCCGTCGGCGAAGTGGGCGACAGCCAGCGTGGTCTCGAAATCGTCGGCGAATATACGTCCGGCGATGACAAGATGCATATGTGCTACGCCTTCGAATTCCTGGCGCCCGATCCGCTCTCGCCGGAGCGCGTCGAGGAAGTCATGAAGGATTTCGGCGCGGCCGCTCCCGATGGCTGGGCTTGCTGGGCTTTTTCCAATCATGACGTCATGCGCCATGTCAGCCGCTGGGGTTCGCTGGTTGCCGATCGCGAGGCATTCGCCAAGCTCTACGCCACGCTGCTGATGACGCTGCGCGGTTCGGTCTGCCTCTACCAGGGCGAGGAACTGGCCCTCACCGAAGCCGATCTCGCCTATCAGGATCTGCAGGATCCCTATGGCATCCAGTTCTGGCCGGAATTCAAGGGCCGCGACGGCTGCCGCACGCCGATGGTCTGGGACAGTCAGGTCGCCCAAGGGGGCTTCTCTACGGTCAAGCCCTGGCTGCCTGTACCGGTCGAACACATCCTGCGCGCCGTCAGCGTCCAGCAGGGCGACGAGAATTCCGTGCTGGAGCACTACCGCCGCTTCATCGCCTTCCGCAAGCAGCATCCGGCTTTCGCCAAGGGTGAGATCGAGTTCGAGGAACCGCAGGGCGATGCGCTGCTCTTTACTCGCGAATACGGCAACGAGAAGCTGCTCTGCATCCTCAATATGGGGCCGGCGGAAGCCAATGTGACGCTGCCGGCGGGCGAATGGCAGGCTCTGACGGGCCATGGTTTCAACAGCAACAACTACGGCGACAAGATCGATATTCCGGCCTGGGGGGCGTATTTCGCCCGTCTCGCCTAAAGATCAGGAGGGGAGAGGAAAATGACTGGACTGACGCTTAAGGATATCCGCAAGTCCTACGGCTCCGTGGACGTGCTCCACGGCATCGACCTGGAAATCAAGCAGGGCGAATTCATCGTTTTCGTCGGCCCCTCCGGCTGTGGCAAATCCACGCTTCTCAGAATGATCGCCGGCCTTGAGAACATCACGGGCGGCGAGATGTATATCGACGGTATGCTGGTCAATGACGTGCCGCCGTCCAGGCGCGGCATCGCCATGGTGTTCCAGTCCTACGCGCTCTATCCGCATATGACGGTCTTCGACAACATGGCCTTCGGCATGAAGATCGCCGGTGAAAACAAGCAGGAGATTGATCGCCGCGTGCGTGCGGCCGCCGAAACCCTGCAGCTGACCAAATATCTCGACCGCCTGCCCAAGGCGCTCTCGGGCGGCCAGCGGCAGCGCGTGGCGATCGGCCGCGCCATCTGCCGCAATCCGAAGGTTTTCCTCTTCGACGAGCCGTTGTCGAACCTTGACGCGGCACTGCGCGTTGCGACCCGTATCGAAATCGCCCGCCTGAACGAGCAGATGGCCGATACGACGATGATCTATGTCACGCACGACCAGGTCGAGGCGATGACATTGGCGGACCGCATCGTCGTCCTCTCCGCCGGCAATATCGAGCAGGTGGGCGCACCGCTGGAGCTCTACGAGCGCCCGGCAAACCTCTTCGTCGCCAAGTTCATCGGCTCACCGGCCATGAACATCATTCCCGCAACCATCACCGGTGCCGGTGACACGACGACGGTCACGCTGACGGGCGGCAAATCCGTCACGCTCAATATCGCCACTGCGGCCTCCGAAAAGGGCAAACAGGCAAGCTTCGGCGTTCGCCCGGAAGACCTGCGTGTCGCCGATCAGAGCGAGGACTATCTGTTTGAGGGCGAGGTCTCGATCGTCGAAGCGCTCGGCGAAGTCACTCTCCTCTATATCGAGGGTCTGGTTCAGGGCGAACCGATCATCGTCAAGCTGCCCGGAATCATCGATGTGAAGCGTGGCCAGAAGATGCATTTCGCCGCCGACCGGCAGAAGCTGCACCTCTTCGATGCCTCGGGTCATACCTACAGGAAATGACCATCCATTTTTGGTGGAATCCTTCTTCTTGAAGCTGTGAAGGGGAAGGATTCTCACTTTCTGTTAAACATGCGGTGCTAGCCTTTTTCCCATCAAGACTGAGGGAACTAAGGGCATGGCCGCATCCAATCCAACACCGCCAAAATCACACTTCCTGGCCAAGGAAGAGTCTTTCATGTACGACCGCGAGCAGCGGTTCAAAATGGAAGACACCATGAACGCCGCGCGCATCGAATATACGGAAAAGGGCGTCATGCACGCGGCCTCGCGTCGCTGCGATATCGTCCGTATCTCGATGAGCAGCGCAATCCTGGCGATCCTCACGCAGTATACGCTGCCGAAGCAGTTCTACCTGGATATTCCGGATGCCCGCATCACCAAGGTGGGCTGCATCCTGATGAAGACCTTTCCGAACAACACGATCGAGGTTCGCTTCCTGCGCCTGCTGACGCAGAAGGAACTGAACAAGATCTTCGTCTATTCCACACACCCGGCTCACAAGGACTACGTCCTCGATATCCGCGCATAAAGTCTCGCGTCTCGCTGGATACGGAAAACCCGCGGCTCTCGCTGCGGGTTTTTTCTTTTGTACCAGTAATGCCTTGATCAGTGATGGGCGTGGAAGAGTACGCTCGCACCCTGGTCGGACGGGCCGACCGCATGGCGGAACGGCGCGAAAAGCTCGCGGCCCATGCCGAACTCATTGTCCGAAAGATCGATCGTCACAGGCTCGCGCTCGGCCATGTCGGCAGCGTCGACCAGCACTTCCAGCGTGCCCCTGATCGCGTCGAGACGGATGATGTCGCCTTCCCTGATGCGGGCGATAGGGCCGCCGTCGACGGCTTCCGGCGTGACATGGATCGCTGCCGGCACCTTGCCGGAGGCACCCGACATGCGCCCGTCGGTCAGGAGCGCCACGCGGAAGCCACGATCCTGCAGCACACCGAGCGGCGGCGTCAGCTTGTGCAGTTCCGGCATGCCGTTGGCTTTCGGCCCCTGGAAGCGGACGACAGCGATAAAGTCGCGGTTGAGCTTGCCTTCCTTGAAGGCGTCCTGCAGTTCCTGCTGGCTGTGGAAGATCACGGCCGGCGCTTCGATGATGTGGCGCTCTGGCTTGACGGCCGAAATCTTGATGACCGCCTTGCCGAGATTGCCGCGCAGCATCTTCAAACCACCATTGGCCTGGAAAGGCGTCTCGATGCCGGCGAGCACTTTCGGATCGTGGCTCTTGTCTGGCGAGGGCTGGCGCACGACTGCGCCATTGTCGCCGAGCTGCGCATCGACCGTGTAGGCTTGCAGCCCATGACCGAAGACGGTGCGCACATCGTCATGCACCAGGCCCTGCTTCAACAGTTCCTTGATGAGGAAGCCCATGCCGCCGGCTGCCTGGAAATGGTTCACGTCGGCAAGCCCGTTCGGATAGACGCGGGCAAGCAGCGGCACCAATTCTGAAAGCTCGGCAATGTCCTGCCAGGTCAGCACGATACCGCCGGCGCGCGCCATGGCGACGAGGTGCATCGTGTGGTTCGTCGAGCCGCCGGTCGCATGCAGGCCAACGACGCCGTTGACGATCGAGCGTTCGTCGATCATCTCACCGGCCGGCGTGAACTCGTTGCCGAGTGCGGTAATGGCGAGCGCCCGCTTGGCGGCCTCGCGCGTCAGCGCCTCGCGCAGCGGCGTGCCGGGATTGATGAAGGAGGAACCGGGCATATGGAAGCCCATGATCTCCATCAGCATCTGGTTGGAGTTGGCCGTGCCATAGAAGGTGCAGGTGCCGGGGCCGTGATAGGACTTGGATTCGGCTTCCAGCAGTTCAGCGCGGCCGACCTTGCCTTCGGCAAAGAGCTGGCGCACGCGCGACTTCTCGTCGTTTGCCAGGCCCGTGGTCATCGGCCCGGCTGGAATGAAGATCGACGGCAGGTGGCCGAAAGAGAGGGCGGCGATCATCAGGCCGGGCACGATCTTGTCGCAGACGCCGAGGAAGAGGGCGGCATCGAACATATTGTGCGACAGGCCGACACCGGCCGCCATGGCGATCAGGTCGCGCGAGAAGAGCGAAAGCTCCATGCCCGGCTGGCCCTGGGTGACGCCATCGCACATGGCCGGCACGCCGCCGGCGACCTGCGCGATCCCGCCGGCCTGAGCGGCCGCCTCGCGGATGATCGCCGGATAAGTCTCGAACGGCTGGTGGGCCGAGAGCATGTCGTTATAGGCGGTAATGATGCCGAGATTGGGTACGCGGTCTCCGGCCAGCGCATCCTTCTCGGCGGGGGAACAGACCGCGAAGCCGTGGGCGAGATTGGCGCAGCCGAGAACGGAACGGTTGACGCCCTGGGAGGCGGCAGCGCGCAGGCGCTCCAGATAGCGCTCGCGGGTCGGCTTCGAGCGTTCGACAATGCGATTCGTGATCGCAGCAATGCGTGCGTGAGCGGACATGGAAGATCCCTGCCTTGTTCTGGTTCGTCAATGTTCTGTTCGCCGGCTCCGGCGGCCTTACCTTAGGCCGTATCAGGGAGCCCAGTAGATCTCGACCGGGGAAGTGGCCCGGCGCAGAATGGCGCGGATCGGCATCTCTGCCTCTTCGCCGTTCCCTTCTGCCTTGGCGAGAACGTCTTTTTTGCCTTCGCCCTCAATGTGGAGAATAAGCAGTTTGGCATCTTCCAGCGCGGAGAAAGTGAAGGTCAGGCGTGGTTCGCCGGCACCTTCCGCGTCCATGGTGATGATGCTGCGCGGCGTCTTGGGATCGAGCGCGACGCTCAGATTATTGCCGCCGGGGAAGAACGAGGCCGTGTGGCCGTCGCCGCCCATGCCGAGAATGACGACATCGAAGGGGATACCGATCTCGGCGCTTTTTGCCGTTGCAAGTTTTGCCGCCTCTTCGACGGAGGCAGCAGGCTGGTAAAGCGGCACGAAACGCGCCGCCTTAGCCTTGTTCTGGAGAAGATTGGCATCGACCAGCAGATGGTTCGAGCGCGGATTGTCGGCGGGAACGAAACGTTCGTCGACAAGCGTGATCGTCACCTTGGCCCAGTCGATATCGCTCGCCGAAAGCGCCTGGAAGAAGGCTTTCGGCGTGGAGCCGCCTGATACGGCAATGCTTGCCGCTCCGCGTGCTGCGATGGCTGCCGAAAGCGCGCCGGAAACCTTGTCTGCAAGGCTGGCGGCAAGTTCGGCGGCGTTGGCGAAGGAATGCAGTGTCGATGCCATATCTTCGTACCTTGGACTAGATGTCGTCGTGCCAGGTGCGGCCGTCGCGCTCGATCAGCGCGATAGCCTGGCTCGGACCCCAAGTGCCGGCCGTGTAGCCCTGCACCTGCTGGCCGGTGGATTCCCAACCCTTGAGGATCGGATCGACCCACTGCCATGCGGCTTCGACTTCGTCGCGGCGCATGAACAGCGTCTGGTTGGAGCGGATGACGTCCATCAGCAGACGCTCGTAGGCGTCGGGATTGCGGACATTGAAGGCCTGGGCGAAGCTCATGTCGAGCGAAACGTTGCGCAGGCGCATGCCGCCCGGACCCGGATCCTTGATCATCAGCGACTGCTTGACGCCTTCATCCGGCTGCAGGCGGATAATCAGCTGGTTCTGGCTGATACGGCCGGCGGCCTGGTCGAACACCGAATGCGGGATCGACTTGAAGGTGATGACGATTTCCGAAACGCGGCCGGCGAGACGCTTGCCGGTACGGATGTAGAAGGGAACGCCGGCCCACCGCCAGTTGTTGATCTCGGCCTTGATGGCGACGAAGGTTTCCGTGTTGGAAACGCCGCCTTCGAGCTCTTCCAGGTAGCCCCTGACCGGGCCGCTGCCGGAAGCACCGGCACGGTACTGGCCGCGGACGGTTGCCTGTTCGACGTTGGAAGCGTTGATCGGCTTCAGCGCGCGCAGAACCTTCAGCTTTTCGTCGCGAACGGCTTCCGAATCCATCGAGGAGGGAACTTCCATCGCCGTCAGGCAGAGGAGCTGCAGGATGTGGTTCTGCACCATGTCGCGCAGCGCGCCCGCCGTGTCATAGTAACCGGCGCGGCCTTCGAGGCCGACGGATTCGGCAACGGTGATCTGGATGTGGTCGATGTAGTTGGCGTTCCACAGCGGCTCATAGAGCGCGTTGGCGAAACGCAGCGCCATCAGGTTCTGCACCGTCTCCTTGCCGAGATAGTGGTCGATGCGGAAGATCTGCTCTTCCTTGAAGACGCGGCCGATATTGTCGTTGAGCTGCAGCGCCGAGGCAAGGTCACGGCCGATCGGCTTTTCGACGACGATGCGGGTCGACTTGGTGATCAGCTTGTGGTCGTGGATCTTCTGCGAGATGTCGCCGAAAATGCCCGGAGCAACCGCGAGGTAGAAGGCGCGAACGCGATCCTTGCCCTCGTCGAGCAGCTTCTTCAGTACGTCCCAGCCGGTATCGGTGCGGGCATCGACAGAAACGTAGAAAAGACGCGAGCAGAACTTTTCGACTTCCGCTTCGTCATATTCACCCTTCTTCAGGTGTTCCTTCAGGGCGTCCTTGGCGAACTTGCGGTATTCTTCATGCGAAAGCGGGCTGCGCGAAGCGCCGATGACGCGGGTCGGTTCGGAGAACTGGCCCTCGATCTGGCGATGGTACAGCGCCGGCAGAAGCTTGCGCTCGGCAAGGTCGCCGCTGCCGCCGAAGACGACATAATCAAAAGGCTCAACGGGAATGATCTGGCTGCTCATGAGCTTGTCTCTCAATCAGGCTGGTTGGTGGCCGTTTTAATCTAATCGATTTAAAAAAGCCAGTGTGCGGTGCAATGAATCTGTCAGTCGTCGGTTTTAAAGCGAATTGTCCGGATAGGAAATCCGCAATCGAACTAAAACTTGTCGCGAAGGGCAAACCACGACAAGGCAAGGAAAAGTAACGGCGCCCGCATGCGCGCGCCGCCCGGAAAAGCGGGAATATCGAGCGCCTTGAAGAGATCAAGATCGGCCGATTTTCCGAGCACCATTTCTGCGTAAAGCTTGCCACAGTAATTTGACAGCATGACGCCGTGCCCGGAATAACCTCCGATCGATGTGACACCCGGCATCACCTCGCGCACGAAAGGCTGGCGCGGCATGGTGATGCCGACGGAGCCGCCCCAGGCATGGGTGATCTCGATATCCTTGAGGTCGGGATAGATTTCGGCGATCTGCCGGCGGATGTGCCGCGAAATGTCGCGCGGATTGTCGGCCGTATAGGCTTCGCGTCCTCCGAAGAGCAGCCGCCCGTCCTTCGACTTGCGGAAATAGCGCACCACGAAACGCGAATCCGCCACTGCTTCGCCGCCGGGGATCACATTGGGATAGCGGTGGAGCGGTACTGTGGCGCCGATGAAGGAGCGGATCGGCATGACATGGCTTGCGGTGATCGGTTCCAGATTGCCGATATGGCCGTTGCAGGCGATCAGCGCCCTGTTGGCCGTGATCGTGCCGCGCTCGGTCTCGATCATCACCCTGCCGCTCGCCTGGGTGATCGAGGTCGCCCTCGTCATTTCGAAAATATCGGCTCCGGCATTGGCCGCCACCCGGCCGAGACCGGCGAGCAGCTTCAGTGGATGGATATGGCCGGTGCCGCTGTCGCGAACACCGCAATAGAAACGTTTGGAGCCGACCCGCTCCTGTGTTTCCTCGCGGTCCATGAAACGAAGATGCGGATAATCGTAGCGGAAGGCCGCGATCTCGGCATTCTCGTAATAGTACCGCTTGTAGCTCTCCTTGTGCGCGACATTGAGCTGGCCTGGCATATACTCCATGTCGATCTGGTGTTCGGTCGCAAACTCCATCAGGTGCCGTTTGGCATCCTCGGCGAGATCGAAGAGCGCCTTGGAGCGCTCGTAGCCGAGCTTCTCCTCGATCTCCTCCGGCCACCAGCGCTGGCCGGTGCCGAGCTGGCCGCCGTTGCGCCCGGAGGCGCCGTCGCCGAGCCTGTTGGCTTCGATCAGCGTCACCGAGACGCCGGCTTTGGCGAGATTATAGGCGGCCTGCAGGCCCGTGTAGCCGCCGCCGATAATGGCGACGTCACACTGCCTTGAACCGTCGAGCGCCGGATAATCCGGGCGCTCGCCGGTCGTTGCCTGGTACCAGGAGACGCCTGGCGCGATGGGGCTTTGCCATGTCTCTTTCGTCATGGCAGGCCCTCACACGTTCAGAAGGAGGAATTCCCGCTCCCAGGGGCTGATCACCTGCATGAAGGTTTCGAATTCGCCGCGCTTCACGCCGGCATAAAGCCCGATGAACTCGGCGCCGAAGACTTCCGCGAAGGCGGGCTCGTCTTCCAGCAGCGCCACGGCTTCGAGCAGGCCGCGCGGCAGGTCGATCGAGCCTTCGTTGGCGGCATCCTCTGTCGGCGCCGTCGGCTCGATTTCCTTCATGATGCCGAGCAGGCCGGAGGCAAGCGAGGCGGCGAGCGCCAGATACGGATTGGCATCCGAACTCGGCAGTCGGTTTTCCACGCGCCGTGCCTGCGGATCCGAGACCGGCACGCGGAAGGCGGTCGTGCGGTTGTCGTAGCCCCAGGCATTGTTGACAGGGCAGGACATGTCCGGCTGCAGACGGCGATAGGAATTCACATAGGGTGCGAGCATCGCGAGCGCGCTCGGCACGTATTTCTGCATGCCGCCGATGAAATGGAAGAATTCCTTCGAGGCCGAGCCGTCATTGTTCGAAAACACGTTCTTGCCGGTTTCGATATTCACCACAGACTGGTGGATATGCATGGCCGAACCCGGCTGGCCCTGCATCGGCTTGGCCATGAAGGTTGCGTAGATATTGTGCTTCAGCGCCGCTTCGCGGATCGTGCGCTTGAACAGGAACACCTGGTCGGCAAGCTCGATCGGATTGCCGTGGCGGATGTTGATCTCAAGCTGCGCCGGCCCTTCCTCGTGGATCAGCGTATCGATTTCAAGACCCTGCTTCTCCGAGAAATGGTAGATGTCGTCGATCAGTTCGTCGAATTCGTTGATTCCGGCGATCGAATAGCCCTGGCCGCCGACGATCGAGCGGCCCGAGCGGCCCTTCGGCGGATGCAGCGGATAGTCCGGGTCGTCGTTCATGGCAACGAGATAGAATTCGATTTCCGGCGCCACGATCGGCTTCCAGCCGCGCTCGGCATAGAGACCGATAATGCGCTTCAGTACGTTGCGCGGCGTGTAAGGAACCTCCTGTCCGTCGGAATCGACGATATCGCAGATCACCTGCGCCGTCGGGTCGGTTTCCCACGGAACGACCGACAGAGTGGATAGATCGGGTACCAGCTTCAAGTCGCTGTCCCGCGGCTCGTAGCGGAAGCTCTCGGTCTCGTCAGGGTATTCGCCTGAAATCGTGTGGCGATAGATGGCCGAGGGCAGGGCGAGCGACGTATTGGACGTGAATTTCGAGGTCGGCATCATCTTGCCGCGCGGCACGCCGGCGAGGTCGGGAGTGATGCATTCGATGTCTTCGATGCCGCGATCCCGAAGCCAACGAGCTGCTTCCTTCCAGTTTGCAACACCACGCAGAGATCCGGGATCAGGGGGGGATTTCTTCGATGCGGGTACGTTTCTGGCAGGCTTCAGCGTCGTCTTTTTTGGGGACATGACACACCGGGTTGCGTTGATCGTAACGCCATCATAACCAGAGTTTGGCAATTGGCGAGGGGGGCGGAGACGTTGACATCAGCCCTTTGATGGAAAAAGAAGACGCGATTTCGGTAAGGAAAACGGATTTTGCAGCGCAAAAGCGACGTAATCGTCATCGGTGCGGGCGCCGCGGGCATGATGTGCGCCATCAGGGCCGGGCGGCGCGGCCGCTCCGTGACCCTCATCGATCACGCCCGCGCGCCCGGCGAGAAGATCCGCATCTCCGGCGGCGGCCGCTGTAATTTCACCAATATCAATGCCGGCCCGAAGAATTTCCTCTCCGGCAATTCGCATTTCTGCAAGTCCGCACTGGCCCGTTTCACCCCGGCCGATTTCATCGCCATGGTCGATCGGCACGGCATCGCCTGGCACGAAAAGACGCTTGGCCAGCTCTTCTGCGACAACAGCGCCAAGGACATCATCTTCATGCTGCTCGATGAGATGCGCGCGGCGGGCGCCGTCTGGCATCTCGGCGTCGACATCTCGGGCGTCGAAAAGACCGATGACGGTTTTCGCGTCTCGACCTCGGAAGGCATTTGTGAGGCTGCCTCGCTGGTCATAGCAACCGGCGGAAAATCCATTCCGAAGATGGGCGCATCAGGCTTTGCCTATCGCATTGCCGAGCAGTTCGGCCTTGCCGTCACCGAAACGCGCCCCGGCCTCGTGCCGTTGACACTCGATCCTATCCTCCTCGAAAGCATAGCGGCTCTCTCCGGCATTTCGGCGCCCGCCGAGATCCGCCATGGCAAGACCGCCTTTCGCGAGGCGCTGCTCTTCACCCATCGTGGCCTGAGCGGCCCCGCCATTCTGCAGATTTCCTCTTACTGGCGCGAGGGTGATGCAATCACCGTCGACATTGAACCGGATGTCGATATCGCCGCGCATCTGAAGAAAGCGAAACAGGGGAACGGGCGCCAGTCTGCGCAGACGGCACTCGGCGAGATCCTGCCGAAGCGCTTGGCGCAATACATCGTCGAGCGCGAAGGCGTCACAGGCAACATGGCCGATCTTTCCGACAAGCTTCTGACCAGGCTCGCCGAGGCGGCGCAGAACTGGTCCGTCCGTCCCTCTGGTTCCGAAGGCTACCGTACGGCCGAGGTCACGCTTGGCGGCATCGATACGTCAGCGCTCGATTCGCGCAGCATGGAGGCAAAGGCCGTTCCGGGCCTCTATTTCATCGGCGAATGTGTCGATGTGACCGGATGGCTCGGCGGCTATAATTTCCAATGGGCCTGGGCATCGGGTTTTGCCGCCGGTGAGGCATTGTAAACGCTAATATTAATCAGCGTAAAACCGCTCGAGCGATTCAAGACTTCTTAAGATTGGCTGCGCCATCCTGTCTCAATGGCAAGTTGGCAAAGGCGTTCCTAAATTAAGCTTTACCGGCAAGCCTTTTTGTTGGATTGTTGTATCGAGATAGAAGTGAGGTTTCGTAATGAACAGAAACACTCGACGCGCCCGCGCCATTGCAATCGCCCAGGCAAAGCCTGATGCAAAGCTCGCCACCCTGCGCTATCTGATGCTCGCTGCCGGTGCGACTGCCGCCAGCATTGCTCTTCTTCTCTCCCACTTCATCTGACCTTGCAGTAGCTTGAAATGGAATTTTCCGGTGTCGCGGTTGTCTTGCTGCGACATTGCGGTGCACAATTTACAACTATTGTGCAATCTTGGGTAATGCGCCGTTACCGCTTATCCGAAAATTAATATCTAATCCCACACATTATGGACGAATATTTGGGTGTTTCCGGTTTTGCTGGAAACAATCTGGCAATGATTGCCGCCCGCTCCAGGGTTTTCCCAACTGTCAGTAGATCAGCTCGATATGCACCCGGCTGGCGCCAGAAGGCAGCCGGCGGGAGGAGTGGTGTATGAAAGGCACGGCCCGCGATGTTCATTGATAAGATTCTTTCCCGGTTCAAAATTCAGACCAAGGTTCTGATTTTTGTCCTGCCTTTCGTCATCACCATTTCTGCCGTGGGTCTGACCGGTCTTTATGCTTCCGGCCTGCTGCAGGGACGTATGGAAATCTCCAACAGCGTTCTCCAGTCGCTGAGCGGTTTCAAGGATCTCTATGCCTCGATGGATGATTTCCTGCAGACCACCAACGAGCAGGCGCGCGACAAGCTGGTCACCGATATCAAGACGCAGGGCCAGATCCTGAACGCGACGATGGCGCAGATCGGCGACAATACCGGCCATGACAATCTGCAGTTGGCCATCGAAGGCACCAACGGCATTGGCGACACGGTCGGTAAGCTCTGGACCCTTCACGAGCAGGAAGTGGCGCTGCGCAAGTCGATCGACGACGCCCAGAAGGTGATGATCACCAACCGCTTCAATGTCAGCTATGACGCCAAGCAGCTCGAAGAAAACGTTCGCACGGACGAAGGCAACGCGACGGCGACGCTGCGTGCGGCAGACCGCCTGCTGAAGGGCGGCGATACGCTGTCGAACGCCATGAACGATTTCGCCAAGGCACAGGCCCCGGCCGACAAGCTGAAGGTCGTGACCGATGCGCTTCCGCAGATCGTCAAGGCGCAGCGCATGATCGAAATCTCGGTTCCGCAGAACCAGAAGAGCATGACCCAGTCGATGGCGCAGACCGTCAGCGATCTGAAGGCGCAGGTGGCAGCTCCTGATGCCGGTAGCGATGACGGCGTTGCCAATCTCGGCCGTCTCGTGTCCCGCTTCCGCCAGATGTCGACCTATACGCAGCTGACCGCCACGCAGATGATGCGCGAGGCGACGACGACCTTCGTCGAGCTCGACAGCCGCATCGCCCAGACCAATTCCGTGCTGGAAGATACGCGCCGCCTCGAAAGCTCCATCTATTCGCTGCAGCTCGTTCTTGCCGATTTCAATGCCAAGCCGAACAAGGAAAACCGCGTTCGCCTGAACCAGGAAATCGCCACCCTCAACACCATGCTGAACACCCTTCAGGCGAGCGCCAAGGGTATGAATTTCGCCGGCGATATCGTCGATGCCATTTCGCCGGCTCTCGCCCAGATGGACAAGGACGCACAGAGCCTCGTTGACGTCATCAACCAGCGCACCGCCGATTATGTCGCCGCGCGCCAGCAGCTGGACGGCGTCTGGGGTCAGTTGACCAGCTTTGCTGAAGAGCAGAAGCAGTCCGCAGGTACCGAACGCGAACAGGCAAACAGCATTTCCGTCGGCACCACCGCCTTCGGTATCCTGTTGTCCATCATCGGCGGTGTCGCGCTGGTGCTGACGCTGCAGCGCCCGATCGCCCAGATCACGGGCGCCATGCGACGGATCGCCGAAGGCGCGCTCGACACCAATATTTCGGGTGAGAAGCGCTCCGACGAAATCGGCGACATTGCCCGCGCTCTCGGCATCTTCAAGGAAAATGCCCTCTCCAAGATCCGCATCGAGGAGCAGAGCGACGAGGAACGTCAGGCAGCCGAACACGAGCGTCAGCGCAACGATGCCGAAAAGCTCGAGATGGACCGCCAGATCGAATATGCGGTCAACCAGCTTGCCGCCGGCCTGGAGCGCATGTCGCAGGGCGACATTTCGACGACGATCGACACGCCCTTCATCGGTCGCCTCGAACGGCTCCGTCAGGATTTCAACGGCTCGATGATGCGCCTGCAGGCCACGATGAGCCAGATCCGCGACAACGTCCAGGCGATCCAGGGCAACGGCAACCAGATGGCCCAGTCCGCCGAGGATCTCTCCAAGCGCACCGAGCAGCAGGCCGCGTCGCTGGAAGAAACCGCCGCCGCCGTCGATCAGATCACCGTCACAGTGCGCTCGTCTGCCGAGCGCGCCAAGGATGCCGACCAGATCGTTCGCCAGGCCAAGCGCAGCGCCGACGACTCCGCCGTCGTCGTCAGCAACGCCATCGACGCCATGGGCCGTATCGAGGATGCGTCTCGCCAGATCGAGCAGATCATCGGCGTGATCGACGAGATCGCCTTCCAGACTAACCTGCTCGCACTCAACGCCGGTATCGAAGCGGCGCGCGCCGGTGAAGCCGGCAAGGGCTTTGCGGTCGTCGCCATGGAAGTCCGCGAGCTTGCCCAGCGCTCCGCCGCTGCCGCGCAGGAGATCAAGGGCCTCATCAACAAGTCGACCAACGAGGTCAATTCCGGCTCGCAATTCGTCCAGGAAGCCGGCACTGTTCTCGCCAAGATCAGCGCCCAGATCGTCACCATCAACCAGCATGTGGAAATGATCGCCCGCGCCAGCCACGATCAGTCGAGCGCGCTGCAGGAGGTCAACTCCACTGTCAACCAGATGGACCAGATGACCCAGCAGAACGCAGCGATGGTGGAAGAGACCACGGCAGCAAGCCGCGAACTTGCAAACGAGGCCGATGCGCTCATGCACCTCGTCCAGCAATTCAAGATCGATGGCGACAGCAATATGCGCATGTACCGCGCCGCCTGATTCGATGCTGATCCCCACCAACGCAGATGGCCCCGGAGACGGGGCCATTTTTATTTTCCGATTAAATCGCTCCAGAGTTGCTGATAGCCGGAAGGGTTGAAATTTTTCTGTCTAGATAAGAGAAATAGCAGATATAAAGTCATACTTTATACCGAAAAGATGCGGGAAACCGTTGGAAATTAGCATATGTTAAGAGAAAATTTTCCCTGACGTATTCTGATGAACATCATCAAGGTTGTGTTCGCCAGAGGTTTTGGATGCCGCGCTTCTTTTCTACGTCCATTGTTCGCCAGATCGTTGCGATCTCGCTGCTGCTGCTTGCGGCCAGCACCGCGGCAATTGTCGGCGTCACCTATTACAATCTCGGCACTTATGTCATGGACAGCGCCGTTTCCGACGCCAAGGATGCGAGCCGCTCGATGGCGGTGCTCTATGGCGCGAGCGAAGACAGTGCCTCTATCGATCTCAAGGACAATGCGCTGTCAGGTGTAACCGAGGACAAGATCCCCGCCTTTGCCGACTATTCGCTGGTCGACCGCACTGCCCAGTCGATTGCCGGCGTTGCCACGATCTTCGAAAAGCAGGGAGGCGACTTCGTCCGCGTCTCGACCAACGTGAAGACGGAAAAAGGCGATCGTGCTGTCGGCACCAAGCTTGCCGCCGACCATCCGGCCCAGCCCGTACTCGCGCAGGGCAATGCCTATTACGGCCCGGCGGATCTCTTCGGCCACAAGTTCATGACCGGCTATTTCCCGGTCAAGAATCCCGCGGGCGCCACGATCGGCATTCTTTTCATCGGCATTCCCATGGAAGTCTATTACGAGCGGATGAATCATCTGCAGATGCTGGTGCTCAGCGTCGGCGCAGTGGTGATGTTGCTGGTCGGCGTACTCGCCTTCTACACGATCCGCCGTTCGGTTCGCCCGATGCAGGCGCTGACCTCGAGCGTGCATGCGATCTCTTCTGGAGATCTCGTCAGTGCCATTCCCTGTGTCGACAAGAACAACGAATTCGGTGAAATCGGCCGCGCGCTCGCACTCTTCCGTGACAGTGCCGTCGCCCGCCAGCAGCTTGAGACACAGGCCGCCGAACAGCGCGCGCTGAACGATGCCGAACGCAGCCGCAACGATGCCGAGAAGCGTACGCTGGACGGCCAGATCGATTTTGCCGTCAATCAGCTTGCCGCCGGTCTCGGCCGCTTGTCGCAGGGCGATGTCTCGCAGACCATCGAGACGCCCTTCGTCGGCCGGCTGGAACAGCTGCGCATGGACTTCAACATCTCGCTCGAGCGCCTGCAGGATACGCTGACCCGCATTCGCGCCGGTGCCGCCTCCATCCAGCGCAACAGCGGCTCGATCTCTGCCTCGGCGGAAGAGCTTTCCAAGCGCACGGAATCGCAGGCCGCTAGCCTTGAGGAAACCGCCGCTGCCGTCGAGGAGATCACCGTCACGGTGCGCTCGTCCGCCGAGCGGGCTCATGAGGCAAACAATGTGGTCGCCGCGACCAAGCGCACCGCCGACAGTTCCGGCACCGTCGTCGGCGATGCTGTCGCCGCCATGGGCCGTATCGAGGATGCCTCGCAGCGCATCGAACAGATCATCGTCGTCATCGACGATATCGCCTTCCAGACCAACCTTCTGGCGCTGAACGCCGGCGTCGAGGCAGCGCGTGCCGGTGAAGCCGGCAAGGGCTTTGCGGTCGTCGCACAGGAAGTGCGCGAACTGGCCCAGCGCTCGGCAAACGCCGCCAAGGAGATCAAGGCGCTGATCGAGCAATCGACGCGCGAAGTCACATCAGGGTCGGAACTGGTCCAGAAGACCGGTAGCGTGCTTGCCTCGATCAGCCATGAGATCATCGCGATCAGCGGCCATGTTGAAACCATCGCCACCGCAAGCCGCGACCAGTCCTCCGCCCTTCATGAGGTCAACAGCTCCGTCAATGCCATGGACCAGATGACGCAGAAGAATGCCTCGATGGTTGCCGAGGCCACGCAGGCCAGCCGCCAGCTCGCCGAAGAGGCCGACATGCTGATGGCGCTGATCGAGCAGTTCCGCCTTGCAGAAGGTGCCGCGGTTCACGGCCGCGCCAGGCGCGCAGCCTGATAGGTGCAGTCACCTCCAGCCGGCCGCGCTTTGACGCGGCCGGTGTTCCAGTTTCGCGGCTGGGTCAGCCAGGCCACAAGGCGCACCAGCCGGCTGCTCCCGGCTTTCCGGTAGAATTCCTCTTCTTCCTTCATCCGGTCGCGTCTCGTTCGCTGCAGCAATCGTGTTTGCTGCATCCGGCCCGAAATATCTGCAATTATGAAATTGTCGATCCCGGTGATGTCCTCTCCTGTTGTGGACATCTACCGATCTACACATCTAAATTCGCTTCTTGAACAGCCTAGATTCCGCTATGTTTTTCACTGATGAAAAACGCGAAATGGGATTCCTATCAGCTGTTCCTGGAAGTCGCCCGCACCGGCGGCCTGACGGGCGCAAGCACCGCCACGGCCTTGAGCCCTGCGACGATCGGCCGGCGCATGCTCGATCTGGAACAGGAGCTTGGCCGCACGCTCTTCCATCGCAGCCAGACCGGCTACCGATTGACCTCTGATGGACAGACCCTCGTCGATCATCTGCTGGAGATGGAGGCCGCCGCCCGCAAGGTGGAGGCATGGCGGCAATCGGTGGACGGGGGTGCCACTGTCCGGATCGCCGCCGGTACCTGGATTTCCTGGCTGCTGACGGAGAACTTTTCGGCGATCCGCATGCCGGGCGATTCCTTCGGCATTTCGCTGGTCATCGGCGAAGCGCGGGCCAACCTCAATTATCGGGAAAGCGATATCGGCATCCGTGCCTTCGAGCCGGAAGAGAGCAATCTCGCGGCCCGCCTGCTCGGCGAGGTCGCCTATGCCGTCTATATCAGGCGCAATGCCGGCCAGGACGATGCGCGATGGATCGCGGTCGCCGAGGAAGATGCCATCTCAGCCTATTTGCGCTGGCCTTATCGGAATGCCGCCTCTGCCATTGTCGCAACAGTCAACCGTCCGCGCTCGCTTCCGGATCTGGTACGTTCAGGCGCCGGCAAGGCGGTGCTGCCCTGTTTTGTCGGCGATCTCGATCCCGCACTCGAGCGCTGCGGCAGCGAACTGCCGGAATTGCGTCACCGCCAATGGATCGTCATGAACGCCGAGGATCGCCACCGCCCGGAAATCCGTACGGTGGCCGACCGGATGACAAAGCTTTTGAAAAGCTATACCGATCTTTTCGCCGGCAAGCGCGCCAGCCGCGGCTAGCTTTAAATCCTACGGCATCAGCCGCCGCACCAGCCCCACCTGGCTGTTCACGCCCAGCTTCGAATAGATGTTTTTCAGGTGCGAGCGAGCCGTCTCGTAGCTGACATCGTTCGTGCGCGCCACTTCGCGCAGAGATAGGCCGGCTGCGATACCGGCCGCGATGCGCATTTCCGCTGCCGTCAGCTGGTCGATGCGCGGCAGGGCGTCGTTGAGATCGGGGCGCAGCGGCGCACTGGCGCGCTCAATGATCAGCGCCACCGTCGGCCCATCGAGGAAGTCGGTGATGAAATCCGACTGCATTCTCACCAGCGTACATTTGAAGCTGGCGGTCTTCATCCGCACCAGCGTGCTCGCAGGCGGCGTCTGCACGCGGCGACGCAGCAGCGCTGAAAGGCGGCCGGCCAGTTCGCCGTTATGGATCCTGATCCGCCCGCTCATGGCGGTGCCGATCACCTCGCCCTCGGACATCATTTGCTCGGCAGCGCGGTTGATCGAACGGATCGTCTGGTCCTCGCCGATATAGACGATGCCGACACCGATCGCATCGAAGAGCGACAGGCCGTTCTCCTTATTCTGCGGGTCGCCGTGCTCGCGGCGAATGAAATCGAAAGCGCGGCGCAGATGCGGGGCGAGATCGCAGAGCAGTTCCGCATTTATTCGGTTGAAGTCCGGATCTGCGGAGGAGGTGAGCGTCGAAAGATTGAAGGACCGGCCCTTCTCGCGCATGATCGTCACGCCGACGCTGCTTTCGCAGTCGATCCAGCGGATATAGTCGTTATAGAATTCCGTTTTCAAAAGCTCGTCACGCGCCAGCATCTGGTCGGCGATCACGCCAAGGCCGATCTGCCGCGTGGCGGCGCGTGGCATCCACGGATTGATGGCGGCATAATAACGGTTATAGGCCTCGGCTTCCGTATCTTCGAGACCCGAGGAGAGCGACAGCCCGCCGGTGCGCGACACCGCGTCGTGGTAGAAGAGCGTGGACTTGGCGTTCGGCATCGTCGCAGCCAGCGCATCGAGAAATGCCTGCCACGACGTCTCGCCAAACAGCGCCCCGTAAATCAGGTCGGTCAGGACTTCGAGTTTTGCGTGCGGCGAGCCGGACATAACAATACCGTTCGAAGATTTGCTCAATTATGCCGCGACTTAGCCCGACTGACAATTGCGTCAAATAGCGTAGGTCCGGCAAGGGGGCTAACCGCCGGACCTATCCTCAATTTCGGTTGGCGACAATGACCGGGATCAGCAGGTCGCCCCAGTTGCCGTCGCCGCCATGATGCCGGGCGGAGCGAACGAGCTCCACCGAAACACCTGAATCGACGGCCTTCATGACCGATTGATTGAGTCTGTGCAGGTCATTGGCGAGCATGCGGATCACGCTCTGTTGATCGTCCGTCATGCTGCTTGCCTGTTCTTCCGTCCGTTCGCGGACGCGTGCGATGGATGCCATGATATGTCCTCCTCTATTCGGCAGCCGGTTTGAATTGTGCGTGTTCGGTCGATTCTCCCATCGCAGTGGTCGAGGCCCGACCGCCTGTGATCGCCATCGACACGGCGTCGAAATAGCCAGTGCCGACCTCGCGCTGATGCTTTGTGGCGGTATAGCCGCGCGACTCGGCCGAAAATTCTGCCTGCTGCAGCTCACAATAGGCTTCCATCTGCCGTTCGCGGTAGCCGCTGGCGAGTTCGTACATGCCGTAATTCAGCTGGTGGAAACCGGCGAGCGTGATGAACTGGAACTTGTAGCCCATCGCCCCAAGCTCGCGCTGGAATTTTGCGATGGTCGCATCGTCGAGGTTTTTCTTCCAGTTAAAGGAGGGCGAGCAATTATAGGCAAGCAGCTTGCCGGGATGCACCCTGTGCACGCCCTCGGCAAAGCGCCGCGCCTGTTCCAGATCCGGCTTCGAGGTCTCGCACCAGATGAGGTCGCAATGGCTGGCATAGGCGACTGCGCGTGCGATGCAGGGCGCGAGCCCGCCCCGCACCTGATAGAAGCCTTCGACCGTGCGGCCGGCATCGTAGTCGACGAAGGGCTGGTCGCGCTCGTCGATATCGGAGGTGAGCAGTTTTGCTGCTTCCGCATCCGTGCGCGCAATCACCAGCGTCGAGACGCCCATGATATCGGCTGCCAGCCGCGCTGCATCGAGATTGCGGATATGGGCGGCGGTCGGGATCAGTACCTTGCCGCCAAGATGGCCGCATTTTTTCTCGGATGCCAGCTGGTCCTCGAAATGTACGCCGGCCGCTCCCGCCTCGATATAGGCCTTCATGATCTCGAAGGCATTCAGCGGCCCGCCGAACCCGGCCTCCGCATCGGCCACGATGGGCGCAAACCACGTCTCGACGGAGAGCCCATTGTCCTCGGCGGTCTCGATCTGGTCGGCGCGCTGCAGGGTGCGGTTGATGCGCTTTGCCAGCTCCGGCCCGGCATTGGCCGGATAGAGCGATTGGTCCGGATACATTGATGACGCCGTATTGGCATCGGCGGCTACCTGCCAGCCGGAGAGATAGATCGCCTTCAACCCGGCGCGCACCATCTGCATGGCCTGGTTGCCCGAGAGCGCACCGAGCGCATTGACGAAATCCTCCTCGTGCAGAAGCTGCCAGAGACGCTGAGCCCCGATCTCTGCCAGCGTATGGCGCAGTGTCACCGAGCCGCGCAGCCGCTCGACATCTGCGGACGAATAGGGCCGTTCGATGCCATCGAAACGTCCTTTCGGTGCGTTGCGGACCAGCTTGTAAAAATCTGTCATGCCAATCTCCTCCTTGGCTCCCGATGGATGGGTGCTGATGACAGCATTTACAAAGCCAACGATTTTGACCAGAAAAACCTTTGATTTCAGCAAAAGAAAGAGGTTAGGATGAAGAGGATTTACAAACGGATTTTGTCATTTTGTAAAAATCTGTAAATCTCTAGATGTAAAGGATGCGACATGGCGGAACGGAAAATATTCGCAGGTCCGAAAGTCAGGCGCATTCGCAATGCGCTGGCCCTGACGCAGACCGCCATGGCCGAGGCGTTGGAAATCTCGCCGTCCTATCTCAATCTCATCGAGCGCAACCAGCGTCCTCTGACGGTGCAGCTGCTGCTGAGATTGTCGGCCGTCTACCGCATCGATCTGGAGGAGCTGCAGGGTGAGACCGCCGGCACCCTCGGCCACCTGAAGGAGGTCTTCGCCGATCCGCTGCTGTCGGGCGAGCTGCCGGGCGATCAGGAGCTCGTCGAAGTCGCCGATGCCGCGCCCAATGCGGCAAGCGGCATGATCAAGCTCTACCGCGCCTATCGTGAGCAGGCCGTCAGGCTTTCCGACCTGACGGCGCTGATGGCGGGCGAGGGACATGCGCCCGTTGCGTCTGGCCGGCTGCCGCTCGACGAGGTGAGGGAGGTGCTGGAGCGTCGCTCCGCCCATTTCAACGCCATCGAGACGGCGGCCGAAGGCTTTGCCAATGGACAGGCTGCGGGCGGCAGCCTCAAGGACTGGCTGAAGAGCGAGCGTGGTATCACCGTGCGTATCCTGCCCGTCCACGTTATGCCCGACCTGCGCCGCCGCTTCGATCGCCACTCGATGCGTCTCTTCCTGTCCGAGCGGCTTTCGCCTGCCGATCAGGCCCAGGAGATCGCCGTCGAAGTGGCAAGGCTGGCGCTGCGCTCCGAGATCGAGGCCGAGCTTGAGGCATTGCCGCTGTCATCCGAGGAGGCGGGGCGGATCGCCCGTTTCGAACTGACGCGCAGTGCCGCTCTTGCCTTGATGATGCCTTACGGCGCCTTCCTTCTCGCCGCGCAGAACGTTCGTTACGACATCGATCTTCTCCGCGCCCGCTTTGCCGTCTCCTTCGCGCAGGCTGCCTCACGCCTCGTCATGCTGCAGCGTCCCGGTGCTTCCGGTGTTCCGTTCTTTCTTGTCGAAACCGATGCTGCGGGCCATGTCGTCAAACGCGCGGGAGCCCAGGGCTTTCCGCAGGCGCGATTTGGCGGTCATTGCCCGAAGCTCAATCTTTACGCCGCCTTTCTGGAGCCGGGACGGATCTTGACGGAGACGGTCGCGATGCCGGATGGCGCGGCTTTCCTGACGATTGCACGCACGTTGGAAGGCCCGGTCGTCGCATTCTGCGAGAGGGTGCGGCGCACCGCCCTGTTGCTCGGCTGCGACGCCACCCTGCGCGACAGTCTGGTCTATGGCCGAAGCGACGCTTCGCCGGTGCCGATCGGCCCCGCCTGCCGCCTCTGCGAGAGGCGCGGCTGCCTTTCGCGTGCCGAGCCGCCGCTGACCCGCCCACTCGCGCTGGACGAGACTGTCGCCGGGCTCGGCTCCTTCGATTTCCAGTGATTGTGAAATCATTGACACTGCAGGATTTTGCGCTTGTAGGTGTAGAAATTCCTTTCTAGTCTGCAGTCAAACCAGAGGGAAGAAGAGGTGTCCGGGGGCGAGATACCTTTACAAACAGGAGATATCATGAGGTCAAGTATAGCCAACCTGACGGCCGTTGCCGTTGTCGCTCTCTTCGCCGCTGCGCCGGCCGTCGCCCAGGAGCGCGTCGTCAACGTCTACAACTGGTCCGATTATATCGATGACAGCATCCTTGCCGATTTCACCAAGGAAACCGGCATCAAGGTTGTCTACGACACGTTCGATTCCAACGAGACGGTGGAAACCAAGCTGCTTGCCGGCGGCACAGGTTACGATGTGGTCGTTCCGACCGCCGACTTCCTGCAGCGCCAGATCCAGGCTGGCGTCTTCCAGAAGCTCGACAAATCGAAGCTGCCGAACATTTCCAATATGTGGGATGTGATCCAGCAGCGCACGGCCGAGTATGATCCGGGCAACGAATATGCCGTCGATTACATGTGGGGTACCGATGGTATCGGCTACAACACCAAGAAGGTCGCCGAAATCCTCGGCCCGGATGCCAAGCCCGGCCTCGAAGTGATCTTCGATCCGAAGGTTGCCGAAAAGTTCAAGGACTGCGGCATCTACGTGCTCGACACGCCGAAGGACGTGATGACAACGGCTCTGCGTTATCTCGGCCTCGACCCGAACTCCACCAAGCCGGAGGATTTCAAGAAGGTCGAGGACCTGCTGACGGCCGTTCGCCCCTATATCCGCAAGTTCCACTCGTCCGAATATATCAATGCGCTTGCCAACGGCGACATCTGCATCGCCTTCGGTTATTCCGGCGACATGCTTCAAGCCCGCGACCGCGCTGCCGAAGCCAATAACGGCGTCGAGGTGAACTATTCGATCCCGACGCAGGGTGCGCAGATGTGGTTCGACATGATGGCGATCCCCGCCGATGCGCCGCATGTGGCCGAAGCGCATGAATTCCTGAACTACATGATGAAGCCCGAAGTCATCGCCAAGGCGAGCGACTACACCTTCTATGCCAACGGCAACAAGGCCTCGCAGCAGTTTGTCAGCAAGGACGTGCTGGAAGATCCTGCGGTCTATCCGACCGACGAGGTGATGAAGGGGCTCTTCACGGTGCGTCCGTGGGATCCGAAGACCCAGCGCGCGGCGACGCGAATCTGGACCAAGATCGTCACTGGCCAGTAAGTTGATGCCAGGCCCGGACGGAAACGTCCGGGCCTTTCAATTACCGGCCCAGGTGGCGGCCGGCTGAAACCTTGTATTTCGGGGAATAATATGAAGTCTCTCGGCAATATCCGCCGCGCGTTCGCGCCCTGGACCGATCCGTCTGCAAAACCCTTCATCGCTTTCAAGAATGTCACCAAGCGCTTCGGCGATTTTACCGCCGTCAACGACCTGTCGCTGAATATCTACCACCGCGAATTCTTCGCGCTGCTGGGTGCGTCGGGCTGCGGCAAGTCCACGCTCCTGCGCATGCTCGCCGGCTTCGAGCAGCCGACGGCGGGCGAGATCGTGCTCGACGGCACCGATATGGCCGGCACGCCGCCCTACAAGCGCCCTGTTAACATGATGTTCCAGTCCTACGCTCTTTTCCCGCATATGACGGTCGAGAAGAACATTGCTTTCGGCCTCAGGCAGGACGGCATGCCGAAGGACGAGATCACCGAGCGTGTGTCGCAGATGCTGAAGCTGGTGAAGCTCGAGCAATTCGCCTCCCGCAAGCCGAACCAGCTCTCCGGTGGCCAGCGCCAGCGCGTGGCGCTCGCCCGTTCGCTTGCCAAGCGTCCGAAGGTGCTGCTGCTCGACGAACCGCTCGGCGCGCTCGACAAGAAGCTGCGCGAGGAAACCCAGTTCGAATTGATGGATCTGCAGCAGAGCCTCGGTCTCACCTTCGTCGTCGTCACACACGACCAGGAAGAGGCGATGACCATGGCCGACCGCATTGCCGTCATGAGCCACGGCAAGGTGGTGCAGGTGGCGACGCCTGCCGAGATCTACGAAGCGCCGAATTCCCGCTTCGTCGCCGACTTTATCGGCGATGTGAATATTTTCGACGGCAAGGTGGCGACGTCAGGCAATGGCGTAATCGAAATATCAGTCGAAAGCGGCTTTTCGATCCGTGTCGCGACAAGCGAGCCGCCAGCCGTCGGCAATGCGGTCGGCTTTGCCATCCGCCCGGAAAAGATCCGCGTGACGCGTGCGGCGCCCGCCAATGCTTCGGTCAACGCCGCAAAGGGCGAGATCTGGGATATCGCCTATCTCGGCGACATGACTGTCTTCCATATCAAGCTGCCGAGCGGCAAGTTCGTCAGAGCCTCCTCCCTCAACGCCCAGCGTTCCGTCGAAGACCCCTTCACCTACGATCAGGAAGTCTGGGTCTCCTTCGACGAAGATGGCGGCGTGCTGCTGAAGGATTGAGCCTATGCAAAGTCTCGCATCGCGCCTCTACAGCCGTCTCGTCATCATCATTCCCTATGCTTGGCTGCTGGTCTTTTTCCTGGCACCGTTCTTCATCGTCTTCCGCATTTCGCTGTCGACGACGGCGATCGCCATCCCGCCCTATGAGCCGGTCTTCTCGCTCGTAGATGGCTGGAGCGGATTCTGGGCGAAGGTCGCGACCTTCTCCTTCGACAATTACGGCTACCTCACGGACGACCCGCTCTATTTCAACGCCTATCTGTCGAGCGTTATCATCGCGGGTATCTCCACCTTCCTGATGCTCCTGATCGCCTATCCGATCGCCTATGGCATGGCGCAGGCGCCGCGCACAATCAGGCCGACGCTGTTGATGCTCGTCATCCTGCCGTTCTGGACAAGCTTCCTGATCCGCGTCTATTCCTGGATCGCGATCCTCAAGCCTGAAGGTCTTCTGAACCAGCTTCTCCTGTCGCTGCACGTGATCGACAGCCCTCTGATCATCCTGAACACCAGCACCGCCGTCTATATCGGTATCGTCTATTCCTATCTGCCCTTCATGGTGCTGCCGCTCTATTCGGCTCTGGAAAAGATGGACGGCACGCTGATCGAGGCGGCGCAGGATCTCGGCTGCACGCCGATCCAGGCCTTCTGGCGTGTGACTTTCCCGCTATCGATCCCCGGCGTGATCGCCGGCTGCATGCTGGTGTTCATTCCGGCTGTCGGCGAATTCGTCATCCCCGATCTGCTCGGTGGCTCGCAGACGCTGATGATCGGCAAGACGCTCTGGAACGAATTCAATGCCAATCGAGACTGGCCGGTCTCCTCGGCGGTCGCAACCATCCTGCTGCTGATCCTGGTGATCCCAATCGTCTTCTTCCAGAATGCCCAGGCCAAGGCCGAAGAGCGGGGGAAATAAGTCATGCTCAGATGGACCCGTTTCAACATCATTTCCGTCGTGCTCGGCTTTGCCTTCCTCTACCTGCCGATCGTGCTTCTGGTGGTCTTCTCGTTCAACGAGTCGAAGCTCGTCACCGTCTGGGGCGGTTTCTCCACCAAGTGGTATGTCTCGCTTCTGTCGAACCAGGCTCTGCTCGATGCCGCCTGGGTGACGATCCGTGTCGGCCTGCTGTCGGCGACGCTGGCGACCATTCTCGGCACAATGGCGGCGCTGACGCTGGTGCGCTACACGCGTTTCCGCGGCCGCATGCTCTTCTCTGGCATGATCTATGCGCCGCTCGTCATGCCTGATGTCATCACCGGACTGTCACTGTTGCTGCTCTTCGTGGCGATCGGCCTCGATCGCGGCTTCTGGACGATCACGCTCGCCCACACGACGCTGACGATGTGCTTCGTTGCTGTCGTCGTTCAGTCGCGGCTTCTAAGCTTTGACCAGTCGATCGAGGAAGCGGCGCAGGATCTCGGCGCTCCGCCGGTGCGCACCTTCTTCGAAATCACCCTGCCGATCATCGCGCCGGCGGTCTTTTCGGGCTGGATCCTGGCCTTCACCCTGTCGCTGGACGATCTTGTCATTGCAAGCTTCACCTCGGGACCGGGTGCCACAACGCTGCCGATGAAGATCTACAGCCAGGTGCGCCTTGGCGTGACACCCGAAATCAACGCGGTCTGCACCATCCTGATCGCCATCGTCACCGTCGGCGTCATCTGCGCATCCGTCATCACCAAGCGCCGCGAAGTGCAGCGCGAGCGAGATGAACGGGCGGCGGCTGCGACGGCTTAACTAGGGTTGAGATTTCGTCGGTGCGCTTAGAAGGGGCACCGGCGAAATCACCGGGTTCGGCCAGGAGCCGCCGATGAAAAAGGGCAGCAGCGGCAGATCGGCCGCTCTTGCCGGATCGGTCGCTTCCAGCGAGCCGGAAAGCGCAAGTCCGTTCGATTCATAGGTAATGACGCCCGAGAGAGAGAGGCTCTGATCGGAGCCTGCAAAGCGCGCATCATGAATTTCGGCGGTGCCATTGGCGAAATCGGCCTGAAGATCCAGCCTGTCGAAGGCGAAGGAGCCGTTTGCGGCCGAACTCAGCGAAAAGAACGGCTTATCGGCAGCCTGGGCGCGAACCGCCGTCATATCGACGCCGGGAATGGAGCCGGCGCCGGTCCAGAATTTCAGCTTGCCCGTAACATCGGCAAGTCCGGTCGTCCAGATCGCCTTCGGCGTCTCCAGCGAAAGATCGAGCGAGCCGATCGCATGCGGCAGCGGCCCCTTGAGCTTGAGCTTGTCGGCCAGCGCATTGAAATCGGCGTCATGGATCGAAAGCTGCAGCTTGCCGCCGCCATCGAAATCGCGGCGCGTCGCTTCCAGATGTGCGGTCATCTCGCCGCCTTCGAACTGGCTGTCGCCAATGTCGAATTTCGCTTCTTCACCGGCAACGATCACGCTTGCGCCGACATCGGCTAGCGAGAAGATGCCCATCTGCGCTTGCCGCGCCGACAGCCGCACGTCGAGATCGAGCAGCTGCAGCGGCCCGAGCGGGTTCGGCAGCAGCATGTCGCCGATACCGCCGGCGGCAAGGCGCAGCGCGAAGGCATCGAGGAACGGCTTAAGGTTCATCTGGTCGAAGGCGAGCGTGCCGCCGATCTTTGGTCGCTTGCCAGGGGCGATGGTGAAATCCATCACACCGGTAGCGCTTGCATCGTTCAGCTTCATCGAGAGATTGTTGAAGCGGAAACCGTTCGATGCCGACATCACATCGGAAGCCATCGAGGCACTGTGCAGCGACTCGACGCCAGGGATCGACCGACCGGACCACTGCAGCAGCGCCGGCACATCGGGGAAGCTGGCATTGATATTGCCAGAGATCGAGGAAAGGCTGACCATGCTGCCGACGCCCTGGAAGCGCGCCGTCATCAGGTTTGACGTGATCGAAGCCTTCATCTCGGCATTCTTGCCGGCAAAGACCAGCAGGGGAGAGGCTGAAGAAAAGTCTACCTTCAGGTCCTGGCCGTTGAAACGGGCAATAAGCACGGCCGAAATCGGCCGCGACAGCTTCGGCCAGGCAATATCGGCCGCCACGCTGTCGAAATGGTAGACCTCGCCGGTCTGCGTATCGGTTACCGTCAGCGTGCCGTCCTCGACGGTCACCGCGCCGATCTCGGCATCAAGCCTGGGAGCCAGAACCTCGGCACCGTTTTCCTCGGTCACGCCGGCGATCGCGCGGGCCAGAAGCCCGGCATAGCTCCAGTCGATCAGGCCATTCTCGTCGCGCGTCAGCGCCAGGCTTGGCCGCAGCAGGTGGAATTCATGGAAGCGGGTGCGGCCGCGCAATGCGTCGATCAGGCTGAAATCCGCCGAAAGGCTTTCGATGCGGCCGAGCAGTTTGTCGCCGCTTTGCTGTGGCTGGCGGATGGTGACGTCGTTCAGCGTGATGCGCGGCGTCGGCCAGAATTCGAGGACCGGATTGCCCTTGATCTCAGCGTGATAGCCCGTCCATTTCGACAGCGCATCCTCGATGCCGGAGCGCACGAAGCCGGTGGAGATGAGATAGGGGGCGGCGATCCTGAGCGACAGGAAGAAGGCAAGTCCAACCAGGAGAACGATGGTGGAGATACGGACAAATGCCGGCAGCCAGCGCGAGGCGGGGCCGAGCTTTCTTCGCCATCTGCGTTGTCTTGACGTACCCATGAGCTCCGCCGGAATTTCAGCCGGTTACCCGTTATTTTCTCATTTTGCCGGATATATGAATTACCGGGCATATGCAAATGCTGCGCGTGGCGGAGCGCGCCATTGCACACTTTATAATGCAATGCAGCATGTTATAAATCCCGGATTGGAGAGGAGGACTGCATGCAGGAAAACCAGCCGCTTTGGAAGCCCACGCAGGAAGGGATCGAAAATAGCCCGATCCACGCCTTCATGCAGCGCTGCAACGAGGACTTCAGTCTTGCTCTCAACGACTTCGAGAGCCTGCATGCCTGGTCGATTGCCGATCGGCCCGGCTTCTGGTCGGCGCTCTGGGATTTCTGTGGCGTGAAGGGAGAGCGCGGCACCGAAGTTCTCGTCAACGGCGACCGCATGCTGGATGCGCGCTTCTTTCCGCAGGCGCGGCTGAACTTCGCCGAAAACCTGTTGACGGCAAGCGGGGAGGGCGATGCCATCATCTTCCGTGGCGAGGACAAGGTCAAAGACCGCTGGTCGTGGGATCGCCTGCATGCGCTCGTGTCGCAGCTGCAGCAGGGCTTCCGCGCGCTCGGCATCGGTGAGGGCGATCGTATCGCTGCCATGATGCCCAACATGCCGGAAACGATCGCCGCCATGCTCGCCGCCACCTCTATTGGCGCCATCTGGTCGTCCTGTTCGCCCGATTTCGGCGAGCAGGGTGTGCTTGATCGTTTCGGCCAGATTGCCCCGAAGCTCTTCATCGCTTGCGATGGCTATTGGTATAACGGCAAGCTGCAGGACGTGAAGGCGAAAGTGGTTAATGTCACGCGCAGCCTCGGCGTACCGGTGCTGGTCATTCCCTATGCCGGTGATGCCGAAGCGGTGGCCCGTGAGACGACCGGTGGCAGGACGCTTGCCCAGTTCATCGCGCCTTACGCACCGAAGCCGGTCGAATTCGTGCAGCTTCCCTTCGCTCATCCGGCCTATATCCTGTTCTCTTCGGGCACCACGGGCGTGCCGAAATGCATCGTGCATTCAGCCGGTGGCACGCTGCTCCAGCATCTGAAGGAACATCGCCTCCATTGCGGTGTTCGGCCGGGCGACCGTCTTTTCTATTTCACCACCTGTGGCTGGATGATGTGGAACTGGTTGGCAAGCGGCCTCGCCTCCGGAGCCACACTCTGCCTCTTTGACGGATCGCCCTTCGCGCCAGACGGCAATGTGCTTTTCGACTATGCCGCCGAAGAAAAATTCGCGATTTTCGGCACCTCGGCCAAATATATCGATGCTGTCCGCAAGAGCGGACTGACGCCACGCGACAGCCATGACCTGTCGAGCCTGCGGCTGATCACCTCCACCGGCTCGCCGCTGTCGCCCGAGGGCTTCACCTTCGTCTACGAGGGCATCAAGGAAGACGTGCAGCTCGCCTCGATCTCGGGCGGCACGGATATCGTCTCCTGTTTCGTGCTCGGCAATCCGCTGCAGCCCGTCTGGCGCGGCGAGATCCAGGGGGCGGGCCTCGGCCTTGCCGTCGATGTCTGGAATGACGAGGGCAGGCCGGTGCGTCAGGAAAAAGGCGAGTTGGTGTGCACCAAAGCCTTCCCCTCCATGCCCGTCATGTTCTGGAACGATCCCGACGGCGCCAAGTATCGCGCCGCCTATTTCGAGCGCTTCGACAATGTCTGGTGCCACGGCGACTTTGCCGAATGGACTGAACATGGCGGCCTCATCATCCACGGCCGCTCGGATGCGACGCTCAATCCGGGCGGCGTGCGTATCGGCACGGCGGAAATCTACAATCAGGTCGAGCAGATGGAGGAAGTGGCGGAAGCGCTCTGCATCGGCCAGGACTGGGATGACGATGTGCGCGTCGTGCTCTTCGTCCGCCTCGCTGGCGGGGTCTCGCTGACCGAGGATCTGGTGAAGGCGATCAAGACCCGCATCCGTGTCGGCGCCTCGCCGCGCCATGTGCCGGCCAAGATCATCGCCGTTGCCGATATCCCCCGCACCAAGTCCGGCAAGATCGTCGAATTGGCCGTGCGCGAAGTCGTCCACGGCCGCCCGGTGAAGAACCAGGAAGCGCTCGCCAACCCCGAGGCACTCAGGCTTTTTGCTGGTCTTGAAGAGCTAAAGCTTTGATAGATCGCGCTAAACTACAATCTTTTGCCGTTGATCAATTCTGCGCGCCGGAAACCTTTCGTTAAGAAAGGTTTGTCAAAGGTGAAGCTAACTTGGGGGCCATACATGAAGAGGTGGCCTGGAACTCCGGTTCCCGAAACATGACGTTCTCAGACTAAGCTCTTGTTTTACCAGCACTAACTCTCAAAGGCAGCCATCGGCTGCCTTTTCTTTGGCGATCGTTTCCAGAAGGAAAGCGGAGCCCGGGTCTGCTTTCGAAATTGCGCGGAGAACGACGCTTTAGCCCGCCAGCACACGTTGTGACGGAAAAGTGATCTCCACCAGCGTACCCTCATTCGGCGCCGAATTGATCGAGAAGACCGCCCTGTTGGCATCGACCATCGCCTTGGTGAGCGGCAGGCCAAGGCCGGTGCCGTCGCCACGATGGCGCGACTGTGTGGACGAAACCTGCCGGAACGGTTTCATGGCCTGATCGAGCTCGCTGCGGGTCATGCCGATACCGGTATCACGCACCCGTAATACGACACTGCCATTCGCCTCATAGGACGTCGAGACGACGATCTGCCCGCCCGACGGTGTGAAGCGGATGGCATTCGACAGAATGTTCAATGCGATCTGCTTGATCGAGCGCAGGTCAGCGACGACATCGGGCACGGATTGCGATAGGGCCGTGCGGATGATCACACGCTGACTGTTGGCCTGCGGCTGCACCAGTGCCACGGCTTCCGAGATTGCCTCGTTGAGGCCGACGGAAGCGAAATCGAGATCCATCTCGCCCGCCTCGATCTTGGAAATGTCGAGCAGGTCATTGACGATATCGAGCACATGCCGGCCAGATCGGCCGATATCATTGGCATATTCGATATAACGCGGATGGCCGATCGGCCCGAAGCGCTCGCTCGCCATCATGTCGGAGAAGCCGATGATAGCGTTGAGAGGCGTGCGGATCTCGTGGCTGACACGCGCCAGGAAATCCGTCTTGTGGGCATTGGCGGTCTCGGCCGCGCCCTTGGCGTTGCGCAATTCCTCTTCGGTGCGCTTCCACTGGGTAATGTCGCGGATGACGGCGCAATATCCGTTGGAAGAGGTCAGCTGTCCCATGGTCATGAACAGCGGCACGAAACCGCCGGCAGCCTCGCGGCCGATCACTTCGCGCCCATCGTTGAGCACGCTGGCGACGCCATGGCCGGAAAGCCCCTGCAGATAGTCGAGCACCGCCTTCTGGCTCTCATGCGCGAACAGCATGACGAAGGGTTTACCGCGCGTTTCCTGCTCATCGTAGTTGAAGAGGGCGCTCGCCGAGCGGTTCATCGAGCGAATGTCGCCATCCGCGCCGATGACGACCACCCCATCGGTCGCCGTCTCCAGGATCGAGCGTAGCTCCTCCACCTCGACCTGCAGCTTGGCGACCTTCTCCACCATTCGGTCGGAGCGCTGGTCGAGCCTGATGACCTCGCCCTTGCTCACTTCCCGGTTTTCGACAGGCATCAGCGCCAGCATCAGCGCGTTGGCATCTTCCCAGCGTATCGATTGCAGGCGGGCCGTCACCGGCACCAGCTTGTCGTCGGCCTTGACGAGCATCATCGTGCCCGCACCGTTTTCCAGATCGTGGCGCTGCAGCAGCGCATCGATGCCGCCCACCTCTGTGAGCGCAGCCAAGGAGCCGTAGCCGGTCAGCCGCAGAAACTCCGGATTGCCGTGGATCAGCTGGTCGCCGGCATGGATCAGCACGGCAACGGGCAGCAGATCGACGGTCGCGGCTGAAAGCCCGTCCGTCATCTTCACGCGCGGCGGGATGAAGCTCGTGAGCACCTCGATCTGGCTTGCCGTTTCCTGCAGCCCTTCGGTCACCTCGTCTTCCGCCTCCGAAAGCGGGGGCTGTTCGGCTTCCTGCGGTAGCGGCTCGGCGGCGGCTTCGAAAATCGCTTCCTGCGGTGCAACCGCCTCGACGGTGGGCACATCGGCCGCAACGTCTTCGGCGGCGGCCACATTGGCAACCGGGGCCTCTTCGGCGGCAGGTGCCGGCTGTTCCGTGGCGACGGGTTCCGCGCCGCGCGAACCGAAGGCTTCGAGACGCTTGGCGATCTCACGGAAATTCGCCTGCTCGGCCGCCGTCAGGCCGCTGTTGGCGCTATGAAGCTGCACGATCTTGTCGTCGAGGCGGCGGTTCGGCGTTTCGGAAATACGCAGCGCCGGCGGCTCTTCCTGCCCATCGCGCGGCTGGTATTCTACAGGCTGTTCGGCAGCAGCAGGCTCGAAGGTCACTTCTTCTTCGGCTGCCGGTTCGGCTTCGAAAACCTGCTGCGCGACGGCCTCCTCCGCCACAATTTCGGCATCTGGCACCGCTGCGTCGACGGCAACCGGTTCCGGTTCGACAACTGCTTCGGCCTGAGGCTGCTCCTGCACTGGCTCGGCTTCTACCGGAGCTGCCTCTTCCGGCGCATCCTCATTGACCGGGCCGAGATAGGAGGCGTCATGGCCGATGCCATCAGGTCCGAGCGTCAGGCCGAGCGCCAGCGGATCTTCCTGGGCGTCGGACAGGCGGACGACACCGAAACCGCGGAAACCGTCGAAATCGCGGTTGCGGGTGTAGGTCGGCAACGCGGCGAGATCGACGGGCACCACGAGGCTCGTGCCTTCGATCGGCCAGTAGATCGTCTTGCCGGACCAGGTATCGCGTCGCGCCAGGGCCTCTGAAAGCCTGCCTTCGGGATCGAGGTTGAAGAGGGCGGAAACGTCGGAGAAGGGGCTGCCGATAATGTTGCTGGCATGCGGGCCGACAGCCTCGGCAAATTCATGCGAGACTTCGCTGAAACGCCCCTCGGCATCGATCTTCCAAACGAAGCGGGTAGCGCGGCTGTTCGGCTTGAAGACGAAAGCGCTTGCCGTCGAGGCAGGTGCCGGCTCTACCGGTACGACCGGGACAGCGGCAAAATTTTCGGCAACGGAATCGGTGGCCGCAACGGATGGTTCGACCTCATCGGCGCTCGGCGCCGCTTCGACTGCCGCCGGGCTTTCTTCTGCCGCAGCCATCGTTTCGACAGGCTGCTCTGCCGGCTCACCGATATCCTCGGGGACGGCTGCTGCCGGCTCGGCCACGCTCTCGTCCACCGAAAGTTCAGGCTCGGCTTCGATCAGAAGCGGTTCACCGATGTCGCTGGGTGCTTCCGGCGCTTGGGTTTCGCCGGAAATCTCTTCCAGCACCTCTTCGACATCGTCGATACCGGAAACGGCGTCGATTGCCTCGGCTTCTGTAAAGCCCGCCGCAGGCGCCACGATCTCGGTTACTTCGTGCGCTGCAGCTTCTACCGACGTATTCTCCGCCGGTGCAGCTTCCTCGGCATTACCGGAGGGCTCGATCGGATCGAGATGGCCGATCGCGGTCTCGACGGCGAAGAGCAGATGCAGCGCCGGATCGTCGCTGAGCTTGCCGACAGCGGCAGGCAGGTAGCCGCGGCCGGTTGCCACGGGGCGCTTCACGAGCCGGTCGGGATGGGCGCCGGCAAGCGTGGTCAGCGTTCTCGCCGCGTGTGGGGTGATGCCGAGCGAGGCAAAGCCCGGTGACGCCGCGATCACCTCTCCCTCGGCGCCGATGACGGCCATATGCGTATCCGGGTCATCGAGGCCCTGCAGCATCTGCGCGGCACTGGCGCCCGAGGTCAGCGGGCGCGTGGAGACCGGAACCGAAAACAGGATCGCCTTCTCGCCCGAGGCAAGGCGAATGAGCTCGGAAGAGGCTGGCGCCTGAACGCGCTGAAAGCCCTTGGCGATGCGGATGATCAGGTTCTTCTGGTCACCGACCGCGCTCAGCTGGCGGGCGGTGGCCTCCAGCTGACGGAAGGTAATGTCCGCATTGCCGACGCCCTGATCGAGTAGATCATAGACTTCGGCATGGCCGAAAAGTTCCGCACCCGCGCCGTTTGCCCAGAGCAGCCGCGAAAGATCGGCCGAAAAAAGCACCATGGCCTCGCCACGCGAGAATCGTTCACGCACTCGCGAATGTACGGCGATGTCGATGAACGGATACTGGACTGCGGGCATGATCGAACCTGTCGCTTTCGGCCTCTTTAGAATTAACTGCTTATTAATAACTGCAGGTCTGCGACCGGTCCATAACAGCCGGTAGCTTTCGACCGGCAAGGTTAACGTATTGTGCGCCGCACAATAATGTTGCAATGCACCATTGGATGAGCTATATAAGAATTATCCGATTTATCGCGGGCACGGGATTTGCCCATCTTAAAGGAACGCGATCCGATGGCTACCATAAAGACCGACGACGTTTTTTCAATCGCCTCTTTCGACCCGAGCAAGCTGGCCGAATCCTTCCGTGATTTCGCCGAGAAGGGCGCTCAGCAGTCCAAGGAAGCCTATGCCAAGCTGAAGTCCGCAGGCGAAGAAGCCGGCAAGACGATGGAAGCAACCGTCCAGACCGCACAGGCCGGCACCGTTGAGATCGGCCTCAAGGCAATCGACGCCCTGCGCGTCAACGCCGAAAGCTCGCTTTCGCACATGGAAGCGCTTCTTGGCGCCAAGTCCGTCGCAGAGTTCTTCGAGCTGCAGACCTCTTTCTTCCGCAAGCAGGCTGAAATCACCGTCGAGCAGGCGAAGTCGCTGCAGGAAACCACCAAGCAGGTTGCCGAAAAGGTTGCCAAGCCTTCCAAGGAAGCCGCTGAAAAGGTCATGGCATCCTTCAAGGTTGCCTGATCCGTTAAGCTCGATAGATAACAAAAGGCTGGACCGGATGTTCAGCCTTTTTGTATATTGAGTGCAAATCGGGGCTTGAATAAAAGTTCAAGTCCTCGTATGTCACCCCCCGTCGCGCCAAACGCGATATTGTGCGGTTGTAGCTCAGTTGGTTAGAGCGCAGGTTTGTGGCACCTGAGGTCGGAGGTTCGAGACCCCCCAACCGTACCATTCTCTCCCATAAGTAGGTTTAGAATTACGGCAATGCACGACATCAGTGCTTTTTGATGTCAAAATGATGCCCGCTCGCATTTTGCTATTGCCGTTAACATTAGTTTACCTATTTATGTGCGGTGCGATGCAGCAATTGCCCGATGTCTTCGTTGCATTGCAAAAATGCTGGCGGTCCGCCGCCTGGGGGTAGGGACAGTCCACCGAGGCATTAAGGAGAAATTGATGTCCATTTCTGTTCAGAATATTGAGGAATCCACCGCCGTTTCGCCGATTGACGTGGCAGCTGCGGTAAAGGGTGCCCGCGATGCGGTTGGCTACAGTGTCGAAGATCTCGCAGTCACTTGTGGTCTGGCCAATGGCGAAATCCTCGAAATCGAAAATGGTGAAAATGCCGATCCGGCAAAGCTGAAGCGTATTGCCGCAGCCCTGCAGGTTCCGGTTTCCGCCTTTTTGCATATCTGACAAGGCGACAAGGCCGATCAGCTTTTTCTGATCGGCCGTCGTCCCCGTTCCCGACAATTGGAACTCTTGTGCCTCGCGCATCGTTCATGGTGACGGGAGTATTCATATGTCGAAGACCCTTCTTTACGGCGCAACCAAGATCGACGAGACCAACGCGGCTTATGCGCCGGTGGCCAGTCTCGAACAGTTCCAGTGGAAGAACCGCGTCTTCATCATTATCGCCGACCGCGACAATTCCCGTGCCGCTCGCCAGGAAAACCAGTTGCTTGCCGACCGCGCCGCACTCGATGAGCGCGATATGGTCGTCCTGAAGCTTGCCGGATCGAGCGTAAAGCCACTTTTCGGAAGCGGCGAAGGGCTGGACGGCGAGGCGCTACGCAGGGAACTCGATGCACCGGCCGCAGGCGAATTCGCCGCCTTCCTTCTTGGCAAGGATGGCACCGTGAAGCTGAAGGCCAGCGAACCGGTTACTCCGGCCGAACTCTTCGCGATCGTCGACAATATGCCGATGCGCGCTGCCGAAGCCGTCAAACAAGACAAGTAAAATCGTAAAGGAGCCGGCCATGTCCGTCCCGAACGAACCTCTTCCAGACCAGCCGCCGATGCCGTCGCCCGGCTGGAAACCGGTGCCGCCGATCAAGGAACCGGAGCCTGATCGCCTGCCGGATGAGATCCCGCTTCCCAATCCCGACGAGAACGAGGAACCGGTGAAGCATCTTTAGCTACTAAAGAAAGATCTGCCTTTCCGCGTCGATCAGTTCCTGCAGGAAATCGATGACGCTACGCACACGCAGCAGGTCACGCGCGCTTTCATGATAGGTCGTCCAATAGGCACGGCGGATGGAAACATCAGGCAGGATACGCTCCAGCTCCCCATATTGCCGGGCGATGTAATCGTGCAGAATGCCGATGCCGGCACCCGAACGCACGGCCTCCGTCTGGCCGATAGCCGTCGAGATTTCGAAACCCGCATCCCAGCTGCGCATCACCTCGCCGGAGAAATTCAGGGAGGCAGTAAAGATCAGGTCCTCGACATAGCCGATGCGCGGATGCGCTTTCAGTGCCTCGATATCTCCGGGCTTTCCGTGCTGCGCCAGATAATCGCGCGAGGCATAGAGGCCGAGCGTGTAATCGGTGAGTTTGGAGGAGACGAGCCGGCCCTGTTCCGGCCGTTCCAGCGTGATAGCGATATCGGCCTCGCGCTGCGACAGCGAAAAGGAGCGCGGCACCGGCACGAGCTGGATCTTCAATTCCGGATGCCGCTCGATCAGCCGGCCCATGCGTGGCGCCAGAAATGAAACACCGAACCCGTCAGGCGCTCCGACACGCACCGTGCCGGCAATGGCCGTATCGGTATGGCCGAGACTTGCTTGTACTGCCAGCATCTCCGTTTCCATCCGTTCCGCCGAGACGAGGAAGATCTCGCCTTCCGATGTCAGCTCGCAGCCATTGGTGCGGCGAATGAAAAGCCGTGTCTTCAGCGCCTCTTCCAGCGAAGTCAGCCGGCGCGACAGCGTGGCATGATTAAGCCCGAGCCTCTTCGACGCGGCAAGGATTTGCCCGGTGCGGGCGACTGCCAGGAAAATGCGAACATCGTCCCAGTTCATGGCCTGCTCCAGTTCATGCTTTCGACCGCATCGCAATCGGGTCGACATCAACAAGCGTCAGCGATGTCACCATGCCAGCCGTCTCATTCTTGTATTTGAGAAAGTGTGGCGTCTGCAGATGCGCCTCGTAAGCCTCCCTGCTGGCATAGACTTCAAGAATACGGATGCTGGTCGGACGGTTCCGGATGGAAACGGCATTCAGAGCAAGCACGCCGTCCTCCAGCGCAACCGAGGCATCGATTTCCTCGGCAAGCAGTGCACGATAGGCGTCGAGGCTATCAGGATCGATCTCGAGTTCCGCCATTCTGACGACAGGTTTCCCGCTCATCGTTTAAACCTTCCCTTTGACTTGTCCGCGCGCCGTACCAAGTTTCGGATCAGAGGCATCTGCCGCTTTCGTAGGGCTATAATATACGCACAACGGTTGCTTATTCTAGCGCATTGATTTGTGTAAATTGAAGTGCGATTGTTGCGCCACCCAGAAGATCAGGAGGAACACCCATGCGTGATATCGGTCATTTCATTGGCGGCAAGAAGGTTGCCGGCACCAGCGGCCGCACCAGCGACGTCTTCAATCCGGCGACCGGCGAAGTGCAGGCGAAGGTGGCGCTGGCAAGCGTCGAGGAACTGCGCGCCGCCGTTGCGAACGCCAAGGCCGCTCAGCCGAAATGGGCTGCCACCAATCCGCAGCGCCGCGCCCGCGTCTTCTTCAAATTCGTCGATCTCCTGAACCAGCACATGGATGAGCTTGCAACGCTGCTCTCCAGCGAGCACGGCAAGACGGTCGAGGATTCCAAGGGCGATATCATCCGCGGCCTCGAAGTCTGCGAATTCGTCTGTGGCATTCCGCACCTCGCCAAGGGTGAATTCACCGAAGGCGCCGGCCCGGCGATCGACATGTATTCGCTACGCCAGCCTGTTGGTATCGGCGCTGGCATCACGCCGTTCAACTTCCCGGGCATGATCCCGATGTGGATGTTTGCGCCTGCCATCGCCTGCGGCAACGCCTTCATCCTCAAGCCCTCCGAGCGCGATCCGTCCCTGCCGATCCGCCTTGCCGAACTGATGATCGAAGCCGGTCTGCCTGCCGGCATCCTCAACGTCGTCAACGGTGACAAGACCGCCGTCGACGCGATCCTCACCGATCCCGATATCGGCGCCGTCTCCTTCGTCGGTTCCACGCCTATTGCCCGTTACGTCTATGGAACGGCCGCGTCGAACGGCAAGCGCGCCCAGTGCTTCGGCGGTGCCAAGAACCACATGATCATCATGCCGGACGCCGATATGGACCAGGCCGTCAACGCCCTGATGGGTGCCGGCTACGGCTCCGCCGGCGAGCGCTGCATGGCCGTCTCCGTCGCCGTTCCGGTCGGCGAGGACACGGCTAACCGCCTCGTCGAAAAGCTGATCCCGAAGATCGAATCCCTGCGCATCGGCCCATATACGGATGACAAGGCAGACATGGGTCCCGTCGTCACCAAGGATGCCTATAACCGCATCCAGGGCCTGATCAACAAGGGCATCGAGGAAGGCGCCAAGCTCGTCGTCGATGGCCGCGATTTCAAGCTGCAGGGTTATGAAGACGGCTACTTCGTCGGCGGTTGCCTGTTCGACCACGTCACGCCCGAGATGGATATCTACAAGACCGAAATCTTCGGACCGGTCCTTTCGGTCGTGCGCGCCCATAATTACGAAGAGGCGCTCTCGCTGCCGATGAAGCACGAATACGGCAACGGTGTCGCGATCTTCACCCGTGACGGCGATGCCGCCCGCGACTTCGCCTCGCGCATCAATATCGGCATGATCGGCATCAACGTGCCGATCCCGGTTCCGCTCGCCTACCACTCCTTCGGCGGCTGGAAGGCATCGAGCTTCGGCGACCTCAACCAGCACGGCACTGATTCCATCAAGTTCTGGACCCGCACCAAGACCATCACCGCCCGTTGGCCCTCGGGCATCAAGGACGGCGCCGAATTCGTCATGCCGACGATGAAGTAAGCATCTATTCCAAGGCGATTAAGAGGAGAGGGCCGCGAGGCCCTCTTTTTCATTTGTCTTTGGAGCAGCACGCAAGCCAGCGGCAATCAGCCTCAGTTAAGCTGAATGTGAATTTCATATTTTGGAATTGTTCAAAACTACGAAAGCCACTATATACCCCCTATTAAGAGATTCAGGAGATCGGCATGCGGTTGACGAAGCAGACCAACTATGCGGTTCGCATGTTGATGTATTGTGCAGCCAATGAAGGGCATTTGAGCCGGATTCCGGAAATCGCTAGGGCATACGGCGTTTCGGAACTCTTCCTGTTCAAGATTCTTCAGCCGCTCAACAAGGCAGGGCTGGTCGAGACTGTGCGTGGTCGCAATGGTGGTGTGCGCCTGGGCAAGCCGGCGACCGATATCAGCCTTTTCGATGTGGTCAGGGTCACAGAAGACAGTTTCGCCATGGCCGAATGCTTCGAAGACGGCGCCATCGAGTGCCCGCTGGTTGATAGCTGTGGCCTGAACTCGGCGCTGCGCAAGGCGCTTAATGCATTCTTCGACGTTCTGACCGAATATTCGATCGATGATCTCGTCAAGGCGCGTCCCCAGATCAATTTCCTGCTCGGACTCACAGGCGATCAGGATTATCGCAAGCCCGCCATTCCGGCCCCGGCTGCTTAATATCGAAATACCTCTATATTCTTGTAAACCACGGTCATTTTTCATGGCCGTGGTTTTTTCATGCTCCCTCACGGACTGTTGATATATCAGAGCGGCTTGAAACCGTTTTCAGAGTGCTTTCGCGACGCGAAATTATACCAAAAGCGACAAAAATGGGGTTTTCTGTGCCCTAATCTTGCGAATTTTGGCCTATTTTTGACCAAAAATTTCTAAAATTGCGTTTTTGGAAAAATTTTCTGCGGATGCCGTTGCGTTCAGCAAATAAATATCGTTCCATCGGCCCGCTGATCGGGGTAATGAGCCCCCGATCTCTAAAGATCAAAAAAGAACAAACCTGGGAAACGATATCATGAAAAAACTCTCTGTCCTGCTCGCAGCGACAGCCCTGGCTTCGGTCATGGCCACCGCCGCGTATTCCAAGACGCTTGTCTATTGCTCCGAAGGATCGCCGGAAGGCTTCGATCCGAGCCTTTACACGGCAGGCACCACCTTCGACGCTTCTTCGCGTACGGTCTACAGCCGCCTCGTCGAGTTCAAGCACGGCGGTACGGAGATCGAGCCGGGCGTCGCCGACAGCTGGTCGGTTTCCCCTGACGGCAAGGAATATACCTTCAAGCTGCATCCCGGCGTGAAGTTCCAGACGACCGACTTCTTCACCCCGTCGCGTGATCTGACCGCTGACGACGTCGTCTTCTCCTTCGAGCGCCAGATCAAGTCCGACAATCCGTGGAACAAGTATGTTGACGGCGGTTCCTACGAATACGCTGCCGGCATGGGCTTCCCCGACCTCATCAAGTCGGTCGAGAAGGTCGATGACCTGACGGTCAAGTTCACGCTCAACCATCCGGAAGCTCCGTTCCTGGCCGACCTCGCCATGGACTTCGCCTCCATCGTTTCCAAGGAATATGCCGACAAGCTCGCTGCTGACGGCAAGATGGCCCAGCTGAACCAGCAGCCGCTCGGCACCGGTCCGTTCACCTTCGTTGCCTACCAGACGGATGCCGTCATCCGCTACAAGGCCAACGAAACCTACTTCAAGGGCAAGGAAAAGATCGACGATCTCGTCTTCGCGATCACCCCGGACGCTGCTGTCCGCGCCCAGAAGCTGAAGGCCGGCGAGTGCCATCTGGTTCCGTATCCGAATGCTGCTGACGTTCCGGAACTCAAGAAGGAAACCAGCATCACGGTGATGGAGCAGGCTGGCCTGAACGTCGGCTTCCTGGCCTACAACACCCAGCAGGCTCCGTTCGACAAGCCGGAAGTTCGCCGCGCGCTGAACATGGCAATCAACAAGAAGGCGATCATCGACGCCGTCTTCCAGGGCGCTGCCCAAGTTGCCAAGAACCCGATCCCGCCGACAATGTGGTCCTATAACGACAAGATCGAAGACGACAAGTACGATCCGGAAGCTGCCAAGAAGGCTCTTGAAGCCGCTGGCGTCAAGGATCTGTCGATGAAGATCTGGGCAATGCCGGTTTCGCGTCCGTACATGCTGAACGCACGCCGCGCCGCCGAACTGATGCAGGCAGACTTTGCCAAGATCGGCGTCAAGGTCGAGATCGTTACCCATGAATGGGCCGAATACCTGAAGCTCTCCTCCGACGTGAAGCGCGATGGCGCTGTCATCCTCGGCTGGACCGGCGACAACGGCGACCCGGACAACTTCATGGACACGCTGCTCGGCTGCGACGCTGTCGGCGGCAACAACCGCGCTCAGTGGTGCAACAAGGATTACGATGCGCTGATGACCAAGGCCAAGGAAACGGCTGACGTCGCTGCCCGCACGAAGTTCTACGAAGAAGCTCAGGAAATCTTCAAGAAGGAAGCTCCCTGGGCTCCTCTCGACCACTCGCTGGTTTTCGTACCGATCAGCAAGAAGGTCACGGGCTTCCACATGGATCCGCTTGGCATTCACCGCTTCGACGGCGTTGATATCGCCGAATAAAAAAAATGATAAACTGCCCGGCATAAACCGGGCTTGACCGGCGGTCAGGCATCCACCTGACCGCCGGAAACTATTGGACAACCTGCTATGTTGCGATTTCTCATCGGGCGCCTTGCGGTCCTGATACCGACCTTCCTAGGCGTTTCGCTCATTGCCTTCTCGTTCATCCGCCTGCTTCCCGGCGATCCCGTCATGCTGTTGTCGGGCGAACGAACCATGGCACCCGAGCGTCATGCCCAGATCATGCACGATCTCGGTTTCGACCGTCCCATGTATGTGCAATATTTCGATTATCTCGGAAAAGTGCTGCATGGTGACCTCGGCACCTCGATCGTCACCAAGCGCCCTGTTCTCGGCGAATTCTTCACGCTCTTCCCGGCAACGCTCGAGCTTTCGCTCTGCGCCATCCTGGTGGCGGTCCTGCTCGGTGTGCCCGCGGGCGTCTTTGCGGCGGTCAAGCGCGGAACCTGGTTCGACCAGAGCGTGATGGGTGTCGCCCTTATCGGTTATTCGATGCCGATCTTCTGGTGGGGCCTGCTGCTCATCATCTTCTTCTCTGGCTATCTCGGCTGGACACCGGTCTCCGGCCGCATCTCGCTGATGTATTTCTTCAAGCCTGTCACCGGCTTCATGCTGATCGACAGCCTTCTCTCCGGCCAGAAGGGCGCTTTCGCCTCTGCCGTGAGCTATCTCATTCTGCCGACCGTCGTGCTCGCCACCATTCCGCTCGCCGTCATCGCCCGCCAGACACGCTCGGCGATGCTCGAAGTACTGGGCGAGGATTATGTGCGCACGGCCCGTTCCAAGGGTCTGGCACCTTTGCGCGTCGTCGGCATCCATGCGCTTAGAAACGCCATGATCCCGGTCATCACCACGATCGGCCTGCAGATCGGCGTGCTGCTCGCTGGCGCCATACTGACCGAAACGATCTTCTCCTGGCCGGGTATCGGCAAGTGGATGGTCGATGCTGTCTTCAAGCGCGACTATGCTGTCGTCCAGGGCGGTCTTCTCTTGATCGCCGGCATCATCATGCTGGTGAACCTGCTCGTCGATCTGGCCTACGGCTTCATCAATCCGCGTATCAGGCACTAGGAGCGGTCACATGAGCACTGTTACTGCAAAATCCGACCAGCCCTCCGGCCTGACCGAATTCTGGTACTACTTCTCGCGAAACAAGGGCGCCGTCATCGGCCTCTTCGTCTTCCTGGTCATTCTGCTGCTGGCGATCTTCGCGCCGATTGTATCGCCGCATACGCCGAACGAGCAGAACCGCGATCTCCTGCTTTCCGTTCCCTTTTGGATGGATGGCGGCAGCTTCTCCTATCCGCTCGGAACGGACGCCGTCGGCCGCGATATCCTCTCGCGCCTGATCTTCGGTGCGCGCTTCTCGCTGTTCATCGGCGTTGTCGTCGTGACGCTTTCGGTCGTCGTCGGCGTGCTGATCGGCCTAGTAGCAGGTTATTTCCGCGGCCGCGTCGATATCGTCATCATGCGCCTCATGGATATCATCCTGGCCTTCCCGTCGCTGCTTCTGGCCCTCGTGCTCGTTGCGGTCCTCGGCCCCGGCCTGCTCAATGCCATGATCGCGATCTCGATCGTCAACCAGCCGCATTTCGTGCGCCTGACGCGTGCTGCCGTCATGGCCGAACGTGAGAAGGAATATGTCGTCGCCTCCCGCGTGGCGGGTGCCGGCACCTTCCGGCTGATGTTCAAGACCATCCTGCCGAATTGCCTCGGACCGCTGATCGTCCAGGCGACGCTCGCCTTCTCCGCCGCCATCCTCGATGCAGCCGCCCTCGGCTTCCTCGGAATGGGCGCGCAGCCGCCGACACCTGAGTGGGGCACGATGCTTGCTGAATCCCGCGAGTTCATCTCGCGCGCCTGGTGGGTCGTAACATTTCCGGGTCTCGCCATCCTGATCACCGTTCTTGCCATCAATCTGATGGGCGACGGTCTGCGCGATGCGATCGATCCCAAGATGAAGAGGTCGTGAGATGGCGCTTCTCGAAATAGAAAATCTCGTCGTCGAATTCCAGACTTCGACCGGCCCCTTCCGTGCCGTCGATGGCGTGTCGCTGAAGGTCGATGCCGGTGAAGTTCTGGCGATCGTCGGCGAATCCGGTTCGGGCAAGTCTGTCTCGATGCTGGCTGCCATGGGCCTTCTGCCGTGGACGGCGAAGGTGACGGCTGACAAGATGGTCTTCGACGGCCAGAATCTGCTCGGCATGTCCGGCGCCAAGCGGCGCGAAATCATCGGCAAGGACATGTCGATGATCTTCCAGGAGCCGATTGCCAGCCTCAATCCCTGCTTCACCGTCGGCTTCCAGATCGAGGAAGTGCTGCGTATTCATCTCGGCCTCGGCAAGGCGGAACGCCGCAAGCGCGCGATCGAGCTTTTCCAGGCAGTCGGCATTCCCGATCCTGCCGAACGGCTCAACCACTTCCCGCACCAGATGTCGGGCGGCCAGTGCCAGCGCGTCATGATCGCCATCGCGATCGCCTGCAATCCGAAGCTCCTGATCGCTGACGAGCCGACCACCGCGCTCGACGTGACCATCCAGAAGCAGATCCTCGATCTCCTGATGCGCCTGCAGACGGAACATCGCATGGGCCTGATCATGATCACGCATAATATGGGCGTGGTTGCCGAGACGGCCGACCGGGTGATCGTGCAGTACAAGGGCCGCAAGATGGAAGAGGCCGATGTCCTCTCCCTCTTCGAATCCCCGAAGAGCGATTACACGCGCGCTCTGCTCGCCGCTCTCCCGGAAAATGCCACCGGCGACCGGCTGCCGACCATCGGCGAGCTTTTCAATCCGAATAAGACTGTGGAGGGAGCGGCCTGATGACGCCAGTTCTCGAAGGAAAGAACATCGTTCGCGACTATCACCTGCCGGGCGGCATGTTCAAGAAGGCGCGTACGGTCCATGCCGTCAAGGGTGTGAACTTCAGTGTCGAAGAGGGCAAGACGCTGGCGATCGTCGGCGAAAGCGGCTGCGGCAAGTCCACGCTTGCGCGTATCATCACGATGATCGACCCTGCTACTGCGGGCGATCTCTTCATCGACGGCAAGAAGGTCGATATCTTCAAGGGTGACCTGACGCCTGAGATCCGCCGCAAGGTGCAGATCGTCTTCCAGAACCCTTACGGCTCGCTGAATCCGCGCAAGAAGATCGGCGATATCCTGATGGAGCCGCTGATCATCAACACCAATACGCCGGCCGCCGAACGGCGCGATCTGGCCATGGCGATGCTGCGCAAGGTCGGCCTGCAGGACGTGCACTTCAATCGCTTTCCGCACATGTTCTCGGGCGGTCAGCGTCAGCGCATCGCCATTGCGCGCGCGCTCATGCTGAAGCCGCGGCTTCTGGTTCTCGACGAGCCGGTTTCCGCCCTCGATCTTTCGGTGCAGGCCCAGGTTCTGAACCTGCTCGCCGACCTGCAGGACGAGCTGAACCTGACCTATGTCTTCATCAGCCACGACCTTTCGGTCGTCCGCTACATGGCAGACGATGTGATGGTGATGTATTTCGGCGAAGCGGTCGAATACGGCACGCGTGAGCAGGTCTTTAACGACCCGCAGCACAACTATACCAAGACCCTGTTTGCGGCGACCCCGCGGGCGGATGTCGATACGATCAAGGCACGTCTTGCACGCAAGGCTGCCGTTTCTGCGGCGTCATAAACCAGCAGATAGTCCACGCCGGGCACATGAGCGAGATGAACGATGACCGGGAATAGCGGAACTCTCCATGCAATCGTCGTCATGGGCGTCAGCGGTTCCGGCAAATCCTCGATCGGCGAGAAGATAGCGGCAGGCCTCGGCCTGCCGTTTGTCGAAGGAGACATCCTTCACCCCGCTTCCAATGTCGAGAAAATGTCGAAGGGCATTCCACTGACCGATGCGGACCGGATGCCCTGGCTCGATCGTATCGGTGAGGAGATGCAGGCTTCGCTCGGCAAGGGCGAGGGCATCATCGTCTCCTGCTCGGCGCTGAAGCGCATCTATCGCGACCGCCTCAGGGCTGCTGCCGGCGGCAATCTTTATTTCGTTTATCTCGAAGGCTCGAAGGCGCTGCTGACGGATCGCATGGTCCATCGCAAGGGTCACTTCATGCCGGCCTCGCTGCTGGAGAGCCAGCTGCAGACGCTGGAAGTGCCGACGGGCGAACCGGGCGTCGTGACCGTCGGCATCGATGACACGATCGAAGATATTGCGGCGAAATCCCTTAGAGAGCTCGCCGCTCTCGGCATCACGGATTGAAGCGGGCAGGCGAGTACGCCGAAATGTCGATGAACGGCGCCTCGCCGGTCATCAATTCCGCCAGCACGCGTCCTGTCACCGGCCCGAGTGTAAGCCCGTGATGGGCATGGCCGAAGGCGAACCACAGGCCCTGATGGCGCGGCGCCTTGCCGATGATGGGCATCATGTCGGGCGTGCAGGGCCGCGCGCCCATCCACGGTTCCGGATCGAGCCGTTCCCCCAGCGGAAAGATGGTGCGCGCCACGGCTTCGGCCCGGTCGAGCTGCACCGGCGTCTTCGGCGCATCGAGTGTCGCGAATTCCGCCCCCGTCGTCAGCCGCACGCCCTTGTTCATTGGCGCCAGGAAATAGCCGCGTTCTGAATCGAGCGTCCAGTTGTTGAGGACAGCGTTGCCCTTGACGCCGTAATGCATGTGATAGCCGCGCTTGACGCCAAGCGGGAAGGAATAGCCGAGCCGCCGGGTGGCGACCGCCGCCCAGGGGCCGAGCGCCAGCACCGCATCGTTAGCCTCAAGCGATCCTTCCGCCGTCATGATCTTCCAGCCGGAGCCGGCCTGTCCGAGCGAGGCGGCATCTCCAGTCAAGAACCTTCCGCCGAGGCTTTCGAAATAGCTGCGATAGGCGCGCGTCAGTGCATGCGGATCGAGCACCGACCACGGGTCGATCCAGCGCAGCCCGCCGACGAAATCGCCGGTGATGTTCGGCTCCAGACGAGCGATATCCGCAGAGGTCAGGCTCTCGTAACCGACGCCGAACTGCGCCTTCCACTGCGCGGCTTCCGTGAAGGCTTCCTCGCGCTTGGCTTCCGTGCGGAACACCTTCATCCAGCCGTCCTTGCGGATCAGCGTCTCGGCATGGGATGCCTCGATCAGATCCTTGTGCTCCAGGATCGAGTTCTCGATCAGCGGCGCATAGGCCTGGGTGATCATCGCATGCCGCTTCGGGTTGGAATTCCACCAGTAGCGGGCCAGAAACGCGAGCTGGCTCGGCAGCGCCTTCAGGTGATAATGCGCATCGATCCTGTTGTTCAGCGCATAACGCAAAAGCAGGCCAAGTTGCTGCGGAAAGCCATAGGGCATGACGCCCTCGCGCTGGATCAGGCCGGCATTGCCAAAGGAGGTTTCGTTGCCTGGTTCCTTGCGGTCAACAAGCGTCACCTGCCGGCCGCGGCGTTGAAGATGGATGGCCGTCGAAACCCCGACGATACCGGCGCCGAGCACGATTGCGTTCTTCGTCATATTCCCCTGCATTCCGCTGTATTTTGGGCATAAGATGCCCATCTGAATGCTGCGGCGCAAACGAAAAATCGCATTTCATTTCAAAATCATTGCGCTTTTCAGTGCGGCATTTTCGGCCCTGATGCGTACAGTCAGCATGGCGGCATTCAGCAGCGAAAAGACCAGCGCATAGAGCGGCATGCCGAAGGCAAGCGGCAGGGCGGCGATCTCGCCTGTCACGATCAGATAGTTCGGATGCTTGAGGTAGCGGTAAGGCCCGCTTTCCACGAGCGGCGCACCCGGCAGGACGATGATGCGCGTCGTCCAGCGTTTTCCAAGCGTCGCCAGTACCCAGAGCCGCAGCACCTGCAGCAGCATGAACAGCCCGAACCAGCAGGGCTGCACCGGCTGCCCTGTTGCCAGCATCCAGAGCCCGGCAAGCCAGCCCGTATGCAGCGCCACCATATAGGGATAATGCTCGGGCGCGATCTCCCGCGCCCCGCGCGCAAAGAGCGCCATTGTGTTGCGCCGCGCGATCACCAGTTCGGAAAGCCGCTGTAGCGTAACGAAGCTGAGCAGAGCGAGGGAAGGCCACATCATCCGACCCTCCGCAAGGTGACACAGCTTGCCGTAAAGCCCGGCCCCATGGCGATCATCGCGGACCTATCCGGCAAGCCCCCGCGGATCGCCCGTTCCAGAACGAAGAGAACCGTCGGCGAAGACATGTTCCCGTATTCGGCAAGCACGGAGCGTTCGATATCGAGCGTATCGGGCGCAAGGCCGAATGTGCACTCCATCGCCGCCAGCACCTTGGTGCCGCCGGGATGGCAGATGAAGCGGTCGATATCGCCGCGCGTCAGGTCACTGCGTGCCAGTATCCCGTCGATAGCGGGACCGAGTTCCCTCTCCGCAAAGGGCGGCAGCGATTGAGCGAGCAGAATGCCGAGCCCTGTATCGTCGATTTTCCAGCCCATGATATCGAGCGTATCGGGAAAGAGATGATCGCCGGCCGATTCCACCTCGGCCACGCCACCTTCGCCCGATCTGAGCACGCAGGCGGCCGCTCCATCGCCGAAAAGCGCGGTGGCAATGATATTCGGCTTCGTAAGCTCGTCCAATCGGAAGGCCAAGGTGCAAAGCTCGATGGCGATGAAGAGCACGACCGCGCCCGGCCGGCTACGCGCCAGTCGCGAAGCGATGCCGAAGCCGGAAACGCCGGCCGCACAGCCGAGCCCGAAGACCGGCACGCGCTCGATATCGGCGCGAAAGCCGAGCCGGCCGGCAAGCCGCGCATCGAGGCTCGGCGTGGTAATGCCGGTGGAGGAAACCGTGACGATGCAATCGACCTCGTGAGCCGCAATCCCCGCCCGCTGCAAGGCGCGTGTCGCGGTCTCGACGAACAGTGCGCCCGCAACCTCTTCATAGGCTTCCATCCTGTCCTGCCAGCCATGCGGCGCTTCGAACCAGGAGAGCGGGCGGGCGGCATGGCGCTTTTCGATACCAGCATTGGTAAAGACGCGGGCGAGGTGGTGAAATTCCCTGAAGCGATCGGCAAAAAGCCGGGCGGAGGCCGAGGCGGCTTCGCTCTGAGTGATGATATGGTCAGGCACTGCGGTGGCGAGACTTAAAAGTCTGACGGAATGAGACACGCTATTCTCCTTGTCGTTCCCGGCGGAACGAGCGGAAAACACGCGGGGTGAAAGCTTTATTCGCCGCCGCGCCCTTCACGAAGCCGTGATTGAAATAATGCACAAACGTACCGAATAAACCCCGCGGTAGCGGTGTTCACTCCTCGCAACGTCATTTTTCGAGGAGTTCTCCCATGACGACCCAGACTGTCCGTATCGCTGCCCTCGTTCTCGGCAGCTGCATTGCCGCCTCCGTTCTTTCCAGCCCGGTTTTCGCCATCGGCGACGACAGCAGCACCACGCCGGTCTGCAAGAAGGGCGAGATCTACGACAAGAAGACCAAGAAATGCGTCAAGCAGCAGAGCGCCAACGTGACGGATGAAAACCGTACCGATTACGCTTACTCGCTCGCCAAGGCCGGCCGCTATGAAGAAGCGCTCGCCATGCTCGACACGGTCAAGGACCAGAACAATGCCGAATGGCTGAACTATCGCGGTTACGCCACCCGCAAGCTCGGTCGCACGGATGAAGGCATCACCTACTATCTGCAGTCGGTCAAGCTCGATCCGCAATATGCCAAGGTTCGCGAATATCTCGGCGAAGCCTATGTCGTCAAAGGCCAGATCGACCTCGCCAAGGAACAGCTGACCACCATCAAGGCGATCTGCGGCACCGGCTGCGAGGAATATCAGGATCTGAACGCCGCCATTATCGACCCGTCCAAGATCTGATCTCAAGCAAAGGCAGGAAAGAGTAAGGTTGATTGAAGGCTATTTCCCTATGCCGGTCGCACACACCGCATTTCCTGCCTATAGTCACGCCAGAGCGGAATCGCCGGCCCGGCCGGCGGCTCCGAAACAGGACAGACGCGCGGAGGCGGCCATCGCGAGCGAAGCGGATATCAGGAGCGGCCTGACGGAGCATCTTTCCCGTCTGTGGCGCTACGGCCTCGTGCTTTCGCATCAGCGCGATGTGGCCGATGATCTCGTGCAGGCCACATGCGTTCGCGCGCTGGAAAGGGCCGAACAATATGTACCAGGCACGCGGCTCGACCGCTGGCTGTTTTCGATCCTGCATTCGATCTGGCTGAACGAGATCCGTGCGCGGCGCGTGCGCCAGGGGCAGGGCTTCGTTGATGCCGACGAGACGCTGACCTTCGATGGCGCTCACGACACCGAAACACATGTCATGGCCAACCAGGTTTTGAAACAGGTGAATGCGCTGCCCGAGGCGCAGCGCTCGGCAGTTTTCCTCGCCTATGTGGAAGGTCTTTCCTACCGCGAGGTCGCCGCCATCTTGGATGTTCCGATCGGCACCGTGATGAGCAGGCTGGCAGCCGCCCGCGCCAAGCTCTCCGAAACCGTATCGGCAGGGGGATTTGAATGAGCACGAAGCACAGAATGCCCTCCGACGAGGAACTGACCGCCTTCATAGATGGTGAACTGGTCGGCGAAGACGCCGCACGCATCGAAGCCATGATCGAGGCCGACGAGGCTGTTGCCGAACGGCTGGAATATCTCGCCCGCGCTAGCCTGCCCTTCAAGGAGGCTTTCGCCCCGCTGCTCGATGCCGCCCCGCAGGCAAAGCTCGAATCCATGCTGTCAGCCATTCCCGCTTCTCGAAGCGCAGGACCGGCCACCTTCGCCACCCGCCGAGGATTCCTCGGCGCTCTTGCCGCCTCGGTCGTTGCCGGCATCGCCATCGACCGTGCCGTGATCGGTGTGGGCGCAAGGCTCTCGGGAAAGGATGAGAGCACCGAATGGCGTGCCGTCGTTGCCGAATATATCTCGCTCTATACGCCGGAAACGCTGGCGGGCCCGGTCCCCTCGAAAGAGGTGCAGTCCGCCCAGCTCGCCCGCCTCGACACGAGCCTCGGCCTGCAGCTTTCGCCCGAGCAGATCGCTCTGCCAGATGTCGATTTCAAGCGCGCCCAGATCCTGCAATATGACGGCAAGCCGCTCGCCCAGATCGCCTATCTCGACCCCGAGACCGGCCCCATGGCACTCTGCATCGTCGCTTCCGATATCGGCGCGAAGGCGCCCGATATCGAAGGCCGCAAGGGCATGAATGTCGTCTATTGGTCGAGCGCCAGCCACGCCTTCATGCTGATCGGCCACGCTCCGGTGGACCGCATGACCGAGATCGCCGACGCAGTGCGGAGCAAGATTGCCGTCTGAAGCGTGTTGCGATCCCCTAGTTCACAGCGCTCGCAAGCCGAAGACCCGGCTGCGCCGTAACGCCGCCCGCAGCCGCCGGCTCGGCATTCACCTGGATGATCCCCGGCATTTTCGCCTTCAGGGCTGGATGATGGGCTTTGTTCTGAATCGGCGCGCTCGCCGCCTTGCCGGGCGCGCAATTGCCCGATGTGTTGCTCTCCACATGCGGCTTGCCGTCGCCGTTGCCGGTATAGCGGAAACTGTGGGTGCAGACACCGTTGCCGGAAAGGGTGGAGACCACCGAATAGCCCTCCACACCGGCTGGCAGGCCGTCGGCGATCGCTTCATTAGATGAAGCCTTCATGACGCTGTCGGCCTGTTGCAGCATGGTCGCCGCTTCCCGGTCCAGGGCAGCGGAGATGCTGTCGAGATTCGCAATGGGCGGCGCTGTCCAGAACGGATCGAAGAAGCCGGGCGCCGAAGCGGGCAAACCGACGATCCGAACCTGCGGCGCCCGGTTGCCGGCATAGCGGATGCGCTCGATCGAACCATCCGGCAGGCGGAAGACGATCACATGGGTATCGGCGGATTTGTGGGCGATCGTTTCGGCCGCCGCCGGACCGCCGAGATAGACGGAGCCGATCACCGCTGCGCCCATGAGGAATGCGATACGAAGCTTTTGCACAATGGCCTCCTGACACGGGAAGAACACTATCGGCAGCCCGCGCCGACAAGCGCTTCGAGTAGGAGGGATGATCCCCGTGACGAAGGCCGAATTTGTGGCGCACCGCTGCGGCGTGGCGCCGCAGAATGAGGAGGAAGCGCGCATATCGCGCAAAAGTGAGCAGCCGTTCTGCGATCACGGCAGCCGCCAGCAAGCTTCTATACGCCGGACCGCGGCTTGCCTAGAACGGCTGTGTCTTGTCGGAAACCTGGCTGACGGTAGCGCCGGGAACGAGACGGTTCAGGCAGTCGACATAGGTCGTGTACATCTGTTGCACGCGCGACAGCGGCACCACCCACTTCTCTTCGTCACCGGAAAAATCGAGTTCCATATCCGGCGTGCCGACAAAGGAATTCTTGAGAATGAATTTGATCTGCGCCGTACCCGTCTTGCCCTCGGCAGGCACGATACGCAGCGTCTTGCCATCGAAGAATTCCGCCGGCACCACCTTGCTGCCGGCCCGCCCGACCATCGTCACCTTGGTGACTGTGCCCTTCGGGATATCCCAGCCATCCTTCGAAACCAGCCACATCGCATTGTCGAGGCTCTGGCGAAACTCGACCGTCTTGCCAAGCTCGCTGTCCCAGCGGAGCCGGCAGTAGGCCGGCTTCTGACCCACGAAGCCAACCGCCCATTGGCGCGCGTCGCCCATCCATTCGGTATCGTCCTGGGGAGGCGCGTTATGGGCCGCTTCGGCAGGCGGAGTCTCGGCCTGTGCCGTCACGCCAGGAGCCGCATCGCCGTGAACCGTCTCGCTCTGAGATGCCTCATCATCAGCCGGCTCGCTTTGGACGGCCTCGCTGTGAGGCGCCTCAGTATGGGCGATCTCCCCGTGGGGCGTCTCGACATGAGCCGTTTCACTCCGGGCGGTCGCCGGAACGAGAAGTGCCGCCAGCAAAATTGCAGAAAAGGTCTTCATGGCTCGAATCGCCTCCAAGAGTTGGGGTGATTCTACGGATCGAAGGTTGAGGTTTTGCTACCGGAGTCGGGTGTGAGGATGGAGCGGTGCCAGCTCAAAATGATCCATCTTGCCAACGCGTTGCTGGCTTCAGTGGCCGCATAGAGCGCAAAAAGCCTTCGGCACCGACATCGCGGAGAGCGCCTGCGACTTCCCGGAAATGCGACGTGGTTTCTTAGAAGCTGCGGTGCCCGACGATAAAAACGCCTCTGGGCGCGTGTCAGAGCGACATTCAGCATATTGGGTTTTGTCGAATTCCACGTGGCCGCGGACACATCTCTTCGAAACGCGTGGTGCCAGCATGAGACAGAATTGCCTTTGCCTGGCTTGTACAAATAATGCAATTCAAGGAGAGGAATTTGGCTGGGGAACCTGGACTCGAACCAAGATTAACGGAGTCAGAGTCCGTCGTTCTACCATTGAACTATTCCCCAGCAGGCGCTGCCGAAGCATCGCTTGGCTGCTGTGCGGCGCTTATAACCAAAACGACGCGGAATGCAAATACCCGATTTGAAAAAATTCTATCCTTCCAATCCGGGTGAAATTTTCGGGGCTAAAATCCGGAATCAAAAAGAATTTGGTGATTTCGACACTCGCTGATATTCTCGCCGCAACGCAAAAATCGAATGAGCGCCTGCTGCATACCTTTCTGGACTTGCGCGGCGCGATGGAAAACGAACGTGGAAGACCCCAAAGGCGGCGCAAAGCCGCAATTTGACGGGGCGTCGGCGGCAGGGCGCAAGGACGGCAAGAAGTCCAGGCGCCGCAAGGGCAAGCGAGGCGGACAATCCCGCAGCGCCGCTCATCCCGCTTCGCATGATCTTGCCGGCCATGCCGGCGAGGCTGCGCGCCCGAAGGACGATCCGGAAAACCCGGCCCGTAAGCGCAAGCGCCGCCGTCGCGGTGGGCGTGGCGCATCTCAATCCGATGTTTCGGTTCAATCGCAGCCTGTGGTCCAGCCGGCGGTGCATAGTCACGCCAATGGCCCGCGCCCGGAGGGTGATTCGGCTTCCAGCCGCCGTAACCGGCGCAAGCACCGCAGCAAGCGCGGTCTGCAGGGCAGGCCGCTCGCGCCCGTCCAGGCGCCGCCCTCGGCGAGGGCCGATTTGCGGGCCGATGCGCCGGCACGGCCTTCGCAGCGCGAGGCGCAGGATGCCGATACGCCCAACCGCCGCAACCGGCAGCAGGGCCATGACGAGGAGCGGGCAGGCGGCGAACATGCCTGGCCGGACGAACTCTATGCCGCGCTCGATCTCGGCACCAACAATTGCCGTCTTCTGATCGCCCAGCCCACGCGCCCCGGCCAGTTCCGTGTCGTCGATGCCTTTTCGCGCATCGTGCGTCTCGGCGAAGGGCTTGCCGCCAGCGGCAGGCTGTCGGACGACGCGATGGAGCGGGCGATCGATGCGCTCCGGATCTGCGCTTCCAAGCTGCGCAACCGCGAGATCCGCCGCATGCGGCTGATCGCGACCGAAGCCTGCCGGCAGGCGGCCAATGGCGAAGAATTTCTGCGGCGAGTGGTGGCAGAGACCGGCCTCGAGCTTGAAATCATCGATCGCGAAACCGAAGCGCGGCTTGCAGTATCAGGCTGCTCGTCGCTGGTCGGGCGCGAGACGCGCTCCGTCGTGCTCTTCGATATCGGCGGCGGCTCCTCGGAAATCGCCGTCATCCGCATCGGCGATAACCGCTTTGCCCGCCTTGCCAATCACATCACCCACTGGACCTCTCTGCCGGTAGGCGTCGTCACGCTTTCGGAGCGCCACGGTGGCCGCGATGTGACGCCTGATGTTTTCGAGGGCATGGTCAGCGAAGTCGCTGGCATGCTGTCGAATTTCGACTGCCCGGAGATCGAGATCGGCGAGGATGGCGATTTCCACCTGATCGGCACTTCGGGCACGGTGACGACGCTTGCCGGCGTGCATCTCGACCTGCCGCGTTATGACCGCCGCAAGGTCGATGGCATATGGCTGTCGGATGACGAGGTCTCCGCCATGCAGGCGAAGCTTCTGTCGTGGAATTTTGAAAGCCGTGCGGCCAATCCCTGCATCGGGCCTGACCGCGCCGATCTGGTGCTCGCCGGCTGCGCCATTCTGGAGGCGATCCGCCGCCGCTGGCCGAGCCCGCGCATGCGCGTTGCCGATCGTGGCTTGAGGGAAGGGCTGCTCACCGACATGATGGCCGATGACGGCGTCTGGCGGCGGCATCGAAACCGCCGCGGCCAGCGGGGAAACAAGGGGTAGGGCATGACCAAGCCAACGATCGCGGGAAGCCGCACAGGCCGCAAGCTCGGCCAGCGTGTCAAGAAGAAGAAGCTCAAGGCCTCCTCACGCCAGTGGCTGGAGCGCCATATCAACGATCCCTATGTGCAGCGCGCCCAGCTCGAAGGCTATCGCGCCCGCGCGGCTTTCAAGCTGCTGGAGATCGACGAGAAATATAACATCCTGAAGGGCGCGAGGCGTATCATCGACCTTGGCGCTGCTCCCGGCAGCTGGTCGCAGATCGCAGCGAAGGTGACCGGCTCGACGGATGAGGATATCCGTGTCGCCGCCATCGACTTTCTGGAAATGACGCAGCTTCCCGGCGTCACCATCCTGCAGCTCGACTTCCTTGACCCGACGGCCCCGGAAAAGCTCATGGAAGCCGTCGGTGGCACGCCGGATCTGGTGATATCGGATATGGCGGCCCCGACAACAGGCCATCATCGCACCGATCATCTGCGCACCATGCACCTCTGCGAGGTCGCAGCCCATTTCGCCGTCGAGGTGCTGGGCGAGGGCGGCCACTTCCTGGCCAAGACCTTCCAGGGCGGCACGGAGCGCGATCTGCTTGCCATGTTGAAGCAGCATTTCCGCCAGGTCGTGCATGTGAAGCCGGCCTCTTCGCGCGCCGAATCGGTCGAGATGTTCCTGCTTGCGAAAGGCTTCAAGGGCCGCAAGGCCGAAGCGGAGCCGGAGGAAGCTTGATATTTGTGTCAGTCCTGTGAATGATTGATTTCCCAGGACTGGACACCCGCCACCGCAATGCTTCTTTACGTCACGTTCGGAACCAACGATCTCTATCGTGCCCGGCATTTCTATGATGCCGTCCTGCCTGTGCTCGGATACAGGCGCCAGCGCTATTCCGAGGAGGAGATCGGCTACGCCGCCGATGGCGATACGCGCTGCCGCTTCTGGGTGGTGACGCCTTTCAACAGGCGGCGGGCAGCAAATGGCAACGGCACGATGGTGGCCTTTGAGGCGCAGACACGCGCCGATGTCGATGCCTTCCATGCCGCCGCTATCGCCGCCGGCGCCGTTGATGAAGGCAAGCCGGGCCTGCGCTCCTACCACGCGCATTTCTATGCGGCTTATGTCAGGGATCTCGACGGCAACAAGCTCTGTGCCGTTTGTGAAAAAGCCGAAGAGCCGCCTTTCGACTGAGCGGTGAGCCGTTTTCCAACTAAGTTATTGATTATGAATAAGAAAGTATGATGCGCGCGAGGCGCGCAGATTGCGCATTCAGCGCGGGTTGCTTCCTACTTCAACTGCGCATTCGAAAAACATATTCATTTTCAATGACTTGAAGAAAGCTTCCTGTCGCGCCGAGAGCCGTGTCGGCAGGGTTTGGCGCTCTATTTTTACTTCTCTCGGTGCCAGAAGCGGAATTCCAGTGATGCAACTGTGTAGCAGAATCCGCCCTAAGTCCTTGATTATGAATAAGTGATCCACTTTTGCTCAAAAAGACTCCCTATAGAAGAGAGGCAAATCAAAGGTGTCGCCGGCACTATATAGAATATGAAACTTCTTATACCCTCATATGGACCACTTATTCATTTTCAATGACTTAGCGCGATTTTGCCGTCACTGGTGCTGCACTAAGCCGTCATTCTTCCCGCTGAAGCCGGCCGGCAGACAGCCCAAAGCCTCCCGGCCTTGCGACGCGTCCAAGCCGGAATGGCCTCTAGCCTTGCATTTGAAGAGATGGAGGCAGCGGCCTTATTTGACCGGCTGCTGCTCCGCCGCGATCGTCGCAGTCGCCACGCGCTTGACGCGGTGGCCGGAGACGGAAGTGCCGGCATCCTTCGCCATGCGAACAAAGGGAATGGTGGCGATGACGGTCAGTCCGGCAATCACGAAGAAGGCGATATGGAAATCGATGATCTGCAGCTCGGCGCCGCGGATGTAGATCGAGGTTTCCAGGATCGAGGCGGCGACGGCAACGCCGAGCGCGAGGCTGACCTGCTGCATCACGGATGCCATCGAGGTCGCCTGGCTGGCCTGCGCATCGTCGATATCGGCGAATGCCAGCGCATTGACGCCGGTGAACATGAAGGAGCGCGAGAAGCCGCCGATCAGGAGCACGCCGATGATGACGAGATGCGGCGTATCCGGCGTGAACAGGCCGGTGACGGCGGTCACGACAGTGGTCACGGCGCCGGCGCACAGAAGCGTGGTGCGGAAGCCGATCGCCTTATAGACGCGGCGCGCGATGAACTTGGTGGTGATTGCGCCGATCGCACCGGAGAAGGTGATGAGGCCGGACTGGAACGGCGTCAGCCCGAAACCGAGCTGCAGCATCAGCGGCGTCAGGAAAGGCATGGCGCCGACGCAGATGCGGAAGAGCGTGCCGCCGCTGGTCGAGGCGCGGAAGGTGGAATTCTTGAACAGATTCAGATCGAGGATCGGCGTCGGGTAGCGCTTGGCGTGGCGCACATAGAGCACGCCGCAGATGAGGCCGATCGCCGTGGCGGAGATGCCGATCACAGGCGGCAGCGCCGGCAGACCGACAACCGAAAGGCCGAATACGATGCCGGCAGCCGCAAGGCTGGTCAGCACGAAACCGATGAAATCAAGCTTCGGCGGCGCCGTCGCCTCGATGTGAGGCAGGTAGATCGTTGCCAGCCAGATGCCGATCACGCCGACCGGAACGTTGATCAGGAAGATCCAGTGCCAGCTGAAATAGGTGGTGATGAAGCCGCCGAGCGGCGGGCCTGCAAGCGGGCCGACGAGGGCGGGGATCGTCAGCAGCGCCATGGCCGAGACGAGCTCGCTCTTCTGCGTCGTTCGCACCAGTACGAGACGCCCGACAGGTGTCATCATCGCGCCGCCGATGCCCTGCACGAAGCGTGCGAAGACGAATTCGACCAGGCTGGAGGAGAAGGCGCAGAAGATGGAGCCGACAACGAAAACGCCGATTGCCGTGCGGAAGATATTCTTGGCGCCGTAGCGGTCCGCCATCCAGCCGCTGATCGGAATGAACACCGCCAGCGACACCATATAGGCTGTCAGCGCCAGCTTCAGCGTAATTGGCCCGACATGAAGATCGGCCGCGATTGCCGGCAGCGCCGTCGAAATCACGGTCGAATCCATCTGTTCCATGAAGAGGGCAACAGCGAGGATCAGGGGAACGATGCGGTTCATAGGCGAATGCCTTGATGGATGCGGATAAGGCTTGGGAAGCCCGTGCTCTGTAGTCCCAGTTACGGGCGCTGCCAATCCCCCAATCGGTTTCCATTACACGTTTGGATCACGACTGCGTGAGACGACTTGCCCGACACTTTCGTCTCTCAAGATTGACATAAGCTTACCCGGCCGGGGCCAGAAATCCTCTAGCAAATCCGGCTGGAATATATCGGGGGTCGTGCGGCGACGCACCGCACAGTGTCGAGGATGGATATATGACAAATTTTGGTGGAATAAAGCGGCGCACGCTTTTTGTCGCAGGCCTCGGCCTGTTGGCCGCGCCCATCGTCTTGAGAGGAACGGCCCAGGCGGCCGCAACTGGAGAAACAGGCAATATGGAAGTCACCCCGCAGCCGCAGATCAATCAGTTCAAGCTCGGCTCGTTCAAGCTCACCGCCGTCCGCGACGGTTTCAACGTACTCGAAAAGCCCTATGAAACCTTCGGTTCCAATCAGGAACCGCAGACGGTACAGGCGCTTCTCGCTGCCAATTTCCTGCCGACAGACAAGTTCGCCAACAGCTATGCGCCGGCGATCGTCGACACGGGTTCGGATGTCATCGTCATCGATACCGGCTTTGGGGCAGCCGGTCGCGAACGGGGCATGGGCCAGTTTACCGCAGGTCTGAAGGCTGCGGGCTATTCGCCCGACGACGTCACCATCGTGGCGCTGACGCATCTGCATGGCGATCATATCGGCGGCCTGATGGAAGGCGGCGTACCTGCCTTCAAGAATGCCCGCTATGTCGTCGGCCAGGCCGAATATGACTTCTGGTCGAACAAGGCGCGTGAGGGCACGCCGGCCGAAGGCGGCCACAAGGCGGTGCTCGCCAATGTCGCGCCGCTGGCCGAGAAGACTACCTACCTGAAGGAAGGCGACACGATTGCACCGGGCCTTACCGCCATGCTCGCCACTGGCCATACGCCGGGCCACATGATCTTCCACGTTGAATCCGACGGCAAGCGTCTGGTCATGACGGGGGATACGGCGAACCATTATATCCTGTCGCTGCAGCGGCCGGAGTGGGAAGTGCGCTTCGACATGGACAAGGCGCAGGCGGCCGCCACCCGCAAGAAGGTGTTCGACATGATCGCCACCGACAAGATCGCCTTCCTCGGCTATCACATGCCGTTCCCGTCGGTCGGTTTCGTGGAAAAGCAGGAGACGGGCTACCGCTTCGTGCCGAAAACCTATCAGTTCGACATCTGAGCCAAAGCATGTCGCGCAAAAGTGTGTAGCGGTTTTGCGATAACGACATGCGTGAAAGAAGCCACGTCGCGTAAAAGTGTGGAGCGGTTTTGTGGCAACGACATGCGGCACGCTTAAACTGCATAGCTGCCATACCGAGCCCGGCCATCGCGCCGGGCTTTTTGCTATTTCCTTCCTGTCATAGACGTGTTACCAGCCCTCGCCAACTTCCATAAACTCATGCACACCGCCGGTGCCGAAAGAATTCGTACCGGGTGGGTCGCATTTTTCTTTCTTGAAGGAATTTGGCCATGGCTCGCATCATAGAAACGCCAACCGGACTGGACGCACTCACCTTCGATGACGTGCTGCTGCAGCCTGGTCACTCCGAAGTGCTTCCCGGCCAGACCAGCGTCGCAACGCGCCTTGCACCCGACTTCGAGCTGAATATCCCGATCATCTCGGCGGCGATGGACACTGTGACCGAAGGGCGTCTGGCAATCGCCATGGCGCAGGCCGGCGGCCTCGGCGTCATTCATAAGAACCTGACCCCGGTGGAGCAGGCCGAGCAGGTTCGCCAGGTCAAGAAGTTCGAAAGCGGCATGGTCGTCAATCCGGTCACGATCGGCCCCGATGCCACGCTCGCCGACGCGCTGGCGCTGATGAAGATGTACAGCATCTCCGGCATCCCGGTCGTCGAAAAGTCCGGTCGCCTCGTGGGCATCCTCACCAATCGCGACGTCCGCTTCGCCTCCGACCCGGCCCAGAAAATCTACGAACTCATGACCCGCGAAAACCTCGTGACGGTCAAGGAAAGCGTTGACCAGCAGGAAGCCAAGCGGCTGCTGCACACGCATCGCATCGAGAAGCTGCTGGTCGTCGACGGCGAAGGCCGTTGTGTCGGCCTCATCACCGTCAAGGATATCGAAAAGGCGCAGTTGAACCCGAACGCCTCGAAGGATGCGCAGGGCCGCCTGCGCGCCGCTGCCGCCGTCGGCGTTGGAGACGATGGTTTCGAGCGCGCCGAGCGCCTGATCGATGCCGGCGTCGATCTGCTGGTGGTCGATACCGCCCATGGCCATTCGGCCCGTGTTCTGGAAGCGGTCGGCCGCGTCAAGCAGCTCTCCAACTCGGTGCGCATCATGGCCGGCAATGTCGCCACCTACGATGGCACCAAGGCGCTGATCGATGCTGGTGCTGACGCCGTCAAGGTCGGCATCGGCCCGGGCTCGATCTGCACCACGCGCGTTGTCGCCGGCGTCGGCGTTCCCCAGCTTGCTGCCATCATGTCGGCGGTCGAGGCTGCCAAGGCGCAGGGCATTCCCGTCATCGCCGATGGCGGCATCAAGTTCTCGGGCGATGTGGCCAAGGCCATTGCCTCGGGTGCATCCGCCGTCATGATCGGCTCGCTGCTTGCCGGCACCGACGAAAGCCCGGGCGAAGTCTACCTCTACCAGGGCCGTTCCTTCAAAGCCTATCGCGGCATGGGCTCCGTCGGCGCCATGGCGCGTGGCTCTGCAGACCGCTACTTCCAGGCGGAAGTGCGCGACACGCTGAAACTCGTGCCCGAGGGCATCGAAGGCCAGGTTCCCTACAAGGGTCCGGTATCCGGCGTCCTGCATCAGCTTGCCGGCGGCCTGAAGGCTGCCATGGGATATGTCGGCGGCAAGGACATTGAGGAGTTCCAGGATCGCGCCACCTTCGTGCGCATCTCGAGCGCCGGTTTGCGCGAAAGCCATCCGCATGATGTGACGATCACCCGCGAAAGCCCGAACTATCCGGGCGCCGGCGTCTGACAATGAAAGCGGGCAGCGCAATTCCGCTCTGGATCATCGCGCTGCTCGCAGCCCTCTGCCTCGTCGTCCTCGGCTGGACCACCTTCGGCTACACCATGCCCTTCGAGCATGAGACCGGCCAGGCGGTGCTCGATACCTATTTCGCCGGCTACGACGATTCCGCCGTCTTCCACATGCAGACGCTGCTCGACCAGAACGAGACGGCAAGCGGCATCCTCCGAGCCATGTATTTCGGCCCGGAACTCATCTTTCCCGCCCTGCTGACGGCACTTCTGCTGCTGATCTTCCTGCGGCTCGGGCCGATCGAGACATGGCGCGGCCGCCAGGCGCCGCGCCTTTTCGGGCGTATCACCTATATCCTGCCCTTCATCTACGGCTTTGCCGATTACGGCGAAAACATAGCGAGCCTGATCGCCTTCAGCGACAGCGCTGCGGCGGGCACGGCGGCACAGATCCTGCCATGGATGACCAAGCTGAAATTCGCAAGCCTTGCCATCTGCGCCATCCTGATCATCCGCGGCGTCATTCTTCAGCGGACCCGCGAAGAGTAGCTTGTCATAAACAAGATACAGCCACGCGGAAGCTTTCAGGATGCCGAGAATGTAACGGTCACGCCGCGCTGGCGAAAATAGGCCTGCATCAGCTTCCTGCCGGAACGATTGTTCTGAACAAGCTTGGCCGGATCGAAGACAGCCTCTTTCAAACCCGCCCGTGCCAACGCTGCCTTGAGCGTCGCGATATGCGCGTCGATGTCGGCATTGTCGGCCTGAAGTGATTCATAAATGCGGGCTGTCGCATCTGCTACGGTTGGTTCGCTCACAATCATACTCCTGTCGATTCGACCGGCGATTACCACATTTCGCGGCCTGACCATACTGTGGTGAAACTGTGCATCGCCGCCGATCGTGAAGCGTTCGCGGATCAGAGTATGAGGTCTGTCCCCGTCTTTGTTATGCTATCGGCCATGCGCACGAGTTCAGGCAGGGTCTGGGCCTCCATCTTCTTCATGACCTGGCTGCGGTGAAGTTTCACGGTCGCTTCTGTAATGGCGATTCGATCGGCGATCTGCTTGTTGAGCAAGCCAGCGGCGACGAGGGTGAAAACCTGCCGTTCCCGCTCGGAAAGCGTCGCGTATCGCACCTTAAGTATTTGTTCCCGCTTGACGTCCTCACGACGCTGCTGGTCACGGGCCAGTGCCCTGTTGACTGCCTCCAGCAAATCCTGTTCGCGCACCGGTTTGGGCAGCACGTCGATGGCTCCAGCCTTCATGGCCCGAACCGCCATCTGCACATCGACATGACCGCTGATGAGCACGACCGATTGCGCCGACCCGCTTTTCGCCAGGGCCTCCTGGAATTCAAGGCCGCTGCGTCCCGGCAGCCGAATGTCGAGGACGATACAGCCCGCCCGTTCCAATTGCCCGGCGTCGAGACATTCCTGCACCGATCCGTAGATCTCGGTCATCAGGCCAACCGATTGAAAAAGCCCGCGCAACGCCTCGCGAACACTCTGGTCGTCGTCGATGACGATGACGATAGTCTCGGCATTTTTAGCCGTTGGAACCATGACCGTACTATCCTTTCGCCAGCGGCAAGGTGAAGCTGAAGACGCTGCCCCGGGTCTGATTGTTTTGCGCCCATATCCTGCCTCCGTGGGCTTCAATGATCGAGCGGCAGATCGAGAGACCCATGCCAATACCTTCGGCCTTGGTGCTGAAGAATGCCTCGAACACCCGATCAGGATCGTCTGCTCCAAGGCCCGGCCCGGTATCAGCAATCGTTACCAGCGCTTCACCATCACGGGTTTCGGCGCGGACAGCAAGGCGGCGCGGGCTTGCGTTCGCAGCGACCATCGCTTCGACCGCATTCATGATCAGGTTCAGCACGACCTGCTGCAACTGGGTACTATCCCCCAGGATAGGGGTGGCGCATTCGCCAAGCTGAACTTTGGCGACAACATCATGCCGCCTGAATTCGCCCTGCAGAAGGTCGAGCACGACGGGAATGACCTGGTCCAGGCGCACCGGATCCATCCGCGGCGCGGATTTGCGGGCAAGATTGCGCAGGCTGGTGATGATGTCGCCCGCCCGGTGACCGTCGCGCACGATCCGCTCCGCCGCCGCCCGCGCCATGGCAATGTCGGTCTGGGTGTCGGAAAGCCAGCGCAGGCAGGCCCCGGCGTTGGTGACAACCGCCATGAGCGGCTGGTTGACCTCGTGCGCGATGGAAACTGCAAGTTCGCCCATGGTCGTCATGCGGGTTATGTGTGCCAGATCACTCTGGCTCTGGCGCAGATCCTCCTCCGCCCGCTTTCGGTTTTCGATATCGACATTGATGCCGAACCACTGGGTGATTTCACCCTCGCTGTCGAAAAACGGACTGGCCCGCCACAGGAACCAGCGATATTGCCCATCCGCCCGGCGCAACCGCGCCTCGGATTCGCCCGCACTTCCGGACTTCAGGATCTGCGTCCAGACGGTCATCACCTGCTGGCGATCGTCTGGGTGGATATAGTCCATGAAGCCATAGCCGACGATCCTCTCAAGCTTGGCGCCGGCATAGTCCAGAAACCCCTGGTTCCAGAACGTCATGTTGCCCTGGGCGTCCGACTTCCAGGTCAGGCCTGGAATGGAGGAAACGATCTGCTGAAGTTCCCTCTCGCTTTCCCGGAGTGCCGCTTCACTGATGCGCAGCGCATCGCGCGCATCCTTCCTGTCCTCAACGTCGATATTGACGCCGAACCACTCTTTAAGCTGCCCGGCTTCATCGTAGGATGGGCTCGCGCGAAACAGCATCCAGCGGTAGCTGCCATCAGCGCGGCGAAGGCGCGCTTCGTGCTCGGTTGCACGTCCCTGCGCCAGACCCTGCGCCCACGCATCGAGCAGCCCGTCGGAATCGGCAGGATGAACAGCGTCCACCCAGCCGCCATCCAAGGCCTGGTCAGCGCTCTGGCCGATGTAATCAAGATATTGCTGGCTCAGGAACGTGACGGTGCCCTCGGCATCCGCCGACCAGATAAGGCCCGGCACCGCATTGATGATGCGGCGCAGCTGCCGCTCGAGGTCGCTGCTCGATTGGTCAACTCCCAGGCTTTCCAACGCTTGCGGCGTGATGTGCTGATGTTTCATCGGGAGCCTCCTGATCGTCTTCCTTCGATGCCAGCAGTAGCGGTTAAGGGCCGTCGCTGCCATCTCCCACAAGGTCGAAAAAAACTCGACCATAGGCTAGCTCGATCTGACAGTGGGTGGCGCGATGTGGTCGCCGGCTCGCCAGGATCGTGCATGCCGCATGCCCCGACTCGACGAAGGTCGAGTGCCACCCGCCTCGCGACGATAACCGCGCGACCATGGACGAATTGAACCCATCCGCTGCGCACCGATAGCGTCGGGATCAAATCAGAGGAGCACGGCATGTTAAACGAATCGATATTTATCCCAATTACGCCCGGAGCCTGCGACCCGGATATGGCCTTCGAGTCTGTGGCAGTGAACGACGCGCCAACCTTTGCTTTCGGACCCTATCTGTATATCCCGCGGCGCCAGCTCCTGCTGAAGAGCGGCAAGCCCGTTCGCCTTGGATGCCGGGCGCTGGATCTGCTGACGGCCTTCGTCCGGCGCCCCGGCGAATTGCTCACCAAGCGCGAGCTGATGGACGAGGCCTGGCCGAGCACGACAGTGGTCGAGGGAAATCTGAAAGTGCATATTGCTCTCCTGCGCCGTGCGCTCGAAGATGATGCAGACCTCGCCAAATATATCGCCACCGTGAGTGGCCGGGGCTATCGGTTCATCGCGCCCGTCGCAGTCAGCGCAGCCTCGACCGCCGCGACAGGCCCGGCGCTGCCACTGCCTCTTGCCGAGGTGATCCAGCCCCTCCCGGCCGGGTCTTCGGAAAAGCGTTTTCAAAACATCGTGGCGATGCTGACGCAAGCGATGCGCTCGGCGGTGATCGAGCTGTCGGCCGATACGGAGCTCGGAGCAATGACAGCCGCGCCGCGACGGGTTCTGTGCATCGAGCTTGCAGCCCAGGACGAGGCCTGGATCGAGAGCGTATTCGCCCAACCTCAACGCGTGATCTCAGAAGCGCTTTGAGGATCACGGATACTCGAAGGACGAATGCCGGGGTGAAATTTATCGGGGGTGCGGCGAGCTTGCCGCGCCCCGAAACGCATGTTCTCGATTTAGAACTGCGCGGCTCGATAGGCATCCATATGCAGCATGCTTTCTTAGGAGCAGCCTCTATCGCGCCGTATCCGCTGGACGCAAAAAGATATCCGCGGCGCGATGGCGCCGCGGATTTCGAATGCGATGAGGCAGATCCTAGTTCTTGACGTTGCGATCGAGGAAATCGTGGATCAGCGGCTCCATGACGTCGAGGCGATCTTCCAGCGCGAAATGGCCGGAGTCGAGGATATGCACCTCGGCTTTGGGCAGGTCGCGCAGATAGGGGTGGGCGCCTGCCTCGGGGAAGATCTTGTCGTTCTTGCCCCAGACGATCAGCGTCGGCGGCTGGTTCTTACGGAAGAAGTCCTGGAATTGCGGGTAGAGCGGCACGTTGGAACCGTAGTCGCCGAGCATGTCCAGCTGCACATCCCTGTTGCCGGGACGATCGAGCAGCGCCTGGTCATGGACCCAGTTGTCGGGGCTGATGCGTGCGACATCGCCCATACCATCCGTGTACTGGAACTTGGTGATGTCGAGCGTCACCAGGCCGTTCAGCGCGTCGCGGTACTTCTGCGAGCGGTCACCCCAGTAGACCTTGATCGGATCCCAGAACGGTGACTGCAGACCCTCGACATAAGCATTGCCGTTCTGGACGATCAGGCCGCTGACGCGTTCCGGATGCTTCAGCGCGAGGCGGTAGCCGATCGGCGCGCCATAATCCATCACATACATGGCGTAGCGCTTGGCGCCCAGCTGGGTCACCAGCTTATCGACGATGTCGGCCTGGTTGGCGAACGTGTAGGAGAACTTGGTGTGATCAGGCGCATCGCTCTGGCCGTAGCCCGGATAATCAGGCGCGATGACACGATATTTGTCGGCCAGCAGCGGGATCAGGTTGCGGAACATATGCGACGAGGTTGGGAAGCCGTGCAGCAGCAGTACGACCGGCGCATCCGCAGGGCCAGCCTCGCGGTAGAAGACCTTCACGCCGTCGATCGTGGCGGTACGGTAGTGGATGACCTGCGGCGCGGCCTGTGTGATCGCCGCCTGCGGCGCAGGGGCGGCGAAGGCGTAGGGTGCGGTCGTCAGTGCGGTGGCGAGTGCCAGGGATGCAAGCAGTCGGTTCATTTCAGTCTCCTAGGTTTCCGAGGTTAAAAGGCTCGCCACGGCTTGGGCGTGGTCAAATCAATAGTCTTTTTCGGAGGAGACGTGTGGTTTAGTGTGGTAAATACTCGTAAAGACGGGATTTGCTTAGAAATAATTCGGAATAATACAAATGTTAATCTTGAGGTTTAAATATTAATTCCGAATACCACGCATTATTCTATGAAGGTATAAGCTGATATGCTAGCGAGCGACGCCATTCTCTAGCGGGGGCGCCAAGATTAGATGCCATCGAGAACGTATGGTAGCTGCTATTTTTGCCTCGGCGTTAGATCAGCCGTAATACCCGCGAGTAAAAACGATGATGGACTCCGGCGGCTCGTCATCCGCGCCGGGCGCCCAGCCGCCGATGCCAAGCCGTAACGACGTGAACCCATCGTTCTCCACGGATAAATCGGGATCGTCTTGCCTTATCCTCTGAACCAGGCTCGTAAAATCGATGCTAAGTAAATCGAGGCCGTCCAGCATGGGTGTTGCGGGTTTCGTAAATTCCACCGCTTCAACCTCGTCATTCGCATCATAATACACGAAGCATTCGTGCTGGAGAAAATGGTCGCATGGTTGGATGCTGGATGGCGAGCGTTTGAAACTTTCGAAATCTGCTCCCAATGCCGTCCTGACATCGTCGCGGCTCATGCCAAAACGAATCGGTCCGACACCCTCGTAGCCAATGATTTGCATATATAGCCCGCTATCTCAGTTTTCTGCACGACGATATGCCCGGTCTCTATCTCTGCCAGCGCCAGGTCGGATGCGAAAGCCGCGCCGCGAGAAAATCTCCGAGCACTTCCACTTTCGCCGGCCGCGCACGCGCCGATGGCGTGACGAAATAGAGCGCGCCGCTCGGCAGCGTCCAGTCGGTCAGGATCGCTTTCAGGCGCCCGTCGGCAAGATACTCATGGGCCATGAATTCCGGCAGTTCGACGATGCCGAGGCCGCGCAGGGCCATCGGGATCAGCGCCTCGGAATTGGTCGCGCGCAGCGGCCCTGTCGGCACCACGATTTCCTCTTCGCCCGCCTTGTTGGTGAACCGCCAGATATCCTGTCGCGGCCGGTAGGCGTAGCCGAGGCAATGGTGGGCGGCGAGTTCGCGCGGATGCTGCGGGCAGCCATATCTTTCGAGATAGGCGGGAGCTGCCAGGATGAAGGGCGCAACCGATGTCAGTCGCCTTGCCACGAGCGAGGAATCCGGCAGCACGGCAATACGCAGCGCCGCATCGAAACCGTCGCCGATAATGTCGACCACGGCATCGCTCATATGCATGTCGATCGACACATCCGGATAGGCCTCGAAGAAATCCGGCAGGATCGGCGCTAGCCATTGCCGCCCGAACACCATCGGCACGGCGAGCCGGATCAGCCCGCGCGGCTGGCTGGAAAGTTCGCGCGCCGCGTTCTCCGCCGCTTCCGCTTCCGCATAGATGCGCTGGGCACGATCGACCAGCCGCAGGCCGAAATCGGTGAGCGCCAGCTGTCGCGAGGTGCGGTTGAAGAGCCGCGCGCCGAGCCGTTCCTCCAGCCGGCTGACCGCCCGCGAAACCGTCGGCACCGAGACACCGAGGGTCTTGGCGGCGCGGGCGAAGGAGCGCTCTTCCGCCACCTTGGCAAACATCGCCAGACCTTCGAAATCCGGAAAGTTCATCGTTTCATTCCTGCAATGATGTCTTTCATTTCTTTCTATTCCGAAATGAAATCGCCGTCCACATCTTCAGTTCAGTCGAACACAACAGGAGACGACGACAATGTCACAGAGACTGAATGGAAAGATCGCAGTCATCACCGGTGCTACCTCGGGCATCGGCCTTGCCACCGCAAAGCGGTTCGCTGCCGAAGGCGCGCGCCTTTTCATCACCGGCCGCCGCAAGCAAGTTCTGGATGCGGCCGTCGCCGAAATCGGCGGCAATGTCACCGGCGTCCAGGCCGACTCCTCGAAGCTTGCCGATCTCGACCGCCTCTATGAACAGGTGAAGGCGGAAGCCGGCCGCATCGACGTGCTCTTCGTCAATGCCGGCGGCGGCTCCTTCGCCCCGATCGGCGCCATCACAGAAGAACAGTATGACGACACCTTCGGCCGCAATGTGAAGGGCGTCCTCTTCACCGTGCAGAAGGCACTGCCGCTGCTTGGCAAGGGCTCCTCCGTCATCCTGACGGGCTCGACGGCGGGCGCCACCGGCACCCCAGCCTTCAGCGTCTATGCCGCCTCGAAGGCTGCGATCCGCAACTTCTCGCGCAACTGGATTCTAGACCTGAAGGATCGCGGCATCCGCATCAACACGCTGAGCCCCGGCCCGACGGAGACGACAGGCCTCGTCGAACTCGCCGGCAATGACAAGGCGCAGCAGCAGGGCCTGCTCGACTATTTGGCCTCGCAGGTTCCGCTCGGCCGCGTCGGCCGCCCGGAAGAGATCGCCGCAACGGCGCTGTTCCTTGCCTCCGATGACTCGAGCTTCATCACCGGCGCCGAAATCTTCGTCGATGGCGGTATCGCTCAGGTCTAAACCTGAAGACGGCCCGCTTCACGCGGGCCGTCATGCCTCAGGCATCCCCTCTGGCATCGACTTGCCCTTTCGGCTACTGCTCGCGCAGTCTAGGAAATAAAGGGAATGATCGATGACCGGCTATGAGATGTTCTGGCCTCTGCTTGCCCACGTCCTGCTGGTCTATCTCCTTTATGGGCTGCTCGGCCTGCGCCGCGGCAAGGATATGCGCGAGGGGCGGGTGAAGAAGTCCGCCTATCGCGAAAACCGCGAAGAGCCCGTCGAAAGCCTCTACGTCAAGAACAGCCTCGCCAACCAGTTCGAGTTGCCGGTGCTCTTCTATGCTTGCTGCATCCTTCTCTATATTACCGAGGCGGATAATCTGGTGGCCGTCGTGCTCGCCTGGCTGTTCGTCGCGCTGCGCTATGCCCATGCCTATGTGCATGTGACAAGCAACAACCTGCGCTATCGCAGCCCGCTCTTTGCCGCCGGTTTCCTCGTACTTGCCGCCATGTGGGCCTGGCTTGCCGGCTGGATGTTCTTCTCCTGAAAAGGCGCGCTTCGGTAACGGAGTTTTGTTCCCCCGTTATCCGCCGCTGACCTATGTTCCCCCGTGCCGCCGTCAGCACCAGCTGAGGGCATGGGGTAGGGAACAGAGGAGGTCTGTCATGGAAAAGCCAACCATCACGCAGGCAATGATCAATGCCTACGACGAATACACGCATCTGACGCTGGATCGTCGCAATTTCATGGACAAGCTCACCAAGCTTGCCGGCTCGGCCACCGCGGCTGCGGCTATCGCACCGCTCTTGGCCGCCAACAAGGCGGCTGCCGAAATGGTCGCCGGAAACGATGATCGCCTGATCGCAAAGGATATCACCTATCCCGGCAGCGGCGGCGATATGAAGGGCTATCTGGTGCAGCCGAAAGATGCCTCCGGCAAGCTCGGCGCCGTCATCGTCATCCATGAAAACCGCGGCCTGAACCCGCATATCCGCGATGTCGCCCGCCGCATGGCGCTGGAAGGCTTCGTGGCGCTCGCCCCGGATTTCCTGTCGCCGCAGGGCGGCACGCCTGAAAACGAGGACCAGGCGCGCGACATGTTCGGCAAGCTTGATGCGGCCACCGTCGTCGCCAATGGCGAGGCGACCGTCCTCTATCTCTCCAAGCTCGATGCGACGAACGGCAATGTCGGTGCGATCGGCTTCTGCTGGGGCGGCGGCGCGGTCAACAACCTCGCCACCAAATCGCCGGAACTGAAGGCGGGTGTCGCCTATTACGGCGCACAGCCGCAGGCCTCCGCCGTGCCTGGCATCAAGGCAGCGCTGCTGCTCCACTATGCAGGCCTCGATGATCGCATCAATGCCGGCATCGATGCCTACAAGAAGGCGCTGGAGGAGAATGGTAAAAAGTTTCAGATCTACGTTTATGACGGCGTCAACCATGCCTTCAACAATGACACGTCGGCTGCCCGCTACGACAAGGCGGCCGCCGATCTTGCCTGGAGCCGCACGGTCGAGTTTCTGAAGCAGAACCTTGCCTGACGGGCATCCGGCGCGTTCCGCAATCCATGCAAGCCGGGGGCCAAATTCCAACCGGCCTATGCTGAACGAAACATTAAGGGATCTTTTCGCGAGCGACCAAAACGGGGCGTAACGCCCCGTTTTTCCTGGGCACTTGCCAATGGTTAAAATCCGACCATTTCCATTTACGACGGATGAAGACCTGCATGTCATATCGGCCCGACGCGCCGGTATGACACACCAATTCCGCCGCTCAATAACGAGACAAATGGGAACTATATGGGCGCGGAGAATTCGGATCGCATTGCGCTTCGTAGGAAGCCGAAACAGGAGCGTAGCATCCAGCGGCTGGACCTCATTCTCAACGCTGCGGCCACCATCATCGCCGAAAAAGGCGTCAGCGCCATGCGCATGACCGAGCTTGCAGCGGTCGCCAAGGTGCCGATCGGTTCGGTCTATCAATATTTCCCTGAGAAAGCGGCTATCGTCAAAGCGCTGTTCGACCGTCACGCGCACGCGATCCAGGAAAAGACGGCCGAAATGTTTGCCGGCGTCGGATCCTTCGACGAAGCGCTCGATCTGATTTCAACGATGATCGACTGGTATTACAGCGAATACCGCAACGATGCCGTCTATCTCGGCGTCTGGATGGGCACCGAGACCGACCAGGACCTGCTGCGTCTCAATATCGAGCACAGCGGCCAGGTCGCCGAAATCTTCCATCAGGCGGTACGCCGCCTTGCGCCGGAATTCTGCGACGAGCAAATGAAAGCGCGCACTTACCTTTTCAGCCATCTGATCGGCGCCGCGATCCGTCTCGCGGTCATGAGCGAAGAAGGCTTCGGCGACCGGATCCTCCTCGAATGGAAGCGCGTTATCCGCGCTTCGCTCTTCGCTCCGACGGCGGCCTGAGCTTTACCAGCTCGGCATCATGCTGGCCGCTGCCTTGAGCCGTGGATAGTGGCGAGCCGAACCTGTCTTCACATCCTGGTCCAGACTGTCTTCGATGACGGTCGGCGTGATGTTGTCGAGGCAGGCGGTGATATGCGCGGTGATCGCATTCATCAGCGAGAGCGAAACGCCCGGCCGCTTCATGATACCGATCTGCACCGGCGGCAGGGCAGGGAACCCATCAGCCTGGCTCAGCACCTTCATGCCCGTGCGCAGCGCCGATTCCGGCATGACCGAAACCGCCATGCCGGCAAGCACGGCGGAAGCCACCACCGTGCAGGACCAGCTGGTGAACAGGATCTGATGTTCGCGCCCGACCGCATCGAGCGCCGAGCAGGCAAGCTGGCGCCACGCGCAATCGCGCCGTCCCACAGCAAGCGGCACCGGCGCGTCGTCGCGGATCGGATGGTTGGCGGAGCTGACCCAGCAGAGCGGTTCGGTGCGCACCACATCGGAAATGCGCTCGCGCGGATTGTGGGTGACGAGCGCGATATCGAGCTCACCCTTGTGCATGCGCTCGGCCAGATCCACCGAGGGCTCACAGACGATGTAGAGCTCGACATTCGGATGCGTCTTGGCGAAGCGGCCGATGATCTCTGGCATGTAACGGTCGGCATAGTCGTCCGGCGTGCCGATGCGCAGCGTGCCTTCCAGCCGGTTGTCGTCGAAGGCGGCGATCGCTTCGTTGTTCAGGCGGATGATGCGGCGGGCGTAGTTGAGCAGCTTTTCACCCTCGACGGTCAGGCGGTTGCCGCGACCGTCCTTGATGAACAACTGCTTGCCGATGCGTTCTTCCAGCCGGCGCATCTGCATGGAGACGGCGGATTGTGTCTTGTAGACCTTGTCGGCCGCCTTGGTGAAGCTGCCGGAGTCAACGATTGCGATGAAGGTCTGCAACTGGTCGATATCAAGCGGCGCCGACATGATCCTCTCCATCCATAAAGATCTCTGATGTTAATCATTAGAAACATTCGTTGGACTGATCAATAGGTCTTTGGCATCTTCGGGCTGCAAATCAAGCAAAGTGAAGGACAGACGCCCTGCCTGTCCAGCCTGTGACCAGCTAACCCCTTCCTGCACGACCTCGCAGGCGGGGCGGGCTGTTCTGCGCCCCGAAGAAAGGAGAGTTCGATGCGCACTCATGAACAGACACTAGAACTCGACTGCGGCAAGCTTGCCCCGACGCTGATGCAGCGTCTCTGGGCCGGTCTTGAGCCGCTGGCAACCGCTCTTCGTATTCTGCGCAATCGCTCGCAGGTGAACCAGTTGCACGAACTCGATGACAATCAGTTGCGGGATATCGGCCTGTCGCGGGCCGATGTGACCTCCGCATTCCTCGCTTCGACCTTCTTTGAAGATCCGTCGGAGCACCTGACGCAGGCGGCCAAGCGCCGCCACCTGCTTGCGATCATGCGCCCCTACAGGGACTGATCGCACCTTTTTCCCCGCAGGGTGATAGCCAATAGCCCTGCTGCTTAACCCGGTGATCGGCTTTCCCAAGCCATCTCCGGGTTTTTTTATGACCTGGTTTTGGGTGAGGGGCCTTTGGGCTCAGGCGCTTCGGTGGAGGGCGACGTCTGCGGCCGATAGGCTTCGAAGATTGCCTCCAGGCTCTTCTGATAGCTTTTCTGTACTTCGAGACCGCTGTCGAACATCGCGTTCAGCATCTCGGTATAGCTGTCGCCGGCCTTCGGTTCTTCCTTCGGCGGCTCGGGGGCCTTTGCCGCCGGCTGCTGGAAACCGGCCATCATTTCCTGAAACGCCTTGGCAAAGGGATTGTCGAGAAAGGGGTTGGCAGGTTGCTGAGGCGCCGCCTCCGGCTTTGGCACGCTGAACATCAGCTGCATGGCCTGTGTGAACGGATTGTCAAAAATGCTGGGCTCGGGCGCTGCCTTTGGCTTCGGCGCGAAGCCGGTGCTCTGAAGCCAGGTCTGGATCGTCTCGCCCATCGCCGTATTGACGAACGGATTGACCGGCGTCGCCATCTGCCCCATCGATTGCTTGAACAGCCCGCCCATCAGCGCGCCAGCCATGACCGGCAGCATCTGTTTGTAGATCTCCTGGCCGATGCCGGTCATCTGCGCCGCCTGTGCCGCCACGGCACGCGAGACTTCCTTGGAGCCGAACAGCTGGGCGAGGATATTGTTGCCATCGGAAATGCCCTCCGGCGAGAAGGCCTTGCTCATGTCCTCGAAATATTTGGCATAATTGCCGGAGGCCACGGCCTGCATCAGGCCGACGAAATCGTAGGGGTTGCTGGTGCTGCGCTTGAGACCGGCGGAAAAGGCCGGCATCAGCGCCGCCATCGCTTTCGTCGCCTGTTCCTGGGCAAGGTTGAACTGCTTGGCGACGGCATCCATCGCCGCCCCGTTCTGCGCCTGCATCATCATGTCGAAAAGTGGCAGCATAAGAGTCCCTTTCCAGATTCGTGGCGCATGTCAGCGCCACTATAGCTCGAAATGGGAATGCGCAAACGGCTTTTTGGAAGCCGTAAGCCGCCTCTTAATATTGATATTCCTGGAAGACCGGATCCACCGAACCGTTCCAGCGGCCATGGTAGAGCGCCAGCAGATCCTCGGCGAGCGTCGCCTTCTTGGCGAGAACCTCGTCGAGCGGCGCCAGGAAGACGCTCTCGTCGACGCCGTCGCCGTTCAGCCTGTTGCGTGCCTTGAGGCCGGCCCGGGAAATATTGACGACTTCACGTGCCGTATCGAACAGCGGATGGCCGCGGAAAATCGCCTTCAGGCCTTCGTCCGGCACGACATTGCGCAGCGCATTGACCTCTTCGAAGCCCCAGTCCTTGGTCAGTTCATCGGCGGCTTCCAGAGCGGCATCGTCATAGAGCAGGCCGACCCAGAAGGCCGGCAGCGCACAGATGCGGCGCCACGGACCGCCATCGGCGCCGCGCATTTCCAGGAAGCGCTTCAGGCGCACGTCCGGGAAGAGGGTCGACAGATGGTTTGTCCAGTCGCCCATTGTCGGCTCGTAATCGGCGATTTCGCCCTTCAGCGCGCCGTTCATGAACTGGCGGAAGGTGACGTGCGTCGCGCGGTGATAATGGCCGTCGCGCATGACGAAATACATGGGCACGTCGAGCGCCCATTCGGCATAATCCTTGAAACCGAAATCGTCGCGGAAGGTGAAGTCGAGCAAGCCGCTGCGGCGGTTGTCGACATCGCGCCAGACATCGCCGCGCCAGGAAAGCGCGCCGTTCGGCTTGCCTTCGGTAAAGGGTGAGGAGGCAAAGAGTGCCGTTGCCAGCGACTGCAACTTCATCGAGACGCGCATCTTGCGGCGCATGTCGTCTTCGGAGGAGAAGTCGAGGTTCACCTGGATCGTGCAGGTGCGGTACATCATGTCGAGACCGCGCGTGCCCACATCAGGCATGTAGCTGGTCATGATCTCGTAGCGCGACTTCGGCATATGCGGCGTTTCCGCATAGGTCCATGTCGGGGCGCCGCCGATGCCGAGGAAGCCGATGCCCATCGGCTCGGCGATCTCGCGCACCTGCGCCAGATGCTTGTTGGATTCCGTGCAGGTCTGGTGGATGGTTTCGAGCGGAGCGCCCGAAAGTTCGAACTGGCCGCCGGGCTCGATCGAGATGGCACCCATGCCGCTTTGCTCGCCAAGGCCGATGATATTGTCGCCGTCCATGATCGGCTCCCAGCCGGACTTGGCCTGCAGGCCCTTCAGGAGCGCCGAGATGCTGGCATCGCCGAAATAGGGAACCGGGCTGTTGTCCTTGCGGAAGAACACGAACTTCTCATGCTCTGTGCCGATGCGGAAACGCTCCTTCGGCTTGTTGCCCGCAGCAAGATAATCGGTCAGCTCCTGAACCGAAGAGATCGGTGTCTGGTCGGTAGTGTCGCGAGCCATGAAAGTACCTGTATTCGGGAAGGCCGGAGCCGGGGCAATTGGAAGGGTGATTAGTGCCCAAGTCAGCTAAGTTGCAAGTGAAATTGTTTCAACAGGTCATCAAAAAAATAGCAGCGCTTTTCTTGGAAATGGCCTGATGAAGTCAATTCCAGTCGCCGATCGCAGCCTGGATTACCGCCATCGCCGCAACGGCTGCCGTGTCGGCGCGCAGGATGCGCGGCCCGAGCGGAATGGCGGTGACGAAATCGAGGCTGCGCAGGCGGGCTCGCTCCTCTTCCGAGAAACCGCCTTCCGGGCCGACGAGCAGGGCCAGTTTCCGTTCCGTCACCTTGGACAGCAGCGGCAGGGGGTTCTGCCCGGCATCGCCCTCGTCGCAATAGATGATGCGACGGTCGCTCGGCCAGCGGTCGAGCAGATCGGCAAGCCGCACGGGCTCGGCCACATCGGGAATACCGAGAATGCCGCATTGCTCGGCCGCTTCGGTGACATTGGCGCGGATCTTGTCGAGATTGGTGATCTTGCCCTGCACATGCTGGGTCATGACGGGCTGTAAAAGGCCGGCCCCCATTTCGACCGCCTTCTGCACCAGATAGTCCATGCGGCCGACCTTCAGCGGCGCGAAGAGATAATGGAGGCCGGAGGGGGCGGGTTGCGGCCGGGTCTCCTCTGTTGGTGTCAGCAGGATGCGCTTGCGGCTGGGGAAGGAAAGGCTTGCCTTCCATTCGCCGTCACGGCCGTTGAAGAGCAGGATTTCCGAGCCGTCTTCCATGCGCAGGACATTGGCGAGGTAGTTGAACTGATCGGAACTGGCCTCGACAGCAACGCCCTTTGCCAGGGAAGCATCGATAAAAAGCCGCTGCATGCGGAAATTGGCGCGCATCTTGAGACCCCGATTCACACGAAGAGCGCGAACATAGCCCAATAAATCAACGCCGCAAGCGTGGCCGAAACCGGCACGGTGATGACCCAGGCGCCGACGATCGTCATGAAATGCGAACGGCGTACCAGATAGCGCCGGCGAACCTCATGCACGTTCGCCTCTGGTTCGTCGACCTCCCAGGTCTCGGCCCTGCGGCGGATGAATTCCATGCGGCGCTTGGAATGGCGGGTGTACCATTCACGGAAGAAGCCGACGCCGAAGACCGAGCCGACGGCAATATGCGTCGTGCTGACCGGCAGCCCGAGCCAGGAGGCGACGATGACGGTAAAAGCGGTAGAGAGCGCCACGCAATAGGCCCGCGTCGGATTGAGCTTGGTAATCTCGCTGCCGACAAGCCGGATGAGGCGCGGTCCGAACAACAGCAGTCCGGTGGAAATACCGAAAGTGCCGATCAGCATGACCCAGAGAGGCGGATGGCCGACCGGATCGTGGTTTGCAATGCCGACCGAATGGACGATCGCCGAAAGCGGCCCGACTGCATTGGAAACGTCATTGGCGCCATGCGCGAAGGACAGAAGCGCGGCAGAACCGATCAACGGAAAGCGGAACAGAACTCTGAGCGAACTGTTGCGGTTTTCGAGATCCCGCGCCTGCCGCTCGACGATCGGCCGTGCCACAAGCCAGCTGACAAGCCCCATGCCGATGCCGACGAGCAGGATCGTAAGCGCCGGGTAGCGCCCCTGCGGCGACAGCTGCAGCACCATATAGGCCATGAAGCCGCCAGCCATCACCGCGATCATCACGGGCACCCATTGCCGTGCGGCGGCGATCTTGTCGTCGCGATAGACGATAAAGGTCTTTACCAGGTAGAGCAGCCCGGCCGCAATCAGTCCGCCGATCAGCGGCGAGGTCATCCAGCTCACGGTGATTTCCAGCATCACTTGCCAGTTGACTGGTTCCAGTCCGACCGCCCCGACACCGGCCCCGATCACGGCACCGACGATCGCGTGGGTCGTTGAGACCGGCGCATTCATCCAGGTTGCGAGATTGATCCACAGGGCGGCGGCCATCAGCGCCGCCATCATGATCCAGCCAAGCAGTTGCTGCGGCACATGCACTGTGTCGACAATGCTGGAGGAGATCGTCTTGACGACCTCGCCGCCGGCGATCGTCGCGCCCAACACCTCGAAGATCGCGGCAATGATCAGCGCCTGTTTCATCGTGATGGCGCGTGCGCCGACGGCCGCGCCGACATTGTTGGTCACGTCATTGGCGCCGATATTCATCGCCATGTAGGCTGCAAGGGCCGCCGCCGCGACCACCAGAACCGCGCCCGGCCTGTCGAACACGTAGACGCCGGCAAACAGCATGGCGAGGCCGAGAAAGATCAGCCCAAGCCCCGGTGCCACCAGCCGCCGCGAGACATGCTTCGCCGCATCCTCGACATGAGTGATCTTGTCGAGGTCCTTATCGAGTGTGCGTTTCGTGAGGACTGGGTTTCGTCGCGGCATTCTGGTTCCCGGCTGTGTCCTGCTTTTGCGACGCTTCTTTTAGCGGCGCAAGATGGCAAGACTTACTCCGCCGGAATTTGTTTTGGAGTGCCGTTCGGAAGCCTTTCGGCCATACGCTGCTGGAAGGCGAGGAAAAGATTGCGCAGCTCTGGCTCCTGCACGCGCTTGACTGCTTCATCGCAGGAAACCCATTCGATGACGCGCTCGCCCTTTTCCTTGAAGTTCTTGGCGATATTGGTCACTTCGAGCGGATAGACCTGCACCTTGCAGGTCACCTTCATGCCGTCGCGCAGAACCTTCCGGTAGGTGTAGTGGCCGAGCGTTTCCGTCTCTACCGTGCCGTGGGCGCCGGCCTCCTCGAAGGCCTCCTGGGCGGCGACCTCGTAGGCGCACTTGCGCGCCATCGGCCAGCCCTTGGGAATGACCCAGCGACCGGTATCGCGGCTGGTCATCAGCAGAACTTCCAGGTTGCCCGCCTTCTTCTTAACCCGGTAACAAAGCGCCGCATACTGCTGTCGCGGCGGACGCCGGAACATGAGCTGTACATCGGAAGCCAAGCGGGCAAGAAGGGTCAATTGTCGGGTCACCTTTATGATCGTTACGCTGAGTCGTTGTTATTTTAGTATCCTATGAAAAGCTTGCGCGATCCATACGTGTAAAACAAGTAAAGCGCTATTTCACCAATGATATGCGCTTAACATTCTACATAAGAGAATTCGCAGCCGGGCAGGTCTGGAAATCCGACATTACCTGTCTCGAATGCGCCGTCTTGCACAGCTGTACAATATGGCGCGGTCTTGCCTTTCATTCAATAACACCATCGTCTATTCCACTGTCATTTTATAGAATGTGGTAACCATGCGACTCCCGCCACTCAACGCCATCAGAGCCTTCGAATCTGTCTGCCGCCAGGGCAGCATTTTGAAGGCTGCCGCAGAGCTGGGCGTGGTGCGCGGCGCCGTGCGCCAGCAGATCGCGACGCTGGAAGACCATCTCGGCAGCAAGCTTTTCGTGCGAGACGGCCGCAGGCTGGTTCCGACCGAGAAGGCCAGCGCCTTTGCCGAAGCCGCGGGTGCGGCTTTTACCATTCTGAGGCGCGCGACAGATGAATTCGAGCAGACGGGCAGGCAGCGCATCCGCCTCGGCGTGCCCTCGGCCTTCGCCGTCTGGTGGCTGATGCCGCGCGCCGCCGATATGCAGGCAAATCTTGGCGATATCGAGGTCGATATCGTGCCGATGACGGTGGTCGAACCGCTGTCTCAGCATCCGGATTTCGACGCCGTCATCATGGGCGGCGAGATGAGATCGTCTGATGGCATGACCGAGACGCGCTTCATGGAGGATGAATTCGGCCCAGTCGCGACCCCGGCGATTGCCGCTAGACTGGCAGGCGATGTCGCGGCACTGGCGCAGTCCAATATCCTCATCAGCCGGAGTGCGCCAAAACTCTGGGATGAATGGTTTTCCGAAAGCGGCTTCGTACCGGTTGCCTTTGCCCATCGACGCGAATTCGAGGATCTGCTTCTGGCGGTGGGTGCCGCCCGCGCCGGCCTCGGCATTGCGCTGGCGCCAAAAGCCTCGATCGAGGAAGATCTGAATAGGGGCATTCTCGCCGCCCCCTACGGCTTCATCCGCCGTCCGGCTGGTTACAGCCTCTGCTGCCGCACGGCGGATGCCAAACGGCCGGCCCTCACGGCACTGCGCGATTGGCTATGGCACTCAGGCGGCACCTCCCGATAGGGCAGTTTTTCTGCCCTATCATCAGAAATTTCTCCATATCAGCCCTATCTCCGCCTCGTTAGAACAGAGGGAAACGAGAGAGGTACGAGATGGAAAGATCTGCGACACGCATCGACTGGATCGGCAATAGCTGCCGGCTATTGAAAGCAACGGCGGCCGAGTTCGAAAAGACGCGGCCCTTCGACGGGCTTTCGATCGGCACCGGCATCCATCTGGAGCCGAAGACCGTCGCGCTGCTGATGACGCTGAGGGCCGGCGGTGCGCACCTCGTCTGCACCGGCAATCTCAACAGCACCCAGCCGGCGACAGTGGAATTCCTGCGTTCGCAGGGCTTCACCGTCTTCGCCACCCAGACGACCGATCCCGTCGCCCATCACCAGAGCCTTGAAGCCGTGGTCGCTGAAAAGCCCGATCTGCTGCTGGACAATGGCGGCGATCTCTTCGCCATCGCGGCTGAAAAGCCCTATGCCAACCTGCTCGGCGGCACCGAGGAGACGACGTCGGGCCGCACCCGCCTGTTGCCGATGCGCGACCAGCTCGCCATGCCGATCCTCGTCATCAATGACAGCCCGATCAAGCAATTCGCCGAAAACAAGCACGCTGTCGGCCAGAGCCTGTTCGAAAGCTATATGCGCTTCACCAACCGCTCCACCAACGGCAAGCGTGTCACCGTCTTCGGTTACGGCGCCTGCGGCAAGGGCACGGCGGCTGCCTTCCGCAATGCCTTCTCGACGGTGAGTGTCGTCGACATTAATCCCGTCACCAGCCTTGAGGCGCATCTTGACGGTTTCGTCACGCCACTGCGCGAACAGGCGATCCGCTCGGCTGATGTGATTGCTACGGTCACCGGTTTCCCGGCCATCGTCACGGCAGCCGATGTGCCGCTGATCAAGGATGGCGCGATCCTGATGAACGGCGGCCATTTCCCGCATGAGATCGACGTCGCCGCCTTCCGCAGCCATGCCGATGTCATCGCCATCGACCGCTACGAGGCCGATCATATCGAGACCTTCCATCTGAAGGACGGCCGTTCCTTCCACGTGCTCGGCGGCGGCCACATGGCCAATCTCGCCGGCCCGCGCCCCCTCGGCAATTCGGTGGAATCCATGGACCTCGGCTTCACGCTGCAGGCTCGCTGCCTGGAGCGTGTCGCCAAGCGCGGCGTCGGTGCCGAATCCTGCATCGTGTCGGTACCCGCCGATATCGATGCAATGGTGGCGAGCGCCTATCTCGATCTGGCGCGTTAGATCGAGACGATGACCTTGCCTGCGGCCTGCCGGTTTTCCATGAGCCGGTAGGCGTCTGCGACGTCATCAAGGGAGAATTGATGCGGATCAAGATTCGGAATCAAGCTTCCGGCTTCGACGCGTGATGCGACCTGCTTCAGGATTTCGCCGTGATGGGCGCGGTCTTCGCCCGTCAGCAATGGCGCCAGCGTGAAGACCCCGGAATAGGTTGCGCCCTTGAAGGATAGCGGCGCCAGCGAATGCGTGCCCCAGCCGAGGCTGGTGACCACATGGCCGAACTTGGCGACAGCCTGGAAGGCGGCATCGAGCCCCTTGCCGCCGATCGTATCGTAGACGATGTCGAAGCCTTTCCCGCCTGTATGGCTGATAACGTAGTCTTCCACCGTTTCCTTGGCATAGTCGATCGGCGTCGCTCCGATGCTCTTAATATACTCGGCCTTCGAACCGCCATCGACGGCGTAGACTTCTGCACCGGCGGCAACCGCCATCTGCACGGCGATATGGCCGACGCCACCGCCGCCACCGATAACGAGCACTTTCTGCCCGACCTTCACCTGCGTGCGCTCTTCCAGACCTTCCCAGGCGGTAATGGCGATCAGCGGCAGGGCGGCCGCCTGGCGCATGGAAAGGTTGCGCGGCTTCGGGGCGACGAGATCGGCATCGACGGCGGCATATTCCGCGAGCGACCCCTGCAGCCCGCCGACGCCACCGGTCATGCCGTAGACCTCATCGCCTGCTTGAAATCCGGTTACGCCGGGGCCGACTGCTTCGACGGTGCCGGCCATGTCGATGCCGAGAATGGCGGGCAGGGGATGGCGCGCATGGGCTGCTTCGCCAGCCCGGATCTTCATATCAAGCGGATTGAGCGCTGCTGCCTTGATCCGGACGAGGATCTGACCGGATCCTGCGACCGGCTTTGAAACTTCGGTGATCTTGAATTCGGAATTCGGCGCTTCGACGAGCGCTGCTTTCATCTTGCTCATGGAACTCTCCTTGTTCTGTTGAACAAAGAATGCCGCATTGAATTATGAATGGAAATCAAAGATAACGAATGAGGTTCATGCATTTTTGTTTGAGGCTGACACCTTGGAATGGAGTGACCTTAAACTCTTTCTCGCTATCGCGCGGCTCGGGACGCTGGGCGCGGCGGCTCGCAGCCTCGGCCTGACCCAGCCGACCATGGGCCGCCGCCTACGGACGCTCGAAGTTTCGCTCGGCCAGACCCTCTTCCAACGCACCGCCGATGGCTTTGTCCTGACGGATGAAGGCACGACCGTCTTTGCCCATGCCGAGCGGATGGAGGAGGAAGCGCTCGGTCTGGAGCGCGAACTCGCCGGCCAGAACAGGCAGCTCGACGGGCTGTTGCGCCTGTCTTCATCCGACTGGTTCGGCGCCCATGTGCTCTCACCCGTGCTGGCGGAATTCTCGGCCACCTATCCGAAGGTCGTCATCGAACTCCTGACCGACAGCCGGCTGATGAGCCTTGCACGGCGTGAGGCCGATATCGTCTTCCGCATCGCACCCTTTACCGAGGCGGAAGTCATCTCGCGCAAGCTCATGCACATTGACTACCGTCTTTATATCCGCCGTGGTCTGCCGCATCCCGTGGCCGGCGAGGGGACCGCCGCCCGGCTCATCACCATGGACGAGGCTTTCGGGGGCATGCCCGATGTCGGCTGGCTGCAACGCCTGTTGCCGAAGGCCGAGATTGCCATGCGCAGCAACAATCGGGATGTGCAGGCAACGCTTTGCGCCAATGGCGCCGGCCTTGCCGTGCTGCCGCGTCCGCTTGGTGACGCCATCGCCACCATTGAACCGGTCGATCTCGGCGAAGCGCCGCCTGGCCGCGATACCTGGGTCGGCTACCACCGTGACATGAAGCGTCTGGCGCGGCTGAGAGCACTGCTCGATCTCGTCATCGAGCGACTGGCGAGTTAGCCCACTTGAACCTCAACGCTCCCAGTAGGGAACCGGACCGTAGAGCTCTGTCAGATAATCGATGAACAGCCGCACCTTGGCCGGCAGGAATTGCCGGCTCGGATAGACTGCCGAAAGTGTGACATTATGCGAGCCCTCGTAGGCCGGCAGCACCTGCACGAGCCTGCCGTTCTTGAGTTCCTCGCCGATATCCCAGGTGGAGCGCAACGCGATACCGAGGCCGGCGATCACCGTCTCGCGGATCACCTCGCTGGAATTGGTGATCAACATGCCTTCCGGGCGAAGGCTGAAGGCGCCGTCCGGCCCGTCCAGCCGCCAGACGTCGTTATTATGCGCCGGCAGACAGCGGTGCTGTTTCAGCTCCTCGATGTGCCTGGGCATGCCGTGAGCGGCGATATAATCGGGCGAGGCGCAGAGCACCCGGCGCACCGGCGCCAGACGACGGGCAACGAGGCTGGAATCGGTGAGTTCCGCGATGCGGATGGCGAGATCGAAGCCGCCGCCGACGATATCGCTGAACTCGTCCGTCAGTACCAGATTGATCGCGAGCTCCGGATGTCCTTCCATGAAAGCCTTGAGATGCGGGGCGATATGCATGCGGCCGAAAGAGGTGGGGGCGGAGATCTTCAGCGTCCCGTGCATTTGCGCCGAACGGCCGGAAATATAGTATTCGGCCTCCTCCAGCCCCGCCAGGATGCCGAGGACGCGATCGTAGAAACCCTGACCGGCTTCCGTCAGCGAAATCTGCCGCGTCGTGCGCTGCAGGAGTCTCGTCCCGAGTCGGTCCTCCAGCCGCTTGATGCGCTTGGAAACGACGGCGGGGGAAAAGCCGAGCGCGCGGCCGGCAAGCGACATGCTGCCGGTCGAGACGACCTTGGCAAAGATTTCGAGATCACCCAGATTGGTCATAAGCTTCCGTAACTTTTTACTCTTTTGGCATAAGTGCTTAACATTTGCGCCCCTTTCGGGAAAGTGCTAAGCCGAGAGAAACGGCTGCAGGGAGGAATTGCGGCCGATTTTCGTGATGACGGCCGAGGGAGAACGCCATGTCCGACGCCATTTCGTTTCTCGCGCCACGCCCCGAAGTCCTTGCGCGCCGTAAGGAAATCGTCGCCGATCTCATCGATCTCCTGCCGCCCGAATGCCTGATCCACGAAGCGCGCGAACTCGTGCCTTTCGAGACAGATGCCTTTGTTTCCTACCGCCGCCTGCCGCTCGCTGTCGCGCTTCCGCGCTCGACGGCGGAAGTAGCAGCCGTGATGAAATACTGTCATCGCTACGGCATTCCGGTCGTGCCGCGCGGCGCCGGCACTTCGCTCTCCGGCGGCGCCATTCCGCAGGAAGATGCCGTCGTGCTCGGCCTGTCGAAGATGAACCGTATCCTGGATGTCGATTTCGCCAATCGCTGCGCCGTCGTCCAGGCCGGTGTGACCAATCTCAATATTTCCGAAGCCGTCTCTGCGGACGGTTTCTTCTATGCGCCTGATCCGAGTTCGCAGCTTGCCTGCACCATCGGCGGCAATATCGGCATGAATTCCGGCGGCGCGCACTGTCTGAAATATGGTGTCACGACCAACAACCTGCTTGGCGTCAAGATGGTCCTGACCGACGGCACGGTCATCGAGCTCGGCGGCAAGGGGCTGGATGCAGCAGGCTACGATCTGCTCGGCCTCGTTTGCGGCCATGAGGGCCAGCTCGGCATCGTCACCGAAGCGACGGTGCGCCTGATCGCCAAGCCGGAGGGCGCCCGGCCCGTGCTGTTCGGTTTCGAAAGCTCGGACGAGGCGGGTCGCTGCGTCGCCGATGTCATCGCTGCCGGCATCGTCCCGGTCGCCATTGAGTTCATGGACAAGCAGGCGATCGAAATCTGCGAGGCCTTCGCCCATGCCGGCTATCCGCTCGATGTCGGCGCGCTCCTGATCGTCGAGGTCGAGGGGTCGGAAGCCGATATGGACGACATGCTGAAAAGCATCGTCACGATTGCCCGTACCCATGGCGTCAAGACGGTACGCGAATGCCAGTCGGCAACGGAAGCGGCGCTGATCTGGAAGGGTCGTAAATCCGCTTTCGGCGCCACCGGCCGTATTGCCGATTATATCTGCATGGATGGCACCGTGCCGCTCAGCCAGCTCTCCTTCGTACTGCAGCGGACCTCCGAAATCGTCGCGAGCTACGGCCTGCGCGTCGCCAATGTCTTCCATGCCGGCGATGGCAACATGCACCCGCTGATCCTCTTCAATGCCAATGATCCCGGAGAGGCCGCCAAGGCTGAAGCGGCCGGCAACGATATCCTCAAACTCTGTGTCGATGCCGGTGGCTGCCTGACAGGCGAGCATGGTGTCGGCATCGAGAAACGAGACCTGATGCGCCACCAATATTCCCAAGTCGATTTGGCCCAGCAGATGGCGGCCCGCGCTGCCTTCGATCCGCAATGGCTGCTGAACCCGTCCAAGGTCTTCCCGCTCGAGGGGCGTTCGGCTGCATGATCGATCTGGTACCGGCAAGCGAAGAGGAAGCCGCGGTGCTGATCCGCGCCTATGCCGATCAGGGTCGTCCGCTCGCGATTTGCGGCGGCCACACGCGCTCGGGTTTCGGCAATGCGGTTCAGGCGGACGATCGCCTGCGCTCGACCGGTCTTTCCGGCATCGTTGCCTATAATCCCGGCGAGATGGTGATGACCGCACGGGCGGGCACGCCGCTTGCCGAGGTTGAGGCGGCCCTTGTCGAAAATGGTCAGATGCTCGCTTTCGAGCCGATGGATTACCGCGCCCTGATGGGCACCTCGGGCGAGCCGACGATTGGCGGCGTTTTCGCCGCCAATATCTCCGGTCCCCGCCGCTTCGTGGCGGGTGCGGCCCGCGACAGCCTGCTCGGCATCCGCTTCGTCAACGGCAAAGGCGAGATCATCAAGGCCGGCGGCCGGGTGATGAAGAATGTCACCGGCCTCGATCTGGTGAAGCTGCTTGCCGGCTCGCACGGCACGCTCGGCTTCCTGACAGAAGTGACTTTCCGCGTGCCGCCGCGCCCCAAGGCCGAAGAAACCATCATCATCTCCGGCCTCAACGATGCCGAGGCGGCCAATGCGATGGCAGCCGCCATGGCCTTGCCGGTCGAAGTCTCCGGTGCGGCGCATCTGCCTCTGACGGTGACGTGGAAATTTCTCGCCGGCAAGCTGCCCGAGGGGGAGGCGACGGCGCTGCGCATCGAGGGCCTGCCCGGTTCAGTGGAATCGCGGGCAGCCAAGCTCCTGTCGGCGATGGCGCCTTTTGGTCACGCAGCAAGATTGGATCAGACCGCGAGCCGCCAGCTCTGGCAGGAAATCCGAGATGTCGCCCCCTATGCCGATGGAACCCAACGGCCGGTCTGGCGTGTCTCAGTCGCTCCCAGCATCGGCCATCAACTGGTCGCCGCCCTCAGGCTCGAAGCCGGCGTCGATGCCTTTTACGATTGGCAGGGCGGTCTCGTCTGGATGCGCATGGAAGCCGGTCCGGAGGCCGATCTCGTCCGCCGTTTCGTCAAGGCGCTCGGTGGCGGCCACGCGACGCTGATCCGCGCTTCGGCTGAGGCGAGAGCGACCGTTCCTTCATTCCATCCGGAAGAGGAGGCGGTTGCCTTGCTGTCGCAGCGCGTGAAGCAGAGCTTCGATCCGGCGGGGATCTTCAATCCGGGCAAGATGGCGGGATACTGAGATGCAGACCAATTTCACCCTTGCCCAGCTTGCCGATCCGCATGTGGCCGAATCCGAGCAGATCCTGCGTAAATGTGTCCATTGCGGCTTCTGCACCGCCACCTGTCCCACCTATGTGACGCTCGGCAACGAACTCGACAGCCCGCGCGGGCGCATCTATCTCATCAAGGACATGCTGGAAAACGGCCGCGCGGCAGATGTCGAAGTGACGACCCATATCGACCGCTGCCTTTCCTGCCTTGCCTGTACCACCACCTGTCCCTCCGGTGTCGACTACATGCATCTGGTCGATAACGCCCGCGTCCACATCGAAAAGACCTACAAGCGGCCGTTCATGGATCGGCTGACCCGCGCCATTCTGGCAGCGGTCTTGCCCTATCCCGGCCGTTTTCGCGCCGCTCTCACGCTTGCACGGATCGGTCGCCCCTTTGCTGGGCTGATGCGTGGAGGCGCACTGAAGCCTTTCGCCGCCATGCTGGCGCTTGCGCCGCGAGCCGTTCCCGCGCCATCGCCTTTCGCCAGGCCCGGCCGCCATGAACCGCAGGCCGAACCCCGCGGCCGTGTCGCGATCCTCACCGGCTGTGCCCAGCCCGTTCTCGACCCGGCTATCAACGAGGCGACGATCCGCCTTCTGACCCGTCTCGGCGTCGAAGTGGTGGTTCCCAAAGGGGAAAGCTGTTGCGGCGCGCTCGTCCATCATATGGGCCGCGAGGAGCAGGCGCTCGCTTCGGCGCGCGCCAATGTCGATGTCTGGACCCGCGAGATCGAGGCCGGCGGCCTCGATGCCATCATCATCACCGCGTCCGGCTGCGGCACGACGATCAAGGACTACGGCCACATGTTGCGCCTTGATCCAGCCTACGCCGGCAAGGCAGCGCGGGTGTCGGCGCTCGCCAAGGACATCACCGAATATCTTGCCGGCCTCGACCTGCCGGCGCATACGCCGAAGGGCATCACCGTCGCCTATCATTCCGCCTGTTCCATGCAGCACGGCCAGAAGATCACCATGGCGCCGAAACATCTCCTGAAAGCGGCAGGCTTTACCGTTCGCGATCCGGCCGAAGGCCACCTCTGCTGCGGTTCGGCCGGCACCTACAACATCCTGCAGCCGGATATTTCTGCAAGCCTGCGGGACCGCAAGGTCAGGAATATAGAGGCGACCAAGGCCGATATCATCGCGACAGGCAATATTGGCTGCATCACCCAGATCAGGTTGGGCACATCGACGCCGATCCTGCATACCGTAGAACTTATGGATTGGGCTTACGGTGGTGCTGTGCCTGAAAAATTAAGAGATTTGCCGCTAGCCTGACGTCACCGATTGATCAGCCGATCACAGGAGCTTTTCCATGCGGCGCGGATTGATAGTGCTTACCCTCTTGCTCGGCACGGCTGGCGTGGCCCATGCCGATATCAAGTACTTCTGTTCTGCTGATGACAAGGATGTGCGGTTCACGCTCGAAAGCGCGTTCGAGGAGGAGGGCGGTCACAAGCTGGTCCACTTCACCGGCGCGCTCATGCTCAAGGACGCTGATAAATCCAAGAATTTCGCAAGGCGCATCTTCGATTCGAAAGTCCTGACCAATCGCTGGTCGCGCGATGGCGACCTGCTCCTGGAAGTCTTCGATACGGACGGCGACGATACTGACAGCGAATCGCTCGATCTCGCTGTCATCGCCGGCCAGCGCGGCAAGCCTGCGGCGAATTTCAGCGGCACCTATGCGCTGAGGGTCGAAAACAAGACCACCTTCTTCGTCGTCGAAGGCAAGGTGAGCTGCGGTACCAAATAAGGCACGTCGCGCTCTCGCGTCACAGCAGGACACTTTTGATCAAAGCAAACGGCCCGAAAATCGATCTCCGATTTTCGGGCCGTTGCGTAGCTCGCATGCGAGAGGGCAAGACCGCTATTGGCCTTCGCCCTTTTCGCGTCGATTACCAGTGATAGGAAATACCGACATTAACGGCGTTGGTGACGATATT
>UCGV01000049.1 GCA_900471925.1 Hyphomicrobiales bacterium
CCGCGATTACCCCATGTGTAGGCGACATTATCGGTCAGATCGTGCTCCTCGAATTTTTCCGCAAAATAGCGCTCGCTGTAGGAGAGCTTCTGACGGGAAAAGGAGATGATCTTCTCCGAGCGCAGATCCTCGAGATCGATCTCGCTCTTGGCAGACAGCGGGCTCTCCTTGGCGACCGCCAGGAGATAGCGCTCATGGGCAATCGAGAAGAAGCGCAGCGAACCGATATTCTCCACCGGCCGGATGAAACCGAGATTGATGCGGCCGGCCTCGATATGGCGGATGATGTCATCGGTAGTGCCGCTTTCGATATGCATGCGGATATCGGGATATTTTCGGGCAATGCGCGACAGGAAGGCCGGCAGCACGCCGATCGTGGCGGGATAGACCGTGCCAATCGAAATCTTCTTCGTCGTCTTGCCGGCGATCGAGCGAACGATTTCGGTCGAAAGCTCCAGCTCGCTGAGAATCCGGATCGAGCGCTCGTAGAAGGCAGCCCCTGCCCGCGTCAGTTCCACCCGCCTGGTCGTGCGGATGAAGAGCTGCACACCGAGTTCCTTCTCCAAAGCCAGGATCGCGTCCGAAAGACCCGGCTGGGTGACAATACCGCCAGCGTCATGAGAACACCAAAGAGCTGATGATTGGAGCGTCAGTGCTCGTTTGGTAGAGCGTCTTACCAACCGCCGGGCCGCCCGTTACCGATGCGCGACGTTACCCGACCTGCGTTCAACATCCACATGGTCCGCTAGCTTGACGTCGGCAGACTCTTCCTGCGCAAGCATACGGTTCTCGGCCTCGCGCAGCTGCAATATCGCACGTTCAATTTGTTGGTCTGGCCGGTTCCCACCACCAGCAGAGGAGCGGTATCGGCGCCAGACGACCATCACCGCGCGACGGCTTGGAACTTCGATGAGCTTGTGGATGAACCAGGCTGTCGCCACGGCTGACAATAACGAGACGGCAATCAGCAAGGGCTCGGGAAGGACGAGGGAGAGTGCTTGCCGGGCAAGGAACATCGCAGGCACATGGAAAAGGTAGAGAGAAAAGCTGATATTGCCCAGAAATCGCATCGGCGCGAGGGTGAAGAGTCGCGCGACGATAGGAGGCTGGCGAGCGATGATCGCAACGATCACGGCTGCTGCGACAGCGCTCTGAAGACCCCAGAATTCTGGTCCTTGCTGCGGCAGCACGTGCGAATAGTTGAAAAACAGCACCAGCAACACCAGTGCCGCGATCCCCTCGTATGTTGAAGCCTTCTGGTTGCCCCAAAGGCAATGTATCTTTCCGGCTATCGCGCCGAGAAGAAAATACGGAAGCTTGGACAGTAGAAGGATGCCCGGCCCCGGCAAGTTCAACAGACCGTCGGCGGACACCATCACCGCAAAACAAGTGATGATAGCGCTATGCTGCACCGGTCGATTCAGGCTGAGCCAAAGGACAGGAAATACCAGATAGAATTGAATTTCCGGTGAGATGGACCAGAAGACCCCACTCGATCCAACAAGTAAGACGTGGCGTAGAAGGTCAATGCTGCCAGAAAGCGGCTGGATGAAGCCGAGGGTGGGAACGTTCGACAAGAGCGCCACGAACAGGACGGCCGCCAGATAGACCGGGTAGATGCGTGCGAAACGGCTGACGAGGAAATCCAGTACTTTTTCTTTTGTCGGCGCATCCGTTGCGTAGAGATGCGCCATCAGAAAACCGCTCAGAGCAAAAAATAGACCGACGGCTTCGCTCCCCATCGAAACAACGTAGGGTGATAGACTGGGAAAGACGAAGCCGATATGGGCGCCAACAACCAGAAGGGCGGCCAAGCCACGCAGACCATCAAGAGTTGGAATGTAAGATGACCGGTTCATGCGACCCATCCAGTTTTTGTGGGCGCCACAATGGAAGAGCCAATATTTACAACTCGTTACCTGTCCTCGGCTAGTTTCAATGTTTTCCTACTGTGCTGGCTTTAAAGAAACCCCGGCCGATCCTCGCTTGCTCGGGTGGCGAAGGGAACGACAACATCTCCACCCGCGGCAGGAGCGACGCACTCGCCCTCGCCTGGCCCGGTCGTGCCGTGCTGCTCGCGTTCGGCCCGGTCTGTCTTTGCTACTCAGCAGGTCCGCTCTGAACTGACCGCGTTGACGGAAAAATGAGACCCGTAGTCTCTCTATTTGCGCCCAGTGGAAAACTGAATCGCACCGGTAGAGCCATTTCCACAGACAACGCTCCGTTCCGTGCAACACCTTCATTTACGTTGCGATCATGCGTGTTTACCGTAAATAACTACCAATAGTTGGCGGCGACAAATATGGTTCTACTCTTGAGTTTGAGTAGCGCGATGGCCCAATGTGGAGGCGCCTGTGTACCGGATCGCTGAAACGTCAGAGGGTGCATCGAGACCGTCGCAACAGCAGGTGCGGGACCAGCTCGACCGAATTTTACAAAGCGCCAATCGCCGGCTTCCAGCACGCTCATTGCTGTTCTTCCAGTTTGTTGTCGAAGAAACGCTTGCCGGGCGGCAAACCTACTTAAAGGCTTTCACAATTGCGCTCGCGGTGTTTGGCAGGAACGCAAGCTTCGATCCGCAGACAGACCCATGCGTCCGGATTGTCGCTGGTCGGATCAGAAGTGAACTTGAACGATATTATCTGACAGACGGCAGGTTCGATCCTGTTCAGATCTTCCTTCCCAAGGGCGGGTATGTACCGGTCTTCACATGGCGGGGAGAGGAATGCGATCGCTCTACGTTTCAGAACGGGCCAAAAGCCGATCTGGCGGAAAGGCAGGAAGAGAAAAGTTCCGTACGCGATCTCGGCCCGGTTGGATGGTTGTCGCAGCGCCGCAGGTGGTGGGTCTTATGTGCATTTCCGACCGTCTTCTCTGTGGTCGCCGGCGTTCTCTGGCATGCTCAACACGACGAGATTTCATCGGTGAATGATGATCGGCAGATCATCAGCATCGCCCCCCTCACCCCGGAGCCAAACAATGCGATGGCGTCGAGCTTTTCCGAAGGGATTACCGACCAGATCATTACCCAACTCGTGCGCCATCCGAAAGTCATCGTAAAATTCGGATCGGCAACGAGACCAGGATCATCAGATCGCCAACGAACCTATACGTTACAAGGAACTGTGGGAACGGAAGACAAATCTGTCTGGACGTCGATCCAGTTGGTCCGGGAAAAGGATGGCGTCATTGTCTTGGCCACCAACTTGCAGGCAGATTTGGCAACAAAAGCGACCTTTGTGGCCCAGGCGGCGCTTGCCAACAGCGTCGTGTCGTTGATTACGGGTCCAGATGGCGCCTTCCAGCATGGCAGCGCGGAACCAGATACCCTCGCAGCAGTTCGGTGATAGCAACTCAAGAGGACCGCGACCTTCGGCATTTCTAGCGTCGGCCCGACCACTTTAGCGCGAGCGAGATGGAGCACGTTCCGGTCTATGGAAAGGGTGGATCGCCAATGGATACTCCTCCGATCATCAACGAATATGCTGGTGTGATCCAAACCTCTCTCGCTCCGGTTTTTCTGCTTGCCGGCACCGCAGCCTTCGTCGGCATCTACAGCACGCGACTTGGAAGGGTCTCCGACCGGCTGAACGAGGTCGTGGATAAAGATGCGCCGGGAGCGAAGCGAAAACGGCAGCTCGTCTATCTGCGACGGCGTATCCTCGTTCTCGAAATAGCAGTCATCCTGGGCGTGGTGGCGGGCATTTGCACATGCGGGGCGATCTTAAATCTCCTTTCCGGCGCGCTTGCCATCCGCTTAAGGCCCGAGAACCTTTTCTGGTTCTTCGGTGGCGCCATAATCTCGCTGATGCTTTCGCTTGTTGCTTTCCTCTTCGAACTGATTGCAGCTGGCCGAAGCATGATGCTCCAACTGCGCAAGGAGCACGATCCGGATCGCTGAATGCGAACGCGCCAACCGCGAACGCTTCCTAGTTCGAATTTGGCGATCAAGCAGACGCGTATGATGGGTATCCGTATCGCCCTGCACTCACTTGGAAAGCCTCGCTGTGGAAGCCGGTCGAAACGTGTCTAAGTCGCAGGCGAATTCATTCCTGAGCGACCGAACGACGCGACCACGTTGTGAGCGACTGAGGCCGTCGCCGCTCAATCGAGGCGACGGCCCTCACGCAAAGTGAGAGGGCGAGTGGTGGCAGATCGCGACTATCAAGCGCGATACCGTTTTGACGCCGGTTCGCTCGCAGAAAACCTCGCGAGATGCGAAATCATGGCTGGTGGAAACGTCGTCGCCGATGATCCCAACAACGTTGAAAACAGTGCGTCTGCGATCAACGAATTCCAAACCGCGATGAAGGAACTCAAAGCGATGATCATCACATGAACGGCGACGATTTCATTTGTTGGCTTGAAGAGATGCGCGCCAAAGGCATGAACAAAGGCCATTGCGCCGCGCTGTTGGGGCGCCTGCCTCAGTCAATGACCCGCTTTCAACGTGAGGGCACCGACAAAGTGACCGCGTTGGCTTGCGCCGCGCTGCTGGCTGGCCTCAAACCTTACAAGGGCAGATGATGACACCCTTGACGGTTTTCTGCCGGCGGCTCTGCATTGAGGGGCAATGGCGACAGTCCGCCGGCGGATGGGGACTTGCGGCCGGATGTAGACAGGCCACGGCCGGCCCTCTCCTCACCTTCCCGGCCGCGCCAGCGACCGGGTAATATCGATGATGTCATCGCGGCCAGCGGTCGGGTCTTCCCGGTTCGCAAGCGTGCGTTCTTCATCGATGTGCATCAACCTCGAGTAACGTTCGACGTCGGCAGCGAGGATTGCGGCGAGTTTGCGTTGAAGAGGTGGCGCTCCAAATCTCATCCCATCGATTGGCGAAAGTCCGATTACCTTAGAAAAGGATGATCGACGTCGTTGTTCCGGATGGCCCGCGTTTTGAAACAGGATGCGCCAACGGGACGCATCGGCGGTCAATCGTCGAGATTTTGCAACCAAGATTAACAGAGAATTTACCGGAGGTAGTGAAAATTTACGCCTATATTGATTGATTTGCCAATTTTCGGACCGGTTGTTTCATGACGAGCATCATCACCAATACATCGGCAACGGCCGCGCTGGCGGTGCTGCGCAACACCAACGCGAAGCTTGGAACGACGCAGCAGCAAGTGTCGAGCGGATATCGCATCGACAAGGCTTCAGATAACGCGGCCTATTGGTCGATCGCAACGACGATGCGTTCCGACGACAAGGCCTTGTCTGCGGTGCAGGACGCAATCGGCATGGGCGCGGCTGTGAGCGATACGGCCTATACGGGAATGCAGTCTGCCATCGATATCGTCTCCGAAATCAAGGCCAAACTTGTTGCCGCAACCGAAAGCGGCGTGGACAAGGCGAAGATCAACGACGAGCTAACGCAACTCAAGGATCAGCTGCGCGCCACCGCGACGTCCGCGAGCTTCAACGGCCAGAACTGGCTCTACTACGGCAAGAACGACGATCCGGTCAAAATCGGCAACCCGCAGGTGCCGGGCTCGTTCGTGCGCGACGCCAACGGCAATGTTTCGGTGCAAATGGTCACATTCAACCGGCTGCACTATCCCAGCTGGCAGCCGTATTCCTACACGCTTGTTGATGATTCATCGTTGACGCATGGCGAATTTGGCGTCCTCACCACGGATATGTACGCCTATAATCTAGGCCTCTCGAAGGGCTACATGCTCGTCAAGGGTAGTGGATCCGGATCGACCTATTCAGGCGCTCCGGTCCTGCCGCAGGTTGAAATCGGCCTGTCCGCGGCAACGACGACGAAGGATGTCACCGACATGATATCCGTCGTCGATGGCATGTTGCGCGACATGACGAGCTACGGCTCGGCGCTCGGCAGCCTGACCAAACGCATCGGCCTCCAGGACGATTTCGTCAGCAATTTGCGCGATTCCGTCCAGAGCGGCATCGGGCGGCTGGTGGACGCCAACATGGAAGATGAATCCAGCCGTCTCAGCGCGCTGCAGACGCAACAACAGCTCGCAGTCCAGTCGCTGTCGATCGCCAACAGCTCTTCGCAGCGGATCCTGACGCTGTTCCAGTAAACTCCGGTTTCATAATTCTGATCTGCCGGCCCGAGTCTCTACGTCAACTACGGCTTTCGCTCGCGCTCCGCGGCAAGTCCTGGGTATCTGACAGTGCATGGCCAAATTCCTTGCGAGCCCGATCGGACTTTAGCGGAAGAAAACCACGCGCTCTTCAGTCCCGGCGTTTCATTCATGGCCCCTAAGCGCGACGACACCAGCGGAAAGGCGATGTCGGCGATGCCCAATCGGATCCGTCATGCAGCTGCGCCCAGCACTTTTTTTGATCTTTTGCGGCATCTCCCGTCTTTCAAAGCGCGGCACAATTGACGCCTGCAGCGAAGCGGGTTACTCCGAGACATAGGGAATTTACTATATTTATTAGAGATTCATGTTTTAGAGCTCTCCTGGGGTGGCTTGGAGTGCGCGCTTTTGAGTTGAATTTCCAGTCACGCCAGCCTGGATGGAGCGCTCAAGACCCCTCGGATACCTATTTGAGGAGGTCGTTTTTGATGCAAGAAATGCGGGGATATTCGGACAAGACGACGACACATTCAGCCGACTTCGACGCTTTTGAACATATTCCTCGTTCAGCTCACGACCCCTCCGCTGGCCCCGCGTCATTTATATCGCGCCTGTGCGCGGCCCTCCAATGTCCGGTCACCACGATGAGGTCGCTGAGTTTTGCGAGCCTGTTGCCCGCAGTTGTCCTACTATTCACCCTCTTGACGATGATGAACCCGACAAAGGCGCTGGCGGCATGCATACCGTCGCCCGGCTCGATTGCCTTCACGGCAACCGGGCAAACCTCAGGTTCGATTGATATTCAGGCATGCGACACCAACTTCATTGGCTTATACAAGGTACAGAACGAAAATACGGCAGACGACCCGATCGGTGCCGATTGGCAAACGACTGCCTATAACACTTTGGATACCGGCAAAGCCAAGTATCTTGCTGCATGGGACAGCGGTGCCTTCGCCTATACGTTCAAGCTTCTCTCGATCGATAGCGGCGTCACTTCTACATCAGATACGATTTCCCTTTGGACGGCCACGAGTTCTGCGGCAGCCAGTCTCGAGGTCAGGATTAGCGTGACTATACCGGCAGGAGCCGCTCCTGTGCCGACAGTAACAGCGGTCAGCCCTGCATCCGGCCCGGCTGGCGGCAACACGACGGTGGTGATCACAGGCACCGGTTTTTCCGCCGCCAATGCCTCGGGTGCGGTCAAGTTCGGCTCGACGACCGCCACCTATACCATCAACAGCGACACGCAGATCACCGCAACCACGCCGGCCGGCGTGGGAACGGTTGATGTCACCGTAACGACGCCGGGCGGCACCAGCACCACATCGGCCAACGACCGCTACACCTATATCGCAGCACCGACCATCTCCGGCATCACCCCGAACACAGGCCCGACGGCGGGCGGAACGTCGGTGACGGTGACGGGCACCAACTTTACCAACACGACATCGGTCACCTTCGGCGGTACAGCCGCAACCGGGGTGACATTCAACAGCACGACCTCGCTCACCGTCATAGCACCCGTCCATGCCGCAGGTGCGGTCGATGTCGTCGCCACCACGCCGGGCGGCACCGCGACGGTTACCGGCGGCTTCACGTATGTCTCTCCTCCCGTAGCGTCCTCCTTCACTTCAGGTCCGGTCGCCTACGGGCCCGGTGTGAGTACCATTTCTGTCGGCGGTCACGTCACGAACAGCCCGACCAGCTACGTCGTGGGATCGCCAACGACCGCAAATGGCGGCGCGGTCAGTGTCAACAATTCCGGGAACTTTAGATATACGCCGCCAAACGGCTTCCGCGGCAACGACAGCTTCGCCTTCACGGCAACCAATGCTGGCGGCAAAGACCTTCGGCCGGGTCGTCCGATATACCCGCGCGACCCCGAGCAACATTGCTGCGAGAAAGGCAGTTCGCGACCGCGGTCTGGCTTTGTTGGAAACCCTCCACAGTGACAAGCAGTATGATCGCATCATCCTCGTCGGACACAGTCTCGGAACAATCCTCGCCTACGAGCTGCTCGCATTTTTCTGGGAGAGAAAAAATCTCGCACGGCAGATCACGGAGGCAACAGCTGCCTTTGAAGCGCTAAAGACGCTCGAAGCGGTCGCTCCGCTTCTCGAGGCACGGCCGGATGACGCTTCCCTGCTCCTGCGTTGGCGCGACGGACAGCGAAGTTTGCGCCAAGCCATGGCAGCCCACGATGCAGCCAATCCTGGCGGACAAGGGGATGCTACCGCCAGATGGATCATATCTGATTTCGTCACCCTCGGCTCACCTCTGACACATGCCGAGTTTCTGATGGCGGCCGGCCGGCCCGACCTTGATGCCCGGATCGTCGCGCGCGAGATGCCGAGCTCGCCTCCAGTGCGCGAAAACCTGGATCCGGCCAACCTGCAGGCAGCCATCGATGCGGGGATGATTGCAGCTGGTACCAGCGACGGAAGGCTCTTTTCTTTCCCCTGGCGCGACGATGACAAGACGTGGGAGCTGCATCATGCGGCGCTCTTTTGCGCCGTGCGATGGACGAACATTTTCGACCATTCACAGTGGATATTTCAGGGGGACCTGATTTCGGGTCCGCTGCGCGGCGAATTCGGACCAGGTGTGATCGACATCGACTTGAGGGAAATCCGCGGACAGGCGCATGGCTTCACCCACACTTTGTATTGGGACCGGAAAGCAGATTCTCGCCAACTCGAAGTCTTGCGCCGAGCGGTCAACCTTCTGGACCGGCCTCCCGGGGAGGTCTGGTCAGGGTTCGAGCATGCGATTGTCCGCAAATCCACATCGGTTGAGCCGCTTCCTCCTGGGACCTAAATCTGGCTGCCATGATCATCCGCTAAGACTCCGCTATCGGAGTTCTCACTCATTGTTGGAGCAGGACATGTCCAATAGATTTCGTGCCATTGTTTTCTCAACTTTTGTCATCGCAGCCGGTACTCAACCGGCCGCCGCCTGGTGGGACGAGGGCCACATGCAGATCGCAGCCGTCGCCTACGATCGGCTCAGCCCCGAAATTCGTGGCAAGGCGGATGCGCTTATCAAACTGAACCCGGAATATGATCGCTGGGTTGCCGGCGTACCCGACAGCCTGAAGGCGCAATATGCGTTCATCAGGGCCGCGACCTGGGCAGACGATATCAAGGGCCTGATCGAGGGATATACGAATACCGGCGACAAGGCGACAAATCCTCAGGCGGGTCGCAATGTCGGCTACTATGATCACTACTCGCATGGCTACTGGCACTTCAAGGACATTGGGTTCTCGACCGACGGAACGCCGGTTGAAGATGCCGATCCGGTCAACGCGCTGACACAGATCAAGGCTTTGAGCCAAGGGCTTTCGTCGAACTCCGGCCTTCCCGACGACGTGCGGTCCTACGACCTTGTTTGGCTGATCCATCTCGTCGGCGACGCCCATCAGCCTCTCCATGCAACGGCCCGGTTTTCGCAAGAACACAAGCATGGCGACCAAGGTGGCAATCTCGACGAGGTGGTGACCGCGACCGGGGCGAAGATGAAACTCCACGCGTATTGGGACGGCCTTTTTGGTGGCTATTCGACTCCTTACGGCGCGATTTTCGATGGACTGGTGAACCCCGATACAAAGCTGCCTGAGCCAGATGCCACTCTCGCGGTCGAGCAAGACCCCGAGAAGTGGTTTCAGGAAAGCCAGAAACTTGCCATCGATGTAACCTATGCGGAGCCGGTGCGATCAGGGACCGCACCATACATGCTGGACCGAGCCTACGAAACCAACGCATTGAAGACGGCGCGCAGCCAGGCCGCACTTGCGGCCGCTCGCTTGGCAAGCTTGATCACCGCAGCCCTGCAATAGACAGGCTGTCAAATTGGTGAGGCCCGTGGGTTTCCCGGGGAGGCAGCGTCGGCATTCTCTTTGAGAGGGCTCGAGCGTCCTTTTAAAGAGAAACCGTCTCAATACTACGTTTTATGGCGGTGAACGTCACGGGGCGCGTTGGCATGTATAAGGATGCGATGTTGGTTGCCACTGCCGACCTTGAACGCTTGATCGTTCATGGCGACGAAGAGATCGGGAAGGCGGCATTATTGAGTATGTCGTCCAGCCGACCTGCGCACGTTTTCGGATCGCTGCTTTAAGAGGGCACCGAGATGGCGGTGATGAAGGTCGCCGCAGTCAGATGCCAGGCGACCTGCCGGTCCAGCTTTGGATTGGCGAGCCGGGGCGCGTGCCTCGGCCGTTCGAAATGCTGCATCGTGATGCCGGAGACAGCCGTTCGCTATTGGCGTGCCGTCGTCAGCGGCCCCCAGGCTGCCAGTGCAGAACGGGCAATCTTCTCCAGTGTCGCGCGGTCAGCGCCATCTCGGGCCTGGATCGACATGCCTTGCTGCACGGTAACGTAGAAGCGCGCCAGCATGCCGGTATCGACACCGGGGGCGATTTCGCCACTTGCCAGGCCCTGCGCAATGCGTCTGGCGAGATCACCGGTGTTTTCTTCGCGCTTGGCAATCAGCTCGGCTCGCACGGCCTCGCTGCCATCAGTTGCATGGAGGGCCGAGAGCACGACAAGGCAGCCGCTCGGCTTGTCCGGCCGGCTGAACAGTCGCGCTGTTTCCATCAGGAAGCCCTCGACTGCGCCGTAGGCGGTGTCGGCGTTCGTGAGCGCAGCCCAGATATCCGAACCGTCAGTCGAAACGTAAAGCGCCACGGCTTCCCGGAAGAGCGCTTCCTTTGATCCAAACGCTGCATAGAGAGACGGAGACCCAATGCCCATTGCCTCCGTCAGGTCGGTCATCGATGCGCCTTCGAGCCCCTTGGCCCAGAAGACCTCCATGGCGCGGGTCAGCGCCTGTTCCCTGTCGAAAGCCCTGGGGCGGCCACGCGCTGCCATGAGATTACTCGCTTTTCGGACCGCCTGTTCACGCGGATCATAATATTGTGTCGATCGGTATATAATTCTCCTTGACAGCGAATACAAGGCGCTCCTATTTCTGTGTCATTCATTACATAAATAGGAGTTGACCATGTCTGCGCTCACAGGAAAACGTGCTTTCATCACCGGCGCCAGCCGCGGAATCGGCGCTGCCATTGCGCGGCGCTTTGCAGCTGATGGTGCAGCGGTTGCAATCGGTTACGAACGTTCTGCAGATGCCGCCAATGCCATCGCCCGGGAAATCGCGGCGGCCGGCGGCCGTGCCTTCGCGATCCAGATGAATGCCGCCGATCCCGCCTCGATCAAGCGGGCCGTCGATCTCGCTGCCTCCAAGCTCGGTGGCCTCGATATCCTCGTCAACAATGCCGGCATCATCTGCTACGGCACGATCGAGCAGGTGACACTCGAACAGATCGACACGATGCTGGCCGTGAATGTGCGTGGCGTCATTCTCGCGACACAGGCAGCCCTGCCTTACATGAGCGAAGGCGGCCGCATCATTTCGACCGGCAGCAATCTTGCCGACCGCGTACCGGATGCCGGCAAGGCGCTCTATTCTGCCAGCAAGGCGGCCTTGGTCGCCTGGACCAAGGGTACTGCGCGTGATCTCGGCCCGCGCGGCATCACCGTCAATCTGGTCCATCCCGGCTCGACGAACACCGACATGAATCCGGCCGACGGTCCGCATGCCGAAGCGCAGCGCCAGCGTATGGCCATCAAGGAATATGGCCGGCCCGAGGATGTGGCGGCGCTCTATGCCTTCATCGCCAGCCCCGAGGCACGCTCGGTCAACGGCACGGGTCTCACCGTCGATGGCGGGGCAAACGCATGATGTCCGCCGGGGACCGTTCCGAAGACGTGCTGAACAAGACGCTGCTGCTGCTCGCTCCGGCAATTATCATTGTCGTCGCGGCCGCATCCACCGTGTCACTCCGTATCAAGCCCTGAGCAACAGCGACGCCATCCCGTGTTGATGACGCGTTAGGTGGCGCACGTGGCGAGGATCGGCGTCATTGTCCTGACATGCGCGTCGATCCGCTCGAGCACTTTTGTCGGAACGACTTCACGTTCCGGCAGCGACCACCAGGCCTCGTTTACGCGCTCAACGGTTTCGACCACCGCTTTGAGAACTGCGGCTTCCGGCAAGCGCGCACGATTGGCAAAGCTTTTCCATCGTTGCGTGTTCAGGGCTTTGAACGAGCGCTCGCCTGCCAGCGACAGCGCCATGGCATCTGCCGGGATATAAGGAATGGTGGAGAGCACATCATAGACCGGCGCAAGCTCCGGCCTGTCGCCCGCCCCGGGATAGATCAGTGACCAGTTTTTCAGATGCATGTCGCCATTGCCAGTGACGGCAGCCAGAGCCAGGCGGCGGACGAATTCGAGCGCGGCTGCGGAGGAGACGGCAACCCCAAGGGCTGCTGCGATATCGTGATAGGCCGCACCTTCGTATTTGCGCGACGGATAGATGCCGAAAACCTGGGCGAAATCCTCGATATGAATCCGTTCAGCGCTATGGCTGCGATCGAAGCGTTTGACGAGCAGGACTTTTCCGTCCGAGAGCGTCGTGAATTCTGCCGGAATGCCTTCGAACTCCGATTGCTCGACAAGCTCGCGGTCAGGCACGTCCATACCGATCGCTTCGGCCAAAGCGAGATTGGCATATTCGTTCTCCGAGACGCCAGGAAACGATGTTGATGGAAACTTGGCGATGTAAGATCCCTGCGTATCTCCCAAAGGTAAGGTCAGGCCGCCGCCCTTGCCCGTGTTCTTGATGACGGAAAGCTTCATCTGCACGCCGGCGAGCGAAAACCGCGCCTTCGGTTTCGGACGTGACGGATCGTCGGGCGGAGGAACCGCACCTTTGCCGGGCAGGACGCGGACGGCACCCGGCAGATCCGACCCGAGTGCGACCAGCAGATCGAAGTCGTTTCCGGCGCGAACGCTGCCAGCGTGGTGCTTCTCCATCGCCTCGCGCAGTTTGTCCTCTGGAAGAAGATTCGCAAAAAAAGCCGGCAACGCTCTGGCGACAGGCTTGGGATCCTTGCGCAGACCTCCGGTGATCGCGCGAAAGGACAGGCTTAGCACCGGCAAACCACCCGTTGCGCGATAGCTTTCCTCGAAACTGAACGGATTGAAGTCGCCAGGCGTCCTGACGATCGTGCCGACCTTGAGATTGTTCAGCAGTACCTCAAGCGATGAGATTGATCCTGGATCGGGATACGCATCAGGCATTTGCATCACCGTCGGGGCTGGCGACAAAGGCAGGCAAATCGTCATCGTCGTCATCGTGTGGCCGCGTCAATGCATCGACCGCCGGAACGATCGCTTGCGGAATGAGCATCAGTTCGAGACCGAGCGCGCGCGCAATGTTGATCAGGGTTGTCGTGCGGGCAGCACTGCTTCCGGCTTCGATCTCGCGATAGCGTGGACGCGATATGCCGGCCATATCGGCGACCATCTCCTGAGTAAGTCTCAGTCTCTTGCGCGTCGTCTTCAAAAGACGTCCGATTTCCAGAAGCGCTTCAGATTCCGGTCTCATATGATACCTAAATTTATCATTCTCCGCCGAATGATACCTATAAATATCATTTTACCGCGATATTCAAGGATGATGATAGATATACGGATCATCAAATGCGAAAAGATGCGTTTGCAGATCATGCGCGACGATGGCTGTCGATTGGAGCACCAAGATTGATGCATTCTCACAATACAACACCATTGGGCCTGCCGGCGGCGAATTCACGATCGCCAGGCGCCGCGTCCAGATTGGCTCATGGCGCGTTCACCTTCGACAACGCATCGCGCCATCGCTTTACATAGCCTGCGACGATCAGGTGATGGACACCTGCTGCCAAAAGTCGGCGCGACAGAAAATCGAGATCGAAGGTGCTCAAGGGCGTATCCTTGGAAAAATGCCTGAGCGTGTATGTGAACATTTCTTCCCAGCTTCGCCGTACGGCTACGGATTCGTCCGCCAAGCCGAGCCGGTTGCGATCAATCAGTTCTCCGAGCGTCACGAGATTTTCCCCTCGATTTTTGTAGTAGATGCGCGCCCAGCCTCTTCCTCGTTCTGCGATTGCAGAACTTTCAATGAGTTAAGGCATTCTCCGCAGACGGCACAGTCTAAAGGGCCGCCCGTGAGCGAAGCTTTCGCACGAGCTGCTTCCCGTTGTAGACGCAACCCGCGGCTTCTGGCCGCCAGCGCCGCTCAACGACACCGTAACGATCGAGGCAAGTGCAGACCTGTCTCGCCCGGCCCACCGTCGCCGGTCGGAAAAGTTGCCGCCAGCCGAATTGATGGACCCTTCCCTCTCCAGAATGCCGGCGCCCGTCTCGGCGCCGTTCCTCGATCCTTCGAGCAGGCTTTTAATGCCATATCAGCGTTTCCAATCAGCGCTTAGTGATTGAATTTGAATTCGAAATACCTGTTTTTGTCAGCTGACAAAATCGACACTCTCAGGAGCGATGGATCCGATCGCCGATTTCGCCAGATGGGATACTCCATGAACCGAGAATGAAGTCCCCCTTAAGAGCGAGTTCATGCCGTCGGAGCCACCCTTGTTCGCGAACCAGCAAGGAGATGAGCCATGAAAATTGCCCATGTTGCCGTTGCGGCCGTTCTATCGTTCGCTTCGGCCTTCGTTGCGGCAGAGCCCGCTGCAGCGATGCCGCGATCTGAAACACCGATTGCCGCTGTCGAAAAGAGTGGCGTCATCCAGGTCCGCCACCGCCATTACCGGCATTATCGCCATCATGACCGGCGTGCCTGGCGTCACCACCGCCACCATCGGCATTGGCGCGCCGAACGGCGCTGGCGGGAGCATCGCCATTGGCGATACCACGATCGCCATTATCGCTCCCATCGCAGCGGCGTCTATCTCCGTCTGCATTTCTAGCACGAGGGAAAGCCCGGGACAGCGCAGCTTTCCCTGGCTGCGCGCCCCAGGCGCGCAGGAGGCATCAACGATCCTTCGGGCACACGGGAACAGTTTGGGCGGCGCATCCGTTTGCGGTCGCCTGCTTCCCATCGAAGCACAAGGCCTCGTCTCTCACGGAGCCGCCGATGCCTCCAATCTCGTGACGGCTTTCTTGCTACCCGGGGCTGGTCACCCATGACGCTTGGGGTCGTCGCCACGATCGGCGGCGTGCTTGGCATGGTCGCCACGCCCTTATTCGGCGCCTGGGTCGACGCAACGCGCCACAAGCGGCTCCTGATTGTCCTGCCGGTGCTTCTGGTCACGGCAGCAGCTCTATGGACGCTGGCCAGCCCCGGCAATGCTGCGGTCTTCGGCGGTCAATCGGCAACCGCGATCGTGGGTGCCGTCATCGGGCCGGCACTGATGGGGCTGACCCTCGGGCTCGTTGGCGAGCGCCAATTTTCGCGCCAGGTCTCGCGCAACGAATT
>UCGV01000028.1 GCA_900471925.1 Hyphomicrobiales bacterium
AATCCTGCCCCCGCAACCAAGAAAATAAGCCCGCTTCAAGCGGGCTTTTTTTGTTGGTAACCGGGCGAGGATTTAACGCCTAATCAGGGGCCCGCAAGCAGGCAAAGCCGACGCTCGGGACAGAAAAACCCAAAGGCCTGCCCAAGAAACCAAATTCCACTTCCGATGCTTCAGAGCAGTTGAGCCTTCTTTATCGCTGACGGAAAAGCTTCGCTTTCCCTTGACGATGGTAGGTCCTCGTTCGCTGTGCACGAGGAATGCAGCTAACGCGCCAGATCTCGGGCTTGGCCGGACGCGCGTAGTTCGGCCAACGTCTTCCCGACACAACTGCCCCCGCTCGCGCTGCCGACTGCCTTCGCCTGGCCGGTCACTGTGATGGTGCCGGCTATACGCTCTGACGCCGCATAGGTCGCCACGCCGTCCTGCGAGACGCGCGACAAGTAATAGACGTGATAGGTCTCCTTTTGTTTGCACTGTATGATCAGGGGAAATTGGCTGAAGGGATCGCTCTGCGCCTGGACGGGCGCGAATTGGAAGATGGTCAGCGCCGCCAGCCCTGCGAAAAGAGTTTTCGCCGATCCGCGTAATCTTTGGTGGTAGGTGTGGGCCATGCTCGGGTCCTTGCTAAGATGGATCTCTCGAAATCCGGGGGCATTAGATCGACAGGGTGCTGAGTGCATCGCGGTCAAGAAGGCGAACGATGCGTTGCAGCTTGCCGTTCAGGAGAAGGATGCGTTTTTCGCGGAGCTTCGTGAAACAACGGGCGACGGTTTCGACGGTCAGTCCGAGATAGTCGGCGATGTCACCACGCGACATCATCATATCGAATTCGCTGTCTTCCGGATGACGATCGGCCATTTCGCAGACGAATGCTGCAACCCGTTTCAGGGCGCTTTGCTCGGTGATGACGAGTTGTTTTTGCTGGGCTTTTGCAAGATTCGTCAACGCGATGTGAAGAAGGTTTATGGGAACGCCGGCGTATTGATTGGCTCGAAAGGGCTTGATGGAACTCTCGCAGACGGCCTCGGCAAAATCGGTCCGCACGTCGCCTGTTTCCAGCCCGAACCATTCTCCCTTGCTGCAGAAGGACAGAATATACCGCTGACCACTGGCCGTCAGGCGGTAAATCCGCACGGCGCCCATTTCGACCTGGTAGATTGCAAGAGCATGTTCGCCTTCGCTGTAGATTGTCTCGTCGGCCTTGAGCCGGATCGATTGATCCCTGGCTGTTTCCCTGGCCACGCCAAGGCGGGGCTCGGGCACCGACGTGTGCGTTACGATCGCGTGGTTTTGAAGCATTTGCGTCGCCCCCATCCGCATCGCAGAATATGCAATCGTCGCGTGCTCCGATATTCGAGATACCCCTTACGTATTGCTACGGAAGCCCGGAACCACTGACGGGTGTATAAGGCTATGCCCCTTGTTGAGAGCGATACGAGGATATCGGGGGAGGTCTCGATGGCATCGGAAGAGGGAGGGGAAAGCGGCGTATTTCATGACCCGGCAGGGGTGCGCGCGCAGCTTGATCGCATCCTCTTAAGCCCTGAGTTTCTCGCTCCTGAGCGCGGACGGCGCTTTCTGCAATATATCGTCGAGGAGACGCTGGAAGGGCGCAGTGAACGGCTCAAAGCCTATACGATCGCACAGGCGGTTTTCGGTCGCGACGCTTCCTTCGATGCGCAGAACGATCCGGTCGTTCGTATCGAGGCGGGGCGTATCCGTCGCGCGCTCGAACGATATTATCTCGTCAGCGGAAGCGGTGATCCTGTTCGGATCACCATTCCCAAAGGCGGCTATCTGCCGCATTTTTCGAATAGCGAGAGCAGGCTGCAGGCCGGCGAGACGGCAGATCTACGCAGGCCTGCAGATAAACGGCGTGCGGCCGAGCGACCGATTACCTGGCGCGATCTTCTGCTGCCGATCGGCGTACCTGCGCTATTCGGCACAATGGCGATCCTGGCCGTCATCCGCCCCCTGGAGGCCTATCTTTCGTCTCCAAGAGCCTCACAAACTCCAGCAACCCAGACGCTGAAGAGTAAGCCAAGAGTTACCGTCGAACCCATCGCGGCGCTCGGCGACAATGCACAAGGATCGGACTTTGCCAGAGGACTGGCCGATCAGTTGATTGCAAAGCTCATGAAGATGGAGAGCCTTGTCGTGCTTGCACCGGGTCGCTTCGGCACGGATGCAACCGGTATGCAGTTTAGCCTGCAGGGAAGTGCGCTTGTCGAGGGCACGATTGCCCATCTGCACATCCGGCTGATCAGCGGCGCAGACGGTTCAGTCATCTGGGCAAACCAATATGATCGCGACCTTCGCGGCCAGTCCATGCTCGATGTCGAGGACGAAATTGCCGCACAAATCGTCATGGAGATTTCAAACAGCCGCAGGCTGAGCGGTACGGGCGCTGATCCATAGCTGTCTTATCTTACCGATGGCGCGCTGACGACAACCCCTGCCGCACGCAGTCCGTCCAGGAAACGCTCCTGGTCCTCGGGTCGTTGCAGGCGCAGGGAGACTTCCTCGCGGATATTCACCATCAAGGATGGTGCGTGCATATCAAGCCAATCCTCTTCCTGCTTGGCCTCGTTCACTTTTCCGGCTGTTCCGAGAATGGATAGCAGCACAAGGCGGTGCATCGGATTGGACTCGAGATCGGATTTTCGCGACCACTGTTCCGCCTCTTCGACGTTTCCCTTCATGAATGCACACAGCGCCATTCCGACTTCGTAGTAGCCTTCAGCGCCCACACCTCTATTCAGGGCGATCGACAGCAATTCACACCCGGATTGCCATTTTCCCGACAGAGCCAATCGGAAGCCATATTCGCCAGCAACTTCCACATCATCGGGATCCGCTGAATAGGCAGCGGTCCCGGCCTTCAGTGCCTTGTCGATATCTCCCATGTAGAAGTTTACCATCATCATCGCCTGCAGTACGCGACGATTGTGAGGCGCAAGCGACACTGCCCGATCCACCGCCGCGGTCGCCAACTTGAGCGATGGGGCCGAAGAGGGCGTGCCGAGCTTGTAGCGAAAACGGATTTCATCGAGGTAGACCACGGAAAGCAAAGCCCAGGTCACGGCATTATCGGGAAAATGCCGGGTTGCTTTCTGCAGGCATTCGCGCGCGGTGGCGTGACTTCGGGCGGTCATGTTCTGGCGATAGCTGTAATAGACGAGCGTGCAAGCGTAGGCGCTCTCGTCGCCTCTCTGTGCGGGGTCGGCGATTACATTCGCGTCGGATTGAAAGATGGCGCCATAGGGTTGTGCGATCGAATTGACGATTTGCCGGGCGATATTGCCTTGGATCTCAAGCTTGTTCTCGGCCCCGAGATCAGCATCGAAATTGTTGGCCCAGATAACGACGCCATCCGATTGGCGGACCAGCCTCGCTGCGGCGCGCAGCCTGTTGCCGTCGAGTTGGACATTTCCCTGTAACATGAAGTCGGCACTGGCATCGCTACGCAACGGATCGGCGACCACGACGATCTCGTTTGACCGGGCGAGTTGACCGATGACGTCGTCACGCATGCCGCGAGCAATATTCGAGCCGGTATCGGCAGCGCCATTCTCGGCAAAAAACTCGACGATCACTTTCGGCTCTGAAGCTGCCACCGGCGATGGCTCGATCAGCGGATCTCGCGGAGAGGACATTGCAAATGTGAGAGCAGCCGCCAAAGCTATCCCGAGGCCGAGTATGGCCAATTGCACTAGACGCCATGTTTTCACAAGTGAGTTGTCTCGATGCGCCGGCTCTGCGGCCTGGAATTCCTCCTGCGCAGTCGTCGTTGGCGCCGCATCCCTGGCATATGCGAAATGCGGTACATATCGGCCCTTAGGAACGGTGATAACTACCTCGTCCGTCCGGCCCGCGACCAGATAATAGCGCTCAAGCGCCTTTCGTATGCGGCCGGCTTCTATTCGCACGACCGGATCGTTCTGCGGATCGAATGATGCTTCCCGGCCAAAAACCACATTTGCGATCGTGAAGGCCTTCAGGAAGTCGGATCGACCGGCAAGCGTCTCGTTGACGACGAATTCCAGGAAGTTCCGCCCACGCTTTGGCGCGTGAAACTCCTCGCTTCCCAAGATACGTTCGACCTGCCGGCAAATTTCGTCCGCAGTTGGCTCGACTATATTGAAAGCATTGATCTTTGCGCTTCTCATGATCGCCCCTACGACAAGATCACGCAATTATCCGAGCATCATATATCACCAGTCGAAGGTTGCAAGATTTACTTTAGTGATATCAAATATAGGTTGTCCATGCATTAGCCGGCAAAGCTTTTGCGGTTTCATGCGGTTCCGCAGCTGCGTCGATGGCGATGGCCATCCGCATGAGTTCCGCCAAATTGCGAGCGCCCATCTTGGCCATAACATTGGCGCGATGGACCTCCACCGTACGGGCGCTGATGCCGAGATGGTAGGCAATCATCTTGTTCTGCAGTCCATCGAGGACGCCGGTCAGGACTTGATACTCGCGGCCGGTGAGCTGGCGAAGTCGTGCCGCAACCGTTTCACAATCGGCGACAGTTCTGCCGGGCCGCCTCTGCCCGATCGCGCCGTTGATGGCTGCGATCAGCGCCTCTTCCCGCAGCGGCTTTTCCAGAAAATCGGAGGCCCCGGCCTTCATCGCTTGAACTGCTGCGGCGACATCACCCTGGCCCGTGATGACGATTGCGGGTACGTCCGAGTTGACGCGCCTCAGCCATTGAAGCAGTTCGATACCGTCCACGTCCGGCATGCACAGATCGGTGACCAGGCAGTTGCGCCCCGAAAGCGGCAAAAGCTCCAGAAAGGCTTTGGCGCAGCTATGGGCGCGCACGGCAAAGCCCGCTGACACCAGTAGAAAGGTCAGAGATCGCCGGAGCGACTCTTCGTCATCTACGAGATGGATCGTGAGATCGTTCGCCATTGACTATGGTCTCCATCAACGGAAGTGAAAATGACAGGATCGAACCGCCTTGCGCGCGCCTGCGCGCACCTATGTGGCCTCCATGCGCCCCGATGATGCGTTTGGACAATGCCAGGCCCATGCCGAGGCCGCGTGGCTTGCTCGTCACGAAGGGACGAAAAAGCTCCTCTTCGATCTCGGCGGCAATTCCGCAGCCATTGTCGGACACATCGACGATCAGATGCGAGAAGTCGTCAATTCTGGTGTGAATACCGATCGCCGGTCGCTCTGCGCCGTCTGTCGCCTCCAAGGCATTCCGCAGAAGATTCGTCAGCACCTGAACGATCTGTACGCGGTCCGCGAGCACGACGTCCTGCTCTGCCGCAAGCTCTAGATCGATGTTGATATCTTTCCGGGGCGATCCGGCGAGCGCAAGCAGCCTCGCTTCGTGAATCAGCGCGTGCGTGGCCTCCGGTCGTTTTTCTCCGGTGCCGCGCTTTGCGAATTCCCTGATTTTCTCGACGATCATACTTGCCCGCAAGGCGTGCTGCGTCATTTCCGACAAGGCTTGGTGCAGTGCCTCGTCGTTCCCGTCACAGCCGTTCATCAAAAGGCGTCCGCAGCCTTCTGAATAGGCGGCGATCGACGACAGCGGCTGAGAGAGTTCATGCGCCAATGTTGCCGTCATTTCGCCGAGCGCGACTATTCTTGCGAGATGCGCCAACTCGCATTGCAACTCTCGAACCTGCTGCAATATATCGTTCTCTGACCGAAAGTCCTCGAAGACCGCAATAGTGAAGCCTTTTCTTCCGCTCGGGTCTCGAATGATTGTCAGGGCGGCCGGAAACTGAATGTCGCTCTTGGTCTTCGCCAGGCCGGCACGTACCGCGCCCTGGTCGGCCCAACGTCCTTTCAGCCTTACATCCTGTGTCGAGGACCAGATGAGGTCGATCTTATGGTCCAGCAACTCGGATTCTTCATAGCCGAAAAGAGCGACAGAGGCACGGTTGCAGGCAGAAATTCGGTTGTTTTCAGTCAAGAAGAACACGGCATCCGGCATGTGTCGATAGAGTTGCCACATCCAGTTTGCATCCGGCCGGTTCTCCTCGGACAAAATGCGCTCTGCTTTTCCGCGTGTCTTTCGCGATCCAATGAGGGAGCATCGTCCGGTCATGTCCGAGGTGATACAACCATATCTGGAAATATGCGGCGCTTCCGTCTCGGTCGACATGATGCTTTCCTCCGCTCATCGAGACGTGTTCAGGGCTTCGACGACCCCTTTTTCCTCCTCAACGATGCCGCGAGTTTACCATCTTTGAATGGGGGTTCGGTGTAGAATCGCGTAGACTCTATTGGTCTTGTCCTGCTTCCCGACTTGTCGCGCTGCTGAAACCGGCGTTTGGTCCGTCAACATCTTCATTGATCCGGCTCAATGCCTCGGGCTCTTTGTTCCGCTACTCTAGGAGGTACGGGATACAGGGTTATTTGAGGGAGCCGGAAGATGAGGAAGTTGGCCCTTGCTATTGCTATTGCGACTGCCGCGTCGATTGTGACACCTGTCGGCGCCCAAGAGACCCGCAAGGAATTTCGGCGGATGAACTGGGCCGAGAGCCTGCCGGGGCATATCCGAACCTATCACAACAAGCGGTTCTCGATCGTCAGCTTTCGAACTGCTGTTGAAGTCGGATCGATGCCGACGCCGGGCAGTGATGAGCATGTGAAAGAGATACGGACGGCAATCCGTTCCAATGCGTGGCTCGTTCAGCAATTGAAGGCCAAGAAACTGACACCAGACAAGATCGAATGGGTGACGCGTGCCCGCAACGGCAATCTGACCTTCTACATCGAATGAGCCATCATCGGACATGCTGCGCCTATCGCGAAGATAGACCGCGCGATCGTTGGTTCGGCTTCAAGGCAGGCATAGAGACACACAACATATACAGAATATCGATGAGCGGAACCGCGCCGGCCGAGTGACTGGTACGTCCAAACGCCAGCCTCTTGTCGGGTACGTTCCTGCATCGTCGGGGAGGGTTCGGTGATGTGGCGGTTGATCGTCGAAGCGCCGTTCGAAAGAGATATTGAGCTGGCCGTCATCGACGACGAGGGCATCCATGCTCTGGTCTTTCCGTGCCAACGCCGGCCCGACGGATGGATCAACGCCCTCACTGGCGAGATGCTTTATGTTGATCCGACGCACTGGCGCATATGGCAGATGCAACGATGCGATGCGTCCGATCTTCATTGAAGGAGATGGAATTTTTCTGAGGCCGGATGGCAGGAAGCGACAAATGCTGCGCCGCACCTTGTCTGCAATCAATGACATCGGCCGGCCTGTCCCAATAGGCTGCCTGGCAGGCTGAACATGTCCGGAGATGACGGCACGGTCGCCGTCCCATGGGACTGAAGGAGGGCGGCATGCGTGGTTTCGGTGTTCATTCTGAGGTCGGAAAGCTGAAAACCGTCATGGTCTGCCGGCCATCGCTGGCCCATCAGCGCCTGACGCCCGCAAACTGCCATGATCTCCTTTTCGACGATGTCCTGTGGGTGCATGAGGCACAGAAGGACCATTATGATTTCGTCCTGAAGATGCAGGAAAGAGGGGTCGAGGTTCTCGAACTTCACGACCTGCTTGGCCAGGCGCTCGCCAACAAGCAGGCGCGCGATTTCATCCTGGACCGACGCATTACCCCGAATGTCCTCGGTTCGCAGATCGCCGAGGCGATGCGGCCATGGCTAGACGAAATGCCGGCCGGCCAGCTCGCCGCTTTCATGGTCGGCGGTATTGCCATATCCGACTTGCCCGATGTCAAGGCGAAGTCGCTGATGCTGAGCGCCTTGCCGGAAACGGAATTCGTCATTCCACCGATCCCCAATACCCTGTTTCAGCGCGATCCGTCCTGCTGGATCTATGGCGGCGTGACCTGCAATCCGATGTTCTGGCCGGCAAGACGTGCGGAGACTCTGATCCAACGGGCGATCTATAAATTTCACCCGATGTTCCAGGGCGGGGACTTCCGGATCTGGTGGGGCGATTCCGACAATCAGTTCGCTAATGCTTCGATGGAGGGCGGCGACGTCATGCCGATCGGCAATGGCACCGTTCTGATCGGCATGGGTGAGCGCACCACATACCAGGCTGTCGGCCAGGTGGCCCAGGCTCTGTTCAGAAACAAGGCCGCGAAACGTGTGATCGGCTGCCTGATGCCGAAGAGCCGCGCGGCCATGCATCTCGATACCGTCTTCAGCTTCTGTGACCGCGATGTCGTGACGCTGTTTGCGGAAGTGGTCGACCAGATCCGCTGCTACAGCATGTATCCGAAAGACGATGATGGCACATTCGAGATCCGTCCGGAAAACCGGCCGATGCTCGATGTCGTTGCTGACGCGCTTGATCTGCCGCAATTTCGCGTCGTCGAAACCGGCGGCAATTCCTATCAGGCCGAGCGCGAACAATGGGACGACGGCAACAATGTCGTGGCGCTCGAACCCGGCGTCGTCGTGGCTTACGACCGCAACACCTATACCAATACCCTGCTACGCAAGGCAGGTGTCGAGGTCATCACCATTCGCGGTTCCGAACTCGGCCGTGGTCGTGGTGGCGGGCATTGCATGACCTGCCCCATTTGGCGTGAGGCCGCTTACTGACGTTATCACCCACGAACCAGACCGACGGAGCATGACCATGAGCTTCAATCTGCGCAATCGCTCGCTTCTGACCGTGCAGGACTATACCCCGCGCGAATTCCGCTATCTTCTCGATCTCGCCCGCGATCTGAAACGGGCGAAATATGCCCGAACCGAGCAGGAGCATCTGAAAGGCAAGGAAATCTGCCTGATATTCGAGAAGACCTCGACGAGGACGCGATGTGCCTTCGAAGTCGCCTGTTCGGACCAGGGCGCCAACGTGACCTATCTCGATCCGTCCGGCTCGCAGATCGGGCACAAGGAGTCTTTCAAGGATACGGCGCGGGTTCTGGGTCGCATGTATGATGCGATCGAATATCGCGGTTCTGCGCAGAAAGGCGTGGAGACGCTGGCGCGATATGCCGGGGTGCCCGTCTATAACGGCCTGACGGATGAATATCATCCGACGCAGATGATTGCCGACGTCATGACCATGCGTGAGCATAGCGACAAGCCCATTGCTGCGATCAAATATGCCTATGTCGGCGATACCCGCTCGAATATGGGGCATTCGCTGCTGATCGTCGGCTGCCTGCTCGGTATGGATGTGCGCATTTGCGGCCCGAGATCATTATGGCCGTCGGAGGAATATATGAAGATCGCCAAGGATCTGCAGCAAGCCTCCGGTGCACGGCTGCTGGTTACCGAGGACCCCAGAGAGGCGGTCAAGGACGTCGATTTCATCCATACCGATGTGTGGGTTTCGATGGGCGAGCCGAAGGACGTCTGGCGTGAACGCATCAAGTTGCTGACCCCCTATCAGGTCAACAAGGACTTGATGAAGGCGACCGGCAACCCGCAAACCAAGTTCATGCATTGCCTGCCGGCATTTCACGATACCGAAACCACGCTCGGCAAACAGATCGCCGAAGACTACGGCATGGAGAACGGTCTTGAAGTGACCAATGACGTCTTCGAGTCCGAGGCCAATGTCGCTTTCGAGCAGGCGGAAAACCGCCTGCATACGATCAAGGCTCTGCTCGTCGCTACCTTGGGAGATTAAGATGCGTGTGGTCGTTGCGCTTGGTGGCAATGCGCTTCTCCGACGCGGGGAAGCGATGACGGCTGAAACCCAGAGACGCAATGCGTATATCGCTGCGAAGGCGATTGCACCCCTGGCGGCCGAACATGAGATCGTTGTGACACACGGCAACGGCCCGCAAGTGGGTTTGCTTGCTCTGCAGGGAGCTGCCTACAAACCCGAGGAAGCCTATCCGCTTGATGTTCTCGGCGCCGAAACCGAAGGCATGATCGGTTACATGCTGGAGCAGGAACTCGGTAATCTCCTGCCGTTCGAGCAGCCGCTGGCGACACTTCTGACCATGGTGGAAGTCGATGCCGATGATCCGGGCTTCCAGAATCCGACCAAGTTTGTCGGTCCGGTCTACGAAAAGGCCGAGGCGGACAAAATCGGCGCGGAAAAGGGGTGGGTCTTCAAGCAGGATGGCGAAAAGTGGCGCCGAGTCGTCGCCTCGCCGATGCCGAAGCGTATCTTCGAGATCCGTCCGGTCCGTTGGCTTCTGGAGCAGCGTACGATCGTTATCTGTGCGGGCGGTGGCGGCATCCCGACCATGTACGAAAAGGGCGCCGACAGGAAACTGATCGGCGTCGAGGCTGTCATCGACAAGGACCTGTGCTCGGAGCTTCTGGCGCGGGAACTCAATGCTGACCTGCTGATCATGGCGACGGATGCTCCGGCAGTCTGCATCGATTGGGGCAAGCCGTCTCAGAGGGCGATCCACCGCGCTCGTCCCGATGATTTCAAGCAGTTTTCCTTCCCGGCCGGTTCAATGGGGCCGAAGGTGGACGCTGCCTGCCATTTCGCGCGCGCCCATGGCAAGACGGCCGCAATCGGCTCCCTTGCCGATATAGCCGCAATGGTGCGTGGTGAACGCGGAACTGTTATCAACGGCGACTTTGACGGCCTGAGCTGGCACTGATCTCTCAGGACAAATCTATCCCGAGACGAGGGGGCGTGTTGGCGCACCCGCCGTCGTCTCATTGTCTGCCGCTTCCGCGACGTTCCGTCTTTGCCAAACGTAGACGGGAATGCCGAACATCAAGAGCACGAGGCCGTAGAGCACCGGTTCGGCACCGGAGCCATAGAGGGTGAAGATCGCAAAGACAAAGGCGATGAGTTCGATCGCGCTCACCCTTGGCATCCGCCCGTGTGTCATGCCCTCGATGAGTATTCTGGCAAGCGAGCAGAAGGCGTAGGGAACGACAGCCGCCATCGTGCTGAGCCCGACCATCAGTCGATAGACCTCTGCGAAACCCTCCGTGCCAAGCGCCTGGACGAGCACCAGGATCGTCGCGAACGAGGCGGAGATGATCATGCCCGATGCCGGCACACCGCGTGGAGAGATTCGGGCAAAAAGCGGCGGAAAGAGCCCGTCGCGTGCTGCCGCCATCGGAACTTGTCCCATCAGCAGAGTCCAGCCGTTCAATGCACCGATCGAGGAAAGCAGGACCGCGATCGAGATCGCCAATTCCCCTGGGGGTCCCCACATCATGCCCGCAGCCTGCGAAAACGGCGCGATCGAGTGGATGAGTTGTTCACGGGGCAGGACGCCCATCACCACGATCGTGCCAAGCACGTAAAGAGTAGCAGCGATGGAGATACCGAGCACGGTCGATCGTGGAATGGTCCGCTCCGCATTCACGACATCGCCGGCAGGAACGGTCGCCGATTCCAGACCCAGATAGGCAAACATGGTGAGCGGCGCCAGCGTTGCAAAAGACTGCAACAGGGGCTGCCCGCTGGGATTGAATTCGGAAAAATGCGAGGTGTCGATATAGAGAAGGCCGATGATGGCGACGGCACCGAAGGGAAGCAGCTTGGCGTAGGTCGTCACCTGTGCGAAGAGGCCGGCCGCGTGGACGCCGCGAAGATTGACGAGCACGACCGCCCATATGACGCCGAGTGTCAGAACGGTTGCGGTAAAGCGATTGCCGAGCGCAGGAAAGAGATCGACCATAACGCCGGTAAAGGCAATCGCGATGACGGGCAGCGATGTCCAGATGGAGATCCAGTAGCCCCAGGCAATCAGAAATCCGGCGAAATCGCCATAGGCAAGCCTTGTATAGGCATAGGGACCGCCGACGACGGGTACGAGTCTCGCAAGACGCGCGAAGGTCAGGCCGAGGCAGATCGCACCGGCGCCCATGAGAACCCATACGATGATCGCAAGATTGCCGTAGGGCGCGACGGCGGCCGGCGAGAGGTAAAAGCCCGACCCCACCATATTGCCGACGACGATGGCTGTGCAGGCGGCAAGTCCGAGACTTTTGCCATGCGACGAGGTTGTCATGAAGTCCCTCCCGGAGAGCCGGCTGGCCGGAGCCGACGGCTCAACTGCCTTCGAGGGATGATTGTCGTTGCAAAAATGAGCGGCTGCAATCCGGATCAATGCGTAGTCGGCGAGCCTGGTCTAGCCTTCACCATCAGGAAAAAGCGGTTAGAATGAAACGAGCCGGAGGTGGTGTGACGATGCTGAGCGAGCAGGGATTTCTCAGAGTTTCGATCGCAGCGACCATTGTCGTCGCAACGCTTGGCGTTGTTTTCGGGATCCTTTCCGGCTCGTTCTCAATCGCTTTCGATGGGGTCTATTCGCTGGCGGATGCGGCCATGACCGGCCTTGCGCTTTGGGTCTCGAGCCTCATCATTAAATCGACTCAGAGCGATGCCCAGTCCGGCAGGATCCGAAACCGTTTTACCATGGGGTTCTGGCATTTGGAGCCGATCGTGCTGATGCTCAATGGCTGCCTGCTGATGACAGTCGGGGTATACGCGTTGATCAGCGCGATCATCAGCATACTGAACGGCGGCCATGAACTGCGTTTCGGAATAGCGGTCGCCTATTCCGCTGCGACCGTGCTTGTCTGCGCCGTGATGGCTGTCCTCGGCATCAGGCTTAATCGCCATATCAAGTCTGATTTCATCTCGCTCGATATCAAGGCCTGGATCATGTCGGGCGGGATAGCGCTGGCGCTACTCGCCGCATTTCTGATCGGCCTGGCCGTGGTGGGAACACCGGCTGCGTGGATCGCCAGCTATATGGACCCCGCGGTGCTGACGCTGGTCTGCCTTGTCATGATACCGCTTCCGATCGGCACCGTCTGGAAAGCGCTGACCGAGATCCTGCTGATTGCTCCTGCCGGTCTGCAGGAACATGTCGATCGCGTTGCCTCGGATACGGTTCGTCGCCTGGGCTTTGTCTCGCACCGCGCCTATGTCGCACAGGTCGGTCGTGCAAAGCAGATCGAACTTTATTTCATCGTGCCGGAGGGACTTCCCGCCAAGACCGTGGAGGAGTGGGATGCACTCCGCGACGAGATAGGCAATGCAATCGGGGATGAGAGTGCCAATCGCTGGCTGACGATTGCTTTCACTGCGGATGCGGAATGGGCCGAATAGCCGGGCCGAATCCAGTCTACCTCAGCGACATCGAAATGCTTCGCCCACGTTGATTGCAATCAACGACGCTGCACCACCTGTCATGTACGATCCTTCAACCTGAGATGCATGGGCTGCATGGCGGCCCATAGTCCTTGACGTCAGGTTTCTGGAGGAACGCATGGAATTCCAGATGGCATTTCCAATAGCCGTTATCGACGAGGATTTCGACGGCAAGAGCGCTGCCGGACGCGGGATGCGCGATCTGGCTGCAGCCATCGAAAAGGAAGGGTTCCGGATCGTATCCGGTGTTTCCTACGAGGATGCGCGGCGTCTGGTCCATATCTTCAACACCGAGTCCTGCTGGCTCGTATCCGTTGACGGTACTGAGGACAAGACCACGCGCTGGCAGGTGCTGGGAGAAGTGCTTGCCGCGAAACGGCAGAGGAACGATCGCCTGCCGATCTTTCTGTTCGGTGACGATACGACGGCCGAAGACGTGCCGGCTTCGGTCCTGCGCCACGCCAATGCCTTTTTCCGGCTGTTCGAGGATACGGCGGAATTCATGGCGCGCGCCATTGCGCAGGCCGCCCGAAACTATCTCGACCGCCTGCCGCCGCCGATGTTCAAGGCGTTGATGGAATATACGCTGGAGGGCGCTTATTCCTGGCACACGCCGGGCCATGGTGGTGGTGTCGCTTTCCGCAAAAGCCCGGTCGGTCAGCTCTTTTATACGTTCTTCGGCGAAAACACGCTTCGATCCGATATTTCCGTCTCTGTCGGCAGCGTCGGGTCACTTCTCGATCATGTCGGTCCGATCGCTGAAGGAGAGCGCAATGCGGCGCGCATTTTCGGCACGGATGAAACGCTCTTCGTCGTCGGCGGCACATCGACCGCCAACAAGATCGTCTGGCACGGCATGGTCGGGCGCGGCGATCTGGTGCTCTGCGACCGCAATTGCCACAAGTCCATCCTGCATTCGCTCATCATGACGGGTGCGACCCCCATCTATCTGACGCCTTCGCGCAACGGGCTCGGCATCATCGGCCCTATCTCCAAGGACCAGTTCACGCCGGAATCGATCGCACGCAAGATTGCCGCGAGCCCCTTTGCCGGGCAGACGAGCGGCAGGGTCCGGCTGATGGTCATCACCAATTCGACCTATGACGGGCTTTGCTACAACGTCGATGCCATCAAGGCGTCGCTGGGAGATGCGGTCGAGGTGCTGCATTTCGATGAGGCCTGGTACGCCTATGCCAATTTCCACGAATTCTACGATGGTTTCCACGGGATCTCGTCAAATCAGCCCGCGCGATCGCAGAACGCCATTACCTTTGCCACGCACTCGACGCACAAGCTTCTGGCAGCTCTCTCACAGGCGTCGATGATCCACATTCAGCACGCCGAGAACAAGCGTCTAGATGTCACCCGCTTCAACGAAGCCTTCATGATGCACACTTCGACCTCGCCGCAATACGGCATCATCGCTTCGTGCGATGTCGCAGCCGCTATGATGGAACAGCCGGCCGGGCGAGCGCTCGTTCAGGAGACGATCGATGAGGCGATCAGTTTCCGACGCGCGATGAATGCGGTGAGAAAACAGACGGATGGCAGCTGGTGGTTCGACGTGTGGGAGCCCACCATTGCCGAACAGACGCCCAGCGACGCACATGCCGACTGGGTCCTGAAGCCTGGCGATGCCTGGCATGGGTTCACAGGACTTGCCGAAAACCACGTCATGGTCGACCCGATCAAGGTCACCATCCTGTCGCCGGGCCTGTCGGCAAGCGGAGCCATGGATGAGCACGGAATTCCGGCGGCCGTCATCACCAAGTTCCTGTCCTCCCGGCGTATCGAAATCGAAAAGACCGGGCTCTATTCCTTCCTCGTGCTTTTCTCGATGGGGATCACGCGCGGCAAATGGAGCACGCTCGTTACCGAACTCCTGAATTTCAAGGATCTCTATGATGCCAATGCACCATTGACGCGGGCACTGCCGGGGCTCGCCGCAGCGCATCCGGAGGCCTATGCCGGAATGGGGCTGAAGGATCTCTGTGAACAGATCCACGCGATCTATCGCAAGGACGACGTGCCGAAAGCACAGCGCGAGATGTACACCGTCCTGCCCGAAATGGCGCTGCGGCCTGCCGATGCTTATGATCGGCTGGTGAAGGGGACGATCGAAAGCGTCGAAATCGACAACCTCATGAACCGCATCCTTGCCGTGATGATCGTTCCCTATCCGCCGGGAATTCCGCTGATCATGCCGGGCGAACGGATCACCCAGTCAACCAAGTCCATTCAGGACTATCTGCTTTACGCCCGCGATTTCGACCGCAAGTTTCCCGGTTTCGAAACCGATATTCACGGCCTGCGCTTCACGCCCGGTGATGGCGGGCGACGCTATCTTGTCGATTGTATCGCAGGGGAGGCGCAGAAATGATCCCGCGCGATGTGAAATCTCCAACGGTTTCCATACCGTTTCACAAGATGCTGAAGATCGTGGCCGTCATCGACCGCGACAATTCGCAGGCCCAGGAGCTTGTGGCCCAGATCACCGCCCAGGGTTTCCAGGTGGAACTCCGCGACGACTATTCCGCCGATGTATCTGAGGATGCGGATGTCGGGGCCTATATCGGCTCGGTGGAAGGCGGACAGCTTCCGGCGGCACGCAGCTTTCTGCGCTCCGTCAGGGACATAGGCTTTCGCACACCCATATGGGCAATGGCCGATACGCTGACGATCGCAGATATGGACGTCGTCGAAATGGCAGGAGAGGTGGATGGCTTCGTCTATCTCGGCCAGCAGACGCCGACCTTTTATGCCAAGCAGATCGTTTCCAGCGCGGTCAGCTACGGCAAATCACTGCTGCCGCCATTCTTCGGCGGCATGATGGCCTATGACGGCGAGGCGAACATCGCCTTCGATTGCCCGGGACATCAGGGCGGCCAGTTCTACCGCAAGTCGCCGGCCGGGCAGCTCTTCTTCAAATATTTCGGCGAGAGCATCTTCCGCAACGATCTCTGCAATGCTGATGTCGATCTCGGCGATCTCCTGATCCATGAAGGTCCGGCTGTCGAAGCCCAGAAGCAGGCGGCGCGCATTTTCGGCGCTGACCGCACCTATTTCATCCTCAACGGAACGAGCACCTCCAACAAGGTGGTCGCCAATGCGGTGCTGCGCAGCGGCGATCTCGTCCTCTTTGACCGCAACAACCACAAATCCCTGCATCAGGGCGCCCTGGTGCAGGCCGGCGCCATCCCGATCTATCTGCCGACCGCCCGCAATTCCTTCGGCATGATCGGAGCTGTCGACTGGGCGGCATGGGACGAGACCTGGCTACGCCAGAAGATAGAGGAACACCCGCTCGTTGCCGACAAAAGCCGTGCCAGAGCGCAAAGGCCTTTCCGCCTCGCCTGCATCCAGCTCGCCACCTATGATGGCACGATCTACAATGTCGGCCAGGTGATGGAGAAGATCGGCCATCTCTGCGACTATGTGCTCTGGGACGAGGCCTGGATCGGCTACAATGCCTTCCATCCGCTGTTCGAGGGCCATAGCCCGATGCGCCTGACGGGTTTGTCGGCCGATATGCCGGGCCTGTTTTCCACCCAGTCGGTGCATAAGCAGGGTGCCGGTTTCTCCCAGGCATCGCAGATCCACAAGCGGGACGAACATATCAACGGCCAGCGCCGCTTCGTCGAACACAAGCGCTTCAATGAATCACTGTTGATGCATGTCTCGACCTCGCCCTTCTATCCGCTTTTCGCTTCGCTCGATGTCAATGCCAAGGTGCATGAAGGCAAGGCTGGCGAAATGCTCTGGGACCGCTGCATCGAACTCGGGATCGAGGTGCGCAAGAAGCTGCGCGGTTTCGTCGATTACTACGAGACCAAAGCCGCAAGCGAGGAAGAGCAATGGTTCTTCGATCCCTTCGTACCGGACAGGGTCTCGGTCGCCGGCTCGAAGCACACGGGCGACCTGGCCGACACACGATGGGAAGATATCCCGACCGATGTGTTGAAGCGTGAGCAGCAATGCTGGCGGTTCGATCCGGAAGCGAAGTGGCACGGCTATTCTGGCTATGCGCCGGGCTATACGATGGTCGATCCAAACAAGCTTGCGATACTGACGCCCGGCATCGACAGGAAGACCGGCGAATATCGCACGTTCGGCATCCCGGCGACGGTGGTCGCCAACTATCTGCGCGAGCAGCGGGTCGTGGCGGAAAAATGCGACTTGAACAGCCTGCTCTTCCTGCTGACCCCGGCCGAGGATGAGAGCAAGCTGAACACCCTCGTCGCCAAGCTCGTCAAGTTCAAGAACCTCTGGGATCGCGACGCGCCGCTTGAGGAAGTGTTGCCGACAGTCTTTGCCGCCAACCGCGCACGCTATGCCGGCTATACCGTTCGCCAGGTGTGCCGGGAGATGCATTCCTTCTATCGCGAGGCAGGCGTTAAGGAGCTGCAGCGCCTCTGCTTCCGCTCCGAGAGCTTTCCGGAACCGGCAATTGCGCCCAAGCGGGCCTATGAGGCACTCGTCGCCAACAATGTCGATTATGTGCCGCTGACGGAGGCCGCCGGCCGTATTTCGGCGACGCTGGCGCTGATCTATCCGCCCGGCATCGGCGTCATCGTGCCCGGAGAGCGCTGGGACGACAGGGCGCGGCCGATGCGGGACTATTTCCTGGCCTTCGAAGAATCCTTCAACCGCTTTCCGGGCTTCAACTACGAGGTTCAGGGCGTGTTCCAGGAACGGGTCGATGGCCGCATCAAATTCCACACATATGTCGTGCGCGAGTAGGGGCTAGGGAGGTTTTCGTCATGACCGATAACACGATGCATGTCGCGGCCGAGGCCTCGTCCAAGAAAAAGATGAATCTCGTGCAACTCACCTTCATCGTCGCCGTCAATATGATGGGATCCGGCATCATCATGCTGCCTGCCAATATGGCGCAGGTCGGTGCGATCTCGCTCCTGTCCTGGCTCGTGACGGCCATCGGCTCGATGGCGATCGCCTATGGGTTTGCACAGGCCGGAATCTTCAATCAGCGGCCGGGGGGCATGTCGGCCTACGCGGAGGATGCCTATGGGAAGGACGGCTATTTCCTGGTGTTCTTTCTGTATTTTCTGTCGCTCGCCATTGGCAATGTCGCGATCGGCATCTCCGCGGTGGGCTACCTCGCGGGCTTCTTTCCCGTATTGACCTCGACGCCCGTAATGACCTGCGTGGCACTGATCGTTCTGCTCTGGCTGACGACAGCGGCAAATTTTGGCGGACCACGCATTACGGGGCGTATCGGCTCGATCACCGTTTGGGGTGTCATCATTCCGGTGGGGCTGCTTTCGATCATCGGCTGGCTCTGGTTCAGTTCGAGCACCTTTGCCGAGGCGTGGAATCCCAAAGGACTGACGCTCGGGCAAGGGATGGGATCGAGTATTTCGCTGACCCTCTGGGCTTTTCTCGGGATGGAATCGGCGGCGCAGAATTCGGATGCCGTCGAGAACCCCAAACGCGACGTGCCGCTTGCCTGCATGTTCGGCACGCTTGGAGCCGCCATCATCTATATCCTGTCGACGACGGTCATTCAGGGTATCGTGCCGAACGCAGAACTCGCAGCCTCGACCGGCCCATTCGCGCTCGCCTATGCCACAATGTTCAATCCGACGATCGGTTCGATCATCATGGCGCTTGCAGTCCTTGCCTGTCTCGGTTCGCTTCTGGGCTGGCAGTTCACGATCGCGCAGACTGCGCGCACCGCTGCGGAGGGGAGGATGTTCCCCTCCATCTTCTCTCATGTGAACGAGATGGGTGCGCCGGTGAAGGGGATGATCATTCTCGGCATTGTGCAGACATGCCTTGCCCTGATGACGATTTCTCCGACGCTCAGCGAGCAGTTCTCCGCTCTGGTCAACCTCGCGGTCGTGACGAACGTTCTGCCCTACATCATCGCGCTCTCGTCGCTGTTCGTCATCATGAAGGCGGCGCGTGTGCCGCCCGCGAAATACCGGCTGAACGCCGTCATCTGCTTGATCGGGATGCTTTACAGCGTGTTCGCGATCTACGCTGCCGGCAAGGATGCAGTGTTGGGCGGGATGCTGGTGACAGGTATCAGCTTCATCATCTACGGCCTGATCGCACCGCGTTTCGCCGCCACAGCCGGCCGCGTGCAGGCCCAATAGAAGGGGGGAGAAACCATGCCTAACAGCAAAGGCCGATGGATCGCAACGGGCGCCTCCATCTTCATTGCGGCGATCTCGTCCGTGGGACCGGCGCCAGCCGAAGCGCAGACGCTGGACCGTGTCCGCGCAAGCAATTCATTGAAGTTCGGCTATGAGCCCGATGCCAGACCATTTTCGTTCAAGACGGACAAGGGAGCGCCTGACGGTTATGCCGTAGCTCTGTGCAACAAGGTTGCCGACAGCGTGAAGGCCGAGCTCAAGCTGTCGCAACTCGATGTGGAATGGGTTGCTCTCTCCGGCGATGCCAGGGCAAATGCTATCCCTGACGGCGTCGTTGACCTCGTCTGTGGGGCAGAGCCCGTTACACTCAGCCGCAGGCAGACTGTTTCATTCTCCATTCCGATCTTTCCGAGCGGGACCGGGGCAGTGGTCAGTGCGAGTGCGCCCTTGGCCCTGCGGGAGGTGCTGGAATATGGGGAACCCTCAAGCCGGCCTGTCTGGCGAGGCTCGCCCGCGCGCACGATCCTCGAGCACAAGACGTTCTCGGCGGTGACAGGCACGACCAGCGAGCGCTGGCTGTCCGACAGGATCAAGACCTTTCAGCTTGCGGCGACAACGGCATCTGTCGACAACTTCCAGCAAGGAATCGAACGGGTTCTGGACGGCCAGTCAGCGGTTCTCTTTGGGGACATGCCGCTTCTGATGGACGTGGCGGCGCGCAGTGACAATTCCGGCAATCTCATCGTCTTGAAGCGACAGTTTACCTACGAGCCGCTTGCTCTTGAAATGGCGCGAACGGATGAGGACTTCCGCCTCGCAGTCGATCGCGCATTGAGTCAAGCCTATGCGGCGCAGGACTTCCGCGCATTTTTCACGATGTGGTTCGGGCCGCCGGACGAAGCGATTGTAACCTTTTTCCGGCAGACGACCTTGCCCGAGTAATGCACCCCGGATGGGAGCGAACGGTTGAGCCTCATTCTGAAAGAAATACGCGACAGCCCCATGCTGTGGTTACTGGTCGCCGTGCCATTGGTGTTTATCGCTGCGATAATCATCCCTGAGGCTCACACTGCGCTCTTCGTCCTTTCGGTTCTTGCTATCGTGCCACTGGCCGGATTGCTCAGTCACGCAACCGAATCCGTTGCCGCCAAGACGGGCGACGCCGCAGGCGGCCTGCTCAATGCCACTCTGGGGAACCTGACCGAGTTGGTAATTGCGCTGGCGGCTCTGCGTGCCGGTGAATATACGCTGGTAAAGTCTTCCATCGCCGGCGCGATCGTTACCAACACGCTCTTCATGTTGGGTGCCTCGTTTCTGCTGGGCGGGCTGAAGTATCACTTCCAGGAATTTAACCGAGCCAGCGCGCGTCTTCAGGCCGGCCTGCTCTTTCTTGCTACGGTAGGACTGCTGATGCCTTCGGCAGTTGCCGAAATAGAATCCGTTTCGGCCTCGGCCGTCATCCAGAAGCTCAGTCTCGGCCTGGCTGTCCTGCTCATCGTTGGATACGGACTTGGGCTGTTGTTCAGCCTCAGGACACATCGCGAGATTTTCGCCGCAGCGGAACACGCGCAGGCCGACGAGACGCCGTGGCCGCTCGGCCTCGCCCTTGTCACGCTCGCCGGCGTAACCGTCCTCGTGGCACTGGTCAGCGAAATCTTTGTTGAGTCCGTACAAAAGGCGGCCGAGGCCTTTGGAATGACGCCTGCCTTTGTCGGTTTCATCGTTGTGGCACTGGTTGGCGGCGCTGCCGAAATGGCCTCGGCATTTTCCGGTGCCCGCAAGAACCGGCTTGACCTGAGCGTGGGCATCGCGCTCGGAAGCGCTTCCCAGATTGCGCTCTTCGTTGCACCCGTCCTGGTTCTGCTGAGTTACGTGATCGGTCCGTCGCCGATGGACCTGCAGTTCTTTCCTGGTGTCGTGGTGATGGTGCTTCTCGCAACCATGACGGCAATGTTCGTGACCAATAGCGGACGATCGGCCTGGTTCGTCGGCGTGCTGGTGCTGATGGTCTATCTGATCTTCGCCATAACGCTGTATGTCCTGCCACCGCGAATGCAGTGAAGTCATTTCGCAGTGGGATATGTGCGCGGTACTGCACGATAGGGATCAGAGATGTCCTGCCCGTGCTTCCCCGCTCTTTTCCAAACCTCAGGTCGCAGAGAGGTCGAAAGTCGTCATCGCATAGCGCGTCAGAACGTCCCGCCGAACCTTACACCCGACAATATATCAATCCGGATCTCCGATGGAACGATCTGGCGTTGGGGTGATTTCGTATGACTTGCCAAAACGCATGCGACGACGGAACTGTTCGATGAGCCGAGAACGCGGCCGCAGAAAATTGATGTTGCGACTTCCCGATATCCGCCATCTTCTGAAGGGCGCGACCGGCGATACACTCGGTGAGATGTTTGAAGCCTACGATCTCGCCGTCGATGCGCTGGACCGCTTTCGAAACCAGAGCCCGCGGGAAGAAAAGCTGATTTCCGAATATGAGCAACTCTGCCGTGAAATAGAGCAGGAGGTTGTTGTCTACTGCAGGGACCGGTGATTGCTGACGCGCCTATAGCGTTCTTCCCGGCTCCACTGGCGCCGTTATCGGAGGCGTGGGCCATGCCCAGGCTTTCAGCAGTTCGTAGAAGACGCTGAGGACCACGGGTCCGAGAAACAGGCCAATGAGGCCATGCGACAGCGTGCCGCCGATCACGCCGATCAAGATGACCGGCATCGGTGTTGCGAGACCGCGCGCCATCAGTATCGGCTTCAATATGTTGTCTATGACGGTGATGGGTATCGCAAGGCAGGTGAAGAAAAACGCAGTGGTGGAAGGCCAGGAGAACCACGCCCAGACGATGAGGGGCAGAAGCACGAGCCCAGGCCCCAGCTGCATCACGCAAAGCATGAAGACTGCAAAGGTGAGCGCGCCGCGCGCCGGAACGTCAAAGAAGGCAAAACACAGGCCGCAGAGCAGGGTCTGCAGGAAGGCAACGCCGATTACGCCTCGCGAGACGTTTCGCACCGTGGCTCCGGCCAACCGGGCAAAGCCGACACCCTTTTCACCGGCGATTCGGTTTGCCAGCATCTGTACCGCCTCCGCCAGCTTTGTCGCCCGCGTGAGAAACAGGCCGGAAAGCATGATCGAGACAACGAAGCTCAGCACACCGCCGCCGATCGAGGCGAGCTTCGTGACAATGACACCCGTGACTTCGCGAATGGGCCCCTGGAACTTCAAGATGGTCGAAGTGAGATCGCCCGCGATCTGGTTCCAGGTGTCATGGATACGCTCGCCGACGACCGGCCATTCCTTGATCGCGGCTGGTGCGGCCGGCAGTGTAATATTTCCCGCCCATAACCTGCCGATCAGCGCCTGTAACGCATCGGCGAAATTGACGGCGACCAGGGCGAGTGGCGCGATGATCAGGACGAGGCAGCCGATGACGATAATGATGGCCGCAATCGCGGGCCTGTTTCCGATCAGCCTTGAGACTGCCGCGAAGATCGGAAACAGCGCTACCGCGAGTATCGCCGACCAGATGACGATCAGTGCGAATGGCGCGATGAGCACCATTGTCCAGTAGCCGAAAAGCCCGATAATCCCCAGTCGGACAATATCGCTTACCCTCGCCTCTATCGAAATCTGGCCGGTATCGGCCTTGTGTACCGGCGTGTCGGCTGTCTGATCCATCGGTGCATCCGCCATGTTCCTGGCCGGCACGATTTACTGTGTCGTGTCGGGCACGACGTGCCGAATGCTGCGATCATCCATGAAATCGGCCGGCCGCTTCTGGCGTTTGCCGAGATCGGGTTCATCGAATTTCAGTCGCTCGTAGGGAATGGACTGCAGGATGTGCGAGATACAGTTGATCCGCGCGCGCTTTTTGTCGTCCGAGGGCACGACCCACCATGGAGCATGATTGGTGTCGGTCATCCGCAGCATCTCGTCATAGGCGCGGGTATAGTCCCACCAACGCTGGTAGGATTCGACATCCATGGGGCTCAGCTTCCACTGCCGCAGCGGGTCGTCGATCCGACGACGGAAGCGGCGCTCCTGCTCTTCCTCGCTGACCGTCAGGAAATATTTGAGCAAAATGACGCCGCTTTCGACGATAGCCGCTTCAAAGCGCGGAGCAAGTTCAAGAAAGCGCTGTGCCTTCTTGTCGCTGCAAAATCCCATGACGCGATCGACGCCGGCGCGGTTGTACCAGCTACGGTCGAATATAACGATCTCTCCGGCCGCAGGCAGATGGGCAATGTAGCGCTGCATATAGATCTGCGATTTCTCGCGCTCTGTCGGTGCTGGCAGGGCCACAACGCGGAAAACACGCGGACTGACCTTTTCCGTTATCCGCTTGATCATCCCTCCCTTGCCGGCGGCGTCCCGACCCTCAAAGACGATGACGATCCGTGCGCCCGATTTCTTGACCCAGGCCTGCAAATGGGCAAGCTCTACCTGCAGGCGGCCGATCTCCTTTTCATAATCCCATGATTTCTTTTTCTTTTTGTCCTTGCCGCCGCGGCCTGCCTCAGCACTTTCCTGTTTCGGCTCATAATTCTCATCCATGGCTTTCCCTCCTTCTGCAATCAGGGTGCATTGCCCGCCGGCGCGGCCTTGCCGATCTGGTCGATGTCGCCGATCAGCGTCCGCAGGGCTTCCTCTCTGCCGTTGAAAATATTGTCGCTGCCGATTGTCTTGATGACCCCGGCACGCTCGAGAATGGCCCGGCTTTCGTCGCTGAGATCGGCAAAGGCGAAGATGATGTTCCGCTCCACCAGGACTTCTGCCGCGGCCTCGAGTGCTGTTGCGCCGGTGCTGTCGATTTGCGTGATGGCGCTGGCGTCGAGCACCAGGCATTTGGTATCAGCAGGAAGCTGCTTTGCGACCGAGATCAGCCGGATGCGTACATAGTCAGCGTTATAGAACAGGATACTGCCCTGGACTGCGAAGACGGCCGCTCCAGGGACGGGACGTGCTTCCGGGTAGCGCTGAAGGTCGAAGAAACCATGTCGCCCCTCTATGCGACCAAGCAGGCCATCGCGCGGAAACATGGTCTGGCGCAGGAGATAGACGAAGGTTGCTCCAACAGCGACAATCACGCCGTTAAGGACCCCGAAGCTGATTGCCCCCCACATGGCGATGAGTGCGAAGACGAACTCCATGCGGCTGATGCGCCAGATCTTCTTGAGTTCATGAATATCGATGAGGCTGATGGCCGCCGCCACAAGAATTGCCGCCAGCGCGGGAATCGGAAGGATCCGTAATGCTCCATGCAGGAAAACCAGTGCCGCAATCAGAGCGGCTGCCGAAACGAGACCGGAGAGCTGCGAAACGCCCCCCGTCGACAGGTTTATCGCCGTGCGGGAATCCGATGCGCTGATTGGAAACGAGCCGAAAAGGCCGGGAGCAATATTCGCGGCACCGAGCCCGATCAACTCCTGATTGGCATCAACCTCCTCGCCGGTCCGTGAACCGAAGCTGCGCGCCGTCACAATGCCGGCGCCGAAGCTGACGAGGAAGATCGTGACCGAACCGACTATGATTTTGTCGAGAGGCATCTGATAGAAGGCGGGTAGCGAGAAACTCGGCATCCCGCTTGGCAGGTCGCCGACCACGGCAATGCCTCGGCCGCGAAAGTCGAAGATCGCCGACAGGATGACCGAGACGACGACCACCAGGACCGGCCCCGGAACTCGAAAATGGAAAGCGCGCACGATCCAGAGCAGGGCGAACATGCCGAGACCGAGAGTAAGCGAAGGCCAGTGGATCAGGCTGCTCTTGGCAACCATTTCGACAAGCGGCGCGACCAATCCATCGGATTCGATCTTCACGCCCGTGAACCGACCCATTTGTCCGACAAGGATCGAAAGCGATACGCCTGCGAAAAAGCCGACCAGGATGGGCCTGGAAAGGAAGCTTGCGAGAATGCCGAGCCTCAGCATTTTGGCGGCAATGCAGCAGATGCCGACGCCGAGCGCGAGCGTCGAAGCAATGGCAACCCGATCGATGCTGCTTCCCGCCGGCTCTGCGGCGATAATGGTGCCCATCGCTGCGGCAAGTACGGTCATCGTGGCGGCATCGGGGCCGACGATCAGGAGCCGCGACGGGCCGAAAATCGCATAGGCGATCGGTGCGACAATGCTGGCATATATCCCGGTCTCGGGCGGCAGGCCGGCGATGGCAGGATAGGCGATGGCGCTCGGCAGGCCGACAGCCGCAATTGACAGCCCGGCGGGGATATCGCTGCGGAACCAGTCCTTGCTGAACCCGCTGAGGCCGCGCAACATCGGAAGACTGCCTATCACCGCGCACTCCTATCGCTTCTTCGTATCTCCATCCGCAGGGGCACTTTTCGGAGAATTGTCACGTCGTGCCGGAAATGTGTTTGACTGTGCCCTCGGCGCCCACGTCTCGGGCAGGCAATCTTGCGCCCGGTATTGCCCAACCGTTCGATCTCTATCGCAAGCGATATTAGGCCCGTTTGGGTGCCTAGGCCCGTAGCATCGCGTAACCTCTATCGAAACGTTAGGAGCGCACGCGTTCGAAGAGGTCGTCTCGCCAGAAAAACACAGGGACGGGATCGGCAAGACGACTGCCATTTCGGTATCCATGCCCCTGGATTTGACTGATTTTTCGAAAGCCGGCTAACGTAAGATCGCGTATTTTACATCTGCTGCCGATGCGCCTGTTATATAGTTTTTCCATCTGTTCAGCGCAGCTTGACGGCGGGGGCGGGGATGGTTTCGGGAGAACAAGGTTCGGCATATCTGTCTGCCCTCGATACGGCAGAGAGCTATTTTCCCGATCAGAAGCGGCTGGTGCAGCGGCTTTTCTACTTGAATGACGCCTTTCACGGCATGTGCGAGGACCTCGCCGCAGCCGCACAAGCTCTCGCCCATGTCGAGCAGGTACCGGAGTCGATTCGGGAGGCGCGGCGACTGGAATATGCGGGTCTCGTCGATGCCCTTTTGAAAGAGATGGGGGAAGCGATCGCCCAGTCGAAAATTGTCATGCTCAGGCGGTCACCGCAGACCGGCCCGAAATCTTACTAAGCGCATCAGTCGTCCGATAATCCATAGGAGGTGCATGCGTGATGAAAGCAATTCTCCGCAAACTCTTTGGTGGTCATCTGATCAGCGGGCTATCGGCGCTCGCAATCATGGCGTTGCAGCCAACTTTCTCAGTGCGAGCACAAGCACCAGCTCCAGCATCTGTACCCGCTCCAACACCGGCTCCGGCGACTGTCGAGCAGGCCGCAGCAGCCACGATTTTGTCCGACGACGAGCTCGAAGTGCTCGTGGCGCGCATCGCGCTCTATCCGGATGAACTGGTCGCGGCAATTTCGGCCGCTTCGCTATTTCCTCTTCAGATCGTCGAAGCGCAGCGATTTCTCGAGGCGAAGAAGAAAAATTCCGATCTCAAGCCGAAGAGCGATTGGGATGGCAGCGTCGTTTCCCTGCTCAACTATCCAGACATCGTCAAGATGATGAGCGAAGATCTCGACTGGACACAGGCGCTTGCCGATGCGCTCGCCAATCAGCAGAAGGATGTTCTGATCGCCATTCAACAGCTTCGCGATGAAGCGGTGGAAAAAAACATCATCAAGACCGATGATAAGGTGACGATCGTCAACGAAAACGACAACATCATCATCCGGCCGACCGATCCGGAGAAAATCTATATCCCGCAATATCCGCCGGAAATGCTTTATGAGCCTGGCTATGCGGCAGCGCCGATCTCCTATTATCCCGATTACTACGACAGCTATTATTATCCTGGGGCCACCTTCTTTGCCGGTGCGGTGACAGGGCTTGCCTGGGCCGCCATCGTCAATTGGGACGACTGGGGTGTATGGGGCGGTCGCTGGGACGGCGATATCGATATCGACTGCAACAATTGCCTGAATGACCGCAACTTCAATGGAAAGCTGAAGTGGAACGACGTCGACTGGAGCAAGGTTGATCGGAGCAAGCTGAGCATCGGCAAGGACCAGCTTTCGAAACTGGACCGTTCGGCGATCAAATCCGGCCTGCAGGCAGACAATCGCAATCAGCTGCGCAATAGGGCCAACGATATCCAGGCGAGCCAAAGGCCCGGCAATCGCGCCAACTCGGCACGCGCGGAGGATATCCGCAAGAGCACAGCGCAAGGCTTGAAGGACAGGCCACAGGCAAATCGGCCAGCGGCTGCAAATCGACCCTCTGCCGGAAGTCGGCCGGCCGCATCCCGGCCTGAGGGGCGTCCTCAAAAGGCTGCCAATCGCCCGTCCAAACCCGCGCAGAAATCCGTCAAGAAGCCCAATAAACCGCAGATGGCCGCCCGACCCGACAATCGGGGCCGCCAGCCGAGTGCGCTCGGCAATGTCCAGTCCGGCCGCCGTGAGGCTGTCGCCTCGAAACGGGGCGGGCAGAGCATGGGCGCGCACCGCCAGTCGGCGCGTCCCGCACAGCATCGGCCGCGTCCGAGCTCACATCGTGGCGGCGGTGGTGGCGGCCGGCGGCGGTGACACCTCTTTTCAGCTCAAGGAGCGACACCATGAGACGTCAAGCGATAGCAATTCCAATGATGTTTGCTGCAGTGCTTTGCTCAATGCCGGCGGCGCCGGCATTGGCGCAGGTTCAGACGGATCTTGCGGAATACAGGGCGGCGACGCCCTCACCGAAATTCGACAGTCCGGAGCTTGCGCTCGACAAACTGAAATCGGTGCTTGGTTCCAACAACATCGACGAGCTTGCCGGCCTGCTCGGCTTGAGGCCGGACAGGCTGCGTGCAAGCAACGAAGCGGTGATCGCTTACGGATTGATCCGCGAAGGCGCCGAGCGGCAGGCGGTTTTGCGGGATTTCAACGGCATGAAAGTCGTTGCGATCGGGGATCGGCTCTGGCCGCTGCCGTTTCCTCTGACCGAGGGAACGGACGGCAAATGGACGTTTGATACACAGCGTGGCCTCGAAGAGATCATCAACCGCCGCATCGGCGAAAATGAACTCGCCACCATCGACACCATGCATGAATATGTCTCCGCACAGTACGAATATGCGTCCGAAGACCGCGACGGCGACGGAATTTACGAGTTTGCGAAAAAGCTGATCAGCAGTCAGGGCAAGCTTGATGGCCTATATTGGGATCCGAACGTCTACCCCGAGGAAAGTCCGGCAAGCGCGTTGGTCGAGACAGCCGCCTTTGGCGCAGCCAAACGTGGCGAGGGCTATTACGGCTATCGCTACCGCATCCTGACATCCCAGGGAGACGATGTGCTTGGCGGCAAACAAAGCTATATCATCAACGGCTACATGACGGGCGGTTTTGCGCTTATTGCCTGGCCTGTCAAATATCGGGTCACCGGCGTTCAGACATTCATGGTCAATGGCACGAGTGTCATCTACCAGCGCGATCTTGGCCCGAACACCGAAGAGCGTGCCGCGGCGATCAAGGCTTTCAACCCGGATGCCAACTGGACCGTTGTCAGCGAATAGGATCTCGGCCGACGGGATTCTGTACCGTCGACAAAGACCTCCACTTCCCAGGAGCTTTCGCTTGATTTCGCTCGGTGTTGCCGGTCAGTCGACAGGCGGTTCCCATGTAAGGAAGAAGCCTACATCTCCAGGCATGCCATCGGGAAAGTTGATGATCATCGCCTTGAGCCCATAACCTTGGGGCTTGGCGACCTCCTCGAACAGTTGGAGAAGTTCCTTTGCCTTCCCCTGGAGTGTATCCTTCCATCCGGGAAGGTTGTTGTTGATGGCGCGTCCGCTGTCCGTGCAGAACGTCGAGGGAAAGCTGTAGATCAGCGCTTCATATTTTCCGTCTGCAGCCGCTTTCATGACCAGCCGTTTGATGACGGCGCGTTCAGTTTCACCGATATGCTTGCGGAAAAAATCCTCAACGAATTCAGCGTGTTTTTTTGCCTCACGCGCGTTGATCTTTTCGTTGCGCTCCATTTCAAGGAGCTGGAGCTCCAGTGCACGCTTGCGCAGGTCCTCCGCGCTGGTCATGGATTGGGATGTGGACGTTTCAGGTGATGTCATCGCCGCCTCCTCCAGATTGCCTGGCGATGATAGAGCGGGCGCAGGGACGAAGGCAGTAAAATACACGTCCGCACCGGTAGGATACGGTATCCTACGTTCACACAGGGTATCCGAAGATCTGCCTTGCGCGCATCACGATCCGTTAAGTCAGTGATTGCTTATTTAGTTAAATCGATTTTGCGGCGTTGCCGTCGCACGGGGTCAGGACTATCGTTCATGACTGCATACTGGAGGTTGCTTGCAATCGGGATCTGAGGGGAGCCGATGTCAAATACGGGCGCTGACCGGGCCGATGGCAACATCCCTTCTCAGGAAGAGGTGCGGCGGCAACTTGAGCGCATTTTATCCAGCCCGGAATTTCGACTGCCAGATCGGGCGAGGCGGTTTCTCGAATTCGTAGTAACCGAAACGCTCGCCGGTCGTCGAGATTACCTGAAAGCCTTTACTGTCGCGCAGGCGGTCTTCGGCAGGGATGCAAACTTCGACGCCCAGCAGGATCCCTGTGTTCGAATCGAGGCAGGACGCCTGAGGAGGGAGCTGGAACATTATTACCTCACGGCCGGCAGTACCGAGCGGATCATCATAACAATTCCCAGAGGGGGCTACGCACCGGTCTTCGACATCCGCCAAGGCATCGAGGTGGGAGAGATAGGGCGACCCGGACCGTCGGGCCGAGCGCTATCCTTGCCGGAGGCAGAGCGGCAGGTCGATCCAATTCGGGACAGCGTGAAACAACGCTGGTCACGACCCCGATACTGGCTCTCTGCAGTCGGCATCGTGTTTACTATCGCTACCGCGGCCACGATATTTCAGCATGTGAGGCCGTTCAATGCCGAAAGTGAGGCATTGTCGGCGACAGCAGATCGCCCGACGATTGTTGTCGAACGTTTCGACGGTACCCCTGATGGCACACTTGCATCCGATATATCCCGCGGCATCACCGATGATATTATCGAGAAGCTCGTCGCTTTCAACGACATCGTCGTGGCAGCGCCCCTCTCCAGCAACAGCGAGAGTGTCGTTTCTTCAGAGCCGATCTACAGCCTTCAGGGAAGTGTACGCCTGGAGGGCAGCATGCTGCGCTCGACGGCAAGGCTGGTGCGGCGGGCTGACGGAGCGGTTATCTGGGCGAACAACTACGATGCGGATATTGAAGTACGAGGCAAACTGAACACGCAGGCGAGCCTTGCTGAAGATATCGCGACGGCAGTTGCCCGGCCGTACGGGGTCATGTTCAAGACCGATACCGTCAGTATTGCCGGAAGTGCTGACGCCTTTTCATGCATCCTGTCTTATTACAGGTACCGCAGCGAAATGACCGTGCAGGCACATGACGTCGCGAAATCGTGTCTGCAAAAGGCGGCAGAAAACAAGCCTGAAGACTCGAATGTCACGGCATTTCTGTCGTTGACATATCTGGACGAATTCCGTTTTCCGTTTCAGCTGAACACGAAGCCGACTGCCGATACGTTGCGCATCGCCAAGGAACTCGCCGAACGCGCGGTGCGGCTCGACCCCAGGAATGCGCGCGCCTTGCAAGCCCTGATGCTCGCCAATTTCTTCGATAATGATCTGGCGGAGGCATTGCGGGCGGGCGCGGCCGCCTATGCAAGCAATCCAAACGACACGGAAGTTGCGGGTGAATACGGCCTGCGCCTTTCGATGTCGGGAAGATGGGACAGGGGGTGTGAGTTGATTTCGCAGGCACTCGGCAAGAATGCCGGGCCGCGTGGATATTATGAGGTGGGAATGGCGCTCTGTGCCTTCATGCGAGGAGATACGCAGGCCGCCGAATTATGGGCGCGCATGTCGGATCTGAACTACAATCCGATGCATCGCCTCGTCCTGCTCTCGATCCTTGGTACTCTTGGAAAGAAGGCCGAGGCAAAGGAACAGATCGACTGGATCGAGGCCCGATCGCCGACACTCATCCCGAATATCAGGCAAGAGGTGGTCAGACGGCTGGCGCGTACTGAAGACCAGCAGCGCTTTTTTGCCGGACTGGAGGCGGCGGGCCTGCTGCCTGCAAGCGAGAAAGAACCGGGGAAGTGAGAGCGGGCCGGCGTGAGGCCACGAGACATCGAAAAGGCATCCATTTTATGCATCGCTCGCTCTCGCTTCGGCGAGCGACAATGCGCATAATGCCTCTCGGACGTGCGTATAAGGCCGCGCGACCTGTGTGGACTGGGAGGAGGGCCCAATGACCACGATCCATGAGAGGCTGTATCGCGAAAGGCTGACGTCTGCGAATTCGGCAGTCGCGTTGGTTCCATCGGGGGCAAAGGTCGCGATGCCGCTCGCTGCGGGGCAGCCGCCCGCCATTCTTGCCGCGCTCGCGGAACGGGCCCGTTCGAGAGCCATGGAGAATGTGCGGCTCTATTATCTTCTTTGCACAGGTGTCGCCGGTACCAGCGTATTCGACTTCGAGCTGCGCGACCTGATCGTCCCGATGAGTTACTTTCATGGTGGTGTCGAGCGGGCGCTCGATAAGACGAGATTGGCGCAGGCGCTGCCCGCCGTTGACCTCGTACCTTGCCATTTCAGCCAGGTGCCGCGCTCGATGATCGAGCATGTCGGCGTCGACACCTTGATTGCCACCGTCTCGCCGATGGATGCCGAAGGCAATTTCAGCCTTGGCGCCAGCACCGACTATGCGCTGAGGATCTCTCGAAAGCCCGGACTTCGTCTGATCCTCGAGGTCAACCGTAACATGCCATATGTGCGGGGCGATTGCATGATTCCGGTGTCAAGCGTTACGGCACTTGTCGAAAACGACGCCAGCCTGCCTGTTTTGGCGGCCGCGCCGCGCAATGAGGTGGATGATGCCATCGGCGCGATCATTGCGGGTCTGGTGGAGGATGGCGACTGCCTGCAAATGGGGATCGGCGCCTTGCCTGATGCAGTGTGTTCGGGGCTTTCGCGACATCACCACCTCGGTATCCATACGGAAATGATGACGCCGGGCCTGGCCAGCCTCGTCAAGGCTGGTGTCGTCGACAATAGTCGCAAGCAGACGCATGTCGGGCGGTCGATCTTCACATTCGCGCTGGGAGATCAAGCGCTCTACGATTTCCTGAACAACAACCCGGCAGTTGAGGCCTACCCGGTCGATTACGTGAACAACCCTTTCGTCATCGCGCAAAACGATCGGGTGGTCTCCGTCAACGCGACGCTGCAGATCGATTTAAACGGCGCGTGCAATTCCGAGTTCGTAAACGGCAGGCAATTCAGTGCTTCCGGCGGCCAGGTCGATTTCGTACGTGGCGCCTACGCATCTCGCGGGGGGCGATCGATCATTGCCTGCCATTCCACTGCCGCAAAAGGCACGCTCTCGCGTATCGCTCCAACCCTGACCGGACCAGTGACGACATCGCGTAATGACACGCATATCGTTGTTACCGAGTATGGATGGGCCAGCCTCAAGGGTAAGTCAGTGGCCGAGCGAGCCAAAGCCCTGATCGGGCTTGCCCACCCGGATTTTCGCGAGGAGCTGGAGCGGGCAGCCCATGGGGCGGGGTTCTGCTGATAGGGTCTCAGGTTTATGGACTTCAAACATCGAGCGTGGAGACGCGCAGGCGCTGGGTTCGTATCCCTATCCAATGCATCAATGCGACTAAACCTTCGCCACCCGCCTCAGATGCTCAGCGGTCGTTGTCGCAAACCCGAAAAACTCCAGATAGGCCGGTATCTGCTCGAAGAGCATATCGGTGCCGACCTGATACCGGCATCCTCGCTGTCTGGCGGCGGCAAGAAATGGCGTGATCTCCTCCTTCATCACCACCTCCCCGACGAAAGTGTCGGGCGCGAGCCGCGTCACGTCGAGCGGCAGGGGGTCATTCTTGCGCATGCCGAGCGGCGTGGCGTTTATGACGATATCGAAGCCGGCGGGGTCGGTCCCGCCTGTCATCACCTGCAGTGCCGGGTAATAGGTGTTGAGGCGGGTTTTCAGTCCATCAAGGGCGGCCTTGTTGTCGTCGTGGATGGCGAGGCCCGTGAGGCCGGCGCCGGCGAGTGAGGCCGCGATGGCCGAGCCGACGCCGCCGGCGCCGATCATGAGGGCCGTGGCGCCTGATATCGCCTGGCCCTTGCGCTTGAGGCCGCGCACGAAACCTTCGCCGTCGAACATGTCGCCGTTCAGCCTGCCGTCCTTGCCGAGTTTGACAGCGTTGCACGAGCCGGCGACGCGGGCATTGGTGGAGATTTCGTCCAGAAGATCCATGGTCCGGATCTTGTGCGGCATGGTGATGAGGGCGCCGTGGATGTTCGATAATCGGAAGAGCAGTTTGAGGAAGTCAGGATAATCCTCCGGCCGGCAGCCCATCGGCACGACGACGGCGTCGATGCCCTGTTCCTCGAAATAGGGGTTGTAGATCAGCGGTGCCTTGAAGCTTTCCGTCGGGAAGCCGAGATGGGCGATCAGCCGTGTGGTGCCGCTAATCATGGGGGTGTTCCTGCGCGCCGAGGATAATGGTCTTGCCGGAGCGGGCCGACGCCTTGATCGCTTCGATGACCTCAAGTGTCGCCAGCCCCTCGCGGCCGCTGACGAGCGGCGTGGCCGTACAGTCGATGACATCGCAGAAATGCTGCAGCTGCAGGGTAAGTGGATCGGCAGGGGTGACGGGCAGGCGCTCCTCAGTCAGCTTCTCGCGCCAGTCGGGGCGGCCGGTGTTGCTCCAGAAGGCGAGGTCGGGGATGGAAAGCGCGCCTTCGGTGCCGCCGATCTGGTAGCAGAATTGGTGCTCGCGGGGAAAATTGGGGTTTTCGCCCGAGGTGCGCTCCCAGCTCCAGGGCGAGGGCACGGCGTCTGTTGCACTCAGCGTGGCAAGTGCGCCGCTGGCAAAGCGCAGGAGCACGACGGCGGTATCCTCGACATCATGGCTGCGTGCGGCGTTGGACTCCATCGCATGCACGCTTTCGACTTCGCCGAGCAAATGGCGGAAGAGATCGACGTCGTGGATGAGGTTGATGAAGATCGGGCCGGCGCCGGGCTCGCGGCGCCATTTCACCTCGAAGTAGTCGTCGGGCTTGGCAACCCAGAAACTGCCATGAACGGAGCGGATGTGACCGAGCCGGCCGCTCTCCATCAGTCGCTTGGCCTCCTTGATGATAGGGTTGTGGCGGCGGTGGTGGCCAACGAGGATCGGAACGCCTGCGCGTTCTGCGGCATCCACCAGGCCGGCTGCCGCCACGGCATCGTCGGCAACGGGTTTTTCGATGAGAACGGGAATGCCGGCTGCCACCACTTCCACCGCGTTTGCGACGTGCAACTGGTTGGGCGTGGCGACGATCACGCCATCCGGGCGGTCTTCGGCGAGAGCTTCGGCAAAGCTCGCAAACCAGGGCACGCCGTTGTCGCGGGCTTCGTCGCGTGCGGCAGGCGAGGGGTCGACGATGGCGGCAAGCTTGGTGCGCGGCTCCGACAGCACGCCTTCGATATGGCGCTTGCCGATCAGACCGGCGCCCATGACGGAAATCTTGATCGGTCGCGTGGAGGGTTCTGACATGGGGCGTTCCTTCCCGGACTTCGGTTCAGCGGCCTAGTTGCGCAGGATTTCGCCGAGGAATTTGCGGGTGCGCTCATGGCGCGGATTGGTGAAGAATTCGGCCGGTGCCGCCTCTTCGACGATCGCGCCGCTGGCCATGAAGATCACCCTGTTGGCGACCTGGCGGGCAAAGCCCATTTCATGGGTGACGCAGATCATCGTCATGCCTTCTTCGGCAAGGCTGATCATGGTGTCGAGCACTTCCTTGACCATCTCGGGATCGAGTGCCGAGGTCGGTTCATCGAAGAGCATCACCTTCGGCCGCATGCAGAGCGCACGTGCGATCGCCACGCGCTGCTGCTGGCCACCGGACAGCTGGACCGGATACTTATCGGCCTGTTCAGCGATCTTGACGCGGGCAAGCAGGGTGCGGGCGCGCTCCTCTGCTTCGGACCGGGAAATGCCAAGCGCGCGCATCGGCGCAAGCATGCAGTTTTGCAGCACGGTCAGATGCGGGAAAAGGTTGAACTGCTGGAAGACCATGCCGACTTCGCGCCTGATGGCATCGATCGCCTTTGCCTGATTGCCGAGCAGGATGCCACCGACACGGATTTCGCCCTTCTCGTAGGTCTCCAGATGGTTGATGCAGCGGATCAGCGTCGATTTTCCGCTGCCGGACGGGCCGCAGAGCACGATGCGCTCCCCCTTGCGCACTTCGATATTGATATCGTGCAGGGCCTGGAAGGCGCCATACCATTTCTCCACATGGCTCATGGTGATCATCGTTTCGCCGGTGGAGGCTGATGGTGCAGGGGCGGTTGCTGTGGTCATGGTGTTGGTTCCGATCGCAGAGTGCCTAGCGCGCGTGGGCGGCGTTGAAGCGCCGCTCCAGGCGCGCGCCGATGATCGTCAGCGGGCAGCACATCAGGAAATAGAGGATGCCGACGATGCCGAAGACGGTCAGCGGCTGGAAGATCTGGTTGGAGATGATATTGCCGGCGCGTGTCAGCTCCGTGAAGCCGACGATGGAGGCAAGCGAGGTGCCCTTGATGAGCTGCACCAGAAAACCGATCGTCGCGGGCAGCGAGATCCGGATCGCCTGCGGCAGGATCACGTCCTTCATGCGAGACACATATTTAAGGCTGAGCGCCTTGGCCGCCTCCGTCTGACCGCGCGGCACGGCCTCGATCGAGCCGCGCCAGATCTCGCCCAGATAGGCGCTGGCATGCAGCGTCAGGCCGATTGCCACAGCTTCCCAGGCGTCGAGCTTCAGGCCGATAAGCGCCAGCCCGTAATAGGTGACGAAGAGCTGCATCAAAAGCGGCGTGCCCTGGAAGATGGCGATATAGGCCGATGTCAGCCGCTCCAGCCACGGCATTCCGCAGGTGCGCGCCAGCGCCACGCCTAAGCCCGCGATACAGCCACAGACGAAGCCAACGGCGGAGAGAAGCACGGTCCATTTCAGGCCGATCAGAAGGAAGATGAATTCTTCGCTGCCCATGGTGCCCTCACTTGACCGGATAGGTGAAATAGCGGGCTGAGAAGAGCGCGAAGAGGCGCATCATCAGCCAGGAAATGATGAGGTAGAACACCGTGATGGTGAAATAGACCTCGAAGCTGCGGAAGCTGTCGGATTCGATGCGTTGCGCCACCGAAGTCAGCTCATAGGCCGAGATTGCCGAGCAAATGCTGGTCGACAGCGTCAGCAGCACGAACTGGCTGGTCAGCGAAGGATAGATGGCCCTGAGCGCCGGCTTCAGGATGATCAGCCGGAACACCTGCACCTTGTGCAGCCCGAGCGCCAGGCCTGCCTCCATCTGTCCTCGCGGGATGGATTGCACGCCGCCCCTGATAATCTCGATCGCATAAGCGCCGCCATTGATGCCGAGCGCGATGATTGCCGTCGGCGTCGGGTCCAGGCGGATGCCGATCAGCGGCAGGGCGAAGAAGAGGAAGAAAATCTGTACCAGGAAAGGCGTATTGCGGATGATCTCGACGAAGGCGATCACCAGCCAACGCACCGCCTTGATGGGCGAATCCCTCAGCGCCACGCCGCCGATGCCGATGACGACGGCCAGGACCATGCCGCAGATGGCGAGCAGGAAGGTGCCGAGACAGCCGAGCAGCAGGCTCGGAAGACCATCGATGACAGGCGTGAAATCCAGCTGATAGTTCATGCCTTCTCTGCCCCCACCATGCCTGCCATAGCCTCGATCGCCAGCTCGTATCCTCGGGCGCCGAAGCCGATCATGATGGCGGTGGCGATGCGCGAGACGAGGGACTTATGGTAGATTTCTTCGCGGGCATGGACATTGGAAATATGCAGTTCGATCTTCGGCGGATCGAAGGTTTTCAGGGCATCGAGCAGCGCAATCGAGGTGAACGTGTAGGCAGCCGGGTTGATGATGATGCCGCATGCCTCTTTCCGGGCCTGATGAATGCTTTCCACCAGCTCGCCCTCGAAATTCGTCTGGCGGAAATCGATCTGCAAGCCGAGGCTTTTTGCCCTGGCGTCGCACATCTGCCTGATATCGGCGAGTGTCGTGGAGCCGTAGATGGTGGGCTCGCGCTCGCCCAGCAGGTTCAGGTTCGGTCCGTTGAGGACGAAGATGGTTTTGGTCATGTCGCGCACCTCAAACGGGGCCAAGCTGGTTGCTTGGTCTTGGGCATAGGGGTGGTGTCGACGGGCATCGCAATGCCCGTCTGTTTGGTTCTGATATCTTGTCTTTTTCTACCGTCATCCCTTCCTCTGCCGTCATTCTCGGGCTTGTCCCGAGGATCTAATCAGGCAGTGGTGGTGCTTGGGCCAGACCTTGTTCCAACGGTGAAGGGCGCGCCGTCAGCGACCTTGCCCTTCACGTCAGTCATGCATCGCTCCCTCGGCAGATCCTCGGGACAAGCCCGAGGATGACGGAAGTGGAGTGGCGGCCTCGTCCCGCCACGCGCAGATCAGCCTGCGGTAAACGGAATGCCGTCGAGGCTCTTCGGGAATTCCGGAACGGGCACTTTCATCCACTTGTCGTAGATCTTCTTCAGTTCGCCATTGGCCTTGATCTTGTCGATGAAGGTGTTGATCGAGGCGTTCAGCTCCTTTTCTCCGAGACGCGTGCAGGCACCGTTGTAGAGCTTCTGGAATTCCAGCTTGTTTTCGAACTCGCCGGGCCGGGCCTTTTCGACGCGGTCCATGTAGAAGATGTTGCCGCCGAGCGCTTCGACCTGACCGGAAACAAGCGCCTGGACGCTGGCCGCGTCGCCGTCGAAGCGGCGAATGGTAGCGGACGCAGGCGCATTCTTGGTGACCTGTGTGTCCTGCGCGGCCCCCTTGGCGACCGATATGGTCATGTTGGCCATGTCGTCATTGGTCTTGATCGACTTGTTCTTCGGGCCGATCAGGACGATGGCATTGGCATTGTAGGGCTGGCTGAACTGAACGGCCTTGGCGCGGTCCGGCAACATCGCCATGGTGGCGAAGAGCACGTCAACGCGGCCCGAGGTCAGCGCCGGGATACGGTTGTTGACTTCGAGCGGCACGAACTCGACCTCGACGCCGAGTTCCTTGGCATAGGCTGCGCCCATATCGGCGTCGAAGCCATCCTGCTTGCCGGCGCTGGTCACGAAGCCCCATGGCGGGTTGTCGCCCTGAATGCCGACGATCAGCTTTCCACGGGCCTTGATTTCTTCCGGTGTGATGGCGGCGGCCGGGCCTGCGAGCCCGATGGCGGTTACGAGAGCGGCAGCGCCCAGCATGGCGCCACGCCGCGTCAGCAGCGACTTCAGCATTGGAATTCTCCTCCTTTTGGCGGCCACGTAAGCGACCTCACAGTCATCCTCTCCCGACTGTTCGCATCTTATTTGCCAGAGGAGAGACGATAAATCAACATAGTTTCTGAAAATCATATGATACTTTTGATTTGACCAATTGAATTGAAATCCAGAAGACATTCGCCATAATGCCATGAGCAAGGTGGATGGCTTCGGGCATCGCGCCGGTAAATCAGGAGGATGTGCTAGCCATGAAGACCTCGATTGCGACGGTGACAATAGCGGGCGAGCTGCCGGAGAAACTGGAAGCGATTGCGCGGGCCGGCTTTGACGGCGTGGAAATTTTCGAGAATGATTTCCTGGCCTTTGACGGCAGCCCGGCCGATGTCGGGAAGATGGCGCGTGATCTTGGCCTTACAATCACGCTTTTCCAGCCCTTCCGCGATTTCGAGGGCATGCCGGAGGGTTTGCGCGGGCGTACCTTCGACCGCGCCGAACGCAAGTTCGACATCATGCAGGAGCTCGGCACCGATATGGTGCTGGTCTGCTCCAATGTCTCGCAGGCTGCACTGGGCGGCCTGGATCGCGCTGCGGCTGATTTCCGCGAGCTAGGCGAGCGGGCGGCAAAACGCGGGCTGAAGGTGGGTTACGAGGCGCTTGCCTGGGGACGCTATGTCAACGATCATCGGGATGCCTGGGAGATCGTGCGCCGTGCCGATCATGAGAATGTCGGGCTGATCCTCGACAGTTTCCATTCGCTATCACGCAAGATCGATATCAATTCGATCCGCTCGATCCCGAAGGAAAAGATCTTTATCGTGCAGCTGGCCGATGCGCCGCTAATCGATATGGACCTGCTCTACTGGTCGCGGCACTTCCGCAACATGCCAGGCGAAGGCGAGCTGCCGGTGACCGAATTTACCGAGGCGGTCGCCTCCACCGGCTATGACGGCTTCTTCTCGTTGGAAATCTTCAACGATCAGTTCCGGGGCGGCTCGACGCGGGCGATTGCCGCCGATGGCCACCGCTCGCTGATCTATCTGGCCGACCAGATCCGCCGCAGGGTGGAGACGCCTGTCGGCATCGATATGCCGCCGCGCGCTGCCGTCAAAGGCGTCGGCTTCATCGAGTTTGCCACAGATGACGAAGAAGCGGTGGAGCTCGTCGGCATCCTGCAGGCGCTCGGCTTTCGCAAGGCGGCCGTGCATCGCTCCAAGAAGGTGACGCTGTTCCAGCAAGGCGACATCCGCATCCTCGTCAATGTCGATCCAGCCGGCTTTGCCAATGCCGCCTATGCTGTACACGGCACGTTTGCCTATGCGGTGGCGCTTGTGGTTGATGATGCCGCTGAAGCCTACGCCCGTGCGCTGGCACTCGATGCCGAACCCTTCGTGCAGGCGGTGCCCGAGGGCGAGCTGCAGCTGCCGGCGATCCGCGGCGTGGGCGGTGGCCTGATCTATCTGATCGACGAGAAAAGCTCGCTCGGCCGCTTCTCCGAGATCGATTTCGAGCCGGTGAAGGGCGAGGACGAAACCGCAGACGCCGGTCTCCTGCAAGTCGATCATATCGCCCAGACCGTTGCCTATGACGAAATGCTGACCTGGCTGCTCTTCTACACCTCGATCTTCGAAACCCGTAAAACCCCTATGGTCGATATCATCGACCCCTCGGGTGTGGTGCGCAGCCAGGTGATCGAAAACGAGGCCGGCACTCTGCGCATCACCATGAACGGGGCGGAAAATCGCCGCACGCTCGCCGGCCATTTCATCGCCGAAAAATTCGGTTCCGGCATCCAGCATCTGGCTTTTTCGACGCATGACATCTTCGCCACCGCCGAACGCTTGCGCGAGAAAGGCTTCAAGCCGTTGCCGATCTCGCCCAATTATTATGACGATGTGGAGGCCCGCTTTGGCCTGGATCCGGAGCTGACGGAGCGGCTGAAGGCCGAGAACATCCTCTATGACCGGGATGGGGAGGGCGAATATTTCCAGCTCTACAGCGGCACTTATGGGGAAGGATTCTTCTTTGAGATCGTGGAGCGCCGCGCCTATCGTGGCTATGGGGCGCCGAACGCGATCTTCCGAATTGCGGCGCTGAAGAAGCAGATGCGGCCGGAAGGGATTCCGAGGGATGCGGGGTGAAGGCTTGCTGTGTTACTAGGCACAGGTGTCAGTTGATCCGGCCGCTTTTCAGGACATGCCCGACACCGCTCTGAACATGTCGGCGGATCACAGCCTTCGCCCCCTCGACATCGCGCTTCAGCGCCATCTCGAACAGCAGTTTATGATCGTCTACCACCGCGCTGCCGCGAAAACTCTGGGCCAGCATGTGATAGCGCAAAAACCGGTCGAAGACCGAAGACAGTGTCGCCATCAGCGTCGCCGAATTGCAGGCCGAGACGATTGCCTGATGGAATTCCCAGTCATAGCGCACCCAGTCGATCGTGCGCGAGGCATCGCCCGCCAGCAGTTTTCTCTCTGCCGCCGCCAGCTTGTGGTGGGCAGCGACGATGCGGCCTTCCCATTCCAGCGTGCCCGATGCGAAGGACAGGCCGATCGCATGGGTTTCGAGCACGGTCCTGAGATCGGCAAGCTCCTCGAGCTCCTTGCGCGAGGCCGGGCTTACCTCGAAGCCGCGGTGGCCTTCGGCGAGCACCAGATTTTCCATGGCAAGGCGGCTGAGAATCTCGCGCAGCGAGGATACGCTGATTGAATAGTGTTCCTTGGCCTGCTCCAGCTTGATCTTGGCGCCGGGCGCCAATGCGCCCGAGATAATATCCTGCCGGATCTGCCGGAAGACGACATCGCTGATGGTTTCGGAGGCTTCGGTGCCGGCTCTGAGCATCGGTTTCTCTATCATGCGCGTGCCAGGCATCGCTATTTCGCCTGTCTTGCCGGGGAGGAGAGCAGGCCCTTGCCGAGCGCGTGTTCGACACCACCCTGGATATGGCGCTGCAAGATGAGTTTTGCCGTCTTGCTGTCGCGCTTGAGGGCCGCTTCCAGCAGCTGTTTATGCTCTTGCTCAGCCACCCCGCCGCGATAGGAGAGCGCCACCATCTGATATCGCAGATATTTATCGAAAACCGAGGAATGTGTTTCCATTAACAGTTTCGAGCCGCAGGCGGCGATCAGTGCCTGATGAAATTCCCAGTCATACCGTTTCCAGTCTTCTGCCTGGCTGGTATCGCCTGACGCCATGACCGCTTCCATACGCGCCAGTTTGTAATGCGCAGACACCAGCTGCGCTTCCCACTCGACATCCCCCTGCTCAAAGGACTGTTCCAGCGCATGCTCCTCAAGCAGCAGTCTTAGCGCCGCAATCTCCTTGAGATCGGCGACAGAAACCCCCGCGACCTCAAACCCGCGCTGTCCCTCAGCAACGACCAGGCCGTCCGATGTCAGTCGGTTCAGAATCTCCCGCAGTGTGCTGACGCTCGTTTCATAGGCAGCTTTGAGATTTTCCAGTCTCAGCTTTTGTCCGGGTGCCAGTCGGCCGAAGATAATATCGGTCCGAATCTGCCGATATGTACTCTCGCCGACAGTTTTATCGATATCCTCGGAGCGCACATTTTCTCCAACATTTCAATTTTCATCCTATGTAACCGTAAAAATAGGTTGATTCAACAATTGTTTAGACCAGCACCTGTTGGTCGATGTGGTTGCAAAAGAGGGAGTTGAGCTGCTTTCTGGGCGCCACCGCACGAAGGTTGTTCAGGCCGCTGTCTCCAGCATCCCCGATATCCTCTGGATCGATTGTGGCGACTGGCCAAAGGCCCGCAAGAAGGCCTGTCGCATTCGTTCGCGATCTCCGAAGCCCGTTTCGCGCGCGATGACCTCGATCGGATGGCGGCTCGTTTCCATCAGCAGTCGGGCCGCCTCGACGCGCAGACGTTCGACCGCCTTGGCCGGCGTCTGGCCGGTCTCTTCGCGGAAAACGCGGCTGAATTGTCGAGGGCTCAGACGCGCGGCGTCGGCAAGTGTTTCGATCGAGAGATCGCTCGCGAGGTTTTCCTTGGCAAAGGAGAGCGCCATCTGGACGCGATCCGATTTCGGGTCCATGTCGAGCAGGACGGAGAATTGCGACTGGCCTCCGCCACGGCGCTGATAGATCACCATCTTGCGGGCAATGGCGCGCGCAGTTTCCAGGCCGAGATCCCTTTCGACAATGGCGAGCGCCAGATCCATTCCGGCGCTCATCCCTGCAGAGGTCCAGATCTGGCCATCCACGACAAAGATCTTGTCTTCATCGAGCGTAACATCAGGGTAGGTGGTTTCGAAGGAACGGATATGTGCCCAATGGGTCGTTGCGCGCTTGCCGTCGAGCAAGCCTGCCGCAGCCAGCACGAAAGCGCCGGTGCAGACCGACGCTATTCTCCTCGACCGCTCCGGCGCGGACTTCAGGAAATCGATGAGCGTTTGCGATGGAAGGCGGCAATCGTTGTCGCCAGTGACGATCAAGGTGTCAAATCCGCCGTCTCCAAGCGGCTCGGTATTGACCGAGAATCCTTCCGAGGTTCGCACGGGGCCGCCATGCTCTGAGACAATCGTCAGATCATAAGCTTTCTCTCCGCTTATGAGATTGGCGTACTCGAATATGGTCGTGACGGCGAGGCCAAGTGATTGAAATTCTGGGTACACGATCAATCCAACGGTATGCATGACATCTCCGGAAGCAGCGGCAGAAAACATTGGTTCCTACGAAAATAGGCCATGGATCCGGTGGCGACAAGAGCGCCTCGCTGATGTCCGAATTCCTTGCATCTATGACATTGAGGACGTGAATTTTCGCGGTCAATATCTGGGACATCGCCGACAGGTCGTCGGCAGAGCAACCAGGAGAAACCTCATGACATCCATTCAGTCCAAGGGCACAGCTCTCGTCACCGGTGCATCGGCCGGGATCGGCGCCATCTATGCCGACCGTCTCGCAAAGCGAGGCTACGATCTCATTATCGTCGCCCGCAACGCCCAGCGCCTCGAAGCGCTCGCCGAGAAGCTGCGAAAGGAAACCGGACGGAACATCACCGCGGTGGCCGCCGATCTCGGCGACAAGGCCGCACTCGCCAAGGTCGAACATATCTTGCGTGACGATGCGAGCATCACGCTGCTCGTCAACAATGCCGGCGTCGGCTCGGTCGCGTCCATCCTGCAGGACAATGTGGATGAAATGGAAGCGATGATCGACCTCAATATCACGGCCCTGACGCGCCTGACCTATGCTGTCGCGCCGGGCTTCGTCGCCCGCGGCGCCGGAACGATCATCAACATCAGCTCGGCCGTCGGCATTGCCGTCGAGGCCCTGAACGGCGTCTACAGCGCGTCCAAATCCTATGTTCTGAGCTTTGGTCACACGCTTCAGCGGGATCTGTCTGACAAGGGCGTGAGAATCCAGACCGTGCTTCCGGCCGCGACGGCCACCGATTTCTGGGATGTCGCCGGCTATGCACCGCAAAAAAGCAAGCCGACGACCATGTCCGCCGAAGACCTTGTCGATGCGGCTCTGAGCGGTCTCGACCAGGGCGAACTGGTGACGATCCCGCCGCTGCATGACGGCGAGCAATGGCTTCGCTGGGAGGCCGACCGGCGTGCATTCGCATCGAACTTCGGCAACGCAAAGCCGGCACCGCGTTACACGATCTAATCCAATCAACCTGGGAAACAAGACGATGAATATCCTCACCATCAGTGCGGCGGCTGCCGCTATGGTTGCAGCATCCTTCTCTCCGACCCTTGCCTCGGCCCAATCGCGGGGTAAAGTTCTGGTCGTGATGTCCAGCGCTCACGAGCTCGCTCTTCGCGATGGCAAGACCTACAAGACAGGCTACTATCTCAACGAATTTGTGGTCCCGTATCGCAAGCTTGTCGAAGCCGGCTATGAGCCTGTTATCGCCAATCCCAAGGGCGATCTGCCGGTCATGGACGCAAATTCCAACAACAAGATGTTTTTCGGCGGTGACGATGCCGCCCGCGCCGAAGCACTGAACTACTCAAAGACGATCGACCAACTGAAGCATCCGAAGACGCTCGAACAGATCGTCAAGGAAGGGACAGGCGGCTATGTCGGCCTCTTCATCCCGGGTGGCCATGCGCCGATGGCCGATCTTCTGAAGGACAGGAACCTCGGCAAGATCCTCGCGAGCTTCCATGAAACCGCCCGGCCGACCGGCATCATATGCCATGGGCCGATCGTGCTGTTGTCGGCACTCCCGGATCCCGATGCCTTCATCGCCTCGATGATTGCCAGTGACGGCAAGGCAAATTCTCTCGCGGCCGGCTGGCCCTATGCCGGATATCGCGCGACGATCTTTTCGACCGGCGAAGAGCAGGCGCTGGAGGGACCTGGCGGTCTGGGCGGCAATGTCCAGTTCTATCCGGTCAACGCCCTTGCCGAAGCTGGCGCACGCGTGGAAACCATCGCCAATTGGCATAGCAACGTCGTCGTCGATCGCGAACTGATCACGGGGCAGCAGCCGATGTCGGCTCCTGAGTTCGGCGACGTGTTCGTCGCGAAGCTGAACGGAAGGAAGTGAACGTACACGACGAGAAATCCCGCCGGGCAGCCCATGGGTTGCCCGGTTCAGCGTGACGAGCAAGGTTTGATCGTAGCGCTACTTCGATAGCCAGCTTTCGAAATAGTGCCGGATAGCGGCGCCGGCACCGAAATGATCGGTCGTATCCAGCCTCGCGACCGCGCCGCGGACGACGTCCGCAACATCGGTTGCCGGCAGTACGCCTGCTTTGACCATGGTTTGAAACAGTTCCTCCATCAGGATGAATGTTCCGATCGCTTCGTCTTCAGCCTTGAAATCCACCATCGCTGGTCTCCCTTTGCATCTCTGGACGTGAACTGGCTAGGTATCGAAAGTTTGGGGCGCGTCGCCGCGTGACGATCGTTTCGGGACACGCGAATGCACGGCCGACGTGTGATCGCATCATGCCCCACAGATGCATGCGCTTGCCCTATTCAGCGAAATGTCAGGCGCCTGTCCGGCAGGCTCTCACATCCGGCGCATAGTTGCTATAGCGCTGAATCGTCGGGTTATTGACGGCAAATCCGACGATTGTCCCGATCGCGTAGAATGGCTGCTTGCCTAATCGTTGAAGCCGGCGAATTCCTGAATTCGTGATTTTGCCCTTTTGCAATTCGGCGCTAGGTCTCTTCAACGTGCGGTGACCGTTGTCGGCCGCCTTCCGACCGTCGTTCGACGAACTCCACACCCTTGTTTCATCACCTCAGGAGTTTCAGATGCAATATCGCAAATTCGGCCAGACCGGCCTTACCGTTTCACGTGTCTGCCTCGGAACCATGACTTTCGGGCTTCAGACGGAAGAAGCCGGGGCGCATGCCATTCTCGACAAGGCGGCCGAGGGCGGCGTCAATTTTATCGATACAGCCAATGTCTATCCGCTTGGCGGCGGCCCCTCGCTTGCCGGAACGACGGAAGAGATTGTCGGGCGCTGGCTCAAGGGCAAGCGCGACGATTTCATCATTGCCACCAAGGCCGTCGGCAAGATGGGCGCCCATGCCTGGCAGCAGGGCGCGTCGCGCAAGAGCCTGCTTGATGCGGTCGATGCTTCGCTTCGCCGTCTCGGCACGGATTACATCGATCTCTATCAGCTGCATTCTGACGATCAGGAAACGCCGCTTGATGAGATGCTGCAGGCGATGGAAACGATCGTGCAATCCGGCAGGGCGCGTTATATCGGCGTGTCGAACTATCTCGCCTATCGTCTGGCGAGGGCCCTTGGCCGGGCCGATGTTCTGCGCGTGGCGCGCTTCGTGTCGGTACAGCCGCGTTATAACCTGCTGTTCCGCCAGATCGAGCGTGAATTGCTGCCGCTTGCCAATGAAGAAGGCCTGGCCGTTATCCCGTACAATCCGATCGCCGGCGGCATGCTGACGGGCAAGCATCAGCGGAGCGATAAGCCGAGCGAGGGGCGATTCAGCGCGCAGATGCGTGACGCCGGCGCGCGCTATCAGGAGCGCTACTGGCACGAACGCGAATTTTCGACCGTGGAAAAACTGAAAGCGATAGCCGCGGAAAGCGGGATTTCGCTGACCCAGATCGCCGTTGCCTGGGTGGCGGCCAACCCGACGATTACCGCACCGATCATCGGCGCCAGCCGGGCGGATCAGCTGACCGAGACGCTTGCCGCGATCGATCTGACCCTCGATTCCGATCTCAAAGCTAAGCTCGATGACGCGACCGTGGAATATCGCTGGGGTGACGCGGCGCGCTGAGGCCGATCAGAGTGCCGGGCCGAAGGCGAAAGCAGATCGGCCTGGACTGCTACTTCCACTCCCAAAGCCGGCTGGAGCTGTGCGGTCGCGCAGTGACGATGGCGCCTGGTCCCCCTGCCATCGCAAGGTAGCGAGCGGCATCGTCGGCGTCATTGACGCCGACGAAGATCATCTTCATCGAAGTCTTGAACGGTGCGCCTTTAGCCCGGTACTCGAAATTTATGACCGCATGCGGGTATTCTTCGTTCAGCGCGATCATCGGCTCGCCGCTCAGGGCGATGTGATTTCGCATCGCCATAAATGATGCGACGCGCTGATAGGCCGTGGCGGGCGCAATCTGGGCGTTGCCATCAGGCGTTCGCGCATAAGCGATCGTGTCCGTTTGCCCTTTTCGCCTTTTCGTCTCGTAGACGAGCAGGGAAGCGCCCATCGCAAGTTCGATATGCAATTCGAACGTCTGGTAGCGATCCGGTCGTTCGTAGAGATCGTCCAGTATCGCCTTCAAATCGCTGATGTAGTCGGCATAGGGGGAAGCGGTCATAGGGAATCCATACTGGGCCTTCGGCGCTAAGCTTCTGATGGATGGCTGCGTGCAAGACTTGCGCTTTCGCGCTCGGCCAAGCCAGATGCAGCAATCAATGGCATGACTGGTCTCTGCCACGATGGCGACAGCAAAAGCAACCTTCAAGATCGGGCGAGGAGCCTGTTGTGGGGATTGCTCATGGAGTCGAGCCTGGCGCAAGTCCGGCCGGCTAGTGAGGTTGCCATACTGCCTCCCAAGATTTCGATCACGTTTGCCCCGCCTCGCGCGGGGCTTTTCGTGGCGATCGCTGGGGCGGCCTTGCATGCGACGATCAGCGAAATGCCGGTTTGCCTGTCGGTCTTCCGTCATTCGTCGCACGTTCGAGCCCGCGAATATGGGCGTCGAGCAGGGAAACGGCACCCTGGATATCCCGCTTCTTCAGGGCATCGACGATCTGCCGGTGTGCATGGCTTGAGCCCGGCCGCCAGCCGGCCGAACGGGTCGCCGAGAAAATGATGCGCGAGTTTGCCAGCTGCAGGTCGTCGAGCATGTTCAGGAGTCTCGGCATCCGGCAGGGGCTGACAAGCTCCCTGTGGAAGTTGCGGTTGGCCTGCTCCCATTCGACGATCGTCGTTGCCCGGTCTCCCGCTGCAAGGGCCAGTTCTATTCTTTCGAACGCGGCCGCGTTCATTTTTGGGGCCGCCAGCCTCAGCGCCAGGGTTTCAAGTGAAGCGCGAATCTCGACGGTTTCCTGGATGGAGGCCTTGTCCATCGGCGCAACGCGCATTCCGCGGCGCGGCTCGTTGACCAGCAGCCCGCGGGCGCGAAGAAGCTGGAAAGCTTCACGGGCCGGCACATGACTGGCTTCGAATTCCTCGGCGACGCGATCCTGTCGGAGGGGGCTCCCGGCCGCCAGTTCTCCGGCGACGATCCTCTCCCCGATGATGCGGGCAATACGTTCTGCAACTGTTTCAGCCATAATATTCCATAGATAATCTATGATAAAATAGATTGATCGGGTCCTTTGGCGGCCGTAGCCTGTGAGAGAGACAGCATAATCATAGATAATCTATAATTCAAGCGAGCCTTCACGCTGTTCTCAGGTGCTCGAGCAGGAGAACGGCATGTTGGAAACAGTAGTGGCGGTGGTTGAACAAAGTGCCGGCGGTCAAGATCCCTGGACGCTCGGTACGGCCCGCGATCTTTACGATCTGCCGTTCAACGACCTGATCTACCGGTCGCATACCTTCCACCGGGCCAATTTCGACGCCAACAGCGTTCAGCTGAGCAAGCTGCTCAATATCAAGACGGGAGGCTGTCCGGAGGATTGTGGTTATTGCAGCCAGTCGGCTCACCATGCGTCCGGCTTGACCGCATCCAAGCTCATGAAGCTTGACGACGTTGTTTCCGAAGCGCTCAAGGCGAAGGAAAGCGGTGCCACGCGCTACTGCATGGGTGCGGCATGGCGCAGCCCGAAGCCCCGCGATGAGCCCGCGATCGTCGAGATGGTCAAGGCCGTGAAATCGCTCGGACTTGAAACCTGTATGACACTTGGAATGCTGTCGCCTCAGCAGGCAGAGACATTCGCAGATGCCGGGCTCGACTATTACAATCACAATATCGATACGTCGGAGCGCTTCTATCCCGAGGTCATTACCTCACGCACATTCGATGATCGCTTGGAGACTCTGGCGCATGTGCGCGAGGCGGGCATCAAGGTCTGCAGCGGCGGCATATTGGGGATGGGCGAGAGCGTCGATGATCGCATCGACATGCTCGTGACACTCGCCAACCTGCCGGTGCCGCCCGAGAGCGTGCCGATCAACATGCTGATCCCGATGCCCGGATCCCGTCTGGCGAATGCCGGGCCGGTTGATCCGATCGAGTTCATTCGCATCATTGCCCTTGCGCGTCTGATGATGCCCGCGTCCTCCGTCCGCCTGACTGCCGGCCGCACGGCGATGAGCGACGAGATGCAGGCGCTTTGCTTCTTTGCCGGTGCCAACTCGATCTTCATCGGGGACACGCTTCTGACCGCCGCCAATCCGGGTAACGACCGGGATTCGAGTCTGCTCAGCCGGCTCGGCCTAAGGCCGACGAGCGTGGAGATGCAGGGTGAACTCTGAACGGATTGCACTCTATGGCGCAAAGCTCGACCAACTGCGCGGGAAGGGTCGGCTACGCGCTCTAAGGCGTGATAGCGGTGCTGACTTTACGTCCAACGATTATCTCGGTCTCGCTGCGTCACCTTCCATGCGAGAAGCCCTGACAGCTGCTGTCGAACGCGGTGTGCCGGCAGGGGCAGGCGGGTCGCGCCTATTGCGTGGCAATCATGACGAGCACGAAGCGCTTGAAGAGGAGGCCGCTCGCTTCTTTCGATGCGAGCGCATGCTCTATTTCGGAAGCGGCTATGCCGCAAATCTTGCCGTGCTCTCGACCTTGCCCCAGCGGGGCGACCTCATCGTTCACGATTACCTCGTGCATGCAAGCGCGCATGAGGGGATGAAGGCGGGTCGTGCCGAACTCGTCTCGGCGGCACATAATGATGCGGGCGCTGTCGAGGATGCAATTCGCGCCTGGCGGGCGGCTGGTGGCATCGGGGTGCCGTGGATCGTCGTCGAGAGCCTCTACTCGATGGATGGCGACCGCAGCCCCCTGTCTGATCTGATCGACATAGCCGATCGCCATGGCGGTTTTCTCTATATCGACGAAGCCCATGCTACAGGCGTGAATGGCCCTGGCGGCATCGGTTATTCGGCCAAGCTCGAAGGTCGCGACAACGTCATCGTCCTGCATACTTGCGGCAAGGCACTCGGCGTGGCCGGGGCGCTTGTCGGCGGTGCCGGTGTGATCTGTGATTTTCTCGTCAACCGAGCCCGCCCCTTCATCTATTCGACAGCGCCTTCGCCCTTGCAGGCGGCCGGCGTGCGTCATGCGCTGACGACGCTGACAAGGGAACCGGAACGACGGGCCAGGCTGCATGACCTCATCGATTTCGGCAACGCGGAATTTTCGGCGCGCTTCGGCATGGCGGGAAGCGGCACGCAGATCCTGCCGATCATCATCGGAGACAATATCAGGACCATGCGCATTGCCGATCGCATGCAGTCGAAGGGCTATGACATCAGGGCGATCCGCCCGCCGACCGTGCCTCTCGGCACGGCGCGGCTGCGCATGACGATCACGCTCAATGTCGACAGGCCGACGATCGCACGGATGCTGGAAGAGCTTGCCGGGGTCATTGAGGAAGAGAGAGCATGAGCAGGCGTTTCATTATAACCGGGACCGATACAGGCATCGGCAAGACCGTCTTTTCGGCGGCGCTGACGAATGTTCTCGATGGCTTTTACTGGAAACCCGTCCAGTCTGGCATCGAGGGTGAGACAGACAGCGAAGCGGTGAGACGACTGTGCGGGCTTGCGCGCGACCGCATCCTGCCAGAGGCCTGGCGCTTGAAAACACCTGTCTCGCCTCATCTTGCTGCCGACATCGACGGCGTTGCGATCGATCCGGATGCGTTGACACTGCCAGAGACGCCGGGGCCCCTTGTCATCGAGGGCGCGGGTGGGCTGCTTGTACCTCTGACCCGAGAGAGAACCTATATCGACGTGTTCGCACGCTGGCGCGAGCCCGTGATCCTCTGCGCCCGAACCGGGCTCGGCACCATCAATCACACATTACTGTCGGTGGAAGCGATGAACAGGCGACAGATCCCGATTTTCGGCATCGCCTTCATCGGCGAGGAACGTTCCGACACGCAGAAGATCATCGCTGACATCAGCGGCGTACCGGTTCTCGGCCGCCTGCCGATCTTCGACGGGCTGACGGCAGAGACATTGCGCCGTGCTTTCGGGGACCATTTCGATATTTCGATTTTTCGAGAGGCGACTGCAGCATGACCGGAACCTCGCGAACATCGCCCGTCTGGCATCCGTTCAGCCAGCATCAGCTCGAATCTGCCTTCAAGAAGATTGTCAAAACGGACGGCGCCTACCTGATCGACGAGGAGGGGCGCTCCGTGCTCGATGCGATATCGTCCTGGTGGGTCATCACCCACGGGCATCGCCACCCTGTCATCATGGAGGCGATCCGCAACGCGCTTGAGCGTTTCGACCAGATCATCTTTGCCGAATACACGCACGAGCCGGCCGAAGCCCTTGCCCGCGGCCTGATCCGGCTCGCCCCAGCAGGCATGGCCCACGTCTTTTATTCCGACAGCGGCTCAACCTCTGTCGAGGTCGCCATCAAGATGGCGCTTGGCTTCTTTCATAATAGCGGTGCACCGCGTTCACGCATCGTCGTCATGGAGCATGGCTATCATGGCGATACGATCGGCACCATGTCCGCGGGAGAGCGTGGCGTCTTCAACGCGCCCTATGCGCCGCTTTTGTTTGGGGTCGATACCATCCCGTTTCCAGCGCCGGGGCGCGAGCAGGAGACCCTTGATGCACTGGAGCGGTTCTGCCGCGGTCGCGAGGTCGCGGCCCTGCTGATCGAGCCGCTGGTTCTTGGAGCGGGCGGCATGAAGATGTACTCGCCACATCTCCTGACGGAATTCAGGCGGATAGCCGAGCGCTACGGCACGCTTCTAATTGCCGACGAGGTGATGACGGGCTGGGGGCGGACTGGCACGCTTCTCGCCTGCGAACAGGCGGATCTCGTACCCGATATCCTGTGTCTGTCCAAGGGTATCACCGGTGGCGCCCTGCCTCTCGCGGCCACCTTATGCACGGCGGAGATATTCGACGCGCATCTGTCGGATGATCGCAGCCGCATGTTTTTCCATTCCAGTTCCTACACCGCCAATCCCATTGCCTGTGCTGCGGCGCTCGCAAATCTTGAGGTCTGGCGGCAGGAGCCGGTCTCCGAACGTATTCGGGCACTCGGCGTCATGCATCATGAAAGACTGGCCCCATTCCGGTCCGATCCGCGCTTTGCCAATGTTCGCCAGCAGGGCACGATCGCCGCACTCGATCTCGCTGTTTCGAGGACAGGTTATCTTTCCGAGGTCGGCCCGCGTCTTCGAGCTTTCTTTCGGCAGAGGGATCTCCTCATTCGCCCGCTCGGGAACGTCATTTATCTGATGCCGCCCTACTGTGTGACGGTGAAGGATCTCGATCGCGCCTATGGTGCGATCGGCGAAGCGGCTGACTTCATCGAGACAGCGGCGTCATGACGATCTCAAGCCGGATCGCAGGTTTCGGACACTATGTGCCCGAACGGCGCGTCGAGAACCCGGAGATCGAAATGCGCCTTGGCCTCGATCCGGGCTGGATCGAAAGCCGTACCGGTATCAGGTCACGGCGCTGGGCGTCACCCGATCAGACGCTGACCGATCTCGCGGCACATGCGGGTGCGATGGCGCTCGAGGAGGCCGGCGTAGACCGGCGTACCGTCGCGCTGACGCTTCTTGCGACTTCGACGCCAGATCATCTCCTGCCGCCATCGGCACCGCTGCTGGCAACTCGGCTCGGTCTGTCGGCCTCGGGGGCAATCGATCTCGCCGGCGCCTGTTCGGGCTTTCTCTACGCTCTCGTGCTGGCGGACGGCTTCGTCAGAGCCCAGGGAAAACCAGTGCTTGTTGTTGCCGCCAACATCTTGAGCCGGCGTATCAATATGGAAGAGCGGAGCACCGCCGCCGTCTTTGCCGATGCGGCCGGTGCGGTGCTGCTCGTGCCTTCACGTGAGAGGGGCGGAGTCCTCGGCGTCGAATTGATGCAGGATGGGGAGGGTTATGATCTCATCCAGATTCCATCGGGTGGCAGCGCTCGCCCTTTTGACGACAATACCAATCCTCGCGACCTGCGCATGACCATGCGCGACGGCAGAGCGGTCTTCACCCAGGCGATCCGCATGATGACGGAATCTGGGCTGCGTGCCATGGAACAGGCCGGGCTTGCGGCAGAGGAGATAAGCCACTTTGTTCCGCATCAGGCCAATTCCCGCATCATCGATGCCACATGCGATCAGCTTGGCCTCTCGCCGGCGGTGGCGGTTCGCACAATTGCGGAGTTCGGCAACTCCTCGGCGGCCACGATTCCTCTGTCTCTGTCGATTGCCAACAAAAGACGCCCGTTCCTGCCCGGTGAAAGGCTACTGCTGGCTGCGGCCGGTGCAGGCATGATCGGGGGCGCAGTCGCTTTCGGTGTGATTTAGAAGGCGATCGCGGGCGGAGACGACGTCAGTATGTGACGGTGACGATGACGGTATCATTGTAGGTACCGGGCGATGGTGTGTTCTGCGGCTCGACACGGCCGTAGACGGCGCGGTTCTGCGCGCTGCCGGTACCAGTGCCGGATACGGTCTGCCCGGTCGCGCTGCCCCAGGGCTGACTGCGGGCGACATCCTGGTAGAGCCCGTAGGTGATCGTTTCCGTGCCCTTCTTCATCTTCCGCGCTGTCGGCGCGCCGTTGCTGGTTCCCCCGTCGAGCGCGATCGAATAGGGCAGGTTCTGTGTGCAGGTCACGGCAAGCTGGCCACTGGAATCGATGCGTGATGCGATGACGCCACGTGTGCCGAAATCGATGCCCTGCGCCGTCACATTGCAGGTCCGGTTGACGAAAGCCTGAACGGTGAAACTCGGCTGCGTCGGGTTCTGGGTCACGGCCGTACAGGCGGGGGCTGCCAGCGTATAGCCCTGATAGTTGAAGCGTGTCTCGGCACCGGCAAAAGTCGAGAGATAGGAACCGCCAAGGACCGCCTGCTGGCTGGCGTTCAGCCTCGCATAGAGGGTCACCTGCGTGTTCACTGTCGTCAGCGGCAGAAGCAGAAGGTCGATCGGCGGCGGGGAGCCGAGTGCGGTTTGGGTGACCGAACCCCAGGGGATGGTGCGGGTGTTGTTCTGGAAGAGGCCGAAGCTCAGCGGCTGATTATTGCTGTTGCGCATGTACCGATCGGCGCTGCTCGATCCGCCAGATCCGGCATTGATATTGGGGCATATCCTGAGCTGCAGACTGAGATTCAAAGTGTTGCGGCAGGAAATGTCGACGGTTGTGGAGGCGTCGATTGCGCTGCCGCCAAGAAGGGTGACCGTGCCGAAATTGATATTGGCGATGGTGAAATCGCAGCTCTGGGCCTGGGCGGCTCCCACTCCGGCCAGGAGGTAAAGGATAAGGATCGCTAGATGGCGCCTGAAGAAACCGATCACGGCGCGCTCCTGCAGGTGAGATCGGTGGGCTGGCCAGCGGCTTCGCTCAGGCTTGCCGGCAGCGTCACCGTGCAGCGTCCGCCGCTTGGTGTGTCGACCTCGAGCTCGGCGCCGGGCTTCAGGTCGGAAATATAGACCTGGCCGTCATAGCCCACAGGGAAGTCGGCCCCTTTTCCGGAGGCCGCACGCAGCAGCGCGCCGGTCTCGACATAGGCACCTTGCTCGTCGCGCAGCGTCAGCAGGCGTGAATGATTGCCGGATGTCGCCCCTCTCATCCTGACGACGACACCGCTCTTCTCCTTCGGGCGGACGATCCGCCGCGTCGTGTCCACCTGCATATCGAGCGGCAGATTGGCAGGATCGATGCTGATCGCGTTCTTCTCATGCGCGCGCAGGCCAGGCACGAGAAGCTTGCCACTGCCATTGGTGCGGCCGATCGGCCGGTTCTCGATTTCGACGTCGACGCCGGGCGCTCCGACATCGACGACAGCGAAAGCATCGTCGACGCGATCGGTGAGGAAGATGCCGCCGCCGGCTGCGACCAGCGCGCCGTCGATCTCGGCATTGGCCTCGACGCTGTCGCCAAACTGCTGAATGCCGGCGCTAACCTTGCCAAGGCTGCCCCTGAAGGATGCGGATGCCAGGCGATTGGGAGATTTGCCCTCGGCATCATGGAGCCGCCAGGAGAGCCCGCGCCCGTCAGGGGCGGAGCGCACGAGATCGGCGCCGGCGGCATAACCGTCATTGTCGCTGGACACGTTGGCCGAAGCCGTCAGGTTCTCGCCGATGCGCCAGGAAAGACCGGCGAAGACACCGTAGCTATCCGGCTGGCTGATATCGGCGTAGGCGGTAAGGAATGCATTGCCATTCTCACCGATCGCCCGGCTGGCGCTCATGCCGAGCAGGCGCGAACGGTCGCCCTCGGCCGTTTCCAGCTGGGTGAAATTGAGATTGAGGGTGGTCTGCTCGAAGGAGGGAAAGGAAAGCGAGATCTGGTCGAGCGCCTTCGGTGGGCGGGTGCTGTAAAAACCGGTGCCATCATCTCTTTCGACGAGGTCTGCGGTGACCGAGGCGATGTCGTCATAGTCTCCAAAGGTACGCTGGGTACGGACGAAGAGATTGAAGCCCCGGATTTCGCCCTCGATGCTGGCGGCAATCTGATAGCCGGTGGCGCCGTCGTGGCTGCTCATCGCGCCAGCGAGGTTGGCAACCCCGTAAGACCCCAGCGAGAAGACCGCGCCGAGGCCGCCATTGACGAGGTCTTCGCCACCTTCGGCATGGGCTTCTCCCGTCAGCCAGTCGGTTACGCCGAGTCGTCCGGTGAGCGAGAGCATCAACCTGTCGTCATAATCGTTGGATTCAATGCCGAAATTGCGTCGGGCATAGCCAGATTCGCCCGATATGTCCCATAGGCCCGGAAGCAGAAGGCTGGGAGAGGTGTAGAAGGGCGTCTCCGTAACCGCCTCGCGGCCGAGCGCATCGCGCACGACCAGCCTAGCCGTGCCGGCACCGGTGATGACGGGCAGATTGGTGATCGAGAACGGACCTTCGGGCACATTCTGCGAGAAGCGTCTGCTATCGTTGACATAGACATCGACGGTCGAAGGCACGGCGGCCGAACCGGAAAGGCCGGGCATCGGGATGGTGACGAGATCGGGCCGCAGCGAAAAATCGCGCTGGATCTGGATGCCGCCGAGGCGCACCGGCCGTGTCCAGCTCAGTCCGCCGGTCTGGACGTCACCGAGGCGATATTCCATCAGCCTTGTCTCGTCGGAATAGGACCAGGTCGTGTCGAGGCGTTTTGTGCCGTAGTTTCCGTCGCTGCTGGTACTCGCGATCTGCGAGGATGAGAGCACACCGTAGTTGCTGTAGAGGCGGCCTTCGAAGGCGCCGGACAGGCCCTCGAAATTTCCGAGCGCATCCCAATCATCGCCGCCGGACGAGGCATAGAGCGTGTAGTTCAGCACTGCGCCGATACCGGTCGATTGCCCCTCTTCGTCTGCGCTATCTTCCCTATCGATGCCAACATCCGCGCTATCACCGGCGCCGGTCGCATCATATTCCTTGTCGGCGCGTGCGCTTTCCTCAGCGGTGAAATGGATCGTCTGTGCGCTCGTATCATATTCGAAATCGACCCCCGGCAGTTTTCCGATGTCGATCGACCCATCGGCGCGCCTGGCTGCCTCGACCGGTTTGATGCCGACATTCTTCAGTTGCTCGGGATCGATACTCAGCCGGCCGTCGTCGCCGCGATGAAAGGCGGCGATCAGGTTCTGCGATCTGTCGTTGACATAGACTTCCAGTTGCAGATCGGATGATATTGTACTTGCCTGCGCGCTCGGCGGCGGAATCTCCTGTGCCGCCAGCCCATTCGGTTGACAGATCGATACGCAGATCGTCATCAGAATGAGGCCGCTACTTGCCGATAATGCTGGTCGTCGCATCGAAGGGTCCAGCCTCGCTGAGGGCATGGATCTTGATGGAACCGCCGCCGCTCGCTTCCGCGGGAATGAGCCAAGTGGCGCTGGAACTGCCGAGCGCATAGCCGACCAGACCGGCCTTGCTGCCGATCACGCTTGCTCCGTCCGATAGTGTCATATCCGAAATGCGCAGCCGTTTGCTGCCACGGTTTTCCGCCGTCACCAGATAGCCTCCCTGTTGGCGTCGGACCGTCCAGCGAACCGAGGCGGCATCAGCATCGGGATTGGAGAAGAAGACGGGGATCGACTGGCGCACGACGAGTGTCACCGTTCCGGCCGCGCGAGGTCCGGGCTTGGGCAGTTCATCGACGATCAGCCGGTAACTTTCTTCACCGCGAACAGGCGCTTTCGTCGTTCTGACGATGCGGACGATGTTTTCCGCATTGCTTTTCAGCGTCGTCATCGGCGGGCTGACCGCAACGCCGTCCGCCGGCAGATAGACATCCTTGCCGTCCTGCTGGGCCCAGCGAAAGATGCGGATCTGCACGTTGACAGGCTTTTCGGCATCGTTCCAGATCTTGATCGTGGAAGCGGCCGTTGGTGCGCTGAGGTCAATCATGACAGGGGCAACCCTGAGCGCAGTCGCCTCGACCGGGCCTGCCAGATGGGCAAGCGTCATCAGGCCAATGGCAGCTGTGGTCGCAAGACGCATTTCTCCCCCTCCTGTCCTAATAGGTCAGCGTGACGGTGACCGTGTCGGTGTAGCTGCCGGGCGCAGGCGTCGTCTGCGGGGCTACGCGCCCATAGACGGTCAGCGATTGCGCCGCACCGTTGCCGGTGCCGGCCTGGGTGTCGGTGCCGATGGTGTTGCCCCACACAGTGGCGTGGCCGCTATCGCGGAACAGCCCGTAATTGATGACTGCGGCGCCTGGCCCGGTCATGCGACGCTGCGCAACGGTGGCGCCCGTGCCCGTGCCGGCGTTCAGGCCGATATTGTAGGTCGTGCCGTTGGTGCATTGGACAACGAGCGTGCCCGTTGCGTCGACATTGGCGTTGATCACGCCATTGGCGCCGAAGTCGATATTCGAGGCCGAATTGATGACGCACTGGCCGTTGATGGTCATCTGCACTGTGAAGCTCGTCGTTGCCGTTTGAGCCCAGGCCGTGCCGGCAAAAAGAACACCGAGGGCGGCAATGAACAGGCTCAGGCTCATATTTCGCATGGCGGGGGCAACTCCGTTGGATTGAGTCTATTGTGCTTCCGCAATTAACGCTTGTCGTAAATTAGCAATAACAAAATTAACAAATGCTTATTTTGACGTGTGAGGACTTGCCTTCATGCCGTTTCGAACTCGCATGATCACGCGGTCTGCCGGAGAGGGTGACGCGGCATTTCTGTCGGCGGTATCGCCGCCGTCGTGAAGAAAATGAAAAGAAAGCGCGTGGTGAACTTCGTCACTCCGGCAACCGAATTGTCATTTCGTGGCAGGATGCCATCTTTTTGACCGAGGCGAAGAATCAACGCGAGACGGCGGTTCCATATGACTGACGAAGATACGAACGAAGCTGATCTGACCGAAAACAAGATCGTCGATTTCGATGCCGGCGAGGGCGAGGCGGCCTCTGTCGCGATGGGGGCCTATACCGAGAGCCTCGAAAAGGCCAAGGCGAAATCGGTCAGGCTCATCGACGCCATCAGCGGCGCCCAGCTCAAGAAGAAGGATGCCTTTCGCTTCGATGACGTACGTCCCGCGCTTGCCGATTACATCCGGCAGCGGCATCCCGAAATCCGGTCGGACGACTATATCAGCAAGAAGATCGTCGATGATTTTCGCGGCCGTTACATCACTGAGCTTTTGAAGGATGAGCGCGGCGAACTCTCGAACCTTGAAAACGAGGTGGTCGAGAGCCTGAAGACCCACGATACGCTCGCGGAAAACATCGAGGAAGATTACGAGGGCCATCGCTCAATCGGCGACAGGCTCGCCGACGGGGTGGCGACCTTCGGCGGCAGCTGGGCTTTCATCATCGCCTTCTTCTCGTTTCTGGCGATCTGGATGGGCATCAACATCCTGATGGGGGTAAACGGCGCCTTCGACGCCTATCCCTTCATCCTGCTCAATCTCATCCTCTCGACGATCGCCGCATTTCAGGCGCCGATCATCATGATGAGCCAGCGCCGTCAGGAGGCGAAGGACCGGCTGCGGGCGCTGAACGATTACAAGGTCAATCTCAAGGCGGAGTTGGAAATCCGTCATCTTCACGAAAAGATCGACCATCTGCTGAACCGGCAATGGGAGCGCCTGACGGAAATCCAGCAGATCCAGATCGAGATGATGCTGGATCAGGCCAAGGCGGCAAAACGGGCGATAAAGATGGGCAGGACCAGCAAGCCTGCCAAGTCTTCCCGTACCCGGTCAAGGGCGGCCAGCCCACCGGATTCCGACACCGGTCCCTGACGGCGACTTCACTGCGGCCACGGCCCGATCAACTCCGAAAATCCGAAGCCGATTGGGCAAGTTTTGCAGAGCAGCCGGTCGCGGTCAGCCCTTCGGCCACCGTTTGTTGGCCCAGGCGGCAACGTAGTCGTAGAGGTTCTTCGTCGCATTATCGTAGGATACGCCTGTTTGCTCCGAGCAGGGTTTGCAGGGCGTCATGCCATGCACGGCACCCTCCACGACGATGAAATCCTTGTCGTTGGCAGCGGAGAGATCGAAAATGGTCTCCCCGTCCCGGACGAAATAGTGGCCACCCATCGACATGACCAGCGTCGGCACGTTGATCGATTGTACCGCGCAGAGCGTCGAATTGTTGCTCGAGCAGATGTCGATATCGTTCAACGCATCCTTCGAGCGTATTGCGTTGGCGCTGAGGAAGGACTTGACCGTCAGGAACAGCGCGCCGCCGTTCAGGCTGGCATCCACCTTGGCATTCTTCGGCGTCGAGACGCGGACCGAGCGGATCACTTCGGTTGAGATCGAGCCGTCATTTTTCAGAAGTTTTTCCGGGCGCTCGGTGCAGCACCACACATCCGTCGAGATGTCGGAAAGGCGTGACCGATCGCGATAGGCGATGAAAGGCTCGTCATCACCGCGCGGATCCTTGCCCGATTTCAGGTCCGCTTCCATCTGCTGCGCCTTGTCGATCAGCTTGTTCATGCGGACGGACTGCGCCTTGGAATAGCGTTCGACGAACTCGGCGGAATAGTGTGAGTCCCCTTTCGGATTGAAGCCGTTTGCCGGGTTGAAGGGATCGAGCGCCGGGTCGAGATCGTCGGGCTTGCTTTCGTCCTTCACCGCCGGGTTCAGGCCGCGCAGCGTATTGATCGTATTGCCGGGATGGGCATCGAGAAAGACCATGCCATCGGCCTTCGGCAGATCCTTCACGTCCTCGTCGGAGCATTTGGAAAGCTTGTTCGAGCCGTTGCAGTAGGACGGGCCTGTTTCTGCGACGGCCTGGTAGTAGCTGGTGCTCGGTCCGCCCCCGGAATGGCCGATGAGAATGACTGCCTTGATGCCCGGTTGCTTCTTCAGGAACTCGACGCCCTGTTTGATGTCGAGGGCGATATCCTCGAAATTGACCGCCGCCTCGTTATTGTCTGAGCGCGGGTTCATGCCGAGCACCATGAAGCCGCGCTGGGCGAGCTCCTTAGTGGCGATCATGCTCATGAAATTGGATGTGCGGTGGATCGCCAGAAAGGCAACCGGCGAGAGTGTTCCGCTGTCGGGCTTGTAGAGCGCGCCCTTCGTGGCGCTCGGCGAAAACTGGATATATTCCGGGTGGCTTTGCGCGTAGGCCGCACTTCCCAGTGCAAGGCTTGCGACGAGCGCCAGTGCCGGAAGCCAAAATCTATGGATCGAAAACATCTATTTCTCCGTATCGGGCATGGATGAAAGGCAAGGGAAGGGAGGGCGCCGGTGCCCGGCGCCGCAGAGAAATCTGGTCTGTGTGGAATGAGCGGCGCGTTTAGTTGGCGCTTGTCTTTGCGTAGAGCTTGTCGATGAAGCCGCTCTTGTCGAGATCGGCCATGAAATGGGCATCGTAGTAATATTCGGCCGGATGCATGGTCATCTCATGGAAATTATAGACTTCCATCGCCTTCTTGATGCCGTCCACGGACGGATAGGGCTTCTGCGGAAGTTCGGTAATTTCCTGGTCGTACATGCGCTGCTGCGCTTCCTTGTCCGTGATGTTGAACCACTTCGCCAGGGCATCGAAGACAACCTGCTTGTTGGTCTTGGTCAGCGCGATTGCCTCAACCGTTGATTTGACGAAACGGGCTGCGGCATCCGGATTGTCCTTCAGCCATTTGCGATCGACGGTAATGCTGGAGCCGACCAGCGGGATATTATAGGTCGCGAGGTCCACCAGATCGTGCCAGCCTTCCTTGGCGGCGATTGCCTGGATCAGCTCGCTGCCGACCACGGCATCGACCTGACCTTTCTCCAGTGCATTGATATTGTTGCCATTCGCCATCAACGAAATGTCGTGATCGGGATCCCATCCCATATGCTCGGCAAAGAGGCGCGCCGTGACGTGGGTGACCGAACCGAGGCCGGAAAAGCCGAGCCGCTTGCCCTTCAACTGTTCAAGCGATGTGATGTCATGGCCGACGATGATATGGTCTTGCAACTGATCGTCGGTCGTTGCCAGGATGACGCGGTCGACCGCCCGTGCGTCGGTTGCCATGCCGTACATCATGGGTACGCCGCCGCCGATCGAGATCGGAGCTGACTTGCTGCCTTTGTCGACGAAACTGTCGGGCACGTTGATGCCGCTGTGGCGGATTTTCTCGGCGGCGTCAGGCGTGATGAACTGATGGATTTTCAGGCCGTTCTTTTCGTAAATCCCCGCATCGGCGGCGACGAGAAACGTCACCTTGTTGATCGACACATCGCCAAGCGCGACATCGATCGGTTTCTGGTCTTCGGCAAAGGCGGGAACACCCGCCAGAAGCGACAGGGACAAGATTGTACTGATCTGCAGATTTCTAACCATCGTGATCCTCCCGATCGATGATGATGAAAGCCGACAGCTCCGCAGTGGCCGTGGGCAAACGCGACCATGACGAAACAGCAACGGCGAATGAGTGCAAACGACCGCAGACCTGCGCGAAATGCAGGTTTGGTAACTGAGATAGAAATGAAGATTGATCCGTCGTCGGCACGATATCCCGGCGATGCTCCTCCAGGCCGGAATAGGATTAGGCTGGCATAAAGCCGCCCTGCCGACAAAGATAAATTCTATAGCCCAGCCAGCTAATTTTTAGCTTGCTATCCGGCGGAGCGACTATCTCTGCGCGGGTTCCCAACCGGTAAGCGACAGTTCCCAGTTCGGAAACCAGGTCAGCAACTGGATTTGCACAAGCCGGTCCCAGCCGGCGAGGATCGCGATTCCGACGAGCAGCATGATGACCCCAAGTCCTCGCTGGATGACCCGCGCATTCGCCTGGAACCAGCGCAAGCGCTGTGCGAAACTACGGCCACCAAAAACGATTGCGCCCATGGGAATTGCGGTGCCGAGAGAGAAGGCAAGTGTGATCAGGATGGCGGATGCGCTGACCTGCTGGTTGAGCGCCAGCGTGATGACCGAGGCCATGATCGGCCCGACGCAGGGGCTCCAGGCGAGGCCGAGGCCGGAGCCAACGACAAACCCGCCGCCAAAACCGTTGCTCTGGACAGCCGGACCGCCGCTGGAGAAACGACCAATGGCAAGGCTCGCCGAACGTTCGAAGAGGCCATGCAGAAGCGGTACGGCAAGCACCAGGCCAAGCAGGATGAGGATATAGCCGGCGGCTAGTCTATTGATATCGGGCGGCAGCCCAAGCGAACGCACGAGATAGCTGAGTGCCAGCGTGGCAATGGTGAAACTGCCGACGAAGCCTGCCATCACGCCGAAAGGTCGCGCCTTGCCCTCCTGTGCGGCCGTCGCCAGGATGACCGGCAGAAGCGGCAGAACGCAAGGCGATAGGACCGTGATGATGCCTGCGAGGAAGGCAAAGCCCGTTGTCAGAAGCATTTGCGATCAGAGTTTGCTGTTGGCATTGAGGCCGTCGACGCCGCCACTGTTCCAGGCCTTGACTGCGTTGCCCCCGGAATCCAGAAGCACGAATGTATCCTGATAGGTAACGCCGAACTTACCTTTCAAGGCGGTTTCCTTGTCATAATCGGCAATGACCAGCGTCAGACTCGGATCGACAGCGTCCCAGCGCTCCTTGAGTTCGGTGACTGTGGCGCGGCAGTTCGGGCACCAGCTTGCAAAGAAGAAGACGACCGTCTTGCCCTTGGCGGCGAGATCGTTGAGCTGGGTTTCGTTTTCGAAGCTGAGAACGGTTGCCTGCTGCGCCGTGGCTTGCGTGGCAGCCGGCGTTTCCGCGCTATTGGCTGACAGGGCCGGGAGGCCGGAAAAGGACAAAAGCAGTGCCGACAGGGCGGCACGAAGGAACGGAGACGTCATGAAAGCGACCTTGGAAATCGGCAGGGGGCGGCCAACGAATAGCAATGCTTATAGCCGGGCGGTCCTTGGCGTCGGAAGGGATGATTTTTTACGATAGGGTGATCGGCGAGGATAAATTTGCCGCTTGCGGTCGAGCTTTGGGGATCGCTGCTTTTTCAATTGTGTCCGGGAATGGCATTGTCCACCCATCTTAATACCTAGCAGGACATTTTCCATGACTTCGAAATTCCTTGGCGCCCTCGCTGCTGCCGCCTTCCTGGTTGCCGGTGCCGCCCATGCCGAACGCCTGACCGACAAGCCGCTTGTCGATGCCGCCTGGCTGTCCGACCATCTCGCCGACAAGAGCCTCGTCGTCATCGATATTCGCGACGTCACCAAGGCGGGTGACCCCTATGCCGCCGGCCACATCCCGGGTGCGATCAACGCGCGCTATTCCGAATCCGGCTGGCGTGCGTCCGTCGATGGTGCGCCGGGCAAGCTGCCGCCGAAGGAGCAGATCGAAAAGACGATCGCCGATCTCGGCATCAACAATGAAAGCCATGTCGTTGTCGTTTCGGCCGGTACCGATGCTTCGGAATTTGGCGGCGCCACCCGCGTCTACTGGACCTTCAAGGTTCTCGGCCATGACGCCGTATCGGTTCTCGACGGTGGTTATGCTGCCTGGAACAAGGCTGGCAAGGAACTTTCGAAGGATCCGGTCAAGCTCGACCATGGTGACTTCAAGGCCAATTTCCGTCCTGAACTGCGCGCCGAAGTGCAGCAGGTGAAGGATGCGATCGCCAGCGACACGAACCTGATCGACGCCCGCTCCGTTGCCCAGTTCATCGGCAAGGAAAAGACCTCGACAGTTAAGAGCCTCGGCACCGTGCCGACTGCCGTCAATGTCAATTTCGACAAGTTCTATCATGCCGACAAGCCGGCTTTCGCGAGTGCCGCCGAGATCGGCGAACTCGTAAAGGCAGCCAAGGTTTCCGATGACAACGGCAGCGGCATCATCACCTTCTGCAACACCGGTCATCTCGCTTCGATTGCCTGGTTCGGTCTCTCCGAAGTCGACGGCCTGAAGAACGTTCGGCTTTATGACGGCTCGATGTCCGAATGGACGATCGACCCGAGCCGCCCGGTTGTCGTTCAGTAAAAACTCTGCGACAAGACCCTATCCTCTGCCCGGGCAGCGATGCCCGGGCAGAGCCGTTTCAGGAATGAATGACATGACCGATGCCACCGTCGGGTTCGCCCCGCAGAAACCCTTGATCCGCCTTGATCGTGGTCCCGTGACCGTCGTTCTGCTCGCCCTTCTGGGCGGCACTATTGCCATCGGCGCACTCGTCGATATCCGCCACGCCGTACTCTTTCTGATCGGAGCGATGCTCGGCATCACGCTCTATCACGCCTCCTTTGGCTTCACCGGTGGCTGGCGCAGGCTGGTTGTGGAGAAGCGCGGCAATGCGATGCGGGCGCAGATGCTGATGATCGGCGTCACGGCAATCGCTTTCATCCCCCTGCTGACAGCGGGCAATCCGCTGGGACAGCCGCTCGCTGGCGCGGTTGCGCCGGTCGGTGTTTCCGTTCTTGTCGGCGCGACCATGTTTGGTCTCGGCATGCAGCTCGGTGGCGGCTGCGGGTCGGGAACCCTCTTCACGGTCGGCGGCGGCAGCTCGCGTATGCTGGTGACGCTCGTATTCTTCATTGTCGGCGCCGTACTCGGCACGGCGCATCTGCCCTGGTGGCTGGCGCAGCCGTCGTTTCCGGCAATCAGCCTGGGTGCAACGCTCGGCGTGCCGGCGGCGATCTTCGTGACGCTTGCGGGTCTCGCCGTCGTTGCCGGGATCACCGTCCTCATCGAAAAGCGCGTGCACGGCACGCTGGAACGCCCGAAGGCGCCGGCAACGCAGGGGCTGCAACGGTTCGTCCAGGGGCCGTGGCCGCTCATCAGTGCCGGGCTCGGGCTCGCCTTGCTGAACCTTGCGACATTGTTGATTGCCGGCCATCCCTGGTCAGTGACCTACGGTTTCGGCCTCTGGGGCGCCAAGATCGCTCAGGCGGCCGGTGTGCCGGTCTCCTCCTGGGAGTTCTGGACCTGGCCGGCGCAGGCCAAGGCGCTCAATGCGAGCGTTCTGGAAGACGTCACATCCGTGATGGATTTCGGCATCATGCTCGGGGCTGCCCTTGCTGCCGGCCTTGCCGGCAAGTTCGCTCCGAAAGTCGCGGTTCCCGTCCTGTCGCTGTTGGCCGCTGCCATCGGTGGCGTCCTGATGGGCTATGGCGCCCGTCTTTCCTTCGGCTGCAATATCGGCGCGCTCTTCAGCGGCATTGCTTCGGGAAGCGTTCACGCCTGGCTGTGGTTTGCCTGCGCCTTCATCGGCAGCCTCGGCGGTATCTATCTCCGGCCGGTCTTCGGCCTTGACGGGTTCAAGAAATGAGTTCGCGCAACAGTCTCCTTTTCGGCACGGCCTTGCTGGCCGCCACCGCAGCCGTCGCCGCCGATCACATCGCATCCAGTCGGCGGGCCGCCGCGCCGATGGCAGCGCCCGCCGCACTCCCGGGACAGGCGCCTGCGGCCGCGGCACCGGCAGCCAATCCCTGTGCCGCCAACCCTTGCGCTGCCGGCAACCCTTGCGCGGCGGCTAATCCGTGCGCCGCCGCCAACCCATGTGCTGCGGCGGCTCCGGCTGCGAGCGCCAATCCGTGCGCTGCAGGGAGCCCTTGCTCTGCATCAAATCCCTGCTCCGCTGCTAATCCGTGCTCGGCGGCAGCGCCGGCTGCCAGCCCTTGCGCCGCTGCAAACCCGTGCGCTGCTGCTGCACCCGCACCGGCAGCCAATCCTTGCGCTGCCGGCGCACAGTGACGAAAGGCTTGATATGGCGGAGGACGATCGATCGCGAGCATTGCAGGAAGCGCTGTTTTGCGAGCGCATTCTCGCCAAGTCCGGCGAGAACGTGCTGCGCTCGACGCTGACAGACGCCTCATCGGTCGAGGCGTGGTCGCATTATCCTCCGGGTGATATCTTCGATCCCGAAAGCGGGGCGCAATGGTACTATCACTGCCACGTTCCCTCCGCTGACGGCATCGAGCACGGACACTTCCACTGCTTCCTGCGCCCGGAAGGGGCGAAAGGGCCGGTCCATCATCTGATCGCTGTCGGCGTTGACGCGCATGGGCGCCTGCACCGTCTTTTCACCGTCAATCAATGGGTCGTAGGCGATGCCTGGCTCGATGCGGAAGAAACCATCTCGCTTCTGCCGCGCTTCGATGTGCAGATGCCCAAGCCTTCCTATCTGGTCAATCGCTGGCTGACAGCTATGGTTCGTCTTTACGAGGAAGAAATCGCAGCCCTTATCCGCGAGCGCGATGAAACGTTGCGCAGCCACGTCCCGCCGGAGAATGTCGCGGTGCGCGAGGATCGCGGCCTCGAGGTTACGTCGTCACGGCGCGTCGATCTTGCCGGCCTGGCGGCGGAACTTGGAATATCGGCCGGCTAAGCGCCGCGCCGTTCAATCGTCCTGGCTCACATCCTCTTCGACCGACGTGAAGCCCTGGTATCGCTTCAGCATGTCATCGAGAGAGTTCTGCGAGTGAACACGGGCGGCCTGTTCGGCGGCGGCGACATCGCCTGATGCGATCGCCTCGATGATAGCCCGATGTTCGGCGATGATGCCGTCCATTCGCGTGGCGGAAAAGCCGTAGCGCAGGCGGATGGTGCGGATGAGATTGTGATGGCGGCGGCGGATGCTGACGGCTTCGGTATTTCCCGAAATTTCGCCAAAACAGGTATGGAAATCGCGGTTGCGATCAGCGCGCCCCAGACCTTCGCCGGCGGCAACGGCATCCTCAAGCAGCTTCTCGATATCGCGCAGGCGCTGCACCTGCGCAGGCGTCGCGATCTCGGCGCAGCGGGCTGCGAGATATCCGTCCAGAACGGCACCGATTTCGTAGATATGCCGTATGAGCTTGCCATCGATGAGGCGGACGGTCGCGCCCTTGTTCGGCAGAATGACGACGAGCCCTTCGCCCTGCAATTGCTGCAGGGCTTCGCGAACGGGGTTGGAGCTGATCCTGAACTGTTCGCAAAGGTCGTTGACCTTCAATCGGCTTCCCGGCGGATAGGTGCCGCGCACGATACGATCCCGAATGGCATCCGTCACTCGGCCGTAGTTCGTCCCGGAAATCTCTGTCTCGTCGAAAAGCGATGCAGGCTCGTCCATCTGCCTCCTCTGGGCGCGGCTCTGCCGCAGCCGACTCGTTGAAGTACCGTGCCTCTATATCCCAGACATCCGGCACGCTCTAGGCGATTCTATGCGGCGCCAGCACCTCCTCGTTGGGGTCGAGGCCGGCGCCTGGAACCTCCGGCACATCGACCGTGCCGTCGGGGTTCAGCTTCGGCGCATGGAGATAAATTCCGCTCGCCATCGCATTGACCTTCTGAGGGTAGAATTCCAGGAGGCGTGCATTGGGGATGGCGGCAAGCAGATGCAGATGCGCCTGCTGGTCGCCGTGAGGGGCGATGTCGAGACCATGCGCCTGCGCCATTGCGGCGACCTTCATGAATTCGGTGATCCCGCCCATGTAACGCGCGTCGGGATTGAGGATGGCGATCGCCTGTGTGGCGATCAGGTCGCGGAAACCGTGTTTGGTATATTCGTTTTCGCCGGTCGCGAGCGGGACGCTGGTTGCGGCCGCGATCTTGGCAAAGCCCTCATAATCATCCGGTTGCACTGCCTCTTCGAACCAGAAAGGCTCATATTCTTCGGCGCGTTTGATGAACTGGATGGCATCGTAATAGCGATAGGCACAGTTGGCGTCGAGCAGCAGCGAAACATCGGGGCCGATCGCCTGGCGCACGGCCTTGACGCGCTCGATGTCCTCCTTGATCGGCACGGCGCCGACCTTCATCTTGACCGCCTTCGCCCCGAGTTCGACATAGGAGGTCATTTCCTCCTGAAGCTCCTTGTGCCCCTTGCCGCTGACATAATAGCCGCCGGCAATATAGATCGGGATCTTCTTGCGAAAACCGCCGAGCATGCGGTAGAGCGGCATACCTGCCAGCTTGGCCTTGACGTCCCAGAGGGCGATGTCGATCGAGGAGAGCGCACGGGTCTCGTAGCCGCGGCGGCCCGACATTTTCGGGCTCCAGAGCGACGCCCAGATCGCCTCGGTCATCGTCGGATCCTTGCCGACCAGCGTCTGCAGAAACTGATCGCGGAATTGTCGTTCACCGGGGCGCGGCCGGCCGACGCCGTAGCCGGTGATGCCGGCATCCGTCTCGATCTTGACGATGCTCATATCGGAGGTTTCGTAGGTGTGCAGGCCATTGGTGATCGGCCGCTCACGCTTCCATTCGTAATCTGCCACTGAAACCTTGGTGATCTTGATCTCAGAGGGCGAGGACGCTTCAGCGGCGGATTGGGTGTTGATGCTGTTCATAGCAAGATATCCAATGTTCTAGATCAGGGAAGAACCCGCAGGCATTCATCGGCCGGCAGGAAGACGTGGAGGTCGGTGCCCTCAGGAGGCGATTGCGACAGGATGCGCAATTCGCCGACGGGGCTCTTGCCGACGATCTCGAAGGCGCCGCCGAGGTAGAGCACGGTGCTGGGCGCAAAGGGCAATGTCGTACCGGCACCATCGGTGCCTGGTCGATCGAGAAGGCGCATTTTCTGCGGGCGGACGCTAACGCATGCCGGCGCTCCGGGCTGACCTGGCTCGCGACCGGCCGAAACGATCCGGTTGCCGTTGTCAGTCACCAGAACAGTGCCGGTATCGTCGAGGCGTCCGGCGATGACATTCGCGCCGCCGACGAAATCCGCCGCGTAGGCTGTGCGCGGCTCCTCGTAGATCTTGCGGGCTGGCCCTTGCTGCTCGATGCGGCCCTTGTTCAAGAGCACGATATGATCGCTGAGCGAGAGGGCTTCTGCCTGGTCGTGGGTCACCAGGATGACAGTCAGCTTGAATGTTTCGTGCACATTCTTCAGCCAGGCACGTGCTCTTTCGCGCAATTGTGCGTCGAGATTGGAAAGGGGCTCGTCGAGCAGGAGCAGGCGCGGCTGGTAGACGAGCGAGCGCGCAATTGCGACACGCTGCTGCTGGCCGCCCGACAGCTGAAACGGATAGCGGTCGGCGAGATGGCCGAGTTCGAGCCGTTCCAGCATTTCCTGTGAGCGACGATTGCGTTCGGTCGCGGCAAGGCCGCGGATGCGGAGCGGAAATCCGACATTCTGCAGCACCGTCATATGCGGCCAAAGCGCATAGCTCTGGAAAACATAGCCGACATTGCGATGCTCTGTCGGCACGTTGACCGCGTTTGGCGCTGAGTAGATCAGTTCGTCGCCAAAGCGGATTTCTCCTTCGGTCGGCTTGTCGAGGCCGCCGATAATGTTGAGCAATGTGGTCTTGCCGCACCCGCTCGGCCCGAGCAGGGACGTGAAAGACCCCTCCGGCACTGACAGGTCGATCCCGTCGAGCACCGTGATGAAGCCGAAGGATTTGACGACATTCTTGAGTTCGACAGCAGCCTTCATGGTTCAATTCCTTGCATAGACGAAGACGGCAACGGGCAGGGTGAGCGCGAGCGTGATGACGGACAGAGCTGCGACCGGCCCGAGGTTACCCATAAGGTCGAGCTGAAGCATCGTCGTGCCGACGACGGCCGTGTTCGGTCCGAACAGGAAGGATGCCGCTGCATATTCCTTGAAGAAGGAGACGAAGTAGAGCAGGAAACATCCGATCAGTGCCGGTTTCATCAGCGGAACGATGACAGACCAGATCGACCGCCACTCACCGCCGCCGGCGACCCGGACGGCCTTTTCCATGTCCCGGTCGAGCTGCAGCAGAGGCGGGCTCAGAAGTGCAAAGCCGGTCGGAAAATAGCGGATGGTGAAGGCGATCATCAGGATCGTCAGCGTGCCGTTGAGATAGCTGCCGCCCGGCAGAAGAACTGCCGCATAAAAAATGCCGATACCGACGACGAGGCCGGGAATGGCACGCGGAATGAAGGCCGAAAGCTCGACCAGCCTTTGAACCATATGTGAGGAGCGATAGGCGACGACGCCGGCGAGAAAGGTCAGTATCATGGCGCCGAAGCCGCCGACGATCGCCACGATCAAGGTGTTCCAGATGCTGCGGATATAGGCATCGTAGCTCAAGACCAGGGCGTAGTTATCAAGCGTCAGGACGCTACGGATGGGTATGAGCGGCGAAATGAAGCTGCAGAAGGAGCGCAGGATGAGAAATGCGCTCGGAATGCCTGTGGTCAGCAGGATGTAGAAGAAGATCAGTGCGGAAATCAGCCAGCCTGTTCCGCGATTGACCGGGATCAATCCGCGCTTGAGGCTGCGGCCGCCGACGGTGGTGTATTTGCGCAGATCGCCGAGCGCGAATTTCTGGCCGAAGACGAAGACCTGGATCATGACCAGCATCACGACAGCCGCAGCACTGACGAGACCGTAATCGGCTTTCAGCGCAATGCCGTTATCGTAGAGATAGGTCGACAGAACCTGGATACGGGCCGGACCGCCGATGATGAGCGGCACGGCGAGTTGATCGATATTCAGCACGAAGTTCAGCATGACGCAGTAAAGCAACGACGGGCGGATCAGCGGCACGATGATGGAGAGCGTCGCGCGCATCGGCGACGCGCCGGCAGCACGTGCCGCATCCTCAAGCGTCGGCGGAATGTTCGACAGGGCCGAGGCAAAGAGAAGATAGCTGACGGGTGCCGAGGAGATGCCTGAAAGCATCGCCATGCCGCCGAGCGTATTGAGATTGGGCAGCCCGAAGCCCGTCGCGGCACGGATCGCAATCGCTGCATAGCCGCTTGGGCCGTAGAGCATGGACCAGGACAGCGCAAGAATGAGGGCGGAGATGAAGATCGGCGCCAGGAAGAGAATTTTCAGGAGCCGGCGCATCGGCAGGGCCAGGCGCTCGATCAGGAGCGCAGCGATGAAGCCGGCTGTCGTCGAAATCAGGGTGCCGATGACGGCAAACCAGAATGTGTTGATGCAGGCATCCTGAAAGGCCTGGTCGCCGAACAGCTTCCTGAAATTGTTAAGGGTCAGGATCGCACCGGTATCGTAGAGCGGCCGGTCGATGATCGACTGATAGATCAGGGGCAGCATCGGAGAGATGAGCAGGCAGAGCAGCAGAAGTGCAAAGATCCAGCGCGCCAGCCCGGGAAGTCTGCTGCGGAAAATCCGCAGCAGACGTGATTGGCCAAGCTCGGCAGACGCGGGAATCCGCGTCTGCATGGCCGTATCGTTGTAAGAACCTGCCATGATGTGACCTCGGGGCCTATTTCGGGATCACGAAGGCAGACGTCACCTTGTCGACCAGATCCTGCGGCGGTCGCATCGTCTTGGGATCGAAGGCGGTTCGGACCATGCTCTTGTCGCCCAGCATGTCGGCAATCTTCTTGTAGGTGAAGTTGTTTGGTCCTTCCGGCACGACGACATCGTCGCGATAGGGCATCAGACCACCGGCGGCCAGAGCCTCTTCACCGGCCTTCGACAGCACGTAATCGATGAAGAGACGGGCAGAGTTGGGGTTCTTCACCGTCTTTGCCATGGCAATGTGGCGCATCAGCATGACGGTGCCATCCTTCGGGAAGGCATAGCCGATGACGCTGGCGCGTGCCGGATCGCTGAGCAGCGGGAAGACCTGAATGCCTGAGAGAAGATAGGCGACGAGCAGTTCTCCCGATGTCAGTTTTTCCGTCTGCTGGCCGCCTGAGCGGAACACGGCTGTCGCCGGTCCGAGAACCCTGAACTGGTCCAGCGCCTTGTCGATGCCGACATGGTTCATATAGACGGCGTCGATATTCTGGGCTGCCGCGTTCGACATCGGAATACCGCTGGAAACCTTCTGGTTGAACCGCGTCGGATCCTTCTTCACCAGATTGACGATATCCTCCATCGAGGTCGGCCACTCCTCTTTCGCCAGCAGCAGCTTGTTGTAGGCAATCAGGTAGGGGTCGACGGAAATCGTGTAGATATTCGGCGCGACCTTCGACCAATCGGGCAGATGCGCTTCCTCGGCGGAGACATAAGGTGCGACGAAGCCCTTGTCAGCAAAATCGAGCCAGGCCGAAGAGCTGTGGGACACGACGACATCGGTTGCGTTGCTGCCGCTCGCCTGCTCCGCATAAAAGCGTTCGAAAACCTCGACCGTGCCGAGATCAAGCGTCTGCACCTTGATCCAGGGATAGTCAGCATTGAAAGCTTCGATGAGCGGCCGCCAGTTCATTTCGCCGACATTCGAGTAGACGAGAACGCCGCCCTCCTTCTTCGAGTCCTCGATGACCTTGGCGTAGTCAGGCGGGTAGTAGCTCGGCTGCGCGGCAGCAGCGGAACGGACCAGACCGCTTGTCGACAACATCAGGCCGGCTGTAACCCCGGCCAGAATCTTCGTTGCCTGTCGGCGACCCATATTGATCGAAGTCTTCTTCATCACACTCCTCCTTTGAGATAAGAAGATTTTCGCACATTATGTATAATGTATAAAAATCACGCTGAGCGTGACGTGTCAATGACGTCGACCGGCAAATGTCAGATGACGAGCCGCTACCTCAGTCCGTTCCACTGACTTAATGGGATGAGGATTGAACAGTTGGCGGCCGTTTCAAGGCCGCACCTGATGATAGGATCTGCGCAGCTTACCAACGACAAGTGCGCCCGTCGTCCGCGACTAAGATGTAGCGGGAGCAGGGCGATCAGTAAGGTGAAGAGCCTGTAGGCTGTCGATTTTCAGGGAGGATTTGAGCGTAGGCTCAAACGGCACCAAGGCAAATGGGATTTGTTCGTAGCCATGGATGCCTTCGATCGAAGCAAAATTCTTCAAGAGAGCGTCACGAAGTTGCGACGAGCACCAGCGACGAAGTGTCGCTCAGTGCAGTTCGATATTCATGTGCGCAAGCATGGGATCGAGACCGGGAAGATCAAAATTGTGCACCGTCTTGCGCAACTCACGCGTCACGGCCGTCAGCGCCAGGTCGAGGGATTGGGTACTCTGTTCGATCTTCAAATCTTCCGAAACGGCTTTTGCGTAGCTGATCATACGCGCGAGGGCCACGAGATCGTCGAGATTGTCCGTTCCCGTCGCCTCTTCCTGCTTTCGCTTCTTTGCCGTCATCGCTGACATGTCGGTTCTCCAGCTTCCGTGGATACCATAGGGACAGTTCGGTACTAAAGTGCGTGAAAAACGCGTGAAACATCCTATGGGTGCAATGCAATTCAAGCCTTTGAACGGCTTGGTTGCCCCCAGGTTTTTCTGAATTGCCAGGACCGATATGTCGGCTTCCGCCGATCATCCGCGTCGCGGACGGCTTCGAGAAGGGCGAGCGCATCGATCCGTTTCTGATCGACGGTCTGACGTTTCAGCATGTCTGTCCAATATAGCCTTTGAGGGCCGAAGATTGCAGGACATTCGCTGATGATATGGGCCCAGCTTCGTTTCTTGAAAAAGATTTGCTTAGCCGTCATCTCGATAGCCATGCGCAGGCTTTGATTGATGAGCTGCAGCCGTTCCATCTCGTCCAAGGTGCTTCTGACATTGACCATCGGGACCGTCAGCGCATGCCCGCCAAGTTCCGCCGGGCCATAGAGAAGCGCGACATCCGCATCGTCGACCGTCTTTCCGCTGGCGTAGTCCTGAAAAATGCGACCAATGCCGGTCATGCCGAACGCGTGGCATTCGGCGGCACGCAGGGCGCCCATGCTCGCGGCGCCGAACACAGCGACATCGAGCGAGAGAGCAAGGAGGATTTCCTTGTGCCAGACCGGTGCGGTATGTTCAAAGCCGCCATCGACCAGGCCGATGACATTGGCGCCGTCTTCCACCGCCTTGATTATGTCTCCCTGAACGGCCGGTGGCCGCAGAACAATGTCAGTCGCGGCATGGCTTGCCGCGTCAGGTAGGCTTGGACCGACAAAAACGATCTTCATGCCCGCATCGCTTTTGCGAGCGCCCGGTTGCCGAAACGGCGCAGCCTGTTGCCCTCGGGATTTTCGAGTTCGGTTATGAAGATCTTCACTACCGAAAAGGGGCGATCCGCAGGCGCAAGGGGAAGCGCTATCACCGAAGCGATGCCACAGGCGCGAAGTTTTACGAGCACATCCTGCAACAGAGTGGACACTGCTCCCGCCGGTCGGCCGGTGGCCGCCATCGACACCGAGGCGGGGACCGCAAGAAAGGCGCTGCGGGTCTGGGCCGACACCGATTTCTCGAACAATTCGGGCCAGACATCGTCGCGGGCGCCGCTGATATAGGTCAGTCTTGATTGAAGTGCTTCGGTGACGGCGCGCATTGCCGCCCGTACTGCCCAGGGATGAGCGCCGCTTCCGGCCGTGACTTCGACGAAGCGGAGCGGTGCCTTACCGTTGATCGCCTCCGGTGCGACGAGGGCGCTGTAACAGGGAATGCCGATATCGCTGGTGATATCGAAGAGCCTGATGACGAGGCCCGCTTCCTCGATCCGGTCTATCAGGCCGGAGAGCGCGGCATCGGCAAAACCTCTGGGATCGACGCAACAGGCGTCGCGCTGTTGATCGCCGCCGATCTGCCAGAGGGTGTGGGCATCTCGCTCGATACGCTCGAGGATGCCGTGAAACATTGCCTCTTCCTGCGTATTGCCCGAGGCAAGTCCGTCCGACGACATCCAGAATCGATTGTGTCGTGTCCGGTCGAGAAGGGCGGCGTCCAGCGGAACGTAGATCGGCTGGTCGTCGAGCAATTCGGTTGCGATGCTCCAGACCAATTCTTCGTCCTCGCCCACGACCTGCTCGCGGCTCGCGATCAGGCAGTCGAGTGGCTCGAAGCGAGCGCCGCGGTTTCGAAGGTTGCGTGCTGTCGATCGGACCGTGGTGGTGACGGGCTCGCCTGCCACTGCCCGTTCCAGCGCTTCCATCACGGCCGATACCTTCGCGTCGATATCCTCGAGCCCTTTGCCCTGGGCGATGACGATCGAGCGGGAGTTCGGCGTGTAGGCACACCAGACCGGCAGGCCAACGCAATCGAGATCGGTCTGTCGCGAAAGGCGCGTGACGCCCATCGCCTCCAAATAGGGAGCGACGCGGGACAATGTGTCCCGCGGCGTAATCGTTCGATCGGAATAGAGATTGGAATAAACGGTCAGTGTTGCGCGCCTTAGCCGTCGACGTGGCCTGCAAAGACTGCATCGGCCGATGAGACGGAGACTGCGAAATCGACATTCTTGATGAAGACGCCACCGGCGTCGCGCTGCTTGACGGCTGCGGCCAGATCGCCGCTGGCCGGCACCTGCAGCGGTGTCACAGTGCCTGCGTCGATATCCACGAGCCAAAGTCCCTTGTCGCCTGTTACGCCCAATACAACAACTTTTGCCATACGAATTCTCCTTTAGGTTTTTGAAAATCCGGCCTTGAAGAGGCCATCCCGATAAAGCTCTTTTTGCCATTGTTCCTTGAAGGGGACCAAGGCGAGCCATTTCTCGACCTCGAAAGCGGGATTGAGCATTTCGGCGCGTTGCCGATAGAATTGTGCCCGCTTCCGATCGCCGATCATTGCGCAGCTGGCCGCCGCGATGCGATAGGCCGGCGCTTTGTCTTTCATCTTCTCGACATAGGCGAGCGCTTCTTCGTAGCGTTCGAGAAAGTAGCTCGCCCCGGCCGCGCACCAGAGATAGGCATCGGGGGCGATCGGATTGAGCGAGATTGCCTTCCTTATCTTATCCAACGCGTCCTGCGGCCGCGACGCGTGCACCAGCGTGTCCGCGTGGCTATAGATGACGTCGGCATAATGCGGGCTGAGGTTTTCGGCGAGGTCGAGTGCCGCTACGCTGTCATCGACCGCGCCCTGGTAAAGTTTCGTTACGCCAAGCTCCCGGTGCCCGGCCGCCGATTGCGGATCCCTCTCGATGGCGGCCAGCGCCTGGGTTTCCGCAAGTTGCAGAAGCGCAGGGTCGCCCTGCGTGGTCAGCAGCCATTCGCTGGTGAAGGTCCGCGACAGGCCGGTAAACGCCGGCGCATAATCCGGGCGGAAATTCAACGCACGCTTGAACGATTTACGCGCTCGCCGGATATCCGGAAGGCTGAGCTTGGCGAGCAAGCCTGCGCCCAGCAGATAGGAATGATAGGCCTGCGGGTCAGCCTCGTTGTTGAGACGAACGCTTTCATTCCGCTTCAACTGGCCCGAAACTGCATCGGCCAATCTCTGAGCAATCAAGCGGCGTTGTGTTGGCAGGGTTTCGATCGCCATGTCGAACCGGGCGGCCCACAGGATCTCGTCCGTCGGAAAGTAGATGAGTTGCGCATAAAGCCCCTCTCCGGAAAGCCGGGTATCGAGAAGGTAGGCAATCGAATGCCGTTGGACGACGGTCGCCTTGTCGGAATCACGGCGGATCTGCTCTGCTGTGTGAGGGGCGACGACCGATATGTCGCGCAGGGCGCAAAGTTCGATCGTGACATCCTCGATCAGAGCGTCTGCAATAGCGGACTGTCGCGTTAGCGTTGCTGTACCCGGCGGCAGCAGGACGAGCCGCGGCGGTGTTGCTGCGGCCGTGGCTTGCGGCAGCAGGTCATTCCCTTGCGATTCTGCCGCCCGGCCGTTTGCTATCGTCACCAACGGCGTCGTTCGCAATCGGCTTTGCGGATGACCGTCTGCCGTGCCGCGCAGGATCGAGCGGATCTGCTCGTCTTCGGGAAAGGTTTCGAGGAGTTGAAGTCCCGAGCGGCGCAGAACGCGGCGTCCTTCGTCATCGCCGATATGATCCGCGGCCCTGACGAAAACATCCCTCAATGTCAGCGCATGCAACTGGCGCTCACGCTCGATCCAGCCGTCGATCGCCTTGGTGGAGCCGGTGAGGCCCGGAATGAATCCGCGTTGTACGAGATCGCTGATCGCGGCCAGTTGTGCCACCGGCTGATCTTCTGTTCGGAAGGCGTCAAGATCGACCGACAGCGCGTCCATGTTGAGGCTGACGAAGGGGGGGCCGAAATCGAGAATCTGGTTATCAGGCGCGCTCGGCGTGTCGCGGATGCGTGAAATCAGCTTGCGCAGATTGAGATCGGCAAGGTGATCACCGGTCTCGTTCCAAAGGAAGCGCGCGAGTTCCTGTCGGCTGCGCTGCTGGTCCGGCGAGCAATAAAGATAGGCCAGCATCACCAGCGCCTTGGCCGGATAGCGAATGGGCGCTCCTTGGCCATCCGTCAGTCGCAATTCGCCGAAGGTCTGGAGATAAGCCACGAAAATTCCTCAGGCGTTTGCCTCTGGATGGATGACATCGTCAATATCGGATGAGGAGGTCCTGGCGAGGCTCTTGGTAAGGGCGATGAGCTTCTGGCGGATCTCCGGGCTCTCGATTGCCAGGAAGGCGCGGTTGAGCGCCTGGCCGTCCTTTGTCATCAGGAAAGTGTTCAGATCGCCGCTGCTGTTGCCGGCGAGGCTGTAGGTGGTCGGCTCGGTATTATTCTCGAAAAAGAACTGCACCGGCACGCCCAGCGTTTCGGCAATCGTCTGCAGCCGGCTTGCGCCGATGCGGTTCATGCCCTTTTCATATTTCTGGATCTGCTGAAAGGTAACGCCGATCCGTTCGGCCAATGCGACCTGCGACAGCCTGAGCAGCCGGCGGCGAGCCCGGACCCTGCTGCCGACATAGGCATCAATGGATGTGGGGGATTTGGCCTTCATGGCGGGAACCTCCGGTCAAGGACGATCATTGCGGTGTTTGCGTCAAAATGCAACTGAAAGTGTTATGAAGCGGTGATTTAATGGTAACCTGCGGAGCGAAGATCGATCTCGCGCCCAAAAACAACGCCTTGTCGTTGTATTCGTCGTTCGCCGTTCTGACGGAGATAAACCGTTGGAACAGAAGACAGAATTCAGACGGTGCCGGGCTGGCCAGTTTCACGTCGGGCGGCGCGTCTCCGCACATCGGCTTGTCGTGCTCTCAGATCAGGCAAATTTGCCGCGTGGCCTGCAAAGGGTATTCTTCTCTCGCCGCGGCGCTCCAGATACTAGCAGAGCACCGGCACTAGGTGCCGGCAGCAGTCTGATTGAGGGAGATGCATCATGACCGCACCGCATCCATCGAAAACCCATATCGGCAATCATGCCCTGCATCCGGAAACCCAGATGCTGAACTACGGCTATGATCCGGAACTTTCCGAAGGTGCGGTCAAGCCGCCTGTGTTCCTGACTTCGACATTCGTGTTCAATTCCGCCGAGGATGGTCGCGATTTCTTCGACTATGTCTCAGGCCGGAAGGAGCCGCCGGAGGGCAAGGGGGCGGGCCTTGTCTATTCGCGCTTCAATCATCCCAATAGCGAGATCGTTGAGGACCGCTTGGCCGTCTACGAGCGTGCCGAAAGCGGCGCCGTATTTTCTTCGGGAATGTCGGCCATCGCAACCACCCTGCTTGCCTTTGTCCGTCCGGGAGATTCTATTCTGCACTCGCAGCCGCTCTATGGCGGGACCGAAACGCTGCTGGCCAAAACCTTTCTCAATCTCGGCGTTTCCGCCGTCGGTTTTGCCGATGGGGTGAGCAAAGCTTCGGTCGCGGCCGCCGCCGATGAGGCGATGGCCAAGGGCCGGGTCCCGGTCATCCTGATCGAAACGCCCGCAAATCCGACCAACGGCCTTGTCGATGTCGCGATGATCCGTGAGATTGCCGATGCAATCGGCAAGAAGCAGGGCAGCATGCCGATCGTCGCCTGCGACAATACCCTGCTCGGCCCGGTCTTTCAGCGCCCGCTCGAGTATGGTGCAGATATTTCTCTTTATTCGCTGACCAAATATGTAGGCGGCCATTCCGATCTGATCGCGGGGGCGGTACTCGGCAGCCGATCTCTTATCAGACAGGTGAAAGCGCTTCGCGGTGCGATCGGCACGCAGCTCGATCCGCATTCGTGCTGGATGCTCGGGCGATCGCTCGAAACCCTGCAGATCCGCATGGAGCGGGCTGACAGCAATGCGAAAGCGGTGGCGGATTTTCTGCGCCAGCATCCCAAGGTCGAGACGATCCATTATCTGCCCTATAGCGATCCGGAATCGGCCGTCGGCAAAACATTCAAAGCCCAGTGCAGTGGTGCTGGTTCGACGTTCTCCTTCGACATCAAGGGTGGCCAACCGGCATCGTTCCGGTTCCTGAACGCGTTGAAAATCCTCAAGCTTGCCGTCAGCCTCGGCGGTACGGAATCCCTGGCATCGCATCCGGCGACGATGACGCATTCCGGCGTGCCGGCAGAGGTGCGCCAGCGGATCGGCGTGCTTGATACCACGATCAGGTTGTCGATCGGCATCGAACACCCTGACGACCTTATCGCTGATCTCAGCCAGGCGCTGGACGCAGCATAGCGCGCCCGGCCGTCCATCGGAACTCGTTTTGGTAAATAACCTCTCTTGACAGAAAATCCTCTGTCGTGGAGTGTAAGTAAAGCGTTTTACTAAAGCGGTTTACAAATCCGATGGCGCATGACCGGACTCCAGGGTTGAAGGACGTTGCGAAAGCCGCCGGCGTGTCGGTGACGACAGTATCGCGCATGTTGAACGGCTCGCTGGATTTGCCCGCGCTCACCAAGCAGCGCATTGAAAACGCCATCGCTTCGCTCAAATATCAGCCCAATCCCCATGCGCGGCGTTTGAGCCGTGGCCGTTCCGACACGATCGGGCTCGTCGTGCCTGATATCGCCAACCCGTTCTTCGCGACGATGGTGGCGGCGGTCGAGGAGGAGGCGAACGATCGGGGTCTGGCCGTTTCACTCTACGCTACGCTCAACCGCACTGGTCGCGAAGTCGCTTATCTCCGGCTCCTCGAGCACAATCACGTCGATGGCCTGGTCTTCGTCACCAACCACCCCGACAACGGTGATCTCGCGGCCCTGATCAACAGGACCGGCAAGGTGATCGTCGTTGACGAAGACGTGCCGCTCGCAAGCGTTCCGAAGCTTTTCTGCGACAATTTTCAGGGCGGCCATCTCGCCGGTCGTCATCTGGCGGAATTCGGCCATCGTGACGTGCTCTATGTCGGTGGCCCCGACGCGATGATCAGTACGCAGCGCCGTTTCAACGGATTGCGCAAAGGCCTGCAGGAACGTTTTGGCGAGGATATCTCGATCAGACGCTACAGCGGCGAATATACGATCGCCTGCGGACGGGAAATGGCGCACCGTTTTCTGGAAGAAGGGATGCCGGCGACGGCGATCTTTGCGAGCTCCGACGAAATCGCCATCGGCATGATCGAAGTCCTGCGGGAAAAGGGCATATCGATCCCCGAAGATCTGTCGCTCGTCGGCTTCGACGACGTCAGTCCGTTGCATCTCTTTGCGCCGCCCCTGACCGCGATCCGCCAGCCGGTGCGCGCGATCGGCCGGCGCGCGCTCTCCCTTCTTCTCGAAACAAACTGGCAGGAGAGCAAATCGCTCGCCACCGAGGAACTCGTGCCAGTCGAAATCGTCGTGCGGAACTCCGTTGCGCCGCCGTCGACCCATAATAAGCAACGATAACGAAACCAGAGGATGAGAACATGAAACAGATCAGACGTCGGGCATTTACAACAGCTCTTGCCTTCACCGCGCTTGCCGGCGCTACCTTCAGTGCTTCGCTGGCCCAGGCCGCAGGCAAGACCTATGCGCTGGTGCAGATCAATCAGCAGGCGCTTTTCTTCAACCAGATCAATGAAGGCGCGCAGAAGGCAGCAGATGCCGCTGGCGACAAGCTCGTTATCTTCAACGCCAATAACGAGGCGGCCGCGCAGAACAGCGCTATCGAAAACTACATCCAGCAGAAGGTTGATGGCCTGATCGTCGTCGCGATCGACGTCAACGGCATCATGCCGGCGGTCAAGCAGGCTTCGGATGCCGGCATTCCGGTCGTCGCCATCGATGCGATCCTGCCGGATGGTCCGCAGAAGTCGCAGATCGGCGTCGACAATGGCAAGGCCGGTGCCGACATCGGTGCTTATTTCCTCGACTACGTGAAGAAGAACATGGGCGGCAAGGCCAAGTACGGCGTGGTCGGTGCCTTGAACTCCTATATCCAGAACGTCCGTCAGAAGGGCTTCGAGGATGCGGTCAAGAGTGACGGCATCGAGACGGCCGGCGTCGTCGACGGCCAGAATATCCAGGACAATGCACTTTCCGCCGCCGAGAACCTGATTACCGGCAATCCGGACATGACGGCGATCTACGCGACCGGCGAGCCGGCTCTCCTCGGCGCAATCGCTGCCGTCCAGAGCCAGGGCAAGCAGGACAGCATCAAGGTCTTCGGATGGGATCTGACCGCGCAGGCGATTTCCGGTCTCGATGACGGCTACGTAGTTGCTGTCGTTCAACAGGATCCGGCAGGCGAAGGCAAGGCGGCGGTTGAGGCCCTTGCCAAGCTGACGGCAGGTCAGAGCGTCGAAAAGAGCATCTCCGTTCCGATCACGATCGTGACGAAGGAAAATGTCGAGCCCTACAGGGCCGTCTTCAAATGATGACGGATAACCGGCCTGTTCATGCCGGAGCCGGGGAGGCGCAAGCCTCCCCGCATTCCCCCGGCTCGTCCGCGCGAACGCCTGCCGTTTCATTGCGCGGAATTCGCAAGACCTTCGGTTCGCACCAGGCGCTGCGCGGCGTCGATCTCGATCTCTTTCCCGGTGAGTGCCTTGGCCTCGTCGGTGACAATGCCGCTGGCAAGTCGACGCTGACCAAGATCATTTCGGGAACCTACTTGCCGGACGAAGGAACGATCTCGCTGAACGGCGAAGAGGTTCGCTTCTCCGGACCTGCTGATGCCCGCGACCGCCATATCGAAATGGTGTTCCAGGACCTGAGCCTGTGCGACCATATCGATGTGGTCGGAAATCTGTTCCTCGGTCGCGAACTCACCAAGGGGCCGTTCCTCGACCGTCAGAAGATGATGAGCGAGGCCCGCAAAATGCTCGATGCGCTGGAAATCCGCATTCCGCGTCTCTCTGCCAAGGTCGAGAAACTGTCGGGTGGTCAGCGTCAGGCAATTGCAATTGCGCGCGCGGCCTCCTTCCAGCCCAAGGTTCTGATCATGGACGAGCCGACGTCGGCGCTTGCTGTTGCCGAAGTCGAAGCCGTGCTTTCCCTGATCAACCGGGTCAAGGCCAAGGGCGTATCCGTCGTCCTCATCACCCATCGCCTTCAGGACCTGTTCCGTGTCTGCGATCGGATCGCCGTCATGTACGAAGGCACCAAGGTTGCCGAGCGGGACATCGGCAGGACCAATCTCGAGGATCTCGTCAAGCTCATCGTCGGGGGAGAAAGACATTGACCGTCTACACCGAACGCGCCAAGGGCTCGCCGATCGCGGATTTTCTGGGTGAGAATGCTCAGGTCCTGTCGATCGCCTTCTTCTTCCTGGCATGCCTCGTCTTCTTCACGCTGACGACAACTACCTTCATGACGACGGGCAACATCCTCAATATCGTCCGTCAGGCGGCCCCCATTCTGGTCGTCGCAATCGCCATGACCCTCGTCATCGTCACCGGCGGGATCGATCTGTCTGTCGGCTCGATGCTGGCCCTGATCAATGCTGCTGCTGCCATCACGCTGGCGACAGGCATACCCTGGCCCATCGTGTCGATCGGCATGCTCGCCTTTGGCGGCATCATCGGTCTGTTGCAGGGCTGGTTCATTGCCTACCAGAATATTCCGGCCTTCATCGTCACATTGGCCGGGCTTTCCATCCTGCGTGGCGTGGCTCTCTACCTGACGCAGGGCTACTCCATTCCGATCAACAACGAGCCTGGCTTCTTTTATATGGGGCGTGGCGAGTTGGCGGGCTTTCCGGTTCCCGCACTCATCGCGATCCTGATCGCGATCATCGGTTACGTCATAATGGCCTCCACCAAATATGGACGACAGATTATCGCGGTGGGCTCGAACATGGAGGCAGCGCGCCGTGTCGGCATGCCGGCCAAATGGATCGTTGCTTCGGTCTACCTCGTCTCGGGAGTCGCCTCCGCACTCGCCGGTCTCCTGATCGCCGCCCGTCTCGGCTCCGGTTCGTCGAACGCCGCCGTCGGCTTCGAACTTCAGGTCATCGCCGCGGTCGTGCTGGGCGGCACGTCGCTGATGGGTGGACGGGGCACGATGATCGGCACCGTGCTCGGTACGATGACCATCGCCGTCATCGGCAACGGGTTGATCCTGATGCATATCTCGCCCTTCTTCACCCAGATCGTCACCGGTGCCATCATTCTGATTGCCATCTGGCTGAACACGCGCATCTTCACCGCCAACTTCCGCTTGGCCGGCAGGAGGAAAAGCTGATGTCCAGGGAGCTTTCACCGGGGCATGTGCGGTCCGGCAATGTGATGACGGTCTCCGGGCCCGTTCCCGTATCGGAAATCGGCGTCACGCTGATGCACGAGCATATCCTCAACGATTGCCGCTGCTGGTGGCACGCGCCGAAGACGCCTGAGCGGCAATACCTTGCCGAAGGCTTCGTCTGCATGGAGATCCTCAGCGAGCTCCGGCAGGATCCTTTCGTCAACAAGCACAACATCGCGCTTGACGACGAGCAGCTTGCCGTCACGGAACTGAAGGACTTTGCCGGTCTCGGCGGTCAAACGGTCGTCGAGCCGACATGCCAAGGCATTGGCCGCGATCCTCTGGCCTTGCGGCGGATTTCTGCGGTGACGGGACTGAACATCGTCATGGGCGCCGGCTTCTATCTCGGCTCCTCGCATCCGGCCAAGGTCGCGGGCATGTCGATTGAAGAGATCGCCGACGAGATCGTCTCCGAGGCGATTGTCGGCGCTGATGGTACCGACGTGAAAATCGGCCTTATCGGCGAGATCGGCGTATCCTCAGATTTCACCGCCGCCGAGGAGAAGTCGCTGCGCGGAGCTGCCCAGGCGCAGGTGCGCACTGGCTTGCCACTGATGGTACATCTTCCCGGCTGGTTCCGCCTGGGCCATAGGGTTCTCGATGTCGTGGCATCCGAGGGCGGCGATCTCAGGCACACCGTGCTCTGCCACATGAACCCGTCGCATGACGACCTGACATATCAGTCCGAACTTGCCGCTCGCGGCGCATTTCTCGAATATGACATGATCGGTATGGACTTCTTCTATGCTGATCAGCAGGTACAGTGCCCGAGCGACGAGGAGGCGGCGCGCGCGCTCGTCAAACTCGTGGAGATGGGCCACACGGATCGCCTCCTGCTCTCCCACGACGTCTTCCTGAAGATGATGCTCAAGCATTACGGCGGGAACGGCTATGCCTATATTCTGCGCCACTTCCTGCCGCGCCTGAAACGTCACGGCCTCGATGAGGCAACGCTCGACATCTTCATGCGCGCCAATCCAAGGTCGGTCTTTCAGGCCAGCGCCTGACCGCAATATAAAAGAAATGGAAACATCATGACAAAGAAGGTTCTCCTCGTCGGCGAAAGCTGGGTCAGTTCCGCCACGCACTACAAGGGCTTCGACCAGTTCGGAAGCGTCACCTTTCATCTCGGTGCCGAACCGCTCGTGCAGGCGCTGAAAGGCAGTGCGTTCGAACTCACCTACATGCCGGCCCATGAAGCGGTCGAACAGTTCCCCTTCGATATGGCCGGGCTCGATGTCTATGACGCCATCATCCTTTCCGACATCGGCTCAAATTCGCTCTTGCTTCCGCCGGCTGTCTGGCTGCAATCGAAGACGGTTCCGAACCGGCTGAAGCTGCTCAAGGCCTGGGTCGAAAAGGGTGGAGGTCTGCTCATGGTGGGCGGCTATTTTTCCTTCCAGGGGATCGATGGCAAGGCACGCTGGCGTCGCACGCCGGTCGAGGATGTTCTGCCTGTCACATGCCTGCCCTATGACGACCGGGTGGAGATCCCCGAGGGCACGACGCCCGTCCTCGTCAAATCCGATCACGCGACGGTCGCCGGCCTGTCCGGCGAGTGGCCGCTGCTGCTCGGCGTCAACGAGGTCGAGGTGCGCGAGCGTGCCGATGTCGAAGTTGTCGCCCGGCTTCCGGATGCCGAGGGCGGCCATCCGCTTCTCGTGACAGGTCGCTTCGGCAAGGGCAAGACTGCGGCCTGGACCTCGGATATCGGTCCGCATTGGCTGTCGCCGGCCTTCTGCGAATGGGATGGCTACGGGCGCTTGTGGAAGAACATTCTCGGCTGGCTGACCGAGGCACACTAGGTCTTATTCGTGGGCAAGAATGCCGGCGAGTTCCGCCCTACTCGGGAAGGCCGAACGCGTCCCGCGACGGCTGACGGTGATGGCCGCAGCCGCAGTCGCGTGATGGATCGCCTTGGGGTCGATCCTGGTGGATCGAAGCGCGGCTGAGGCGAGGGCGACCGCCATGAACGTGTCGCCGGCGCCGGTCGTGTCGACGACTTCGGTCGCGCGGGCGGGAACGGTTGCCAGTATCTGGCTTCCGCTGGCGAGGATCGCACCGCTGCCGCCAAGGGTCAGCACGGTCTGCGCCACGCCGGCTTCGGCAAGACGATGGATCGCGGCCTCGCCCGATGATCCGGTCAGGCTTTCGGCTTCGCCCCTGTTGAGAAAGGCGATGTCGATGAGCGGCCAGAGTTCGGCGAAATAGGGCCGAAGCGGCGAAGGGTTGAAGGCGGTCGTCAGACCGCGGCGTCTTGCTTCGGCAAGAATGCCGCGGGTCACGTCTTCGCTGAGGTTGCCTTGCAGAACGACAAGGTCGCCGGTGGCGGCATCGTCGAGCGGCGCCAGCGCCTCGGAAAGGGTCAGTGCCTCGGCCGAGTCTGTCGTCGTGACGATGGCGTTTTCGCCGTCGGGCGTGGTGAAGATGATGGAGAAATCACTGGAGCGGTGAGGGCTGCCCCACAGTCGGGAGTCCAGCCCCTCGCCGGCAAGCTGATCGCGGATCGTCTGGGCGCGGAAATCCTCGCCGACGGCTGTGACAAGCGTCGTGGAAAGGCCGGTGCGGGCCATCACGACGGCCTGGTTGGCGCCTTTGCCGCCGAGGTCGCGGGTTTCCTCCCGACCAAGGATCGAGGCACCCGCTTCGGGCATGGACATTACGGAGATGGTTTCGTCGATGGCGACGTTGCCGATGACATAGGCACGCATGGCGGGCTTTCAGAAAGGAAAGATAAAATGCAGCAGATATCGGATAAGGCTTCAAGCGCCATAAGGGAAATATTCGGCACTGACAAGGCACTGATCGGCATGATCCATTGCCCGCCTTTTCCTGGAGCCCCGCGCTACCGCAGCACGGCGATGGATTCCATTTACGACGCTTGCATGCGCGACGCAGAGGCGCTCGTCAAAGGCGGCATTCATGGGCTGATCGTCGAAAATCACGGCGACATTCCCTTCTCCAAGCCCGAGGATATCGGCCATGAAACTGCAGCCTTCATGTCGGTCGTAACAGATCGTATTGCGCGGGCCGTCGGCGTACCGCTCGGCATCAACGTGCTTGCCAATGCACCAATCCCGGCCTTCGCGATCGCGGCAGCCGGCGGTGCGCGCTTCATCCGCGTCAACCAGTGGGCCAATGCCTATGTTGCCAATGAAGGCTTCATGGAAGGCCGCGCGGCTGAAGCCATGCGCTATCGCTCACTGCTGCGGGCCGAGCATATCAGGGTTTTCGCCGACAGCCACGTCAAGCATGGTGCCCATGCCATCACCGCTGACCGGACGATCGATGAACTGACGCGCGATCTTGCCTTCTTCGATGCCGATGTGGTGATTGCCACCGGCCAGAGGACGGGCAACAGCGCGACGCTGGAAGAAATCGAGGAAATCGGTGCTGCCACCCACTTGCCGCTGCTCGTCGGTTCCGGCGTTTCCAAGGACAATATCGTCGAGATCCTCAAGCGCACGAACGGCGTCATCGTCGCTTCCTCTCTGAAGGAAGGTGGCGTCTGGTGGAAACCCGTAGAGCCGGCACGCGTCAAGGCCTTCGTCGAGGCTGCAAAGCCTGGTCTGGAGTCGTGACGAACATGGTCTCCCTTTCCGAGCAGATGCTGGAAGAGAACCGCGATGTCTTCGAAGCGATGGTGCATCATCGCTTCGTCGAAGACATCAAGGCCGACCGGCTTTCGAATGAAGCCTTCGAACGATATCTCGTCTTCGAAGGCGCCTTCGTCGACACGGCGATCGCAATATTTTCCTATGCTACTGCCAAGGCGGGCACCATTGCCGAGAAGCGCTGGCTGATCGGCGTGCTCGACGCGCTCGCGAACCAGCAGGTCGCCTATTTCGAAAAAACCTTTGCGGCCCGGGGCATCGATCCCGCCCGCCACGACACGGGGCGTGTCGATGTCGCCGCATTCCGTGACGGGATGCTGGCGATTGCCCGGGATGGCGGTTTTCTCGATACGGTCGCGGCCATGTTTGCCGCCGAGTGGATGTACTGGACCTGGTCGACAGAGGCTGACAAGACTGCCATTAGCGATCCGCTGCTGAAGGAATGGGTGAGGCTCCATGCCGAGCCCGAATTCGAAGCGCAGGCACGCTGGCTGAAGGCCGTTCTCGATGAAGCAGGCGAAACCATGGATGCTGCCGAACGCAAGCGGTTAAGCGCCATATTCGGGCGGGCGCAACGCCTTGAGATCGACTTTCACGAAGCTGCCTATTTCTGAGGGCTTGTGCCATGACTGCCAAAGCCACCATCAACAGTCAGCGCCTGCTCGAGCGCTTGGATCGATTTGCCGAGATCGGCGCGACCGCTGGCGGTGGCGTCAATCGTCAGGCCCTGACCATGCTCGATCGGCAAGCACGGCTGTTATTGGCGAAACTTGCCGAGGCACGGGGTTTCGGTGTCTTCCAGGACCCCGTCGCCAATCTCTTCATTCGCCGTTCGGGCAGGGATGAAGGCGCGCCGCCGCTGCTGATCGGCAGCCATCTCGATAGTCAGCCCTCCGGCGGCCGCTTTGACGGTGCGCTCGGCACGCTGACGGCCTTCGAGGTTCTGGAAAGTCTCGAGGATGCCGGGGTTCAAACCGAAAGACCGGTCGAGGTGGTCGCCTGGATGAACGAGGAAGGGTGCCGTTTCGCGCCGGGCTGCATGGGATCGTCGGCCTTTGCCGCAGGCGCCATTCCGTTGGAATGGCCCGGTATCATCGCCACCGACGGCGCGAGGTTCGAGGACGAGCTGCGTGAAACGCTTGCCGCGCTTCCGCGGGCTGCGATGCGCAATCTCGGTTTTCCTGCCCATTCTTATCTCGAGGTACACATCGAGCAGGGGCCTTCGCTGGAGAAAGAGAACATTCCTATCGGCATCGTTACCGGAATTCAGGGAACGCGTTGGCTGGAGGTGACTGTTTCCGGCCAGACGGCCCACGCCGGCACCACGGCGCTCACCTATCGCCGTGACCCGCTCCACGCCATGGTCTCCGCCCTCGAGCGGCTTTATGCGAGCATCATGCCTGCCGATGACCGCGCCAGATTCACGGTCGGACGCATCATGGTGGAGCCGGGCGCCGTTAATGCCATTCCGCAGATGGCACGCTGCACCATCGATATCCGGCATCCCGATACATCCGAAATCGATCGGCTGAGTGTGATGGCCGAGCAATTCTTCGGCGAAGGCGCTGCGGCGGAGCGTTGTCAGGTTTCATTCCGGCAGACCTTCGACATGCCGCCGGCCAACTTTCCGCCAAAAGTGCTGGAGGCGCTGGACAGGGCTGCAGCAAAAGCTGGACTGGCGACGAAGAGCATGTTGTCGGGTGCCTTCCACGACGCTCTCTTTGTCAATCGTGTCGCGCCCTCGGCGATGATTTTCGTGCCCTGCAGAGATGGCCTCAGCCATAATGAGGCCGAATATACATCACCGGATCATGTCGTCTCGGGAGCGCGCATGCTGTTGCTGGCAACGGCCGAAATCCTCGATAGTGACATCTGAATAGGGCGGAGACCGGACAATCAGAGTTCTTGCGGGGATAGGACCTGGCGCTGTAGGGAATGTTCTGCACGGAGAAAATAATGCGCAGAACGATTAAACGAGACGCAGATCTACTCATTACCGATGAGCAAGAGCCGGTGAAGAGCAGACTGCGCGAACGCGGTGCCGGCGAGCGACCCGTGGAACTCGAGAATTTTCTGAACTGCCTGGCGCGCGCAATGCTGCATCCGTCAGCCTCTACGATGGCAAGCTTTGTTGCAGGTAAGGTCTTCCAGAAGCTGGAACGCGCAGGAACGCTTCGCGAAGGTCGCCCGAGCGATAGCGGAATCCCTGCTGGCCTCGAGGCGGCTCTCCAGAATGCGATTGCCACGAAAGGCGTCAATTTCGAGGTTGCGCAGTATGTGCGACGCCTGGCCGGGCAACTCATCTGGATCAGAGGCAGAAGCGGGCCATTTGCGAGCCTCAATTTTGAGAAGGCCCACGCACATAGCGTGATCGTGGGCCCAGGCGGTCTGGAAGACCGCGCGGATATCCGTATTGGCCTCACCTACATGGAGCCCTACAGCCGGTTCCCGGATCATGTGCAGCGCTTTTCGCGCGCTTTCCTTCTACTTTCTCCCTGCGAGCTTTCAATCGGTGGGGAAAGCTGGTTTTCGACCGGCACTGGCGGCGTCTTCGCTGCCGAAGCGGGACAGTCATTCGCAATGCGTTGCACGACCACGCCGCTCCTTGCCATCTGGTGTCATGTCGAAGAGCCCGGACGATAGCGCCGGCTCGCCAAAGTGGGTTTAGAGAAGATGCTGAGGCACAACAGGTCATCCGCCGCCAAGAAGGCGCTCGGCGCCAAAACAGCCTCGCTTTCCGGGAATCCTCCGACCTACGAGCACATCGTCACCGACGTAAACGAGACTTTCCTCTGGCGGATGGACAACTATCCCTGGGAGCGGAATGTCTGGAATTTCCATCCGGAGATCGAGATCCATCTTCTCCGGAAATCGAGCGGAATGGCCTTCGTCGGCGACCATATAGGCGAGTTCAATTCCGGATACCTGACTATTGTCGGCTCCAATCTGCCGCATGATTGGGTGACAGCGACCGAACCCGGCGAGATCATCGAAGGCAGGGATGTCGTCATCCAGTTCCACCCCGACAAGGTCCGCACGATTGCTGCGATCCTGCCGGAATTCAGCCAACTGGACGATTTCTTCCGCCGTTCCGAGCGAGGGCTGGTCTTTACGGGCTCCGCAAGGGAGCGCGGTGCGCAGATGGTCGAGCAGATGGGAAGCCTGAAGGGGCTGGCGCGCCTGTCCCTTTTCGTCCAGCTTCTCGATCTGCTTTCTTCGACCCAGGAATACGAGATTCTATCCTCTCCGGAATTCGCGCCGAAGCTGGATGCGGAATCGCTCGATGTGCTTCAGCGATCGCTGATCTATATCTTCGAGCATCTTTCCTCAGATATTCATCTCGCGGAAGTTGCTGAACTCGCGGGGATGAGCGAGAGCACATTCTCGCGTTTCTTCAAGAAGAACACGGGCAACAGCTTCACCGACCACGTCAACAAGCTGCGTATCTGGCAGGCCTGCAAGCTGCTGTCGGAAACCGATATGCCGATTACCGACATCTGTTTCGAGGTGGGCTATCTCAATATCTCGAACTTCAACAGAACGTTCCTCAGGCAACACAAGGTCACCCCTTCTGCCTATCGCAGGCTGACCGCCCAGCGCCGGCCGGTCAGGGTTGCCGACGGGCAGACGCCATAATGCATTAAAGTATAGATTCGGCGCATGGCGCGCGCTAGCAGGCCTATCCGTAGTTCATAGTATTTAGCCAGCGATCAACATCGCGTGGGAGGTGCAGCCGACAGGTAAGATCTGGCGTCTGTACTATTGACCTTAGGGAGGCTCATACATGAGAACCGTGAATTCGCTCGTTTCGAGCATTGCTATCGCATGCGCATTTTTCGGCGCAACTCAATCCATTGCATCTGCGGCAGAGTGCTCCGGCACGATCCGCGTCCTGGCTCAGCCGCGTGACGGCCTGACGCTTCTGGAGACCTATAAGGATGAGTTCACCAAGCTCAGCGGCGGCGCCGATTTCCAGATCGACTACCTGAACGAGAATGATCGCCGCGCCAAGACGAAGGCCGACGCGTCGACGATCGGCAAGTACAATGTGTATTATGTTGATGAGGCGAACGTTGCCCTCTTCGCATCCTCTGGCTGGGTTGCACCGCTCCTGGACTACTATCCGAAGGAATATGACTATTCGGATTTCGATCCCGGCCGCCAGAAGGTGGCGACCTATGACGGCAAGGTCTGGTTTGCGCCACTGACCGGCGGCGGCGACCTGATGGTCTACCGCAAGGATCTGCTGGAAGCTGCCGGCATCCAGCCGCCGAAGACGCTCGACGAGTATGTAGCAGCCGTTGAAAAGCTCAATCAGCCCGACAAGGGCATCTACGGCACGGCGCTGCGCGGTCAGCGTGGTTCGGGCGCGAATGTCTGGCGCTGGATGCCTTTCTTCAAGGGCTTCGGCGGCGAGTGGTTCGACGGCAAGACGCCTGTCTTCGACAGCGATGCGGCGGTCAAGGCGACGGATACTTATTTGAAGCTCTTCAAATATTCCGCTCCAGGCAGCCAGACGGGCGGTTGGGATGAGGCCGTCGGCGCATTCACCTCCGGCCAGGTGGCGATGCTGATCGAATCCACTCCGCTCGTCGGCATGGCTCTCGACAAGAAATCCTCGCAGGTCGCCGACAAGATCGGCTTTCTGCCGCCTCCGGCGCCGCTGACCGGCGGTGGTTATGGCCACGGTCTCGCTATCGGCACCAAGGCCAACAAGGACGAAGCATCCAAGCAATGCGCCGGTCTCTTCGTCGCCTGGGCGACGTCCAAGGAAAACGAACAGCGCCGTCTTGATGAAGGCCAGTTCAGCGAGCTGAACCGGACGAGCATCATGACCAGCAAGAAGTTCGCCGAACTCTATGGTCCTGATCTCGGCCAGGCGCTTGCCGACACCGGCAAGGTCACGGCAGTCAACTTCTGGCAGAACGCGCAATGGCCGGATCTCGGCGATCGTTGGGGCATCATTCTTGAAGAGCTGATCACCGGCACCCGCACCGACGTCAAGGGTGGTCTCGATGAACTGAACGACTTCGCCAAGGATCTCGTGGCCCGCGGCCAGTAAGCCACAAACATCCATCCCTAGTCTCCCGGCGGATCTGTCTTCCGCCGGGTTTGCTGTCCATCGGCGCTTCGAGTTGCCGGAGGGGGTTTCCATGAAAAACAAAATCGTGCTGCCGGCGGTCTTTCTGACCCCAGCGATGCTTGTATTGGCCGTACTGGCGCTGGTGCCGACGGTCTATGCAATCATCATTTCCTTCCAGGACCGCGAACTGAGCCGCCCCGACGGTCGCTTCATCGGTCTTGCGAATTATGCGTCGCTGTTTTCGGACAGGCGCTTTTTGAACGCGATCCAGGTTTCCCTGACATGGGAAGTGCTGACCGTTGCCCTGACCCTCATCATCGCAATCGGCCTTGGCATCCTTCTGTTCGAATGCGCATCGCCGAAAGCACGCAACATCCTGTCGCTGCTCTTCCTGATGCCGGTGATCCTGCCCAGAGTGTCGGCGGCTTTCGTCTGGAAGTTTGCCTTCCATCCGCTCTACGGCATCATCACCTATCCCTATAAGGCGATCACCGGACAGCCGCTCGACCTCCTGTCCAATCCGGTCACGGCTTTGGGCACCGTAGCGCTCGTCGACGTGTGGCAATGGGGTCTGTTCTTCTCGGTCATCGTGCTGAAGCTTCTTGAGACGCTACCGCCGCAGCCTTTCGAAGCTGCAAAGCTCGATCATGCGCGGACCTGGGAAGTTTACGCCTATGTCGCGCTGCCGATGCTGAAGGCGCCACTGATCTCGCTCGCCTTCGTCAAGATGATCGAGTCGCTGCGCGCTTTCGATCTGATCTATGTGATGACCCGCGGCGGACCGGGCATCTCGACGGAGACGCTCGATATGTACGCTTTCTCGCAGGGCTTCATTGAATCGGGGCGAATCTCCTACGCATCGAGCATGGCAGTTCTCATGATGATCGCCACGTCGCTTGCCTTCACGTTTATCTGGAAGAGGGCAAAGATATGAGCAAGCACCATGCAGGCCGTCTTGTCGGCAAGGTCATTCTCGGGCTTGCGGCGTTCTCGGCAGTCTTTCCGGTCTTCTGGACGACGCTGAACGCCTTCAAGAACCGCGTCGACATCGTCACTCCCACGCCGAAATTCTTCTTCACGCCGACGCTCGATAATTTCGCCTACGTGCTCGGCCGCGAGAGCGTTTTTGCAGGGCTGCTGAACTCGCTCATCATTTCCGGAATGGCGGTGCTGATCGGGGCCATCCTCGGATTGCCGGCGGCTTATGCCATCGCCCGCTATCCGAACCGCTGGTCGAAGGACATCCAGTTCTTCGTACTTTCGCTGCGGTTCCTGCCGCCGGTCGCCGTCGCGATCCCGCTCATGGTCATCTGGCTCGATTTCGGCTTCTACGATACGCGCCTGTCGATGATCGTGACCTACACGTTGCTGACACTCGCGACGGTCATCTGGCTCAGCGTGCCGGCGTTCGCTCGTGTGCCAAAGGAAGTCGAAGAGGCCGGGCGCGTCGATGGCTACGGTCCGTTCTCGATATTCTTCCTGATTGCACTACCGATCGCCTCCCGCTCGCTCATCGGCGCGGTGGCATTCAGCTTCGTGCTCGTCTGGAACGAATTCCTGATCGCTCTGATGCTGACGACCTCGGATGCCAAGACATTGCCGATCGTCGCCTCGGAACTCACGCAGCTCGGCCGCGACGTGCCCTGGGGCATCCTGAACGCGTCCGTCGTGCTCCTCTCCATTCCCCCGCTGCTCTTCATCGGAGTGCTGAGCGGAATGCTCAACAGCGCCTTCAAGCGCAAGTCATCGTAAAGGACATCAAATATGGAAGCTCTCGTTCTTGAGCAAAAAGGCGTACTCTCGTTGAGGGACATCGACCTGCCGCTCGAACTCGGTCCGAACGACGTCAAGATCAAGATCCACACGGTCGGTGTCTGCGGTAGCGACGTCCACTACTATACGCATGGCGCTATCGGTCCTTTCGTGCTGCGCGAGCCGATGGTGCTCGGCCACGAAGCAGCCGGCACCGTCGTCGAAGTCGGCGCTGATGTCGTAGGGCTGGTACCCGGCGATCGGGTCTGCATGGAGCCGGGCATCCCGAACCTGTCGTCGCGCGCCTCGAAGCTCGGCATCTACAATGTCGATCCCAGCGTTCGTTTCTGGGCAACGCCGCCGATCCACGGTGTCCTGACGCCTTATGTCGTTCATCCCGCCGCCTTCACCTACAAGCTGCCCGACAATGTCAGTTTCGCTGAGGGAGCGATGGTCGAGCCGTTCGCGATCGGTATGCAGGCTGCGGCCCGCGCCAAGATCGCGCCCGGCGATGTGGCTGTCGTCATCGGGTGCGGCCCGATCGGCATCATGGTCGCGCTTGCGGCTCTCGCCGGCGGTTGCAGCCGTGTCTACATTTCGGATTTCAGCGCTGAAAAGCTGGGGATCGCCGGCGGCTATCAAGGCATCATTCCCGTCAATATCGGTGAGCGCTCGCTCAAGGATGTCGTCCATGCGGACACCGAAGGCTGGGGCGCAGATGTCGTGTTCGAGGCGAGCGGTAGCCCGAAGGCCTATAACGGTCTTTTCGATCTCGTTCGCCCGGGCGGCACCCTGGTGATGGTCGGCTTGCCGGTCGAGCCCGTGACGTTTGACGTATCGGGAGCAATCGCCAAGGAAGTCCATATCGAGACCGTCTTCCGCTATGCGAATATCTTCGACAGGGCCTTGCAGCTGATCGCATCCGGCAAGGTCGACCTCAAGCCGCTCATCACCGACACGTTCAATTTCCAGGACAGTATCAAGGCATTCGAACGCGCGGCCTCCGCCCGTCCAACTGACGTTAAGCTGCAGATCCTGATGGAACCCGAAGGAGCCTGAAATGTCGAACATCGTCTGCTCCGGCGTTGATAAGAACTACGGGGCCATCAACGTCATCAAGGACTTCAACCTCGACATCGCAGATCGCGAATTCGTCGTCTTCCTCGGCCCGTCTGGGTGCGGGAAATCGACCCTGCTCAGGATGATCGCGGGTCTGGAAGACATATCCGGTGGCACGGTTTCCATTGATGGAACCGCAGTCAATGACCTGGAGCCGCGCGACCGTGGCGTTGCGATGGTCTTCCAGAACTATGCGCTCTATCCGCATATGACGATCTACGACAACATCGCATTCGGCCTCAAGCGCATGAAAGTGCCGAAGGCCGAGATCGACGAACGCATCAAGGTTGTTGCCGGAACGCTTGGGCTGGACCCCTATCTCTCCCGCAAGCCGACGGAACTTTCCGGCGGCCAGCAGCAACGCGTGGCCATTGCGCGTGCGATGATCAAAACGCCGAAGGTGTTCCTCTTCGACGAACCGTTGTCGAACCTCGATGCGAAACTCCGGCATCACATGCGCGTGGAGATCGCCCGTCTGCATCAGAACCTGCAGACGACGACAGTCTACGTGACGCATGACCAGCTGGAAGCGATGACGCTGGCGGACCGGATCGTACTGATGAAGGGTGGCGCAATCGAACAGGTCGGTACGCCTGCGGAAATCTATGAGAGGCCACGGACGCTCTTCGTTGCGGGCTTTATCGGAACCCCCAACATGAACTTCATCGATGTGACGGTCGATCACGCCGATGGCGCCTGGGCGCTGCGGTCCGAGGGATCGGAGATCCAGGTTTCACAGGACGCGTTCAACCTGAAACCGGGACAGAAGGCGGTGCTGGGTATTCGACCGCCGGACCTGACACCCGCGGACATATCAGGCCGGAACACCCTTGCCGGAACCGCCGACCTCATCGAGTTCCACGGAAACGACGCGCTGGTGAGCTTCAAGTTCGCCGGCAAGGAAGTTGGAGCCTTGGTCAAGGCATCGTCCTGCCCCAGGACAGGCGATCGCGTCGTCTATTCATTCGATCAGTCCCGGCTTCATATCTTTGATGCAAATAGCGGGCTGTCCCTACGCGCGGCGTAATGCGATCCTGCGGCGTGGCCTGACCGTGCCATGCCGCAGGAGTTGCTTTCCATGCGGACCAACAGCTTGCGGTGCCCGTGCGAGTGCCGAGGACTGACGCGTTGGTCACGGCTCAGGCCGGTTCGAATGCACTGATGGTTCATTTGCCGTTCGGGCTCTGCTATCAGTTGACGAAGCAGAGTTCTGGAATGCGCAACCGGCCCAGGTAAGTGATTGCAACAATTCGTCCACAGACCGCGCGTCGTTGAGGCCCTTCTGGGCCGTCACGAGCCGATCGTCCTCCTCGAAGCGCCGGCCGGCATGGGCAAGTCGGCAGTTCTTCACCAGATCGCCGTCCATTTCGGCGTCGAAATCCATGCCGATGAGAGCGCACCCGTACCGTTGCGCAATCGGGTCTGCATCTGGGATATACCACCCCATGGCGAACCTGCTGCCGTGCCCGAGGCTTTCTTCTCACCCGAGATGCGTATCTTCATCGCAAAGCGTCCGGACACACGGCTATCGGGCCTTTCGCGAGCGATCGCTTATGGCAAGGCCTACATCGCCGAACAGGCTCTCTTGTTGGTCGACCGTGAGGAGGCGACCGAGATATTTGCGGAGAATGCGCCGCATATCATGCGCGTATCGGGCGGCTGGCCGCTCATCGCTTTCAGTCCGACCTTGAGCGGTGAGCCGCTGAGCGCATTTCTCGAAAGCGAACTCCTTCAATCAGCATTGCCGGACGTGCTTGTCCATTTGCGTATCATGCTGGACGCCGGGGACAGCGATTGCTGCAGCCACTCCGATCTCCTGCCGCTCATTGCGGAAAACAAGCTGCGTGTTACCGCAATTGCCAACGAGCTTGGCCACGCGCTCGACAATGTCATTGCAAGACGCACGGCTGTCGTTGCAGACGCAAAAGCGATCGCCGAGGCTATGGCATCCCGTGGCCAGCCACTGCGGGCGATCGAGATATTCCAGCGTGCCGGCCTCTATGACAGCGCACTCAGGGTTTTTGTCGAAGCAAAGGGCATCTTCCTGCTCTACTTCCACGGACCGGATGCCTACGATCGAATTCTGGCCGGTTTTCCGCGGAGCTATGCCCTGCAAAGCGAAGTGCTGGTGCTTGCGCTTGCCTTGCAAGCCCTCAAGCTCGGGGATGTATCGCGGGCACGCAGGTTGCTTGCCGACCGCTTCGGCGATCTTGCTAACGACCCGGAAGCAGTTTTCGCCCAGAATGCCCTATTCTCGCGTGAGTTCCGGGCATTCCGGCTATTGATGCTGATCTACGAGGATTACTTCTTCTCCGAACAGCTTCTCGAAACTTGCTTTGCGCTCGTCGCCGAATTTCCGCTCGATGACCACCTCTTTCGTGGGAGCTTCTATAATTCGGTGCTGGAATTCTATATCCGCAACCGGCGCTTTGCCGAAGCGGAGGAGGTGGCCCAGCGCGCCATGCATCATTATGAGCGCGCCGACGCTCCCATGCTCTGCTTTTACGTCAGCCTGCACCAGGCATTGATCCGTCTCTTGATGGGGGATGCGCTTGCTGCCCGCAAACATTCGGCCCGTGCTGCAGAAAGCCTGCGCGCGCTCCCTTTCGACAGTCCAAACGACCGGCGCCTGCAACTGCTCCTTGAGGCCTGTGTTGAATACGAAACCGGACGAGCCGAACCGCTTGCCCGATTTCTGAGCCTCGAAATCGACGATTTTTCCCACAGCGAAATCTGGCCGAGCCTGCTGGAATTTGCGCTCCACTATGGCAGCCAGGCACTTGGAGATCATTTTTCGACGATTGCCGCGCGCAGCTTTCTCGATCGCTGGCGGGTCTATCAGGTATCCAATCGCCAGTTCCAGGCGATGATCGAAATCCGCGAGGCGGCCATCCTGCAAAATGCAAATCGCTGGCAGGAGGCCTCCCAATGCCTTGTCACGATCAAGTCCCGTATAGATCGCAATTGGGTCGTCAGCGGCGATGGAGAGCTGCTTCATCTGCACGACCGTGATGAGATCGCGCTCGCGCTCGCCTGGCTGCGCCAGATAACCTACGAGCAGCCGTCCCGTCCCGGACTTGAAGGCCTGATCGAAGGCATGATCGGCAATTTGCATCTCGCCGACCGCCAACGTCTCAGCGCGCAGATCTGGCTTGCCTATATTGCCAAGCGCCAGCGTGACCTGACGCGTGCTCGCGCGATCCTGCAGAAGGTCTTCGAGGATTGCGCCCGGCTCGGCGCGATCGCGCCGCTTTCGGAGGAGCGAGTTTTCCTTGAGGAACTGATCGACAACCAGCGTATCGGCGGCTTTTTGGCGACATCGCTGCCCATCAAGCAGATCATCCGCAAGCTGCGCGACAGCGGCAGATTATCGAGCCGATCAGCTGGCGGGCGCAACGAGTTGTCGCGGCGCGAGAGCAAGATCCTGCTGATGATTTCGGAAGGTGCCGCCAACAAGTTCATTGCCAGCACGCTCGGTCTCAGCGAGGCAACCGTCAAATTTCATCTTGGTAATGTCTATCGCAAGCTCGGCTGCCGCAACCGGCAGGAGGCGATCAGCGCCGCACGAGCGCTCGGGATCGTCAGCTGAGTGATGCCCTGCGGCCTTTTGCAGCCACAAAACCTAGACCATTTAAACGAGAACCTAGACCCGTCACCTGTTGAGCAGGCTCCTTTGCTTGTGCAATCTTCCTCTCAGACCTCCTCAGGCGGATAGCGGGTGGGTCAGCGAAGGGAATGCGGTCAACCGGCAACCCAAGTGCCGGAGTGTTTCCCAAGCAGGCCGATGCGTGCCGTTTCTGATGCTGCCGAAAGGCAACCCAGGAGAAGGCGGTCCAACAAAAGCGATCGAAACGATCGCAGGGAACTTTCGAACCGGGAGATACCATGAGCAGATTACAGCTGATTGCTTCCACCGCCATGGCCGCGCTTGTCGCCGGCTTTGCCGGCCAGGCCGCGGCCAAGACGACCGTGACCATGAATACCGTGCAGATCTTCGGTACGATCGATCCCGCCAAGATCTCCGACTACACCGACTATATGGCGGCGGTGAACCTCTACGACGGACTGGTGACCGTCGATTCCGCCGGCAATTTGCAGCCTGAGCTCGCAGAAAGCTGGACCGTGTCCCCGGATGCCAAGGAGGTCACCTTCAAGCTGCGCGCCGATGCGCATTTCAGCGACGGTTCACCGGTTGAGGCCTCTGACGTCGTCTACTCCTTCGAGCGCCTGCTGAAGATCAATCTTGGTCCGGCCAATCTCTTCGCCGACGTACTGAAGTCCGGTTCGGTGGTGGCCGTCGATCCGCATACGGTTAAATTCACCCTGTCCAAGGCTTTCGCGCCTTTCCTCAGCACGGTTCCGGCTGTGTTCATCGTCAATGCCGATGTGGTCAAGGCCAATGCCGGCAGCGATGACGGCCAGACCTATCTTGCGACCAAGGCTGCCGGCGCCGGTCCTTACACTCTGAAGGACTGGGACCGTGGCGCGTCGATGACGATCGAACGAGACCCCAAATATTACAAGGGCTTCAACGATGGCCCGATCGATGAGGTACGGTGGATCATCACCAATGACGAGGCGACCGTGCGTTCGCTTGCCGCCTCAGGCGAGTTGACGATGAGCAGCCAGTATCAGGCGCCCGACACCTACAAGGCGCTACAGGAAATGGGCCGCTTCAACGTCGTGAGCGAGGATACGACGATCGGCTTCTACCTGAAGCTCAACACCAAGCTGCCGCCGACCGACGATATCCATATCCGCCGCGCGCTTGCCTATGCGACCGATTACGACACGGTCCGCAATGTCATCGTGCCGGGCGGCCAGTTGAACGGCCCGCTGCCGTCAGGTTTTGCCGACTACTACGCGAGCGACTTGCCTGCGCCGAAATATGATCTTGAGGCTGCGAAAGCGGAGATCGCCCAGTCGAAATATGCCGGAACCGAAATCCCGATCACGCTCGGCTATGTCGCCGGTACCAAGTTCGAGGAAGAGCTCAGTCTGCTGATGCAGTCGAACCTTGAGCAGCTCGGCTTCAAGGTGACCCAGCAGGCCGATCCCTGGAACCGGGTGACGGAAATTGCCGGCAAGGTGGAGACGACGCCGAACGTCAACCAGATCTTCTTTGGGCCGACCTATCCTTCGCCGGATTCCATGTTCTTCACGCAGTATCACTCGAAGGCTGCCGGCACCTGGGCTTCGGCAGAATGGCTGCAGGATCCGGCTATCGACGCGCTGATCGATCAGGCTCGCGAAACGCCCGATAAGGCCAAGCAGGCCGAGATCTACAAGGAATTGCAGCACAAGATCGTCGATCTGCAGCCCGATGTCTTCCTGGAAACCCAGACTGTGCAGCATGCCATGGACAAGTGCCTGGAAGGCTTCCATGCCGTGCCGATGCAATCCTTCGACTACAAGTTCACGCGCTATCGCTGGATCTGCAAATAGCGGCTGAACGGGTTTCGGGCAGCGTCACCCTCATGACAAGCTGCCCGGAAAGGACGGCCCGGAAGGGTCGTCCGCATCCTCCATCATTGAAGTGAAACAGGGCTGGAACATTGGAATTCCTCCTTTTCCTGATCAGGCGCGCTTTGTGGTCGCTGCTTGTTCTTTTCGGATTGTCGGTGGTGATCTTCTCGATCGCTCGCGGCATGCCGGGGGATCCGGTACGCCTGGCGCTCGGGCCGCGAGCCAGCAACGAGCAGGTCGAACAGCTGCGACAGACGCTGGGCTTCGACAAGCCATTGATCCAGCAATATGGCATCTATGTCTCGGGATTGGCGGGGGGCGATCTTGGCCTGTCGCTCCTGACGAAGCGTCCGGTCAGTGACGATATCCGCGAAACATTCGCCGCGACCTTCGAACTGGTGCTCGCGACGATCACCATCGCATTCCTGTTCGGTATTCCCCTGGGTGTCGCAGCGGCCCGATGGAAGGATAAATGGCCTGACAACCTCGTGCGCCTGATCGCGATCTTCTCCGCGGTGACGCCGAGTTTCTTCCTTGCCCTCGTGCTGCAGATCCTTGCCGGCTATGTCCTGCATATCCTGCCGACGACCGGGCGCCTGCCGCCGAGCATGGCCTTCAGCGCCGATATTACCGGTCTCGTCACCCTCGATTCCCTGTTGCATGGCCGACTGGATGTGTTTGCCGAAGGCCTGCGCTATCTTCTTCTTCCTTCGCTGGCGCTCTCTGCCGCGACCATGGGCCAGATCGCGCGCATCACGCGTTCCTCGATGATCGACGTCGCCAGTCAGGACTATATCGAGGCGAGCCGGGCCTTCGGCATTCCCGAGCGCGTGCGGGTGTTCAAATATATGCTGAGGCCGAGTTTCGTTCCGCCGCTCACCATTTCCGGCCTCGAATTCGCATCGCTGATCGGCAATGCCTTCGTCGTCGAACTCGTCTTCGCCTGGCCCGGCATGGCCGCCTACGGGGTCAGGACCATCATGCAGAAGGATCTGAATGCCGTCATGGGCGTGGTGATCGTCTCGGGCGTCTTCTTCGTCATCGTCAATCTGGTCATCGATGTGCTCGTCGGCATCGTCGATCCGCGCATCCGTATCCGGGGGAGGCGCTGATGTCCGATATGCCTGTCGTCGAGGCCGAACGTCTCTCGAATGCCTATCAGAACTGGTATCGTTTCTCACGCAATCCGACTGCCGTCATCGGTGCGGCGATCGTCATTATCTGCGTGCTTGCGGCTATCCTTGCGCCGTGGATCACCCCGCATCCCGAACATGTGGGCGCAGCCGTCAACTTTCGTGCCCGCCATTTGCCGCCGTCGGGCGATTACTGGTTCGGCACAGATAATGTTGGTCGCGATATCTTTACGCGTGTGATCTTCGGCATGCGCATCTCGCTTCTGCTTGCCCTCGTGGTGCTCGGCACGGCCGTTCCGATCGGCACCACCCTCGGCATTCTCGCCGGCTATTTCGGCGGCTGGGTCGAGGTCGTCATCATGCGCGTGACGGATATTGCGCTTGCCATTCCGCCGCTGGTGATGGCCCTTGCCGTTGCCGCCGTGCTGTCGCCGAACCTCGTCAATTCGCTGCTTGCCATATCTGCGCTCTGGTGGACCTGGCATACGCGCTTGATCTATTCGGTCACCAAGCAGATCCGCGCCCAGGAATTCATCGAGGCGGCGGAAACGCTGGGGGCGAGCAAGTTCCATATTCTCTTCCGGGAGATTTTGCCGAACTGCGTTTCGGCAATCGCGGTGAAGACCTCGCTCGATTGCGGCTTCGTGATCCTCGTCGGCGCCTCGCTTTCCTTCCTCGGTCTCGGCATCCAGCCGCCGACACCGGATCTCGGCACGATGGTCGCGCAGGGTGCTGCCTTCCTGCCGGATTACTGGTGGGAGTCCGTTTTGCCTGGTTCTGCCATCCTCTTCGTTGCGCTCGGTTTCAACCTTTTAGGCGATGGCTTGCGCGACCTCTTCGATGTCCAGGAGGTCAGATGAGCTTTCCTCTCCTGCGTGTCAGCAATCTCTCCGTCGAATTCTCCACCTATGGCCGCACCAGCCGGGTGTTGCATGGCGTCAGCCTCGATGTTCCGGCCCGGTCGCAGGTGGCGCTCGTCGGCGAAAGCGGCTCCGGCAAGACGGTCACGATGAAGGCGATCATGGGTCTTCTGCGTCAGCCGCCCGCGCGCATCACGTCCGGCGAAATCTATTATGATGGCGCCGATCTGCTCACCATGCCGGAAAAGGACCGGCTGCGGTTGCGCGGCACCGCCATGTCCATGGTGTTCCAGGATCCGATGAGCTCGCTCAATCCGGTTTTCACCGTTGGCGACCAGATGGGCACGATCCTGAAATATGCAGACAAGCGCCTCGGCCGCTCGCGTTCGCGCAAGGAGCGCATGGCCCGGGTGCATGAGGTGCTGGAGCAGGTCCGCATGCGCGATCCCCAGCGCGTGACACAATCCTTCCCGATCATGCTGTCGGGTGGCATGCGCCAGCGTGTGCTGATCGCCATGGCGCTTCTGAGTGAACCGCAACTGCTCATCGCCGATGAGCCGGGCACGGCGCTCGACGTCACTACCCAGGCGCAGATCCTGAAATTGCTGAAGGATCTCGTCGAGGAGCGCGGCCTGGCGCTTCTGATGATCACCCATAATCTCGGCGTGGTACGCGAGACCTCGAACTACGTCTACGTGATGAACAAGGGTGCCATTGTCGAGCATGGCGAGACAGCCGGCATCTTCGACAATCCGCGCGATCCCTATACCCGCAGTCTGATCGATGCGGTCCCGCGTCTGACGGGCAGTATGCGTCCAGAGAGTGAGGTGAGCGCATGAGCACGCCGATGCTTCAAATCCGCAATCTGGTCAAATCCTTCCCCGTCCGCAATGCATTCGGTCGCCAGATCGGCGAGGTGAGGGCGGTCGACGACGTCTCCTTCTCGATCGAGAAGGGTAGGGTCTATGGTCTTGCCGGTGAAAGCGGCTCCGGTAAGTCGACCATTGCCCGCATGATCATGGGTCTCGAAAAGCCGGATGCCGGCGAGATCCTGATCGACGGCGAAAGCCTTGCCAAGCCGGGGCGGCGCCATTCCCGGCATGTGCAGATGGTTTTTCAGAATCCGGGCTCTTCGCTCAATCCGCGGCGTACCGTCGGCCAGTCGGTCGCGGTGCCGCTCGACGCGCACGGGTTTTCCGGCAACAGGCGTCAGCGTATCTCCGAACTTCTGGAGATGGTGCAACTGCCGGCCAATTTTGCCGAGCGCTATCCGCATGAACTTTCGGGCGGGCAAAAGCAGCGCGTGGCGATTGCGCGAGCTCTCGCGGTGGAACCGAAACTGCTGGTGCTCGATGAACCCACCTCGGCGCTCGACGTCTCCGTGCAGGCGCGCGTGATCGACCTCCTGTCCGATCTCGCGGGGCGCATGGACCTCACCTATCTCTTCATATCCCACGATCTCAGTCTGATGCGCAATTTCGCCGGCACAGTCGGCGTGCTCTATCGCGGCCAGATCGTCGAAACTGGGGCGGTATCTTCCGTCTTCGAACACCCATCCCACGACTACACCCGGCTTCTCCTCGCCTCCGTTCCTGTCATTTCGAAGGAGGAGGAGGCTATGCGCCCGAAAATTCCGTTGATCGACGGGGAGATCCCGACAGCCGAAAAAATGCTGGCGCTGCGGGAAGCCGATCAACAAGCAAGTCACCAACGAGGTTAGGACTGATGATCAGAATTGGTATTGACGTCGGCGGCACCAATACGGACGCCGTCATCATGAATGGACCGGAGGTCATTGCCGGTGTGAAGTCGGCGACGACAGCAGATGTCATGAGCGGGGTCGTCAACGCGCTGCGGGATGTGCTCGCCGCGTCAGGCATGGAGGCATCCGCGGTCGATTTCGTCATGATCGGCACCACGCATTTCACCAATGCCGTCGTACAGCGCCGCGATCTTGCCCAGACGGCCGCGGTGCGCCTCGGTCTGCCGGCCACCGCGTCGCTGCCGCCGATGGTCGACTGGCCGGAGGATCTGAAACAGTCGATCGGCAATCATGCCTATCTCGCCCATGGCGGCAACGAGTTCGACGGTCGCATGATCTCGCCGCTCGACGAGGACGAATTGCTGAAGATCGCTGCCGACATCAAGGCGAAGGGTATCAAGACGATCGCAATCACCTCCGTCTTCTCGCCTGTCAGCACCGACTTCGAAAAGCGTGCCGGCGAGATTTTCGAGAAGGCCATCCCTGGCGCCCATATCACGTTGTCCAGCGAAATCGGCCGCATCGGCCTGCTGGAGCGCGAGAATGCGGCGATCATGAATGCGTGCCTGCGCGACCTTTCGGAGCATGTGATCAACGCCTTCCGCAAGGCGATCACGGAAGCAGGCATCAAGGGCAAGTTCTTCCTGACGCAGAATGACGGCACGCTGATGGATGCCGCCTTCGCCGAGAAATTCCCGGTTCTGACCTTTGCTTCCGGTCCCACCAATTCCATGCGCGGCGCCGCTTTCCTGTCCGGCGTCAGCGATGCGATCGTTGTCGATATCGGCGGCACGACGTCGGATGTCGGCTCTCTGCATAAAGGGTTCCCGCGGCAGGCGACGGTCGCTGTCGAAGTCGGCGGTGTGCGCACCAATTTCCGTATGCCCGACGTCTTTTCGATCGGCCTTGGCGGCGGTTCGCATGTCGTCGAAACGGAGAACGGCATCAAGGTCGGCCCGGTGTCTGTCGGCTACCGGATCCAGACCGAAGCGCTAGTCTTCGGCGGAAAGACGCTGACGACGACCGATATTACAGTTGCGGCGGGCAACGCCACGCTCGGCGATCCCGCCAAGGCGTCGCATCTTCCGGCCGATCTCCTGCAGCGCGTGCAGGAAAAGATCCACGATATGCTGGAGGATTGCGTCGAGCGCTCCCGTCTGTCGCCCGATCCCCTGCCGGTGATCGTCGTTGGCGGTGGCTCCATCCTCGTCAACAGGCCGATCGCAGGTCTTGAGGTGATCAAGCCGTCGCATTTCGGGGTTGCGAATGCGGTGGGTGCCGCAATCGCCCAGGTTTCGGGCGAGATCGACCGGGTTTACGCGCTTGCCGAGATGGGGCGTGAAAAATCCCTCGAAGACGCCAAGAGCCGTGCCGTCGAGGCTGCAGTTGCGGCGGGCGCGGCACGCGATTCCATCGAGATCGTCGATGTCGAGGATGTGCCGCTCGCCTATCTGCCGGGAAATGCCACCCGGATCCGCGTCAAGGCCGTGGGAGAGCTCAATGCCCGCTGAAGGTTATCTGCTGAAAGAAGAGGATCTGCTGCCTCTCTCCATTGGCGCAGCGTTGCTCGGCACCGGTGGCGGCGGCAATCCTTATATCGGCATGCTGCGGGCGCGCGAGTTGATGCGCAAGGGAGCGCAGGTGCGGGTGATCCCGCTGGAAGCGCTTGCCGATGAGAGCTGGATCGCCGAAGTCGGCGGCATCGGTGCGCCTGTCGTCGGTGTCGAAAAGATCGAGGAAGGCGGCGAGTGCTATCGGGCGATGCGCGCCGTCGAGGAAACGGCAGGCGTCAAGGTCTCGGCCGTCATTTCGGCCGAAATCGGCGGCGCCAATTCCATCGAGCCGATCATCGCCGCCGCCATGGCGGGATTACCGGTCGTCGATGGCGACGGCATGGGGCGCGCTTTCCCGGAAGTGCAGATGACGACCTACATGATCTACGGTGCGCCGGTTTCGCCGGCGGCGATCGCTGATGAGAAGGGCAATGTCGTCGTCTTCAAGGACATTATCGATATGTTCTGGCTCGAGCGTTTTGCCCGTGATACCGCAGTTGCCATGGGCGCTGGCGCGGGCTTTGCCGTTGCGCCGATGAGCGGCGAATTCGTTCGTCGCACGGCCGTTCCCGGAACGGTCAGCCAGGCGCTCGAGATCGGTCGCACCGTGCTCGATGCCCGCGCCAAGCGCCAGAATGTCGTCGAGCGCGTCGTCGAAAGTGCCGGTGCCAAGCTCTTCTTCACCGGCAAGATCATCGATATCCGCCGCGAACTGAAGGGTGGCTTTGCACGCGGCCATGCCATCATCGCCGGCACCGGTGACTGGACGGGTTCGGAAGCCCGCATTGCCATCCAGAACGAAAATCTCGTGCTCTGGATCGATGAGAAGCCGGTCATCATGGTGCCGGACCTGATCATGAATCTCGAAATCGACACCGGCGAACCGATCACCACGGAAATGCTGCGTTATGGCCAGCGTGTCGCCGTCATCGGCCTGCCGGTACACGACCTGATGAAAACGCCGCGCGCGCTTGAAATCGTCGGGCCGAAGGCTTTCGGCTTTCCGGAGCTGACATTCGAGCCGCTGGTTACGCGCGAGACCGCGCGATAGGGGGAATGATGAAAACGTTGAGAACGATCCACGCGGAAGACCTCGAAGACATCGCGATCGGCGGTGCCATTCTTGGCACCGGCGGCGGCGGCGATCCCTATGTCGGCAAGCTGATGGCACAGGAAGCGATCCGCAAGCATGGCCCCGTCAAGCTTGTCAACGCCGAAGACCTGCCCGACGATGCGCTGGTCGTTCCGGTCTGCATGATGGGCGCGCCGACCGTGATGACCGAGAAGCTTCCCCAGGGCGAGGAACTGATGAACGCGTTCCGTCAGCTCGAGAAGGTGCTGGGGCGCAAGATCGATGCCGTTGTCTGCGGCGAGGCGGGCGGTATCAATTCCACCACGCCATTCGTGGTCGCTGCGGCAAGCGGCCTGCCGCTGGTCGATGGCGACGGCATGGGGCGTGCCTATCCCGAATTGCAGATGGAGACCTTCACGCTGCACGGCGTTTCGGCCACGCCGATGGTGCTTTGCGACGACAAGGGGAATTCGCTGGTTCTGGAGACCGTGAGCAACGGCTGGACCGAGCGTCTGGCGCGGGCGGCGACTGTGGAAATGGGAGGCTCCGCGCTGCTCGCCTTCTATCCGATGAGCGGCGAGGTCGCCAGGAAGGCAGTCGTTCGCGGCACGCTCTCCCTCTGCCTCAGCCTCGGCCGGACGTTGCGCGAAACCCGGTCGGCGCATGCCGATCCGGTTGCCGCCATTACCAAATTGCTGGGTGCAAGCATCATCTTCAACGGCCGCGTCAAGGACGTCGACCGGCGCACGATCGGCGGTTTCGCACGCGGAAGCGCGCGGTTCGACGGCGTGGATGAATGGAAGGGCCATAGTTTCAAGCTGGACTTCCAGAACGAGTTCCTGATGGCCGAACGGGATGGCAAGATCATTTGCACCACACCCGATCTCATCACGCTGCTCGAAGTCGAGTCCGGCGCGCCGGTGACGGCGGATTCCCTGCGGTACGGGCTGCGTCTCGTGGCGCTCGCCTTCCCTTGCAATCCGCAATGGCAGACACCGGCGGGAATTGCTTTGGTGGGACCGCGATATTTTGGATACGATACCGACTATACGCCGTATCCCTTCGCAGCGGTCGGCGCGTAGGCCAAGAAAAAGTTGAGGGCGCCGTGCGTGCGAGCGAACGCACAGCGCCCTAAGCGGCGCATCCCTTCAGAAAAATATCTGCGCACATTCTTGCCCTTGCTGCGATCTCTTCGATATTTGGCGGCGGCAGTTGGCGCAGCATCGCGGCCCGCTGAGGCTCCATGATCATCATGCCGCGCAATATGCCACATGCGGCGTGCGGGTCTTCGAGTTTGATCAGCCCGCGCTCCACCTGGCGGCGCAGCCAGTTTTCCATTGACGTGTTAGTCCGCACGATCGCCTTCTCGTAAAAGGAGGTCGCAAGTTCGGGGAACCGATCGGACTCGCCGATAACAAGGCGGGTAATCGTGATCGTATCCTGCGACAGCGTCAGCATGCCATAGGCCATCAGCATGCGCTCCAACCCCTGGCGGAGCTCCGCCGTCGCCAGGCTGCCGGGATCGAGTGCAAGCAGAAAGCGTCCCGTGCGATCCGCGACCATTTCGGAGAACAGATCTGCCTTGGTGGGAAACAGGCGATAGAGCGTCTTCGTCGAAACACCAGCCTCCTGCGCGATCGCAGCGATGCTGACGGCGGCATAGCCATTCTCGTGAAACTGCTTGTTGGCGGCCTCGATGAGCACGCTGCGCGTATCTTCATCGCAGCGCACCTGCGGCCTGCCGCGCGCCTTCTTCTCGATTTCTTGATTTTCGACCATCGCAATTTTCCAAATTCTTGTTGACTTCTCTTTTTTAACTCATATTTTGGAAAACATCAAGTTTCCTAAATTGAACTTGAGCCAAATTTCAAGGCCGCGGCCAAGACGACAGCGACCTTCCACCAGGAGAGAGACGATGTCCGTCACCAAGTTGCATGCCCTGAACAATAACGCCGCTCCCGCGGATTCATCGGCCACCGCCGAGGCCAGTCCTGCAACGCTCGACGCCGGCAAGACGCCGCGTGTCGCAGAACCCACCGCTTCCGTACCGGCTGCGGAAACCCCGGCTCGCAAGCGCGGCGGCCGCAAGTTCCTGATTGGCGTGGCCGCCATCGCCATCATCGCCGCCGGCGCTTATTATGGCCATAACTACTGGACGGTCGGCCGTTTCGAAGTCGAGACCGACGATGCCTATGTCAAGGCCGACAGCACGACCGTTGCCCCGAAGGTTTCGGGCTATCTCGCCGAGGTCCTTGTCGGCGACAACGAAACCGTCAAGGCCGGCCAGCCGCTCGCTCGTATCGATGATCGAGATTTCCGCACCGCGCTTGATCAGGCAAAGGCCGATGTCGCCGCTGCCGAAGCGACCGTCAACGCCAAGCAGGCTTCGCTCGATATTCAGCAATCGACCATCGCAGCCGCACGCGCCACGCTCGACGTTGACAAGGCCAACGAGACATTCGCCGAGCAGAATAACGCGCGTTATACCAATCTTGCCACCAACGGCTATGCGCCGGTGCAGACCGCCCAGCAGGCGGCTTCCGCCATTGCTGCCGCCAAGGCGACGATCGTACGGGATACCGCTGCCCTCGATGCTGCAACCAAGCAGGTCGAGCTTCTGAATGCCGAGCTTGCGCAGGCCAAGGCAACTCTTGCTCACGACCAGGCTGTCGCACAGCAGGCCGAACTCAATCTCTCCTACGCGACGATTGTCGCGCCTATCGACGGCACTGTTGGCAACCGTACGCTCCGCGTCGGCCAATATGTCCAGGCCGGGACCCAGCTGATGGCCGTGGTGCCGACGACGGCTGCCTATGTCGTCGCCAACTACAAGGAAACGCAGCTGACAGATGTCCATGCCGGCCAGCCAGTCGCCATCGAGGTCGATATGTTCCCCGGCCGCACCTATCGCGGCCATGTCGATAGCCTGTCTCCGGCAAGCGGCCAGGAATTCGCTCTGCTGCCGCCTGATAATGCCACCGGCAACTTCACCAAGGTTGTTCAGCGTATTCCGGTCAAGATCGTGCTTGACGGCGATGCCGCCGAAAAGGGCGACCTGCGCCCCGGCATGTCCGTCCAGCCGAGCATCGACACCAAGGTCGATGCTGCAAACAACTAAGCGAAAGGGCAGGAGATCGTGTCATGTCCAGTATCGCAGCAACACCAGGCGCCATACCGCAACCGCGTGCCAGCGCCAGCACCAGGGATTGGATCGCCGTTCTCGCCGGCATGATCGGCGCCTTCATGGCGATCCTCAATATCCAGATCACCAATGCCTCCCTCCTCGATATCGAGGGCGGCATCGGTACAGGCGTCGACAACGGCGCCTGGATTTCCACCTCCTACCTGATCGGCGAGATCGTCGTCATTCCGCTGACGGCCTATTTCAGCAATGTCTTCTCGTTCCGCCGCTATATTCTGGTCAATTCGATCCTGTTTCCGCTGTTTTCGATGGCCTGTGCCTTCGCGCATGACCTTGGCACGATGATCCTGCTGCGCGGTCTGCAGGGCTTTGCCGGCGGCGTACTGATCCCCATGGCCTTCACCATGGTGCTGACCAAACTGCCGAAGAACCAGCAGCCGCTTGGCCTGGCAATCTTTGCGCTCTCGGTTACGTTTGCGCCGGCCATCGGCCCGACGATCGGCGGCTACCTGACGGAAAACTACGGCTGGCAGACGATCTTCTTCATCAACACTATCCCGAGCCTGATCATGGCCGCGGCACTGGCGCTCACGCTCGAAAAGCAGCCGATGCGGCTTAGCCTCCTGAAGGAGGGTGACTGGGCCGGCATCATTACGATGGCGATCGGCCTCTCGGCCCTGCAGACGGTGCTTGAGGAAGGCAACAAGGACGACTGGTTCTCCTCGCCCTTCATCATCAAGCTCAGCATCGTCGCCTTCGTCTTCCTTGCCGCCTTCATCTGGATCGAACTGACGGTCAAGAAGCCACTTGTGAAGCTGAGCCTCCTGACACAGCGCAATTTCGGTATCGGCGTGCTGGTGAATGTTCTGGTCGGCGTCGCGCTGTTCGGCACGGTCTATATCCTGCCGCAATATCTTGGCCAGGTGCAGCGCTACAATGCTGAGCAGATCGGCAACGTGCTTGCCTGGACCGGCCTGCCGCAATTGCTGCTGATCCCGCTGGTTCCCGTCCTGATGAAGCGTTTCGACGCGCGTTACATCGGCTTCCTCGGCATCTCGATCTTCGCGATCAGCTGCTTCATGAACATCACGCTTTCGGCCAACAATGCCGGCGATCAGTTCTGGATTCCGAATATCGTGCGCGCCATCGGCCAGGCTCTGGTGCTGACGCCTATCACTGCCATCACGACCGGCGGCATTGCGCCGTCCGATGCTGCCGCCGCTTCGGGACTGACCAACATGCTGCGTAATCTCGGCGGTGCGGTTGGTACAGCATCGCTCGGCACGATCCTGACGAAGCGGGAGCAATTCCATTCGAACATCATCGGCCAGTCGATCACGCTGACCCGGGACGAAGTGCGCGACCGGCTCAACCAGCTCACGGGCTATTTCATCCAGCATGGCGTCACGGACCAGGCCGTCGCCTATCAGAAGGCGATTGTCGCCCTGGGTCAGACGGTCAAGCGTCAGGCTCTGATCATGGGCTTCAGCGATACGTTCGCGGTTATCGGTGTGGTGCTGGCACTGGCGGCAGTCGCTCTGCTCTTCACCAGAAAGTCGCAGGCCGGGGGCGGTGCCGGCGCCCATTAACATTCCGGATCGAATTTGAAACAGGCCCGCCAGGGCCTGTTTTTCTTTATGGTGGCCAGTTCGTTACGCTGTTTTCAACAACGGCAATAGTTGGGTGCCTTGCCGCTTGATCTCCGAGAGATAGGGCGTATCAGACAGTACGAAATGCGTGATGCCCAGCGCCTGATATTTGTGCAGCGACCGGGCGACATCTTCCGCCGAACCGACGAGCCAGGTCGTACCGGCTCCGCCCCCGCCGAACTTGCCGGGCGCGGTGTAGAGATTGTCGTCGAGCACGTCACCGCGCTGATGCAGATCGAGCAGGCGCTGCTGGCCGACGGCAACGGTGCGCTTGTGGTCGTTCCAGCCGGCCCCGCTGCTGGCGGCCATTTCGGCGACCTTCGCCTCCGCATCGGCCCAGGCTTCCTCTGTCGTGTCGCGCACCAGCGTGGTGATCCTCAGTCCGAACTGAAGCGGTGGCAGGTCGCGGTCGAGGTCACGGCTCAGCCGCTTCAGTCGCTCGATGCGCTCGCGTACGCCATCGAGCGGTTCGCCCCAGAAAAGCTGGACATCGGCTTCCGTGGCGGAGACGCGTTCGGCTGCCTCCGAGGCGCCGCCGAAATAAAGCTTCGGGTGGAGACGGTCGCCCCGGGCTTCGAGACGCGGAACGACGGTGGATTCGGTGACCCCGAAATGCTCGCCGGCATAGGTGACATTTTCTTCAAGCCACAGTCTGCGGACCAGCCGCATGAATTCCTTGGTGCGGGCATAACGATGGGCCTGGTCACCTTCGCTGTCGCCATAGGCGGCGAGATTGTCCTGGCCGGACACGATGTTGATGCGCACTCGCCCGCCGGTGAGATGGTCGAGCGAAGCAGCAGCGGACGCGAAATTCGCCGGCCGCCAGTATCCGGGGCGGATCGCGATCAGTGGTTCGAATGTGGTTGTGCGTGCCGCAAGTGCCGTTGCCACGGTAAAGGTATCCGGACGGCCCCAGCCGGTGCCGATGAGGGCACCCTTCCAGCCATATTCCTCGAGTGCCTTTGCATGGTTCGTCAATGTTTCCAGGCTGTTATGGTTTTCTGTCGTCGCATCGCCGCGATGCCCTGACTTGACGACGTTGGGGATGTACCAGAGGAATTCCGGATTGCTGCTCATGCGATGGGCCTGCACTTCTTCGGGGTGAATAATCAAGACTAGGGTGGCCGGGCTCGATTGCCATGCCCAGCCACTCTGCGTTTCAGGTGGCAGATCTATCCTATCCGGCGGCTCGTGCCGATTCACCTTGCCGTGCGCGGAGCGCCAGCGCATTTGCCGGGCGGCGAAGGCCGAGGTTTTCGCGCAGCGTCCTGCCCTCATATTCTTCCCGGAAAAGACCACGCCTGCGCAGGATCGGCACGACCTGATCGACGAAGTCGGTCAACCCTGCCGGCAGGATCGGCGGCATGATGTTGAAAGCATCGGCTGCACCATTCTCGAACCATTCCTGCATCGCATCCGCCACCTGTTCCGGCGTGCCGACCACAGTGCGATGGCCGCGGGCCGTGGCGACAGCCAGATAAAATTCCCGCAGCGTCATATTGTTGCGCGAGACGAGATCGCTAACGAGCTTCAGACGGCTCTTGTTGAGCTCGGTATTGTCGGGCAGCGGCGGGGCTGGATCGTCCAGCGAATAGCCGGAGAGATCGACACCCTTGTAGTGGCGCTGCAGGATATTCCAGGCGATGGAGGGGTGAACGAGCGACTGGATATAGTCGTAATTCGCCTTGGCTTCGGCCTCCGTGCCACCGAGGACGGGGAAGATGCCGGGGCTGATCAGCAAGTCGTCCGGGCTGCGGCCGTAACGGCCGAGCCTGCCCTTGACGTCGGAATAGAATTCCTGTGCATCTTCCAGCGTCTGGTTGGCGGTGAAGATCATTTCGGCGGTGCGAGCTGCAAGCTCGCGGCCCGGCTCGGACGCGCCTGCCTGGACGATGACCGGATAACCCTGGACGGGACGGCCGACGTTCAGCGGGCCGCTGACGGAGAAGAACTGGCCCTTGTGATCGAGCTGATGCACCTTGTCCGGATCGAGGTAGACGCCGCTTTCCTTGTCACGAATGAAAGCATCGTCCTCGTAGGAATCCCAGAGACCCTTGACGAGATCGACGAATTCCTCTGCCCGCACATATCGGTCGGCATGGGCCGGATGGCCGGGAATCGAAAAATTCTTGGAGACATCAGCGCCGGTCGTGACGACATTCCAGGCCGCGCGTCCCTTGGAGATATAGTCGAGCGAGGCGAATTTGCGGGCGAGCAGATAGGGGTCTTCATAGGTGGTGGAGGCGGTGGCGACGAAGCCGATATGGCTCGTCACCTGAGAGAGCGCGGCCCAGAGCGTCACGGGCTCGAAATGGGCGCCTTGGGCGGTTCGGCGCAGCGCCTCCGGATCCTTTGCCCGCTCCCAGCCGGCGGGGCTGTCGGCGACGAAGACCAGATCGAACTTGCCGCGCTCGGCGGTCTGTGCCAACTCGCGATAGTGGTCGATATTCAGGCCGGCGTCGGCTTGTGAATCGGGGTGACGCCAGGCGGCAACATGGTGGCCCGTTGCCATGATGAAGGCGCCAAGCCGCATTTGTCTTTTCTGGATACTCATTGATGGTCTCCGTTGGATCTCAGGCGGCGTGGCGGCCAGGGGCCGCGACCCCGAGCCGGCTCAGAAGGTGGGTTCGGATCTGTGCGAAACGCGGGTCGCCGTGATCGCGTGGTGGCGGCAGTTCGATCCTGAGATCTTCGACGAAACGCCCCTCGTCGAGCACTAGAATCCGATCGGCGAGCGCGATTGCCTCATCGACATCATGGGTGACGAGCAGCACGGCCGGGCGGTGCTTTGCGCAGAGTTCGCGCAAGAGGTCGTGCATCTTCAGCCGGGTCAGCGCGTCGAGTGCGCCGAAGGGTTCGTCGGCGAGAAGCAGCGCGGGTTCGCGTACCAGCGAGCGGGCAAGCGCCACGCGCTGCTGTTCACCGCCGGAGAGCTGGTTCGGCCAGGCGTTCTCGCGCCCCTCAAGCCCCACTTCGGCAAGCGCCTTGCGTCCTGCTTCCTGCCCTGCCTCACTCGGCAGGCCGAGCGTCACGTTCTGGATCACGGTACGCCAGGGCAGCAGACGTGCATCCTGAAAGACGACCGAGAGCTTTTCTGGCGCCTCAAGCGTGCCGGTTCCCTGGACCTCGTGATCAAGGCCGGCAAGAGCCCTGAGGAAGGTGCTTTTGCCGGAGCCGCTTTTGCCGAGCAGGGCGACGAACTCGCCTTCTGCGATATCAAGATCGACGCTGTCGAGGATCGTCTTGGCGGCGAAGCGACGCACGAGATTTTCGACGTGAACGGCGGGTTTCAATTGGCCAGGGTGCGGCGCCATGTCAGAGCCCTCCGTTCAATAAGGCGGACGAGACCGTCCGAGGCGAGGCCGAGCAGCACATAGACCACGAGGCCGACGAGAATGACGTCGGTCTGGCCGTACGTGCGGGCAAGATCGATCATGTAGCCGAGGCCGCTGGTGGAGTTGATTTGCTCGACCACGACCAGCGACACCCAGCAGAGCGTCACGGCAAAGCGCAAGCCGAGAAGGAAGCCGGGCAGGGCGCCGGGCAGCACGACCTGCAGGATGAAATCCTTCTGGCTCATGCGCAGCGTCTCGGCGAGTTCGACATAGCGGCTGTCGATACCGCGTAGCGCATTGTGGGTGTGGATGTAGATTGGGATGATCACGGCAAGTGCGATGGTCGTGACCTTCATGCCCTCGCCGATCCCGAACCAGAGGATCAGAAGCGGGATGAGTGCCAGCGTCGGGATGGCGCGCTTGATCTGGATCGGTCCGTCGATCAGCGCTTCCCCGATACGTGACAGGCCGGCAATGACTGCGAGCAAGGTGCCGATGACGAGGCCGATGCCGAGGCCCAGCAGAGCACGTGTCGCTGAAGTGACGAAATTGTCCTGCAGACGGCCCTCGGCAATCAGCCTGCCGAAGGCTTCGATGACAGTCCAGGGTGCAGAGAGAATGCGGGGATCGATCCACCCGAAGGCCGATCCGGCGACCCAGGCCAGCACCAGGAGTGCAGGGCCGATTTGCAGCCCGAAGCGGATTTCGGGGCCGGGGCCGAGCCTGCGGCGGGTGCGAGCGGTCGCGGGTGCTGCCGCTTCGCCAATGCTCCCTCGCAATGGTCGTCGCAATGTCTTGACGTTATCTGCATCCCATGTGGTTGCCATGCTGGCGATCTCCTCTCTTCGCTATGGAACGGCCTTCTCTACGGGGCGATAGGTGCGGTTACTGGCTTCTGGTCAGAGCGCCCGAGGCGACTTTTTCGAACCTGTTGTCGAAGATCTGCTCGACGTCGAAGGGCTTGTAACCGAGTTCTCCGGCCAGCAGGTTGATGGTATCCTGATGGCGCTTCTTCACATCGGCCCAGTTGTCGGGAATGACCTGTGTACCGGCGAGCTTGACGAGAAATTCGGCATCCTCTCGGCTCAAACCCTGCTGACCGATGTAATATTCCTTGATCCAGATATCCGGATGCTGGTCGATCCATTCGGTCGCGCGCGCCCATAGCCGGACATATTGGGCCAGGGCAGCCGCCTTTGCCGGGTCGTCGAGCACCCATTGCGGCGCATAGAGGTGCGAGGGATCGTCACGCAGGCCATGCTCGACGAGCGTCGCTCCGTCCTGGCCATATTGGGCGATATAACGGCGGATATAGACGCCGCCCAGTGGGGCGATATCCACCTGTTTGCTGGCGAGCGCCTTTGGGTAGACATCGCCTGTGCTTGGCAGTTCGACCAGCGTGGCATCATTCTTTGTCAGGCCAGCGGCATGCAGCGCACGAAGCACGAGCGTGCCCTGGGCCTGGCCGGGGCTGAAGGCGATGCGCTTGCCACGGAAGTCTGCAAGCGACTTGACCTCGACGCCGGGTGCGATCCCGAAACGGTAGATCGGATTGGCGATCGGATCCTTGCGTTCGCGATAGGCGATGTTACGGACCGGCAGGTTGTTCCAGGTCGCAAAGATCGACGGTATTTCTGCGACGGAACCAACGTCCAGCGCGTGGGCGCGGAAGGCTTCGGATGTCTGCGGACCGCCACTGAGATTGGCCCATTTGACTTCGAAGTTAAGTTCCTTGACGAGGCCAGAGACCTCGAGTGCCTTCTGGGTGACGGGGTCACCGATCGTCAGCACCGTTCCCGGCGGTACTGTATCGGACAGCGGTGCGGTGTTGTCGGCTGCGCTCGTGGTGACGAACATGCCGAGGGAAATCAGGCCGAGTACAGCCGTTCCCAATGTTTTTGCCAATGTCATCGTGGATCTTTCCCGTTTCAGGTTGCAAGGTCAGGAAGCGATGACGAAAGGGTGTCGAATAATCTACAAAATCTATAGAGTATTTATTTCATTCGTTTGTCTGTTCATAAAAAATCGTACCAGTGGTGTCGAAACGAGCGATTCCCGTTTTGCTTGTTCAACGGTGTGCAGTTCAGGCTATGGGTGAGAAGATGTAGCCTCGTATGGTGATACGATTGCAGTCAGAACGAAGATGCGATTGCAGTTGGAAAGCCTCTTCGTTGCGAAACATTACGGTCAGATCTTCTCTTAACCTTTTGGAAACCCTGTCTTGCTTCGAATGGGAGATGAAAATCCCTCATTGCGAGACTTGGTTACATTCTTTTACGTTCCGCTGTTAAAGTCACAGCAGAAAGATCTGCTGAAGCCATTTTACGGTTGGGATAATGATGCTGGGCACTGAGATCCTTGCATTCCTGCAGGCATGTCCGATGGCGGTGCTCGCGCTCGACACCGCCGGCCATGTTATCTTTGCCAATAGCGAAGCCGGGCAGCTCCTCGAGTTCGACGGACGCCTATGCGGCGTCAATGTTATCGAACTCATGCCGGAATGGCCGTTGCTCTCAGGTGTTTCCACGGCCTTCGTCAACAACCGGCTCGGTCATCGCCGGTTATGCCGTGTGCAGGTCATGAGCTGGCTGTCAGGCAGGGAAACGGTCACGGCGGCTCTGCTTGAACCTGTCGAAGACGAGCGTCCGGCAGGTTACGCGGCGCGCGAGGCGAACCTCCGGCTGCGCTATGTCATCGAGATGTTGCCCGAGGCGGTCTGCGTCTTCGACGCAAACGACCGTTATGTGCTCTGGAATCAGAAATATGCCGAGCTCTATGCCGATATAGCCGAGCATCTGAAGCCCGGTATCCCGTTCGAGGAAATTCTGAGAACCAGTCTCGCCGGTGACGGGATGCGCGAGCTTGTGGGGGACAAGGAAGCCTGGCTCCAAGCCCGTATGCAGAAGTTCCATCAACCGGTCTCGCAGGAAGAGCAGCAGTTGCGGGATGGTCGGTGGCTGCGCCACGACGACAGGCGCACGCCTGATGGCGGCGCGATCGGCATGCGTATCGATATAACAGGGCTCAAGCAACGGGAGGATTGGCTTCGGCAACTGTTCGATGCCAATCCGATGCCCATGCTTCTCTGCGACGGCGACAGCCTTGCCATCCTCCAGGCCAACAGGGCCGCCGTCGATTTCTATGGATTTGCGCCTTCGGATCTTCTGTCCAAGCGGGCTTGCGATATGCATACGGACGGCGAGTTCCACGCCTTCGAGAAGGCTTTGCTCAATCTCGAAGACCACTGCGACGCGCGCACGATCTGGCGCCAGACGATGCATGACGGATTGGAACGCCATGTGCTGATCTATGTGCGCCTGCTTCACGAGGGCTCCGAACGCCGGCTGCTGCTCACCGTGGCCGATGTCAGCGACAGAATTCTTGCGGAGACCGAAGCCAATCGGCTGGCGCATCACGATGTTCTCACCGGCTTGCCGAACAGGATGCAATTCTACAAGGCGCTTGCAGGTGCGCTTGCGTCGAGCCGGCAGGAAAAGGTCGTCATCTGTTATCTGGATCTCGATGGATTCAAGCCTGTCAACGATACGTTTGGCCACGCGGCCGGCGACGAAGTGCTGAAGAATGTTGCCAAGCGGCTGCAGATGCAGGCGCGGGATCATCTGGTTGCACGCCTCGGGGGCGATGAATTTGCAATCCTGATGACGGGCGAAAGGGCCGGCGCGGTCGATCTCGCCGAGCGCTGCATCGCCTCCTTCCAGGAACCGTTCGCCATCAACGGTCTTGCCATCCGGCTCGGCGTAAGTATCGGCATTGCCGCCGCCAGCGGGGCGGACGGTGAGGCGCTGATGCAGGAGGCGGACCGGGCGCTCTATCGCGCCAAGGCCGATGGTCGCAACACCTGGCAGATGATGTCGGAGGGTGGACCTGTTCTGACGCGGACGAAAGCCTGATCGGCCCGTCAGCCATTCTCCTGTCTTGCGGCAAGGAGCCAGTCGCGAAGCATTCTTGCCTCGCGTGAGAGCCCCTTCGCTTCGCTCAGCCAGTAGGCCTTGTCCATGTCGGACGCCCTCTCGAAGAGGGAAACGAGCGTACCCGCTGCGATCTCCTCCGTGATGAGGGCGGTCGGGCAGAGGCCGACACCCTGGCTACTGATCAACGAACCGATCATGAGATTGAAATCGGCGAAGACAGGGCCGGCTTTCGGCGCTGAATGAATGCCGGCGCCCGAAAACCAGCGCGCCCAGGCGTCCGTCGTTTCATCGTGCAGGATTTCACAGGCAAGCAGGTCGGCAGGCGCGTGAAACGGGCCGTGCCGGGTGAGGTATTCCGCCGAGCAAGTGGGCCTTGTCTCTGCATTCAGGAGCCTTATGGCGCTGGCGCCCGGCCGCAGGCCGTGGCAGATCAGGAGGTCGGCGTCAGCCGCTTCCGGTGTTCTGGCATCGAGCGCATAGACGATATTGATCCGGATCTCGGGATAGGTGGCTCTCAGCCTCGGTAGTTGTGGAATGAGCCAGCGCGCCGCCATCGAGGGAATACAGGCAATGCTGACCGGCCGGCTGTTTGCCTCCAACCGCAATTGCCCGGCCGCGACCTCGATATGCCCCAGTGCATGCGTGACCGCCGCACCGAATTCGCGGCCCGCAGCCGTCAGCGTCACGCCGCGGCTATGACGCAGGAACAGGGGAACGCGGAGCCAGTTTTCCATCGCTCTCACATGCTGGCTGATGCCGGCGGACTTCAAATTCAATTCGTCCGCCGCCTTGATGAAACTTTCATGGCGCGCAGCGGCTTCGAAGGCCCGCAACGATGCGAGAGGGAAGTTTTTCATAAGATATGACTAAGTAAAACTTGCCCATAGGGCAAGAAACATCTCGGTTGCTGAACGGCGTCGCCTCGTTAAGAGTGCTGGCAACTTATCGTGCGTCGTTCCGTGTCGCGCGAGAATCGCCAATGAAGCGGAATTCAGAATGCCAAAGCAGTCCAGTGTGCCAATTCCTTCTGATGCGGCCGAACGTCGTGCAGCGCCGCCCGTGGTCGTCTATCCTGTCGAAACGCTTCCCGCTGCCGATCTTGATCTGCTCGATGCGGCCCGCCAGACGATGACGAAGGTCGGTGAAGTGATCGTGCCGCCGCGCGAGGCAGGCAGCTTCCACGTTCCGCAGGGGCATTTCTTCCGCATCGTCAGCGTCGATGGTCCGCAGGTGGGCGATCTCAACCTCTGGAACGCCGCGGATCTTTCCGAGCGGTTTTTCAGCGGCAAGACGCGGGCATTGCATGCCACGCATGTCGGTGTCGGCGATCGGCTCTGGAGTACGCTGCCCTCTCTGCGGCCGATGGCGACAGTCACCTATGACAGCCTCGGATGGTACGGCTGGGACAATGATGGCGCCGGCGTTCATGACGTCATCGGCACGCGCTGCGATCCCTATACGAACCGGTTGCTGAAAGGCGGCGACTATCACCATTGCTGCCATTCGAACCTGACGCGGGCACTTGCTGCGGACAGCGGCATGCCGCTCGATGAGGCCGAGATGCATGTGCATGACGTGCTGAACGTCTTCATGTGCACCGGCTTCACCAAGGATACGCATCAGTATTTCATGAAGGCGAGCCCAGTAAGGCCTGGTGATTTCATCGAATTCTTTGCCGAGATCGATCTTCTCGGCGCCTTGTCGGCTTGCCCAGGCGGCGATTGCGGCGCCAGCCATTCAAGCGATGACGCCGCCTGCTATCCCTTGAAGGTTGAGATCTGGAAGCCGGATCCCGCCACGCTTGCCAACTGGACGCCGCCGCAGCGAAATCCCTATCCGAGGACCCATCGGGACGGGTAAACCGGTGGGTGATCAGACGATCAGGATTGCTCTGAAATCATTCACATTGGTGCCAGTCGGGCCGATTTCGAAGAGATCGCCGACTGCCCGGAAACCGGAATAGCTGTCATTGCCATCAAGCACACGACGCGGGTCGAGGCCAGCGGCGCGCAGTCGCTTAACCGTGCCGCCGTCGGCGAATGCGCCGGCATTGTTTTCCGAGCCATCGATTCCATCCGTATCGGCAGCAAGCACATGGATGGTGTCGTGGCCATCGATCGCCAGGGCGAGTGCCAGCGCGAATTCGCCGTTGCGTCCGCCCTTGCCGCCCTTGGCGCGCAGTGTCACCGTCGTCTCGCCACCGGAGAGGATGACGACCGGTTTCGTGAAGGGCCGGTCGCGGCCGGCGACCTCGCGGGCAATGGCTGCATGGACCAGCGCGACATCGCGCGATTCCCCTTCGACGGAATCCGACAGGATGGCGGGGGCAATGCCCAGCGAGCGTGCGAGTTCGGCCGCGGCCTCCAGCGATACGCCGGCCGAAGCGATGATATGGTGCTCATCGCGCGCAAAGACCGGATCGTCCGGTCGCGGCGCGTCAGCCCTGGGCGAATTGAGGTGATCGATCGCGGCCTGCGGCAGCTTCAGGCTGTATTGATGGATGATCTCCAGCGCATCGTGGCGGGTCGAGCCATCCGGCACGGTTGGCCCGGAAGCTACATGGGCCGGATTGTCGCCAGGAATATCCGAGACGATCAGGCTGACGACACGGGCCTTGGTAGCCGCGGCCAAGCGTCCGCCCTTGATCGTGGAAAGATGCTTACGCACGACGTTCATCGCCGAGATCGGTGCGCCGGAGGCGAGCAGCAATTCGTTGAGCAAGATCTCGTCCTGCAGCGTCAGTCCCTCGGGAGGGGAGGGCAGCAGTGCCGAGCCGCCGCCACAGATCAGCGCAATGACGAGGTCGTCCTCGTCCAGGCCGGAGACGGTGTCCATCAACCGCCTGGAGGCGGCAAGGCCGGCAGCATCGGGAACCGGATGGGCGGCCTCGATGATCTCGATATTGTCAGTCTCGCAGCCATAACCGTAGCGGGTCACGACCACGCCTTCGAGCGGCCCGTCCCATACGCTTTCCAGCGCTCGTGCCATCTGCGCAGCACCCTTGCCGGCGCCGATCACCACTGTCCTGCCCCTGGGCTTTTCCGGCAGATGCGCGGTAATTCCGGTCAGCGGATCGGCGGCGCGCACGGCCGCGGAAAACAGACTGGTCAGGAAGTCGCGGGGGGAGGACAGGGTCATGAGGATCTCTCCGGAGATATGACGGGAGGGGTGGTTTCCGCTGTCCTAGGCATGGCTGTCGACACATGCATTGTCAATGCAGCGACCTCTCCTAACCGTTCGGTGTGAGTGATAATCCTCGCCGGGTGCTATTCATCCGGAGAACTTAATGGTCAACGAACAGCGGTTGATCTCGAAGATTGCCGCGCGGTACCTGACGGCTTTACAATGTGAAAGCCCCGGCACGAAACGTACCGGGGCTCCTTTCCACGGGTGCTGCCAGGCGGGGGCGGCAGTACCTATGAGGAAATATCTTCGAGCCTGCGCCCGACGGTTTCGATCATTTGCGTTGCTGCGAGCGCACCGATGACGGCAACAATCCCAAACATGATGAAGACCGAATTGATGCCCTGGGCGCCAACCATGTAGCCGACCGTCGCCGGACCGACGGCCGAGGCGATGCGCAGCCATGAGGTGGCAAGACCTGTTCCAATCGCACGCATGCGCGTCGGGTAGATTTCCGGCGTATAGAGATAAAGCACAGCATTGACGGAGCCGACGACGCCATAGGCAAGCGTGGCAAGCGGAATGAGCGTCCAAAGGCTGGCCGCACCACCAGCTGCCAGTGCGGCCAGGAGAACGGCGCCAACCAGGAAGGAGACGACGGCCCAGGTGCGCCGGCCGATGCGATCGATGCAGAAGGCACAGGCGAGCAGGATCACGACCTGCGCGACATTGGTCATCGAGGCGGCCCTCAACGCACTGCCGAGTTCCAGCGAGTAGACGGTATGATAGAGCGTCGGCATCCAGTTGTTCAGGCTGTTGGCGACGAAGAAGGAGCTTGCCCAGAGAATCCAGGCGATCACGGTGCGCATGCGGAATGTTGGCGACAGCAATTCACGCCAGCGGCTTTTGGTGCGTGGCGCGGGCTGGACCTGGCCACCAAGCGCCAACGTCGCCTCATTATAGGCGCGGTCGTCGAAGGCATAGTTCGGATCCTTGCGCCTTGCACTCTCCTCTGCCTGGCGGATGATTTTTTCGGCTTCGTCGAGCCGGCCTTGGCCGATCAGCCAGCGCGGCGATTCCGGCAACCGATAGAGCATATAGGCGATCAGGAGCCCCGGAATGCCGCCGAGGATGAAGAGCGATTTCCAGCCGAAGACTGGGACGATCAATGTGCCGATTTGTCCGGTTACCATCAACCCCACCGGAAAGATCAGTTCATAGAGCATGAAGTTGCGGCCGCGCCCCTTGGCGCGAAGGAGCTCGCTGATATAGGCGGCGGCAACGGGCATTTCCCCACCGACCCCGATGCCCTGGATCAGACGGCATATGAACAGCATCTGGAAATCACCGGCCAAGATGCAGGCAAGGCTCATGACCGACATGAGTGCCGTGGCGGAAGCTGCCATGTGAACGCGGCCAAGCGTTTCGGCGAGACGGCTGAAGAGAAGCGCGCCGACGAGCTGGCCTATATAGCTTGCAGCGATCATCCAGCCGATCTCAGCCGGTGTCAGTGCCCAGAGCTTGATCAGGATCGGCAGGACGAAGGCGAGCGACAGCGCATCGAAGGCGTCGAGAAACGTCGCGCTGCCCATGATGATGCGCGCGCGGCGGTGCCAGGCCGTAAACGGGATCGCCTCGAAACGGGCCGTCAAAACTGCTGCACGACCTGCTAGTCGCGTCTGCTGCGGCCGGTCGTCCGAGACATCGCCTGCCGCCGAACCTGCGACCAGTGTGCTATTGCTATCGTGCATATCATCCTCCCAGATCAGCACGGTTAAAAAGGCTGGCGGCGTCCCCTCGTCGCCAGCTTTGCCCTAGTGGGCGACTGCTTCAATCATCTTGCCGATCGCTTCCGCGATGACATCGCTGCATTCGATTGGTGTCAAATGCCGGGCGCCCGGCAGTATCGTCAGCGATGCGCCGGGGATCGCCTCGGCAAGCTCACGCGCACTCGCAATCGGGGTCGCATAGTCTTCTTCACCGACGATGACCGAGACTGGGAAGTCGAAGCTGGGAAGAGCACCGCGAAGATCGGCATCGCCGAGCATGATGCAGGTCGCTTCGTAGGCGTCGAGATCGTTGCGAACAAAGATCTCCATCATTTCCTGGACTTTTCGAGGGTTTTCCGCCCGGAACCGGTCTCCGAACCAACGGGTCGCCTGGAATGCTGCCATCGAGGCAAGGCCTTCGGTACGGGCTTTCTGCGCTCTCGCCCGCCATTCTTCAGGAGCCTTTTCTCCATACCAGGCCGTCGTGTCGATAAGGATCATTGCAGAGACGTGTTGCGGGTGACGGGCGGCAAAGGCCTGCGTGATGCAGCCGCCCATGGAGCAACCGGCAACGATCACGTCGTCCCAGCCGACCTTGTTCAATACTTCGGCCGCGTCATCGGCGAAGCGCTCTACTGCCTGGGAAAGAGGCCCGCGGCTGCTCCAGCCATGTCCCCGGCAGTCGATGCTGATGATCTCGGCTTGGCTCTGCAGGCCGGAGATGACGTCCGTCCAGATGCTGCCGTCAAGGGCGAGCGAATGGATCAGCAGCAGGCGCGGTTTTCCAGGCGTGCCGTATCGCCGGTAAGCGATGGTCGCCTCATCGGAGACGGTCACGAATTCATAGTGACCGTCCATCTCACGGGTTTCTTGCTGCAACATCTACTGTTCCGATCAGCCGGCCATGGCCAGTTCGTTTTCGCCAACGAGCGGCACGTTCCAGGCGTCATAGCCATAGAGCCAGGTCGTATCCTCGTTCCCGCCCGACATCCATGTGTTGGCGCTGGAAATCGCCTGAATGCGCGAGGTGCGCGGCTTGCGGTTTGCCTCGTAGCGGCGGAAGGCGCCCTCGATATCGTCATTGTCCATGGCTTCGAGGCAGCGTGCCAATATAGCGGCGTCCTCGATCGACGTTGCGGCACCCTGGGCCATATAGGGCGTCATCGGATGGCAGGCGTCGCCCAGCAGCGCGACACGGCCATCGCTCCAGCGCGGCAGCGGTTCGCGTTCGAGAATTGCCCACTTGTGGCAATCGGGGCAGGCATTCAGCACCATCTGCACTTCCGGGTGGAAGCCTTCGTAAGCGGCCCTCAATTCCTTGACGTCGCCCTTGGACGACCAGGACTCAGCCGTCATCCAGTCGGCCGATTCCGGGACGCTGGTGACGAAGTAAAGCGAGCTGCGATCTGCTGCCGTATAGTAGATGACGATGTGCCGGTCGAGGCCCCACCATTTCGTTCTGGAAGGCGCGATCTTGCCGCCGTTCATCAGGCTAGCATCGAAGACAGCACGGTAGGCGATGCGGCCCTTGTGCAGCGGCGCGTCGGGTCCGACGATGATCTCGCGCACCAGCGAGTGGACACCGTCGGCGGCAATGACCGCATCGGCTTCGACCTTGGTGCCGTCGGCAAAGGACAGGCTGACGCCGCCGTTTTTTTGATCAAGACCGACGAGCTTCTTGCCGAGATGGACGATCTCGGGCGGAAGGACCGAGTAGAGCGCTTCGTGCAGATCGGCGCGGTGCATGCAGAGGAACGGAGCGCCATAGAGGTCTTCCGGCATCGGCAGTTCACGCTTGATCTCGCCGGTGTCCCAGACGCGATTGAGGTGGGAATAGGGTTCGAATGCAATCTTCTTGAGGCGGTCCAGCACGCCGATGCCGCGCAGGACATGCGACGAGTTCGGCAGCATCTGGATACCGGCGCCGACGCGGGCGAATTTCGGTGCCTGCTCGTAAACCTGAACGTCGATGCCGACCTTGCGCAGCGTTGCCGCAGCGGCAAGGCCGCCCATGCCGGCGCCAATGATTGCGATCTTCGGTTTGCTCTTGGCCATGTCGTCTCCTCCGTGTGTCGGTCAAGTTGGGAGGAGCCTAGAGGGGTGACATCAGCATGTAAAATATTTATATTGTTCAACACTTAAACTCAAAAAGTTCTAGGTCATCCGATGGAACTCAGGCATCTCCGGTATTTCGTGGCCGTTGCGGAGGAGGGTAGTTTCAACCGCGCCGCCGAGCGCCTGCACATCCAGCAACCGCCTCTTGGCCAACAGATTCGGGATTTGGAATACGAACTCGGTGTGTCCCTGTTCGACCGGTCGCCGCGTCGGGTTGCATTGAACACCGCCGGTGAGTTGTTTCTGGAAGAGGCGCGGGACATTCTGCGAAGGGCGCAGCTGGCGGTCGACAATATCAGGCGTTTCGACAAGGGCGAAAGTGGCCGGCTCTCGGTCGGCTTCACCAGTTCGGCCTCTCTGCATGTGCTTGCGCCGCAATTCCTGCAGCAATTCCGCCGCGCCTTTCCGCTGGCCGAGATCGTCGTCGAAGAAAGCGAAACCTATGAGCTTATCCTCGCCCTTCAGCAGCAGCGCATCGACGTGGCGCTTTTGCATATCGATGGAAAGCGCTTTCCTGAACTGACCGCGCAAGCTCTCTCCGAAGAGGACATGTTGGTTGCGATCCCGCGCAGCCATCCTTATGCCGAAGCGGAGGACGAACTCCTGACACTCGGTATGCTCCACGATGTCGATATGGTCGTTTACCGGCGCACGGACGGACCGGGAATCTTCGATCGGCTGATGGAGACGTTCCGCTCGGCCAGTGTTTCGCCGAGGGTCGTCGACGAGGTGTCGCGCATTATTGCCGCCATCAATCTGGTCGCCGGCGGGCGTGGTCTGACGGTGGTGCCGGCATCGATGCGCGTGCTTCATCGCGAGGCGGTCGTCTATAGGCAATTGGTGCCTGGCGATCTGCCACCCCTGCCGCTCTACGTCGCCCACCGTTCCGATGCGCGTCTTGCGCTCATCCGCAATTTTGTCGATCTGACGCAGCAGATCGCCTCGACCTGGCCTGCTGCATCGCGAGCGTCCACATAGTCGATCCTACGCCCGCTCGTTCTGCAAAGAGCGGTTGACCAGATCGGTGAGATCGTCTTTCACGCCAGGGGCCGCGGCAATGACAGGGGCACCGGTCAGAAGCGTGCCCTTGCCGGGGAAGTCTTCAGTCCAGCCACCGGCTTCGCGGATCATCAACAATCCGGCCATGCAGTCCCATGCGTTGATATGTGGTTCGTAATAGCCCGCGAGGCGGCCGGACGCGACCTGCGCCAGCATCAGTGCGCCGGAGCCGTTGCGGATGAACATGCCGCCGGCTTCGAGCAGCAGATGGATGAAGATCGAGACCTGCTTCAACGGGATCCGGAAATTGGCGCCGACGCCAAGAAGGCCGGTACCGATCACTGCCTCCCGGTCGACGCTGATCGCCTTGCCGTTCAGAAGTGCGCCTTCACCCTTCTTTGCCACGAACAGATCGCCCGTCGTCGGCTGGCAGATAAGGCCGAGCGTGGTTTCCTCGCCCTGCATGATGGCGATGGAGATGCACCATTGGTCGAGGCCGTGCACGAAGCAGCTTGTGCCGTCGATTGGATCGACGACCCAGAGATAACCGGACGGACCTTGGGTCAATCCCTCTTCTTCTCCGAGCACGCCGTCATCGGGGAAGGCGGCAGTGATACGCTCGCGGATCATGGCTTCCACGGCCTTGTCGGCCTGGCTCACCACATCCTGGCCGTTCAGCTTGTGGCCGGTTTCCAGCGAGGCAAGATCGGAGAAGTAGGCAAGCGCCTTTCCTGCCGCATCGAGGATCACGTCTCTTGCAAGCACGAAGCGGGCATCATCAGGAAATTCGCAATGCATGGGTAACTTTCGGGGCAGTTAGGGTCTGAAGCTCTGGCGGATGACGAGCTCAGGAATGACGCGTTCATATGCGCGCGGCAAGTCCGGATTTTCGAGCCGGCGTTCCATCAATTCAACGGCCCGCATCGCCATGACGAGCGGATCCTGGCGGAAACTGGTCAGCTGATAGCTCAGCCAGGACGCCTCCGGAACGTCGTCGAATCCGATGATGGCGACATCCTGAGGAATGCGCAGCTTCACCTCCTGCCGAACGTAATCCATCAGGCCGAAAGCGATCTGGTCGTTGGCGCAGAAGACGGCATCCGGATGCACCTGTTTCGAAAACAGGACGCGGCCGGCAGTGATGCCGCTCTCGTAGTCGGAATCAGCACCGCGGCCGATGGAGACTTCAGCCCCCAGGGCTTCCGCGGTCGTCAGGAATGCACTTTCGCGCTCGATGATGCTCGGCGTGCCGCTGTTGGAGCCGGCAACGGCGAGCCTGCGCCGTCCGGATTCGAACAGCACCGTCGCCGCCTTGCGGGAGGCTTCCGAATTGCCGGCGCGCACGTGGTCGGCATCGGGTTCGGAACGCCCGATGACGATGAGCGGCTGGCCGTTGCGCTGAGCAAGCTCGAAGAAGCTCGCGGGTGGTGAACCGGAGAGTATGATGATCGCCTCGGCGCGATGGCCAATAAGCATCTTCTGGGCGGCCAGCAATTCCTCTTCCGTCTGGCCGGTATTGATGAGGATCGGAATGCTCCCGCGCTGGATCAGGAATTTGGCAAGAGCCGACGCGAGATGGGCGCGGAAGCCGACTTCCGGCTTGGTAGCGACAATACCGACGAGGCGGCTCTGATTGGCGAGCACGCCGCGCGCAAGATCATTGACTTGATAGCCGAGTTCCTGGGCCGCACGCAGCACTTTCTCGCGCGTCGCCGGAGCCACACTCGCCCCGGGCGTGAAGGTGCGCGAGACCGCCGAGCGGGAAACACCGGCAAGCTGTGCCACCTGTTCTGCACTCACGAAGCGCATGCGTTCCTTCTTCGGCGGCTTGTCGTCGCTTACTGGACCGTCACTCATCGAATTTCCCCTGATGCCCGGCCATAAAATATCCGCCTTGTAGAAGCGCTCGGCAATCAGAATTGAAAACCAACGCCGGCTGAGCGGAAGGACTGATGATCCGATCTGGCAATCGCCGCCTGCCTCTTGCTCTATAGCCAAGCAATGGCCGCATGTTGACATCAGACGCGCCAAAGAAATCGGCCACATTCCGTCGTTTCAGAAATCCGTTGCGATCCATTTTTGTGCCCGTTGTACAGGTGCAATCACGTGATGTCGCACAGCCGTGCAATTATTCGGGCCGACAGGTAGAGGCGGTTCTTTGCAGCGGGATGACAGATGGAGGAATTTTCTGTGTCACGAGGCAAGTACGGCCGAGATTGCAGATGCAATCCCGGCCGTGGGGCGATGGAAAGCGGCGGTAACGAGTAATCAGGTCAAAGCCGCTTTAAGCTTCAATCAATTTGTATCCAGGAGTCTTTAATTACAGACCCTTACGGTTTCCGTATGATAGCCACCGTCATAGCGGTTACGCACGTCACGGTCTTCATACCAGCACCTTGGCGGCGGCGGGCCTGCATCGTAATAACGAGGGCCATCGACATAACGAGGACCATCATCGATATAACGGGGACCGCTATTGACTATTGCGCCGCCGATCAGACCACCAACGACGCCCGCGGCAAGCCCACCGGCGATGGCGCGACCTGTATTGTCGTGATGGTGATGATCGCGTGCGGCAGCAGGCTGAATGGCCGAGCCAACAAGGGCCGTCGCGATCAACAGACTGCTGATAATTCTCTTCATGATACTCTCCTTAGTGGCAACTCGCCCCTATAGGACATAAATGCCTCAGCACGGCGTTTGTTCGTTCAAATCTTGTATCTTTTGAGGCAGGCAGAGTGAGAACCAAGCGCATAGCTCGCTGAATTCGACTGCCCTTTGCGGGGCATCAATCTGATGTTGTCGCCGAACGATCCGCATTCCGCCACCGCTCAAGTGGGGCGGCAAAGTGTTTGAGTTGTGCCATCATGGCGCCGGTGCCGGCGACTTAGCGGCCGATGTTGCGCGCGATGTTGCACCTACATCAGGTCGCCGATTCCGTCGCTGTCGTCTCCTCCAGCACGTCCTCGGGAATATCGTCGAAGGACGCATAATTGAGATTATAGAGCTTCGAATAGAGCTTCCCGTTCTTCATCAGTTGCTGGTGATTGCCGCTCTCGACGATTTCGCCATTCTGCAGAACGATGATGCGGTCGGCCTCGCGGATCGTTGCCAGACGGTGAGCGATGACGAGACCAGTGCGATTTTCCAGTAGTTTGACGAGCGCCTTCTGGATCAGCATTTCGGTATAGCTGTCGATATTGGCGGTGGCTTCGTCGAGCACGAGGATCTTGGCATCCGCCACCAGGGCGCGGGCAAAGGAGAGAAGTTGGCGCTGGCCGAGCGACAGGTTGCCACCGCGCTCGCCGAGAATGCTGTCATAGCCAAGCGGCAGGCGCATGATGAAGTCATGCGCGCCGACAGCCTGGGCGGCCTCGATCACCTGTTCGCGTGTGGCTTCCGCCTTGTGGTAGCGGATGTTTTCAAACACCGTGCCGGTAAAGAGGAAAGGCTCCTGCAGTACCATGGCGATCTGCTGGCCGAGCGAATCCTGTGTCAGGTCGCGCACATCATGTCCGCCGACCACGACCTGGCCCTGCTGTACCTCGTAGAAGCGATGGATCAGCGACATGCAGCTCGATTTGCCGGAGCCGGTCGGGCCGACGAGCGCGACCGTCTCGCCCGGATTGACCCGGAAGCTGACATGCTTGAGCACCGGATGTTTCGGATTGTAGCCGAAGACGACGTCACGAAATTCGACAGAGCCGTCCATGTCAGGCGACAGGATCTTGGCATCCGGAGCGTCCTTGATGTCGATCGGCACATCGAGAACGTCGGTCAGGCGCTGGCCGGAGGCCATGGCGCGCTGCATGACGGAATATTGCAGAGTGAGTGAGCGGATCGGGTCGAAGAAGCGCTGGATATAGAAGAGGAAGGCGACGAGCACGCCGACATCGAGTGCCTGGTTGAGCACGCGCGAACCGCCGACGACGATGACCAGCGCCATGGCGATACCGGTCAGAGAATCGACGATCGGCACCATGACCTGCGCGTAGCGCGCTGCCGTCAGATGCGTGAGCAAGTTGGCATGCGCCTTGTCGTCGTAAAGCTGGAAATTGACGTCCTGCCGGTCCATGCTCTGGACGGCGCGAACCCCATGGATTGCCTCGGCGAGCGCGCCGTTTGCCACCGAATTTGTCTCGTGTGCGGCCATGAAGGATTTGCGGGCCAGCGGCAGCCAGAACAGGCGCACCACGAAGAGCACCGGCAGCGCTGACAGTGTCAGAAGGCCGAGCTTGAAGTCGAGATAGAGCATTACGAAGACGATGCCGAACAGCAGGAAGATGTCGCCGACCGAGAGAACGCAGGTTTCGAGGAATTCCTGCATCGAATTGACGTCGCCCTGAAGACGCGACATCAGCCGACCAACCTCCGTCTTGTCCATGAAGGAAAGCGATACGCGCTGCAGATGCGAGAACATTGCCTTGCGCATGTCGAAGAGCACATTCTCCGCCACGCCGCCGACCAGCATTTCCTGCCAGTAGCTGGCCGCGTAATTGATGAGAATGGCGATGAGGAAGGCGATGATCGCGCCTGTTAGCGCCGAGTTGCTGTCGTCTGCCTGCATGCCGTGGTCGATGGCATAGCGGATGATGAGCGGAATGAGCAGCTGCATGCTGGTGAAGACAAGGACCGAAATCACCGAAAGGACGACATCGCGGCGATAAGGATGCACGAATGCCCAAATGCGCTTGACGATGTTGGTATCGAAGACCTTGCCGAAGATTTCCTCTTCAACGCGTTGCGATCCGACCACTGCCCTCGGCGGGCGTCTTCCGTCCTCGCGAACGTCCGGACGCTCGGTTTCCAGTTCCTCGGCCATGCTGTTTCCTCCTGCGCCGGTTTCTTACGCGCTTAAAGCGTCGTCGCCCGGTCGCACCTGCAAATCGTAAAGTGCCTTGTATCGTCCGCCGAGCATCAGAAGCTCGTCATGCGTGCCCTGCTCGACGATGCGGCCGTCTTCGATGAAGAAGATCCTGTCGGCATGCATGAGCGAGCTCAGGCGGTGCGCGACGATGATCGTGACACGGTCGGCGGCATAGCGGCGCATGGCGCTGCGGATGCGCTGCTCTGTCGCCGCGTCGATTGCCGCCGTCGAATCGTCGAAGACCATTACGGCGGGCTTCAGCATCAGCGCGCGGGCGATCGAAAGCCTCTGGCGTTGGCCGCCTGAAAGCGACACACCGCGCTCGCCGACGACGGTGCCGTAGCCGGTCGGCAGGCCGAGTACATAATTGTGAAGCTGCGCGCTTTCGCTGGCGCGCTCGATGCGGCCTTCCTTTGCCCAGGGATCGCCATAGGCGATATTGTTCTCGATGGTCGTTGTGAACAGGAAGGAATCCTGCTGGACGACGGCGACCGAGCGGCGCAGCGATTGCAACGTCGCCTTGCGGATATCCTGGTCATCGATAGTGATCTTGCCGCCAGTCGCGTCATAGAAGCGCGGAATCAGATGTGCGAGCGTCGACTTGCCGCTACCGGGAGGGCCGACGATGCCGATCGTTTCGCCACGCTTCGCCTCGAAGCTCACCTCATGCAGTACCTCGTGCATCGGCGAACTCGGATAGGCGAAGCTGACATTCTCGAATCGCAGTGTGCCCTCAGTGACCTTCAACTCCTTGGCATCGGGCGCATCGCGCACCTCGATTTCCAGGTCCAGCAGCTCAAACAGGCGTGTACCGCAGGTCGAGGCGCGGGCAAAGGCATTGACCATCAGCCCGAGCTGGCGCACCGGCATCTGCAGGATCGTCATGAAAGTCAGGAACGAAGCGAGCGTGCCGACGGTGATCTCGCCGGAATGCACCTTGGTGCCGCCGACCCACAGGACCAGCCCCATCGCCGCGAAGAAGGAGAAGGTCATGGCGCTGGTATTGATGACGCGGATGCCGACGCGCTGGTGGGCAAGCTCCAGCGCATTCTTGGAGGCCGCTTCGAACTTCGAAAGCTCGTGGTGCTGTGCGGCAAAAGCGCGGACCACGCGAATGCCGCCGAGATTTTCTTCCATGATGCGCGTCAGCACCGAGAGGCGCTGCTGCAGATCGAGCCAGGTGGCGCGCAGGCGAAGCTGGGTGACGGAGGAGCGCCAGCCGACGAAGGGCACGAACGAAAGCGCCAGCAGGCCGAGCACGACATCGGTGGTCAGCAGCATATAGGCGCCGATGCCGATCAGCATGGAAAGCAGGAAGACGCGCACGAGTGCGGTCGAGAAATACATGCGTACGCCTTCCAGATCGAGCAGGCCGACGGTGATCAGGTCACCCGAATGCACGCTGTCATGGAAAGAGAAGGAGAGGCGCTGGATTTTTTCGTAGCAGGCGAGGCGAAGCTCGTAGCCCATGTGGTGGCCAACGGATTCGCTGTAATAATTCTGGATCATCGTGAAGATGCCGCGCAGCACGCTGGCGCCGAGCAGAAGCAACGCCGTCGTCAGAAGCGCGTCCTGCGCCTGCTGCCCGAGGGTGCCGCCGTGAAGCGCCACCTGCGTATGGTCGACCGCCTGGCCGAGCAGGCGGGGGATCAACAGCTGGAACGTGGAGGCGATCAGCGTGGCGCCGATCGCAAGACCCGCTTGCCAGGGATGGCGAAAGGCCATGACGGTAATGCGGAACAGTGTGTAGAGGCCCTTGCCCCACCCTGCCGCGGTTGCAAGCGCCATCGAAGCCGAAGGCTTCGTCGCGCGTAGAGACGCATCGCTGCTCACGGTATTTTTCCAATAGATGTGTGCTCGGACCAGATGGCCCGGAAAAGACGGCAAATCCATGAAGGGATTGATAGCGCATTCACTTTTGCCGATTCCGGCAGGGCGTTCAAGTAAAGAATTCACCAGTCGGTTATTTTTACGTGAGCCTTCCTCGGATTGGACGGTAACGCTACCGTCGATGACCGCGGTGCACACGCAGCAAGAGCATTCCGCAGCCTGAAAACGAAAGTTCCGGAGAGTCGCATCGCCAGTGGAAATCCGTCCTGCGGGCATGTATGGTCCGCTCGCCAACCAGCACGAAGAGGGCGTTCAATGACATCCACGGTCCGGATCGCAAATCAGTTTCTCACCGTCGATGTTTCCTCGCTCGGCGCGGAAATGCAGTCGCTGACGTCGAGCGACGAGCGCTCCTGGGTCTGGAACGGCGACGCCGCCTTCTGGACTGGCCGCTCGCCGATCCTGTTTCCAATGGTCGGCAAGGCACCGAATGATACGCTAAAGGTTGATGGTCACAGCGCCCCGATGGGCCAGCATGGCTTCGCCCGCCGGAGCGAATTTACGCTTGCGTCGTCGTCCGAAACGAGCTGCCGCTACGAGCTTTCCGCTTCGGAGGCGACAAAGGCCATCTACCCCTTCGACTTCCTGCTTGCCGTCATCCATAGCGTCGAGGGGCGGGCCCTGACCGTTGCTGCCGAAGTTACGAACCGTGACAGCAGGCCGATGCCCTTCGGTCTCGGTTTCCATACAGCGTTCCTCTGGCCGCTTCCCGGAGCAGCAAACAAGACGCATACCGTAACACTCGACAACGGCGCCGAACCGCCGCTTGTGCGGCTCGAAGGCGGCCTTATTTCGCCCAGGAAGCTTGCCTCGCCCTTCAAGTCCGGCGGTCTGGTGCTCGATCACTCGATGTTCGAGCAGGATGCGATGATCTTCCCGGAAGGCGCAGGCCCCGGCCTGCGCTACGAGGCCGAAGGCGGACCGGCGATGCATTTCACGTTCGACAACCTGCCCAATCTGGCGCTGTGGACCAAGCCCGGCGCCCCTTTCCTCTGCGTCGAACCCTGGCACGGAACGGCTGCGGAAAACGGTGGACCCGACGATCTGGAAGGCCGCCCGTTCACCAAGGTGTTGCCTGCGGGGGAAACAACGCGCTTTTCCTTCACCGCCGAGATTTTCGGATAAAATAGATTCAATTTCCTTTTTGGATCAGGCAGTTGGGCAGGTGGTAAAATAAACTTCTTGCCACTCCGCGCTTTTCGCGCTTTCATACACGACTAGTTTAATAGACTATGAGCTGGAAAAGAATGTCTTCTCCAGTCACCGGGATCGGGATGGAACCCGGCCTTGCGGCAAACGTTTTGCATCGCCGCATATACCTGCCCAACGCACGGCCTTGAGAGGCAATGCGTTGAAACCTTGATCGAGACACATGCGGATGCCGCAAGGGAGTTGAGATGACGGTTCAGGGACTTTTTTCCGGCAAGGCGAATGCGGCGGCGCAGATTTCCGCCGTGCCGCGCATTGCCATTGTCGGACGCGGCTTCTCCGGCATGATGATGGCGGTTGCGCTGATGCGTACCGTGCGAGCCCCATTCCACCTGCAGCTTTTCGATCCGAATTCAACGGTCAACGGCGGTCAGGCTCTCTCTTCGGTGCGCTCCTCCACCATCCTCAACAGCCGTGTGCGTGATCTCTCTGTTTCGCTGGGGGACTCTGATGATTTCAATGACTGGCTCTGTAGCAACGCCGAATTCCGCGCCGCCGTGCCAGCTGCGATTCCCGGTTTCCGGCAGATTTTTGTGCCTCGGGAATTTTTTAGCGACTACGTCTACCAGCGCTTTTCCGAGGCGCTCGCGGCACGCCGGGACATCACCGTTCAGGTCTGCCATGATCCGGTCGTGGCAATCCGTAGGAGCCATGGCAACCGGTTTCTGCTTGAAAGCGCCAATCCGTCCAATCCGCTTTTCGACACGGTAATCCTTGCAACCGGTTACGGCCTGCCGCGGCCGGAGGTAGCGGGGCAGGAGATGTCGCCCGTCAGGTCGCAGCGCCTCGTCGCGCGTCCGCATACGGTGCTTCTCGGTAGCGGTATCCGCGTCGTGGACCAGTTGCTGCAGCTTCGCGATGCGGGCTATGCCGGGCAGGTTACGATCATTTCGCGGCACGGCTTCTTGCCTCAAAGCCATACGCCGAATTCCGCCGATCCGGTCTTTCCGGCCGAGTCATTGCCGCAGGGGTTGCCGGAGATTGTCAGCTTCATCCGCCGGGCCTGCCGCGAGGCGGAGGAGGAAGGGAGAAGCTGGCAGTCGGTCATGAACGGTCTTCGCAAACATGCGCGATTGCTCTGGCGTTCGTTGCCAGCGCGCGAGAAGAGGCAGTTCAACAGACATTTGCGTGCCATCTATGACAGCCATCGCAACCGCTTGCCGGAAACGATGCACCTGCGCTTGAAGCGCGAGCTTGCCGAGGGGCGCACGGTGTTGAGGCGCGGTCGCGCCGGTCGCCGCGGATTGAGTGGCCTCTTCTTCACGCCGGCCGGTTCGTCGAGTGAGGAGGTCATCCACGCCGAGCGCATCATCGATTGCCGCTGCCACGCGCCGGACCTGTCTGCGCCGCTGATCCAGAGCCTGCTTTCCGCTCGTCTTGCGATGCCTGACGAGCTTGCGCTCGGGTTGGCCGTCAATGCCAGCGGCGAGCCCTTCCTGGAAGATGGTTCGTCGGTCGACGGCCTCTTCGCGGTCGGTCCGCTGGGCCTCGGCAGCCTGCCCGACATCGATCTCGTGCCCGAGATCGTCACCCAGGCTTATGCGGCGTCGGCGCGGATTTCTGAACGCTTCTATCCGCAAAGCCAGGCGGTCTAAGGAAAATCTTAGCTCTGCTTTGGAACCATCAGCCGGAGTTCGCGTTATACGGCGCTGGTGATTCGTTCAGAGGGGCAGATGGAAGCCGTCGATCGACATGATACGTCGCTTCAGGATGAAGGGCGTTTCCGGCTGCTCGTCGATGCCATCACCGACTATGCGATCTATATGCTGAGCCCAGAGGGCAATGTGGCGAGCTGGAATTCCGGCGCACAGCGTTTCAAGGGCTATCGCGCGTCCGAAATCCTCGGCCAGCATTTTTCCAGGTTCTATCTTGATGCCGACCGCGAAGCAGGCCTGCCCGGCCGGGCACTGGCAATCGCAGTGACAGAGGGGCGTTTCGAGGGAGAGGGTTGGCGCCAGCGGAAGGACGGCACCCGTTTCTGGGCACATGTAATTATCGACCCGATCCGCCATTCCTCCGGCGAACTGATCGGCTTTGCCAAGATCACCCGCGACCTGACGGAGCGCAAGGTCGCTGAAGACGCGCTGAAGCGCAGCGAGGAACAGTTTCGCCTGCTCATCCAGGGCGTGTCGGACTATGCGATCTATATGCTGGATCCGGAAGGCAATGTGACCAGCTGGAACTCCGGTGCGGAGCGCATCAAGGGCTACAGGTCCGAAGAAATAATCTGCCGGCATTTTTCCACTTTTTATACCGAGGAGGATCGCCTCGCCGGACTGCCGCAGTTGGCGCTGGCCACCGCCAGCCGCGAGGGCCGTTTCGAAAAGGAAGGCTGGCGCGTCCGCAAGGACGGTACCCGGTTCTGGGCAAGTGTTGTTATCGACGCCATCAGGAACGATGTCGGCGAACCGATCGGCTTTGCGAAGATCACCCGCGACATCACCGAGAAGCTGGAGACGCAGCGCGCGTTGGAAAAGACCCGCGAAGAGCTTTTTCAGGCGCAGAAGATGGAAGCGATCGGTCAGCTGACGGGCGGTATCGCCCACGATTTCAATAATCTGCTGATGGCGGTAATGGGCAGCCTTGAAATCCTCAAGAAGCGCATGCAGCCGGATCCTGCGCTGTCTCCGCTGGTCGACAATGCCATGCTCGGTGCGCAGCGCGGTGCCGCGCTGACGCAGCGCATGCTCGCATTCTCCCGCCGCCAGGAGCTGCAGGTCGAAAGTATCGATGTCTCCGTTCTGCTGCGCGGCATGATGGACATGCTCGCACGCTCCCTCGGTCCGGTCGCTTCGCTCGACACCGAATTTCCGGAAAGCCTGCCGGCGATCTCCACCGATCCGAACCAGTTGGAGACGGCGCTTCTCAATCTTGTCGTCAATGCGCGGGATGCTATGCCCGGCGGTGGAGTTATCCGGATCAGGGCGACGGAAGAAAACATCGCGGAGGGCGGCACCTTGCCGTCTGGCCACTATGTCTGCGTCGCCGTTACCGATAACGGCGAAGGCATGGATGACGAGACCTTGAAGCAGGCGACAACCCCCTTCTTCACCACAAAAGGTGTCGGCAAGGGCACTGGTCTGGGCCTTTCCATGGTGCAGGGTCTCGCCGGCCAATCCGGCGGCAGGCTGATGTTGAGGAGCCTGCTCGGCGAGGGGACCACCGCGGAACTCTGGTTTCCGATCACGCAAGCCGATGACGGTATCGGGTCGGACGAGCAGCCGGCGTCCGAGGTCTTGAACAGCCCTCGGCCACTGCGCATCCTGGCAGTCGACGACGACGGGCTGGTTTTAACGAATACGGCTCTCATGCTGGAAGATCTCGGCCACACCGTCTTCGAGGCCACGGCCGGTGCCGATGCGCTCGACATCCTTCGTCAGCAAAGCGTCGATCTCGTCATTTCCGATCACGCGATGCCGCGCATGACCGGCTCGCAGCTTGCGATAGCGATCCGCAGTGAATGGCCGGGTCTGCCGATTATCCTGGCTACCGGCTTCGCCGACATCCCCGAGGGCGCGGGCACGATCGACCTTCCACGCCTCGGCAAACCCTTTTCGCAGGCGCAGCTTGCAGATGCGATCGGGCGCGCGGTCGCCTGAACTCATCAGCTTGAATTTTGTCCTTCGCTACAGGCCGTTAGCGCCGCGCAAAAATCGCCTATTTGCCGCGGCGTAGCCTGATTTCGTTCCGGGCAATATAGATCAGCAGGCCGGCCACCATCGCCGCCAGCACATACCAGGTGATCGCATAGACCAGGTGGTTGTTCGGAAAGTCGAGCACCGTCAGCCCGCCGACAGGCAGGCCGCCGGGATTCGATGTGGCGTCGGCATCGATGAAGAAGGGCGCCGCATTTGCGATGCCGCGTTTTGTGGCAATGGCTCCGACGTCGCGCGAGTACCAGCGGTCGGCAGCCGGATCGTTGGAACGTAGCAGCATGCCCTTCGGTTCGTTCATGCGCATGAGCCCAGTAACCGTTACGGGGCCGGTTGGACGGCTTTGGGGCCGTGACGCCGGTTCGCGACGGTCAGTCGGCACGAAGCCGCGATTGATCAGGATGGCGCTGCCGTCAGCCTGCCTGAGCGGGGTCAGGATCCAGTAGCCGGAGCCGAGTGCGGTCGATGCCGTGACCAGTGTCTCCCGGTCGTTTTCGAATGTGCCTGACGCCGTCACCCGCCGGTATTCATCATCATCGGCGTTCACCTTGCTCCAGTCGGCTGGCGGCGGTGGTGGGACAGGTGCGGCATGGACGCGTGCATCGACGCGGGCAATGAGATCGAGTTTCCAGGAGAGGCGGTGGACCTGCCATGTGCCGAGCAAGACCAGCACGGCGGCAAGGGCCAGGAGGCCGAGCCCGAGGATTGCAAGTTTGACGGCCGAACGCGGCCTGTCCTCATGGTCGGAAGAAATATAGGTCATGGATAAAACGCAACGGGCGGCTTTGCCGCCGCCCGTTCCCTCGCCATTACGGCAGGTTCTTCATCATTTCGGGGCTCATCGGCATCATGTTCGTATTCAGATGATACATGACCCAGAGCGAACCGGAGAGCGCGATCGCGACGATGATGATCGTGAAGATCAGCGCCATGATCGTCCAGCCGCCTTCGGACTTCGTGTTCATGTGCAGGAAGTAGATCATGTGAACGACGATCTGCACGGCCCCGAGCGCCATCACGACAATGGCGGTTGCGGTATGGTTTTCGAGCACGTCTGTCATGACCAGCCAGAAAGGAATGGCGGTCAGGATGACCGACAGGACGAAGCCCGTCATATAGCTCTTGAAGGTGCCGTGGCCGGCCTGGTGCCCGTGGCTGTGGCCATGGTGAGCCTCGTGGGCATCCTCATGTGCGGGTGCTTGCGAACTCATCCAAGAACTCCCATCAGGTAAACGAAGGAAAAGACGCCGATCCAGACGACGTCGAGGAAGTGCCAGAACATGGAAAGGCACATCAGGCGGCGGCGGTTGGCTTCATGCAGGCCATGCATGGAGACCTGCACCATCAGCGTGATCAGCCAGATGATGCCGAAGGTCACGTGCAGACCGTGCGTGCCGACCAGCGTGAAGAAGGACGACAGGAAGGCGCTGCGCTGCGGACCCGCACCCTCATGAATGAGGTGGATGAACTCATAGAGTTCGAGGCCGATAAAGGCCGCGCCGAAGAGGCCGGTAATCGCCAGCCAGAACAGCGTTTCCGCCTTTGCGTTGCGCTCCATCTGCAGCATCGCAAAACCATAGGTGATGGATGAGAGCAGCAACATCGAGGTGTTGATGGCCACCAGCGGCAGATCGAAGAGATCTGCCGGCGATGGGCCGGCGGCATAATTGCGGCCGAGCACGGCATGTGTGGCAAACAGCACCGAGAAGATCAGGCAGTCGCTCATCAGGTAGAGCCAGAAGCCGAGATTGGTGCTGTTCTCCGGATGATGATCTTCCGTGAGGTAGAATTCAGGCTTTTCGGCCGTGTCGATAGTATGATCGCTCATGGTCTCTTATACCTGCTCGGCAAGCTGCTGCGTGCGCTTGCCTTCCGTTTCGGTGACTTCATCAGCGGGAATATAGAAGTCACGCTTGTAATTGAACGTATGGCCGATCGCGATGACGAGCATGGCGACTGCGGAGAGAACGACCAGCCACCACATGTACCAGATCAGGCCGAAGGCGAGAGTAACGCTGAAGGCTGACAGGATCGCACCGGTGCCGGTATTCTTCGGCATGTGGATCGGCTTGAAGCCGCCGAGCGGGCGCTCGTAGCCGCGGTTCTTCATGTCGTACCAGCTGTCATGATCGTGCACGACCGGCGTGAAGGCGAAGTTGTAATCCGGCGGCGGCGAAGACGTCGACCATTCCAGTGTACGGCCGTCCCACGGATCGCCGGTTTCATCGCGCAGTTCCTCGCGCTTCATGAAGGAGACGACGATCTGGATCAGGAAGGATGCGATGCCGAGTGCGATCAGGCCGACGCCGAAGGCGGCGATGATGAACCAGATCTGCAGCGACGGATCGTCGAACTGGCTCATGCGACGCGTGACGCCCATGAGGCCGAGCACGTAGAGCGGCATGAAGGCGAACCAGAAGCCGATCTGCCAGAACCAGAAGCTCATCTTGCCCCAGAACGGGTCGAGCTTGAAGCCGAAGGCCTTCGGGAACCAGTAGTTCACGCCTGCGAACATGCCGAACAGTACGCCGCCGATGATCACGTTATGGAAGTGCGCGATCAGGAACAGTGAATTGTGCAGCACGAAGTCGGCCGGCGGGACTGCCAGCATGACGCCGGTCATGCCGCCGATGACGAAGGTCACCATGAAGCCGACCGTCCACAGCATCGGTACTTCGTAGCGGATGCGGCCACGATACATGGTGAAGAGCCAGTTGAAGATCTTCGCTCCGGTCGGGATCGAGATGATCATCGTGGTGATGCCGAAGAAGGAGTTGACCGAAGCGCCCGAGCCCATCGTGAAGAAGTGATGCAGCCACACGAGGTAGGACAGGATCATGATCACACAGGTGGCGTAGACCATCGACGCGTAGCCGAACAGACGCTTGCTGGCGAAAGTCGCAACCACTTCCGAGAAAATGCCGAAAGCCGGCAGCACGAGGATGTAGACTTCCGGGTGACCCCAGATCCAGATGAGGTTGACATACATCATCGGATTGCCGCCGAGGTCGTTCGTGAAGAAGTTCGTGCCGGCATAGCGGTCGAGCGACAGGAGGGCGAGGGTAGCCGTCAGGATCGGGAAGGACGCGACGATCAGGATGTTGGTGCAGAGTGCGGTCCAGGTGAAGACCGGCATCTTCATGAAAGTCATGCCCGGAGCGCGCATCTTTACGATGGTCGCAATCAGGTTGATGCCCGACAGCGTCGTGCCGACACCGGCCACCTGCAGGCCCCAGATATAATAATCGACACCGACACCGGGACTGTAGGCGGCACCCGAGAGCGGCGGATAGGCGAGCCATCCGGTCTGGGCGAATTCACCGACGAAGAGCGAGATCATGATAATGATCGCGCCTGCCGTCGTCATCCAGAACGAGAAATTGTTCAGGAAGGGGAAGGAGACGTCGCGGGCGCCGATTTGCAGCGGCACCACGAAGTTCATGAGGCCGGTGACGAATGGCATCGCCACGAAGAAGATCATGATGACGCCGTGGGCGGTAAAGATCTGGTCGTAGTGGTGCGGCGGTAGCGGGCCTTCATTGCCGTTGAAGGCAATTGCCTGCTGGACGCGCATCAGGATCGCATCCGAGAAGCCGCGCAAGAGCATGATGACGGCGAGGATGACATACATGATGCCGATCTTCTTGTGATCGACGCTGCAGACCCAGTCGCGCCAGAGCGGCCCCCAGAACTTGAAATAGGTGATGATGCCCAGCACCGCGATGGCGCCGATAACGACGCCGATGAAGGTCACGACCAGGATAGGCTCGTGATACGGAATCGAATCGAGGGTCAACCGGCCGAAGATGAACTTCAGGAGGTCAGGATTGGAAAACATGGAACAACCCGTTCATTATGTCTTGCGACGCAAAGCGCCAGGTTAATTGTTATTGTTGCTGCGCCGGCGCCTGAGTGCCGCCATTGGTCATGCCGGGCATGGAATGGCCGTCATGCTGCATGTCCATTCCGGGCATGTTCTGCATGCTGTTGCCATCGGCGCCGGCGGGCGCTTCCGTAGCCGGGGCTGCAGATGCCGGTTCGACGGAACCTTCCTCGGCATGACGGTTGTCATATGTCAGCTTTTCGCGATTTTCTTCGCTTTCCTTGCCGCCGCCGCCCATCATGTCGATGTGCATCATCTCGCTCGCGCACATCTTGCCGGGCGTGGCGCACATGTTCAGGATCGCGTCGTAGAGACCCGCATCGGCACTGGCGTAGTAGCGCACGGGTTCCTTCTCGCTCGGCTTTTCGAGCTTGAGGTAGGCATCGCGGTTCAGCATGGTGCCCTGCTGCTTGACCTGCGCCACCCAGGCATCGAAGCCCTGCTGGTTCAGGCCATGAAACTTGAAGCGCATGTGCGAGAAGCCTTCGCCGCTGTAATTTGCGGAGAAGCCGTCAAATTCGCCTTCCTTGTTGATCACCGCGTGCAGCCTCGTCTGCATGCCTGGCATCGCGTAGACCTGGCCGGCAAGGGCGGGGATGTAGAACGAGTTCATCACCGAGGAGGCGGTGATCTTGAAATTGATCGGCACATCGACGGGCGCTGCAAGCTCGTTGACGGTCGCAATGCCGAGTTCGGGGTAGAAGAACAGCCACTTCCAGTCGAGAGCAACGACCTCGACGGTCAGCGGCTTGGTATCTGCCGGAATGGCGCGCTCTGCATCGATCCGGTCGAGCGGACGGTAAGGATCGAGCTTATGGGTGGAAATCCAGGTGATGGCACCAAGCGCGATGATGATGGCGAGCGGTGCCGCCCAGATCACGATTTCGAGGCGCGTGGAATGATGCCATTCGGGCGCGTAAGTCGCGCTCGTATTGGAACGGCGATAGCGCCATGCGAAAAACAGGGTGAGGAAGATCACCGGAACGATGATCAGCAGCATCAGCACCGTGGAGATGATGATGAGATCGCGTTGCTGGGTGGCGATATCGCCTGAGGGCGACATGACAACCAGGTTGCATCCTGCCAAAAAAAACAGCGGCAAGATTAATAGAAGGCGGGAAAACTTCGGCAGTTTTTGCACGTCTCTAAGCTCTTTTTGTTTCGTTCGATTGCCGACTAAAGCACTGGCATCAGCAGCGATATGAGGTCTTTGGTCGCAGTGCAACATGCTTTTTGCACTGCAGGAAAAGTCAGCTTCAACTCGCCTTTGAAATCCTGATTACCACAAGAAGGAATTTCGCCGGCGCCGACTTTTGTATAGCTGAAATGCAAGGCTTTGCCCAATAAAACTCTGGAATAGGTCGGCCGGTGTATCACGCGATTTTTCGCCTGCATTGATTTTTGAGAATTCGGCGTGAACTATTTGCACAATAAGGACTTGATAAGCTGCTGAGATAGAACAAGATCAGCTTGAGGCGCTTCGCGACAAGCGCCTCGAACGAGGGAGGCGTTTCATATGGCTACTGTTGCTCATCTAGGACCATCATCATCATCGCTGGAGCGTGACGCGCGTCGCATTCACGACGACAAGCCGGTCTCGCCGGGCAGCATCGCCGTCGGCGTGGTGATCGGTCGCATGTCGGAGTTCTTTGATTTCTTCGTTTATGGCCTCGCATCCGTACTTGTCTTTCCGCAACTGGTCTTTCCCTTTGCGCCTGACAGGCTGACGGGCACGCTTTATTCCTTCGCGATTTTCTCGCTGGCTTTCCTTGCCCGTCCTGTCGGCTCCGTCGTCTTCATGACAATCGATCGTCTCTACGGCCGCGGCACCAAGCTCACCATCGCCCTTTTCCTGCTCGGCGGCTCGACTGCGTCGATCGCCTTTCTTCCGGGGTATGACGATATCGGTTACTGGTCGATCGCTCTGCTCGCACTCTTCCGGCTCGGACAGGGATTCGCGCTCGGCGGCGCCTGGGATGGCCTTGCCTCGCTTCTGGCGCTGAACGCACCGCCGAACCACCGCGGTTGGTATGCGATGATCCCGCAGCTCGGCGCACCCATCGGCTTTGCGCTGGCAAGTATTCTGTTTGGTTATTTCGTCGCCAACCTGTCTTCTGAAGACTTCCTCTCGTGGGGCTGGCGCTATCCGTTCTTCGTCGCCTTCGCGATCAATGTCGTCGCGCTCTTTGCCCGCCTGCGTCTCGTCATGACCAAGGAATTTGGCACATTGCTCGAGCAGCATGAGCTTGAGGCGGCTCCCATCCTCGATGTGCTGCGCATTCACGGCCGCGATATCCTGATCGGTGCTTTCGTGCCGCTCGCAAGTTTTGCCATGTTCCACCTTGTCACCATCTTCCCGCTTGGCTGGATGAGCCTTTACGGCAACCAGCCGATTGGCGCCTTCATGGTGGTGCAGGTCATCGGTGCGATGGTCGGCATCGTCGCCATCATTGCATCGGGTATGATCGCCGATCGTATCGGCCGGCGTAAGCAGCTTGCGATCTGCGCCGTGCTGATCGCGATCTTCAGCTTCGTCGGTCCGTTCCTGATCGGCGCCGGCAATAGCGGCCACGATGCCTTCGTTATCATCGGGTTTGGCGTACTCGGCCTATCCTTCGGCCAGGCAACCGGCTCCATCTCGTCGCGCTTTGGTCGTGGTTATCGTTACACGGGTGCAGCCTTCACGTCAGACCTTGCCTGGCTTATCGGCGCCGGCTTCGCTCCGCTGGTAGCGCTCAGCCTTTCCAGCAAATTCGGTCTGACTTTTGTCGGCTACTACTTGCTGTCGGGTGCGATCTGCACTTTGGCAGCCCTGGCCTTCAACAGAGCACTCGAACAGCGCGAATAGGCTTTAAAGGGCACATTTAAAAAGGCCCGCCTGGGAAACCAGGCGGGCCTTTTCATTTGGATTCTATTTTCAGATTTTCACTGCGCCATCTGCGGCTGCTTGGCAGCGCGTGCAGCAGTCAGTTCCGCGGTCGTGTGGTTGAGGCGATCGGCGAGGACGCGCATGATTTCCACTGCCATTTCCGGGAAATCACTCAGAAGCTTGAGGAAATGTTCCTTGCTGATGCGCAGGACTTCGAGCGGTGAGGTCGCGCGCACGGTCGCAGTTCGTGAGACGTCGCAGAGAATGGCGATTTCACCGACGATCGAATTGACCTCGACATCGGCGACCTTGATCTCGCCGGCAGGCGAGGAGACGATGATATCGGCGGTTCCCGAAAGCACGACATAGGCGGCATCGCCGACATCGCCCTGGAGGAAGAGGTTCTGGCCGGCCCGGTAGGTCATGCGATCGGAGGTGAAGGCCAATAGCTTGAGTTTCGCCGGTGCGATCCTGGAGAAGATCGGCACCCGCCGCAGCATTTCGACTTCATCTCTCAACAGCATGAGCGCTACTACCCCCTGCCGCATGGTCATTGAACATGCGCTAAAACTAACCTAAAGCGCCTTGCGGACGCTCACTTTGCCGCCCCAATAGAATATTACGATAACAGTTCCTTGAACATCCCGTTTTTCTCGGAAAGTTCCGGATAGTTGCCCGCCTCCGCAAGGTCGCCGCGATCGAACAGCAGAATTCGATCGAAGATTTCCGCGAGCTTGGCGTTGGAGAGCACCCAGATGATCGCCGGGCGCTTGCCTTCCTCGTGCAGGCCCTCGATGATGTTATGGGTGATCTGGTCCTGAATGCGCTGGTCGAGTGCCGGTATCGGCCGATTGAAGATGAAATAGTCCGAGCGCTTCAGCAGTGCGCGGGCGAGATTGAGCTTCTGCCGCTGCACCATGGTCAGGCGTTTGCCGCCGGAGCCGACGTCGAATTCCAGACCGATCGACAAAACATCGTCATAAAGATCGAGCGCATCGAAGAGTTCACCCATTATGAGGCGGATGCGGTCGGATGCATCGGCCTGCTGATAGGCTATGCGGCCGAAGAGGACGTTATCCATCAGGCTGGCAGATGCCGTGAAGCGGCTGATATCATAACGCTCGATCAGTTCGGCGAGATCGTCGGGAATATTCTCGTGGAACTGTTTGCGGGCGCTTACGATCTTGTCCATCAGCGTCTGGGTCAAGAGACCGAAACGGTGCCGAGGCTCGATATAGGCAAAGCTGAGGCGGATAATGCTTGCCCGATCTTCCGGCGTCGCGTCCTCGAAGCGCTTGCCCTGCAATTTTTGCAGGAGGGCCTGATAGGTCGGGATGTCGTCCGCCGTCATGAAGGTGAGCTGCTGGAAGAAAGGATGGTCCGGCGGCAAGTCGTGGAAGAGTTCCACCGCGTTCTCGGCGATCTCAAGGCCCATCGCGTAAAGATCAGTGCTGAGCCCGGTGTCGCGGAACAGCTGCTGGAAATAGGGATGGCCGGCCAGCCGGCGATTGTTCATCAGCGGCCGCTTCATCGTACCGAAGAGCAGGTTTTCGCCAACGGTCGCCTGCGTGTTGTAGGAGTTGAAATCAAACGGCACGACGATGGCGTCAAGGTTTTCCTCGGTAAGCCGTTCGCGCAGGGATGTCCTGAGTTCAACGATATGGCTGCCGAGGGCGGTATGCACGTCGGTGTTGACGGTCGAGCGCAGCGCCAGGTCCAGAATGTCTTGTGACATCAGCACGGCGTCCAGCACGGGCCGGATTGCCTTCAGCAGATCTTCCGGGCCTTTTGCGCCGGCTGCACTATAGTCCACCCAGTCGCTGTTGAGATCGAGCGACGGATTACCGGCTTTCTGCGATTCGACGACGTGCCATTTATATTCCTGCGCCGCCTTGTCGTCGTATTCGGGCTCCGTCAACGGCGCGTGTTTGAGGCCATAGACCAGGTTATCGCGCAACGTACCGTGGAAGAAATAGCTGTCGGCGGACGCATAGGAGATGCGGCGGCCGGTGATCGATTCCGGCAGCTCCAGCAGATCCTGTCCATCGATGGTGATGCGACCTGAATCCGGCCAGACAAGGCGCCCCAGCGCTTCTGCGAAGGCTTCGGCGCCACTGCCGTTCGGCCCGACGATTGCAACTGTTTCGTTCGGCTTGATCTCGACAGAGACATGATCGACCAGACGCGCGCCGCTGTCGTCGCTGACCGAGAGGTTGGTGACGACGAAGGCGCTCGTCAACGGTGCGACCGGCGCTGTGGCAAGTTCCTGAATGCGGCTGTTGATGAGCGGCTCGACATTGAACTGCTCATAGACCTGCGCATATTTGACCTGCACGTCCTGGCGCATCTGGTCCCAGTCGATCAGTTCCTTCAGCGGACCCGGCAGATCCTTGTAGGCGGAAATGACGGCGACGAGCTGACCGATGTCGAGCCGGCCCTGCAGCGCCAGATAACCGCCTATCGCGTAGAACAGGAAAGGCGTGACCTGAGCGAGGAAGTTGTTGATGAACTTGACCAGGAATTTCCACTGATAAAGATCGTAGCGGATCGAGAAGATGCGCCCCAGCCGGGTGGCGATATCGGCGCGCTCGAAATTGGACGTATCGTTGCCGTGGATCGTACCGATGCCATCGACAATTTCGCCGACGCGACCCGAGAGTTCGCGCGCTGTCAACTGGCGCTGGCGCCCGAGTTCCAGCAGACGCTTGCGCATGCGCGGAATGACGACCGCCTGCACACCGACGATCGCCGCTGCAATCATGCCAAGCCAGAAATTCTGGATGATGATGAAAGCGAGCGCCGTGACCGCCTGGCCCCCGAGAAGGGCAGGCGAGACGAAGGCATCTCCGGTAAAGCCGCCCATCGGCTCGACCTCGTCCTTGATCATGGTGGCAATTTCGGCCGATTTGACCCGTTTGAAATGAGAGGGCGGGAAGCGCAGGACGCGGTCCACGAGCTCGAAGCGAATGCGGCGCAGCATGCGCTCGCCAAGCCGACCCTTGTAGGTATTGATGTAGAATTTGAAGAGGCCGTTCAGTACCACCAGCGCCAGGAAGACGAGGCTGAGCGCCATCAGCATCTGAAAGCGGTTGAGTTCAAGGCCCTTGAAGAATTCGACATGCCCGATCAGCGGAAGATCGTAGGCGATGTGCATGAAGGTCTGTCGCGCGCCGGGGCCTTCGAAGCCATCGCCCTGGATAGGCCCGTTGACGATCTGCTTGGGCAGGTCGAAGGACAGGAAATAAGGCACCATGGAAGCCGCGACGACGAGCAGAATCCAGAGCTGCTGCAGCCGCGTGTTCTTCCAAATGTAGCGGGCGAGGCTTTTTTCCATGGCTAACCGTCAGACTGTAGGGAAAGTCCGTACAGCGATCCCGACGCCGAGGAAGAGAGAATCTCCGAGTACAGGACCATGCAGTCAGACCGCCGATATCGCAACGAAAACAAGGCGGAGCGGACTGGTGTCGAAATGCCGATTCTCGCCGGAACCTCGCTTATATCACATGAATTTTAGAATAGGCGAGGGTTTCAGCCGATCATTGAGCGAATGATCGCTGCTGTTTTTTCGGCCCCGTCGAGATCAAGGCCGGCAGGCGGGCGCGGCGGGGCGGCAAGCGCTTTTTCGACCGCTGACCTGACGTCATCAAGCGTCAGTCCCTTCTCGGGAAGAATATCGGCAAGGCCCAACGCCTTCAGCCGCTCCGCCCGCACCGTCTGCTCCGTTTCTCCCCCCGCCACAAAGGGAATGAGGATCGACCGGCATTGCGTGCGCAGCAGATCGCCGACGGTGTTGTATCCCGCCTGTGAGATGGAGACTTTCGCACCGCGCAGAAGCGAAGGAAAATCCTTGCGGAAACGCACGAGGGTGACGTTTTCAGGCGCATTTTGCGACAATGCAGCAAAATCGGCCTCCGGAAGGTTGGGACCGGTAATCAGCAGCCAGCGGACATCTGCAGGCAGGAGAGCGGCTGCCTCGCGTGCGGCGCGCAGCAGTTCCAGGCCGACAGCACCACCGCCGGCCGAGGCGATAATATCGAATATCTCTTCGGGTTCCGCCGCCGTAGGTGGAGCGACGAGGCCGGTATAACGCAGCCGGTCGGCAATCTCTGCCGTCAGCGGAAACGTATCTTCGAGACGCACGAAGTCCGGATCGCCGTGGACGAGCACGGCATCGAAATGGTCTTTGATGTGCCGGACGGTTTCCTCGTCGCGGCCAGCCTTGCGGTTTTCCTGCAGAATATCGCGTACAGAACTCAGAAGCTTCGGTCGCGGATTTGCCTGTTCGATCGCGTCGAGCAGGGGCAGCAGTTCGAAGCGCATCTGCCGGCGACCGAAGGGAAAAGCCTCGATGATCACAACATCGGGCTGTACTTCGTCAAAAGCCTTCAGAAGCAGATCTCGCCGCCTGGAAAGGAACTCCTCTCCCGCTGCCTGCCCATTGGCATCGGCAAGGCCGGAAAAGCCGACATTGCTGGCAACGACCGGCGGCAGCTCGATCGTGCTGACGCCGTCCCCCGGAAATCCCGGGACCGGCAAGCCGCCGGTTACGACCGTCACCTCGAAACCATCCTTGACGAGAGCATTGGCGATGCGACTGGCACGGGCGATATGGCCGATGCCGAGCAGGTGCTGGACGTAGAAGAAGATCCGGGGAGCCGTCATGACGCCTTCTGCCATTCTGCCTCGAACAGGTCGCTGAGCTGCCGGATGCTGGAATGATAATCGAAATGGCCACGCACACGCTCTTCCGCGGCATTGCCGAGGCGCTTGCGCAGATCGGGGTTGCGGATTGCGGTTTCAAGCGCCTTCGCCAGGGCAGCCGGATCTTCAGGGGGGACGACCAGGCCGTTTTCGCCGTCGGTCAACAATTCAGGCACGCCGGAAACATCAGTGGAGAGGCAGACGAGGCGCTGGCTGGACGCCTCGACCAGCACATTTGGCAACCCGTCGCGGTCGCCATCGGCAGCGATGCGGCAGGCAAGCGCGAAGAGGTCGGCGCGGCGATAATGGTCGAGCACGTCTTCCTGAGCCAGCGCACCCTTCCAGGTGATGCGGTCGGCGAGGCCGAGGTCGCTGGCAAGCACCTTCAGCTTCGAAAGAGCTTCACCGCCGCCAATATGGTCCATGCGCCAGTTCAGCTCCCTCGGCAGAAGCGCAAGCGCGCGGAGCAGTACGTCGTATCCCTTCTTTTCAACCGCCCTGCCGACGCTGAGAATGAGGGCCGGATCGGCGGGATCACTGCCGTCGCGGCTGGAGCGTTCACCCGCAAAATGGCCGAAGCGGGCGAGATCGAGGCCGTGATAGCTTAAATGGACCGCATCCTTGCGGGCGGTCAGGGTCTTCATATGCTCGTAGCCCGTCCGGGTGCAGGTGACGGCCCAGCGGGCGCTGCCGAGCTTCTGGCTGAGATCCCAGTCCGGCGAGGTCCAGATATCCTTGGCATGCGCCGAGCAGGTCCAGGGTGTGCCGGTCAGGATACTCGCATATTCTGTTACCGATGACGGTGTGTGGATGAAATGGGCATGCAGCCACTCGCCCCCATCCGGCCATTCGCGGGAGAGAACCAGCGCCTGGCCGAGCCGGCGGAAGCGATTGCGGGAAATATCGCGCGGCAGGTCAGCGAAGAAGCGCTTCATCAGTGCGCGGAAATGCGGTCTGGAAAAACCGGCGAGAAGACCTTTCAGCACGCGGATCGGTTCTTCGTGCAGGTATTCCGGCAGATAGACGACACGCGCCCTGATCTCGTCATGAACGGGATGGCGCTTCTTGTCTGTCGGCCGGCGCATGGAAATCAGCGTCAGGTCAAACCCGGCCTGTTCGAGACCGAGCAGTTCCTGGGCGATGAAGGTTTCCGAAAGGCGAGGATAGCCTTTCAGCACGACGAGAATCTTGCGGCGTGGCGGCAAAGGGTGGCTCTTTAATTATTCTGCACCGACGAGCGAAAGGTGACGTCCGCGGCCGTCCAACCATTCGCCGACCGTACGGGAAATCTGGTTTAGCCCCTCGAGATGCATGTTGCTGCCGCTTTTCGACGGCGGCTGCCGCGACGGCAGCCGTTTCAGCGTCTCTGCCATGATGGCGGGGTCGGCGGATTGCTCGGGCAACAACATTTCGACGAGGCCAAGTTCGCTCGCGCGGCGCGCGCGCAGCAGCTGCTCTTCACGCGGAGCGACACGCGGCACGATGAGCGCCGGCTTGTCGAATGAGAGGATCTCGCAATAGGTATTGTAGCCGCCCATTGCGACAACAGCCGTAGCTCCGTCGATCAACTCTTCCATGTGATTGTCGAACTCGATCACCTCGATATAGGGGATCTTCTCCGCTTTCCTGACGAGCTTCGTCCGTTCAGCTGCCGGCATGTAGGGACCAAGCACGACAAGTGCCTTCTGTGTCAGCGTCTGGTCGGCCTCATAGGCATTCATGACGTCATGGACGAGATCTGAACCGTCGCCGCCGCCGCCCGTCGTCACGAGGATGTAGTCATCCTTGCGGGCGTTCAGCGAATTCTTGCCCTTGGAAACGCTACGCTGCAGGAAGCCGACGAAATCCATCTTGCGGCGAACGCCGGCCGGTACGTCCAGTCCGACAAGCGGATCGTAGAAATCCGGCGGGCCGTAAACCCAGATGCTGTCGTAATACTGGTCGATCTTCTGCATGACGCTGTTCTTCTTCCACTCGGCTTCGAGCAGATGCGGCGCATCCATGATCTCGCGAAGGCCGAGCACCAGAACGGTGCCGCGGGCCTTCAGATAGGCAAGCGTATCTTCGACCTCGCCTTTCAGTCCCATCGGCTCCTTGTCGACGATGAAGATATCGGGCTGGAAGGTCTCGGCCGTGTGGCGAATGCTCGATTCGCGCATCTTCAGCGTCTCGTGCAGATCGATATGACTAGCGAGAGATGTATATTCGCCGTTGCGAAGCTTGATGACGCTCGGGATCTTCACGAAGTCGACGCGGGCACGATAATCGAAGGCACCAGCAATCGTCGCACCTGAAATGATCAGGATGTTCAGACCGCGATAATCTTCCACGAGCGCATGGGCGATGGTGCGGCAGCGGCGCAAATGGCCGAGGCCGAATGTATCGTGACTGTACATGAGGATGCGTGCATCTTCGAGACGTCTGGCCATGGGCGTACCCTCTGAGGTGGACGACATAATTCTACCACCCCCGTTGTTCAGAGGCCGCGAGGCAGTGGAGGCGAAGCGCTCCGCTGGGCTCGACGCTATTTGTAGGGATCTGCCGCATCGCGCAAGCCGTCTCCCAGAAAATTGAACGCCAAAATGACAAGCACAACCGGAATGATCGGGAACAGAAGCCACGGATAGAAAGCGATAACGCTGACACTCTTGGCCTCCGTCAGCAGGATGCCCCAGCTGGTGATTGGCGGGCGCAGACCGAGGCCGAGGAAGGACAGTGCCGTTTCACCGAGGATCATGCCCGGGATGGAAATAGTGGCGGATGCGATGAGATGCGACATGAAGCCGGGTACCAGATGCCGGCCAATGACGCGCGGGGTGCTGGCGCCCATCAATTGCGCGGCCTGGACGTAGTCTTCCTCGCGCAGCGCCAGAAGCTTGGAGCGTACAGCGCGCGCCAGGCCTGTCCAGTCGATGATGCCGAGGATGACGGTAATGCCGAAATAAATGACAATCGGGCTCCAGGTCACCGGCATGATCGCGGCAAGCGCCATCCACAGCGGTAGCGATGGCAGGGATTGCAGCACTTCGATCAGGCGCTGGACGACAAGGTCGAATATACCGCCCCAATAGCCGGCGAGGCCACCGATGACGATGCCGAGCACAAAACTGATGGAGATGCCGATCAGGCCGATAGTGAGCGAAATCCGCGCGCCGTACAGGATGCGCGAGAGCACATCGCGGCCGAGACGATCGGTGCCGAGCAGGAACATCTGCCCGCCGATTGCCGGGCAGACGAGGTGGAATTCGGACGAGACGAGACCCCAGAATTTGTAGCCGTCGCCGCGGCAGAAGAAGCGGATCGGCTGGATGTCGTTCTTCTTGTCCGTGTAGAGCCGATGCAGGGTATCGATGTCGAGGGTCATCTGCCGTCCGTACACAAAGGGACCGACGAAATTGCCTTCGGTGTCGAAGAAATGCACGCGCTGCGGCGGCGAATGGATGAAATCGACGTTGCGGGTGTGTAGCCCGTAGGGCGCCAGGAACTCGACGATCAGGATCATCAGATAAACGGCGACGAGAAAGATGCCGGAGACGAGCGCCAGACGATGGCGCTTGAACTTCCACCACATGAGCTGCTTCTGCGAGGCGAGGTGAATGCGCGACTGCGCAGACGTCATCGTCTCCGTGGCGCTCGGGTCGAAGGGGGCTGTCGAAACATAGTGCGGCAGCGCCGCGCCGGGTGCGGGTAGGGGCGACATTATTTGGTGCTCCTGCCTTGCAGACGGATGCGGGGATCGAGGAAGCCGAGGGCGATATCGGAAATCAGCACGCCGATGACGTTCAGGAAGGCGAGGAACATCAGGAAGGAGCCGGCGAGATACATGTCCTGGCTCTGCAGCGCCTTGATCAGCATCGGTCCCGTCGTTTCCAGCGACAGGACGATGGCGACGATTTCCGCACCGGAAATGATCGACGGCAGGATCGAGCCGATATCGGCCACGAAGAAGTTGAGAGCCATGCGCAGCGGATATTTGATGAGCGCCCGCACCGGATGCAGGCCCTTGGCGCGCGCCGTCGTCACATATTGCTTCTGCATCTCGTCGAGCAGATTGGCACGCAGGCGACGGATCATGCCGGCCGTGCCGGCGGTGCCGACGATGATGACGGGAATCCAGAGATGGCCGAGAATGGATTTCGCCTTCTCCCAGCTCATCGGCTGATTGAGATATTGCTGATCCATCAGATGCCCGATGGAGAGCCCGAACCAGACATTGGCGAAATACATCAGGATCAGCGCCAGCATGAAGTTCGGGATGGCGATGCCGAGCAGGCCGAAGAAGGTCAGGCCGTAATCGCCCCAGCTATATTGATGGGTCGCCGAATAGATGCCGATCGGAAAGGCGATCAGCCAGGTGAGCAGGATCGTCGAGAAGGAGACGAGGATCGTCAGCCACAGGCGATCACCGACGACGTCCGAGACCGGCAGTTGATATTCGAAGGAGTAGCCGAAATCGCCGTGCAGCATGCCGCCGACCCAGAAGAAGTAACGCACGATCTCCGGCTGGTCGAAGCCGTATTGATGGCGAAGTTCCTCGATTTCCTGCAGGTTTGCGGTCTCGCCCTGGGCGCGCAGTTCGGCGATCTGGCTTTCGAAGAAGTCGCCCGGGGGAAGTTCGATGATGACGAAGACCAGCGCCGAGATCACGAGCAGCGTCGGCACCATGGCAGCGATGCGCCAGAGGATATAGCGGATCATCGCTCAGGTCTCCTTGAACCAGAAGGTATCAGGCATGTAGACGCCGAGGAAGGAAGTCGGGTCGAAGCCATAGAGCGCGTGTTCCGGTACGTTCTGCATCTTGGCCGATCTCAGGATCGGCTGCAGCGTGCTGTTGATGAGGCCGATCGAAAAGACCTGTTGGGTATAGAGGGAGAGCATCTTGTGCCAGATAACCTCACGCTCCTGCGTTGTCGCACTGGCGCCCCATTGGTTGAGGAGGTCCACAAGCTCGGCCGCCTCTGGCAGGTCTGGCGCCTTACCTTCCTGACCGGCGGAGAGATAGTACATTCCCCAGAGCGGCCATTGAAGCTGGTCATCCAGCGTAGGGGCTAGTCCATAAGGCGACATGTCGGCAGTCGGCACGCCGTTGTCGAGTCCGTACCAGATCGACATCATGATCGAACCGCTCATGGCGCGGTTGCGGAAGACGTCGCGCTGCGAGGTGCGAGTGAAAAGAGCCAGGCCGATATTGGCCCAGTGATCGTGCACGAGTTCCAGAACGTCCGTGTCGAGATTGCTCTCGCCGGCTGTCTCGACGGTGATCTCGGCGCGGCGTCCATCAGGCAGCAGGCGGATGCCGTCGCTGTCGCGCTTGTCGAGGCCGAGTTCGTCGAGCAGCTTGTTGGCCGTGTCAGGGTCGAAGTTCACATAGGCGTCGGCATATTCCTGCTTGAAGAGCGGGCTTTCCGGCAGAACCGTATCGGCGCTCGCCTTGCCGAGACCGTAGAAGGCGACCATGTTGATCTCATGCCGGTCGATCGCCAGCGACAAGGCCCGGCGAAAGCGCACGTCGCGAAAGAGCGCGCGCCAGGCTTCGTCGGCGACATTGAGGTTCGGCAACAGTGTGATGCGCGAGCCGCGCGCCATCTTCCAGAGATCGACCTTTACGGGGAAGCGCTTTTCGGCCTCCTTCAGGAATGTGTAGTCGTTGAAATCGATACCCGTCGCCTGCAGATCGGATTCACCGGCGCCCGCCTTGGCTGCGATGATCGATGAAGACGAGACGTTCAGGATGAAACGGTCGAGATAGGGAAGCTGCATGCCGTTCTCATCGACGCGGTGGAAGAAGGGATTGCGCTCGAAGACGAACTGGTCGGCCGGCGGCGCCGTGCGGTTCTGCCACGGATCGAGCGTCGGCAGGTCGGGATTGTTCGGCCGTGAAGCAAGCGCCATCTTGATATGCAGGTCGGCCCATTTCTTGGCGCGGTTCTTCTTCATCAGGTCTTCAAGCTTGGCCTTGTCCTGATAGCCCTTGTGGAACTGCTTCAAATAATGGCCGGGACCATAGATGACGAGCGGCAGGGGACCGGCAAGCGAGGACAGGAAGACCGGATTGGGCTTGTCCCAGGTGTAGCGCACCGTAAGTTCGTCGAGCATTTCGAATTTCGGCAGGGAGCCGTGCGGACGCAGTTCCAGCGCACCACCGCCGGGCGTCAGCTCCTTGTTGAGGATGACATCTTCCCACCAATAGCGGAAGGCTTCTGCCGTGAAGGGATGGCCGTCCGACCACCTGTGCCCTTCGCGCAGACGAAAGGTGAAAACCGTGTCGTTCTCGGATGTGAAGTCGAGCAGGATATCCGGTTGAAACTGCAGCTTGGTGTCGTAGCCAACCAGTCGCGCGTATCCGTACACTGTCATATAGCGGATATCGCGCACGCCGCCGATGATTGTGCGCACGCTGCCACCATAGGTGCCGGGCACGCGGCCCATATCCTTAAGATTGATGACCCGCGGCTGGGCCGGAATACGCTGAGCCATCGGCGGCAGGCTGCCGTCGGCAACCCTGGCTTTCAGGAATTCGGGTTCGGCGATTTGCTGTGCTCTTAGAATAGAGGGCGCAATGGCAGAGCCGATCAGGCCGCCGAGAAAGATGCGACGCGTCACCATCAGACCAGCTCCTTCGCATCGGCGCCCTTGCGGGCGCGCACCAGATGGCCGCCGCCGAGGTCGGCAAAAGCGAGGTCGGAGGCGTCGTCATGTTCGGCCGTGAACACCCGGCCCCAATTCTGCTTGTCGGCGGTACCGTTTTCCTGCAGCGCCTTGAAATCGAGAGGCCGGTCGAGATCCGGGAAGGGCACTGCGGCCAACAGCGACTTCGTGTAGGGATGCACCGGGTTGCGCAGGATGATCTCGCGCGGCGCGATCTCGACGATGCGGCCCTTGCACATGACCGCGATGCGGTCGGCCATATAATCGACGACGGCGAGGTTGTGCGAGATGAAGAGATAGGTCAGCCCGAGTTCCTTCTGCAGATCCTTCAGAAGGTTGAGGATTTGCGCCTGCACGGAAACGTCGAGCGCTGAAACCGGTTCGTCAAGGATGATGAGCTTGGGGCCGAGGGCAAGGGCACGGGCGATGCCGATGCGCTGGCGCTGACCGCCCGAAAAACTGTGCGGATAGCGGTTGAGATAGCGCCGGTCGAGGCCGATTGCGCCCATCAGCGCTTCAACCTTGGCCCTGCGTTCGGCGCTGTTCCCGCGGTCGTGGATCTCCAGCGGTTCACTGAGGATGTTGCGCACCGTCATGCGTGGTGAGAGCGAGGAGACCGGATCCTGGAAGACCATCTGGATCTTGGTACGCAGTTCCTGCAGTTCGGAACCTTTGACTGACAAGACGTCGATGACTTCCTTGCCGTCATTGAAGACGACGGCGCCGCTATCGGGTGTTACCGCGCGCATCAGGATCTTGCTGACCGTCGTCTTGCCGCAGCCGGACTCGCCGACGAGGCCCAGGCACTCGCCGCGGCGGATATCGAAACTGACATCATCGACGGCGCGCAGGACGACCGATTCCTGACCGCCGAAGAAGCCGCGCTTGCGCGTCTTGTAGGTCTTGGAAAGATTGTTGACCGAGAGAAGAACGCCCGGCTCTTCCTTCTCGACCTGCTTCTTCTTGCCGATCAGGGATTCCAGATTGACCGGAACGTCACGTAGCGCCTTCAGGCGTTCGCCGGGCTTCATGTCGAAATGGGGAACGGCGGCCATCAGGCCCTTGAGGTAAGGATGCTGCGGATTGCGGAAGATTGCCTCGACAGGGCCGGCTTCCATGATCTCGCCGTGATAGATCACCACCACTTCGTCGGCCATATTGGCGACAACGCCAAGATCGTGGGTAATGAGCAGCATGGCCATGCCGAGCTTGGCCTGCAGGTCGCGCAGGAGTTCGAGGATCTGCGCCTGGATCGTCACATCGAGTGCAGTCGTCGGCTCGTCGGCGATCAGAAGCGCCGGCTTGCAGATCAGCGCCATCGCGATCATCGCACGCTGACGCATGCCGCCTGAAAGCTCGAACGGATACATATCGTAAGTGCGCTTCGGATCGGAGAAGCCGACGAGACCGAGCATTTCTTCGGTGCGCTCACGCGCTTCCTTCTTGTCGGCCTTGGTGTGGATCAACAGCACTTCGCTGATCTGGTTGCCGACCGTATGGAGCGGCGAGAGCGAAGTCATCGGCTCCTGGAAGATGGTTGCCATGCGGCGACCGCGCAAATCGCGCATCTCGGCGCTGTCGCGCGACAAGGAGAGAATATCGGTTGCCCTGCCGTCCAGCGGATCGGTGAACAGGATACGGCCGCTCGCATGGGCCGGAGCCGGCAGGATGCCCATGATCGACTGGCTGATGACAGATTTTCCGGAGCCGCTTTCGCCGACCAGCGCAGTCACTTTTCCTGGCAGGATACGAAGATTGGCTTCTTTTACGACACGCAGCCGGTCGCCGAAAACGGAGAAGGCGACGTCCAAATTCTCAATGCGCAACAGATCGGCTGCAGACGCCATACCAATGAAATTCCCCAGTCTTTCTATGTTCCCGTTAAGGCACACTACCGTACCGTAAACGGGGTGTCCAGTTGATGACAGGAACAGGAAAAACTGGCGCATCGCGCCTGTTTTAGAAGGCTCTTGATGCGTGGGTTCTCATCTATGGGGCGACTAGGCTAGCGGTCGCGATGTTGGCGCGGGGTTACTGCATGAATTTCTCGACGGGTGAGCTTTTGACCTGTTTCTTGTCGCGGTGAAGCATGATGACCTGTTCGGCTTCCGAAAGCCCGTTCTGGACGGATTCCCGAAAGCTTTCATCGACATGGATGGCCGAGGACGCCGGGCGCGGCTGCAGGACCGTCACCTTCTGGCGGATGCCGCGCAGCTTTTCTTCGCCGAGAGTGATCCATTCGCCACCGCAATAGCCGGCAAATGCCTGGCTCGCGACGACCTCGCGGCTATATTTCTTGGTGAGAGCCTGCAGGCGCTGCACCTCGTTCACCGCCGAGCCGAAAGCCGAGAAGGTGAGACGGTCCTTCAGTCCGACATTGCCGAACATGACATTGCCGACATGCAGTCCGATGCCATACCCGATCTTCGGAAGGCCCTTCGTCTCACGGTCCTTGTTCAGCTCGGCAACGCGCGCCTGGGCGTGATGCACAGCCGAAAGCGCAGCCTCGCAAGCGATTTTCGACGGATCCTTGTGACGACCACACGGATAGACAGCCAGGAAGCCATCGCCGAGGAAGCTCAGAATCTCGCCGCCGTTTCGGTTGAACGGGGCTGCGATCGCGTCGAAGAACTGGTTCAGCGTGTCGATATAGGCCTGGCGCCCTTCCTTCTCGGCATACATGGTGGATTCACGCATGTCGGCCATGACAAGGGCGGCACGGATCGTTTCGCCGTCTCCACGGCGGACCTGACCGTTCAGCACTCGCTTGCCGGCGTCTCCGCCGAGATAAGTGGTCAGCATATTGTTGGCGAGTTTCGCGAGAACCGCCATCTTGGCGGCGACCGCCAGATGGTTCTGCATGCGCAGCAGCGCCTCGATCATGCCGTCGGAAAAACCGGCCGGGCTATCGGTCGACCAGGAACCCATCATGCCCTGCACCGATCCGTCGCCGAAAGGCTGCACGAAGGCGAGATAGTCGGTGATTTTCTCCTGCCTGAGATCCTCGAAGATCGGGAATTCGCTCGGGCCATCCGGCATGATGTGGCGGCGGATATGCTGCAGGTTGTTGTCGAGGAGATGGAAATAGGGGCTTTGCAGGAAACGGTCCGGCTTCTGACCGGCCGGCATGCGGAAGCCTTCGATGGTGACGCCGCTGGAACGTTTCCAGGTGAAGCTCAGCGCATCGTAAAGCGGGTGCAGCATGGAGAAGGTCAGGTGCACCCGCGCAATCGGCAGGCCGGCGGCAGCAAGTCGCTCGCAGAAGCCGCGTACGATGTTTTCGAGATCATCCCCGGCCAGCGAAGAATTCGTCAGCCATTCAGCAACACGGTCCAACAAAATGGAGGATACGCTGGATTCGATCGTGCTCATTCTTGGTATTATCCTCATGGCGCACGTCCATCCCGAAAGGCAAAAACAAACCCGGACCTGCCCATACGCGATGGACAGATCACAAAGAAATCAGGATGTACGAGCGGTATTAGCGTGTCAACGATTGCCGATGATCGGCTGTGACACCCGCCGGCTTCCGACCTCCTGGAAACGGGCGAGCAATCTTTGCGAATAGGTTCATTATCATTTGCCAAAATAGGCACGCCGGAAGTGCGAAACAATGGGATTTGGATTTTTTTGTGCGTCTCGGTTGCCGGGATCGGGACAGCAGAGTCATTTCCGCCACACCCGGCTAAGGAGTCTCGGATGATGGGACGGTGAGGCGCCGCGAAAGGGCCGGGTTTAATTTGCGGCAATCATGCATTAGATCAGCTTCCCGGATTCCTTTTTGCAAGAGGCATGGCCTTGGACGCACGCTCTTCCACCTTTGAGACGCTTTCAACGAAGATTGAGGCCCGCACAGCGCGCGCCGGTATCATCGGTCTCGGATATGTCGGCCTGCCGCTGGCGATCGCAGTGGCGCGCAGCGGTTTTGCCGTAACCGGCTTCGATATCGATCCCAGGAAGATCGTCGCGCTGGACGCCCGTCGCTCCTATATCGACGCGGTGAGCAATGAGGCGCTGATTGCCGAAATCGATGCAGGACGCTTCACGTCGACTACCGATTTTGCCGGCCTTGCCGATTGCGACGTGATCGTCATCTGCGTGCCGACGCCGCTCACCAAACATCGCGACCCCGATCTTTCATTCGTCGAAGCGACATCACGCTCGATCGCGGCGCGCCTGCGGCCCGGTCAACTCGTCGTCCTGGAATCGACGACCTATCCGGGTACGACCGACGACATCGTGAAGGTCATTCTGGAAGGGACGGGATTGAAATCCGGAACCGATTTCTTCGTCGGCTTTTCGCCGGAGCGAGAAGACCCGGGCAACCAGCATTACCACACGGCCACTATCCCGAAGGTCGTGGCGGGCGATGGTGCAGAAGCCCTGTCGCTGATGACATTATTCTATGGTGCGGCGGTCTCAACGGTCGTACCAGTTTCCTCCAATGCGACGGCCGAAGCGGTCAAGCTCACCGAGAACATCTTTCGCTCGGTCAATATCGCGCTCGTCAACGAGCTGAAGACCGTCTACGCGGCCATGGGCATCGATGTCTGGGAAGTAATCGATGCCGCCAAGACCAAGCCATTCGGTTATATGCCTTTCTACCCCGGTCCGGGGCTCGGCGGTCACTGCATTCCGATCGATCCCTTCTATCTCACGTGGAAGTCACGCGAATACGAACTGCCAACCCGGTTCATCGAGCTTGCCGGCGAGATCAATTCGGCAATGCCGCGCTATGTCGTCGGCAAGCTCGCAGAGGCGCTCGATATCCGGGCCGGAAAGGCTCTCAGCCGCTCACGCGTGCTCGTGCTTGGTCTCGCGTACAAGAAGAATGTCGCGGATATCAGGGAAAGCCCGTCGCTGCGGCTGATCGAGATCATCGAGGAGCGCGGCGGCAAGGCGGATTATCACGATCCCTTCGTTTCCGAGATACCGTCCACTCGTGAATATCAGGCGCTCAAGGGCCGCAAGTCGGCCGACCTGACGCCGGAGGCAATTGCAGCTTACGACGCCGTTCTGGTCGCGACCGACCACGACATGATCGACTATGCAGCGCTTTCGAAGAGCGGCAAACTCATTGTCGATACAAGAAACGTCTTCAGCCGGCTCGGCCTTGCAGCCGATCACATCGTCAAGGCGTAACGAGAACGCCGGAGAGCTGCTTGCCGGTAATCTGGCTGGCGGCAACGGCATAGCCACCGGCCGCGCCGTCGATAAAGTGCATGTGGTCTCGTGACATAGGCGTCGGCACGAAACAGGTCATCAGCGCCGACGATTGCCGGTGCAGGCCGTAGCGCGCCACGCCTTTTTCCTGCGACTGCTTCAAGAGCGCTTCGATGCGGGCGAGATGAGCAGCGTCGACATCGATGGTCATCTTGAGCCCATCGTCGAATTTGCGGAAATCCGAATTGCCCGATACGTCTCGCTTGTAGCGGTTCGCATCGAAATGGGCCAAGTTGATACCGAACCTGTAAAGAAAAACAGTCAGGCCGAGCTGCAGGAGAATGGAAAGCTTCCGCCACAGGCGTCCGCCCTTCGGCGCCATGGCCTTCGCCTCGCGATCGATACCCTTCATCGAAAAGGCAAGCTCGGGGCCTTCCGCCGGTATCGGGTGTCCGTCACGGTTCTGCTCAGCTGCGATGGCGACAATACTGGTGACGAGAGCCTGAAATTCTGGCCCAGGCCCGGCTTCATCAGGCACGGCGATGATCGAAACGATCTCCCCGTTATGGGCCTCGATCGGGCTCCAGCGACAGGAGAGGCCGGTCAGATCCGGTCGTGTCCCGGGCGCAGCTTTTTCGATGCCGAAACGGCCCATCTTCATGTTCTTCTCGGCCCAGCTCGTGCCGCCACCTGAGAACATCGCATAGGTGACGAAGGGGCTTGCCGAATAGCGGGCGACACGCACATCGAGCCCTTCGGCGCGGATATCTCCAAGCGGTACGATGGCGATACGCAGGTCGAGGTCGAGATCCTCCTTGACCCAGACCTGGGTGGCCGCCAGCGCCTCACGCGCGGCGGTTTCCAAAGATCCGGGCAGGGCGATCAGCGCGCCATCCCCGGCAAACAGGAAGGGATAGTCGCCCTTGCCGACGGCATTCAGCACGGCGGAAATGACGCTGGCGCCGGCCATGTTGACGTCCTTGTAGCGACCGCCGGCAATCGCCTTGGTCGAGCCGACGATATCGGCCATAGCCAGCACCCACCCTTCGGGCAACGGCTGGTAATTGCTCTCATCGGTGACGCCTTCGAAATCGGTGAAGACCGGCACGCTCGCGAAGAATGCGTCATTGGACATCTCGTTCATGGGGCGAGTTTATCACAGACCCGTGTTGCCGCTGCAACGGCAATTTGCGTTTCCGGCAATCGACTTACACTGTACCGATATGGTAGCACCGCTGACATATTTGATGACGGACAGGACAAGATGAGCCGCCTCGACAGCTTCATTCGCCGATTGACGGCCCAGCGAGATATCCTCAATGCCATCAGCGATCTGGTAGATCAGGTGCAAGGCCCTGTGCTCGAGTTCGGTCTTGGTAACGGTCGCACATACGACCATCTGCGCGAGCGCTTTCCAGGGCGCCGGATTGTTGCCTTCGATTGGGAGGTCCGTTCCTATTCCGCTTCCACGCCGCCGGCCGATGACATGGTAACGGGCAATATCCGCGATACTGGTCAGGCCTTCCTCGGTATCAACGCCGCGCTCGCCCATGCCGACATCGGCACCGGCCATGATGAGATCGATGCCGTGACGCTGACCTGGCTGCCACAACTGATGGCAGGCGTGCTCGTCCATGACGGTATCGCCGTCAGCGGCCTGCCGCTGGATCATCCCGATCTTTCGCCGCTGGCGCTGCCTGAGGGCATCAAGGAAGGGCGTTATTTCCTCTATCGGCGGAAATAGACCTTACGGCAGAAACAACACGTCATACTGATCGAGGCTGCCGGGAAGGTCGCGCACCTTCATCTGCTGCTCGTGATCCTCGAAGAAGACAAGGCAATCCTCGTAAAAGCCGGCAAGCCAGGCGACGAAATCGCGCGTTCCCTCCGGACCGTAAAAGAGCGGTGTGAATTCCATATAGAGAGGCGTGCGGCGGGCAAGCAGCGGCAGCATCGAACGACAGGCGACGGGTTCATAGCCTTCGATATCCATCCAGACGAGGCCGATAGCCGCCTGCTCAATGCCGTTGTCGGCGAGGATGCCGGTAACCGGCCGGACCGGCACGCTGATCTTCCGGTCAGCGGCGCTTTGGCGGATCGCACTGCTCTTGCCGTGATTGGCGCCGTTCAGGAAAAAATCGATCTCGCCTTCGCCGTCTCCGGCGGCGCAGTTGACGAGACGCACGCCGTCCGTAAGTCCGTTCTGGCGGATATTCTGGTCGAGAAGGCGGAAATTGCGTGGGTCCGGCTCGATGCTGATAATGCCCGCAAACGCCTTGGCAAGCGCGAAATACACCGTCTGCGTACCGATATTGCCGCCGATCTCCAATAACATCCCGTCTTTTCTCAGAAGACCGCGCTGGCGCAGGATCACGAGCAGGCGATCGACGGCCTGGCGTTCGAAATGACCCTTCCGGAAGACCTTGCGGCCGATATAGTCCGATGGCGAGAAACTCATGAGGTGATCGCCGGCATCCACGGTCATGGAGGTGACGCGAGGTCCGATATTTTCGATCAGCAAGCGACGGCCGAAACGCGTATCGAAGAAGCGGGTCGCCAGGGCATTGCGGGCCTTTCGCAGGCAGCGCTTCCAATATTTGGCGGTAAGCCATGCTTGGCCGGGCATTATTGTCTTTCCTTCAGCGGTTCGGACGCCTTTTCTCTCGGAACGACATAGACTTTCAAGGGCAGTACCCGGCCGCGCACATTGATTTCGCAGCTATCGACCGTATCAAGATCGATGCCCGCACGCTCGGCCACCTGCTCGGAAATGACGATTGCGGCATTGAGTTCCTTGGCAGCCGTCTCCAGCCGGCTAGCGACATTGACCGTATCGCCGACGGCCGTCAGGCTGCGGACGCGCCCATACCCCATGGTGCCGACAACAGCCGGTCCGGTATGAATGCCGATAACGATCTGCAGTGGCAGTGGCAGTTCGTCGGTAAGTTCGGCGGCGAGTTTGTCCACTTCGGCAGCGATGGAGGTGGCCGCCGAAATCGCCTGCCGGCAGGCTTCTTCCGGCGTCGTGTTGAGGCCGAAGAGCGCCATGGCGCCATCACCAATGAATTTGTCGAGCCGCCCGCCGGCTTGTTCCACTGCCTTGCCGACAATGCCGAAATACCTGTTGAGCAGGAAGACGACATCGAAAGGCAGGCGGGTTTCGGTGAGTGTCGTGAAATGGCGCATGTCACAGAAGAGCACTGCAATATCCCGCTCGCGGCCCGGGCTGGTCTCCTGGCTGTTGGCGGGAGCGGCGGCTTCCGTCTGCGGCACGAGCAAAGGCGCAACCGTTACATCCTTGTTCGGACGGAGCTGGCAGGCAAGGCGCACATCCGGTGCCGCATTGATGCGCTTCAATGTCGTCTGTTCCAGCTTGTCTGGCGGCGGCAGCGTCCAATAGTCCCCGAGGATCTGTACCCGGCAGGTGGAGCATTGGCCCTTGCCGCCGCAGACCGAATAATGGGGCAGGCCGCCGAGCCGGCTTGCCTCCAGCACGGTGAAGCCGCTGGGCACGCGCACGGTCTCGCCGCCGGGATAGTGAACCGTGACCTGATTGGCCCGCTCCTTCAGCCTGCGGCGCGTGCGCGCCAGAATGACGAGGCCAAGGGCCGCCGAGAAGCCGCCATAGAGCACGGCGCGGATCGTCGCGATCTGCTCGCGGGCGTCGGGGTCATTGTAGTAGCGAGTGTTGATCGTTTCTTCGTAGTGGCCGGATTCCGATTCGATATAGGAAGGGTCGGAGAGCGTGCGGCCCATTTCGACAAAGCCGAGCAGCGCCAACACCGGCAGGAGGATGGCGATTGCCAGGAACAGCGACGAGGAGTTGTCGTACCAGGGCCGGTAGCGCAGCCAGAAATGAATGCCGATACAGCCGTGGACCCAGACTGTAAGCAGCGCAAAAGTCTGGCGCACGCCGTCCTTCGGCGAGTTGATCCAGAGCGTGCGCACGATCGTCTCGTAATTATCCGTATAACTGTAGAGCACATGGACGATGCGTGTGCCGACGACATGATCGATCAGAAGCAGGGGGATCAGCAGGCCGAGGATGGTTTGCGCCATCTCGTTCTTCGGCATGATCAGGCTGCGGCGCATATAGAGACCGCGCAGCACCAGCGACATATGAACGAGAACCGCGCCGTAGAACAGGAACGTGCCGACAGGGTTGCGCCAGATCGCCAAGAAAAGTCGGCGTGCATCGTCGGCCGCTGTCAGCGAGACGAGCCCCAGTGCATGGTTCGACATATGGAGGATGATGAAGACGAACATGACAAAGCCGGAGCCGAGCCTGGCCTTCCTGATCGTACGTTCCGAAAAAATCCCTGTGGCCCAGACCGTCGTCATCAATACCTGTTCTTGAAGCTCAAATCGCAAATGCACTAGAGAAGACGAAAAAGGGCGGAATTATCGTCTCGTCTGATCACGATCGCTTCGGTATGCCTGCCTATATTGTTCAAGGATAGCGACAATAACGGAAATTTTCGCTTACGGCGCGATCGCCGATTGGAAACACACTGTCATACGCGGAGCGTTGCGATGCGGATTGCTTTCTACGCACCGATGAAATCACCCAACCATCCGGTGCCGTCGGGCGACCGGTTGATGGCACGGCTGTTGATCAAGGCGCTGGAAATGGCCGGACATTTGGTCGAGGTGGTGTCCGAGCTGCGCATCTATGCCGGCACGCCGGAAGTCACGGCCGAGATTGTGATAAAGGCCGAAGAGGAGGCGGGGCGGTTGCGGCGCAAGTGGGGCGATGAGCCGAAGCCGCAACTCTGGTTCTGCTATCATCCCTATTACAAATCTCCCGATCTCCTGGGGCCGTCGATCGCAACGGAATTCGCCATTCCCTATGTCACGGCCGAAGCCTCCTATTCGCGCAAGCGCGATCGACTGGGATGGGCTGTTTTTCAGAAGCCGGTTGGTGATGCAGTCCGCCAGGCCGCCGTCAATATCGCCTTCACCGAACGTGACCGGAAAGGACTGGAAGAGATCTTCCCCGAGGCGCGCATTGCCCGAACAAAGCCTTTCATCGACGTGGCCCAGTTCACGGCAGTCACGCCTACGCCCGATCCGCAACGGTTGATGACCGTAGCGATGATGCGAGCGGGCGATAAGATGGAGAGCTACAACATGCTTGCCAAGGCACTGCGCCTGATCGTCGATCGGCCCTGGACGCTCGGCATCATCGGCGACGGTCCGCTTCGGACCGAGGTCGAGGCACTGTTTTCCGATTTCTCGCCCGGCCGCATCGACTGGCTCGGCCAGAGGGAGCCGGAAGAAATCGCGGGCCTGCTGTCAGCAGGTGGCATCTATGTCTGGCCGGGCTGTGGCGAGGCCTATGGGCTTGCCTATCTGGAAGCGCAGGCAGCTGGCCTGCCCGTGGTGGCGCAGATGACCGCCGGCGTGCCGGCCGTGGTGGAGGCGGGTGTCACGGGGCTATTGACGCCTGACGGTGATGTGGAAGCCTATGCCGAGGCGATTGCCAGTCTGCTCGACGACGGGGCGCAGCGGGGAATGATGGCGTCGGTCGCCCGCCGCTTCGTCATCGACGAGCGCTCCCTTGCCGGCGCGGCGAAGGAACTGGATCTTATTCTACGCAATCATGCAGGAGCAGCCTATGATCGATAGCACCATCCGCGATCCGCTGTATCGGGAGCTCGACCGTTGGCACGCAGCCGGGCGTGTTGCGCGGCTCTGGCTAAGGGACGACGATGCGATCGAGCCGACACCGGCATTGGATCGGTTGCTCGCGGAAACGAAAATCTACGGCATCCCCATCACCCTTGCGGTGATCCCGGCTTTCACCGATGAAGCTCTGGTAGCTCGGCTCGCAGACGAGGCGCATGTCAATGTTGCGGTTCACGGCTGGGCGCATCATAATCACGCCAATTCGGACAAAAAGAAGCAGGAACTCGGCGGTCCCCGGCTGGAGGAGACTATTCTCGGGGAGCTCTACGAGGGCTTCCTGACGCTACAGAAGCTTCATCCGACGCGTTTCCTCACCATGCTGGTGCCGCCGTGGAACCGGATCGACAAGGCGCTCATCCCCAAGCTGCCGGCACTCGGTTTCCAGTCCCTTTCCACTTACGGGCGTAGCAAAGGAGAAAACGCTCTCGCCATCCTCAATTCCCATATCGATCTCATGGATTGGCATGGCACGCGCGGCGGCCGGCCAATGGTCGATCTGATCGGCGAGCTCGTTGTGGAATTGCAGGATAGGTTCGAAGGTCGAAACGAACCGATCGGCATACTCGGCCATCATCTGGTGCATGATGCGGCTGCGTGGGACTTCCTTGCAAAACTGTTCGGGGCCACAGCGGGTCATCCCGGCGTGGAATGGGCTTCGGCTGCGGCGCTCTTACAGGATCAGATTTCGACGAGCTGATTGTCGCGTGCGGCAAAGGCGCCGGCAAAGGCGGCTTGCGCCTCGCTCTCCATGACGGCGAGCTGTTCATCGGTGCGCGAGGGCGCATGATGAAACAGCGCGAAACGCTTTGCGCCAGCCATTTTCGCAAGCTCTGTGCCATGCTGCCAGGTGGAATGGCCAAACCCTTTGAACCGCTGCATCTCGTCTTCGTTATAGGTGCAGTCGTAGACGACGAGATCGGCGTCCTTCATCATCTCCAGTGCGACCGGGTCATAGGTGCCTGGAATATGCTCGATATCATAGATCAGCGCTACGGTGCGGCCGTTCCAGTGGATGCGATAGCCGATCGCGCCGCCCGGATGGTTCAGCATGTAGGTCTGCATCTCGACGCCCTTATGCGGCGTCAGCGTCTGGCCCGCGTGAAAATCGCGGAAATTCATGGTCGCCTGGCAGATATCGGTTTTCACCGGGAACCAGGGCGGACTGATGAACTGCTCCACCATTTCGCGCGTACTCATCTTGCCGTCCAGATGGCCGGACCAGATGTTGACGTTGATCGACGGATAGTAGATCGCCTTGAAGAAGGGCAGGCCGATAATGTGGTCGTAATGGCAGTGACTGAAGAAGAGATCGACATCCCGGACATTGTCGGCAAGTAGCGACAGCCCGGCCTCCCGCAGGCCCGAGCCTGCGTCGAAGATCATCCGGTGCTCGCCGCAGCGGATTTCAATGCAGGAGGTGTTGCCTCCATATCGGTCGAATTCCGGGCCTGATACGGGAATGCTTCCCCGGACGCCCCAAAATTTTACCTGAATCAGATCGTTACTCATTTTCCTTCAAACCGGTTTTTCCCGCTTCGTCATCGTAGTCACCATCGATCGCGGTGCGAAGCTGCAGAATTCCACGGGTTTGCCTGTATCTCCTCGCAATCTTCCAAGGGCTAGCCGAAGAAGAAGTAGATTTTCCTAAGCAATCGGCTTTTGGCTCAGAATGCAAGCCGGTATGGTTTGTTTTCTGTAAACCTACCGGAATAAGCGAGGTCGCGACATTTCCGCGGATCGTGCATCTTAAATGGTTGCGCACGACCGAAAATGCAAATCGCCCGTTTTGGGCGGGACGGCCAGCATGTCCGTTTGCCGGAGATATTGTCACAAAACTGAAATAAATCTGTCGCAAAGCTGTCATCCGGGGTGCCTAAATGTCGCCATACTTTCTTTAAAGCGACATTTGGTCTGCCCATGAACGCCCCCTCAATTCGATCGTCTTCTGCCGTGGCTGCGGCGGGTCTGGAATTGAGCTATGGCCCGACACGGATTCTCAAAGGTATTGATTTTTCTCTGGAAAAGGGAAAGACGTTGGCATTGCTCGGGCCGTCGGGTTGCGGCAAGACCACGCTGCTGAGGCTGGTTGCCGGCCTGCTAGCACCGACCGGAGGTTCCGTTTCCATTGCCGGTACGATGGTTGCCGATGGGGCGAGCGGTGCCTTCGTTCCCCCGGAGCGGCGCGGGCTCGGCATGGTCTTTCAGGACTATGCGCTCTGGCCTCATCTCACGGTTGGCGGGAATGTCTCCTTTCCGCTTGAAATGCGCGGTGTCGGCAAGGCCGATCGCCATGCACGAACGATGCGGGCACTCGAGCGCGTCGGCCTGTCCGCCTATGCCGACCGGCGGCCGAGCGATCTTTCAGGTGGCCAGCAGCAGCGTGTGGCGATCGCGCGCGCCATTGTCGCCGAGCCGCAACTTATCCTTTTCGACGAGCCGCTTTCCAACCTTGACCGCGAACTGCGCGAAAACATGGTTGGCGAGCTTGCCGAACTCATCTCCACGCTCGGCCTGACGGCGATCTACGTGACGCACGACCACAGCGAGGCGCTGACGCTTGCCGACGAAGTCGCGGTCATGCGCTCGGGCCTGATCGAACAGCTTGCGTCGCCTGACGACCTGATCGAACGGCCGGCAACTCCGGAGGTCGCCGACTTTCTAAGGCTTGGCTGTCTTGCCGATATCGAGCGGCGCGGACCTACCTGGCATTTCAAAGGCAGCGATATCGTCCTGTCCGAAGCCGAGGGTGTTGCAGGCAACAGTGCCCGCGTCCTGATACCGGTCGCATCGATCTCGGCCAATGAAATCTCGGCTGGTCGCCTTGCGGCGACTGTGCTGCGTTCGCAGTTTCGCGGCGATGGGCATCTGGCCAATGTTTCGCTCGCCGGCCTGCCGGGACTGGAGTTGCAGGTGCTGAGCCGTGCCAAGTTGCGCGCCGGCGAGACGATCGGTCTTTCGATCGACACAGCACAGATCCGTTGGTTTCAGCAGTAAATACCCATCCACAGAGGAGAAGTTGGTACATGTTTAAGTCTTTGAAGAGCATCACTTTTGGCGTTGTCGCCGCCGCCCTGATGGCCGGCGTCGCCCATGCCGATGTCACCGTTTACACCGCTGGTCCGCAGAGCCTGATCGACAAGCTGTCGGCCGGCTTCACCAAGCAGACCGGCGTCAAGGTCAATGTTTTCCAGGCGACGACCGGCAAGGTCATGGCCCGTATCGAAGCCGAAGCCGCCAACCCGGTTGTCGACGTCGTCATCTCGGCCTCCTGGGATACGGCAAACGATTTTGCCAAGCGCGGCTGGCTCGTCAACTATGCTAGCCCGAACGCTGCAAAGGTTCCTGACTTCTTGAAGTCCGAAGGCGCTGTTGCACAGGGTATCTCGGCTCTCGGCATCGTCTGGAACTCCAAGAGCGGCACGCCGAAGCCTTCCGAATGGGCTGACCTGACGAAGCCGGAATACAAGGATCTGGTCAACATCCCGGACCCCGCACAGTCGGGCTCCTCCTTCGAACTGACGGCTGCTCTCGCAGGCCAGGACGACTGGAAGCTCTTCAAGGACCTGCAGGCCAACGGTGCAATCATCGCCGGTGCGAATGCCGACGCCCTCAACCCTGTTCTGCAGGGTGCAAAGGCCGTAGTCTTCGGCGCCGTCGACTACATCGCTCTCGCTGCCCAGAAGAAGGGTGAGAACATCGAAGTCGTATTCCCGAAGTCCGGCACGGTCATCGCGCCGCGCCCGGCCATGATCATGAACTGGTCCAAGAACCAGGACGACGCCAAGAAGTTCATCGACTACATGCTGTCTGACGAAGGTCAGGCTCTTGTTGCCGGCGAAATGCTGATGCCGTCGCGCACCGACGTTGCCGCCAGCCGTCCGCTGATCAGCGACCTGACGCTCCTGAAGTACGACACGGCTGCTGTCTACGGCAAGCGCAAGGAAACGCTGAAGACATTCGCCGATCTCTACGGCGCCAAGTAAGGTCAAGATTGATGAAAGGAAACGGCATCGGCGGTACGGCTCCGGCCGCCTGGCTGGCAACAGCGGGTCTTGTTCTCGTCGTCGCCGTTCCCTTCATCGCGGTGGTGCTGCAAGGCATCTTCCCCGAACTCGGGCAGGGCTCGTTTGCGAGCCCTTTTTCCTCTCTCTATGCGACGCTTGCCGATAGCTCGCTGATCCGCATGGGCGGCAACACTATCCTGCTCGGCTGCTGCGTGGTGCTCGCCTCGGCGCTGGTTGCCGTGCCGCTCGGCGTTTTTCGCGCCCTCTACAGAATTCCCTTCGCTCCTCTCTGGGACCTGCTTCTGCTCGTGCCCTTCATGATCCCGCCCTATATCGCCACACTCGGCTGGATCATGACATTGCAGCCGCGCGGTTATCTGCAGCAGCTTGCGGGCTTTAACCTCGCGCCCTTCCTGTTTTCGATCTTCGGCATGACACTCGTCATGGCATTCAACACTTTCCCGGTCGTCTATTTCGCGGTGTCACGCACGGTCGAGGCCGTCGGCGCGCGTTATGCCGATGTCGGGCGCGTCTTCGGCGCTTCGCCGGCGCGGGCCTTCTGGCGCATTACGCTGCCGCTTTCGGCGCCGGGCCTGACCGCAAGCCTCATGCTGGTCTTTGCCGCTGCGATCGAGGAATACGGTACGCCGGCTGCACTTGGCCGCCGTGCAGGCTTCCAGGTACTGGTGACCGGCATCGATCTTCGCGTCACCGATTGGCCGATCGATCTGCCTGGCGCGGCTATCCTGTCGCTGGTGCTGGTCGCCATGTCGCTTGTCACCTTCCTGCTGCAGCGCTGGATTCTCGCGCGCCGCTCCTATCAGACGGTCGGTGGCAAGCCGACGGCTAGGGATAAGCGGCCGCTCGGTGCTCTGAAAGTGCCCGTGATGATCGCTTTCACCGTTGTCGCGTTTCTCGCGACTGGCGTACCGCTGCTGGCAATTCTCGCGACAGCATTGGCCCGGACCATTTCCGGCGGCCTTTCCTTCGACAATGTCAGCCTCGATAATTTCATGGCGGTGTTCGGCAACAGTGCCGGCGCCGTCACGGCGCTGGTCAACAGCTTCTCCCTCGGCATCGGTACGGCGCTGATAACGGGGCTGATCGGGGTCACCGCCGCCTATACGGTGGTGAAGACGAAGATTTCCGGCCGCACGGCAATCGATGTCATGACCATCCTGCCGAATGCCCTGCCGGGTATCGTCGTCGCTGTCGGCCTCATTCTAGCCTGGAACATGCCGGGCCTGCCGTTCACGCCCTACAACACCGCTTTCATCCTGTTGCTTGCGTACTGCTGCATTCTGCTGCCGCAGCCGGTGCGCTACACCACGGCAGCCTTTCAGCAGATCGGCGACAATCTGGAGGCCGCAGCCCGCGTCTGCGGCGCCAGCGGCGTCACTGCCTTCCGCCTCATTCTGCTGCCGCTCGTCTTTCCGAGCCTTGCTTCGTCCATGTTGTTGGTTTTTGCGCTCGCCTCGCGTGAGCTCGTCGCCTCTGTCGTCGTCGCGCCCGTCGGCATGCAGACGATCGCGACCTTCATCTGGCGGCAATTCGAGCAGGGCTCGATCGGCCTAGGCATGGCCATGGCTTTCATTGCCATCTGCATCACGACGCTGCTGCCGCTGATCCTTATGGCGCTGATGCGGCGAGGAAATATGGTCGCGGATTGACCGCACTCGAAAATGGTTCCACAGCGCTTGTCTCGCGCGAAGATTGCTGAGATAATTTCGATGGTGAACCTTGGAGTGCAAGATAATGACACTCGTGGAGATTCTCATCGGACTTGCAGCGGGCGTCACGCTGATCGCTTCAGCCGTTTCGGTGTCATTGTTCGGAAATACTGTCTGGCAAAAGCTTTTTCCCGAAGCAGGGTATCCCGCTCACGAGACTCACATCGGCAATAGCTATGAGGGCGGATACCATTGCGATGGTGGTGCTCATGGCGACAACTGACCTCAAAGCGAAGCGGTAATCCCGCCATCGACCATCAGCATATGGCCATTCACGAAGGACGATGCGTCCGATGCGAGGAAGACGGCTGCCCCCACCAACTCTTCAACGTTGCCCCAGCGACCGGCCGGCGTGCGCGTCTCTAGCCAGGCGGAAAATTTTGGATCGTCGACAAGCGCCTGGTTGAGCGGTGTCTTGAAATATCCAGGCGCAATGGCGTTGACCTGCAGTCCATGCTTGGCCCAATCGGTCGCCATGCCGCGGGTGAGGTTGCGAACGGCGCCCTTGGTTGCAGTATAGGGCGCGATATTCGGTCGGGCGAGTTTGGCCTGGACGGAGGCAATATTGATGATCTTGCCTTGGCCTCTGGCGATCATCGCCTGGGCCACCGGCTGACTGACATAGAAGACGCTGGAGACATTGGTTCGGAAAAGCTCGTCCCACTTTTCGACGGGGAACTCTTCCAGTGGCGTGCGGAACTGCATGCCGGCATTGTTGATGAGAATATCGATCTGGCCGATTTCCGCTTCGATATAGGCGATCGCCGAACGGGAGGCTTCGGAGTCGGTGACATCGAAGGCGGCGCTGACGGCGTGGCCCTTGTGCTCGCGGATTGCCTGGGCAGCGGCTTCGGCTTTCTGGGCGTTGCGGCCATTGATGATGACGGAGGCGCCATGTTCGGCAAGGCCGAGCGCCAATGCATAGCCGATGCCTTGGCTGGAACCTGTCACCAGCGCACGGCGGCCGGAAAGATCGAAGAGCGGAAAGGTCACGGGATCACTCCTGAAATCAACGCCTCTCAATAGCCGGTTTTACCGCACCGGCGCAAAGGCGATCAGCTTGTCCCTAGACGCTTGATATTGCCAATCAGTTCCGCGGCCAGCCGCAGTGATGCCGCGGTTGCCATGGCCATCTGCGGGAGGACAAGCCATTCGAGCGTCCATGCGGCACCCGAGCGTTCCTGCTCATGGACGAGCGAATGATGGATGGCCGAAATCTGTGTGGCGTTGAAGCGGGCAAGGGCAACCAGCGTTTCGGCAGCAACCGGATTCTGCTTGTGCGCCATGGCTGAGGAGGCGCCGCCGCCCGCAAGCTCGATTTCGCCGCCGGCTTCGGCAAGCAGCGCGATGTCCTGCCCGAATTTGCCGAGGCTGCCTGAGATCAGCGAATAGAGATTGGCGAGATCGGCAATGCGAGTGCGCCGGCTCTGCCATTGCGGTTCGTCGGTCAGTCCCAGTTCCTGCGCCAGCGAACTGCGCACGGCGCCGGCTTCCGCACCGAGCTTTTCGAGCGTGCCGGCGGCGCCGCCGAACTGGATCGGAAAGACCTGCTCCGTCAGCCGGTCGCGATAGGTCTCCAGCGGAATCCGCCAGGCGGCGATACGGTCGGCGGCGGTAATCGGGATGGCCGCTTGCATGCGGGTATGCCCCATCAGGATGTTGGCACCGAATTGTCGCTCGAGCCCGGCTAGGCCGGTGACGATCGCATGCAGGCGTCCGCCGAACAGGAAGGTCACGGATTTCAGCCGCAGCATAAGGCCGGTATCGATGGCATCCTGGCTGGTCGCGCCGAAATGAACGTGCTCGGCGGGTTCGCCGCCGACTGCTCTTCTGAGTTGCTTGACCAGATCGGGAATGACGACCCCATCCCTTGCCGTCGCAGTCTTCAGGCTCGCGATGTCAGGGATAAAACCTGCGCATGTTTCACGAATCTTTCGGGCTGCTTCGGCGGGAATGACCCCATGTGCCGCCTCGGCGCCGGCGAGGGCCGCCTCGAACGATAGGATTGCCCTGATGTCGGCTTCGGCCGAGAAGTAGGCGCCAATTTCAGCATCGCCGAGCAGGCCGGAGAGGAAAGGATGGTCGAAGGGGGATGTGGCCATGTAGCATCTCGTTTTGTGGCGGCCCTTCATTCGCCTGCCGGCACCCTCTCCCTAACGGGAGAGAGGATTGATGGCTTAGCCGTATCGTGTTTCCTGTCCGCCAGGAGCTCGCAGGATGCGGGGACGCTACTCGCGCAGCGCCCCACTCACAAGCCCGTTCAGATATCCAGGAACACCGTTTCCTTCGGTCCCTGCAGATAGATATCGAAACTCAGCTTCACGCCGTCGCGGGCGGCAACCAGCGTTGCCACACGCTCGCGATGTTCGATGCGCGAGAGAATAGGGTCCGCCGCATTGGCTTCCTGTTCATCCGGAAAGTACATGCGCGTGTGCAGGCCGATATTGATGCCGCGCGCCACGATCCAGAAGGTGATGTGCGGGGCCATCTTGCGGCCGTCCTTGAAGGGCACCTTGCCGGGCTTGATGGTCTCGAAACTATAGACCCCATCTTCGGCGCGGGTGGGGCAGCGGCCCCAGCCGGTAAAGTTCGGGTCGGCGGTGCCGCGCATTTCCGAGGGGCTGTTGTAGAGACCGGCACTGTCTGCCTGCCAGATCTCGATGACGGCATCGCGCACCAGTGCGCCGGCGCCGTCGAAGATGCGGCCGCTGACGGTGATGCGTTCGCCGAGCGTCTTGTCATTGACCATCTGCGTGCCGAGATCGCTGTCATAGACGCCGGTGATGTCGCAGAAATTCGGTGTCAGGCCGATATGCACATAGGGGCCGGCGGTCTGGGACGGGGTTTCCTTGAGGTAGCCGAGTTCCTGCATGTCAGTTCCCCTCCAGCTTGTTTTCGAACATGGTCGAACGGCGGCCGCGCAGCACGATATCGAACTTGTAAGCGCGGCTGTCCATCGGGATCGTGTTGCCCCAATCCATCGGCGCGATCAGTTGCTCGATCGCTGCCTTGTCCGGGATCGTGCCGACGATCGGACATTTCCAGATCATCGGGTCGCCCTCGAAATACATCTGCGTGATCAGGCGCTGCGAGAAGCCGTGGCCGAAGATCGAAAAATGGATATGGGCCGGACGCCAGTCGTTGACGCCGTTCGGCCAGGGATAGGCGCCGGGTCGGACGGTGCGGAAATGATAGCGACCGTCCTCGTCGGTGACGAAACGGCCGCAGCCGCCGAAATTCGGGTCGATGGCGGCGAGATAGGTTTCCTTCTTGTGGCGGTAGCGACCGCCGGCATTGGCTTGCCAGAATTCCACCAGCACACCGGCTTGAGGCCGTCCGCGCTCGTCGAGTACCCGGCCATGCACGATGATGCGCTCGCCGATGGCGCTTTCGCCGGAACGGGCGAAATTATGGATCAGGTCGTTATCCATCTCGCCGATCATCGAATGACCGAAGACCGGGCCGGTAATTTCGGAGATCGTGCCGTCGAGCGACAGCAGCGCGCGTTGCGGCGAGCGCAGAACGGAGGTCTTGTAGCCCGGCGTTAAGGCCGGCGAATGCCAGGCACGGTCGCGGGCAAAGAAGGCCCCTGTTTCTGGCTTGCGGTTCGGTAAGTCGGACATAATCTCCCCCTCAGGCCGCCTTGCCGGCGTCCATCTGCTCGAAAACCTGCTTCGCGATCTTGATCGCATGATTGGCGGCCGGCACGCCGGCATAGATTGCCACATGCAGCAGTGCTTCGCGAATATCTTCCCTCGAGGCGCCGGTATTGGCGGTGGCGCGCACATGCATCGCCACCTCGTCGTCCTGGCCGAGTGCGGCAAGCAGCGCGATGGTGATCATCGAGCGCTCGCGCTTCGTCAATGCGGGTCGGGACCAGACATGGCCCCAGGCCGCTTCGGTGATCAACTCCTGGAACGGCTTGTCGAATTCGGTCGAGGCTGCCTGGGCGCGGTCGACATGCGCGTCACCCAGAACGGAGCGGCGAGTCGCCATGCCTTGACGATAGCGTTCGGAGGAGGTGTCGCTCATGGGCTCTTTTCTCCAAGGGATGAGAGGAATGCGCGGATGATCGCGGTCAAGGCCTCCGGCTGCTCGACCGGTGGAATATGGGCGCAGTCCTTGATCACTTCATAGCGTGCATTGGGGATCAGCTTCGCGGTCGAAAGCACCAGATCCGGTGGCGTCGAGCCATCCTGATCGCCGACGACGCAGATGGTCGGCACCTTGATCCTCGGTGCTGCTTCCGTGAAATCGGCATCGCGGATCGCCGCACAGGTGGCGTTATATCCTTCCACCGGCTGGCGGATCAGCATGTTGCAATAGCCGGCATAGGCGATATTTTCCGGTCTGCGGAAGGCCGGCGTGAACCAGCGCTCCATCACCATGTCGACGATGCTCGCAATGCCGTCCTTCTCGATGGCAGCGATGCGGCTGTTCCAGCTATCGGCCGTGCCGATCTTGTGAGCGGTATCGCAGAGGATGAGCGCCTTCACCAGATCCGGGCGGCGCTGATAGAGCGACTGGGCGATCAGGCCGCCGACGGAGAGGCCGCAGATGACGGCATCCTTGACTGACAGCATGTCGAGCAGGCCAGCAAGATCGCTCGCATGGTCTTCCATGGAATAGGGAACCTGACCGACATCCGAGAGGCCGTGGCCGCGCATGTCGTAGAGAACAATGCCAAAGTCGCCGGCCAGACGCACGATGACATCGCGCCAGATCCGGAAGTCGGTGCCGAGCGAGTTGGCAAAGACGATCACCGGCCTGTCAGCCGGCGCACTGATGATCTGGTAGTGGATGGTGACGTCATTGATGCTGGCGAACTGCACGTTAAATCTCCTCGGCACCCAATTTGGTGAGTTGATCCGGTTAAGTAAAATGATATTTTTTGGCTTTCCAATAACCTGAGGGTTATGAAAGCTATGATTGATAGCCGCATCAAGTTTCGCCATCTCCAGACTTTTGTCGAGGTGGCCCGGCAGAAAAGCGTCATGAAGGCGGCAGAACTGCTGAATGTCAGCCAGCCGGCGGTGACGAAGACGATCCGCGAACTGGAACAGGCCCTTGGTGTCGGCGTCTTCGAGCGCGAGGGGCGGGGCATCCGGATTACGCGGTACGGCGAGGTTTTCCTCCGTCATGCCGGAGCAGCGCTGACGGCGCTGCGTCAAGGGCTCGATTCCGTGTCGCAGGAGCAGTTCGGCGATGCCCCACCGATCCGCATCGGCGCGTTGCCGACGGTTTCGACGCGCATCATGCCGCGAGCAATGGACCTCTTCTTGAAGGAGAATACCTGGAGCCGGGTGAAGATCGTCACCGGCGACAATGCCGTGCTCCTGGAAGAGCTTCGTATCGGCGATCTCGATCTCGTGGTCGGTCGTCTGGCCGGCGCAGAGAGAATGGCCGGCTTTTCCTTTGAGCATCTTTATTCAGAACAGGTGGTCTTTGCCGTGCGCGCCGGTCATCCGTTGCTGACCAACGGAAAATCGCTCTTTGCCGAGCTTGGTCGCTATACGCTGCTGATGCCAACGCGTGGTTCCATCATCCGGCCCGTCGTCGAGAATTTCCTGATCACCAATGGCGTCGCAAGCCTGCCGAGCCAGATCGAAACCGTGTCCGACGCCTTCGGCCGTGCTTTCGTGCGCGACAGCGATGCGATCTGGATCATCTCGAATGGTGTAGTTGCGCGCGATGTTGCCGATGGCATACTCGCCGCGTTGCCGATCGATACAAGCGAGACGAAGGGGCCGGTCGGGCTGACGGTCAGGACGGATTCCATTCCATCGCTACCGCTCTCGATCCTGATGCAGACGATCCGTGAGGCTGCGCTGGAAATTTCCGATGGTCCCGCGCACTAACCTTCAAGACAGCCGCCGCCATCTGCCCCAGATTGATCTCCTGGCATTCAGGGAGGCTACAGCAATGAAAACAGGCTTCATCGGCCTCGGCGTGATGGGTACGCCGATGGCGCTCAATCTTGCGCGGGCAGGCACCGAACTCGTCGTCTGGAATCGCTCGCCGGAAAGCACGCAGGTGCTTCGGGCCGCTGGAGCCGAAGTGGCAGCCGATATCGATGAGGTGTTCGGCAGGGCGAGGACCGTGATCCTGATGCTGGCGACGGATGCGGTGATCGACGCAGTTCTTGGACGCGGTACATCGGATTTTAACGCGCGCGTTGCCGGGCATGTGGTCATCCATATGGGAACAACGGCGCCGGAATATTCGAAAGGGCTCGAAGCGGACATACGCGCTGCCGGCGGCCGCTATGTCGAAGCACCTGTTTCGGGTTCTCGTCGCCCCGCGGAAGAGGCGCAACTGATCGTGATGCTTGCCGGAGAAGCGGATATCGTCGAAGAGATCCGCCCGCTACTGGGGCCGATGTGCCGGGAGACGGTCGTCTGCGGCGGCGTGCCGAATGCGCTTCTGATGAAACTTGCCGTCAATATTTTCCTGATCACAACGGTGACCGGGCTTGCGGAAGCGGCGCATTTTGCCGGCAGGCAGGGGCTCGATATGGGCCTCTTCAAGGCCGTGGTCGATGCCGGCCAGATGGCGAGCGGCATATCGCGGATCAAGAGCGGCAAGTTGGTGGAGCGGGATTTCTCGGTGCAGGCGGCGATAACCGATGTGCTGAAGAATAGCCGGCTGGTGGCGGAAGCCGCACGGCAAGCCGGTATTGCCTCGCCGCTGCTCGATGCCTGCCATGTGCTTTATGCCCAAACCGAAAGCCTGGGTTTTGGCCGCGAAGACATGGCGGCGGTAGTGCGCGCGCTGGAAGCGCGCACGGACGACACCAAACTTCCCTCCGGGGATTGACGCCATGCCACTCTGGCATTCGGCGTCATGCTGACGCAATCTTGCCTGTGCAGAGAGCTGCTTTTGAAGTTGGACGGTCGAATGCGCGTCTTGCTGGCGGAAGATGAACCGGAAATGGCTGCCGTGCTCGTGGCGGCGCTCCGCAATAACAATATCATCACGGACCACGTTTCCACGATTGAGGCAGCCGAGGAGGCCGTGCGCCTGAACACCTATGATGCGCTGCTTCTCGACCGCAGCCTGCCCGATGGTGACGGGCTGGAACTGATCGCCGAAGCGCGCCGCATCCAGGCTGCCGTTCCCGTCATCATGCTGACGGCGCGCGGCGATCTGAAGGACCGCATCGAAGGTCTCGATCTCGGCGCCGATGATTATCTCGCCAAACCCTTCGCCGTCGAGGAGCTGATGGCGCGCTTGAGGGCAATCCTGCGTCGCCCCGGCAATATTGAGATCGAGAGCCTCTCCCTCGGCCGGCTGCATTTCGATCTGCGCAACCGTGAAGCGCGCGTCGGCGATATTGCGCTCGAACTGCCGCGCCGCGAATTGCTGGTGCTCGAGGCACTGATGCGCCGGGCGGGGCGCACTGTGGAGCGCTCCAGCCTGGAAGACGCCGTTTACGGCATGGATGATGAGATCCAGTCCAACGCACTCGATGCCCATGTCTCGCGTGTGCGCCGCAAGCTCGATGCGGCGAGAGCGGAGGTTGAAATCCACACGATTCGTGGCGTGGGCTACCTGATACGGCAGGCCCGGCCATGAAGAAGATGAAGTTCTATTCGCTGAAATGGCGGCTGATCCGCCGGCTGGTCGCACTGCAGGCGGCGACCCTGGTACTGATCGCGATCGCCTTTGCCTTCGTCTTCTGGATTTCGGGCATGAGCGGCATTTTTGCGCCCGATGAACATGCGATCGATGCCGTGACGAAATCGATCGCCTGGAATCCAGACGGTTCGCTCCGCGCCCTCGAAACCGAGGATCTGGACTATCAGCGCGAAAAGGCGGCCGATTTCTGGTTTCTGGTGCGCGATCAACAGGGCCGAACCCTGACGGAAGGCAATGTGCCGGCGCAATATTTTACCATTGCGGCGTCAGGTACAGATATTGCCGAGGCGCGCTTCAACGGGGATCAGGACAACCCGGCGACGATTGCGGCGCGCCTGCAGAAGGTCAAGACAGATCATGGCGAGCTGCTTGTCATCGTGGGCCGGCAGGGCAGTCTTCCAGCCGGCAAGCTCCTGGTCGTCTTCGTGGCGATCGCCTCCGGAGTCGTGCTGCCGGTCATTCTGCTGACCGGTCTCATCACGCTTGCCGTCACGCCCTTCGTGGCACGAGGTATCCACCGGGGCTTGAACGAGGTCGCGCAGGCGGCCCAGGGAATTGACGGTACGACGCGGGGCTATCGCCTGCCGCTCGAAAACGTGCCGGAAGAGGTAGCGCCTCTGGTGATCGCCATGAACGAGACGCTGCAGCGCCTCGACGACGATCACAACAAGCAGCGGCGCTTCATGCTGGCTGCCGCCCACGAGTTGCGTACGCCGATCGCCATCCTGCAGAACCGGCTGGAGACCATGCCACCGACCGAAGCGACCAACCGGCTTCTGGAGGATGTCGCCCGCCTTTCGACGCTGGCCCAGCAGCTGCTTGATCTCCAGCGGCTCAACCAGGAGCCGGTACCGGATTGCTCCATCGACCTTGCGACATTGGCGCGACGGCAGGCCGCAGAGCTTGCCCCACTGATCATCGCCGCCGGCTATCAGGCCAATTTCGAGTTGCGCTCGATGCCGGAGCGCATTTTAGGTGACGAGACAGCATTGGAACGGGCGATCGCCAATCTGGTGCAGAATGCCATTCAGCATGGTGGAAGAAACGGCACTATCACCATTGCCGTGGAACGCCCGGCGCAGATTTCCGTGAGCGACGAGGGGCCCGGCATTGCGCCTGACGACCGGGAGCGGATCTTCGAGCCCTTCCAGCGCGCCAATGGGCATGGCCAGGGTATCGGGCTCGGTCTTCATCTCGTGCGCGAGATCGTCAAAATACATCACGGCCGCGTCTGGGTATCGGATGCGACCGGCGGTGGCGCGAGCTTCAACATCAGTTTCGAGCCGGCGACCGAGCCTGCCTGAATCTTTTCGGCGGCGCGTATGCACGTCATGCTCGCATCATTTGGAAGAGAGAATACCGGAATCGAAAATCGATACCGGAGATATCAATGCAACAACCGCCACTGGCCGCCTTCTTCAGGGCGCTTCTCGCCGAACCCAGGAAAATCGGCGCGATAGCTCCCTCGGGAGGGCGGCTGGCGCGGTTGATGACGAGCGAGATCGAACCCTCGGCCGGCAAGGTGCTGGAACTTGGCCCCGGCACCGGGGTCTTCACTCGCGCGCTTCTGAAACGTGGCCTGCCCGCGCGAGACCTGACGCTGGTCGAACTCGAAGCCCGGTTCATCGCGCCGCTACAAAAGCGTTTTCCCGATGTTGCCGTCCTCCAGCGGGATGCACGTGAGCTTGCTGCCTACAAGGCCGAACTCGGGCTGCAGGCGGCGATCGTGAGCGGCCTGCCTTTTCGCAACATGCCGATAGAGGTCGTCAGCGCGATTGTCAGTGGCGGATTCAGCCTGCTCGAACCGGGCGGCGCCTTCTATCAGTTCACCTATGGCCACGCCTGTTCCGTGCCCGAGGATGTGCTTGTGGCGTTGGGTCTCAAATCCAACAAGCTCGGCCGCGTCCGACTGAATTTTCCGCCGGCCAGCGTCTTCCGCATCTCTCGCAAGCAGGAGTGAGACGGTCATGGTCCTGCCGGAGTTCGTAACCAGCCTGCTCGCAACAGGTCTTTGCGGCGTGTTGATAGTTGCCATACTGGAAAAGCTCGTACCCGTCGTGCCCTCGATCGGCATCTATCTGTTTTTCGGGCTGACGGCCGGTTCGGAGTTTTCCGCAGTGGTGCCGCTCGTCATCATCTCCGCCTTTGGCTCCATGGCCGGCTCGCTTTGCTGGTACTATCTGGCCCGGTTATCGGATGCGCATCCGAATCTTCGGCTGCTTTCGGACTGGCTCGGTCGGTTCAAGGTCGTAAGCCGAGGCTCGGACTGGTATTCGGAAAGCATGACTCGAATGGCACTCGTGCAACTGGTGCCGGCGGCACGCGTCTATGCCGGCCTTGCCTCGGCCGTGGTCGCAATCGATGCACTTCGCTTTGCAGTCGCCACGTTCATTGGCTGTCTTATCTGGAATGGAACGCTGATCACGGCCGGCTGGATGGTGCGGCATCTATAAAACGCGCTTTGATTAAGGCCTTTGTTTTCGCATGTCGCTATCGCAAGACAGTGCGCAGCGTGGCCTGGGTTTCTTTCAGCAGCGGCAGGTATCGTGTCACCATCTCGGCCGCCGGCACGTGAGCGGCCGGTGCACCGATATTGATGGCGGCGACCGTCTGGCCGCGATCGTTTTCGACCGGAACGGCAATGGAGCAGAGGCCAAGTTCCAGTTCCTGATCGATGAGTGCATAGCCTTGAGCGCGCACCTTGCGAAACTCTTCCAGTAATTCCACAGGGTCGGTCTTCGTGTTGGGCGTATTTGCCTTCAGTTCGCTCCTGGAAAGGACAGTCCGAGCCTCGGCCTCAGGCAGGGCGGCAAGCAGGATGCGCCCCATGGAGGCGCAATAGGCGGGCAGCCGGCTGCCGGGAGTGAGGTTGATGGACATGACCCGGCGCTGCGAGGCACGGGCGATATAGACGATCTCGGTGCCGTCGAGCACCGAGGCCGACGCGCTCTGGCCTGCCTTTTCGGAGAGCGCATCGAGATGCGGCTGGATGAGCACCGGCAGGGGCGTTGCATCCAGATAGGCATGTCCGAGCCGCAGGATCTTCGGTGTCAGGGTGAAGAACTTGCCGTCATAATCCGCATAGCCGAGTTCGGCGAGCGTCAGCAGAGAGCGGCGCACCGTTGCCCTGTCGAAGCCCGTCAACTTGGCGGCATCGGTTATCGATAGCCGACGATGCATGTCGCCGAAGGCTTCGATCACCTTAAGACCGCGGGCGAAGCCGCTGACGAAATCGCTTTCGCGCATGGATATGTCTGGTTCCCTCGTGACAGCCCGGAAGCTCAGCGCGCCGGAAGCCATTTCTTCGCAACTCGGCATGCGACCGTATAGGCGGGGTCGAAGACGTTGCCTATGTCGTAGCGGACGACCTGTCCGAGCAGATGGCTGGCTGCCACTTTCGACAGACCGTAATCCGCAACGAGCATATTCAGCATTTCGGTCGTCGCATGCTGGAGGGCTTGATCCAGAGGCCGCGCGTTGCCAATGGTGATGATGTCATCGGCAACTTCGGCCCTCGGCCAGGATATCGGCCTTGCCTTTTCCACGGTCAGCCGGACCGTGACTTCGAATGTCGTCTCGACACCGGTGCCGACGATTTCGCCGTCGCCCTGGACCGCGTGGCAGTCGCCGAGAAAGAACAGCGCGCCGGGCGCGGAGACCGGGAACCAGATCGTCGCGCCCGGTCCGAGCAGGCGGTAGTCCATATTTCCACCATAGGCGCCGCTGGTTGCTGTAGAGATCGCCTGGCCAAGGCTTGGCGCCACACCGAAACATCCGATCATCGGAGACAGCGGCAGAACAAATTCCTCAAGGCCGGCTACCGGCTCTTTCAATTTGACGGTCATCGCCTTCAGATCGATGTCCCACAGTGTCTTTTCGGGTTTCGGAAGATCGCGGGCGGCTTCGGGATCGACTACATTTGCTGCCAGAACGCTGCGCGTGAAGCCCGTATCTCTTATCGGCTTCATATCCAGAATCTCGACCTTGAGCGCATCTCCGGGTTCGGCACCTTCGACGAAGATCGGCCCGTTCATCGGATTGGGACCGTGCGCCCGCTGGACATCCTTTTCGTCGTAGCCCCAGGCATCGAGCGTACGGGTGACGACGGTGTCACCACTCGCGATCTTCAATGCCGGCGGCAAGGTTCCAAGGACGTTGTGGAAGGCAGTTGCGACGAATTCATGGGTCGTCATGGTAGAAGTTCCGCTCGAATATCTGGAGTGTCTTTTGGAAGGTGGTTCGATGAACTTACGCGTCAGCCGGGCGACCGTCGATGGCAAAATTTACGCTTCCCTGGTGCGTGCTCGGAGTATGGTGGCGGCAGGAGATTCTGGCATGATGGGGAGTATGTGAGTTGAGTTCTGTGCCTGGCCCATCGGGCAGTCCGTTCCAGCGAGCCGTCTACCTCTGCCTTGGTCTCGTGATGATCGGCCTTGGTATTATCGGTGCCATCCTTCCGCTGATGCCGACGACGATCTTCCTGATCCTCGCGGCGTGGTTCTTTGCCCGATCATCGCCGCGCCTGGAGGCCCGCTTGATGAGCAGTCGATTTGGTGGCTCCTTGCGGGACTGGCGCGAAAGCGGCGCTATATCTTTGAAATCGAAATGTTTTGCCTTGCTTGGGATGTCGACGGGATACGTGATATTCCTCGTCACGTCAAAGCCCTCGTTGCTCCTGGCGGTCGCCGCCGGTGCATTGATCCTCGCTTGCGCTGCCTACGTCGTTTCGCGCCCGGCGCCTGCCGAAAGAAGCGCGCCGCATGAAAGTGACGATTAACCACGTCCATCGATCAGAGGCACTTTACAACGAGCATGAACTCAAACTATACGGCCCGCTCACTATTGCTCCGACACCCCAGCATCCCCACCTGAGCCCCATGCCAAAAACTCACAAGCACAAGTTCCTTCGGGAACAGTATCGACGCATGCTTGCGTCCGACCATCACATTGATCCACGCTGGCGCGACAGTTTCGACGCCTTTCTGACCGATATCGATCACCTTGCGCCGAACACTGGTAGCCGTCGGATTATCGGCCGCAGGAACCTCAAGCTCGGTTTTGTACCCGGGAATGTCGAATGGCATTGGGAAAGCACGACCCTGCCTATAGCGCGCGACGGCAGAGGACGTTTAGCCTAAGGCCAGAACACGGCTTAGGTGGTAGCACCCAAACCAAGTTCGCGACGGACAGCACCTATTTTTCATAAACGCGCTCGCCTCTTTTTTCTGTCGTCCCTCAGACCGATTTCTTCAAAGCCTCGAAGAGATAGTTTGCCCATCGGGTCTGCCCGTCGCTGGACCCGATGAGATCCTGTCTGATTTCCACGAGAAGCGCTTCCAGTCCCCGGTCCTCGCCGTGGACGGGTATCGCATAGTCGCTGATCCGTTCGATCACATATGGAACGTTCGCACCGATCATCAGGCCGGTTATCCGCGACAGGCGTTCGATGATTTCCCGGCCGAAGTCAGCGGATTTGTCGAAAAGAATACCGGCATGCCAGGGACGGTTCTGGCCGAGAAAGACCGGAGTGAAGGAATGGATCGCCACGATCGTCGTCTTGCGCCCCTCTTGCTGGCGCAAGTCCAGATAGGCCGCGACCGCGGATTGAAAAGGAGTGAAAATCCTGTCTATCCTGCATTGGCGATCCGCTTCCTCCAGGTCGATATTTCCCGGAATGTCCGTCGCTTCCGAGCGCTGCGGAATGCTGGTGGGGCTGGCGATCGGCCGGTTCAGATCGATAAGAAGTCTTGAGTACTTCCCGAGGAAACACGGCGCATCCAGCAGCTTCGAAAGTGACCTGGAAACGGATTCCGCGCCGATATCCCAGGCAATATGTCGAACCAGTTCGTCGGCGGAAAGGCCGAGCCCGTTGAACGAAGCTGGAATGTAATTCGACGCGTGTTCGCAAATCAGAACGATATCCGAGCGGCCGCCGACGTTCAGGATTTCGACGGGCTCAGGCCATTCCGGGAGATCTTCTCGCGGTGTGTTCAATAGACCGCCCTGTATCGCTCGCAGATTGTCTGCTGGTCGAGCCCTTCGAGACTTTTCATCTCGAAATCCTTCATGCCCATGAACGTCTCAAGGAAAATCGGCGAGAACCAGGAAGAGACCACGCTATTCTGCTTGAGAGCTCCAAGCGCGTCTGCCAGCGTCTCCGGCAGGCGCAGCAATCCCCGCTCCATGCGTTGTTCGTCGGTCAGATCAGCAGGATCACCGGAATGGATCGGCGGGCAGGGAATGTCGCCCTCGAGTCCGGCAAGACCCGCCCGGACGATGGCTGCCAGTGCCAGATAGGGGTTGGCGGTAGCGTCGGCAGCCCGATACTCGATGTTGAAGCTCCTGGCGGGATCGCGGCCTGCGATGGTCACGGTCGGGCAAATACGCAGCGTTGCCTCCCGGTCCTTGTCGCCAAGCCAGGTATAGGACGAACTCCAGCTATGGGGCTTCAGCCTGTAGTAGGAGGAAACGCTCGATGCCGTCAGGGCAGTGAGCGCTGGAAGGTGCTTGATCACGCCCGCGCAGAACGATCCGGCAGCTTTCGAGAGGCCCGATGGCCTGGATGGATCGTAGGTCGCATTCTGCCCGTCAGCATTGATCAGGCTGAAGTGGATATGGACGCCGTTCCCGACGGATGAGGGCGCGGTCTTTGGAGCAAATGAGGCCTTCCAGCCGCGGTTGCGGGAGACCTCCCTAATAATCTCCCGCAGGACGACGGCGCGATCTGCCGCTGCCAGCCCGTCAACCGGGGAACAGGTGACTTCGAACTGGTCCTCGCCATATTCAGAGATGATGACTTCCGGATCGACGCCCGCTTCTTCGAGTGCGGACATGATCTGCGCGGCAAAGCCGTCTGCGCGCCGCAAGCCGGCAAAGGAGAGCACGTGTTCGCGCGGCAGGCCGGTATCGAGGAGTTGGAACTCATGCTCGAAGGCCACTTTGAGCGAGAGACCTGTCGCGGCCTTGAGATCGGCAAGTGCGTTTGCGAGAAGGGTTCTGGTGCAGCACGACCATGGCGAGCCGTCCAGTTCGACGAGATTTCCAGCCACCATGTCGAAGGGCGTTTCCGAACCGGTCCTGGAGGTCCGATAGCGGGCGCCCGGATCGGGCAGCAATCTCAGATCGCCGGAAGAACCCCACGGATTGGGATCGGCGATGACATTGAACGGCGTCAGCGAGAGATTTGCCTGCAGCCAGCCCACGCCGCCTGCGATCGATGAATCGAATTTGTCACTGTCGACGAAACGGCCTCGTGTGACGGCCGCGATATCGGTCGTCACGATACCCGTCAGGGCAACATCGCCACTCATGCGGCAGCTCTGGTCGAGAGACGGTCGACGACTGTGTCGGTGTCGGTCACCCAGCAATAGCCGCCGAATGCCTTGAGAGCAGTATCATGGCGCTCTTGGGTGGCGGCAGCACAGGCATCGGAAACGCAGGTGACGTAATAGCCGCGATCCGCCGCGTCTCTCACCGCCATATCGACGCACTGGTCGGTCATGATGCCGGTGATGATCAGATAACGCACGCCGAGATTTCTGAGCACGTAATCGATATTGGTCGAATTGAAGACGCCGGACGAGGTCTTGGGGATCAGGATCTCGTCATTCTTCGGCCCGAGGTTGTCAGGAGGAAAGCCGAGAGGATTGCTTGGCGGAATGTGGATCGGCGTAAGCTTGTGATCGAGCGACCTGTCGCGGCCGTTTTCGGTCAGGCTTTGGATGATCGTGTGGACGACCTCAACGCCATTTGCTCGTGCTGCCGCAAGCAGCCGCTCGTTGTTCGGGATCGTCACCGAAGCCGTCTGGCGGTAGAAATAATGATCCGGACCTCTTTCCGGATGATCGGGGTCGAGGCCCGGTTCAAGCCAGATGCGCTGCATATCCACCAGCAGGAGAGCCGTTTCGCTCGGAACGTAGGGTGCGTCTCGGCGTTGAAGTTGGCTAAGCATCGGCAGTAATACCTTTCTTGCGCTTGGGACCTGGTTGAGGCGAACTTCCTGAGCTGTCTTCGACATCGACGGTCACGGCGTTACGTGCCCTGATGGATTCGAGGTTTTCAACACGCCGGCGTGTCGTGTCGTCGAGAGACGAAAGTATCTGCGCTACGAGGGCTTCGATCTGGGCGACGGCCGGAGCAAGCGTGTCGTAAGGCGAGGGCACTTCGAGCGGGCATATGATCGTCACTTCCGCGTGCTCGGCGATCGGCGAAAGCCATTGGTCGGTAAACAGGACGACAGTCGCGCCGCGTTCGGCAGCCTGCGAGGCGAATGCAACCACGTCGTTCTGGTATCGTCTATAGTCGAAAGCGATCAACACGTCGCGTTTGCCGTAATCGACAAGTATGTCGAACGACGGAGCGGCAAGGGTTCCGATGTCGTGGACGTTTGCACGAAACTGCGAAAGATATCCCGCCAGCATTCCGGCAATGTGCCGGCTGAAGCGCCCGCCGACGAGGCTGACTCGCCCCTTTGCCTCCATGACGATCCTGGCGACTTTATCATAGGTATTGGCGGGGGTTGCGCTGATGGTTTTGTCAATGGTCTCGGAGACGGCGTGAAGGTAGGATTCCGCGATACCTTGAGCCGCGACGTTGGACCTTTTTGTTTCCATCATCAGCAAAGGCGACTGGAGGCGGGCTTCGACCTCCGAAAGCAGGCGTTTCTGAAGATCGGGAAATCCATCAAAGCCCAGTTTGACCGCTAGCCGGACTACGGTCGCATCGCTCACGCCAGCCTTCTTCGCGAGATTGCTGGCTGTCCCAAGACCGGAGGTCGGGTAGTCGGCAAGCAGGATCTGGGCGATGCGCTCTTCCGACGGTGTAAGCGCCAGCTTTTGATCCAAAAGCAATGCCCGGACGTCTGTCACGCTCAGCCCCCTGAACTCTATGCCCCCTGAACCCAATCCGCATTGAATTCAATTCTGCGAATTAAACCAGATCGTCGATTTTCGAAAGAAATATTTCAGACCTGTCGCTGTCTTGGCAATATGTTTTTTCATGTCGGGATCATTTCATCGCTGTGCTCTTCATTGCATGATGAAGAGATATTGACATCATGGTCAGCAGCGTCCTAACGTTGACGCAACGCAGCAAAGACTGCGCGGGAACACATTAAATTACGCTAACGCAAGCCATCTGCAGATCCACGCCCGGCGTGGATGAGCGCCAGGAATTTGATTTCGCGCAACGCAGCTTTGCGTCGAAATTCCTTCTCAATGCGCGGTGGATTTCGCGACAGCGCGATTTGACGATGCGTTCTCGCGGCGGCAGGCTAATCGCGTTGTGGGGACATGCACATGAAGCAGGGCGGATCACATCGGCGGGCTTTGAGCCAGGAGACCATCGTTGCGGCGATTGCCGTCTTGATCTTCCTCCTAGCTTCGGTGGCGCTCCCCGGGTTCTTTACGGCGGAAAACGTTGTTTCGATCGTCAGATCCATCTCGGTGTTGGGTATCCTGGCGCTCGGCATGGCCGTCGTCATCATCGGTCGAGGGATAGACCTGTCGGCCGTCGCGGTCATGGCCATGTCCGTGGCCTGGTATCTTCAGCTTCTCAATGACGGAAGTTCGGGCTGGTATGCTTTCGCGTTGGTCATCGCCGGCGTTGTCGGGATAGGCCTGGTGAACGGATTTCTCGTCGCCTATGCCGACGTCCCTGCAATCTTCGTCACGCTGGCGAGCGGTTCCTTCGTCTTCGGCTTCGTGCGATCGCAATTGATTACCCAGGATGCCGTTCCGGTGCCTGATGGCCATTGGCTCGAGCTTTTCGGCGGCCTCAGATATTTCGACATTCCCGTCGAGGTCTTCATCTTTGCCTTCCTTGCGTTCGTCATCTTCCTTTTCCTGCGCTACACCAAATGGGGCCGCTATGTGTACTACGCGGGCGACAATCCCGTTGCGGCCCGTAACGCGGGCATGCCGGTCAGGCCGATGCTGGTTTTCCGTTATGTCCTGTCTGCCCTGATTGCTTTTGTCGCCGGACTTCTGACGGCGGCCAGCCTTCACTCGATTAATACCCGCGTGGTGAACTCGACGCTGCTCTACGATATCGTGCTAGTCGCCGTAATCGGCGGGATCGGCCTGTCCGGCGGCAAGGGCAGCGTTCGCAACGTCCTGTTTGGCGCGGCATTGATCGGTATCATGCTCAACGCGATGACCATCATCGACATCCCGCTGATCTACCAAAATCTCATCAAGTCCACGATCCTTCTGGTCGCCATCGTGATCGACGGGCTTCTCAATCCGCGCGACGAACAGACAGCTCAGCAGGGAGATATCTGACAGGCCCGTCCGGGAGCAGACCATCGCATTCATCCGTCAACTCATTTGGGGGGATCCCATGAAATATGTGAAAGCATTATTTGCCGCAGCGACCATTTCGTTGTCGCTTTTCGCAACTGCAGCTCCGGCGCAGGAGGATCCCGGTCCGGCAGCCTATTCCCAGGCGCTCAAGGGCAAACGCGTCATGCTCGTGCCGATGGCGATGGGTTTTGACCTGGCACAGGGCTGGGCGCATTATATCAAGGCTGAGGTCGAGGCATTTGGTGGCGTGTTTGAGACGCGCGATCCCAACTGGAGCGTCGAGGCGGGCGCGCAGGCCATCACCGAGGCGATCTCCTCCGATACAAGGCCGGACGTTCTGATCGTCCATTCGCCTGACCTGAACTCCTACGCCCGTCTTCTCAAGAAGGCGCAGGCTGCGGGGACTTACGTCGTCCTCATCGACAATCCGGCCAATTTTGCAGCCGATGCGTTCGTGGGCAGCGATTGGGATCGCCTTGGCCAGCTGGAGGCGGAAGCCGTCATCAAGGGATGTGGGCCGACGTCTTCGAAAAAGATCGGTCTCGTGCAGGGCGATCAGGTCAATGCTTCGAGCCTCTACCAGTATGCCGGCATCATGAAGGTTCTGGAGAAGAACCCCGACTTCCAGGTGGTCGCAAAGCCGGATTCGAACTGGGATGCGACGACGTCCCGAAACGTGACCACGACGATGCTGCAGCAGCATCCGGATATTTGCGGCATTATCGACTTCTGGGATGGTGACGCGACCGGTGCGGCCGCCGCAATCCGTGACGCCAAGCTGCAGGACAAGGTATTCCTCGTGACGACAGGCGGCGGCGAAAAAGCTGCGGACTGCGATAACTTGGAGAATGGTACTTACGGTGCCGTCGTGATGACCGAACTCCACCATCAGTCACGCGACATCAACGCCATCATCAAGTTCCTGCTGCAAAGCGGTCAGCCCGCCGGCACGTCGAAGAGCTATATCTACACGCTGGAGAAGGCGACGACGAAGGCCGATCTGAAGCCTGACAGCTGCTGGGATCTCAAGGCGCTGCAATCGGCCGCGAAATAAAGTCGATCGCCATCCGGCTGAAATCTGCTGAAGTCCCTCCTCGGAGGGGCTTCAAACTCTCCTACACGACGGTATCCGGTCCCAACAATGACAGTCAGAGAACGCTTGCAGGCATGGCGATACAACCTCATTCCGGATCACCTCGCCGGCGAAATCCTGACAAAACGATGGACCGATAATGCGATACCGTTTCTGGCGCTCGTCGCTGTCGTTGCGGGTTTCGGATCAGCGATCCCCGGCTTCTTCAAGATTTCGTCGCTGCAGGATTCGACGCGCCAGCTCGGCGAGTTTTCGATCGTCGTCACCGGCTTGACCGTCGTCATGCTGGGCGGTGGTATCGATCTCTCGGTCGGCTCGATCTTCGCGCTTTCGTGCTTTGCCGCAGTCTCGGTTTTCTTCATTTTCGAGCAACCGGTGTGGGTCGCGCTGCTGGCATCATTGGCGACCGGGATCGCTTTCGGTGCGATCAACGGCTACCTGGTCGGCTTCATGCGGCTGCGCGCATTCCTGACGACCCTCGTAACCTTCATCATCGGCCGCGCCGTCTACGACATTCTCGTCGTCAATTTCGCAGCCCAGATCCAGATGTCGATGGCAATGTCGGATGTCTGGGACTTCGTTGGCGACGGGACGGTTCTCGGCATCTCTGTCTCGGTACTGACCGCCATCATCTTCATCCTCGTCACGCATATCGCGCTGACGCGCTCGCGGCCAGGATGGCATATCCTGGCTGTCGGCGGATCGCGCCGTTCCGCGCATAATGCAGGTATCAAGGTCAAACGCACCGTCTTCTTGACCTATGTCTTTTCAGGCCTGTGCTCTTCGGTGGCAGGGTTCCTCATCGCCTGCCGCCTCAGCGGCGCTGGGCCGGGGACCGGTCTCAACCTCGAGATACTGGCGCTGACGGCTGCAGTTGTCGGCGGAAACAGTCTCGGCGGCGGCAGGGGTTCGGTCGTCAAAGGATTGATGGGGGCGGTGATCGTGCTTGTCATGACAAACGGCCTGATCCGGCTCGGCTACGGAACCGGTACCAACCAGATGGTGCTTGGGTTGATGCTTGCCGTTGCCGTGACGATCGACATTCGATGGCTGAAGAACCGCCATAAGGTCTTGAATGAGGTCTATGTTGCCCCGGTCTACCTGCGAATGGGTGAGGCGCTGTCGGCCGTGCCCGGCTCCGGTACTCCCTATGCGATGGATAATCGTCTGGCGCAGACGCAGTATATCGGGCTCGGAGAGCTGGAGGGGCCGGAGGACGTCATTCTCGACGATAACGACAACCTCTATTGCGGCACCCGCCACGGTGAAATCGTCCGCTTTTTCGCGCCAGATTATACGCGATCCGAAGTCTTCGCCCATGTCGGTGGATTTCCGCTCGGGCTCTCGTTCGACAAGGAGCGCAATCTGATCAGTTGCGTGGGTGCGATGGGGCTCTATTCCATCGCCCCTGACCGCTCCGTTCAAAAGCTGACCGCGGAAACATCGCGTTCCTGGACTTCGGTCGTTGATGATGCACGTCTGCGCGATCCCAATGACTGCGACATTGCACCCGATGGACGCATCTATTTCACGGATTCGACCAAGCGATATGACGCACATGACTGGGCGCTGGATTCGATCGAGAACAGAGCGACAGGGCGCCTGCTGGTCTACGACCCCAAGACCGGTACGACCCGGACGCTGCTGGACGGATATCGCTACACCAATGGCGTCTGCGTCGCTCATGACGGAAAATCGATCTTTTTTGCGGAAAGCTGGGCGTGCCGTGTGCATCGCTACTGGCTCGAGGGCCCGAAGGCGGGAACCGCAGAATGCGTGATTGCCGACATGCCGGGCTATCCCGACAATATCAACAGAGCCTCGGATGGGACCTATTGGATGGCATGGCTCGGGATGCGGACGCCAAGTTTCGATCTTTCACTGCGGCACCCCGGTATGCGCAAGCGGATGACCCGCCGGCTTCCGCAGGACGACTGGCTGTTCCCCAATATCAATACGGGCGGCATCGTGAAATTCGATGAGGCCGGGCGCATCCACGACGCCATGGCTGACCTTTCGGGTGTTTCCCATCCGATGGTCACATCGATGCGCGAGCACAAAGGTTATCTCTACGTCGGCGGCATCCTCAACAACCGCATCGGTCGATACAAGCTTTCCGGTGCGAATGAAGGCTGGACGGGGCCGGCTTCTTATTGGGGAGCCAGGTGATGTTTTTCGATCCTGTACTCGACTGGTTCCGTGGCAAGGCGATAACGATCCCGCCGCTTGACGGGGCGTTTCGCCCGAATTCAGCTCTCGACAACGCGGAGCCGCTGACATCGATGCCCGCGATCGACAATGTCGTGGTCCACAAAGGCCGGCTTCTGGCGACCTCCGGCAAGGCATTGATCGCATTTTCTGGCTCGCAAGCGCCTGATGTCATCGAAGAGTTCGAGACAGAGATCAGTGCCGTGGCTGTCTCGGAGGACGCCACGCTGGCGATCGCTCTTGCCAATGGCAGGCTCGTCATCGACGGCATGGATGTCAAGCTTCCGCCGGAGCTTTGCTGCATTACGGCTCTCGCCTTCGGAGGCGATGATGTGGTGTGGTTGGCAAACGGCGCAAGTGGATTATCACCAGGCGAATGGGTCCGCGACCTGATGTCGAAGGGCCGTTCTGGCAGCGTCTGGAAGCTTGAGCTTCGCAGCAAGGCAGTGACAAGGGTGGCTGGTGATTTGGCCTATCCCTATGGGCTGCTCGTCCAAGGTACTGATGTCGTCGTCTCCGAAGCCTGGCGGCATCGCCTGATCCGCCTCTCGCCGTCGGGTGCGCTGTCGGTCGTGACCGACAACCTTCCGGGCTATCCGTCGCGCCTCTCGCCGTCTGCCGCGGGCGGAGCCTGGCTCTCCGTTTTTGCACCGCGCAATCGCCTGATAGAGTTCGTGCTGCAGGAGCAACGTTACCGCGAAGATATGATGGCGAGCGTTCCAACCGAATTCTGGATCGCGCCGTCTCTCGCATCGGGCACAAGTTTCCTGGAGCCGCTGCAATGCGGCGGGATAAAGACGATGGGCGTCCATAAGCCATGGTCACCCAGCCGTTCATACGGGCTGGTCGTCAAGCTCGATGCCAACCTGCAGCCGCTCTACAGCCTGCACAGTCGCGCAAACGGCTCGCGGCATGGCACGACAAGCGCCATCGAGGACGAGGGGCGGGTCGTCGTCGCCTCCCGGGGTGGCAATTGTCTCGTTTCTATCGACACAGCGGAGATCAGGTGAGATGGCGACCGCAGACGAGATCATTGTCCATCTGGAAAATGTCACCAAGGAATATCGCGGCGTGCCCGCCGTCAAGGACGTGACGTTCGAGCTGCGGAAGGGCGAGATACATGCGCTCCTCGGCGAAAACGGCGCCGGCAAGTCCACCCTGACGAAGATCATCGCTGGCGTCGTCGAAAAGACCTCCGGCACCATGATCCATCACGGCAAGGAGGTCAGTTATGGCTCGCCGAACGCCGCCCTTGACGCCGGCATTGCGATGGTCTTCCAGGAGACCAGTCTCGTACCGTCGATGACGGTGGCGCAGAACCTTTATCTTGGCACCGAAGCTTTTCTCAATCGCCTTCGCGGCATCTACATCTCCGCGCAGCAGTTCCTGCAGTCGCTGAATTTTCCCGTCGATCCCTCGGCGATGGTCGAGACGCTCGGAGCCGCGAAGAAACAGATGGTGGAGATCGCACGCGCGGTCCATCACAACGCGGAAGTCATCATTTTTGATGAGCCGACCGCCACACTGACACCCGAAGAAAAGCGACATTTCTTCGCGCTCGTCAGGAGGTTGAAAGCACGAGGCGTCTCGATCGTCTTCATCAGCCACGCCTTGGAAGAGGCGCTGATGATATCGGATCGCATTACCATTTTGCGCGATGGCGAACTCGTGGCAACAGGCGATACCGCGGAATTCGATCGGGAAAAGATCATCGCCGCGATGGTCGGAAGAACGCTGACGGGAGCGCTCTACAAGAAGCGCGATCAAAGCAATCTTAGAAAGGCCGGCCGAAAGGTGCTCTCGGTACAGGATCTGTCGATGAGCAACGTTGTCCGCAACAACTCGTTTTCGATCTTCGAGGGGCAGATCACCGGCGTCTTCGGCCTCATCGGATCGGGTCGGACGGAAACCTTCAAGGTGATCTCTGGCATCTACAAGAGAGACTTCAAGCGCGGCGGCGCGATCGAACTGAACGACAGACCCGTGCGCTACCTTGTTCCGCGCGAGGCGGTGAAGGACGGCATCGTCTACGTGACCGAAGACCGCAAGAGTGAAGGTTTTTTCGAGACGATGTCGATCGCCGAGAACGTCTTCGGCGGGCTTCTTGCTGCAGATCGGGAAAAGAGCAAGGTCATCAGCATGAAGGAGATGCACCAGCTTTCTGCCGAATGGACGAAGAAATTGAACATTCGGGCAATCAACGACAATGCACGCGTGGTTGAACTGTCCGGCGGCAATCAGCAGAAGGTCGTTATCGGCAAGGGCCTGGTTCAGGAGCCGCGCATCGTCATATTCGATGAACCGACGCGTGGCGTGGATGTCGGGGCGATCGCCGAAATCCATCAGATCATCAACGAGTTGGCTGACAGAGGATTGGCCGTCGTGGTGATTTCCTCCTACCTGCCGGAAATCATGAACCTTTCGGACCGCATTCTGGTCTGCAGACAGGGCCGCATCGTCGAAGAGTTTTCCCCCGGTGACTCTACCGAGGAAAAGATCATGTATGCTGCTGTCCACTGAGAGGGAGAAGGAACTGCAATGGCCACCGTCAAACTGCTCACCGATGCGGAAGTGGACGCAATCCCCGCTGCCAAGGAAGTCTTCGACGACATCAGGGCGACGAGAAAGTCCGACTTCGTGAACAATTTCTGGCGCGGCCTTGCCAATGATCCGGCCTTGCTGAAGCGCACCTGGGAAGGGCTGAAGGCTGTCATGACTGTCGAAGGGGCGCTCGATCCCCTGACGCGGGAGATGATCTATATCGCGGTTTCCACGGCCAATGGCTGCTCTTATTGCGTACACTCGCATACCGCTGCGGCGAGGGCTCGTGGCATGACGGATGCGCAGCACGCCGAGTTGCAGGCGGTGATCGGTCTGGCAGGCCAGACAAATCATCTTGTGACAGCGATGCAGATACCGGTCGATGAGGCGTTTCTCCGTTAGCAAGACGGATCGGTAGGACACCGATCCGAACGCTGTCCAGTCTCAATTGCCTCGTTTTGAACTGTGCTCATCTCGTATCGGCAGATTACTGCGTTGTGCGTTATGTGAACAAATATCGTATAACGCACAAATTGCTTGATGTGCTTATAGCTCTCGCCTTATCTCTCCGTCAGGAAGGCCCGAGGAGGCCTCATCCGGCAAGGAGAGATCCCGCATGGACAAGACAATCGGGAGCGCGGCGCAAGCCGTCTCCGAAATCGGCGATGGCGCCACCGTCATGATCGGTGGTTTCGGCGGCTCCGGCGCGCCGATCGAGCTCATTCATGCCCTGATCGACAAGGGGCCGAAGAACCTGACGGTCATCAATAACAATGCCGGCAATGGCCGTATCGGTATTGCGGCAATGATCGATGCCGGCATGGTGGGGAAGATGATCTGCTCCTTCCCGCGCTCATCCGACCCGCGTGCCTTTACGGATCGATATCTGGCCGGTGAGATCGAGCTGGAACTCGTGCCGCAGGGCACGCTCGCCGAGCGCATTCGTGCCGGTGGTGCCGGCATTCCGGCCTTTTATACGCCGACGGGCTACGGCACGGAGCTTGCCGAGGGCAAGGTGATCGCTGAGTTCGATGGCCGCCATTATGTGCAGGAGCGCTGGCTGAAGGCGGATTTTGCCATCGTCAAGGCGCATGTCGGCGATGTCCACGGCAACCTCACCTATAATAAGGCTGGCCGCAATTTTAATCCGCTGATGTGCATGGCGGCGGCCAAGACCATCGCCCAGGTTTCGACCATTGTGCCGGCCGGTGATATCGACCCCGAGCATATCGTTACACCCGGCATCTTCGTCGACCGTGTCGTCGAGATCGCCAATCCACAACAGGAAGAAGAGCTCATTCGAGCCGGGGTGGCTTACGTATGACCGTCGACACCAGAGAAGACATCAAGCTATCCAATGCCCAGATCGCCTGGCGCGCGGCACAGGACATTGCCGATGGCGCCTATGTGAACCTCGGTATCGGCTTTCCGGAAATGGTTGCCCGTTACCAGCCTCCGGGTCGGCAGGCGATCTTCCATACGGAAAACGGGATCCTCAATTTCGGCGAGGCGCCGGCTGCCGGAGAAGAGGACTGGGATCTGATCAATGCCGGCAAGAAGGCGGTGACGCTGAAGCCGGGGGCGGCCTTCTTTCATCATGCGGACAGTTTTGCCATGGTGCGCGGCGGTCATCTCGATGTTGCGATCCTCGGCGCCTATCAGGTCGCCCAGAACGGTGATCTTGCCAACTGGCGCGTCGGTGCCAAGGGCGTGCCGGCAGTCGGCGGCGCGATGGATCTCGTGCACGGGGCCAAGCAGGTCTGCGTTATCACCGAGCACGTGACCAAGAATGGCGAGCCGAAGCTGGTCGACAAGTGCAGTTTTCCGCTCACGGGTGTCGGCTGCATCACCCGCATCTATACCAGCCATGCCGTCATCGACATCAAGGATGGCCGTTTCGTGCTGCGCGAAAAGCTGACCGCCATGTCGGTCGAGGAGTTGCAGGCCATGACCGGCGCGCCGCTCCATATCGAGGGGCAGGTTGCCGACCTCGTCGTTCCCGAACTTTGAGGACAGTCCCATGACCGAAGCCTTTATCTGCGACTATATCCGCACGCCGATCGGCCGCTACGGCGGCTCGCTCTCCTCGGTCCGCGCCGACGATCTCGGTGCCATTCCGCTGAAGGCGCTGCTTGCGAAGAACACGTCCGTCGATTGGGAAGCCGTCGATGACGTCATCTTCGGTTGCGCCAATCAGGCGGGCGAGGATAATCGGAACATCGCGCGCATGTCGCTGCTTCTCGCCGGCCTACCTGTCTCGGTGCCGGGCACGACGATCAACCGCCTCTGCGGCTCCGGTATGGATGCCGTCATTACGGCTGCGCGTGCCATCAGGGCAGGCGAGGCCGAACTCATGATTGCCGGCGGCGTGGAGAGCATGTCGCGCGCACCTTTCGTCATGCCGAAGGCGGATGCCGCCTTTTCGCGTGCGGCCGAAATTCACGACACGACGATCGGCTGGCGCTTCATCAACCCGCTGATGAAGAAGCAGTACGGCGTCGATTCGATGCCCGAAACCGGCGAGAACGTTGCCGAGGACTACAAGGTCAATCGCGAAGACCAGGATGCCTTTGCCGTGCGCTCGCAGGCGAAGGCAGCCGCCTCGCAGGCCAGCGGCAGGCTTGCCAAGGAAATCACCTCGGTAACGATCCCTCAGCGCAAGGGCGATCCCATCGTCATTGATAAGGACGAGCATCCGCGCGCCACCAGCATGGAAGCGCTTGCCAAGCTGCCGACACCTTTCCGTCAGGGTGGCACGGTGACTGCCGGCAATGCTTCCGGCGTCAATGACGGTGCGGCCGCCCTCATCATCGCTTCGGAAGCGGCTGCAAGGAAATACGGGCTCACTCCGATTGCCCGCATTCTCGGCGGTGCTGCCGCGGCCGTTCCGCCGCGCGTCATGGGCATCGGCCCGGTCCCGGCTTCGCGCAAGCTGCTGGCGCGGCTCGGCCTGAAGCAGGAACAGTTCGACGTGATCGAGCTCAATGAAGCCTTCGCCAGCCAGGGTCTGGCAGTGCTGCGTGAACTCGGCATTGCCGATGACGATCAGCGTGTGAACCGCAATGGCGGCGCGATTGCGCTTGGCCATCCGCTCGGCATGTCCGGTGCCCGTATCACCGGCACGGCGGCTCTTGAGCTTGGCGAAACCGGCGGCCGTTATTCACTCTCGACCATGTGCATCGGCGTTGGGCAAGGCATTGCCGTAGTGCTCGAAAGGGTCTGAGAGCGGCCTATTCGGGGATGGATTGCATCATGATTTCGCTGCGCAGGACGGGCGCTTCGGCGCCAAAATAGGTCTTGAGCAGTTTCGGGAAATCGTTCGACGTATAGAAGCCCGTCAGCGTGCGGTCGACGAGAAGCCGGAAGGTGGAATCGTCGCGCCGCACGGCGATGCCATAAGGCTCATGAGTGAAGAGGCGGCTGCCGAGTTCCAGTTCGGACGGGTTGTTTGCGCGGTCGGCCAGACCGATGAGCAGCGACCGGTCAGCGAAGTAGGCGTCGATCTTGTGATCCTCGAGCGCTTTCAAGCCGTCTTCATGGGTTGCGAAATCGACGATGCGTGTTTGCGGCACATCGGGACCGATCGCATCGCGCAACGTAGCCCCCGTCGTCGTGCCGGCGCGAACGCCGATCGAACTCTGCGCCGGCGATTTCAGGTCGACGGCACTGACAGGGCGCTTGTCGAGAAAGAGGATCTGCAGGTAGTCGGGCGAATCCTTCCGTAGAAGCGCGCTTGCGCCGGTCAGGAAAACGGGCTGTGAAAAATCGACGCTTTCGCGCCTGCTGAGATTAATCGTGGTCGCGCCGCAGAGGAGATCGATCTTGCCGTCCTTCACCGCGTCGAAGCCGTCCGTCAGTGTCGTCTCGACATAGTCTTTCTTCAGGCCGGAAACGCTGCGTCCGATTTCGTCGGCGATGCGACGGCAAAGATCGATCGTGTATCCGGCGGGACTGCCATCCGCCTTCTTGAACGAGAAAGGCTTCTCGTCGGCGATATAGCCGATGCGGATCGTCTTGCTCTGTCTGATCGCATCAAGCGTCTGGGCATTGGCCGCGCCATAGGCGGAAAGACCGAGGGCAAGGCCCAGAAAAACCAGCCGTCTCAAGCGCTTCAGCATGTCTTCCCCTCAAAGCGCGATATCCTCACCGCGACCTGCGGCCGAGACTATGGCCTGCCGGACATTTGTCAACGGCGCCGCTTTGGGCCGGGCGTACCCATCTTACTCTTTCGTGCATTGCCCTTCGCCGATCTCGCCTGCTAAGACTGGCACATATTGCTTCATCACCTATGTCCTTGGTTTTTCGGGAGGCTATCGTCGCCATGGCAGATCTTGCTCAATTGCTCGCATCCATCAAAATTCCAGACCTCGCCGGTAAGGCCGTGCTGATCACAGGCGCCTCCACCGGTATTGGCGCCGCCCTTGCACGCGCCTTCGCCGCACAGGGCATGAAGGTCGGTGTTCACTACAATTCCAGCCGCGAACCTGCCGAAAAGCTCGCCGATGAGATCAAGGCCGCCGGTGGCACGGTGCATCTGGTGCACGGCGACGTCTCGAAGGAAGGCGAAACGGAACGTGTCGTCGAAGAGACGGCAAAGACCTTCGGCCATCTCGATGGCCTTATCAACAATGCAGGCGGCATGCTCGGACGCAAGCCGACGTCGGAATATACCGATGAGCACTACGACAAGGTCATGAACCTCAATGCCCGCTCGGTGCTGGCGGCAACGCGTGCCGCCCATCCGTGGCTGAAAAAGCAGGGCGGCTTCATCATCAACACGACCTCGATTGCCGCGCGCAACGGCGGCGGCAATGGCGCGATCCTCTATGCGGCTTCCAAGGGCTTCGTCTCGACGATCACGCACGGTCATGCCAAGGAATTCGTGGCTGACAAGATCCGCGTCAATGCGGTCGCGCCCGGTGTCATCGCTACGCCCTTCCATGAGCGTTATACCAATGACGAGCAGATGGAGATGCAGCGTAAATCGATCCCGATGGGCTTTGTCGGCACCTCGGAAGATTGCGTCGGCGCCTATCTGTTCCTCGCATCCCCGACGCTATCAGGCTATATCACCGGCCAGATAATCGAGGTCAATGGCGGTCAGCTGATGCCCTGATCCGGGCCAAAACGACGCATTCCGAAGGAACTTTAGCACCGTAGTGACGTTTCCCGCTTGGCCATTTATCCAGCGGGGGCGTCATGAGCTTTTCCTTTTCCGAACTCGACTTCCTGAAACCGGAGCTGGGGGCGGAATATACCGGCTCGGGCACGCATTTTGCGGTATTTTCCGCCCATGCCGAGCAGATGGAACTCTGCCTTTTCTCTCCCGATGGCAAAAAGGAAGTCGCTCGCCTGCCGCTGCCCAAGCGCGAAGGCGATATCTGGTCGGGCTATATCGCCGGCGTAGGGCCGGGCACGGTCTACGGCTATCGCGCCCACGGACCCTATGATCCGAAGAACGGCCATCGTTTCAATCCCAACAAGCTGCTGCTCGATCCCTATGCCAAGCAGGTGCTTGGAGATCTCAAATGGGATGATGCGCTTTACGGTTATACGATCGGCAAGGACGATCTTTCCTTCGATGAACGCGACAGCGCGCCCTTCATGGTCAAGGGTGTCGTGCAGGATCCGGATTTCGATTGGGACGGCGAGCAGGCTATCCGCCGCCCCTGGACGGAGACGATCGTTTATGAAGCGCATGTGCGCGGCCTGACGATGCTGCATCCCAAGGTGCCGGATCGCTTGCGCGGCACCTTCCTCGGCATGTGCAGCGATCCGATCATCGATCATCTCGTCAAACTCGGAATATCCGCGATCGAGCTGCTGCCCATCCAGTTCTTCCCTAATGACCGTTATCTCGAAGAGCAGAAGCTGACGAATTTCTGGGGTTACCAGACGCTCGGATTCTTCGCGCCTCAAGCACGCTACCTTTCCGGCGACAGGATCACCGAGATCAAGACCATGGTGAAGAAGTTCCATGCCGCCGGCATCGAAGTCATCATGGATGTGGTCTACAACCACACGGCCGAAGGCAGCGAGAAAGGGCCAACCATGTCCTTTCGCGGTCTGGATAATGCCAGCTATTACATTCTCTCGCCCGACGACCCACGCCATACATTCGATACGACCGGTACCGGCAATACGCTGAACGTCGCCCATCCGATGGTCATGCGCATGGTGCTGGACAGCCTGCGCTACTGGGTCGGCGCCATGCATATCGACGGCTTCCGTTTCGACCTCGCGAGTACGCTCGGTCGACAGGATCTGGAGTTCGACCGGCAGGGCCTGTTCTTCGGCGCGATCCGGCAGGATCCGATTCTGGCCGGTGTCAAGCTCATCGCCGAGCCCTGGGATGTCGGGGAGGGGGGCTATCAGGTCGGTGGTTTCCCTCATCCTTTCCGCGAATGGAACGACAAGTTTCGCGATGACGTGCGCCGTTTCTGGAAGGGCGATGGCGGCATGGTCTCGGAGATTTCGCAGCGCATCACCGGGTCGGCGATACAATTCAATCACTCGGATCGCGGCGCGACATCATCGGTCAACCTGCTGTCTGCCCATGATGGCTTCACGCTGATGGATACGGTTTCCTTCAACGACAAGCACAACGAGGCGAATGGCGAGGAAAACAGGGACGGTCATTCGGACAATCATTCCGACAATATGGGTGCCGAAGGCGCGACCGAGGACGAAGACATCCTGAAGCTCCGGTCACGCCGCCGTCGCAACATGATGGCGACGCTAATGCTTTCCCAGGGCGTGCCGATGATCCTTGCCGGAGACGAGGTCGGCAACAGCCAAGGCGGTAACAACAACGCCTATTGCCAGGACAACGAGATTGGCTGGACGAAATGGGATGGCCTCGACGATCCATTTCTCGAATTCTGCCGCAAGGCCATCGCTTTTCGAAAGGCGCATCCGGTGTTGCGTCAGGAGCGCTTCCTGACCGGGGAAAGCACGGAAGACGGCCGTATCGAAATTGCCTGGTATAAGCCGGATGGGGATTTCATGGACGATGGCGCCTGGAATGACGACAAGTTGCAGGTGCTCGGAGTCTATATCTCGAAGAGCGCCCATGCGGCCGATACGGAAAAGATGGACGATCTCTATCTCGTCTTCAATGCCGGCGGCGATTGCGAGGTCCGGTTGCCCGAGGTCAACGGTCTGAAGCAATGGGATCGCGTACTCGATACCGGTGCCGAGGAAGATGGCTTCGAGACGCATGAGCAGGACAATGCGGCGATGGTCTACGCCCAGAGTATTTCTGTCTTCGCACCGAAGGGCCAGACCGAACCGCCCAAAGGCGCCAGCACTGCCGAACGCCGCAGATGGTTCCATTTCGGTCGGCGGAGCAAATGACGGATAGATAGTAAGCTATGAATGCCGAATTCATTACCGAACTTGGCCTGATTTACGTCAACGATACCGAACCGGGCATACGCAGACGTCGAAAGGGTAAGGGCTTCAGCTATATGTTGCCCGATGGCACTGTACTGGCCGATGAGTTGCAACGGGCGCGTATTCGCGCGCTCGGCCTGCCGCCAGCATATGAGAATGTCTGGATCTGCTCTTATGAGAACGGTCATTTGCAAGCGACGGGCTATGATGCGCGCGGCCGCAAGCAATATCGTTATCACAAGGACTGGCAGGTTTTTCGCAGCACCGGCAAGTTCCACCAGCTGATCGAGTTTGGAAATGCTCTTCCGAAGATCAGGCGAACAGTATTGCGTCACCTCGATACCGGTACAGAAGACATAAACGGCGTGCTTGCCGCGTTGACCACGCTTCTCGACGAAGCGCACTTGCGCGTTGGCAATCAGGCTTATGTGAAGGAAAACGGCACCTATGGCGCCACGACGCTGCTCAAGCGCCATCTGAAAATCGTCGAGGGGCGGATCGAGCTGAGGTTTCGCGCCAAGGGCGGCAAGCGCGTCCAGCGCAGTCTCAAACATCCGCGCCTGCAGAAAATTCTGGAAGAGATTGCCGATCTGCCGGGCAGGCAACTCTTCGTCTGGAAGGATGAGACGGGAGCGCTGAAGCCGATCGATTCCGGTCGGCTGAATGCTTACCTTGCCGAAATTTCCGACATCGCCATATCCGCAAAGACCTTCCGTACCTGGGCTGGCTCGCTTGCAGCTTTCGGTTTGGCCCGTCGTGCCTTCTCGGATGGAAGACGGCCGACGATCAAGGAAATGTCGCAGGCCGCGGCTGATGTGCTGCACAATACCCCGGCGATCTCGCGCTCGAGCTATATCCATCCCGCGATAATCGCGCTTTCCGGCAAAGACGAGATGCTGGAGGAGAGCGGCGCCGAACCATTGCGCGGGCTTCGAGCGGATGAAAGCCGGATGCTCGATTTTCTCACGCGCCAGATCGTTCCAGAATAAAAAACAACCCGCGGATCTGCCGCGGGTTTCGAGTTTAACAGGAGGGTAAGCGCCAGGCGGCGCGCTTCTCATGGCGGCCTTCCTCGACCTTTTGATGTGGAAATCGGTATCCAGGAAAACCAACGGGAATGCTAATCGTTCCCTGAAAACCGGCACCATGCAGGTTATGACGCTTCCATGTCGAGTTCCGGATAGTGCCGGAATATGCCCTCGGTGCTGAAAGGCAGGCGGCGATCTGACTTCAGATAGCGGGCTATATTCGGGCGCCTCTCGATCCTGTCATGAAGTGTTGCAAGGCCGGGGTATTGGCCGCGATAATCGCTCATGGCTTTCGGGAAGGCGTAAAGTAACCCTTCCACGACCTGGAACAGCGAGAGGTCGACATAGGTTAGCGCATCGCTGGCTATGTAGTTTGGGCCGTCGGGATTTTGTTGGAGAACGCGCTCGAAGTAGCCGAGGAATTTCGGAATACGTTCCTTGATGAAGGCCGCCGAACGTGCCTTCGCCTCTTCCTTTTGCTCCTCGTAATATTGCGAGGTTGCAATCGGATGATGCGTGTCATGAACCTCAGCCACGAAATCGGTGACTGTCAGCTGCAGCCCGTTCACCACGTAACGCAGGCCCTCGTCATCGGGTGCAAGTCCAAGCTTTGGACCAAGATAGAAAAGGATATTGGCGACATGGGGAATGACGAGGTCGCCATCCCTCAGAAAGGGCGGAGCGAAAGGGATATGCGCTTCGCTTTCGCTTTCCATGATCGCCAACATAGCCCCGGTGCCGCGCCCGCGGCCAGACTGGCGGGTAATATCGATATAATCGGCACCGGCTTCCTCGAGTGCCAGTCTCACGAATTCTCCACGGCCTTGAATGCCGTCCCAATAGTAGAGTTCGTATGTCATCGTCCCTCTTAATATCCGCAGTGTCGGGTCGCGCCGATCTAAACTTTATTGTTGGCACGGCACAACTCAAAGACCGTGTTTGCGCTTGAGCTGGGCAGCCGTTTGGCGAAGCGCATTCGAATGCTAGTGATCAGTGCTCGGCGTGCTGTTCGTTACGCTTGCGAGTGGCTGCAGCCTTCCTGGCGGATGCCTCGCGCTCTTCCTTCGAACGCGATGCGGAAGCATGACCTCCAATCCGACCGCCTTTTTTCGAGGAGACATGCGTGTCTTTCTTTCCGCGCCCGGAGCCGGATTTATTGCCGCCGCCGCTTTCCTTGTTCACGGTTGCCCATGCCCGACGTTCGGCTTCTTCCTGCGATACGCCCCGGTCCTCATAACCCTCTTCGATATGCTCGGCCTTCCTCTTCTGCTTGTCGGTATACGCGGATTTGTCACCTCTCGGCATGGCCTTCTCCTTTGTCCCAATGAAGTTCAACCGACGGCAATCCTAAAAGTTCCGGTGTTTTTCCGTTCCGCGGCGAAGCGTCCAAAGTCAGGAACAAAATCCGTAATTGTCCAGTTTTGACACCACCCCCCTGCGGACCCGAAAGGAGCAGAGAGATGGAAAAGTACCTTCTGAAGGCCGATGGAAAAGGCGAGATTGATGTGAATGGTCAACTATTCCCAGTGGGCTACAGCCTGAGTGCCAAGGAGGGCATGGGGCAGTCATTCGAGATCAATATTCGTCTGCTGGCGCCACGCGACTGGCTGGTGAAGAGGGGCTTTGATAAGGATGCCGTGCTGATCACCGAGAGTGGCGCGCGTATCCCCGTCTATCATGGCGGCGGACGCCTTTATGTCGGCGACAGCCTGTCGATCGAGCTGACCGCTCGCGACGACAGCTGCACGAGCCGAGACGACCTCTTTCGGAAATATCCAGAATTCAACGTCTCGCAGGCGGCAACAGCGTAGCGCATCTCCAATATGCGCTTTGTCGCAACCGCTCTAAGCGATGGGCCGTTGGCGGGCAGCCGTCTTGACTGCCTTGTCGAGTGCGGCACTTGTGAACGGCTTCGGCAGCAGTACGGAGCCGGAGAAGCGGTTTGCATCCGGCAGATTGCTGTTGCCGGTCGCAAAGACCAGACCGATGGAAGGAAAAGCCTCGCGCGCCATGGCGGCGAAGGTTGGGCCGGACATTCCCGGCAGTCCGACATCCGCAACGATGATATCGATATCGATATCGGCGCCGCGCAGGAGCTGGATACCTTCCTCGCCGCTGTCGGCTTCAATTACCTCGTAGCCGAGATCCTGCAGAATTTCGGCAGTGTCCATCCGAATGAAGGCATCGTCTTCGACGAGCAGAAGTTTAAGACGGGCCTGGACGATATCACGTTGCTGGCCATTGTGCTGCTGGGGCGCCGGATTGGTCTGGCGGCGCTGCGCCTGATTGGCCAGCACGTGGCGGATCTTTCGCGCCAATGCCTCGCGCGTATAGGGTTTCGACAGCAGCTCAAGACCGGGATCGAGCCTGCCGCCATGGACGATCGAATTTTCTGTGTAGCCCGACGTATAAAGCACGGCGATGTTCGGTAACCGCTCGCGTGCCATGCGGGCGAGTTCCGGGCTTTTCAGCGTGCCGGGCATGACGACGTCGGTGAAGAGCAGGTCAATATGCGCACCGCTCTCGATGACGGTGAGCGCGCTCTGCGCATCCTTGGATTTCAAGACGTAATAGCCGAGATCGGTCAGCATCTCGACGACTGTCGCACGCACGCCCTCGTCATCTTCGGCAACCAGAATCGTCTCGGTGCCGCCAGTTGCGGGTACGGCGTCGCTGCTGGCGACCCTGTCCTCGCTCTGGAAGGAACGGGGAAGATAAAGCTTGATTGTCGTGCCTTCACCGACCTCGCTATAGATCTTCACATGGCCGCCGGACTGTTTGGCGAAACCGTACACCATGGAGAGACCGAGTCCGGTGCCCTTGCCTTCCGGTTTGGTCGAGAAGAAGGGCTCGAAAGCCTGTTCGATCACCTCCGGTGTCATGCCCGAGCCGGTGTCGGTCACGGCAAGCACGACATACTGGCCGGCTGCGACTTCGGGATGGGTGCGACTGTAGGAATCGTCCAGGAAGGCATTGCCGACTTCGATCGTCAGCTTGCCGGCGCCGTTCATTGCGTCGCGGGAGTTGATTGCGAGGTTCAGCAGTGCGTTCTCGATCTGGATCGGGTCGGCAAGGCTGTTCCAGAGGCCCCCGGAAACCATCGTCTCAACCTCGATCTCCTCACCGAGCGCGCGCCGCAGCATGTCGTCCATGGCCGAGACCAGGCGACCTATATTGATCACCTTCGGTTCGAGTGGCTGGCGGCGGCCGAAGGCAAGAAGCTGGCTCGCCAGCCGGGAGCCGCGTTCGACGGCGGAAAGCGCATTGGAGATGCGTTCCTTGGCGCGGCCGTTATTCGCCACGTCCTTGCCGAGAAGCTGCAGATTGCCGGAGATAACCTGCAGCAGATTGTTGAAGTCGTGTGCCACGCCACCGGTGAGCTTGCCGATCGATTCCATCTTCTGAGCCTGCTGCAGGGCAGCTTCGGCCTGCTGGCGCTCGAGGATTTCGGCGGCGACACGGATCTCGAGCGTCTCGTTCAGCTTGCGCAGCTGGTCCTCGGCCTCACGGCGCTGGACGATCTCGACCTCGGCAGCTCGGATCAGCCGGGCATTGTCGATCGCGACAGCAGACTGGCCCGCCAGGCTGATGAGGCTTGCCTCAGCCGCATCCGAGAACTGCGCTGGCTGGCTGTGGCCAAAAAACAGGCCGCCGATGACACTGCCATCACGAGACTTTACCGGTACGGCGAGGTAGCTGCGGACGGGAAGGTGGCCCGTCGGCATGCCCGCGTGCGGCGCGTTATGCCCGTAGCGAGGATCGAGCAGGATGTCGTCGGAGCGAACCACGCCTTCGCCATTGAAGGTCGGTGCAAAGACCTTTGTGTTGCGGGGCATCGGAAAGCGGTCGAAATGTTTGCGATCGACGCCGGACAGCGCGTAGAGCATGTAGCTGCCACCTTCGCCGTCATCGACATTGTAGAAGAAGGCGCCGAATTCGGCACCCGTCAGTGCGACGCCGGCATCGACCGCAATCTGTGTCAGCCGGTCGACATTGAGTTCGGCCGTTATCGCCGAGCCGGCGCGATTGACGACTGAAAGTGCCGTGGACTTTTCACGCGCTTCGTCCAGCGCGACACTCTCCCGGCGCTTGGCGGTCACCTGGTCCGTCACCTCCATGGTCGCACAGAGAATGCCGGCCACTTTTCCATCGTCGTCACGTAGCGGCGTATAGGAAAAGGTGAACCACGTATCCTCCATACGACCGTCGCGCCGCATGGGGATCAGAAGCTCTTTAAAGAGTTGTGATTGGCCGTCCAGGGTGGCCTGGATGATCGGCTCGAATTGCGGCCAGATATCCGACCAGACGGTCTGAAAAGGTTTTCCGAAGGCTGCGGGGTGCCGGTCCGGAAAAATCGCAACATATGCATCGTTGTAGATGAACGCGAGTTCTGGCCCCCAAGCGACGAATTTCGGCTGGCGAGAATTGACCACCATTTCCGCGATATGCTTGAGCGAGCTCGGCCAGGTATGAACTGGTCCAATGCCGGCCGCGTCCATTCCGTTCTGGCGTAGCAAATTTCCGATTTCACTATCGCCTTCCGGCCAGCGGCCCCCAACCCGTGCCATCCAAAATCGCTTTCATTTTTTATTGCGGCGTCTTCCGCGCCGGATCTGCCAGTCGATGTCCACAAGATAGGGGCGTGAGGCAGCAGGGAAAGGGCAAGCTACAAATATCGTTAACCGCGAAGAGCGTTCGATTACTCGAAATGAAGCTGTCTATATTGCCTATTCCTGGTCCAGTTTCTGCGACGCGATAAATGCGCGGCTGAAAATGAAGGAACGGAGCTGCGCGGGTTTGCGCGGGTCGCGGAAAAATACGCCGACTATATTGTCGACAAGAAGAATAAGCCCGAGCGCGAAACCGACATAAAGCAAGGCGGCAATCAGAAGAAGCGACATCTCCATTCCTCACACCAACGCTGAAGGACCGCGGCTGGGCCGCACGATGAATGGAATGACGGAGGATTGGGCGAAACGGCTGTTCATACGGCTTCCCCTGTTTGCCCATAAACAGCTGGAATAGGTTCTTGTTCCCCGTTTCGAGGGGTGGACGCAGCTTTTTTGTAAAGCTGTCCAGACGGACGTTTCATTCGGTTTGTGGTCACCCCCGCACAGAAGCTGGCGCTTCACGAATTTTATAGCGCGCAACTAATTCAAACTTATGACAAAAAAGGTTAAGGGGCGCCGTGGAGGCGCCCTTTTTCGTTAAATTCGAGTATTCCGCTTCAGGATGCCGACTTGCGTGCGGCCGTCCGCTTCGGAGCCGATTTGACGACGCCGTTGCCCTTGGTGGTTGCAGCCGCCCGTTTCGCCGGTTTTTTGGCTTCATCGCCGCTGGCGGCTTCGACCGACGCTTCCGTCTTGGCGGCGGTCGCCCGCTTTGCCCGCGGCTTTACGTCCTTGCCATTTGGAGATTTGGAAGCCCCCTTGAGCGCATCGTGCTCGGCCCTTGCCTTTTCCCAATGAACGGAATCCCGCCCTGACGGGTGTCCCTCTTCTTCCCAGAGGGAATATGCACGTTTCTTGATCCACTCTTCCCGAGTTTCTGCCATCGCTGATCTCCAGTCACAACATGCCGTCGTTCGAACGCGATACTGCTGGAAAAGTTCCAGACTATGAGGCCGGTTTCAAGCATATTTGCCAAGTAAAGCAGGAATATTTTTGCGTTGCAACATTTATAGGCAGCAACTCGTTCTGGTTGCTTCGATATTGCGCAAACCAGGTGCAAATCCGCGAAGAAATTCGAGCCGGTCGCTATTATGCGAACGCCTCGCTCGCCGGCAGATTGGACCGAAGATTGTTTCGCGCACTGGAACAACGAGGCAGGTTCATGAATTTGGTGCCGATTGGGATGTCGGACAGGGGCACGGTATGATCCAAATATCAAAAGCGGACACGATGCGAGGAGACTGGGGTGCGGCGCTGCTCGATGGTAAGGGCGCGCGATTTCGCCTGTGGGCACCCGGCGATGATACGATTTCGCTGCGTCATCGCGGCCAAGATACTCCGATGGCGAGCATCGGTGGCGGCTGGTTCGAACTGACAAAGGCGGAGGCTTCTGCCAACGAAGAATACATGTTCGTCCTGTCGGATGGACAAGCCGTACCGGACCCGGCGTCGCGGGCGCAGGCCGGTCATGTTCATGGACCGTCTCTGATCGTAGATCCCAACTACCAGTGGCAGAATTCCGGCTGGCGCGGTCGCGCCTGGGAGGAGGCCGTTATCACGGAAATCCACATCGGTACCTTCACTCGGGAAGGCACATTCCGGGCTGCGGCGCAAAAGCTGAAACATCTCGCCGAAACCGGCATTACCGCCATAGAGATCATGCCGGTGGCGCAATTCGCCGGTGATCGCGGCTGGGGTTACGACGGCGTGCTGCACTATGCGCCGCACCGCGCCTACGGCACGCCTGACGATTTCAGGGCGTTGATCGATACCGCTCATGGGCTCGGCATCATGGTGCTGCTCGATGTCGTCTACAATCACTTCGGACCGGAGGGAAACTACCTCCACGGCTATGCGCCCGGTTTCTTCCGCAACGATCTGCACACGCCTTGGGGGGCCGCGATCGACTTCAGTCGCGCGCCTGTACGGCGATATTTCGTCGAAAACGCGCTTTACTGGATCGGAGAGTTCCAGTTGGACGGACTGCGGCTCGATGCCGTGGAGCAGATCTACGACAGTGGCGAACAGCACGTGCTCGCGGAAATCGCCGGTGAGGTGGGGGCCGCCTTCCCCGACAGGCAGGTTCATCTCGTCGTCGAAGACCAACGCAATCTGGTGGCGCTTCTTGAGCGCGGTGAGGACGGCGCTCCGCTAACCTACAGGGCCGAATGGAACGACGATTTCCACCACGTGGCGCATATAATCGCGACCGGGGAAACGATCGGGCACTACAAGCCCTTCGCCGATGGGCTCTGGCACAAGCTGCGGCTCGCCCTGCAGCATGGCTTCATCTATCCGGACCGGGGCGACCCGCCCGAATTGCCTCTGGACGAACGTGGTTATCTTCCGCCGACCGCCTTCATCGACTTCCTGCAGAACCACGACCAGATCGGCAATCGCGCCTTCGGCGAGCGACTGGCGAGCCTTGCCGATCCCGATGTGCTCAATGCGCTGACCGGCATCCTGCTGCTCTCGCCGCATATCCCCTTCCTGTTCATGGGAGAGGAGTATGGGGAGCGGCATCCCTTCTATTTTTTCACCGACTATACCGGCGAACTCGCCAGGCTCGTTCGCGAAGGGCGCATGGCCGAGGCCGAGGGGTTCGGCGGGCTGAAGGCTGGCAAGAGCGTAGCCGATCTACCTGACCCGAATGCGCCGTCGACGTTTGAACAATCGAAGCTCGACTGGCCATTCACGGACACTGAGGAGGGCCGAAAAAATCTGGCCTTCGTCACTGGCCTGTTGAAGCTTCGCAAGACCTATATCGTGCCGCTGCTGAAGCAGACTTGGAACATCGAGAGCGGGGCGCTGGAGACGCCGGAAGGGGCCGTTGCCGTGTGGTGGAAATTCGCGAATCTCACGCTGGCATTGCGTGCCAATCTGTCGGGCGGGCCGCTGTTCACGCCATCGATGGCGGGAACGGTGATTTTCGAGCACTACGGCAACGGAGAAAAACCTGGCGCAGACGGCGCGATGCCGCCGCATTCGGTTGTGTTCGCCATCGATATTGAGGGTACGGATTAGATATTTTAGAGATTTCGCGTTTTGAGCGCGCCAAGGGTCGATTGAACGCAATCAGTTCCCAGCTATATTGGACGCAATGTTTCAGCTGATGTCGACCTACTGGCCGCATATCCTTTTCGTCATCTCGATCGCCATGGGGGCAGCGGCGGCGATCCACGCCACCATGACCAAGGAAGAGGTCAGGTCGGCGACCGGCTGGGTGGGTGTCATCATCCTGTCACCGATCATCGGCGCCCTGCTTTACATGATCGCCGGCATCAACCGGATCCGTCGCAAGTCGCTGAGCCTGCGGCGTGACGCGCTGCTTCAGGCCTCAGATCTCGACGAACTTGAGAAATTCGACGCGGAAGCCGACGCCGTTATCAGCCAGTTCGGCCGGCGCTTCTCGGCCCTGCAGACGCTCGGCGATCGCGTCACGCGCTATCCGCTGACCACCGGCAACATGATCGACATGCTGGAAAATGGCGACGAGGCCTATGCGGCGATGAAGGCGGCGATCGACTCCGCTGAACGCAGCATCCTGCTGGAAACCTATATTTTCGATCGCGACAGGATCGGGCTTCGTATCGCGGATGCGCTGATCGCCGCGGTCAAGCGCGGCGTCGAGGTCCGCGTGCTGATCGATGCGGTCGGCGCGCGCTATTCGGTGCCGAGCATTCTCGGTCACCTGCAGGACGGCGGGGTCACCGTTGATGTCTTCAACGGCAATGTCATCATGGGCCTACGGCTGCCCTATGCGAACCTGCGCACGCACCGCAAGATCCTGATCGTCGATGGCAGGGTTGCGCTGACCGGAGGCATGAACATCCGCGAAGGCTTCAGCCAGGAAATGGTCGGAGAGAGTTTCGCCCGCGATACGCATTTCAGCGTCAGCGGCCCGGCGGTTGCCGACCTGTTCGATGTCGCAGCTGAAGACTGGCGCTTCACGACGGGCGAAGTCCTGAACGGCGAGGCCTGGCGGATCGATCGGCCGGAGCGCAATCGCGGCGATCCTGTTTTCATGCGCGTTGCCGCCTCCGGGCCGGACCGGAGCGTCGAGACGAACCACAAGATGCTGATGGGGGCTTTTTCGGTGGCGCGGCAGTCGATCCGCATCATGTCACCCTATTTCCTGCCGGATCGTGAGCTGATCAGTGCCCTGACGACAGCCGCGCGGCGTGGGGTAGAGGTCGATATTGTCGTGCCGGCTGCCAACAATCTCGTGCTGGTCGACCGGGCGATGACGGCGCAGTTCGATCAGATCGTCAAGAACTACTGCCGCATCTGGCGCTCAACCGGCAGCTTCAGTCATTCCAAGCTGCTTTGCATCGATGGCACCTGGGCCTATGTGGGCTCCTCCAATCTCGATCCGCGCTCGCTCAGGCTGAATTTCGAGGTCGATCTGGAAGTGCTGAATGCCGGTTTCGCCGCCGAGATCGACGAGCGTATCGATGATGCCATCAAGTCCGCCTCGCCGGTCACACTCGAGGGCTTGCGGGGGCGGCCCTTCCTCGTGCGTCTTCTCGAAAAGGTGCTGTGGCTGGGCTCGCCCTATCTTTGATGGGGTTTTCGCGGTCGGGGCATGGCAAGTTTTGTTGCGCTGCCTATAATTCTGAAAAAGAGCTTTCCGAGCAATGGAGCCGGCGTTCCTTCCGATGCGAGCCAAGAAGAAAGACAGCCTCCCAGCCAGTATCATCGCTTCCATCAAGAACAGGAGGAAACGTGTCGAAACCTGGCGCGATGGCCTGAAGCCGCGTGGAGAAGGCACGCTGATCGCATCCTACAATGTCCATAAATGCGTCGGCACCGACAGGCGTTTCGATCCGGAGCGCACAAGCCGCGTGATCCATGAAATCGATGCCGATGTCATCGCCTTGCAGGAGGCAGACACGCGTTTCGGCGAGCGAACCGGCATTCTCGATCTCGCCCGGCTGGAGCGTGAGACCGGTCTCGTGCCGGTCCCGATTTCCGGAGCGGCAAAGGCGCATGGCTGGCACGGCAATGTCGTGCTTGTGCGCAAGGGGCTGGTGCATGATGTGCATCAGGTGAAACTGCCCGGGCTGGAGCCGCGCGGCGCGCTGGTTGCCGAAATCGAGTTGGAAAGCGGCGGCACCTTGCGCATCATCGCGGCCCATTTCGGGCTGCTGCGCCATTCACGGGCGCAGCAGGCAAAGACATTGGTCGACCTCATCAGCAACCGCCACGAGATGCCGACCATTCTGCTTGGCGATCTCAACGAATGGCGGCTCGGCGACCGATCGTCCCTCAATACATTCCAGATGGCTTTCGGTCCGCTGCCGCCTGCGGTTCCGAGCTTTCCGGCGGGATTGCCCGTGCTTGCGCTAGACCGCATCATCGCCAATCGCACGGGCATCATCTCTGCCGTGGAAGTGCATGACACGCCGCTTGCCCGCATGGCATCCGACCACCTGCCGATCAAGGCGGTGGTCGATCTGCAGCAGGAAGCGGCGAGGGTCGAGTAGCCAGCGTCAGGCCCGGACGGGGGCGGGAAGGAGCTTGCCTCTGACCAGCAGCCAGAGGGTTCCAACTGCGATCATGGCAAGTGCGATATTGACCAGCACGAAGATGATTGGTGCAAGCTCGCCGATCGCCCCGATATCGCCGCGCGCCGTCATGCGGAGCGCCGCCGTTGAGAGTGCGGTGAGACCGAAGGTGAAGGCCCAATAGGAGCCGGCGAAGGGCTGCCGCATGATCCAGGGGAGCTGGCGGCCGATGATCAGCACTTGCAGGATGGCGTAGCCAAACATGGCATGCACGAACATGTCGGGTGTGCCCGTCGTCACGCTCAGATAAGCAACACTGCCGACGGCAGGTGGAGCAAGCTGGATGCCGAGCGTCGGCCGCAGCGGTTCGGCAAGGGTAGGCGCTGTCAGCATCCGGTGCAGCAGCACGGATTCCATCGCAAGCCACGAGAAAAAGCCGGCGCCGAAAGCAAGTTGTCCCCAGTCCGGATAACCGAGCGCACCGGCCGCGATGGCTATGACGAAGGAGCCGGCAACGGCCGGCAGATAGAGAACCGGTGTGTTGGTGACCGGGTCACGCCCGCCGCGCCATAGAAGGCCGGTCCGCCACATGAGGAAGAGCAGGGCAAAAGCGGCACCTGCTGCTGCGAGAACTCCGGCGGCGATGTGGGAGTAGGGGAGAATGCCGAGCCCGGCCAGCATGGTGGCTACACCGATCAGGCCTATGAAGCAGCACTGCACGGGATGCTCGAGTTCTGCCATCGCGTCGTTCGGCGCGACGATCCATTTGCCAGCGTAGAGGACGATAAGGACGAGCCAGATGGCGACGGCAAGAAGGCTGATCGCTTCGCCGATTTCAGCCGGAACGGACCAGAGCGCAGTGGCAGCACGCCAGCTGTTGCCGAGCCCGGCAACGCCGAGAACAATACCAAAGAATGCAGCAGGTATACGGGGCAGCGCCATGTCCGTTTCTCCGGGTTGATCCGGCAAGGTCAGGTACCCTGCCGGTGGGGCAAGAATCTCATTTCGCGATGGCGTCGGCAGCGTCCATCACACGAGCGGAATAGACAAGGGCCGCGCCGGCATTTACGGAAATTGCGACGCCGAGCGCTTCAGCGATTTCTTCCTTCGTGGCGCCGACCTTCTGGGCTTCGGTGGTATGCACCGCGATACAGCCGTCGCAACGGACGGTGACGGCGACCGCAAGCGCGATCAGTTCACGCTGCTTGGCATCGAGGTAATTGGTTTTCTGCCCGGCAGTCGACAGGGTCTGATAGCCCTTGATCGTCTCGGGTACGACCTTGGCGATTTCGCCGATGCGGCCAAGAAGTTCGCCGCGATATTGCTTCCCGTCCAACATGATCTCATTCCTTTCGAAATCAGCGACGGCCTGATTGCCTCTGCTGTTGACAAGGAATATGCCCTCAAGCTCTGATGGTTTGAATGCTTGTAAAGTTCATTTTCTAGCGCGATCGTCTCATGGATGTTCTAAGCCGTCTTATCGAACTCGCCCGCCTGCAGCCGACGCTCGATATTCGCTGCAGGCTGCAGGGTGCCTTCGAGATCGACCATGAACCGGTCGCGGCCGGTACGCTGCCCTTTCACCTGATCCTTGGGGGCGACTGTCTGATCCGGCTTGGTTCCGGCCGCGAAGTCACTTTGCGATCCGGCGATTTCCTGCTGCTGCCGAGGGGCGATGCCCACGCGATTGTCGGCACGCGGCCACGGGGTGCTGCGGCACCGTTGCGTGTCGCTGCGGGCGGTATGTTGCCGATGCGGGAGAACGGCGAAGGCGAGGCCGATGTTGATCTGCTCTGCGGTCATTTCGATTATGCCCCCGGTTCCGCCGCGCTGTTGCTCGACAGCCTGCCGGATATTTTCCATGTCTCGCTTCTCGGCGCTGAATCCGAGGATATGCTGAAGATGCTGGTGACCATGCTTTACAGGGAGACCGCTGAGGCGAAGCCCGGAGCGCTTGCGATTATCACAGCAACATGCCTGTCGCTTTTCATCATGGCGGTGCGGGCGGCCAAGTCCTCGCCCGTGGCGTCATCGGGGCTGTTGCAACTGCTCGGTGATGCGCGGCTCGGCAAATCGGCGATCGCGATGATGTCTTCGCCGGCCTTTGCCTGGACGATCGACGATCTCGCCCGCCGTTCGGCCATGTCGCGTGCCACCTATGCCCGGCAATTTCGGGTGCGCGCCGGAACGACGGTCGGTTCGTTCCTGACCGATCTCAGGATGATGCTGGCGAGCGACCTTCTCTCGCGGACGCGCCGGACGGTAGCCGATATCGGTGCCGAAGTCGGCTACGAATCCGAGGCTGCCTTTGGCAAGGCCTTCAAGGCGCGGCGCGGCATAACGCCGGCGCGCTTCCGCCTGATGGAACAGGCGAGGCAGCACGAACTGCCATGATGGGTGTGGAACGATGCTGGTGCGCCTGCCCATCATTGCGCTTCAAATACGAGAGGCCTATCTGGGCCGGAACGCAGGATTACGAATGCGCGAAAATCCCGATAAGCCAATTCAGCGTTCAGGTGTCCGGCGAGACCGGTCGTTCCTGTCATCCGGTGTGTAGGTGGCGAGGCGAAGGGCATCCATCAGGATGCCGACGATCTGTTTCCACATGGCGTCTCTCCTTTCGCCAGTGTTCTCCTCCTCTTGCGCCCGGTCTTCAAACGAGCTTATCGTCAGCTTCGGATAACTTGAGGTTATGGGATGAAACGCGGCCGGCTTCCGCTGACGGCATTACGCACTTTCGAAGTGGCCGGGCGGCTCGAAAGCTTCACTCTTGCGGCCGAGGAACTGTTCATCTCCCAGGCTGCCGTCAGCCGCCAGATCCGGGAGCTCGAACAGTTGATCGGAGGACAACTGTTCGAACGGCGCCATCGAAGCGTTGCCCTGACAGATAGCGGCCGAAAGTTGCTTGCTGTCCTGACACCCTCCTTCGACCGGATTGACGAATGCCTGGAGGATATCCGCAAAGCCTCCGCCACATCGGAGTTGAAGATCAGCGTCGAGCCATCCTTCGCCGCGTGCTGGCTGGTACCGCGCCTGCCGGAATTCCAAAGACGTTATCCTGAGGTGGATGTGTCGATCGATGCCGATACTCGCACGATCGAATTCCGCACCGGACAGGCGCAGATAGCGATCCGGCATAGCGCAACAATCACCGCATGGCCGCGCACAGAAAGCCGGCATCTGATCGACGTGCGGATGCTGCCTGTCATCGCAACCGATCTTCTGGAACGGGGGCCGCCGATCTCATCGCCACAAGATCTCTTCGCTTACGGGCTGCTGCATGAAGAAACACGTGACGCCTGGAGCCGATGGTTTGATGCTGCGGGTGTCACCATGCCTGAAACGGCCAAAGGCCCGGTCTATGCCGATGATGGTCTGGTGCTGCGGGGGCAGGGTGTTGCGCTGCTGGACGAAGCCTTTGCCGAGGAAGAAATCCGGGCCGGCCGGTTGCGGCAGCTTTTCGGCCTGACGGTTTCGAACGGCGCATACTGGCTGGTTGCCCGCAGTTTCGACCGTCTGGCGCCTGCTGCAACTGATTTCGCCCACTGGCTAGCCGAGAGTTTTCATTCTCGCTGAGGATGGCAACGGCTTTTTAGCCGTTGCCGCTTCACGACGATACCGCCGAGGGTCACCGCTCAAAAACGATACGCAGGAACCTGGCGGCGCGGTCTAGAGCGACGCGACTGCTTTCGAGATTGATGACATCAAGCTGGAAGACGTGATGCATGCCCTCCCAGATTTCGAGTTGCACGGCGACGCCGGCCCGTGCTGCGCGTTCGGCATATTGTCTGCTGTCATCGAGCAGACGCTCGTCGGTGCCGACCTGGATCAGCAGCGGCGGCAGGCCCGCGAGATCGCCGTGCAAGGGAGAGGCAATCGGATCTGTGGCATTGACGGCGCCAAGATATTTGCGCGCACAATCCTGCAGATAATCGTAACCGATCAGCGGATCTTCGATCTCGGGATCGGTCATAGATGCGCCGGTAAAGGCGAGATCGGCCCAGGGAGAAAAGACGACGCCTGCGAGCGGCGCGGGGCTCTGCCCAAGCCGGGCCAGTTCCGCAAGGGTGACCAGCGACAGACCACCGCCAGCGGAATCACCAACGATGGCGATCCGATTATAACCCTGCGCCACGAGCCAACGCCACGCCGCCAGCGCCGCGGCGGGTGCGGCAGGCAATGTTGCTTCAGGGGCAAGCGGATAATCGATGGTGAGAGCCGGAATGCCGGTGCGGCTGACGATCTGGCTGACGAAGCCGCGATAGGCTCTGGCCGTGCCGAGATTGTAACCGCCACCGTGCAGGAAGAGGATCGCCGTACCCGGCTCGGTCCTTTCCGGGCGCAGCCAGAAGCCGTGCATATCGGCAGTCTCGACCGCTTCGCTGACGATGCCCTCGACCATAGGGCTTGCCGAAATGAAGGTGTTGTAGACGTCGCGCGGCGCGCCGGTCGCCGATCCCCAGAAGCTTGCGAAATGCTCGCGGAGCGTCGTTTCGCGTGCGCGTTCCTCGGCGGAAAGCCTGATGAATTCGACCTTGGTATCTATCGCGGTATTGGACATGTCACTCTCCGATTTGTGCCGCCAGGAGGCGGCGTCTGACCGTCCGCGCAGTGCCGGGCACCGCGTCGGTATGAGGGTTTTCAGAATGGATTGTTGTCAGCGCCCGATATTTCCGAACCGGCCGTCGGCGTAGTTCGCCAGGGTCCTGGCGACCTCTTCTTCCGTCGACATGACAAGCGGTCCGTGTTTCACGAAGTTCTCACGGATCGGACGCGCGGACATGAGGACGAAATGCGTGGCCTCGCCTGCCTCAAGTCTCAGGAGCGCCTCCTCGCGGGCGTCGATAGCGATTGCCTTGCCTTCCGCCAGAACTGTGGTCTCGCCGTCGAGGACGATGTCGAGCTTGCCTGAGATGGTGTAAATCCAGGCTTGCCGTCCGGTCCGCAGCGGATGGGAAAAACGTCCGCCCGTTTCGACAAAGCCATCGAGCATGGTCATCTCCTCCGGCGTGCTTTCAGCACCATCATGTTCACCGCTGGCGCCGAGCACGAGGCGAACCCGGTATCCCTGTCCTTCGAGAACGGGCACGTCTCCGGCCTCGACATGCAGCGCGCGGGCCGGCTCCTGTTTCAGGCGCGCCGGCAGGTTGACGAAGATCTGGAGCGCGTGGGTGCGACTGCCGGCAACCGGCAATTCTTCGTGGACAGCGCCGCTTGCGGCCGTCAACCAGTAGAGATCGCCAGGCTTCAGGACCACATTATTGCCGAGTGTATCGCGGTTGAGGAAGCCGCCGGTCGAATCCTCGAGCATGGCGGTAACAGCGGAAATGCCGGCATGCAGATGCGGCGCAAAAGTCGGCGCGGTCATCACGAAATGATCCACCATCAGGAGCGGATCCATGCCGCCGGCAAACATCTCCTCGGAGAAATGGTTGGCGGCGAATCCCTCGCCGATCCTGTGCGGCTTGCCTGCGACGACGCGGCCGAGCCGTGATCGGGGTGAGGGCTGGCTTGCTGCTGTCGGCATTGCTTGATCTCCTACGGCTGTTGGTTTCTGTCAGCCAAATTAGGAGGGACGCTGTCGGACGAAAAGACGGTCATTCTGCAACTGAACGTCCAATCAGTCGGACGATCTAGAGCAGCACGGCCTTCGGAAACTCGGCCGCCAGATGATCGAGGAAGGCGCGAACGGAAGGCAGAAGACCCTGGCGATAGGGAATGAGCGCGGTGATGGTCGCATCGCCGGCGACCCAATCCGGCAATACGCGGCGCAGCTTGCCGGAGCGCACGGCATCGCGGCAGACATAACTCGGCAGCGCCACGATGCCGAGGCCACGGATTGCGGCTTCCTGCAGGCCAAGCATGTCGTCGCTGAGAAGCCTCGGCGTCAGCGGCAGCACGATCTCGTCGCGCGCCTGCCTGGCATGGCGCAGCCGCCAGACCGGAGCGACATCGTTGCGCATCATGAAGAGCGAGGGGCGCCCGGCAAGCTGTTGTGGTGTTTCAGGCGCGCCGTTGGTCTCAAGATAATCGGCGCCGGCAAACAGGAACCAGGGTGAGGGCGCCAGTGTGCGCTGCACGAGATTGGAATCCGGCAACGGTTCGGAATGGGCGCGAATGGCGATATCAAAATTTTCGCCGACGATATCGACGGTACGGTCGGTCGCGTGAGCTACGACATTGACCTTCGGATGATCGACGAGGAAATCGGCAATGATGCCGGAAAGGCAAAATTGCATGGTGGCAATGCCGGCGGTGCAGCGGATCGTGCCTGTCGGTTCGGTTAGTCGATGGCGGATCACGGTTTCGGCAAGCTCTGCCTCGCGGAGCATCGCGACTGCGTGACGATAGAAATCCTGTCCGGCATCCGTCAGGCCGAACTTACGCGATGTACGGTTCAGGAGCCGAACGCCAAGGCTTTGTTCCAGCTCCTGAATGCGGTGACTGAGCGTCGATTTCGGGATGTTGAGCGTGCGGCCGGCGGCCGTAAAGCCACCTCGGTCGACGATATGGACGAAGAAATAGAAGTCGTTCAGATCCAGCATTGATCGTTCAATCCATCGGACGTTTGGTTGCGATATTGCCGACTTCTGGGTCGATCGTCCAGCCGCTAGCTTTTCCTCGGCACCAACAAGGCGCGGCATAAATCCTGCTGGCCTCTCAATCAAAAGGAACACCCGTGTACAGGCGTCAGATGCTGTTTGCGGCAGCGCCTGCTGCGGGACCACCAAGACCGTCATCCACGCTCATCAATCCAGCACCAGTTTTTCAAGTCGAGGAAAAGACCATGACAAACCTGAAATACGACCCGCTCACCGCTGACAATGCTGCTCTCATCCTCGTCGATCATCAGGTTGGTCTGATGACCGGGGTACGGGATTATTATACCGGGGAGCTGAAGCACAATGTCGTGGCGCTCGCCAAAGCCGCCAGGGCGCTCAACTTGCCGATCGTGGTGACCACGACGGCGGCTGACAGCATGTGGGGACCGGCTTTTCCGGAACTCGTCGAGGCACTGCCGGATATCGAGATTATCGACCGTGCGTCAGTCAATGCTTACGATGATGCGCGTGTCGCAGCCGCAATCGAGGCGACCGGCCGCAGGAAGCTGATCTTTGCCGGCATTTCGCTGGAAGTCTGTGCCGGGTTCCCGGCGATGACAGCGGTTGCCCGGGGTCTCGACGCCTATGTCGCCGTCGACGCATCCGGCACGTTCAGTGAAACCAAGCGCGAGGTCGGGCTACTACGCATGCAGCAGGCCGGCGTGATCCTCTCCGATTACGCCACGCTGATGGTCGAGATCCTTGGGGATAATAGCCGCCCGGAAGCCGGCGCCGTCTACGCCGCACTCGATATGCCCTGGGCGACACTCGTCGGCCAGATTGCCAGCGCCTATAGTAGATAGGCCTTACCTTCCGGCACGGCCATGTCGGTCAGGGATATGGTCGTGCCACTTTCACAAGTCAGGAGTTGCGCTTCCGGGCCACTTCGCGGACAAGCTTCCATATTTCAAGTTCGAGCGTGGCATCGGCCAGTGCACGATGCGCGGGGACGGTTGCCTTGCTTTCGTCAATGATGCCATCGACGAGCCTGGATATCTCATCCTCGGAAACCGGCTCTTCGTTGACATCGCGCGCCGCGACCATGAACGCGTCCCGCGATTTTTTCAGCCTTAGGGCATGTCGCGGAAAACCGGCGGCGCGCAGGAGAGCGCTGAGCCACTTTCCATCCCACGAAGGCGCACTGGCATAGAGATCATGCCCGGTCAGTGCCTCGATCATCTCGGCGGCAACCTGCTCGACCGGCAGGCCTTCTGATGCCAGCAGGTCCCGGGAAATGCCATGGATTGCTTCGGCATCCGCCGCCCAGTCGTCCCAGTCGGAAGCTGGCCGGATCAGCATCGAACGCGAACGACCGTCTTCGAACACCCAGGCGACCTCGATCGGTACGCTTTTCTTGCTGAGGGACGAAGCCTCGAAATCCAGGAACACGATCAATGCAGCGCGACAGGCGGATGCCGTCCTCCGGCGAAAGTTCTCGTCCCGATCTGCAGGCGACTTGGCGCCCGACCGGACAAATGTGAGCGCAGCCTACAGCGGCTACAGCTCATTTGTCGAGCCGAACGCCGTCGGTGTTGAAAACGTGCAGATGCGCGGGATCGCAGGTGAAGGCGAGCTGGCTGCCGGTCTCGATCTCGACGGAACCCCTGTATTCAACGGTCAGTGGCTGGCCGTCGCCAAGCTGGCAATAGAGGAATTGGGTGCCGCCGAGATATTCGTCGAAGTCGACCCTGGCTGACAGGACGCCGTCCTGAGGACCGGTGACGATACCAAGATGTTCCGGCCGTGCGCCGAGGGTGATCTTCTGTCCCGCTGTTAGGCCGGAGCCGCCAATCGGCGAGGGAATGCGATTGCCGGCTGCGATGATGCTGCCGTCGCCCGCCCAACTGGCTTCGAGCAGGTTCATGCGCGGCGAGCCGATGAAACCTGCGACGAAGAGATTGTTGGGACGCTCGTAGATTTCGCGCGGCGTTCCCGCCTGTTCGATCTTGCCGTCACGTAGCACCACGATCTTGTCAGCGAGCGTCATCGCTTCGGTCTGGTCGTGCGTGACGTAGATCATCGTATTGCCAAGCTCGCGATGGAGCCTGGCGATTTCGATGCGCATCGAGACGCGCAGTTCCGCGTCGAGGTTCGACAGTGGCTCGTCAAAGAGGAAAACGTCTGGCTTGCGCACGATCGCACGGCCGATCGCCACGCGCTGCCTTTGGCCGCCGGAGAGTTGTCCCGGTCGGCGGTCGAGCAAGTGATCGATCTTCAGGATCGCCGAGGCGGCCCTGACGCGGGCCTCGATCTCCGAGGCCTGCGTTCGAGCCATCTTCAGGCCGAAGGCGAGATTGTCGCGCACGCTCATATGCGGATAGAGCGCGTAGGACTGGAAAACCATGGCGATGCCGCGATCGGAGGGATCGAGATCGGTGACATTGCGCCCCTTGATCTCGATTTCCCCGTCCGTGACATCTTCGAGCCCCGCAATCATCCGCAGGAGCGTCGATTTTCCGCATCCCGAAGGGCCGACGAAAACGACGAAGGATCCCTCGGCAATGGTCAGGTCGATACCGTGTATGACTTCCAGATTGCCGAAACTCTTGCGAATTTCGGTCAGCACGACGCCCGTATCCGTCATATTATTCACCGCGCGCCTCGCCGGCTCTAACCCAGACGAGCATTTCGCCCGGCTTGCGATTATCCCAGAAAGGATAGGGCACGAAACGCGCATTCGCCTGCTTTGCCGCCGGCGGCGAGGTGCGGTAGAGGGCGGTGCCCCAATCGGCCGTGTCGCGGCTGACGGGGACTTCAAGCGCGACCGCGCCGCGAAGGCCCGATATTTCCGAGGTCTTGGCCTGCGACACGTCGGCCGACAGCGTAATGCCGTTCAGTCCTGCACCGTTGTCGGTTTCCTCGATGCAATAGACCATGGGGCCACGCATCAGCGCGGTGCGGCCGGCGTCCTGGCGAACCAGCGGATTGGCAAAGAGCTTGCGAGCCGTCAGCGGGATCGAGAGATCCACCTTGTCGCCGCTCTTCCAGTCGCGTTCGATACGGGCATAGCCGTCGATGGTGGTGGCTTGAAGATCGAGCTTTTCGCTGTTGACGGAGAGCGTTGCACCCTCGGCCCATTCGGGAATGCGCAGGGAAAGCGCGAAATGCGCTGATTTGTCGAGCGTCAGGTCGAAATGGATCGCGCCATCCCACGGATAACGCGTCTGCTGCGACAGCTCGACCTTGGCGCCGGCGAGATCGAAGCGCGCCTTGCTCTCCCCATAGAGATGCACGGCAATTTCATCTTCGGCAAGCGCATACATATAGGAGCCGACCGAGGCGAGCAGACGAGCGATGTTCGGCGGGCAGCAGGGGCAATGGTGCCAGATCCAGCGGTGGTGCTTACCGGCACTTTCGAGCGGGTTCTCGTAGAAGAAGCGCGTGCCGTCGAGCGACAGGCCGGCCATGGCACCGTTATAGAGCGCCTGCTCCATGATATCGGCATAGCGGCGGTTCGGGCCGCGGCCAAGCATGCGGTTGGCCCAGAAAACGAGGCCGACAGAAGCGCAGGTCTCTGCATAGGCGCTTTCGTTCGGCAGGTCGTAGTAGTCGGTGAAGCCTTCATTGGCCGCCGCCGGTCCAATGCCGCCGGTGACGTACATCTGCTTGGTCGTCAGGTCGTCCCAGAGAGTCTCGAGCGCTGATGTCAGCGTGTCGTCATTATATTCCGTGGCGATGTCAGCCATGCCGGCATAGAGATACATGGCGCGCACCGCGTGGCCGACGACCTTCGTCTGCTCGCGCACGGGCAGATGCGCTTGGCCGTATTCATAGGTCTTCTGGTGGAAATCGGCGGCGCTACGGCCGTCGCGGGTTGCTTCGTCGGTGAAGAAATGCGGCTCGGTGCCGCGCTCATCGACGAAGAATTTCGAGAGGTCGAGATATTTCTTTTCGCCGGTGACGCGCGCCAGCTTGACCAGCGCAAGCTCCACTTCCTCATGACCGCAATAGCCGGGAATCTGGCCCGGGCCATGGCCGAAGACGGTGATCAGGTAATCGGCATAGCGACTCATGATGTCGAGCAGCTTCTTCTTACCGGTCGCCTGATAATAGGCGACGGCGCCTTCGATGAGGTGACCGGCGCAATAGAGTTCGTGATGGTCGCGCAGGTTTGTCCAGCGTCGGCCCGGCTGCACACGCTGGAACCAGGCGTTCAGATAACCGTCCTCGTCCTGCAGCTTCTCGTACATATCGATGATTTCATCGACGCGGGCTTCGAGCTTTGGATTGGGCCGGCGATAGAGCGAATAGGCGACGGTCTCGATCGACTTGCCGAGATCGCTGTCCCAGAACATCTGCGTGGAGCCGCCCCATGGGCCGATCGGGATGACGACGCCAGGGCTCGGCTGCGCTACGTCGATCGCCTGCAGCATGCCCGCTGCGACGCAACGGTCGAGCAGTGTCTCGGCGGTGGAATCGCAGATCGCATCCTGCCGGTCGCCGAACAGTCCGTGCAACTCGACGCTCGGCACGGGCAGGGGACGGAACTGACGGTCTCTTTTCAGCTTGTTCATGGCTTCATCCATTTCGTTGAAAGGTCATTATTTCACCGCGCCGGCCACGAGCCCGCGCATGTAGTAGCGTTGCAGGAGCAGGAAGACGATCAGGCAGGGGATCGTCATGACGACGACACCGGCCTGAACTGCGCCCCAGTTGATGGCGCCGAGACGTCCGGCGCGCACCGCCGTCATCAGGACGGGAAGCGTGTATTTCTCGTTGCTGGAGAGCAGCACGAGGGCAGCCAGGAATTCGTTCCAGGCGTTGAGGAAGGCAAAGATTGCGACCGTTGCAATACCCGGCAGGACCAGCGGGAAGAGGACGCGGACCAGCAGTCTCAAATCCCGGGCGCCATCGATGCGCGCTGCTTCCTCGATCTCCTTCGGCACGGCATCGAAGGCATTGCGCATCATGAAGACGGAGAAGGGCAGCTGTAGCGTCACATAGACCAGCGTCAGCCCGAGCAGCGAGTTGTTGAGGCCGAGCTTCGCCAGAATGATGAAGAGCGGCGTCAGGATCGACTGGAACGGGATCATCAGCGTGGCGATGATCAGTACGAAGAGCGCGTTCTTCAGCGGAAACTGGTAGCGCGAGAAACCGTAGCCGGCGAGCAGGCTGACGATAACCGTCAGCAGCACCGTTGCCAGCGACACGAAGAGCGAGTTGATCATGTGCTGCCAGATGCCGGCGCCGAACGTATCGAGCAGAGCGTAGGCATCGAAGCTGACGCCTGTCGTCGGCCATGGCGGCAACGGCGGCAGGCTTGCCTCCGTGCCATGCCGGAAGGAGGCGAACAGCGTTATGATGAAGGGCGCCAGGAAGAAGACCGAAATGGCGATGCCGGCGATATGATAGGCCGATTGGGCTCTCAGGCGCTTGCGGGCGCGGCGTTCGCGAGACGATATCATCACCGTTCCTCCCCGACACGCAGCAGCCAGAGCTGAACGATGGAGATCGCCACCAGGATCGCCAGAAGCGCGATCGAGAGAGCGGATCCATAGCCGAGATTGAAGGACACGAAGGACTGGTTGAAGATGTAGTAGACGACGGAGATCATCTTGTTCTGCGGACCACCCGAGGTCATGATGTAGAACTGGTCGAAGGCGAGGATCGAGCCGGTGACCGAGACGATCAGCGCCAGCGCAATCGTCTTGCGCATCAATGGCAGGGTCAGATGCCGGAAACGCTGCCAGCGACCGGCGCCATCGATGCGCGCGGCTTCCGTCAGTTCAGACGGAATGGCCTGCAGGCCGGTCAGCAGGATGATCATCGTAAAGCCGGCAATCTTCCAGACGACCATGACGATGATGATGGCAAAGGCGGTATCGAAGCTTGCCATGAAATTCGGGCTCCGCTCGACGATGCCGAGGGCACGAAGCGCCGGCCCGATGAAGCCGCTATCGACATTGGCAAGCCAGACCCAGAGCAGGGAGGCGGTTGCAAGACCGACGACGACCGGCAGGAAGATGATCGTCCTGTAAGTGCTAACGAAGCGCCGCTCTTTTTCCACGAAGATCGCCAGCGGGAAGGCGACGGCGAAAATCGCGATCGTTACAATAACCGTATAGTAGGCGGTGAAATTCAACGCCGCCATGAAACGGCTGTCGTTCCACATCCTGACGTAGTTGGCAAAGCCGATCCAGCGTGACGCACCCATGAGCGGCCAGTTGTGCAGGCTCATCCAGCCGGTGAACAGAACGGGCATCACGAAGAAGACGATCACAAGCGCCATGGCCGGTGCAATGTAAAGAAGCCCTCGCCATTGTGACCTTCGTCGCCGTTTGCGGCCGCTGGCCATGCGCTGGGGACCTGGATCGGTCATCGAAACGCTCCGCATCATCAATTGCTCATATGGAAAGGATCGGCCGGAGAGCTGCCACCGCCCTCCGGCCACGGCCGGGAGAGTTTATTGGCCGCTGTCTATGATCGACTGCATCTCGGACTGGGCGTTCGAGAATGCTCCGTCGACATCGTCACCGAAGATTGCGGCGTTGGTGAAGGTTGCCCAAGGGCCATTGGCGCTGTTGATCAGGTCATTGAACTGCAGCGTGTAAGGCGTCTTGGCAATCGAGATCGCCTTCAGGCCGACCTGCATGCGTGGGTCGAGACCGGCAAGTACCTGATCGGCAATATCGCCACGAGTGGGCAGGCTGCCATATTTCGCCATGACCTTCTGGCCGTCCATCGAATAGATATATTCGAGGAATTCCTTGACGGCATCGATCTTCTTCGTGCCCTTGGTGATGACGAAATTGTCGCCGCCGGCAAAGGAAGATGCCTTGCCATCAACGCTCGGGATCAGCGTCACGCCGAAATTGATGTTGGGATATTGGGTGACGAGCGTGCCGATCGCAAAGGCGCCGAGGCTTTGCTGACCGATCTTGCCGTTGGTGAAGGTCAGGAAGTTCGTGCCGTTATCGCTTGCAGCACCGGCCGGAACCAGATCCTTCTTGACCATGTCGCGGTAGTAGCCGACGGCTTTGCGCATTTCGGGCGTATCGAGCGTTGCGGTCTTGCCGTCAGCCGAGAGGATATCGGCACCCGCACCCCAAACGAGAGGCGTAAAGGTGAAGATCATGCAGCCGCCGCAGCCGCCGCCGGAGAAGTAGAAGCCGTAGGTGTCGTCGCCGAGCTTGCGGATCTTCTCGGCATTCGCCTCGATTTCTTCCCAGGTGGTGGGCGCCTTTTCCGGGTCGAGTCCGGCCTTCTTGTAGAGATCCTTGTTCCAGGCAAAGACCGAGGTTTCGACCGATAGCGGCAGGCCGTAGATCTTGTCCTGATAGGTCCCGAGCTTGACGTGCGACGGCGACAGCGAATTGAAGTAGGGCAGGGCTTTTGCCCAGTCGGTCAGATCTTCGAGCTGGCCGGCGGCGGCGAAGGCCGGTGTATAGATCAGGTCCATCGACAGGGCATCGGGCGCCTGGCCGCCGGCGATTGCTGTCGCATATTTCTGCACCAGTTCGCCGAAGGGCACTTCGGTCGTGACGACCTTGTTTTCGTGGCTGGCATTATAGGCTTCGACGACCTTGTTGAAGGCATCGCCGATACCGGTGCGCACCCACATTTCGATCTTCTCGGCAGCCGAGGCTGTCGAAACTAGGCTGAGCGTGGCAAGACCGGTTGCCACCAATAGACGCTTTATCATGGCTCTCCTCCCAAGTTGGCGCGTCTCCTCCGCGCCGTTGCTATATTCCGAGGGTGTCTCCCCCGCATGACTGCCGCACGACGAGACGGCACGGAAGTTTCCTGATGCCAGGCTCCACCGAGCGCCCCTCCGCAAGCGCCAGAACCGTTAGTCCGGCCTGCCGCCCCAGTTCCTTCAATTCCATGTCCACGGTCGTCAGCGGTGGACGCGTCTGGCCAGCGACAATCTCCCAATTGTCGAAGCCGACTACCGAAACATCCTGCGGCACCCTGATGCCGCGTTCGCGTAGGGCATCGATGACACCGCGTGCGATCTGGTCGTTGCCGCAGAAAATACCGTCGGGTTTTTCGCCGCTGTCGTTCCACAATTTCGCGACCGCGTCGTGACCCCAGATTTCCGACCATGGCCCAAACAGGACCGGCAATTCCTCACCCGCTACCTTGCTATAGGCATTGGCGCGTTCACGGACCGAAAAGAAGCTTTCCGGCCCGGTAATATGGACGATGCGCCTGCGCCCGAGCTTTGCCAGCCACTCGACGGCGAGCTGAGCGCCATGCGCATCATCCGAGCGAAACGTCACCGTTCCAGGCTCGCCTTCCGTAAAAGCGTAGACCACCGGCACGTTCAAATTCGACAGATCGATCGGCAACCGTCTATCCAGACGCTTTCCTGTTGCGATGATGCCGTCCACCTGCTTGTCGAGCATCGCCTCGACATGCACTTGCCCGAGAGCCGGATCCTCCTCGATCGCGCACATGAAGACCGAGACCCCGTGATCGACGAGAGCATCGGATATGCCCGCCATGACCGGCAGCGTGAAACGGCCGTAAGTATCGTTGGTCAGGAGTCCGATCGTGAAACTGCGCTTGCTGAGCAGACCCCGCGCCAGCGCGTTCGGCCTGTAGCCGATTTCCGCCGCAATACGCTTGACCCGCTCCCGAGTCTCCAGCCCCATCCGGCCTGTATCGTTCAGCGCCTTCGATGCCGTGGAAATGCTGATTCCAGCAGCCGCCGCGACATCGTGGATGGTGATCCTGCCCGTTTTTCCTCCCGCCGTCTCCAGTTGTTCCTCCCTGAAAGCTGCGGTGAGAAAAGCTTTTCCCAGAAAAAATGTCAAGTGAGAAAAGGTTTTCCCACGGTTTATTGAATTGGCAGGTGGCAGATAGGAGCGAGGGAGAAGTGTGATTTTTTAAGCCGGCTTCCGATCGGGAGCGGACGCCAGTGACGGGCAGCCTGTCGATTAAATCACTTAGAGATATCCAAGATGCTCGCCAAAAGGGACGTTCTCATCAAGGTTTCCAGTGCCGATACGCTCGCTTTCGCCGGAAAGGCGTTCTTCGTCCGGATCGGCGTCGTTCGGATGTGGGCGGGAGGCCTGATGATGATCGAGATGCCGGTCCGCAGCAGGATCGCCTTCATCATCAATGCGCTCCTCGCTGTCAGAGGCCGCTTGTTCCTCGCGATGCCTTCGTCCGTGTGATGCGATCTCGGTCTGCCGCTCGGCTACCCAGGCATTGTCCGGCTCCGACGTGATCGAGGTGCTGTGGTTCACCTGCGTGGCCGAAGACGGCGCTGTGGGCGAGGTGGGCGCAATCTTCTCAACCATCGAAACTCCTTGATCATGGGGCGGGACTTTTCGAAACCCATTATGCCTTCGGAATGGACGATGACCAGCCGGAATTATCTGTCGATCAAAGGGATTTGACGGCCAACCTCACAGCCTTTTACAGGTTGCTGTATTATTCCGATAATCGGAATAATACCTTCCGCATTCTGCCGATTAACGGAATCCGGTGAATGGCTATTGTTCTCCTAGGCCAACGAGGTTGTTGGCGATCTTGCTGAAAACGGAGAACCGAGATGAACAGACTGATCCTTTCCCTGATGCTGGCAACCGTCAGCTTTGCTCCCCTTTCCGAAGCCATCGCCGCCCCCGCCAAGCAGGCCGCGATCACCCAGTTAGCCCCGGTCACCACGCACTATCGTTCTGCCACGATCGATGGCGTCAATGTCTTCTACCGCGAGGCGGGCCCTGCAGATGCGCCCGTCGTGCTCCTGCTGCACGGCTTCCCGACATCGTCGCACATGTTCCGCAACCTCATTCCGCTGCTGGCCGACAAATATCACGTCATCGCCCCCGACTATCCGGGTTTCGGTGAGAGCGATGCGCCTGATCGCACCAAGTTCGCCTATACGTTCGGCCATTATGCCGACATCGTCGATGCGCTGATGACCAAGCTCGGCGCCAAGAAATATGCCATGTATGTCATGGATTA
>UCGV01000030.1 GCA_900471925.1 Hyphomicrobiales bacterium
GGAAAACCATCATCGTTCCACCGCAATCCGGGCGTTCTCGATCGGGCCCAGGACCTCGGCAATATCGACGTCGTACACTGCATGCCTGGCGACGTGATCCGGATCACGGGTCCTGGCGGCGGCGGGTACGGTAATCCGGCAGAGCGACCTGCGGCGGACGTCCTTGCTGACGTCAGGGCCGGTTTTGTCACCCAGTCCGGTGCGGCAACAGATTATGGTGTTGTCATAAAGGCTGACGGCACCATCGACGTGGAAGCGACGGATGTTGCTCGCAGGGCGTCTGGCGCAGAAAATGCCCGCTTCGATTTCGGGCCTGGGCGCACCGCATATGAGGCGACGTGGACCGAGGCACGTTACGATGCCTTGACGGAGATCCTCGCGGCGCTCCCGATTTCCTGGCGGTTCTATGTCAAGCACGTGATCTTTCGGGCGATCGCCGAAGCGCCGGAAGCCGCAGCGCCGGATGATGTGTGGGAGGCCTATTCCATCATCGCGGCCAGGCATCCAGAACTTCCAAACCTCGGCCGCATGCCGGCCAGACCGACGAAGCAATTTGCATGACGGGATGGCGCTGACCCATCGCCCCCTTGGCAACATTCCCGCCAGCGTGCATGCCGTGGCTTGAGCGACGGCAGGCGTTTCCCGCAGGATCCAGACCATGCACTGAAGCCGGACGACGAATATCGACCGGCTTCAGCCTATGACGATTTTGACTGTCGCCCACATAGCTTTTGGATCGAGATTGCGTTGAAACTCGATCACCTTCAATTTGGAAATTTAGCCGATGCAGACCTACCCCGATGTCAAGCTTCACATCAACGGCGAATGGCTTGACGCCATCGGCGGCGAGACCATCCCCGTCGTCGATCCGGCGACCGAAGAGGTCATTGGCAAGATCGCACACGCACGCAAGGCCGATCTCGATCTGGCCTTGGACGCTTCCGAAAAGGGGTTCAGGGTCTGGCGCGACACTTCGCCGGTCGAACGGTCCAGGATCATGCGCCGGGCCGCCGATCTCATGCGCGCCCGTGTCGATCAGATCGCCTACGTGATGACCCGCGAACAGGGCAAACCGCTTGCCCAGTCGAGGATGGAGGTCATCGGCGCGGCCGACACGATAGACTGGTTTGCCGAGGAAGGCCGTCGCACCTACGGCCAGATCATTCCGGCCCGTTTCACCGGCGTTTCGCAGATGGCAATCAAGCTGCCGGTCGGTCCGGTTGCTGCCTTTACCCCTTGGAATTTCCCGGTCAACCAGATTGTGCGCAAGCTCTCTGCGGCGCTGTCGACCGGGTGCTCGATCATCGTCAAGGCGCCGGAGGAAACCCCGGCATCGCCGGCCGAACTGATCCGCGCCTTCGTCGATGCCGGCGTCCCGGCCGGTGTCGTCAACCTGGTCTACGGCACCCCTGCTGAAATCTCTGAATATCTGATCGCCCACCCGGTCATCCGCAAAATCTCCTTCACCGGCTCGACGCCGGTCGGCAAACATCTGGCCTCCCTTGCCGGCAGACATATGAAACGGGCAACGATGGAACTCGGCGGTCATGCCCCGGCCATCATCTTCGACGATGCCGATCTCGAAAAGGCGATCGAAGTCACCGCAGCGGCAAAGTTTCGCAATGCCGGCCAGGTCTGCGTCGCGCCGACCCGTTTCCTCGTGCAGGATGGCATCGCCGAACGGTTCACGGCCGGCCTAATCGAGGCTGCCCGGGCGTTGAAGGTTGGAAACGGCCTGGCGGATGGCGTCACCCTAGGGCCGCTCGCCAACGAGCGCCGTATTGCTGCCATGGAAGAGATGATCCATGACGCCGTCTCCAAGGGGGCGGCGCTGAAGACCGGTGGCAAGCGTATCGGCAACAAGGGTTATTTTTTCGAGCCGACCGTGCTTGCCAATGTTCCCACGTCAGCCATGGTGATGAACGAGGAGCCCTTCGGCCCTCTCGCGATCGTCAACCGCTTCGCCGCCTACGAGGACGCGATCGCGGAAGCCAATCGTCTACCCTTCGGACTTGCGTCTTACGCTTTCACCGGATCGCTCAAGACGGCGCACGCGCTCAGCCGCCAGATGGAAGCCGGTATGCTGACGATCAACCATAATGGCCTATCGCTCCCGGAAGTGCCTTTTGGCGGTATCAAGGATTCTGGCTACGGCACGGAGGGCGGTTCAGAAGCGACGCAAGCCTATCTCGATACCCGTTTCGTCAGCCAGATGAGTTGATGATGCGGCCGGCACCGCATTCGCGGGTTCTGCGGCTCCCGCACTTTCGGCGGTGGGCGGGCGCAATCAACCGTTGGAGGCTGTCGGCGGCGGCGAGCCGATCTGCTGTGCCCGGCGATGTGATGTCTGCCGCGGCTTGGGATGCCGCGGCAGGGCGACATTGACCTCAGCGGTCAATCTCCATGTTCCACCGCTCGACCCATTCGCGGTTGTGTTCGGAAATCTTGCCGTAGGGCGGCACGATAATTTCGTCCGAACGGGTGATGCGTGAAGTCAGTTTCTCCGGCATGACGATACTGGTGTTGGCGGAGCCATATTGCATCTGCGATACCCAGCACTCCTGTCCTTCCTTTGAAAGAACCGTGTCGATATAGTCCCAGGCATCGTCCAGTCCGTTTTTGACCTTCTGGATGATCGCGTTGTTGACCACCACGCCCGGAGCAGGGCGGGTGAACATGATCTCCGGGTTGCCGGCATCATGGAAGGCCCAGGTGCGACCTTCCCAATACATCCCGAGGTCCACTTCTCCCGTCTTGATCAGCGACAGGAACTCGTTCATGTCGTTCCAGATCCGAAGATTGCCGCTCTCCTTCATGCGCTTGATCGCGTCGAAGCCCGGGTCGATATTGTCAACGCCGCCGCCGTAGACATTTGCCAGCATCCACAGGACTGCAGAGGATGTGGCACCCTGGCGCATTCCCGGGATCGCGACCTGCCAGTCGCCGCGGATCGTGCCATCGACGAATTCCTTCCAGGTTGCCGGCGGCTTTTCGACGGTCTCCGCGTTATAGGCGATCCCGAGCGAACTGTATGTCATGACCGCGCCGTAACCGGAGCCGAGATCCGCTGTCTTCGGATCGTAGTGCTCGATGGCAGGCACCTTGTCGGCGGTGAGCGCATCGACGATGCCGCGCTTGATCGCACTGGGGACCTCATCGACCGAATTGATGATGACGTCGATTTGCGGATCCTGAGGATTGGCCAAAATCTGGTTCGTCCATTGGGCCGCGGTCCCAAGAATGACCGAGACCTTCTTGCCCGATTTTTGCTCGTACGGTTCGACAAAGCATTTGCGTGTTGCTGCCTCCCATATTCCTCCGTTCGATGCGACCGTGAGATCGCGGGCATCTGCCGAGACCGCCAAAAGGCAAACGGACGCGCAGATGATCAGGATTTTTTTCATCGTCTTCCCCTTTCGTAGTGTTGTGATTGCGATTTCCGGCTATCGGCGCCTTAGGCGGCATAGAGCCATGAGAGATGATTGTAGAGTTGGTCCGTGCTGAGGGCGGACAGAGACGTGTTGCGCACGTCGCGCGAAACGCCGGCGCAATGGTAGAGGTCCCCATAGAAGCGCGATGTCAGTTGAACCCGCGCGGTTCGCACGTAGCGGGCATCCTGGTAGGTTCGGAAGACGTCCGCATAATCGGCGTCCGCACCCGGCAGCAGATCAGCCAGGGTGACGGCATCCTCGAGTGCCATGCAGGCGCCCTGTGCCATGTAGTTGTAGGTGGGATGGGCGGCATCGCCGAGAAGCGCCACACGTCCGCTCGCCCAGGTGCTGACGGGTTCGCGGTCGTAGAGCTTCCACATCCTGCCGAAGTCGATACGATCGAAGAGGCGTTGAATGGGTTCGCACATCGGTTTGAACGCCTCACGGACGGCGGCCTCTCCCTGCTCTCTGGTAAACGCCTGATAGTCTTCCAGCGAATTGACCGATGCCTGGGTGCTGGCGCCCAAAGCGTAGTAAGTGCCGTTGCGCACGGGGTAGTGGGAGAAGTTGAGGCGTGGCCCGCCCCACATAACGACGGCATCTTCCAGATCATGGCGCGGCATTGCCTCGACCGGCACGACGCCGCGGAAGATGACGTAATTGTCCGTCCGTTCCTGTGTCGGTCCGATGATCTGCTCGCGCATCTTGGACCACAGACCATCGGCAGAGATGAGAGCAGCCCCCCCGAAACGGCGACCGTCTGCGGACATGGCAATAACTCCTGAACCGGTATCTTCGAAACGGGAGATCGTCGTGGACGTATGCACCTCCACCTTGTCGGAGGCGTAGCAGACGCCTGCGAGAACTGCGAGAAGGTCGCCGCGATGGATCATCGCATAGGGGAAATCAAACCTGCCGATGAACCTGTCATCGATCGGAATGTGGAGGATTTCACCGCCCGAGACCGCGTCCATGAACACGAGGTTCTTGGGAATTGCGGCGCGCTTGAGCATCTCGTCCAGGACGCCGAGGCGCTCGAACATGCGAAACGCATTGGGCGGCATCTGGATGCCGACACCTGCCTCGCGCAGCTCCGGAGCCTGCTCGAAAATGACCGATTTGATGCCTTTCTTGGCAAGTGCGATGGCCGTGGCGGTCCCTCCGATACCGCCACCTGCAATCAGAACAGGTCGTGTACTGGCGTGCGTATTCAATGCTTTGTCCTTTCGAGAAAGCTTAAGGGAAATCAGGGTGGGTCGTTTCAATCGCTCACGTCGACTGAAGTCTTCCAATTCCGAAGATCCTGTCCACGGCGACCAAAGCCAGGATTGCGAGAAGCATCTGGATGGTGGCAATCGCCGCGACGGATGGATCGAACTGGTTTTGAAGGTAACTCATCATCACCACCGGCAACGGGCTCTGGCTTGCCGTTCCGAAGAAGAAGGAAATCGGCAGGTTGTCGAGCGATATGAGAAAGGAGAACAACAGGCCGGCAAAAATCGCCGAGCTGAGTTGAGGGGCGATGACGAACACGAAGACTTTGACGCGGCTTGCACCCAGGATGACCGCGGCCTCTTCGCAATGGGCCGGCATCGCCTTGTAGACGCTGAGCGTCGTTCGGAAGACATAGGGAATGGAGATGATGCTGTGGGCGATCAACAGCGCGAGAAAACCCGGACGGATGGAGATCGCGCTGAACGAGTAGAGCATCGCATAGCCGACGACGATGCCCGGGATCGAGAGCGGGGAAAGCAGGAGACCCGAGGTCAAAGCCGCGCTCGCGCGTAGCGAGCGTCCGAGAACAAGGGCTGCGGGAATGGCAAGCGCCGAGCCGATCATCGAGGAAAGCAGCGCCAGCTCAACGCTGAGCCACAGTGAATCGAGGAACGGCTGATATTCCCATACCCTCTCGTACCAGCGCCATGACAATCCCTTGAGCGGGAACGTTACAAACGGGCTTGGTGAGAACGAGGCGAGAACGACCAGGATGATCGGACCAACCAGGAATGCCAGGAAGTGAACCGCGTAGAGCGCCAGGGCAACCCGGCCCGGGTTTCGTGCGATGAGGATCGCCGGTCTGTAAACGTCGGCAGCGATGCGGTTCATGCGATCCTCCCCTTGGCGCGGTTGACGACGATGAACTGCAGCACAAGGCATAGCGTGCAAAGAAACAGCAGGACGTTGCCCATCGCCCCTGCGAAGGCGGCTTCCTGCGTCACGCTGAATTGCTGAAAGATTAGGACGGGCATCGTTATCACCTTGCCGCCACCAAGCAGAAGCTGGGTGACGAAGCTGCCATTGGCCATCATGAACACGAGGATGCAGCCAGTCAGGATACCGCTGAAGCTCAAGGGCAGGATAACTTCCAGGAAGGTCTTCAGCCGACTTGCGCCGAGGATGCGGGCAGCCTCCTCAAGCGTCGCGTCGATGTTTTGCAGGACGGGCGCAATGGACAGGACCATGAAGGGCACGAGGACCTGAACCATGCCGCAATAGACGGCAAAGGTGCCCGACGATAGACCTGCAGGCAACAGCGGCAGTCCAAGCGCGTCCAAAAGTGCATTCAAAGCACCCTTGCGCGCCAGGATAAGTTGAATGCCCACCGTGCGCATGATCACGGAGGTCAGAAGCGGAGCGATGAGGAGAAAGATCACGAGGCTTTGCAGACGGCCGCTGTGGCGCACGAGAAAGAAGGCCATCGGATAGCTCAGGACGAGGCAGATCAATGTTACGAACGTGCTCAACGTCAGGGTCTGGAAGAGCACGTCGCGATAATAGCCCTCGGAAAACAACTTGGCGTAATAGAAGAGGGCACTTGCCTGTGCGCGATCTTCGGTCAGGCTCCGCCAGAAATTGTTGATGAGAGGCAGGACGAAGAACAGGAACATGAACCCAACCGACGGCAATAACCAGATCGGGCGGTTCAACACGAAATCGGGCTTGGGTCTGGAGAACGCGGTGATTTCGGTCATGCGGACGCCCCTTCGGCCAGGATCACGGCATTGCGGCTCCAGGACAAGCGCACCGTCGCCTCGCCGATCGCCAGGGGAACCGGCGACGACATCACGATGGGGGTGTTGCGACCAGGAACCATCATTTCGTAGACGCGATGGCTGCCGCGAAAGATCACGTTGCTGAGCGTCGCGGGAAGCCCCTGATCGTCTGAAACGACCGTAAGCCGCTCGGGACGCACGGCGACGACGACATTGTCGCCGACCGTAGCCTTGCTCGTCGCGACCATTGCCTTCACCATCGATCCGGTGTCGACGAGCCGCAGGAGCGCATGATCTCCATGGGTTTCGATGACAGTGGCGTCAAACAGGTTCGAGGTACCGAGAAACTCCGAGACGAACCGTGTCTCGGGAAAATCGTAGATCTGTTCCGGCGAACCGACCTGCACAAGCTCCCCATCCGACATGACGGCGATCCGGTCGCTCATCGTCATCGCTTCTTCCTGGTCATGCGTCACGAGGATCGTGGTGATGTGCAGTCTTCGCTGCAGGTCCCGGATCTCGCTCTGCATGCGTTCGCGCAGGTTCCGGTCCAGGGCGCCAAGCGGTTCGTCCAGGAGCAGGACGGACGGCCGCGTCACCAGTGCGCGTGCAAGCGCGACCCGCTGCTGCTGGCCGCCGGACATTTCCTTCGGGTAGCGCGCTGCAAGGCCTTCCAGACGTACCATTTCAAGTGCTTCTGCGACGCGTCGAGCGCGCTCGGGGCGCGGTACGCCATGCATCCTCAGACCAAATCCAACATTTTCGGAAACCGACATGTGGGGGAAGAGACTGTAGGACTGGAAGACCATTCCCAATCCCCGGGCGTCCGGGCCAAGGCGGGTCACATCGTGCCCACCGATGCGAATGGATCCGCGATCGGGCGCAATGAAACCGGCGACCATGCGCAGCGTCGTGGTCTTGCCGCATCCGGATGGCCCGAGCAAGGACAGGAGTTCACCCGCCTCCAGGTCGATCGTCAGCGGTTTGACGGCCGCAAAGTGCCCGTAGGATTTGGTGATCCCGCTGAGGGAGACCGACACCGCATCGCTGCCTTCAGTCCTATGAGTGCGCCTTCTGATTTGAGGCGCTTTGCTGATAAGCATTTCTTGATCCCCTTTTTTGAATTCGTTGGACTTATGCCGCCGCTTGAATGCTGTTCCTCACCTCTTCGATGAGCGCTGACATGCCCGCGAACTGGACAGGACGGTTGCGTGCCGCCATCACCAGAGTGCGCTCGATCGTCGGGCCCACGATCGGGCTTGCGATGAGCCTGCCCTCTGCGACCTCTTTGTGCACGGCGAAGATCGGCAGGATCGTGTAGCCCATGCCATCGGCCACGAGTTGGATCATCGCGGGAAGGCTGTCGGCCTCGATCGCGACCCGCAGCGAGATTTTATGCTGGGCGGCGACCGCTTCGAATTCGCGCCGGTTGCCGACATGGCGGCTTGCAAGGATCAATGGCTTGTCGCTGAGCGATGCGAAGGGCACCCGGGCCGGAAGCGTGCAGGCCGCCGGAGAGCCGACGAGATACATCGGCTGGGTAACGAGGGGCTTCGGTTCAAAGTGCTGAGCGGCTGGGTGGTCGTAGAAGATTGCCAAGTCGAGCCGCTGGTCGGCGAGCCACTCGACGAGATGGCCCGTAACCCCTTCCAGGATGCGCAGTTCCGCATTCGGATAGGTCTGCTGCAGGTTTTTGACCAGTGAAACTGCGAGCGAGCGTGCAACAGACGGCAGGACGCCGATCGTGAGCTGCTTGATCAGCAGCCTGTCGCTCTCGCCGGAAATGTCACTGCGCATGCGTTGCAGGAGCGCATCGATCTCCGTCGCCCACCTGAAAAATCGCTCGCCGCTTTCCGTTGCGCGAACGCCATGACCCTCCCGGCGCAGAAGTCCCGCACCGAGATCCCGCTCGAGTTCGTGGATGATTTTGGTCAATGAAGGCTGGCTGATCCCCAATCCGAGCGCGGCTTTCGAGATACTGCGGGCTTCGACGATGCGCAGGAACTGGTTGAAGACGCGAATATTCATTGGCACGTGATCCTTGACGCGGCGGCATCGCCAGCGCGCACCGCCAACCTCCCTGTGAGCCCGTGGTAGACGCTGTCATCAATCGCGTTGTCGTTCATGTCTGCAAACCTGTTCCAAACGGGCCATTCGGATGCTCGAAGATGACAGGCTATGCGCGGGAGGGATCTCGGTACATGAATAACAGATATTCACGCTTCAACGCGCCATGCTCCCAGCAAGCATGGACGCTTGAACGCCCAGCCAAAGCCGGTCGCGTCATATTGGTTAGCGCGCTGTCGAGATGGCCCAGCAAAATGGCGTCTTCGCAAATCCGAGACTGGCGTGAAGTTACAAATATAACAGATGAGCGTCAGGATGAGACACAGGGTGAGTACGGCTTGTGTAGTCCGTCCGTTGATATCGGTGGAACGCGAAGCGGAGGAGGTCTTGATGCTCACAATACACGGCAAGACGATTTCGAGGCGCCCCAGCCGACAGATTCATTACGAGGAGCGATCCCGCTTGAACAAGGTATCCGTTTTTCCGAAGGCATTCGACACCTGGCGTGACGCTTCGCAGCGCTTCGTGATCGGCAAGGGTGGGGAGTTCAAGGCACTTGGCGACGGCCATTTTGAGCTTTTCAGCGGGATTCCGATCGCGGATCTCAATGGATATATTGTTCAGAACCTCAAGCCTAACATATCACTGATATCATCGGCCGCTCAGCTATTTGCACCGTCGTCCGCTCCCTGGTCCATAACAATCCGCGGGTTCGAGGTTCCTCTCCTCCTGGAAAAGATTGCTGCCGATTACGGACTGACGAAGAGAAAACATCGTCCGCTCATGGTGGCGGATCTCGAAAAATGCAATCCACCACCACAGTCCGATGGTCTCCCAGTGTTGCGTTCGCTGGGCGCCGTCGATCAGGATCGATACATCGACGCCCTGAGCATCGGTTTTGAAGGACCGCGTGAGATCCTCTCCGCGTTCGGCTCCATTTTCGACATACCAGGGGCAACTGCTTATGCGATTGAAGACGATGGCAGGCTCGTATCGACGGGACTGATATTCGGTTGCGGCGAATGGGTGGCGTTGTTCAATATCTCGACGGATCCGTCATATCGTGGGCGCGGACTAGCCAGGAAGGTCATCCGCGGCATGTTGAGCGATGCCGCAGCGACCGGAGCCCGTTATGCCGTCTTGCAAAGCGCGGAAACGGCAATCCCGCTTTACGAATCTGTTGGGTTCGTTGTCAGTGAAAATTTGTTGACGCTGTCGCCCGGCGAATAGCGTCATTTGGCAGGCGCATTTCTGATGTCGCCCGCCATTGATGGATTCGCACTACTTCGTCGTCGGTTGCGAGAATCCAGCCGACCTGATTTTGGATTGGCCGGTGAGCGGCGGATTGGACGGTTCAGTCGCCTGTGTCCGCGAAGTGACGGCCAATTGCGTCCAGACCGTTGCGGTAGATGCCGGATACAAGCGATATTGCTTCTTGCTCGCTGACGCCGATCGGCTTGAACTCGCCGGACCATTCCACGACGCTCCCCCTCTCCGTATCGTTTTTCCTGACGCTGAGATTGGAGCGATAATCTCCCACTGGAATCGGCGCCTGAACGATCTCGTAGGTGTAGCTGCGCTGCGCCTCATCAAAGCTGACGAGCCGTTCGGTGAATTCCGCTCCGTCGGTGGTCGAGAAGCGACGCACGCGGCCGCCCTTCTTCAGATCCAGTGTTGCGATGACGGGGATCCAGTCGGGAAGCGAACCAAATCCACCGATCAGCTCCCAGATCCGGTCAGGGGAAACAGGAAACATAGATTTTTCAACGACGTATGCCATCTCATTCCCCTTTCGCTAAGAGTGTGCGGCTTCGCAATCATGTGCCCGGACACTTTACTGCGCAGGCTGCCCATGGGTTGCCTGCACAACAGTCACCAGCCGTCGACCCATGGTGTCTGTAAGGTTAGCGGGTCCCCTGCCGATCGGGCGTTAAATCTTGTGAAGCGTCATTAATCGATCGCGCGGGCAGCCGCGGGTAAGAACGCTCGGCGTGCGGGTCGATTTGTCACCGGTTTGCCAGAGCGGTTGGCGATCGTCCGGGAAGCCATCGGCGACGTGTCGTGGAGTGGCAATCATTACCCTCGTGTCGATCCGCGCCGACCTGACGACATGGCGGCGACCCAATAAATGATCTGTCGTTTCAGCGCCGCCCCGTAAAAAGAGTAAAAGTTGGTAAAGTTTTCTTCGATCATGTGCAACTTTGGAGGCAATATCGGAACTGGAATCCCCATAAAGATGCTCTCTCAGCATATTTATTTCTTTTAACCGCGTCGGACGACATCCTCCTGTAGAACAATGATGGCGTGACAGATCGCTAACAGGCATCAAGGTTAGATTTCGCGATGAAAGACGACCCCCACCATGGCGTCTTCACATTTGGGCCGTTCCAGGTCGATACGATCGGCAGATCGCTCCGGCGAGACGGCATGGACGTTCCGATCGGCAGTCGGGCGTTCGATCTTCTCGTCACATTGATCCGCAAGCCGGGCGAGGTTATTTCCAATCGCGAACTTCTGGCCTTTGCATGGCCAGGACTGTGTGTCGAGGACTCCAACATCCGCGTTCAGATGACGCGTCTGCGCAGAACAATCGGATGTGGCGTGCAAGGTGCCCGCTATATCGCGAGTGTCGCCGGACGCGGCTATTGCTTTGTCGAGCCCGTCACTAAACCAGTGGCCGGGAACTTGTCGGTCGAAGAAGGCACAAAACCTGTCGAAGTCGATGGGTCGAACACGCAGTCTCGGCCCGGTACCCTGCAAGGGGCGGACAAGGGTCAGCGGCTCTTGCCTGCCTGTGAACAGCGGCTCGTCGGCCGCGATTCCAATCTAGAGGAATTGGATCAAGCGATCAGGCAGGAGCGTCTCGTCACGGTTCTGGGTCCGGGAGGGGTCGGAAAGACTTCGGTCGCAATTACTGTTGCCAGACGCATTGAAGGCTTCGACACTATCCATTTCGTAGACTTCAGCACGATTGTGGATCCTGATTGTGTCCTGCCGACCGTCGCCTCTGCGATTTGTGTCGGGGCCGAGGCAAGAGATACCACGCTTGAGCGGCTGATCGGCCATGTATCGGCTCGATGCAGCCTCATCATTCTCGATAATTGCGAACATGTCATCGGTGCGGTGGCTGAGATCGCGAATGTCCTTCTCTTGCGGGCAGATCGCGTACACATTCTCGCCACCAGTCGTGAAGCCCTTCGGCTTCCTGGTGAAACGATCCATCTCCTCAATGCGCTCGCCGTGCCGCCGGCAGCCGGGCGCCTTACGGCCAAACGGGCGCTTTCCTGGCCATCTGTCGATCTCTTCATGCAAAGGGCGGCAAGGGGCGGTTATCGGGAAGGACTGACGGACGAGCGTGCGTGCGTGGTTGCCGCAGCATGCCGACAACTCGACGGTAACCCGCTGGCGATAGAACTGGTCGCAGCCAGGGTCGGAACGTACGGGTTGGAGAAGGTCGCCTTACTGGTCGATGACGAACTGACGCTGCGGTGGAGAGGAAGTCGCGCTGCCTCTGCGCGGCATCAGACGATCCAAGCCATGCTCGACTGGAGCTACAATCTGCTATCGGGCACCAGCAAACGCGTACTCGACCGCCTGTCCGTCTTTGCCGGTCAGTTTTCGCGTGAGGCGGCGATAACGGTCGCCGTTGGCGGTGACATCGGGCCGGATGACGTGTCCGAGGCCATTGGCGATCTCCTCGAAAAGTCCCTGCTCCAAATTGCACGGGCCGGGGATAGGACCGGCACGAAGCTTCTTGAGATCACCAAGACCTACGCGCGATCGAGGCTTGAGCAATCAGGCGAGGGCGCATGTGCGCGCCGGCGTCACGCACTTTACTACATGGAGCGACTGCGCAGCTTTGGGCGCGGCGAAGACGCCGCAGTCTCGAAAGCTGCAATGAGCGCCTTCGAAGTAGATCTGGACGATATCCCGCTTGCGCTGGAATGGGCATTCGGTATCGATGGGGACGTCGAGTTGGCGGTCGAAATGTGCGCCATGGCTGTTTCGCCACTCCTTCGCCTCTGGCGTCTTCCCGAATGCAGCAAATGGTGCATGCGCGCACTGGAGACGCTGCCGGAAAAACCCCGTGGGACGAGAATCGAACTTGACCTGCTCGAAGGCCTTTCGGTCGCCATGTTCTATATGAGTGAGCATCTGAGCGAGACGGAAGCCATTCTACAGCGTGGTCTGGCGCTCAGTAGAGCGTTGAACGACAGCGATCGGCAATTTCATCTCCTAGCGGGTTTACAGCTTCTCTCGCTGAGATCGGGGGATTTTCGCAGGAGCCTCGAGTTGGCCAAGCGCTATGCGTCGGAGGCTGTCATTCGTGGCGGTCCGACCGAAAACATGATCGCCGAATGGCTGCTCGGCACTGCGTTCCACATGCTCGGTGATCAACGCCTTGCGCACAAGGCCTATATGGCGGGGTTCGAGCGCGCCGACGGATCTCATCGGTTGCGAATGGGTCAATTCGAACGCACGCATCAGGCACTTGCCAGAGTGGGTCAGGCCAGAGTTCTCTGGTTGCGGGGCGCTCATGTCGCAAGCGCGAAGCTGGCCGAGGAAGCGGTCGCCGCCGCGCGAAGCGATACGGGATCTCTCTGCATCTGCCTGCTGGTCGCGGCCGAAATCCTGCTCCTCTGCGGAGAGCACGAAAGAGCAGGGCGTCTCGTAAAGGAACTCAACCACTTGGCACAGCGCTATTGTCTCGTCGGCCTGTCGGCCGCCGGCTTGGCCATGCTCAATCAGTTGCAGACCGTCTGTGGGTATTCGAACGACGGAATAGACTTGCTGCGTTCCCATGCGGGCGCGGTTCATTCGTTGGGACTGGCGGGCGCGACACTTGGCGCCCTTGCTTCGCTGGCGCAAGGCCTGACGCGCAGCGGTGCCCATGACGAGGCAGTCGTGACGATCGACGCAGCCCTCCTCCTGGACGAGCAATGTGGGGGCACGTTCAGATCCCCCGAACTTATGCGATTGAAAGCCGAAATTATCATGGCGTCGTCGAACCCACGGCTCGACTTCGCCGATGCGTTGCTGACAAAGGCCCTTGTCCTGTCACGAGACCATTCATCGGTCAGTTGGGAGTTGCGAATAACGATCACCATCGCCCGCCTGAGAATGAGGAGGGGCCTTGGAACGGAGGGGGGGGTTCTCTCGTCATTGAAAGAGTTCCTGAGTCAGTTCGACACGAAAACCGACAGTGCAGACCTGCGCTGTGCCAACCTCTTGCTGCAGCGCGCAAGCGCCGGCGGATCAAATTTCGTGCCTTCCTCGTGCGGTGTGCAAGAGTCTATCGCGTGATTAGCGAAATCTGACCGGCACGCCGCAAAGTGGTGTCTTGGAAGGTCTGTGTGCGGTTGATCACGCCCTTTGTCGGCACTCAAATTCTTGAGTTGTCAGCAAGATTGCCGAAAACGATTGAAGCTATTGCAGGGTAGATGTCGATTGCAGGCGGCATTGTTGTCTCTGCGAAATGCGCCCGACGGCAGTGATAGAATTCGCCAGATTTAACGTCAATTTGCTCGATTGTCGGCAGACCCTGCTGAATATTCGAAGACAGTCGAGGTGGATTCGATGCCGTAGCCGATCGCGATCAGGCAATGTCGGCGAGCCGTTCAGTCGGCACGGTCGAAGCGCTGCCCATGGTATCCGCAACGACCGGCTCTGGCGTACGGATCAGATCGCGCAGTCAGTGGAGAATGGGCATGGGTGATGTGTATGTTCGGCGAGCCGTCCTCGTCGGACAATTCCATGAGGCGCAGTCGTTCGTCGCTATCGGCCGCATTTCGAACGCCGCGGTTACCGGTCGTTTCCCGTCTGCCTTCGAAGGCGAGATTTCCCAATTCGATGAGAGGCTTGACTGCCGGACCTGTTTCTCAATCCCCATCCGGGATCACGATGGTCGGAATCCTTGCCGATGAAGGTCGCGTCCTGCCTATACCTGATCAGAGCTGCAGAGCATGGAAGCTTTTCCAGCGCGGCAATTGTCCTTGGCGTCACGCAATCAGCACTGAGCCGGGCAATTCGCGAAATGGAGTCCGAGCTCGGCGTGCTGATCTTCCATCGCGACGGCCGCGGCGTTACCCTGACCGACGAGGGTGCGATCGTGCTTGAAGCTGCCCGGACTGTGACCACGACTTTTACAGAACTGCACGCTGCGCTCGAAACGACAAGAGGTTCCGTCGCCAAGGCGATTACGGTCGGTATCATGCCATCGACCGCAATGCTGTTGACGGTGCCGCTCATGTCGAGGCTGCGAACCGATTTTCCCGGAACACAGATGCAGATCGTCGAAGGATCGACCGGACATCTGGTCGAGTGGCTGGATGATGGCCGGCTGGACCTCGCCGTGATTTACGACAGTTCGGCGGTCACAAGGTTCAATCCGGAACCTGTTCTGACCCACCACCTTCACCTGGTGGCGGCGCGCGATGCGCCTCCGCTTTCCCCTCAGACGCCTTTTGCCAGTCTGGCATCCCTTCCTCTGGTGCTTCAAAGCCGCAACCACTCTACCCGTCGGGAACTGGACCATATGGCAAGCGAACAGCGCATCAAACTCGATATCGTCGTCGAAGCCGACAGCCTGACAGCGATCACGCAACTGGTTTCTGCCGGGCTCGCTTACGGCATTGTTCCACACTACGTGGTCGAGTCCGCGACGATGCAGAGTGCTGTGGTGGTCGATCCGGCGATCGAAAGAACGATCTGCCTCGTGACCCCGCTTGTCGGCGCGCGCGGCAAGAGCGTAGCGCGCATCATCAGAAGTTTTCGCGACGAGATCAGGTCGGTTTATCGACTGTATTCGATCCGGGAGACGGCTTGACGGCGAAGGTTGGCAGCCACACGAGATGGATCGGCTCAGGCGGGAGGCTGGCCGGCCCACATCCATTCGCGATTTCGGTGAACGGCTAAATTTGTCGGTAGCCGAACCCAGCCGTGTCGTCGGCAATCGATTTATGGCGCGTCCGGAATGCGTTCCGCCTCCTGCATCCGGGACTTATGCGCGCAGACGCTTGCCACAATGAAGCAATGATCATTCCCATCGAGTCACAAGGTTTAACAGGTGCTGCCTCCTTGCTGGTGCTAGCTTTGGCATCAGAAAGTCGCGTTGACCTCTAGGCAATTCGATCGCGAATGAGCGGCCCGACGTGGGTAGGAGCGATGATGTTGCAATCTGCATCGAGGACAGGATGCCCATGACCAGCACAAGCCTAAAACTTGACGAAGCAAAGCGGATGCTCTCAAGCGCCGAGGCGAAGGCGACAAGCTTCGGCATCGCCTACAATATTGCGGTCGTCGATTCCGGCGGACATTTGATCGCCTTCGTGCGCCAGGATGAAGCGTTGATCGGCAGTATCGATCTGGCGATCAACAAGGCCCTGACAGCGCGGTTGTTCGACAAGACGACGGAATATCTTGCAACGCTCGCAGGGCCCGGTCAGCCGCTCTTCGGCATTCATCAGACAAATCGCGGCAACGTCGTCATTTTCGGCGGCGGCATTCCGGTCGTTCGCGACGGACGGATTATCGGCGCTGTCGGCGCAAGCGCCGGTTCCGTCGAGCAGGACATCGCTGTTGCCGAAGCGGCGATCTCTGCCCTGGCCGAGGCAAGATAGCGCAATTTTGCAAGGTGTCCGCCATACCTGCCCAACCTAAAAGAGGAGAATCGTCATGAAAGCAGCCCGCCTGCACGAATATAACAAGCCACTCGTTCTCGAGGAGGTACCCGTCCCCGATATCCAGCCGGATGAGGTGTTGGTCAGTATCAAGGCATGCGGGATGTGCCGGTCAGACGTCCTGCTCGTCGATGGCTTCTTCAACACCTATGCCGACATCCCGCGCCCGATCACGCCGGGTCACGAGATCACCGGTGTGGTCCACAAAACCGGCAGTCTCGTTTCTAAATCGGTGCTCAAGGAAGGCGATCATGTTGTTGTCGCGCCCGGCTGGGGCGATGGTACCTGCCGGCATTGCCTCGTCGGCGATACGCAGATTTGCGCCAATGTCCGCTGGCCGGGATTTGGCGCCTATGGCGGATTTGCCGAATTCATCCCGGTTCCGGACCGCTATGTGATCAAGGTGGATAAGCGCCTGAAGTTCGAGGAGATCGCGCCCCTGACCGATGCTGGATTGACACCTTATCGCGCCATCAAGAAACTGCGCAACGCCGGCTCTCTCGGTCCGGGTCGGGTGATCGGTGTCTTCGGCGTTGGTGGCCTCGGCGCCTACGCGGTACAATATGCAAAGCTGCTCGGAAGCGGGGCGAGGGTGGTTGCCTTTGCGCGCAACCCTGAAAAACTGGCGCTCGCCAAGGAATACGGCGCAGATGACGTCATCAACATCAAGGGCAAGTCGGTAGGCGACATTGCCAATGAACTTAAGGCCGCGACAGGGCAAAGCGATATCGATGCTGCCGTCGATTGCGCCGGTGCAAGCGATACCGTCGAACTTGCGACGGGGTTGCTGGCAATCAGCGGCCATTACGTCGATGTCGGATTCATCAGCGATCGCATTAATATTCCGCTGTTTCCGCGGGTATCGCGCGAACAGACGATCCAGGGATCGTTCTGGGGCAATAATACCGATCTGACGGAAGTCATGGCGCTCGCTGCTGAAAACAAGATCCGACACACGATCGAAACCTTCGCATTCGAACAGACCAACGAATATCTGGACCGCTTGAGACAGGGTGAAATCGTCGGCAGGTCGGTCCTGAAGTTCTGATCCGCTTGCGGCTTGCGACCACTTGTCCAGCCGCCGGATTTTCGAAGGCCGCGCCCTGGCAGCACGATAGTTTGCTGCCAGTGCGCATCGTCCTATTCCGATTTCATTGTCCGCTATCGACCGCAATATGCGGCCCATCGGCTATTGAAAGGAACGTCTCATGGCCTATCAAAGTGTCAATCCCACCACCGGCGAGCTCCTCAAGAGCTTTGCGAACCATACCGACAGCGAAATTCAGAGCGCTATCGGCGCGGCCCACTCGCTTTACAAATCACCCTGGTGCAAGGGCGAAAGGCGGCCACGGCTCGATGTCCTGGAGTGGATGGCTGAACTTATCGAGCAACGGTCTGAGGAATTGGCCAGAATTCTCGTTCAGGAGATGGGCAAGCGCATACGGGAGGCGCGCGATGAAGTGCGCATCACGGCCGATATCGCTCGCTACTACGCAAGGAATGCCGAGACCTTTCTCAAGCGCGAAACAGTCCCGACACCCCATGGCAACGCTTGGGTCGAATACCATCCGATCGGTGTCATCGTTGCCGTGGAGCCTTGGAATTTTCCGTTCTATCAACTGATCCGCGTGGCAGGCCCCAATCTGGCGATCGGCAATCCGGTTCTGGCAAAACATGCAAGCATGGTCCCGCAGGCAGCCGTTGCATTCGCGGATCTCGTAAGGGCAGCAGGAGCACCGGAAGGCGCCTGGACCAATCTGTTTGCGACGGGTGACCAGATCGCGACCTTGATTGCCGACGATCGCGTCCAGGGCGTGGCGCTGACCGGTTCGGAAGGGGCCGGCAGCATCGTGGCCGCCCACGCCGGCAAGAACCTGAAAAAATCAGTAATGGAACTTGGCGGCGCCGATGTATTTGCCGTTCTCGATGACGCAGATCTTGATAAGGCAGTGGCTGCCGGCGTGGCGGCGCGACTAAAAGGATGTGGGCAAGTCTGCAACGGCGCCAAGCGCTTCCTCATCCACGAGAAGATAGCGGCCGAATTCATTGCTAAATTCTCAGAAGGGTTTGCAGGTATCAAAATCGGCGATCCTATGGATGAAACAATAGACCTCGGTCCTCTGTCTTCCATCGCGGCCCGCGACGACATCGCCAAGCAGGTCGAGCGGGCCATCAAAGCCGGAGCCAGACTTCATTTCGGTGGCGCCGTGCTCGACGGACCAGGCGCCTACTACCAGCCCACCATTCTCACCGAGATCGGCCGTGACAACCCAGCCTATTTCGAGGAGTTCTTCGGACCAGTGGCGCAGATTTACGTGATTTCTGATGACGAGGAATTGGTCGAGCTGGCAAACGATTCGAGGTTCGGTCTGTCCGGGGCAATCTTCACGTCCGATATCGAACGGGCAAAAGCATTGGCCTCACGCATCGAGACCGGCTCCATCTGGATCAATACCGCCTCTTCGACCTCGGCTGAACTCCCCTTTGGCGGTGTCAAGAGGTCGGGATATGGACGCGAGCTTTCGGGCGCCGGCATCAAGGAACTGGTCAATCAGAAAATGATCCTCGTGGCCGACGCGTGAGCCCGACATCGGCGGCTTGCAACCGACCTCGGACAAACCGGCCGGCATGGTCGCGCGGTGGCCATATCGAACATTGTCCTGAATGATGCCCAGATCAATCCTCCTTGTCGTTGCCGGGACGGCACAACACTGATGATTGGGGTGGCGCCGCAGGACCGGCGATCATCCTCGAGCCGGCTGCTATGCCGAGACGTCGCGCCCTCACGTCCGGCAATCGGCAAACAATATGCTTGGAGTTTTATGCGATGGAGACATTCGGCGAGCCCCCCGATAAAGAGTTGATCTTTTCGTTTGGATCCTATCGCCTGATACCAAGCCGGCAACTTCTCCTTTTGGAGGACCGTCCGGTCAAAGTCGGCGGCCGTGTCTTCGAGTTGTTGCGCATGCTTGTCCAGCGAGCCGGCGAACTCGTTGGCAAGGATGAACTGATGGCGGCCGTTTGGCCCGGGACCTTCGTTCACGAGAGCAACTTGAAGGTCAATATGCATAGCTTGCGTCGCTCGCTCGGGGATACGCATGTCCATCCGACTTATATTGCCACGATCGGAGGGCGCGGTTATCGTTTCGTCGCCAAAGTAGTAGAGGACTTTTCGCGGCTTCCCGAGACGCCTGATCTGCGCTCAGGACTGTACGCACCCACCCCCCTTCCGATCTCGCCTGACATTGTCGGCCGCGAGCGCGAGATCGAGGCCATCCTCGATGCCTTACGCGATGAGCGTCATGTTACCGTGGTAGGGACAGGCGGTGTCGGCAAGACGACCCTCGCCATTGCCGCAGCGCGCGCGTTTCACAAAAATTGTCCTGATGGCGTCTGTTTCATCGACCTTGCGACGATCGATGACCCGGCACTTCTTCCCGTGACAGCGCTCGCCGCTTTGGGGGCAGAGGGCAAACCAGGTGACGAGCTCGCGGCTTGCATTCATGCGGCGCGCTCGCGCCGGATGCTTGTCATCCTGGACAATTGCGAACACCTATTGCCGGCCGCGGCCCTTTTTGCAGATGGTCTCGTCGGATCTAGCGGGAACGTCAAATTGCTGGCCACAAGCCGGGAGCCGCTTCGCACGTCTCGCGAACATACGGTCAGAGTAGAGCCACTTTCCTCTCCTAATCCCGGGTCTTCCCCGGGCGTCGATGAAGCTCTCGGTTTTCCGGCAGTCGAATTATTCGTTCGTCGTGCTTCACAATGGGCTGGCTACGAATTGATAGAGGCCGATTGTGCTGCCATCGCATCGATTTGCCATGCGCTGGACGGGCTCCCATTGGCGCTCGAGCTCGTCGCGGCCAAGGTAGCGACCCATAGCCTAAAGACACTATCGGAGATGCTGGATGTCTCGCCTAGCTTCCGGCGGGTGCGGACACGCCCGTATCCGCACCGCCAGCAGACGCTGATGGCAACGCTGGACTGGAGCTTCAAACTCCTTCCACCGGCCGAAGCGAATATCTTCCGCCTCGTGTCGGTATTTGCCGATTCCTTTGAACTTGAAGACGTCATTGCCGTTGCCAACGTGATCGGTATGACCACGGTTGCTGTCGTGACTGCTGTCGGTGGCCTCGTGTCGAAGTCCCTCCTGCCCGTGGAATCGCGCGGTGACACGATCCGCTACAGGCTTCTCGACACGACGAGACGCTATGCGGTCAAGAAGCGTCGGGATGATGCGCGTTGCTCCATACTCGAGCGGGCTCATGCACAACGCATTCTTGACTTGTTTGAGAGGGCGGAAGCTGAATGGGGTTGGCGTGACACAGGCGAATGGGAAGCACACTATGCTGACCGTATCGCGGATCTTCGCGCGGCGCTGTCATGGGCATTCGGCGAGAGCGGCGACCGGGCATTGGGAATACGCCTGACCGTTGCGGCGATCCCGCTATGGTCTGAGATTACGGCTCTATCGGAAGCGCCCAGATGGGTGGAGACAGCGCTTGCGGCAGCTCAAGCAATCGGTGCCGAGGACTTGCTGAAGGCGAAGCTCGCCTGTTTCCGAGCCTGGATCGGCCAATATCTCGCAAACCCGTCTGCCGGCGAAAAGGCATGGAACGAAGCCATCGCCTTCGCCGAGCGCGCCGACAATCTCGAATATCAGCAACGCGGATTGCTTGGTCTGGCCGCATGTCTTCTCAAAGCCGGCAAGGTGGCCGACGCAATTGACCGGCTCCGGCAATCTGACCGGCTATCAGAACGCTACAAGGACTGGTCGGCCGCCTCTGACGGCCACCGCGCTCTGGCCTGGACCAAGGCACATGGCGGCGAGCTGGCAGCAGGCCGACGTGTCCTTCAGCGCCTGGCGACCCGCGATCCGTTGGGCCGGCGAGATTCGCGCCTTGCGCGACATGACATTCACCAGAGTGTGACAACCCGTTGTTATCTGACCTTTACCGCCTTCGTGACCGGACATGCCGATTTTGCGGCGATGGTAACGCGTGACGCCGTTGAAATGTCCGGGCGCTCGCGATGCTGGGTCTCTCTGTCGGACGCGCTCGGTCTTGCGGCACTGCCCTTATCACTTGAAACGGGTGATTTCTCTTCTCTCGAACGCCACACGAAACAGCTTCATTCCAATCTGCAATATGACGGCATGGCATCATGGATTCCTGTCTACCGGTATTATTCCGGTCAACTCCTCGATTTGCAGGGCAGAACCGAAGGGCTTGGGCGGATCAGGGATGCCATAGCCGAGCTTGTCGATTGTGGCCGCCTTCATTGGATCGCAATCTATCTTGCCGGTCTGGCGCGCGTTCTTGTGCGTCACGAGAGATTCAGTGAAGCTCAAGACGCGGTCACCATGGCATTGCACCATCAGGAACAACAGGGAGAACGCTGGTGCCGACCGGAATTGCTTCGGATACAAGCTTCGATCCTGTTGCGCGATGGGCAAGGCGATGGGGGCGAAAACCAACTCAGGGCTGCGCTTGCAGAAGCCCGCGCCATGGACGCCGCCCTGTTTGAACTGCGCATCGCCAGCGATCTGGCGACGTACCATCTCGACGCCGGCCGGCCGGCCGCCGCGGCTCAAGAACTCGGGACGGTCTATCGGAACTTTTCGGAGGGTTTTGCCACGCAGGATATGGTCACCGCATCGAGGCTCCTGGCAAGGGCTGCGGAAAACTGACAGCTGATATGTCGTAGTATGGTGGTTTTGGCGTTGGCGCGACGACTCGCCGAACAGAATTTTGACGGTTTTCGAACAGGGGCTGACAGTCATAGGACCGTTGCGTCGCGCCTCGTACAAGCCGATTATGGCCTGTGGCCGCGATCGCCGATCGCCAACGCTCATGCCGTACGGAGCAGCGACAGGAGACCTGCTGCGCTTTTGAGGTCGGCCGTTTCAAAACCTTCATCAAACCGATCGTAGACGGCAGAAAGTTCATCAACGGCCCTTCGGGTATCTCCGCGGGCATGCCAGTGGCGGGCAAGCGATGTCACCGCTCTTAGTTCCCAGGCCAGTGCCTCCTGCTGTTTTGCCAGCGCAATCGAGCGCGTCAGCCATTCTTCGCCTTTACCGGCATCCGTCTTGAGCAGATCGGCGCCACGCCGTCGAAAAATCTCAGGTGCGGCCCAACCACAGGTCGCTTCCAGGGCCGGATCGGCAAAGTCGATGCCGGACGTCTGACCGGTGAAAGTTGCAAGAGTATGGGTCTGCAGCACGCCCTCCGTTTGAATGGACGTCAGCCTCTTTGTAGGATTGGAATAGATGTTCTGAAGGATCCTCTCATACATCCGACCCCACGAGTGCCAATGGCTCAAGGTGAACCGAGACGCCTCGGCCAAGAGGCGGATGACGTGTTCGTGAACCTCTTCGATCTCGCCCCTCCAGAGGAGGATAGGGCAGGCTGCCTGAGAAAGGGTTTGGCAAAACGCGGCCGCGCCAGCCTCCGGCGCAATGGCCAGCGCTTCGCGCATCACGCCCAAAGCCTGCTGGGCATGACCCTGGAGCCAGAGCGAGCGTGACAGCATGATGCGCATCGAGATGCGCTTATCGATCTGCACCCCGCCGAACGCCAACGGAATATTGACGACCGGACTGGCGAGAACCCGACGCGCAAGCTCGGTGGAGCGGCTGTGCAGACCATTGAAGTGGGTCGCTTGGGTCAATATTCTCTGCGTGCCGAGCGTTGCCAGATCATTGTAAAGCCCCTCGGCGAGCAATGCGGCCTCTTCGGCGTAACGAAGGGCCTCGCAATAGCTGCCCATACCGAATCGAAAGCCGGCCATCAGGACGCGAGGTTGGATACGATATCGGTCTTCGCCGGTCATCTCGGCAAGGTGCACTGCTCTCGCCACGCCGGCTATGGTGATATCCTGCGGTTCGCCCTGATTGGCATTGAGGAACCCGTGGAACATGTTGAGCTTCATCTCGGCGACGAGTTCGGGAGGGTCGAGCTTAGCGGCAATGGCGATCGCCATATCGTTCCGCTGCCGGAATTCGTCCACCAGTCCCATCTGCATGCCAAGCGGCATGACGAGGGCGCTCAACCGGATGCCTGCCGCCGCGTCGCCGCCCGACGAAAAGGCCCATTGCAGTGCCTGGCGGATATCGTCCATCATCGTAGCGTAGCGTTCGATCCACACGGCACGCGGCGTCACCGTCCAATCGTCTTCCGCGCGCTGCATGATGTCGATTGCAAATTGAATGTGGAGCTGGCGCATTCTCTGGCTCTCGCCGACGTCGGAAAGCTTCTCGCCGGCGTAAATTCTTGTGCTTTCCAGCAAGCGGTAGGTCATGGGACCTGCGCCATGACTTGGATTAAGGAGCGACTTGCGCACCAGGCTTGATATTGACTCGGCGATTGTCGATGCCGAGAGATACTCGTCGCCGGCGATCATCGTCGCGGCCTCAAACGTGAACTGGCCGGCAAAGATTGCCAGCCGACGGAGCAGAGTGCGTTCACTATGGGCCAGGTTCTCATAGGACCAGTCGAGAACCCGGCGCATCGTCTGGTGCCTGTCGACCGCCGTGCGGCGCCCGGGAACGTCCAGGCAGCTTTCAAGTCGTTCCGCCAGATCCACGATACCGAAAACCTCGACCCTGGCGGCGGCAATCTCAATAGCAAGCGGCAGTCCGTCCAGCTTCTGGCAGATCGCGACGATGAATGGCACATCGTCGTTCGTCAGCGGCAATCCTCGGTCGTTGGAGGCGGCCCGTTCGACGAAGAGCTCGACTGAAGGATAATGCAGCGCCTCCTTCAAGTTCATATGATCGTCATGGGGAAATGCCAGCGGCGTCAAGCGATACGGCCGCTCTCCTTCCGCCTGCAGCGGTTCACGGCTCGTTGCCAGGATGTGAAGCCCCGGCACGGCTCTTAACAGCGCCTCGCAAAGCGTTGCGGCGTCATCAATGACGTGTTCGCAATTGTCGATGAGCAGAAAGGCCTTTCGGTCTTGCAGGTATCGGATCAGGCTGGCCGTCGGATCGTCGCTCTCGGCTGACATACCAAGTGCTGCAGCGATCGCGAAAGGCACGAGGAATCCATGCGCGACTGCGGCCAGATCGACGAATATCATGGGGTGTGGGATGATCGAGGCTATTTCCTGCCCAGCAGCGAGCGCCGTAGCGGTCTTGCCGATTCCCCCCGCACCAACGATTGTTACGAGCCTGTGCGCCTCGACGAGCCGAACAATCCCCATCACATCGTCGCGACGCCCGATCAGCCTGGCCACTGGGGCCGGGAGGCCTTTTGCCGGTTTCGACGATACGATCAGGTCGTCATCCCCGGGTGGCCACTGTCTGATATTGACCGGCTCCACAGGTTCGATGAAACGATAGCCGATACCGATGATATTGGTGATGAACCGCGGCCGGTCAGGGTCATCGCCCAGGATCTTGCGGAGCGTTGCGATCTGAACCTTGAGATTATCGTCTTCGACGAAGGTTGTCGGCCATGCGGCCTTGATCAATTCGTCTTTGCTGACAACATCTCCAGCGCGCTCGACCAATGCGGTTAAAATCGCTGCTGCCCTGCTGCCGATGCGCCGCTCGTTGTTATTCTCGAACAGGGCGCGGCGCATCGGGTAGAGAATCCATCGCGCAAACACATAGCCCTTTTCGAAAAAAGGCTCCTCGATGGCATAGCCGTCAGCCCGTGGATCGGCGGCGTACTCGGATTTGATAGCGTCGCTCAACGAGGGCACCATTTGGACAAGCGGTTCTTGGTCTCACGTGCGACCAATCGAAGCATATCATATGGTTTTCCCGTAGCTGCGGACAACTGTTTACGGCGTTTTTCGGACGAAATCACTCTTTGCGGCTAGTCCACCGGGCGACCGGACAGCCCGGAAGGACCGAAGGTCAGCAGCAATACGACGAATAGAGTGAGCGTTGATGCGATCACGGCAAACATCGCTACCGGCCCATTGTGAGCAAGGATCGGCAGCAGCAGTAGCGGTACCAGCGCGGAGCCAACACGATTGGCCATCCATGACCAGGAGGTCAGCCGGGCGCGGTGCGACGTAGGGATTGCTTCTGCCGTGTAAAGAACCAGGACCGGGAGAAAAAGCGAATAGAGCATGTTGAAAAGCAACGCCGCCGAAACCAGCACCCAGGCGAGCCCTGAAGCCGCGAATATCAGGCCCAGAAGACCCATGGCCGCAGCCGTTATGGCGAGAAACGGTTTTCGCTCAAATTTATCGATGAATATGCCCCCGCCCAAGGTGCCGAGGATCGGGCCAAGCGTGGATATGCCGACATAAAGCAGGGAATCTTGAAGGTTGATCCCCTTGGCGACAAGGACCGTCCCGGAGAGGAGCGTGAATCCGACGATTGCCCATGGCGTCAGAACATAAAGGAGCAGGAAAAATATGATCTGCCCCGGTCGTACGCGCACAGTCGCTGGGTGCACACCGCGCGTTGTTCCCAGCGGCTGCGGCGCCTGACTTTTTGAGCCTATCACCACCGTGGATCTCCGGAAGCTGTCGGCAACCTTTCTGGCTTGGAGAAATTTACCATTGCTGATGAGCCAACGCGGCGATTCCGGCAGCCACCAGAATCCGACCGCGCACATCGCAGCCCCAACACCGGCAACAAAAAAGCCCCAGCGCCAGGATTCCACTCCAAGAGGAGCGACGGGCGCAAGTGCACGAACAAAAAAGATGAAAGCAGTAGGGCCGAGGTAACCGATCGCGGTCGCCATGACGATGCAAGCTCCGCGCCGGCCAGCGGGAAGAATGTCGGTCAGGTAGGCAAACATCAACGGCGGATAGGCGCCGAGCGCGATTCCGGCGGCAATCCGGGCAGCAATAAGTGTATCGATATCCGGGGCAGCACCGGCCCACCAGGATGCGGCAGCAAGCAGGACCATGGCTGAAAACATGGCAATCCGCCGTCCATGCCGGTCCCCAACCCATCCCAGGAGCGGTGCACCACAGGCAGCGCCGATGTAGACGGACGCCAGGAGCCATGACAAATCTGCGCTTGATACCGAGTGCGGTGGCGCCGAGAAGACGGTGGACAGAATATTGCCGAAGGCGATTTCCGCCAGATCGAAAGAGAATGCGACACAGCAGCCACACAGGACGAGGACATGCAGCCGCGTCAGTGCAACTGTGTCGGTCGCGTCGACGTTGCCCTGAGCTCCGATCGTGTCGTCTTGAGCAGCTGTCATTCCTGGTCTCCGCTTGCCGGGTGCCTCAGGCAAGCGGATATCGAAGCCGTCGTTCGTGGTGAAGTAAAGATGGGTAAAATCTGATCCGGCCCAGGACAATTTCCCCCAATTCACCGCTTTTCACCCCAAGCGTGACATTGCACAAGCCTGCCGCCTCGGCAAATCGCGCATATCAGCTATGACGTGCATCTTTTACGAGCTTGCTCTACCCGATGCGAGCGGCCGTTGCGGCAGGATTTGCGCAACGGGATCTTCACGCAAGTCAGATTTTCAGACAACGCGCCGACGAGCCACAGGGGCTTCGATCGGGCGTCCCATTGCTACGGATTGGGGCTACGGGTTGGAAATGGGCGCAGTCAACCGGATGCGTCGAAATCCAAGCCGTATGCAAGCTGCGTTAGAGGATCAGATCGACACAGCCGCATTGGCCAATACCCGACGCGGACGTCAATGAGGTCGCGATGTTCCCGGGTTTTTCGGGAACGCGCGCCGGTCGTCGAAAGGCGAGGGTGTGGCTGGCGCGATATCTTGGCGCCGCCAAGCGTCATGACGGTCGCACCAACCTGCCATTGTTTCACCGGTAAGAAACTTCGGCCGGAAGGGAAAAAATCGGCAATCAGCGGGCCCAATGGTCCGCCCGCCCCGAAAAGCGGGCATCATTATGAGGACACTATGACAAAGTATAAGCTCGAGTATATTTGGCTCGATGGGTACACTCCGGTGCCGAACCTGCGTGGCAAGAC